>CAYXSM010000001.1:0-288022 GCA_964466705.1 uncultured Rikenellaceae bacterium
TACCTGTAATGACTCTTGTCTGCGCAAAAAGTGCAGCAGCACCCGTAAACACAGAAAGAGCAAACAACAGTAATAATTTCTTCATACGATTTAGTTTTAGGTTTGAAATTCAGTAATAAACTTGATAGTGGTCGAAGATGTGGAAAAAAAATAATATTAACAAATTTTTAACATTTATTTTTTTGAATTCTTTAATTTTCAAAACAGATTATGAGGCATTTATCTGAAAAACGCAGGGGATTAAAAGTTGATTTCTGCTGGAAAGATATTCTCAGGGGAAATGTAACAATTGTTACAATTGTGTCTTATGTTGAAGCATCGTGTTTTCATTAATGAATGCCGGGGACAAATTCAGTAAATCCACACAGGGCTGACAAACCATCATCTAAAGGCACCCATAAAAAAAGGCTGTCGTTTCACTTCAGCCTTTCCTGTTTGGGTGGAAGATGGGACTCGAACCCACGACCTTCGGAACCACAATCCGACATTCTAACCAGCTGAACTACATCCACCGTTTCAATAATGCAAAATAAATCCAAAATTTCCATTTCACAAAATTTTAATCCCTGCAGATTTATCAGACAGGCTTCGAACGGACTTTGATGCGGGCAAAAGTAAAAGTCTCAGATTGAACCAAGGGTTGAAAATTTATTTTTATGATGTACTGTTGAATCGTATCTTTGTGCGGTCAGAAAATGAATGCCTGGGCCGGATTCCTGTGCAGTGCCGCAATATTCAGAAAAACTGACTACATTATTTTTTCAGGATTGATAAAGAACAAATTTATAGACAACATATCGGGGTTGCAGATTTTTCAGCTGCTGCGATTCACCGTTTTTCTGATAATCAGTATCGTTTTTACCAAAAGCCACCTCACAAGGGCTGAAATTGGTTCATGGGAGATGTTCCTGTTCATAGCCAGCCTCTTAAGCTTTTTCTGGGTAACAGGCATAATTCAGTCTCTTCTTCCCCTCTATAACAGGAATAAAACTTACAGGAAGATGGGTGAAAATGGTACCGGCAAATCACCGGAGATTTTCAACGCTTTTCTTTTGTTGTCTTTCTTCAGCCTTTTTTTCTTTCTGTTAGGCCATGTCATCAAAAATAATTTTTCGGTCTTTGGTTTTTCAGGCAACGTTCCCTACTTAAACCTTTTGCTGCTTTATCTTCTTTTAAGTAATCCCGTATGCCTTATAGAATATATTTATCTCCTGAACAACAGGTCGCACAGGATAATCCAATACGGGATCTATACTTTTTCCCTGCAGCTTCTGCTGGTTATTGCTCCTGTAGGGGCGGGCATGGACCTGATATGGTCTTTTTACGGATTGCTTGCGGTTACAGGCATCAGGTGGATATGGTTGATTATCCTTCTCAGGAGGTACACGGAGATGAAGATATCAGCCGATTTTATGAAGGAGCACCTTTATCTGGGAATCCCCCTGATCCTCACTTCTCTCATAAGCGGTTCGGCCCAGTATACAGATGGTATAATTGTATCAGCGGTTTTCCGCGACCCGGGGATGTTTGCATGGTTCAGGTACGGTGCAAAGGAGTTCCCGCTGGTACTGATGCTGGCCAACGGTCTCAGCAATGCCATGCTGCCGGAATTCTCGACCCGGTCAATGATGAAAGAATCAATCATCCGGATCAGGGAGGAATCAAAAAAACTTATGCATATCTGCTTTCCGGCAGTGATGTTCATAATGCTGTTTGCCAGATGGATCTTTCCCAGAATGTTCACTCCCGAGTTCCAGAAGAGTGCCGACATTTTTCTTGTTTATTCACTGCTTGTAATACCGCGGCTTGTATTTCCCCAGACAGTAATTATGGGAAGAAAGAGGACACACATTAATCTGTATTCCGCAATAATTGAGCTGGGTGTTAATATACCGTTAAGCCTTATGATGATAAAGTGGGGATATAACCTTCAGGGAGTGGCTGTGGCAACTTTCATATCATTCCTGTGCGGAAGACTTTTTCTTTCGGGTTACCTTTGGGTTAAAATGAAAATCAAACCGGCTGAATATATTCCCGTGAAATTGTTTCTGATCTATTCTTTTCTTCTCGGGTTGTTGTTTGTTCTCATCGATCATCGTATTATTGATATTAAGTGAAAGTTCAAACGGAAAAACTTCATCTGACAGGCTGGGAATGATAAATTCTCTGATCCTGCACAACCCTGGTGAATACCCAAATGTTGCCTTTTGAAGTTTAAATTTTTGAATTCTGCATATATTTGTCACAAAAGACTGCCCGGCAAATTACAGGAGGGTACTGGAAATACCGGGCTAAAAAATATAAACCACTCTTCACCATGCAGTTAATTGAAGTCGGAACATTTTATGACAGGAAAGAGTTTATTGATTTTCCGAAGCGATTGTACAAGGATGATCCTTACTGGATCTGTCCTCTGGACAGGCAGATTGAGGAGATTTTTGATTCCCGGAAAAATCAGCTTTTACAATCGGGGGAGGCGGTTCGCTGGATACTGAAAGACGATAACGACATCACCGTTGGCAGAATGGCGGCCTTTATCGACCCCGAACGCTCATCTGCAAACAACCAGCCAACCGGCGGAATTGGATTTTTTGAGGTTGTGGAGAACAGGGAATATGCATTCACTCTTTTCGATGCAGGCAAAGACTGGCTTTCCAGGCGAAAAATTGAAGCCATGGACGGTCCTGTGAACTTTGGAGAAAATGATACCAACTGGGGCCTCCTTGTCGAGGGATTTATGCAACAGGGTTTCGGGATGCCCTATAACAAAAAATATTACAGGCAGTTCTTTGAGGATTATGGTTTCAGGAACTATTTCGAGCAATACTCCTATCACAGGGAAATCAGGAGTGATGAAGGGACAATAACCGGGTTTCCTGCCAGGTTCATGAAGATCGCGGAATGGGTTGCAAAACGTCCTGGCTATGCTTTTCATCATTTTGATTTCAGGCAGAAACATAAATTCGTCAATGACTTTACTGAAATATACAATACGACCTGGTCGGTCTTCAAGGAAGACTTTACCCCCATCGGACCTGAAAAAATTGAGGCCACTTTCCGTAAGGCAAAACCCATAATCGATGAAGAGCTTATCTGGTTTGCATACTTTAACAATAAACCCATTGCCTTCTTTATCCTGTTTCCCGATTTTAACCAGATCCTCAGGCATTTAAATGGCAAGCTTCATTTTTTCAACATTTTACGGTTCATTTTTTTCAGGGCAACACATAAAATGACAAGGATGAGAGCCATTGTGGCGGGCGTGGTCCCATCACATCAGAACAGCGGAGTTGAATCGGCTATCTTTTATCATCTTTACGGTGTTTTCAGGCGCAAGCCATGGTACCGGGAGCTTGAACTGTCGTGGGTAGGCGATTTCAATCCCAAAATGATGGCTATATACCAGGCCATAGGGGCACATAAGGTCAAGGTTCATATTACTTACAGGTACATGATAAACGATAAACTTAAATTCATCCGATATAAAGATGAAATGTCTATGCAACAGCATGATATGGCTTCAGGGAAAAATAAAGACGAATAATTTCACGATACGTTTTGTTAATTATAAGTGAATTGATTAATTTTGCAAACCCAAATCAGAGCAGGACAATATTTTCAGAACTAAAAAAAATCAAGATGAAACAGGGAATACATCCGGATAATTACAGGCTGGTGGTTTTTCAGGATATGTCGAACGGATATTCTTTCCTGACAAGGTCAACAGCACCTTCAAAAGAAAACATAAAATGGGAGGACGGCAACGAATATCCGTTGATAAAACTTGAAATATCCAATACATCGCATCCGTTCTACACCGGAAAGATGAAACTTGTCGACACTGCCGGAAGGGTCGATAAATTCATGAACCGTTACAAGAACCATGTGGGAAAGAAGAAATAAGGACAACCGATATAAAATTCTATTGAGGGGGCTGAACGAGGGCCCCTTTTTTGTCATCTCACTGAGGCCAGACAAAAAGACAGCAAACGACCGCAGGGCTTTTGTCGCAAAATATGTTTAAATTTGACAACATTTGAGTTACAGATGGATAAGAAGTTCAGAAAGAATTTTAATGAATTTTTACTCCCCAACCTGCTTGACGGGGAAAGGGATATAATTCCCATAATTGCCGACGGGGAGGATAATGCACTGGAGGATGTTGATGTTCCGGAAACCCTGCCTGTCCTGTCGTTAAGGAATACAGTCCTTTTCCCCGGGGTTGTTTTGCCCATATCAATAGGAAGGCCGAAATCGATCCAGCTTATAAAAGATGCCTACAGGAATGACAGAATCGTCGGAACTGTGGCCCAGAAAGACCCTGACACCGAAAATCCATCATTTTCCGAGCTGCACAGTGTTGGAACTGTCGGCCAGATCGTCAAGCTTCTGGAGATGCCTGACGGATCGACCACTGCCATAATCCAGGGACGAAAAAGAATGAAGCTTGAAGAGCTAATATCTGATAATCCCTATTTTATTGCAAGAGTAAGGACCATTCCGGAAACAAGGCCGGACGGGAGCAACAAGGATTTTGACGCTATCGTGGGCTCTCTTAAGGATCTTTCTCTCAAGATCATCAAAATAAATCCGAATATCAGTCCGGAGGCCTCATTTGCCATAAAGAACATTGAGAATAATACATATCTGATAAATTTCATCTGTTCCAATACCGACATAAAAGTACAGGACAAGCAGAAGCTGCTGGAAATAAACAATCTCAGGGACAGAGGCTATCACCTTCTTGAGTACCTGGTGCAGGAAATACAGGTACTGGAGCTTAAAAATGAACTGCAGTCGAAGGTAAAGAGTGACCTTGACCAGCAGCAAAGGGAATTTCTTCTTCACCAGCAGATGAAGACCATTCAGAATGAACTGGGCGGCAATCCTGTTGAAAAAGAGATTGAAGAGTACAGGAAGAAAGCTGAAGACAAGAAATGGACTGATGATGTCAGGGCTGTTTTCAACAAGGAGCTGGACAAGCTTTACAGGCTTAATCCTGCTGCCGCAGAATATTCTGTTCAGGTCAATTATATCCAGACCCTTCTCGACCTTCCATGGGGGTTTTATACCAACGACAATCTGGATCTTAAAAATGCACGGCAGGTTCTCGACGATGACCATTTCGGGCTTGATGAAGTCAAGGAAAGGATCCTGGAACATCTGGCTGTACTTAAGCTGAAAGGCGATCTCAAATCTCCGATTTTGTGCCTTTACGGCCCTCCCGGCGTAGGTAAGACATCCCTTGGCAGATCGGTGGCCAAAGCGCTGGGCAGAAAATATGTCAGGATGTCCCTCGGTGGTCTTCATGACGAGGCCGAGATAAGAGGTCACAGGAAAACTTATATCGGCGCTATGCCGGGCAGGATAATTCAGAATATTAAAAGAGCAGGTTCTTCAAATCCTGTATTCATTCTCGATGAAATTGATAAAGTCGGGCGTGATTTCAGGGGAGATCCGTCATCTGCCCTGCTTGAAGTCCTTGATCCTGAGCAAAACAGTGCCTTCTTTGATAATTTCCTTGAAATGGAGTACGACCTTTCAAAAGTTCTTTTCATTGCTACGGCAAATACTCTGGCAACCATCAGCCCTGCGCTGCGCGATCGTATGGAGCTTATTGAGATCACTGGCTACCTTGTTGAGGAAAAACTTGAAATTGCCCGCCGGCACCTTCTTCCGAAGCAGCTGGATAATCATGGTGTCAGACCTGACCAGCTTAAAATGGATCTTAAGGTAATGGAGTTGCTGATAGATAAATATACAAGGGAATCAGGAGTGCGGGAGCTTGATAAAAAGCTGGCCAAGATTGTAAGGGTAACGGCAAGGAATATTGCTTCGGAGACAGAGTATGGAGCTGACATGTCACTGTCAGATCTGGAACTTATTCTGGGGCCTCCGAAATACCTGCGCGATATTTATGCGGGCAATGAGCAGGCTGGTGTGGTGACCGGACTGGCCTGGACCCCGGCAGGAGGAGAGATTCTTTTTGTTGAAACAAGTCTCAGCAGGGGAACAGGCAAATTAACCCTGACTGGTAACCTGGGTGAAGTAATGAAAGAGTCTGCCATCATTGCTCTTGAATACCTGAAGTCAAATACTGAAGTCCTTGATTTGCCGGACTCCTTTTCCGAAAAATGGAATATCCATATACATGTCCCTGAAGGAGCCATTCCAAAGGACGGCCCATCAGCAGGAATTGCAATGGCTGCCTCAATAGCTTCAGCTTTCACTCAGCGAAAAGTGAAAAAATACCTTGCCATGACGGGGGAGATCACCCTGAGAGGCAAAGTGCTTCCTGTGGGAGGCATCAAGGAGAAAATACTGGCGGCAAAACGGGCAAGCATCAGGGATATCATCCTTTCAGAAGATAACAGAAAAGACGTTAAGGAGATTAAGGACATCTATATCAGAGGGTTGAAATTCCATTATGTTGATTCAATAATGGAGGTGCTTGATCTGGCACTGCTGAAACAAAAAGTAAAAAATCCCAAAAAAATGATTTTCGAATGAAAAAGATTGCAGTTTTTCCCGGGTCTTTTGATCCTTTTACCATCGGGCATGAGGGAATAGCACTGAGGGCACTGAACCTTTTCGATGAGATCATCATAGCCGCAGGCGCAAATGCACTTAAGAAAAGCTATTACCCTCTGGAGGTGAGAAAGGAAATGATAAGGAAGGTATTCATTAATGAGTCCCGGATCGTTGTAGACCATTATGAGGGACTTACCGTAGATTACTGCAGAAACAAAGGAGCCAGATACATCATCAGAGGACTCAGAACTGCAGCTGACTTTGAGTTTGAAAGGGCCATAGCACAGGTCAACAAAGCTCTGGCTGCGGAAGTTGAATCAGTATTCCTGCTCACTGTGCCCGAGCATGCTCATGTTAATTCTTCTTTTGTGAGGGATATTATAAGAAGCGGCGGCGATGCCTCCCTTTTTGTGCCATTGTCTATCAAAATCAGTGATTACAGGGGAGAAGAGGGGAATAGTTTCTCCTGAGTCTCTTTCAATCGTTGAGGATTGAAATATTTATAAGATCAACAAGCGACAACCAGGCCCTGCTCCTTATTTTACCGAGTTCATCAGGCAAAAGCCATTCAACTTTTGTTATACCTTCACTTATTTCGGGAACGGTTACCATGGGGCCGTCATAACTCATCATGAACCAGCTTGTTTTTTTGAGGTAAGAAATCCCTCCCATAACGTATGTATGGTAGCTTGGCTGCAGAGGCTTTAATATCCTGTGGCCTGAAATGCCGCACTCTTCATTTACCTCCCTCATTGCGCACGATTCCGGTTCCTCGCCTGGTTCGAGGTGGCCTTTTGGAAGATCGAGCATACCTCTCTTTTCAATGAACAGGTATCTTCCTGAACTATGCTTCACAAGACCACCTGCAGCACCGACTTCAGTGAAGTATATCCTGAATATTTTCCAGATATGATTAATGTTATGGCCATATATATTTACTGAAGACATGCTCTTATCTGCCTGAAAATCACCTATTATTTTATAAAGTTCACTCGTTGAGCCAAATTTGTGGAATAACCCGTATTTTTGTAACCGGTCAGGTTCAGAGCTGATCACTATGTACCGGTTTTCAAAATGAACTTTATACATTTTTTTCAATGAAAGACAGGGCTATAAAAATTGCTGAATATCTACTGCAAATTAAAGCAATTAAATTACAACCTTCAAATCCTTTTACATGGGCCTCCGGATTAAGGTCTCCTATTTACTGTGACAACCGGAAAACACTTTCATTCCCGGAAGTCAGGACTTTTATCCGGGATTCTTTTGCTGAGATTATTAAGGATTCTTATCCGCAGGCAGAGATTATAGCGGGTGTGGCCACAGGGGCGATAGCACATGGGGCGCTCGTTGCTGAAGCTCTCGGGCTGCCATTCATTTACGTAAGGTCAGGAGCCAAGGAACACGGTCTGGGCAATCAGATAGAGGGATATTATGAGCCTCGTCAAAAAGTAGTAGTTGTTGAGGACCTTATTTCCACCGGCGGAAGCAGCCTGGGAGCAGTGCGGGCTCTCCGTGAGGCCGGTTGTGTTGTGCTGGGGATGACAGCTATTTTTACCTATGAATTTAAAAGAGCTGCTGAAGCATTTGCATCAGAGAACTGCGGCCTCCATACACTTGGAAATTATACTACCCTCGTTCATATCGCAGCTGATTCAGGGTATATTACCAGCGCAGAAACCGCAATCCTTGAAAAATGGAGAGAAGATCCTTCGTCCTGGGGTGTGCCGGCCAGCCACTGATACACTGCCCAAAGCAAAAAGAAAATCAGATCCCATTATTACCTCTTAACAAAAATAAAAGCACGGCATGACAGAAACAACTAAATTTGAAAGCAGAGAAGCATTGATTTCATGCACGGCAGGAGAATTCTATTCCTTCATGACCGACTTCCGGAATATGAGACAGTTTTTACCTGAAGGTAATATCACAGGCTCTGATATCGGGAAGGAGTCAGCGAGCTTTCGTATCGATCCTCTGGGAGATGTGAAGATCTGGCTGACAGAAAGGGATCCCCTTAATAAAATAACCTGCTCCGGAATAGCACTGGGCTCGAATCCGTTCAGCCTGTTATTCAGAATCGATTCAGCCGGCAATAACAGGACTTCTGTCATCGTGACACTGAATGCTGAAATGAATTCCTTTCTGAAAATGGTTGCTGCAGGGCCGATCAGTAAATTTCTGGAGGTCCTCGTTGAGGAGATGGAAAAATTCACAGGCTGGAATCGTCCTTATCAGTGAACCCGATCTCCCTGAAATTGAATTCACGTACACCAGATATCCGGTCTTCAACCTGTAAAAGACCTGCATCAGTAACTGAAATTATTCTTCCTGTGAATATTCCGTGAATGCTGCGGAAAGAATGCCACTCCCTAAATCTGTAGAGGGAAGATAAGTAATCTTCCCTAATTTCGTAAGTCATTCCCCTGACCAGCTGTTTATATCTTTTGTCGAGGCATGCAGAAAGCCGGCCAAGGCATTCAGAGAGATCATAATCAATACCTGTCAGCTGTTTGAGGGAGACAGGATTAACAGCGCTTCCACTGAAAGAGGTCTGATTAATGTTCAGCCCGATTCCTGCCACCGAACTTTCAATATTGGTGCCGGTCAGAGAGTTCTCGATCAGTATTCCTGCAATCTTGGCGTCATCTGCATATATATCATTGGGCCATTTAATAGTGCATGTTGCTATGTGGTTTCTTAAAAAATCCCTGATCCCCAGCGAAATAGCCATAGACAGCAGAAACTGATTCTCCGGTCTGAGAAAATCGGGAAAAAGTATTATGCTCAGCAGAAGATTTTTACCATTTTCACTCTCCCAGCTGTTCCCTGAGCGACCTCTTCCGGCCGATTGAAAATCTGCCCGGATAATTGTCCCTTCAGCAGGTTTATTATTTTTTATCAGGTGTGCTGCCAGGTCGTTCGTTGAAGGAACCTCTGAATGACAGATTATTTCCGATCCGATTATCATTTCATGAAAATAATGATTTTTAATTAAATATTAACAATTTCCCGGGTATTTCTCCCCGGCACTATCATATTTGCAAAAAGAGATTCAAGGTTATAAAAAATACAGATAAAAGTTTGTATTTTTGCGACTTGAAATGCAACAGATATTTTATTGATGAAGAAAAAACCCGAAGGGACAGAACTCAAACTGGAAAGCATTATCAAAGGTATTCATGAAAAAAAGGGGATTGATGTTCTGAAAATTGATTTACGAAAGCTTGAAAACACTATAACCGATTTTTTTGTTATCTGTCATGGTTCCTCGGTCACTCAGGTTGAAGCTATTGCTGATTCTGTTGAGGATAATGTAAGGCTCGGGACCGGAGAAAAGCCTTTGCACATAGAGGGTACTGAAAACTGTTACTGGGTGCTTCTCGATTATAACGATGTGGTTGTGCACGTTTTTCTTGAAAAATACCGACATTTTTACAGCCTTGAATCTCTTTGGGCAGATGCGTCAATTGAGGCTATGGAGGATGAAATGCATTAAGTTATCAGACTATGGTCGAAAATAATAATAATAACAATCAGGGGCCGGGCAACAAGACGGACAAGAACCTGAAACCAAAGTTCAATTCGAACTGGATTTTTGCCATTCTGGCTTTCTCATTTATCGCCATTCAGTTGATATATGGAGGGAGATCTGTCCCCAAGGCCCTGACAAGGGACCTGATGACGATGATTGAGAAACGCGATATTGAAAAACTGGTGATCGTTAACAAGGAGGTTGCCGAAATTTTTCTGACAAGAGATGCCGTTGAATCGGGAAGATACCCAGAAGTTCCGTCAAACGGAAGAGGCATAGGCCTTGGCATGGGGGCGCAGAAAGCTCATTATACTTATAACATTGCTGATATAAGTACTTTTGAGCCTTTCTTTCTTGAGGAACAGAAGAAAGCAGGTTACACTGAAGATCAGATCATTTACCCTGAAACGGTTACCCGCCGCAATTATCTGGGTGAAATCCTTGGATGGACCCTGCCATTTATACTGCTCATTTTCCTTTGGATGTTCTTTATGCGCAGGATGGCCGGAGGCGGAGCAGGGGGTGCGGGAGGGATCTTCAGTGTTGGCAAATCACGTGCTCAGATCTTCGACAAGGACACTAATGTCAAAATAAACTTCAGTGATGTTGCAGGACTTGAAGAGGCAAAGACTGAAGTGATGGAAATAGTTGATTTTCTTAAGAATCCCAAAAAATATACACAGCTCGGAGGCAAGATACCCAAGGGAGCATTGCTAATAGGACCCCCGGGAACGGGTAAAACACTTCTGGCAAAAGCTGTTGCAGGAGAAGCTAACGTTCCTTTCTTTTCAATATCGGGCTCCGATTTTGTTGAAATGTTCGTGGGAGTTGGTGCATCCAGGGTCAGAGATCTTTTCAAGCAGGCAAAGGAAAAAGCACCCTGCATTGTATTCATAGATGAGATTGATGCAGTCGGAAGGGCCAGGGGCAGGAATGTTAACTTCGGCTCCAACGATGAAAGGGAAAATACCTTAAATCAGCTTCTTACTGAAATGGACGGCTTTCAGACAAATATAGGAGTGATAATACTTGCCGCAACCAACAGAGCTGATATACTCGACAGGGCATTGCTCAGGGCAGGGCGATTTGACCGTCAGATACATGTTGAACTGCCTGATCTGAATGAACGTGAAGCAATCTTCAAGGTTCACCTGAGGCCGATCAAGATAGAGAAGAACTTTAACATTTCATTTCTTGCCAAGCAGACGCCCGGATTCTCAGGCGCCGATATTGCAAACGTTTGTAACGAAGCAGCCCTTATAGCGGCAAGAAAAAACAAGACAAAAGTTGAAAAACAGGATTTCCTTGATGCAATTGACAGAATAGTCGGCGGTCTTGAAAGAAAGAACAAGATCATCTCTTTCGATGAGAAAAAAACCATAGCCTATCACGAAGCCGGTCATGCTACAGTAAGCTGGTTGCTTGAGCATGCAAGCCCGCTCGTCAAGGTTACAATAATCCCCAGGGGAAGGGCTCTGGGAGCAGCCTGGTATCTTCCTGAAGAACGGCAGATTACCACCCGCGAGCAGCTTCTTGATGAAATGGCTTATGCACTCGGGGGAAGGGCCGCAGAGCAGCTGGTGTTTGGTAAAGTATCCACGGGAGCATTGAGCGATCTGGAAAAAATCACCAAGCAGGCCTATGCAATGGTGTCTTTCTTCGGCATGAGTGAAAAAGTCGGAAATATCAGCTTTTACGATTCTTCAGGTCAGTCCGATTTTGGATTTACAAAGCCTTACAGCGAAAAGACAGCAGAAATAATCGATCACGAAGTAAAGCAGATAATCGAGGAATCATATCAAAGAGCTCAGGATGTTCTCAGGAAGAACATGAAAGGACTTACCGAACTTGCCGAACTTCTTCTTGAAAAAGAGGTGATATTCAGTGAAGACCTTGAGAGGATTTTTGGCAAAAGGAAGGGCGACCTGGCAAAAGATGGACGAAAGGCAGGCAAAGAAATAATACCTGCAGATGTTCCTGCAGGTAAACCTTCCTCTTCCGGCAATAAACGGAATGAAAAACAGGAACCGGGGCCGGTTCGGGCAAAAACTGCTGCCGGGGTAAAAAAGACTGAAAAGCCTGTTAAGGGAAGCACACGAAAAGGTAAAGAAAAAACCGGAACCAATTGACCAACTTGTTCAGAAGAACCCTCACAGGGGTATGGATTGTGATATTTGTACTTGGAGGATTCTGGCTCCATCCGGTGTCATTCTATATAACCGGCCTGCTGATAATGGCAGGCACCCAGTATGAATACTGCCAGATGGTCAAAAACACCGGGTTACGCCCCCAGACTCTTGCCGGACTGCTGGCGGGTGCTCTCATTTACACTGTCTCAACAATGGTGGCCTCAGACCTGCTGCCGGCGAAATCATTTTTCATAATAATACCGGTGCTGTTTCTGATTATGGTAACCGAGTTGTACAGGAAGCAGGAAAGGCCATTTGATTCACTGGCTCATACTTTCTTTTCGCTGATATATACGGCCCTTCCCTTTTCACTGTTTCCTTTTGCCGCATTCGCAAAAACCGGCATCGAATCCCTGCTGCCGCATCCGGGTATCCAGTTCTCTCCGGGAATAGTTGTAGGGTTCTTTCTGCTCCTATGGATAAACGATACGGGAGCCTATCTGACAGGAATATCCTTTGGAAAACACCAGCTTATGGCAAGAATATCACCAAAAAAATCGTGGGAAGGTTTCTTTGGAGGAGCCGTGCTGACAGTGATCGCTGCATGGTTGCTGGCAGGATGGCTTGGGGTGGTAACCAGCAGGTGGTGGATTGTCATAGCAGCAACAATATCAGTTGCAGGCACATATGGCGACCTGGCGGAGTCAATGCTCAAACGCAGCGCCGGACAAAAGGATTCCGGTTCATTAATGCCGGGCCATGGCGGATTTCTCGACAGATTTGACAGTGCCCTGCTTGCGTTCCCCCTGGTCTATCTTTTTATCTCGGTTTTTGGTTGATTATTGGATCTACTTGATTAGTTTTGTGCAAATTTTACTGATGAATGAGCATACATAAGGAAGGATATAAAATATTGGGTTTCGGTTTCATCCTGATCCTTGTTTCAAATATTCTGATCAGCATATTCTGGCCTGATCACACAATACTTAAGTGGGGCTTCCTCGCAGTATCCATGTTGCTCTACCTTTTTGTCCTTTTTTTCTTCAGATTTCCGGAAAGGCACCTTGAACCCGACCCCGGGCTTATATATGCCCCGGCCGACGGCAAGGTTGTGGTTATAGAGGAGACCGTCGAAAAGGAATATTTCAAAGACACGAGGTTGCAGATTTCTATTTTCATGTCACCCTTTAATATCCACAGTAACAGATATCCGGTATCGGGAAAGGTAAAACACGTTTTTTATCATCCGGGCAAAAATATGGTGGCATGGCACCCGAAATCATCTGAACTTAATGAGCGGAGCTCTGTTGTTATCGAGGCCGGTAACGGGGATGAGATCCTCGTGAGGCAGATAGCGGGAGCACTGGCACGCCGGATCGTTACATATGCCAGACCTGACCAGGCAGTAAAGCAGGGAGATGAACTGGGATTCATCAAGTTCGGCTCCAGGGTTGACGTATTCCTTCCTTTGGGGACAGAAATTGAAGTTCCTATACTTCAGCAGGTCAGGGCGAACAAAAACATCATTGCCAAACTTTGAAACCAGTAAAAATGACCGTCACAGATAACACTGTTATAGAAATAACAAAAGATGTTAAATGGGTGGGCGTTCTTGATTATGACATCAGGACCTTTGACATTGTAATGCATACTGAACACGGGACCACTTACAATTCATATTTTATCGAAGCCGATAAAAAAGCTCTCATCGAGGTGGCCAAAGAGAAGTTCAGTGATACTTACCTGAATAAAATACGGTCTGTGACTGATCCGGGAGAGATCAAGTACATCATTCTCGATCATACTGAACCCGATCACTCGGGAAGCCTCGGTATAATCCTTGATCTTGCGCCTGATGCAACAGTTGTCGGCAGCGGGAATGCTGTCAGATACCTTGAGGATATCCTCAACAAACCCTTCAGGTCACTTGTGGTGAAAGACGGTGATGTTCTGGATCTCGGAAATAAAACCCTGAAATTTATCAGCGCTCCCAACCTGCACTGGCCCGATTCTATCTATACTTACCTTGTTGAAGACAGGATTCTTTTTACCTGCGACTCTTTCGGAGCCCACTATTGTGACTCCGGAATGCGGAGTAAGCTTACCGAAGAATACCTGGAAACATTCAGATACTATTTTGATGTGATACTTAAGCCGTTCAGCAGATTTATGATTAAAGCTGTCGACAAGATCGATCATCTCGAAATAGACGCCATATGTCCGGGGCACGGACCGGTTCATTATGAGAACCTCAGGGAAATTATGGGATTAACACGCACATTGGCAGAGCAATACCTTAAAATTACTGAAGGGGAGCCTGTAAAAAACGTCCTTGTTACTTATATTTCAGCATATGGTTATACAAAAGATGCTGCATTCATTATAGCAGAAGCGATCCGCGGATCGGGAGATTTTCATGTTGAGGTGGTGGATATTGAAACCATCCCGCTTGAAGAACTCGATTCAAAGATAATACCGGCTGATGCAATTCTTGTGGGATCGCCCACGATAAATCAGAATACTCTGCTTCCGGTTTATAAGTTGTTCGCCCTCATAAATCCCATACGTGACAAAGGCAAGAATGCAGGCGCTTTCGGATCGTATGGATGGAGCGGTGAGGCGTCAAAGATTATACTGGATAACTTCCGAAACCTGAAGCTTAAAGTCTTTGAAGAACCGGCATCATTCAAATTCGCCCCGGGAAACTCGAAAAGAAACACTCTGATTGATTACGGGAAAAGATTCGCAGAAAAAATTAAAGAGAACTGATCTGATAAAAAAAATCCCGGCGTATGACCGGGATTTTTTCAATTCATTATGAAATCCTGATCTGCTTTGTAATTTTGCTCTTTTCTTCTTCCTCCTTGGGAAGTACGACCTTCAGAATTCCATCCTTGTAATTTGCTTCAATCTTGTCCTTGTTTACATTTTCAGGTATCTGGAAGCTCCTGCAGAAAGATGAATAGCTGAATTCTTTTCTTTTATAACCATCGGTGTTTTCCTCAGATTCGCTCTTTGATTCCGAAGAAATGGTGAGTACATCTTCATTCATGTCGATCTTGAGATCTTTCTTGTCTATTCCGGGTACGGCAAGGTCAAGATAGAATTTTTTGTCATCCTCCCTTATATTGACTGCAGGCATAGAGCTAGCCCTGTTGCCAGGAACAGGGAAAAAATCATCATCAAAGATATTAGACATGTAAAACGGCCTGAAACTCCTTTTTGTAATAGTCGGTAACATAGTTCTGTCCTCCATTATTTTAAGTTCAACATTTTTTGTAATCTTTACCTGCATATTCTCAATTTCTGTTCCAGTCGGAGAAAATGGCCATATTGGCATGAATGCAGCCTGATGCAGGACAAAATGGCATGAATTTTCTTGTACAATAATCTGTCACGAAGGCAATACAAGGATATAGCTATGTTATGTTATTATAAAAATTTAAATTAGGTTTGTATAAGAAAAGGTTAATTTCATGAAAGCCACTCTGAGGAGCATTCTGGTCTTTCTCGCCATCATAATATTTATCGCTTGTCTGTGGTATTTCAGGAGCATAGTGGTTTACATACTGATTGCCGGTGTTCTTTCCGTCGTGGGAAGACCTTTGGTCGATATTTTCAACAGGATACGGATTAGAAAATGGAAATTCCCCAATGCTCTGAGCGCACTGTTAACTCTTCTGATAATATGGAGCCTGATCATATTGTTCTTTCTGATTTTTGTTCCTCTCGTCACGAAGCAGATAAATTACTTTTCAAGTATAGATAGCGCAAAAATCGTTTTGCTTATTGAGGGGCCGGTTCAGAAGATTGAAAACCTCCTGAGAACACTTAACCCTGAAATTGGAGATGATCTTTCCCTGAAGGAATACATCAGTTCTAAAGTTACGGGAGTGCTCAACATAGAAATGATTCAGGATTTTCTGGGATCGGTGATAAGCCTGCTCGGGAATCTGGCAATAGCTGTGTTTTCCATCACCTTCATTACTTTTTTCTTCCTCAAGGATAAGCATCTTTTCTTTGAATCCATTCTTATGTGGGTCCCTGACAAATACGTGGATAATGTATCCAATGCGCTTAATTCTGTTAAAAACCTCCTTACAAGATATTTCATCGGGATACTTATACAAAGTACCTGCATAATGATACTCATCGATGTTGGTATGACCCTTGTGGGAACAGATTTTCAGCAGGCGCTGGTGATGGGCCTTATTATAGGGGTTCTGAACGTAATACCTTATGTTGGTCCATGGCTTGGATTTTTCATTGCCGTGACGATGGGTGTAGCTTCACACATCAACCAGGACTTTTCAACAGTCGTTGTTCCTCTGATATATTACATGATGATCGTTCTGGCTGTTACACAGCTCATAG
Organism: uncultured Rikenellaceae bacterium; assembly: GCA_964466705.1. Classification (GTDB taxonomy): domain Bacteria; phylum Bacteroidota; class Bacteroidia; order Bacteroidales; family VadinHA17; genus LD21. The sequence continues at coordinate 16,570 of CAYXSM010000001.1, forward strand.
ATAATCTGATCTTCCAGCCGGTGATCTTTTCGAACAGTGTCAGGGCACATCCTCTTGAAATATTTGTACTTATTCTTGCAGCCGGTTTTGTGGCAGGGATTCCGGGAATGATACTCGGCATACCGGCTTATACTGTTTTGAGGGTATTTGCAAGGGAGTTCTTTTATGGCTTTAAGGCGGTTCAGAAAATCACCTCGGGATTATCTGCGACAGTGGGTGATGAAAGGATAATATTCCCGCTCGAAAACGATAACGAACCCTTGCCGGCGACTGCCGGACCGGGAATAATACACGAAAAACAAAAATCAGTAAGATCAGTAAGATCAAAAAGTAAACCAAATAACTGAAGTATCAGGAATGAAATCATTTTTCAGGACTTTTTACAACCTCTTCCGTTTTTATTATGATGGTTTCAGAAGTCTTTCCTGGTGGGGGAAAAGGGTCTGGATAATTATTCTGGTCAAACTGTTTATCATGTTCGCAATACTCAGAATATTCTTTTTCCCTGATTTTCTCAGGAATAAATTTGATACTGAAGAACAGAGAAGTGAATATGTACTGGATCAGCTGATAAAATCAACAGAAACTTATGATTGAAAACGTAGACTTATCTCTTGTTGACTGGTCAAGAGCACAGTTTGCACTGACTGCGATCTACCACTGGCTTTTTGTACCCCTGACACTGGGTCTCTCGTTCATTATTGCCATAATGGAAACCTTTTACGTCAGGACTGGCGACAAAGAATGGAAGCGGATCACCCGCTTCTGGATGACTTTATTCGGTATCAATTTTGCAATTGGTATTGCGACCGGGTTAATACTTGAATTTGAATTCGGTACCAACTGGTCCAGTTACTCCTGGTTTGTAGGGGATATATTCGGAGCACCACTGGCAATAGAGGGAATACTTGCCTTTTTTCTGGAATCGACCTTCATAGCAGTTATGTTCTTTGGATGGAACAAGGTGGGCAGGAAGTTCCATCTACTTTCAACATGGCTGGTAGCGATCGGGGCAAGCCTTTCGGCTTTGTGGATACTGGTGGCAAACGCATGGATGGAAAATCCTGTAGGAATGGTCTTTAATCCCGAAACAGCCCGAAATGAGATGGTAAATTTCTGGGCAGTCCTGTTCAACGATGTTGCTGTTGATAAATTCATTCACACGATATCTTCGGGTTTTCTTCTGGGCTCAATGTTCGTTCTGGGTATAAGCTCCTGGTATCTTATCAATAAGAGAGAAGAGCTGCTGGCTGCAAGAAGCATCCTCATTTCTTCAATATTCGGACTGCTGTCATCCCTGCTTGTCGCTTACACCGGCGATACATCGGCCAGGACCCTTGCCAGAGTGCAGCCGATGAAATTTGCTGCTTTTGAGGCCCTCTATGACGGAACAGATAACGCAGGCCTTGTAGCAGCAGGAATCCTGAAAAATTCTGAAGAGACGATCGGAGAAAAGAGAATGAAGGATTTTGTCTTCAAAATTGAAATACCCGGATTGCTTTCAGTTATGACCGGGGGCAGCAAAGACACTTTTGTACCCGGAATCAGAGACCTGGTTTCCGGTAACGACAGCAGAAGCATTTTACCTGTTTCAGAAAAAATGGAGAGGGGCAGGTATGCCAGCTCTGTTCTTGCAGAATATAAGAAGGCGCGTGAAGAAAAGGATCAGGTTCGCCTTGAGATGTTGAAAGCCACATTTGAAGATGATTCATTCCGTGATGATTACTTCAGATATTTCGGCTATGCATTCCTGGACTCCCCCGAAGAAGCGGTTCCGAATGTTCCGGTTGCATTCTATTCGTTTCATGTAATGGTGATACTCGGGTTCTTTTTCATCCTGGTGTTTTTTATGGCCCTTTATTATCTTCTCCGGGGAACACTTTCCCGGCAGAGATGGTTTCTGTGGCTGGCCCTGTTTTCAATCCCCCTTCCCTATGTGGCAGGCGAGCTGGGCTGGGTCCTTGCCGAGATGGGACGTCAGCCATGGATTATTCAGGACCTGATGCCGGTATCGGTTGCCGTCTCAAACATCAGTACAGGATCGGTAATTACAACTTTCATCCTGTTTGCAGTGCTCTTTACCGGGTTGCTGATTGCAGAGGTCTCAATAATGATTAAACAGATAAGAATTGGTCCGAAACATTAGAAGAATAAAGATATGACAATAATGCTATCACATTTATTCCTTCAGCAATACTGGTGGATTATAATCTCCCTCCTCGCAGGATTGCTTGTATTTCTGATGTTTGTTCAGGGCGGGCAGTCAATGATCTTTACCCTTCCTGATAACAGTATCAGGAAAACAATGATTGTAAATACTCTGGGCCGTAAATGGGAATTCACTTTCACGACCCTGGTTACTTTCGGAGGAGCCTTTTTTGCTTCTTTCCCGCTTTTTTATGCAACCAGCTTCGGCGGAGCCTACTGGGTCTGGATAGCTATCCTTTTCAGCTTTATTATCCAGGCCATTGCATATGAGTACAGGTCAAAACCGGCTAATGTCTTCGGTCAGGGAACCTTTGACATATTTCTTCTTGTAAATGGCTCCCTGGGGCCTTTCCTTATCGGAACAGCAGTTGCCACCTTTTACACAGGTTCGGAATTCAGCCTTAACAGTATGAACCAGGTAACGTGGAAAACCCCATGGCACGGACTCGAGGCACTTCTTAATATACGAAACCTGTCACTTGGACTGGCAGTTCTGTTTCTGGCAAGGCTCAACGGATTGCTCTACATTATTAATTCTGTTGATGATGAGGGTCTTGTTAAGAAATCGCAGGGCCGGGTACTGTTAAATTCACTGATATTTCTGGTCTTCTTTTTATTCTTTGTTGTTTCGCTGGTTGTTTCCCCCGGGTTCGCGTCCGGCAATGAAACAGGTGCTATGGAAATAGTAAAGTTCAAATACCTTCAGAATTTCATTCAGATGCCTGCGGTCCTTGCACTGTTTCTGCTGGGTGTGTCAGGAGTAATTTACGGAATTGTTGTTACACTGTATAAAGAAAGCAGGAAAGGAATATGGTTTTCAGGTACCGGAACCGTAATTGCTGTTTTCTCACTTTTCCTTATTGCCGGTTTCAATGATACCTCATTTTACCCCTCTACATATGATATTCAGAGCTCCCTGACAATCCGTAATGCATCGTCAAGCCATTTTACCCTTAAAACCATGATGTATGTATCATTTATCATACCAGTCGTGATTGGTTATATATGGTATGCCTGGAGGTCAATCAACAGTAGAAAAATTACGGAAAATGAGATGAAGTCGGAAGGTCATGTATATTGAGGATGCTGGTTGCGGGACTGATGAATCCTGAACCGGATTGTTCACTATAAATCTGACAATTAAACAGATAAAAACCAGGAAACTGTAATATTATGTACACATCACAAATACTTCAATACCTTATCTGGCCTGCTTTTATAATACTATGCTGGTACCTGATAAAGGCCGCCTTATATTATTATGAAAGATCATCCGGAGAAAACAAAGATGCGGCCGGCAAATCTTCCGGTGGTTTAAAGGGCAACAGGGAAGACCAGCTAAAATAATTTTGCTATCAGGGATGATGCCAGATAGAGCGGGATGATCAAAGCAGCTGCAGCAGAGCCAAGAAAGACAAACGATATGATAACCGTACATGCCAGAATGTATCTTGCTTCATTGCCGTGTAATTTCAGATCGGTCAGCTTTAGAGAAATCAGGGGTATTCTTGTGACCATCAAAATGGAAAGGACGATCGTATAAACTGCCAGAGCAGATGGCCGCCTGATAAACGATTCAAGTATGACAGAACCGGAGTATTCAGACCCGATGATGATCGAAATCACGGCAATGGCGCTTGCCGGGGTTGGCAACCCTCTGAAAGAGATGGTCTGATGCGGATCGACATTGAAGACAGCCAGTCTTAAACCGGCACATACAGGCATCAGAACCGGGGCGGAAAGTATTATGGTAAATATGATTTTCCGGAATAGTGAAACATCATCTGTCAGCGGAGCCAGGCTGTTGTTTATCATTACATAGACAAGCAAGGCCGGGGCCACTCCGAAACTTACCATATCGGCAAGGCTGTCAAGCTCTTTGCCGATTGCCGAATATGCTTTAAGCATTCTGGCCGTGAGGCCGTCAGCAAAATCAAAAATCATCGCTGCCGCAATAAACCATGAAGCTGTGACCAGCTCTCCATGTGTTGTATAAATGATTGAAATAAAACCAGCCGCGAGGTTCAGGGATGTAAGCAGATTTGGAATATGTCTCATTTTGCCTGAGTTTCCGGTTAATTATACAGATATCCAGAGATGCGCAAAATTAGAATAAATTTGACGACAATTTTTATAATCTCCGGGAATTACACTTCAAAACATGAAAGTGCAGTCGCTTCAGATATCTTTTTTTTATTAGATTTGTAAACTTAATACATTCCTGATGGTCAATTTTTCAAACATTAAAATTGCCGTTGATTTTGACGGCACAATTGTCGATCATGAATATCCCGGCATCGGGAAGGAAAAATTGTTTGCATTTCAGACCCTTAAAGAGTTTGAGCGGATGGGAGCAAGACTTATTCTGTGGACTTTCAGGGCCGGGAAGGAACTGGATGAAGCAGTGGAATACTGCCGCAAAAACGGCATTGAATTTTATGCTGTTAATAAAAATTATCCCGAAGAGGTCTATGATGAAACGATCAGCCGTAAGATTGACGCAGATATATTTATAGATGATAAAATCGTGGGCGGATTTCCTGGATGGAGCGAGATCTGGCAAATGATGGTGCCCTTTGACCTCCACAGACAGGAGATGGAAAAGCAGATATCGAAGGCAAGAAAAAACTCTTTCAGGAGATTGTTTGGAGGAAGGAAAAAGAATGAAGAACAATGACTGCTCCAGATACCTGCTGACGTTGTTTTTTATTCTGCTGCCAGCCTGGATGCTTTCCTGCTCTGGCAGACCTGAAAAGAAAACCGTCTCTCCTTCTCCGCCATCCGGGTCTGAGCCTGCATTGAAACTGATACGGATTGAAGCGCCGGAAGGAGAGGCTGAATACAGGCTAAGGGATCGGATAAAAGTGCAGCTGGCTCCTGAAAACCCTGATGACAGCCCCGATTCCATAAGAGTATTTTTTGACGGAAAGGAAGTAGCACTTCTCAGGTCTGAACCGTGGGAGTGCCATATCCCCTCTGATTTTACTTTGACAACCGGCAGAAAACCGCTAAGGGTTGTCGCCTTTAAGAATAAAAGGAACCAGGTGCTTACAGGATTTGTAATTCTGCTTTCGGATACATCCCCGGCCATGCTCAGGTACAGGGTGGTAAATACATATCCTCACGACACCAGAGCATTTACCCAGGGATTGTTCTTTCATGACGGATTTTTATATGAAGGTACGGGTCAGGAGGCCGGGTCATCTTTACGTGAAGTGGAACTCGAGACCGGGAAAGTAATCAGGCAGCTAAACCTCGATCCTTCTCTTTTCGGAGAGGGCATCACTCTCTACAGGGACCGGATATATCAGGTAACCTGGACCAACCAGGTAGGTTTTGTATACGACAGGGCAACCTTCAATGTTATTAAAAGGATCTTTTACCAGTCTCATGGCTGGGGGCTGGCAACAGTTGATGACCATATTGTGATGAGTGACGGTTCAAATATCCTGTATTTTTTTGAGCCGGAAATGTTCACCGTAGTTTCCCGTCTTGAAGTGTATGACGACAAGCGCAAAGTTGATCAGTTAAATGAGCTGGAATTTATAAATGGTGAGATCTGGGCCAATATCTGGCAAACCGACCTTATAGCCAGAATAGACCCTTCAACGGGCAGGGTGAATTCTTATATTGATCTCAGCAATCTTTTTCCTTACAATGAAAGGAGGCAGGCGGATGCCGATGTACTCAACGGCATTGCGTATGACCATGAAAAAGGCCGGATTTTTGTGACCGGAAAAAAATGGCCCGGGCTTTATGAGATCAGGGTCATCGAATAAGCTTCGACCCGTAGACTATATTTACCGCAGAAGGTAAAATGCTGAATTCGACAGGCGTATGACCGAGGCTTTCTCCGTCAGCCTCGGCATAAAGAGGGAGCTCTGATGTGACTTTCAGATTGCTGGTCCTGTATCCGTCAACTTTGGGATGGCTTAATATCGTGCCATCAAATAAAATCTTAAGTGATCTGATAATCTCAATCCTGCCCATGCTTCTTATAACAGTGACATCCAGGAGGCCGTCATCGGGAAGTGCATCGGGCGTTTGTCTCATACCTCCTCCGCAATAACGGCCATTTCCCACATTGATCGAAAATACATCGGCGGTGCTGACTTTTCCTTCGATTGTAATATCCGCTTTTGCGTTACGATATGATATCAGACTGGATAAAAGGCTGTAGAAGTATATAGCCTTGCTGCTTTTACCTTTTTCTTTCTGCCTGTTGGTCCTTTGCACCACTACAGCTTCAAAACCCAGTCCCGCAATATTTATGAAGTACCTCTTTTCAGGCCTGTCACCGTTATAATACGTTACAAGGCCGATATCATGAGGCATGGTCCTGAACTCCTTTATTATCTGCACCGCACCCTCATAGACCAAAGGAATGCCAAACATTCTTCCCCAGTCATTGCCGGTACCAACGGGTATCATCCCGAGAGTTATTTCATCAGCCCGGCAAATATCCTGGGTGAAGACGCCGTTGACAACCTCATTTAGAGTTCCGTCACCACCCACGGATACTATTTTTCTGTAGCCTTCGGCTATTGCTTTTCTTGTAAAATCAATAGCCTCTCCTGTGTGCCCGGTTATTTTCACTGAAAGAGGGATCCCGTTCTTTTCAAATATCCCGGCGATCCTGTTCCAGTCTTTTTTCCCTTTTCTGTTTCCAGCATTCGGGTTAACAACTGCGAACCACTTTTCATTGTCGGGTAAGATTGCCATAGCTTTCTTAATTTTCCTCAAAGATGAAAATATTTTGGAGAAATTGAATTGCTCTGATGCACTGAGCCGTTCAAAATTTCAGAAATCGTTATAATATGCAGCCATACAGATATTTATCATGCCAAATCAAACAAAGTCAGCACAATGTTAATAATGTGTTGAAAACCACAAATTAAATGTTTACAATTACACTATTGCCGGGAGAGGGGCCTGATTCATAAATTGTAAATTTGAAGTTCAAAAAGACAAACCAAAATTCAAAAGGATCTAATGATGGGAAGGATAATCGCAATTGCCAATCAGAAGGGAGGCGTAGGCAAAACCACAACGGCAATTAATCTGGCAGCCAGTCTTGCCGCGCTTGAAAAGAAAGTACTTATTGTTGACTGTGATCCCCAGGCTAATGCCACATCAGGGCTTGGCATTGATAACCGGCAGATACACTCAACTATCTATGATTGTCTCATTGACGGGAAAGAGCCACGGGAGACAATTATGGGATGCGGGGTGGAAAACCTCTGGGTGATTCCGTCAAACATTGATCTGGTAGGTGCTGAGATTGAAATGCTTGACAGGCCTGAAAGGGAAAAAGTGTTGAAGGGGGTTCTGAAATGTGTCGAGGATAATTACGATTATCTGATTATTGATTGCTCCCCATCACTGGGTCTTCTCACAGTGAATGCGCTGGTTGCCGCAGATTCGGTTATAATTCCTGTTCAGTGTGAATACTTTGCGCTGGAAGGGCTTGGCAAGCTTCTGAATACAATTAAAATAATCCAGGGCAATCTTAACAAAAATCTTGAGATTGAAGGTTTTCTTCTGACAATGTACGATTCAAGGCTGAGGTTGTCCAACCAGGTTGCTGATGAGGTCTATAAGCATTTTCAGGAAATGGTCTTCAGGACTATTATCCAGAGAAACGTTAAGCTGTCGGAGGCACCAAGTTTCGGACAGCCGGCAATTCTTTACGATGCTGAATCACGGGGATCGGTTAATTATCTGAACCTGGCCAAGGAGTTGATTGAAAAATATGTCCCTGTTGTAAGTGTCTGACAGGTTGAATGATTTAAGGGACGGAAAACAGATATTGATGATGGTAAAGAAGAATGCACTGGGAAGAGGACTTGGAGCGCTGATAGACGGGGTTGAAAAGGAAGCTCTTGAACGAAAAGTTGAGGCCAATCTTAATATCTCTGTTGATTCAATAGACGGGAATCCGTTTCAGCCGAGGACGCATTTTGATGAACAGGCGTTGCAGGAGCTGGCTTTATCAATACAGAAGCTTGGTCTTGTACAGCCAATTACCCTCAGGGAGACTTCTGCGGGAAGATATCAGTTGATAGCAGGCGAAAGAAGACTGAGGGCTGCCCGGATGGCTGGACTGACCCATGTGCCTGCATATGTCAGGACTGCTGATGACCAGGCAATGCTTGAGCTGGCTCTGGTTGAAAACATTCAGCGCGAAGACCTCGATGCAGTTGAAGTCGCCATCAGCTTTCAGCGGCTTATTGAAGAATGCAGGTTAACACAGGAACAGCTTAGCGACAGGGTTGGCAAACAACGTTCCACTATTTCGAACTACCTGCGCCTTCTCCGCCTTCCTGCTGAAATACAACTGGGCATCAGAAACAAGAGCCTTTCAATGGGTCATGCCCGCACTCTGGTCAATATTGAAAATCCAAAAACACAGATAGAAGTATATTACAGGATAATAGACGATGAACTGTCTGTCAGACAGACTGAAGAGCTTGTAAGAGCGTTGCAGGCAAAAAAAATCAAGGATCCTGTAAAGGTAGAAAAGAAGAAAAAGCTTAATGAAGATTTCAAGCAGCTCACAGATCACCTTGACAGGATCTTTTCCACAAAGGTCAATTTCAGGATAAATGAACAGGGAAAAGGAAAAATAGTTATCCCTTTCGATAACCCTGAAGAGATGGAACGCATTTTGGGAGTATTTGACCGCCTGAACTCCTGAAAATATTTATCTTTATCGCTCCGGTTCCGGCTATAAAGGCCCTGCCGGCAATAAAATTGAGAACAGTCAGCAAAATAACGATATTTCTCATTTTAGTGTTGATGTATCCATCACGTGGCGTTACTGCGCAGGATACACTGCAGATCCCGCAACCTGCGCGCGCACGATATTTTTCACCAGATCCGCTTAAAGCAACTATGCTGGCCGTGGCATTTCCCGGCTTTGGCCAGGTGTATAACAGGAAATACTGGAAAATACCAATTGTATATGCGGGCTTCGGAGCACTTGCTTACAGTGTCAGCTTCAACAGTTCAAATTATAACAAAATGATGAGGGCTTACCAGGATTTTACTGACAGGATACCCGAGACTGACAGCTATGTGAAATTAATAACATGGTCTGATCCTTCATCTTATGATCCGGTTCTCGCACCCGAAACGTACAACCCCTCAACAGAGTCATGGGTGAAAGACAGATTGCTTGCTGCCGTCGATTATTATAAAAAATACAGGGATCTTTCTTATATTGGCATAGCAGCCTGGTATTTGATATCCGTCCTTGACGCAAATGTCGATGCCAGCCTTTTTAACTTCAACCTTGACGAAAGTCTTGATATGAAAGTTATGCCATTGCAGATACCCCTGCCTGCAGGTGGTCTGGGTGGAGGCCTTTGCCTGACCATGGTTTATTCATTTTAAAAAACATAAGAATGAAATTCAGAATCTTTTTTATACCACTATTTTTTGTAGCACTATCAGAGGGTACCTTTGCCGCGAATGATACAATTATTCTGAAATCGGAAATTTATACAGAAAAAATCACAAGAGACCTGGACAGCCTCGTAAACAGCTGGTATGTAAAAATGGCTGTCAGACAATATCCCGACATGGCTGAAAGTGACACTGAAACAGTTATGTTTACTGATTCCGTTTATCTGCAGAGGCTTAACCAGCTGAACACAATTATCAGGTTACCTTATAACAGCATTATCAGAAACCATATACACGTTTACACAGTAAAGCAGAAAGAGAGGTTCAGGGCAATCCTCGGCCTGACAGACTATTACTTTCCCATGATCGAAGATATTTTTGACTCATACAACCTGCCGGCTGAGCTGAAATACATGGCGATAATTGAGTCGGCTCTCAATCCCAATGCGGTTTCCCGTGTTGGTGCAACGGGTTTGTGGCAGTTCATGTACAGTACAGGCCGGAACTATGGGCTTACAATAAACTCGGTTGTTGATGAAAGGAGAGACCCGGTCAAGTCAACACATGCTGCTGCCCGTTATATCAAAGACCTTTACAATATTTACAACGACTGGATCCTTGTTATAGCTGCATACAACTGCGGGCCGGGAAATGTCAATAAAGCCATCAGGCGATCGGGGAACAAGAAAGATTACTGGGAGATCTATTACCGCCTCCCCCGGGAGACCAGAGGCTATATACCGCAGTTCGTGGCAGCTACCTACTCTGTTAATTTTTTCACAGAGCACAATATCAGGCCACTGCCGGTAAACATACCGGTAACAACGGATACCATTATGCTGAACAGGGATATCCACCTTAACCAGATATCTGAAGTTATGGGGATTGCAATCGAAGAGCTCAGGGCACTGAATCCCCAGTACCGTACCGGACTGGTCCCGGGCTCTGCTAAACCTTTTGCCCTTACACTGCCGCTTACCCACCTCGGTGATTTTATTGATCTTAATGATACAATCATGAACCACCGGCGGGATATTTATCTGAGAAGCACCGCAAATGTCACCGATCCGTCACGCTCTGTTTACGTCCCGGCAGATGTGAAAGGTAAAACCAAACTTATTTATACCGTCAGGGAAGGAGACAACCTGGGCTATATAGCTGAATGGTACCGTGTAAGTCTGTCAGATCTGAGGTACTGGAACAATATTTACAGGAATACAATAAGAATCGGACAGAAACTGGCTGTCTATGTTGACCCGTCAAAGGCTGACTATTATTCCAGGGTTAATGACATGTCCTTTGCAGAAAAGCAGAAGATGACCGGGAAAACCGTATCACCCGTTACATTACCGGCAGCTGCCCTTCAGGGAGACAATGATGAATACATAACGCATACAGTTCGTTACGGTGATACTATCTGGGACATTGTTAAGAGGTACAACAATGTCACCACTACCGATGTCCTGTCATTGAATAATATAACCGACCCAGGTAAGATAAAGGTTGGACAAGTACTCAAAATAAAGAAGAAGAGCTGATCTCTTTCTGTTTATGCGCCCTTTCAGGTCATTCCTATTCTTATTGCTCGCATTGGTCTGTTTTACAGGTCTTTCTTATTTTTTACCCCAATGTTCGGATCTTCCTGATATTAATACTTTTTTTCCTGAGGAGCTGACCTCTTTTCTTGCAGACACCGGTGAGGCAAGCATTTCCGGGCCTGAAATGATCAGTGATTATTCACCAACCGGTGAACTGAAGGGCGCTGAAAAATTACAGGATTCTCTGACCCCGGTTGCCGATACACTCTATGCCATTTCCGGTATTGAACCCGTTCACAAAGACTCTCTTCCCGCTGATCCGCTTGAATCGTTTCTTTATCCCCTTAACAAAAAAGATGAACAGGTAAGGATTTTATATTATGGCGATTCACAGATCGAAGGAGACAGGATCACTTCATATCTGAGGTATTCCCTGAGACAGGGAAGGAACGGAACAGGTCCGGGTCTGTTTCAACCGCTGATGCCCGTTATGTATACCGAGTCAGTCTATATAAGATCTTCTTCAAACTGGAAAAGATATAACTACATTTCTTACCGCAATGGAGAGATCTCACATAAAGACCTGGGCCCGTATCTGAGTATCTGCAGATTCATGGATGAGGGAATGGTATCTCAGTCCGATACAAAAGCCTGGGTGAGAATTGTTCCTTCAAGGTTTGCGGACAGCACAGTTGCCCGGTATGACTGGCTCCGGATTTTCTATGGTAACAGCCCCGAACCGGTCAGAATCGTTGTCAAAGGCGACAATCTGCTGCTATACACCGATACGTTGCAGGCAGGTATGGGTGTTAACGAATTCACATGCCCGCTTTTCAACAAGAAAAATATAATTATAGAATTCTCGGGAAAGTCAAGCCCTGATTTTTACGGGATGAGCATTGAAAGTAAAACAGGAATTATTGTTGACAACATTCCGGTAAGGGGCAGTGCAGGACTGGAATTTACAATGATTGAGGATGACAACCTCAGACAGGTTTACGGGATCATAAAACCGGATTATATAATTCTGCAATATGGGCTGAACATTGTTAAAAATGTAAGAAGTGAATATAACTACTACCAGAGAGGATTATCACGCCAGCTTGCATTGCTGAAAGATATCTCGCCCGGATCGCAGCTCCTGGTTATTGGGGTTAGCGATATGGCGAGAAGTGAGGGCGACAGCTTAAAATCCTACTCCAATATCCCCATGATTGTTAAAGCTCAGAGAGGGGCTGCGAAAGAGTCGGGAGCCCTTTTTTGGAACACCTGGGAAAAAATGGGGGGTTATTATTCAATAGTAAGGTGGATTGAAAATAATCCGCCTCTTGCACAGAAAGATTATATTCATTTTACCCGTGTGGGTGCAGGCAGACTTGCCGGAATGATTTATGCTGATCTTTTCGAATATGAAAGCAAGAATGCTGAGCCAAAGATATTTAAAGAAGAAGATTCTGTTTCGCAAGCTGCTGTGCCGCAGCCAGCCTCATTTAACGGACAACCTGAAGTTCCTGTGAGGACAGAGCCTGAAATATCGGTTCTTTCAATGATCTTCAGCTATAATCCCGGCAATCCTCTTATTTTTACATCGCCGGCCTTCTGGCTTTTCTTTCTTTTCGTTCTGGCAGGCTACAGCCTCTTTTACAGGAGAATGTTCATCAGGAACTTCTACCTGTTTCTGATCAGCTTTTTCTTCTATTACAAGACCGGAGGATTGTTCCTGTTCCTTCTGATACTTGTTACTCTGATTGACTATTTCTGCGGGATTCTCATCCATCGGTCCGCAACAAGAACGATGCGCAGAACATATGTCTTGCTAAGTATTGTTTCAAACCTTGGGATACTAGCATACTTTAAGTATTCGGGATTTATCATTGACACCATAAACGACCTTTTTGGCACCAGTTATGTTGTCCGTGACATTATAGGTTCCTTATCAAACAACCTTCTGGGCACCTCTTTCGATGTAAGTTCCATAATACTTCCGGTTGGGATCTCTTTTTTTACATTTCAGTCGCTAAGCTATACCTTTGATGTTTACAGGAGAAAGTGTAAGCCTGTCAGAAATGTTCTGGATTTTGGCTTTTATGTTTCATTTTTCCCCCAGCTCGTTGCCGGTCCGATTGTTAGAGCATCTGAATTCATACCTCAGCTTCATTCTGAATTTAATCTCTCCAAAAGGGAATTCAGCCATGCCCTTTTTCTTATAATTAAAGGGCTTGTGAAAAAGATAATCATCTCAGACTATATTGCTGTTAATTTTGTGGACCGGGTGTTCGATATGCCGACATTGTACTCCGGGCTTGAGAACCTGATAGCGGTATATGGTTATGGATTGCAGATATATTGTGATTTTTCAGGATATACCGATATAGCAATCGGACTTGGCCTTATTCTGGGCTTCAGGCTTCCTGTGAACTTCAATTCGCCCTACAAGGCCTCAAGTGTGAGCGATTTCTGGAAAAGATGGCACATTTCTCTTTCACGCTGGCTGAAGGATTACCTGTATATACCGCTTGGCGGAAACAGAAAAGGCAAAGTGAGATCCCTGGTGAATGTAATGGCCACAATGTTGCTGGGAGGACTGTGGCATGGAGCAAATATCAGGTTCATAATCTGGGGAGGACTTCATGGATTGGCTCTTGTAGTTAACAGGATCTGGAATCACATTTTCCGTAAAAGCCCGGCTGTTACAAAATTTACAAAATTTGTTTCTGTATTTCTTACTTTTAATTTTGTCATCCTTTGCTGGATATTTTTCAGAGCACAGGATATGCACGGAGTTTCATTGATGCTGAGGCAGATATTTTTGAATTTCCAGCCCTCTTCGTATATTAATTTTCTGCCTGTTTACGGAAATGTATTTGCCCTTATCCTTGCCGGCTACCTGTTGCATTTTCTTCCGGAAAAAGTCAAGGAAGCATATCGGGGGGTGTTCATTAAAATCCCTCTGGCAGCACAGATGGTTGTGGTGATTATCACGGCATTCCTTCTCTTCAGTATGCGTTCGACCGACCTGATACCATTTATTTATTTCAGGTTCTGAATACCGGGGAGGGGTTTTAAAGGTATACATCGTAGTCTGCCGGCCCCCTTACGAACGGTGCTATGGCCCTGTCGTAAATTCCCTGTACATAAGCTATGGCCATTCCATAATTTGTGACCGGGACGCCTGACCTGACAGCCGGTTTCAGGCGGTTATAAAGCTGTTTTCTGGTTATCATACAACCGCCGCACTGGATAACAAGAGAGTAATCGGTCACGGAACGGGGGAGGGCGTCAAGCCCGGCAACAGCATCAAACTCAATGTTTTTACCGGTGAAGTTCTTGATCCAGCGAGGGATTTTAGTTCTTCCTATGTCATCGCAGGCAACATGGTGCGTGCATGATTCAAGCAACAGCACACGGTCTCCGTCCTTTAATCCGGATATTTTCGGAGTTCCCTTAAGATAATTTTCAAAATCTCCCTTGAAACGGGCCAGCATGATGCTGAAACTTGTCAGGGGGATGTCACCGGGAATTGAAGCGTCGGCTTTTACAAAAACCTGGGAATCGGTTATGGCGAGAGCAGGTTTTATTCCTGTTTTTTTGAGGAAGGCATCAACTTCCTTTTCTTTTACGACTATAGCAACTGCATCATTATCAATGATATCCCTTATTGCCTGCACCTGTGGCAGAATAAGCCGGCCGGCAGGAGCCTCGACATCTATTGGTGTTATAAGAACAACAATATCGCCCTGTTTGATGAGGTCGCCGAGCAGCGAAGGATTTTTCCAGGAATGTTCAGGAATGGTATCCTTTATCATTCTTATAACTTCTTCATAATTGCGTTTGTCAACAGTTGAAAAGTCTGTTGGAAAAGTCCCTGTCAGTTCCCTGATCCTGTTTCGTAATTCAGGATCGGTTTGAATCAGGTCCGTTTTATTATGCAGGATAATGAACGGAAGATCCTGCTCCCTGAATCTGGCAATCAGATCTTCCTCATAATCACTCCATTGATTTTCGGCTATAACAAGAATTGCGAGATCAATATGATCCAGAGTTCTTAAAGTTCGCTCAATCCTTTTCTGACCAAGTTCGCCCGAGTCATCAATACCGGCGGTGTCAACAAGAATAACCGGTCCGAAGCCGGTTATCTCAAAGGATTTTTTGACAGGGTCGGTAGTTGTTCCGGCCTGTTCGGAAACGATGGCTATTTCCTGCCCCGCAAGGCAGTTGATAAGGCTGCTCTTGCCATTGTTGCGGCGGCCGTAGATCCCTATATGAGGCTTTGAATCCTTTCCTTTCTGCATTGTGTGAATATTTCTTAAAGATCTGACAGGGAAAACCCAAGCTTCAAAAGATTGCCGGGTTTAAGGATCTCCTTGAGTCTTGCATTGTCAATTGAATTCAAAATATTGTTTGCTTCAAATATATCGATCTTTTTCTCTTTCATCAGTTTTGCCAGTCCTCCTGCCTTATGATACCCTATATGAGGAGTCAGGGCCGTTGTGATTGACGGGCTGTGCATCAGGGAATAGTATCCTGATGTGTCATTGATTATCAATCCGCTGACAAGATTTGTTTCAGCAGATTTGCATGAAGCTATAAGGAGATTTATGCTTTCTATGAAGGCAGATCCTATTACGGGAAGATAGGCATTGAGCTCAAGGCAGCCCTGTCCGCACAGTGACGTTATCAGCAAATCGTTCGAGTAGACTTTATGAGCAGAGGAGATTACAAATTCAGGAATGACAGGATTTATTTTTCCCGGCATTATTGAGCTCCCTACCTGTTTTTCCGGGATGAACAAACTCTTTTCCTGAACGACGTCGGCTGCAAGGAGCCTGATGTCCGACACCATTTTTTCGAGGTTTACTGCAAGAGCTTTAATTGTTGCATGAACTTCAACCCATTTATCCAGATTCGATGTCGCGTCAGCGAGATTTTCGCCATGTGAAATGGGGAGCCTGGTAAGTGCGCGTAATTCAGGGACAACCCTTGTGATGAAATATCGCGGAACAGCAAGTCCGGTACCGATTGCACCACCGCCGAGATTTACCGGCTTAAGGCGCTCACTGCATTTTGATACCCTCCACCAGTCTCTTGCCAGGGCCTCATTGTAGGCGCTGAAAAGCATGCTGAACGAAGAAGGCACAGCCTGCTGCATCTGTGTATATCCCGGCCTCAGTTTGTCGAGTGAATTTTTTTCAAGCTCCTCAATTTTACTTCTTACAGAGTTAATGTGCATCTCCAGATCCTGAAGCTGCAGCATCACCGCTACTGTCAGGGCAGTAGGTATTACGTCATTTGTCGACTGGTAGATATTGGCATATTCAGTGGGATCAATAATATCATAACTGCCGCATTTGTTACCTGTTTTCAGAAGAGCTGCGTTCGCAATGATCTCGTTTACATTCATATTGATGCTTGTTCCTGCACCACCCTGTATTGCGGGAACAATAAAGTGCTCGAAGTACCTGCCTTCAGAAACCTCGACGGCAGCCTGACACATTACATCAAGGATATTGTCATTTATGATCTTTATGGTCAGCCTGTCCCCGTATTTTTCAATGGCAGCATCCCTGAATTTCCTGTATGCATTATAACAGGCAAGTTTGGTCAGTCCGACAGCTTTGTACCATTCCACCGGGAATTGCGTGTTACCGGGGAAATTGTCTTTTGCTCTCGCTGCATGGATACCGTACAGCGCATCAGCAGGGATCTCTTTGAATCCAAGACTGTCTTTTTCAGTACGATTCATATTCTTATGTATTTTCTCCTGATACTGGTCTGGCGTAGGCAATAACATCTTCACCGGTTATTTCTCCCCGGCAGAGTATTATAAGTCTTTCAAGCACATTTCTGAATTCCCTGATATTCCCTGTCCAGGTGATTTTCTGGAGCTCTTTTATGGCATCATCCGTGAACTTTTTTTTGCTCATCCCGTATTCATTGCATATCAGCGAGTTAAAATGTTCAGCAAGCAGCGGAATATCCTCTTCACGTTCATTAAGGGTCGGTACATGTATAAGTATCACACTCAGCCTGTGATATAGGTCCTCCCTGAAGTTATTATTTTCAATTTCCTTTTTGATATTTTTGTTTGTGGCAGTTATTACTCTCACATTCACATGGATATCTTTGTCGGAGCCCACTCTTGAGATCTTGTTTTCCTGAAGTGCCCGCAGAACTTTTGCCTGGGCTGAATGGCTCATGTCGCCAATTTCATCGAGAAAAAGTGTACCGCAATTGGCCTGTTCAAATTTGCCTATACGTTGTTTTATTGCGGACGTGAATGAACCCTTCTCGTGCCCGAAAAGCTCACTTTCAATCAATTCCGACGGTATAGCTGCACAGTTGACCTCTACAAAAGGCGCTTTTGCCCTGTTGCTCTTCTCATGTATCTGGTGAGCCACCAGTTCCTTCCCCGTGCCATTCGCCCCGGTAATAAGGACCCTTGCTTCAGTGGGAGCAACCCTGTCGATCATTTCTTTCACTTTTCTGATGGCTTCCGACTCACCAACTATTTCGTACATCTTACTGACCTTGTTTTTGAGTACCTGGGTCTGTGTGATCAGTGTCGATTTATCCGTAGCATTCCGGATGGTTATCAGGAGCCTGTTCAGGTCAAGAGGCTTTTCAAGGAAATCAAAAGCTCCTTTTTTAATGGCTTCAACGGCAGTGTCAATATTTCCATGGCCGGAAATCATTACCACAGGTATATCGACCGATGTTTCATATATTTTCTGAAGAACCTCAATGCCGTCCATTTTAGCCATTTTAATATCGCACAGAACAATATCATAGGTATTTGAGTTAAAAAGCTCAATACCTGAAGGACCATCTTCGGCAAGATCCACTTCGTGCTTTTCGTATTCCAGAACCTCTTTCAGAGTATTTCTGATTGCTTTCTCATCATCAATAACAAGAATCTTTGACATTATCTGGTAGTTTTCAGTTTTTTCTGCCCGGATTCACATAAACGCTGTTAAGCATTTTTTTCTGTTTCTGTTGTTATTCCCCGATCAGGCGGTTCCGGTAATGCGCTGAAACATATCACATCCTTTATCCGCGGTATCTCAGCCATTTCCACATCTCTTTCCAGGATGTTTTCTTTCCATACATAAGTATTCCTGTACGGTATACCTTTGCCGCCATCCATACAAACAGGAGAAAGGTTAAAACCATCAGTGTCATCGACAGAATAAGCTGCCAGTAAGGAACGCCGAACGGAATGCGGGCTATCATCACAATCGGAGAGGTAAGGGGTATAATTGAGCACCATAGCGATAATGAGCTTTCCGGGTTTTGCATTGTTCCCATTGCCACCATTAAGGCAAGGATGATTGGTATCGTAACAGGAAGCATAAATTGCTGGGTCTCGGTTTCATTGTCAACGGCTGACCCTATTGCTGCGAAAATCGAAGCATAGAGAAGGTAACCCGTTATAAAATAGAAAATGAAAGATATGATTATCAAGCCCCAGGGTTGATTCATTGCGCTTTCAAATATTTTTGAAAATTCCTCCGTACGGGGATTGTTTTCAGCTGCCTGCAGAACAAGTGCTTTCTGGTCTTCCTGACTCATTATACTTTTTGCAACACTTTCAGAAACGGCTTTTACGTCGGTCTTCTGTAAAAAAGTGGATTTCAGGGCCCCTGCGATGGCTATTGTAAGAAAGACCCAGATCATGAACTGTGTAAGTCCTACAAGGGCTATTCCGATGATCTTTCCCATCATCAGCTGGACAGGCTTTACTGATGATACAATAACTTCGACGACCCTGCTTGTTTTCTCTTCAATTACGCCCCGCATGACCTGGGCTCCGAACATAAAGACAAGCATATACATAAGAAAACCGCCAATGTATGCAAGGGCCATTGCAATCCCGGTGCTTGTTTCCTTTACCTTTCCTGAATCGTCTATTCTGATTGTCTGAACAGAAATGCTGGTCTCAACGCTTTTCATAATCTTGTCAAGATCTTCAATATTATATGCCATCAGTTTCTGGGTTTCTATTTCCTTCTTGATCGAGTTTTCAATATAATCCAGAAGTCCTATCGGGGGTTGCTTTTTGGATATAAGCTGTATGGCATTCGGAATATTCACCACTTCAGGAGATATGTAGAGGATTCCGTAATAGCCTGCCTGTTCGAAGGAATTTTTGAGATCGTTGATCTTCATGTTCTCCAGATATACAAATTCAACCGTTTTTGTGTTCCTGAGAACATCCCTGAAAAGGTCGGAATTATCCTCGATTACTGCTATTTTCTTAAAGTCTTCATCCTGGCTCAGCATCAGAAGTGTAGGAACAATAATAATAGCCGCCATCAAAACGGGAGCCAGGATTGTCATGATTATAAAGGATTTTTTTCTGACCCTGGTCAGGTACTCTCTCCTGATAATAACAGAAATTTTATTCATGGTGATATTTCATCAGATTTCAACGGGTAAATGTTTGGTTCCGTGTTTTTTTTCCACAACCCTTATGAAAATTTCGTTCATTGATGGAAGGGCCGGATTAAAGGAGATAACTTTTGCCGTGTTTAGAACATCCATCAGTATCTCGTTGTTTCCGGCCTCCGGGGCTGTTTTCAGCCTGAAGATACTACGGCCCATCTCAGCATTGCGGCTAAGAATAGTGAAGTGGTTGTTTCCCTCAAGCAGCACATTACCTTCAAGGACAAGATCGTACTCATTTGCGGCCCATTTTTTACGGATCTCATCAACGCTTCCTTCAAGAATGACTTTGCCTTTGTTTATGAGCGTAATATCGTCACAGAGCTCCTCAACTGAACCCATGTTGTGGGTTGAAAATATGATGGTGGCCCCTCTTTCCCTTAAAAAAAGGATCTCATTTTTGATAATGTTTGCGTTGACGGGATCAAATCCGGTAAAGGGTTCATCGAAGATGATCAGTTTTGGCTCATGGAGGACAGTTGTAATAAACTGTACCTTTTGCTGCATTCCTTTGGACAATTCCTCCACTTTTTTTGTCCACCAGTCTGCTATGTCAAGTTTTCCGAACCAGTATTTCAGCCGTTTCATGGCCTCGGCATGAGAAAGTCCTTTTAGCTGTGCAAAATACAAAGCCTGCTCGCCAACTTTCATCTTTTTGTAAAGGCCCCGTTCTTCCGGCAGATAACCTATTGACATCACGTCATCCGGAACCAGCCTGTTTCCGTTAAGATACAATTCTCCGGAGTCGGGTCCGGTTATCTGGTTGATGATCCTGATCAGTGTGGTTTTTCCTGCTCCGTTTGGTCCGAGAAGTCCGAAGATGGATTGTTCCGGTACGGATATGCTTACATTGTCAAGAGCCATTTGTGTCCCGAACTGCTTTGAGACGTTCTTTGCTTCAAATAGTGCCATCAGGATTGAAATGTTAATAACAAAGATGTGTAAATATATAAAAACTATCTGTCTGATGAATGTCTGTCTTCTTTAAAAGCATTTTCCGTTGGAACAGAATTCGGGATACTACAGACTGAAAGCTGTGACTATTTGTTCAGGGCCACAGCAGCATGGTTAAACAGATTTATAATAAGACCATCCTGTGAAAATAACCGGTTACTGGAAATATCCCCTCATCCTTTCAAAGAAGCCTTTGTCGCTTTTATCGGGTCTTGGTACAAAAGAGTCGGCATTTTTGAATCGCTCAATGACTTTCATTTCTTCCCTGCTGATGTTTTTGGGTATCCAGACATTAACATTGACCAGCAGGTCACCCCGGCCATAACCGTTTACTTCAGGCAAACCCTTGCCTCTGAGCCGGAGTATCTTTCCCGGTTGTGTGCCAGGTTCAATCTTTATTTTCACATTGTTATCGACAGTGGGAACTTCGACATTTGTGCCCAGTATTGCATCGGGGACGCTTATAAAAAGATTATAGATGAGATCGTTGCCCTCCCTTATCAGCTCCGGATGCTCCTCCTCGTCGATGACTACAAGAAGATCGCCGTTGATACCACCGCGTCTTGCAGCATTTCCTTTGCCTCCGACTGTCATCTGCATTCCTTTTCCAACGCCGGCGGGTATGTTTATTTTTATGATATCATCTTTTTGTACTATACCTTCACCATAACATACTGAACATTTTCTGGTTATTGTCTTACCCTCTCCTCCACATGAAGGACATACGGATGTTGTCTGCATCTGGCCCAGAAGCGTGTTCGTTACCCGGGTGATATGTCCCGACCCGTGGCATGTCTGGCAGGTTGAAAGACTGTTATTATCTGCTGCTCCTGATCCTCCGCAAGTACTGCAGGTATCGTATTTTTTTACCTTGATCTTTTTTTCTGTTCCTGATGCTATTTCCTGAAGAGTGAGCTTTACTTTTACCCTTAAATTGCTGCCTTTGTTAACTCTTCTGCTGCTTCTTCTTGAACTCCCAAACCCTGCAAAACCTCCAAAGGCGTCACCAAAAATATCTCCGAAGGATGAAAAAATATCCTCAACAGTCATTCCCCCTCCAAATCCGTTACCCATTCCTTTGACACCGTCATGACCAAATCGGTCATAACGGGCTCTTTTATCGTCGTTACTTAAAACTTCATAAGCTTCGGCCGCTTCCTTGAATTTTTCCTCAGCTTTCTTGTCACCGGGATTTTTATCGGGATGATATTTCAATGCCTGCTTCCTGTATGCTTTCTTGATCTCGTCCTTTGTAGCCTCTCTTGAAACCTCAAGCACCTCATAATAATCTCTTTTGCCCATCCCTATACAGTTTTAAATACATCCTGTTGCCCTCTTTGCAACATACTGACTTATTCACCCACAACTACCTTTGCATATCTTATTACCTTGTCATTCAGGTAATATCCTTTCAGTACCACATCAATGACCTTACCCTTTTTTGTTTCATCGTCGACGGCAACCTTTGCCACTGCTTCATGGATGTCTATGTTGAAGACGCAACCGAAAGACTCGATTTCTTTAACTCCCTGACTCTTAAGAAAATCCAGAAACTTCGAGTATATAAGATCAACTCCTTCTTTCAAAGGAGTGCAATCGGCTTTAATATCCATATGTTTGAGAGCTCTTTCAAAATCATCAATAACAGGCAGAAGTCTGGATAAAATATTCTCTCCAGCATATCTGGTCATATCCATCTTCTCTTTAAGCGTTCTCTTGCGGTAATTGTCAAATTCAGCTGAAATCCTGAGGTATTTATCCTGCATCTCTGCCAGTTTTTCATTAATTTTTACAGCGTCAGAGACACTTTTGTCAGAAACTTCATCAGCCGTCTCAGGCGAGGCTTCCCTGGTTTTTCCTTCTGCTATATCTGCGGAGCTGCCTTCATCCACAGCTGGTTCACCGACTGATACGGATTCATTATGTTTGTTTTCAGTATGTTTTGATTCACTGTTATCTTTGCTCTTCTCAGCGGTTGCCTGTTTTCTTTTTATCATATCACACATGTTTTATTCAACTCCACAACAGTTAGCAAATTACCTGCCAATGGTGCAGGGTTGACAAATTGGCAGATTGACTGTTGTAATCTTAAACCAACCGGGTTGTTCCCATGCCCTGTGTAA
This sequence comes from uncultured Rikenellaceae bacterium, assembly GCA_964466705.1. Taxonomy (GTDB): domain Bacteria; phylum Bacteroidota; class Bacteroidia; order Bacteroidales; family VadinHA17; genus LD21. Next base: position 39,242 of record CAYXSM010000001.1, read on the forward strand.
TGATTCATGGAAAGCACATGAATGACCCGGAGAAGGTTCACGACAACAACTACATTCTTCTGATGTCAGCCCCAAGCGCATTAAGGCGTCCGTCGATGTTCTGGTAGCCCCTGTCGATCTGCTCTATATTATGGATTATGCTTTTTCCTTCTGCCGACAGAGCGGCAATAAGCAAAGCTACTCCTGCCCTTATATCTGGTGATGACATTGTTGTTCCTCTCAGCCTGATCATTTTGTCAAGGCCTATCACTGTAGCCCGGTGAGGGTCGCAGAGAATTATCTGTGCACCCATATCTATAAGCTTGTCAACGAAGAAAAGACGGCTTTCGAAGAGTTTCTGATGGATGAGCACAGCTCCTTTGGCCTGAGTGGCAGTTACCAGGAACACACTCAGCAGATCGGGAGTAAGGCCTGGCCATATTGAATCTGCGATCGTCATGATAGACCCATCCATAAATGTTTCAACCTCATAATGTTCCTGTTTCGGAATGAAAATATCATCATCTCTTCTTTCAAGTTTTATTCCCAGCCGCCGGAATGAATCAGGAATTATTCCAAGGTTTTCATATGAGACATTTTTGATGGTTATCTCCGAACCGGTCATTGCAGCCAGGCCTATAAATGACCCTATCTCAATCATATCGGGAAGTATGGCATGGCTGCAGCCTTTCAGAGCGTTTACCCCGTCAATGTACAGGAGATTGGAACCGGTTCCTTCTATTTTTGCTCCCATTGAGGATAGCATTCGGCATAGCTGCTGGACATAAGGTTCACATGCAGCATTGTATATCACTGTTCTGCCACGTGCCATCGAGGCTGCCATTATTATGTTGGCAGTACCCGTTACAGATGCCTCATCAAGATGGATATACGCTCCTTTTAATTCAGACGCTTCGACTTTGAACAAAGGATCGGATGTGGTGTATTTTACCTCGGCTCCAAGCTTATGAAAGCCTGCAAAATGGGTATCTACCCTGCGGCGGCCTATCTTATCGCCTCCGGGCCGTGGCATACAGGCTTTTCCGAACCTAGCAAGAAGGGGACCTGCTATCATGATTGAGCCGCGCAGACTGGAACTCCGGCTGAGGAATTCTCTTGTAAGGAGATAGCCAGTGTCTATTTTCTCTGCCTTAAAAGTGATTGTGCCACCTGATTCTCTCGATGTTTCCACCCCCATTGATTCAAGCAGGCCGATCAGAATGTTAACATCGCTGATGTCGGGGATGTTGTGTATTGTGACTCGTTCCGGGGTCAGGAGTGTTGCACAGATGACCTGCAATGCTTCGTTCTTGGCCCCCTGGGGAATTATCTCTCCCGACAGGTTCCTCCCTCCCTTAATAACGAAAGTACCCATTAATGACGGTTATGTCCTTTCTTTTTGGAGAATTGCCTCGATTGCTGTTTCCCATGAGGCTTCCCTGGCTGCTGTTTCTTTTTTGTCTGGGGAATAAGATCTTTTATCTCAAGGATCCTGACACCTTCAGTCATTTTAAGCTTACCGGCCGATAATAACTTCAGGTCACCTATGATCACCTCATCGCTTACCTGACCTCTGTTCCACGTCACATAGGATTTTTTCATCTGGTTTACAATAAGATTGGTCAGATATTCCTTTTCAGGCCCGTCTTCCATTTCGGAAGCAGCATCTATCATAAGCTCTATGATGCGTCCGTAATGAAGATACCTGATATCCCCCTGCCTGTAAGCTATCGGCCTGGGTTTTTCAGTAAATTTTGCCGGCTCCGGCGGAGGATAAGGTGAATCAATATCAAGCTTGAAATCAGCAATGAGGGCAAGATGGTCCCATAATTTATGTTTAAAATCACCAACATCACGTATCTGGGGATTAAGGTTGCCCATTATCTGGATAATGGTCCTTGCCGCCCTGTTCCTTTCTTCCCTGTCCTCAATCGTCCTTATATGATCAACCATTTTCTGAACGTTCCTTCCGTATTCAGGCAGGGCCATTCTCTTCCGTTGGGTATTATAGTCGTAATTCATACGCTTTTTCAGGTTTATGCAAATCTAATAATTAAAACCAATAACGGAGGTGCCTTTATGAATATATCTTTCTGAAAATTAGAGAAGATTAACTACTCATGAGACATTCAAGGGTCTGCGACTTTTGTTTTACGTGCCTTTAAGAGCAGGAAGAGGCATAAGCACCATATCTTATTTCACAGACCAAGAAATTGAATGGCTACCCCCGAAAAGAAAATCATTGCACCAGCAATCAGATTGGAATACTTTTCCACAGGTTTGAGGTTTACCCTGGTGAAGCCCAGTTTAAAGGCAAGCACAATTGCCATCATTGTGGCAATTGTTACAACTGAAAAAAGCACGGCAACAAGAATTGCTCCGGGAATATTGTTTTCAGCTGCCGGATACATCAGCACTGGTATCAGAGGTTCGCACGGACCGAAGACAAAAATAAGGAAAAGTATCCATGGTGTTGTTTTTGAAATATCCTCTTTATGAACATGTGCGTGCCCGTTAAAGTGATTGTGTTCATGAGAATGGCTGGTTCCTCCGATATGCACATGAGAGTGTGTGTGCTTCTTTTTCTTATATAAATTTCTGATGCTGATAATCATGTAAACCAGACCAAATGCAATAAATAGCCATCCTGCAATATTTCCCCTGAAGGATTCAACCTCAACAAGTCTGTTAACAGATATGCCAACCGCAATTCCTATAAGACCCAGGATCACGGAACTTAAAACATGCCCAAGGCCACAAAGAAAAGTAATGATCATTGTCTTTCTGGCAGTCCATTTTCTGGCTTCGCTGAGAACGATGAAGGGCAGATAATGATCAGGGCCTAACAGTGTGTGAAAAAACCCAAGGGAAACAGCTGTCAGTGAGAGTATCCAGATTGAATTGTCCATTGAAATAATCCTGAAATCGTTATGAAATTTCTGCAAGTATATCCATAAAATCCGGAATATTTTCTATTATGATGTTAATTAATCAAAAAGTCTTTTGGATCAGGTCTTATTTTTTATTCAGGGCTTGTAAAAGATAATCTCATAAAATTCATGTTCTGCCACCAGGGAATGTTCTGGTATCAATGCCAAATGTTCTCATTTCGTTACCGTCATCTTTTCCGGGCCGGATTATATATGCCTGTGTAGCGCAGAAGTTAAACCGAAGATCATTACCATCAGAAGAATAAGCTGCAGCATCATTGCACAGTATTGATTACATGAGAAATACCGTTACAGCGTACAAATTGTAAATAAAATACTTAAGGTATACATACATTTCCCGGGATTACTTCATAAATTTAAAGTGATAATTAAATCATTAAATTTGACGGTCTTTATCTCCTTTGAGGACAGAACCGGAAAAATGACAACGATGTGAATCTTTTTACTATAAATCCGGACCTCAGGAAAGCCTCACCCGGAGGACTCCTGATTACCCTTGGATTAGTATTCGGCACCCTTGGCACCAGTCCCCTTTATGTAATGAAGTCTGTTGCGGGAAGAGCCGCAGATGTCAATGAGCTTCTCATTTACGGTTCAATGTCATGCATCTTCTGGACGCTGACATTCCAGACCACCCTGAAATATGTTCTGATTGCGCTCAGTCAGAATAACAGGGGAGAAGGGGGCATTTATGCTCTTTTTGCCCTTATGAAATCCAAAAACTCATGGCTGGCTGCATTGACTATGATAGGATCCAGCGCTCTTCTTGCTGATGGAATAATAATGCCTGCCATATCGGTGACCTCTTCCGTGGAAGGTTTGAAAATGATAAATCCGGAAATTAATGTTACATTTATTGTTCTGCTGATTCTGGCTTTATTGTTTTTCATCCAGCAGTCACGGATAAGCCTTATCAGATCTTCCCTGGGCCCCGTTATGGCATTGTGGTTTCTTCTGATCGGAGCCCTCGGGTTAGCCAAGACAGCCGGCAATCCAGATATACTAAAGGCTGTTAATCCCGTTTACGTATACCGGTTTCTGTCGGAGTATCCGGGCGGATTTATCCTTCTGGGCTTTATCTTCCTGTGTGTTACGGGAGCAGAGTCGGTTTATTCAGATCTAGGAAAGAGCGGGATTAAGAACGTAAGGATCTCATGGGGATTTGTAAAAACTTCGCTTCTTCTGAACTTCTTTGGGCAGAGTGCATGGTTAATAGACAATGGGCAAATAATTGCAGGTGTTAATCCATTTTTTGGAATCATGCCTGACTGGCTGGTCCTTCCCGGAATAATGATTGCAGCAGTTGCTGCAGTAATTGCAAGCCAGTCACTGATATCGGGAAGTTACACCCTCATAAGCGAAGCGATCTCACTTAATTTCTGGCCAAAAATTAAAATATCAAACCCTACAAATATCAAAGGGCAGGTTCATATATCATCGGTCAATTTGTTTTTATGGATTGCATGCAGCTTTGTAGTTATATTCTTCCGGGGATCGTCAAACATGGAAGCAGCATATGGCCTTACCATAAATCTTGCAATGATAACCACGACTCTTTTGCTTTCGCTCTGTCTTCATCAGAAAGGAGTTAACCACAGGCTTATATTTCTGCTGCTTCTGGTTTTCCTTACCATTGAGGTTTGTTTTTTGCTGGCTAATCTGCATAAATTCCGTAGCGGGGGATGGTTTACTGTTTTAACAGGGTCCTGTTTGTTCATAATAATGTACGGATGGTATTTCGGCAGGAAGATAAAAAACAAGTACGTTACTTTTGCCAGCCTGAAGAGCTATACCGATATGTTCAGGGATCTTTCACTGGATACGTCAATCCCCAAGACCGCCACAAACCTTGTATATATTGTGAAAGCGAACCGTGTTGACCAGGTTGAATCAAAAGTGATCTACTCGATATTCAATAAACATCCGAAACGGGCTGACAGATACTGGTTTCTTCATGTGAACAGGGTTGATGAGCCGGATACCTTCAATTACCAGGTTCACAACCTCATTCCGGGCTTATTGTTCAAAATTGATTTTAATATCGGATTTAAGGTTGAGCCACGGATAAATCTGTATTTCAGGGAGGTGCTGGAAGACATGGTTTCCTCGGGCGATATTGAGTTACAGAGCAACTATGTGTCGCTAAGGAAATATAATATTCAGGGTGATTTTCTTTTCATCCTTATTGACAGGATCATGACACGCGACTATCAGCTTTCAGAATGGGAAAACCTTACTTTGTTTCTGCATGGCATATCAAGGCAGCTTGATATCGGCGATGTTAAAGCCCTGGGGCTTGATGCTTCCAGCACTATTGAAGAGAAAGTCCCTATCACAATCTACCAGCGTCCCGTCAGGCGGATACGGAGAAGGGAATGACGTTCAGATTCATAAGGTGCAGGTTATGGTTATTCCGTACAGCACGGGGATCAGCATGATAAATCAGCAGCACATCATTTCAAAGGTAAAGGATGCACTTTTCTGTAATACTTACCGTATATGCCAAAAGCCGTAAGAGCAGCAACAGCAATCGATATACCCGCTGTATATGAGATAATCGGAGACAGGGTGAAACCTTCCGGTGCAAGAAGAAGGTAAGTGGTTGTCACAGCAGTCATGAATACACCAGGTATCAGTGTTACCCAGTATAACTTTCCTGTTTGCAGCAGGTAGACTGAAACAGCCCAGAGTACCACCATGGCAAGGGTCTGGTTTGACCATGCGAAATAGCGCCATATGACATCGAAATTTATCCGCGTCAGCAAAAATCCTGTAAGAAACAACGGAACACTGATTAATAAACGGTTCTTTATGGGGCCCTGCCTGAATTTAAGAAAATCGGCGACAATGAGACGTGCACTCCGGAAAGCAGTATCACCTGAGGTTATCGGGGCAGCGACAACTCCCAACAGGGCAAGCACTCCGCCGAATTTACCAAGCAGTGAATTTGAGATCTCATTCACCACATAGGCCGCATTACCCTGATGTTCTGTCATTACTTCATTAAGCTCCCTTACCCCTCCATAAAAAGTCATTCCTATGGCAGCCCATATCAATGCCACAACGCCTTCTGAGATCATCGCTCCGTAAAAAACCCGCCTGCCAAATCTTTCATTGGTTAAGCAGCGTGCCATGAGCGGCGATTGTGTGGAATGAAATCCAGATATTGCCCCGCAGGCAATTGTGATAAACATCATCGGAAATACAGGAAACTCAGAGCCATTTATATGAAAGTTTTTAAAGTTTGCCGCATTGAGCTCAGGAATGCTGTAACCTTTGATAAACAAGGCTGTTATCAGCCCTAAGGCCATGAAAATAAGGGCAAAACCAAAAAGTGGATAAATCCTGCCTATAATCTTGTCTATTGGCAACATGGTTGCCAGTACATAATAAACAAACACAGCCCATACCCAAAAGGTCATATCTGCAAAATCAGGGGTTAAACCTGAGAGAATTTTTGCAGGCCCCATTATGAACACGGCTCCGACAAGTACCATAAGGATCACTGTAAATGCTCTCATGATCTGCATGGTTCCACGGCCAAGATATACACCTATTATTTCAGTAATACTGAAACCATTATGGCGGATGGAAAGCATCCCTGAAAAATAGTCATGAACAGCTCCTGCGAATACTGAGCCCAGCACAATCCATAGAAAAGCCACCGGCCCCCACATCGCCCCCGCAATGGCTCCAAAAATAGGTCCAAGCCCGGCAATATTGAGAAACTGTATGAGGAAGATACGCCACCAGGGCATGGGAACATAGTCAACCTTGTCGTTTAATTTAAAGGCCGGGGTCTGGCGGTCCGGATCAATGCCTTCAACCCGTTCAATAAACCTGGAATAGAGAGCGTAACCCAGTATTATTACTATTATGGAAATAATAAATGTTATCATCATTTAGGCTTGCCCGCCTGTAAATGTAAAAAAACCTTTTCGAATATAATCAAATTTGGTTTTAAAGAATTTACAGGAACAAATTGCAATAACCGAAGAAAAATATATCCTGCTTAAGACTGAATGAGGTATCTTTGGCGTTTCTTAATAAATACACCAAATTAACAACTTTATGGAGTTTTTTCAATCGGTTCTTGACTGGTACATGAGCAACCTGAATTATTTTACCGTCGGGCTTCTTATGGTAATAGAAAGTTCTTTCATTCCTTTTCCTTCTGAAGCTGTTATACCATTTGCAGCTTACAAGGCTGCTCAGGGTGAACTAAACATATTCGGTGTGGTAGCGGCAGGCACAATCGGAGCCCTTATAGGTGCTTATATTAATTATTATCTGTCAAAATATCTTGGAAGGGCACTTGTATATACTTTCGTCGAATCAAAAGCAGGAAGGATGCTGCTTCTGTCAAAGGAAAAAGTAATACATGCCGAGGAATATTTCCGAAGGAATGGTAAGTCCTCAACATTTATCGGACGGCTGGTGCCTGCGGTGCGCCAGCTGATATCTATACCCGCCGGACTTGCAAATATGAATATACGCGATTTCAGCCTTTATACATTCGCGGGTGCCGGAATCTGGAATATAATTCTCGCACTCATAGGATACTTCATTTATGATCTGAGGGAGGAAATATTCCCTTACCTGACTCATATCCTGATCGTTATGGGTGTTATATTTGCCGTTTACCTTATAGTTAAATCGGGGCGTAAAATCAAACCGGGCAAAAACCGTGGGCAGAATGATGTACAGAAAGATATAACTAACAGATAGTCAGAATTTGGCAATGAATTCCAGAGTAATCTTGTCAGTATGTACGGGAAGGCTGCTTTTCAGATAATTCTCATAGTTTAAACGGATCTCCGAAGTAAACAGTTTTGGCTCAAAACCAATATTTATTCCTGCCGTGATCCTGCCGGCATCAACCAGATTATCAAACAGGGATCTGCCCATGAAATCAATCCTGGCAACAGGTGTCGCGTACCGGATAATTTTGTTCTCAATCCTGAACATGTAATACGAATGAACATAGAGCCCGTCATCATATACCCTTGATGACAAGGTATCGGTCCAGTTTCTCCTGATATATTCTGATTCAATAAAAAACGATCCTCTGGAATAACGGACCTCTGCTCCCAGCATTAGTAACCCTGTCTCATAAGAAGTGTTGCCGTAATAAAGATTGCCGGTCAGCCTTATTCCTTCATCTCTCCCGGCAGTCACTCTGCTGACAAAATTTGGGCGGCTTATCCACTGTGGGTTATTGTTTCCCGTGCCATTCACCACTCCGGCAAGCAACCTTACGTCATAACTGCCTGTGAAACCATATTCTGCATAAAAGCCAATGTCGCGCATACCATCATTAATATATTTCGCCAGGAATGATCTGTTGGCAAAAAAATTATCCGCAGGGCTTCTCATATAGTCAGTGCTGAAAGGTATTTTTCTCTGGCCCAGATAAAAACCAAGGTTCTCGGCAGGAGCGAATTTCACATATGCATCGAGCATTTTAATAATGCCTTCATCCGAAAGATCAATTTCCGCCCTGTATGACATATAGTTGTTGATATTTCCCTTTACTCCGAACCTGGCATTTCGTACTGCAAACCGCATCAGGGAGTTTTCGAGGTCAAATTCAACTTTGGTCTTAAGGACGCCTTCAATGTCGGGAATATACTGGTCAGAATTTTCTGCTGTCTTCTGGGCATATGAACCATTTAGGAGCAGCAGAAAAATGGTGGCAGCTAATATTAAGGTTTTATTGAATCCTGTTACTTTCATTTTTTGTTTCAGGGCAGTTCAAGAATTATATTGAAAAATGTCTGTTTTACCGGTGGTTACGTTTTTACATGCTGCTGTTTCATGACAGGTATTGTTTGATGATACAAATCAGGTGATTTTTACGGTAAAATAGTTAAATTCATATAATATAATCAAGAAGTGCAGGAAAAAGTCAGGATTATTTGACCAAAAAATAATATCTTGTAATCAGTATTACGTGACCTCCATATGAAAACATTCTTATCTGCTGCCGCCTTATTATTGGCTGTCTCATTAAATCAGTTAAATAACAGCATTTTTGCTCAGGCTTACGGGGCGGTCGCTCCGGCCGTTGAAGATGAATTCCAGTGGCCGCAGGGCAGGGAAATGGCTTTAAGCCTGACCTTTGATGACGCCCGCATAAGCCAGACCGATATAGGCGTCCCCCTTCTTGACAGGCATGGCGTAAAGGCTACATTCTATGTTTCACCGGGAAATCTGTTGCTCCGTGCTGAGGACTGGAAGAAGGCATCACTAAATGGTCATGACGTTGGTAATCATTCCATCCTTCATCCATGCACCGGTAATTTCGCATGGTCGCGAAATAAAGCCCTTGAAGACTATACGCTTGACAAAATGAGAATTGAACTTGATTCGGCAAGTCGGCTCATTGAAAAGGTGGTTGGGGTGAATCCGGTCTCTTTTGCTTTCCCATGCGGACAGAAGTTTGTCGGAAGGGGCCTGGAAGCCAGAAGCTACGTGCCGCTTATTGCCGAAATGTTTGAAACAGGACGGGGTTGGTTGGATGAAGGACCCAATAATCCGTCTTTTTGCGATTTTTCACAACTAATGGGAATGGAGCTTGACGGCAAATCCTTCAGCCAGATAAAGGATCTTATTGAATCGGCAAGGAAACAGGGGTACTGGCTGATACTGGCCGGCCATGAAATCAACGAAAAAGGATTTCAGACCTCAATGGTATCAACAATTGATTCGCTGTGCAGCTATGCCGCCGATCCGGCCAACAAGATATGGATCGACAACGTGCGGAATATTGCATCATATATAAGAGCCGTCAGAGAGGAACCGGACTATAATAAAGATTGTGATTGCCATTGATATATCATGAATACGGTCCGGCATGTTTGTATCAGACTTCTTTTTCTTATCAGGCATGTCTCTCTGTTATTTTTCAGGAAGGGATTGGACTTTGCCTCCGGCCGGAGGTGTTTTGAATTGAGATTACATGGTTCAATTGACAGATATAATAAAGTATTCTTATAATCAATTAGTTAACGAAAAATAAATGAACTTGTCAGGTCAGCCGTGACCTGGTTAAAGGACAATTTTATCCCGATTATCGCATCATTTCAAACTACCTGGATTATGGAACAAAAAAAACTTATTTTAATGCTTATTGCAGCCATCTGGTTGACCGGATGTACTGCAAAAAAGGGTCATCCTGACTGGAACGTGAATGATCAGGAATATCTCGAGACCCGGGGATTTAATGTTCTGGTTTTTCACAATAGTTACCCCGTGGGAGACCAGGGTGGCATTGAGTTCATCCATCATGGTGAACGTACTGCCTCAAATGGATTTATTAATATTGATCTGCCTGGCAATGAAAGGTTTCCTCTGCCTGAAACAGCTGAGCGTACAGTTGACAGGGATAAGAAAGAGATCAGGGCGTCAGTTAAAACTCCTGGTTTTGACTTCAACTATTCACTCAGGGTCTGGCCTGAAGGAAACTCGGTACATCTGGCACTGGACCTTGACAAGCCTGTTCCCGATGAGTGGCAGGGCAGGGTTACCTTCGATCTTCAGCTGTTTCCTGTAACGTATCAGGGAAAGACTTTCAGCCTGGGTGGTAATTTCGGGCTGATACCGGCTGAAGGTCTCGATCCCATGATTGCCGGAGCGGGAGACGGGTTTAAACCTGCGCCCCTGGCAAAGGGGAAAAAGCTTATCCTTGCGCCTGAGGATCCTGTGTGCAGATTGCAGATTGAGCAGGTAAACGGAGAACTCTCTCTTATTGATGACCGTAACAGTTCATTGGGAGGATGGCTCGTCGTAAGTTCCGATATTCCCGGCGGAGTTACCGGGGGAGCAATGGAATGGATCATTACTCCCGATATTGTATCCGGCTGGCTCCGTGATCCGGTGATAAGCATTTCACAGGTGGGCTATCATCCGGAGCAGGTAAAAAAGGCCTTCATCGAGCTCGACGCTTTATCAGGGAAACCTGAACAGGCTGTTCTAAAAAGGATCGGGCAGGACGGAACAATTAATGAAGTAAAATCGGCAATACCCGGGGAGTGGGGGTCATTTCTGAGATATAAATATGCCGTTTTTGATTTTTCAGATATCCGTGAGCCCGGACTATATACCCTTTCTTACGGAAAGCAGGTTACAGAGCCGTTTGCCATTAGCAATGATGTGTACAGCCAGAAGGTGTGGCAGCCAACACTTGAAATATATTTTCCCGTGCAGATGTGTCATATGCGGGTCCGGGACCGGTCGCGTGTCTGGCATGGGGCATGCCACCTTGACGACGCACGCCAGGCTCCGCTTTCAACCACCTTACCCGACGGATATCGTACTTATGCAACCACTGAAACCAGTTATAAACCTGACGATCATATCCCCGGACTTAACCGTGGCGGTTGGCACGATGCAGGTGATAATGACCTTGCAGCCGGCTCACAGGCCCAGACAACATTATTTCTTGCCCTGGCAGGGGAAGCTTTTGACATAAGTGTGGATCAGACCACCGTTAAGCAGGATCAATTATATGTGCAGCTGAGAAGCCCCGACGGCATCCCTGATCTTCAACAACAGATTGAACACGGTGTAATCAATCTGCTTTCCGGGTATCGTGCTTCAGGCCATTCCTATGTTGGGATCATTGAAACTTTTGAGGGACGCAGGTTTCTGGGCGACGTAGCCTCTGTATCTGACCAGTTAATTTATGATCCATCATTAAAGCCTGACGAAATAAGAGGGAATCGTTCGGGTAAGGACGACGATCGCTGGGCAGTGACAAACAAGGATACCGGACTTGAGTATCAGGTTATTACAGCACTGACGGCAGCAAGCCGCCTGCTCAGGGGCTATAACGACAAGCTTGCCGATGAATGCCTTGCAACAGCCATCAGGGCATGGGAGTATGAACAGACCCATGATCCGGTTATCCAGCCAAATGCATATGTGCCCCGAAATCATAAATCGCAGGAAGTTCATGCCACCTGCGAGCTATTGATTACTACCGGAGAAGGGCGGTTCCGGGATAGACTTGTCGGATTACTTCCCGTTATCAGGGAAGCTCCCGGAGAAGTTGGATGGTCCGCAGCCCGTGCCATAAATATGGTGGACGATGAAGATTTCAGGACAGGACTCAGGGAGACACTGCAAAACTACAAAACAGTCCTTGATTCAACACTTGCATCTAATCCGTTCGGAGTGCCCTGGCAGCCGAGAATATGGGGAATAGGATGGGATATACAAAAATATGCCGTAGGACAATATTATCTGAACAGGGCTTTTCCAGAACTTTTTGACAGAGAGAATGTTTGCCGTGTTGTTAATTATGTTCTGGGATCTCATCCCGGCTCAAACACATCATTTGTGTCAGCTGTCGGCGCCCGGTCACTTATCCCGGCTTACGGGTTTAACATGCACTGGTGGTCATACATACCGGGAGGCATGGCCGCAGGTACCGCTCTTATAAGACCTGATTTCCCGGAACTGAAAGTACCTTATCCTTATCTGTGGCAACAGACAGAATATGTGATGCCGGGTGCAGCGACTTATATCTTCTGCATACTTGCAGCCGATAATCTTCTCAATGGATGAAATGATTATTTAACAGAATATTATCATGTACAAGAAAAATCTTTTTTCAACAATTTGCATCCTTGCTTCCATATTGGTGTTGATAAGCGCATGCAGCCAGCAGTCACCTGACCGGAAACTGTCAGTCAATGATCTGGAATATCTTGAAAAACCAGGACTCTCCGTTCTGGCTTTTCACAATTACTATACTACAGGACATCAGGGAGGGATTGAGATTATCCATCATGAGGAGCGTATCGCAACCAACGGGTTTATCAGGATGCAGCCGGTTGAAGGACGCCGTATTCCTAATCCCGACCGGGCCGAACGTACTGTCAGCAAAACTACAGGTGAAATAAGTGTACTGGTCAGGTATGAAGATTTTGATTTCAGCTATTCTGTGAGAATCATTCCGGATGATAATGATTTTCGTCTGATAGTTGATCTGGAAAAACCCATACCGTCAGACTGGGAGAATAAGCTCACCTTTGAAATGGAGATTTACCCTCCACTCTTTTACGGTAAAAGTTTCCGGATAGGTGAAACATTCGGAATCATTCCGAGAATGGCACTCAGGTCAGTCTACAGGGATGAGGGAGGGACATTAAGAGGTGAGATAATGGGGCGGGGAAGGCTGCTGACACTGGCCGGAGAGGAACCCCTGAGGAAAATATCAATCGAAAGCCTTGGCGGCGACATAATCCTGGCTGACGGGCGCGAGACAAGCAAAGGCGGGTGGATAATGGCCAGGTCAGTCATACCTGCCGGAACTACCGAAGGTGCAGTGGAGTGGCATATTAAACCGAATGTCATAAAAGGCTGGACCAGAGATCCTGTCATAGCAGTCTCACAGGTGGGATATCACCCTGAACAGGCAAAGCAGGCAATAATTGAGCTTGATCCGGGCACTGGTAAACCTGAAAAGGCATCTTTGCTGAAAGTTACCGATGACGGGGGTGTAACAGAAGTATCTTCGGCAGTACCTCAACGATGGGGAAAATTTCTGCGATATGAATATGCAATCTTTGATTTTTCGCGGGTAGAAGACCCTGGAATGTACTATGTGAGTTATGGCAGGCAGCGATCGAACGTTTTTTCAATAGATGAGAATGTTTTCAGAAAGGGAGTATGGCAGCCTGCCCTCGAGGGATATTTTCCGGTCCAGATGTGCCATATTCTGGTCAGGGATGGATCATCGATCTGGCATGGTGCCTGCCACCTCGATGATGCCCTCCAGGCCCCGCTCGACATAGAGCATGTAGACGGGTACAGGCAATACAAGGAAGCCGAAACGAACTATAAACCCATGACCACCGTCCCTTACCTTAACAGGGGAGGTTGGCATGATGCAGGTGATGATGACCTTGCTGCCGGCTCACAGGCAGCTACCACCCATTTCCTGGTACTGGCCAATGAGATCTGCAGTGAGCAGACAGACCAGACGTCGGTTAATTTTGAAGAGTTGCGCGTTGAAATGAACAGACCCGACGGCATTCCTGATTTTGTTCAGCAGATAAAACATGGCGCAATAAACCTGTTATCGGGTTACCGGGCAGCAGGTCACAGTTTTGCCGGGATAATTGCAAACCGGGAAGGACGCAATATAACAGGTGACTGGGCCTCGCAAACAGATCAGCTTTTTTACGATCCGCGATTGAAACCGGGTCAGAGAACACTCACTCACTCGGGTATCAACGACGAGAGATGGGTGTTTACAAATAAAGATACCGGACTCGAGTATATGGTATCAGCAGCCCTGGCGGCAGCCAGCCGTTCGCTCAGAGGATATGATGAAAATCTTGCCGAAGAATGCCTGGCAACGGCAAGAAAAGCCTGGGATTATGAGCAGACCCACGAACCCGTTTCACAGCGCAATGCCTATGTTCCGGGAAACGCAAAAGTGCAGGAGATTATAGCTACCTCGGAGCTTCTTTATACCACAGGTGAAGATAAATATGCCTTGCATATGACAGAGCTTCTTCCGGATATACGGAAAAATATGAGAAATTCAGCCTGGTGTGTGGCACGCATCACAGACAGGATAAACAATGAGAATTTCAAAACTGGGTTTGCGGAGGATCTGAGGTCATATAAGGAAAGTCTTGACTCAACTCTCGCCCTTAATCCTTTTGGCGTTCCATGGAGGCCAGCAATATGGGGGGTTGGATGGGATATACAGAAGTACGCTCTTGAACACTATTTCCTTGTAATGCAATATCCTGATCTTTTTGACAGGGAACTTGTTCTGAGGGTGGTTAACTATGTTCTGGGATGTCATCCCGGCTCAAATACTTCGCTTGTTTCAGGGGTGGGAGCCCACTCAATAACAAATGCATTCGGCGTTTACAGGCATCTTGAGTCATACATTCCGGGAGGCATGGTTTCAGGAACAGCTCTGATAAGACCGGATTTTCCGGAATTAAAAGAAACAACTCCATATCTTTGGCAACAGTCGGAATACGTCATGCCCGGAGCAGCTTCTTATATTTTTTGCGTGCTGGCTGCTGATAAGCTGCTGAGAGACCGGTGAAATCTGATGACATCACCGCCCGTTAAGCTTTTAAACAGGAAGTAAATTCGTTAAGTGTGCCTGATTATGATACTATTGGATAAAAACAAATAATTATATTTATTCAGTTATTTAGTGACCGACCGTATCCGGTTCGATGGCAGGAGGTATATAAATGGTACATTAAAAAGTAACAAAATGAAATCTCATTACACACGACGAAAATTTCTTAAGACGGCTGCAGCATCTGCCCCGGCTGTGATTTTACCATTGACAGGGTCATGCAGTACGGCTTCCGGCCGGGTTGCCGGTAGCGACGAGCTTCCTTTACGGAGGCTGGGCCGGACAAACAGAACGATTTCATGCATCGGTTTTGGAGCCGGATCCCGGTACTGCAACTGGGTGGCAACCAATGAAATACTGCAGAAGCACATTGATCATGCAATTAAGCTAGGCATTACCTATTTTGATGCTGCAAGATCCTACGGCAATGGTCTTGCCGAAGAACGCTATGGGAAATTCCTGACGCCAAAATACAGAAACCGGATATTTCTTAACTCAAAAACGGGAGAACGGACATACGATGGTGTGTTGAGGGATATTGAAAGGTCCCTGACCTCATTAAAGACTGATTACCTGGACCTGTATTGTATGCACGCCATCGATAAAACTGAAGATTTTGAAACCCTTGCAGGCCCGGAAGGTGGATACAAAGCGTTCTTAAAACTTAAAGACGAGGGGGTTGTTAAAAACATAGGATTCTCCTTCCATAAATGGAACGAAGCATCGCAGAAATCATTCAGGGAATTTGACATTGACGCAGTAATGTGTGTTATCAATGCCTCAAGGTACAATGGTAACGAAGATGGTCTTCTGCCTCTTGTTTCAGAAAGGGATATCGGGATTATAGCAATAAAGGTCATGGGTCAGAATGCCCTGATAGGAAATGTATCAGGGGATGATCTGCTGAGATATGTACTGAGTCTGCCCGTTTCTGTCGCAAATGTGGGGATGGATGGATTTTCACCGCTTGAATCATGCGTAGAGGTAGGCAGGGAACCGCTGATTTCTGAAACAAAAGCCGCTGAGATTGAAAAGAAATTGGATTTTGATCCTGACATCACAAGACTTCCGTATTTTACAGGATGAGTAAGGAAAGATCATGTACAATACCGTGGAAGACAGGACATCAAATAACAGTATTGACTTTTAACTGGTTTTAACAAGGATCTTCTCTCCAGAAGATCAGTACCCTTAAAGAAAGACAGGGACCATAAAGAGTAGGGCCAGGAGACCGACTGAGCCGAGAATCATACCCGCACTTATTTTGTGATTCTCAACCTTTACGATATTATCCATGGGTACTGTGAGGACCTGATCTGCGATTGTAACCGATGATAGCGGTGATGCGTATATGTGAACGTTACGCAGCTTAACAACATCCTCAGCATTGTACACGGCTCCGGTAAAGATGTTGCCAGCAGCCGGAAGTGGCTTAACTATCCACAGACTGTCATCAGCATGAAAATAATAGAGATTTCTCCAGTCGGGATTTTTTTCTGACATACCCCCGTGAAGTTTATTCACGCCCGAACATCCTGATCCTGAAAGAGCAGCCATTGCAAGTAAAGCAAGGGCGACGAAAAACGGAAAATGATCTTTGCCATTCATCTGATTTATTCCATGTTTAATCATTCAACTATTTCTGCATCATCGAACTTCTGAGCATTATATTCTATTCTGGCATTGCGCACCCTGCGAATGCTTTTGCTTCCCAGGAAGCCCCATCCCCCGCTTCCAATGAGGAATCCCAATGCGTAAAACCCTCCGTTATTGTTCTGTGCATACATCGTGATCTCATTATTAAAAAGCATACCTATAAAATCGAAAGGCGCTATGAACCCATGCCACAATCCTCCGAAGAAGCCGTACTTGTGACCTGTCAGGCATGCATCAACAACCTCGTTCCTGGCACAGCCGACAATAAGAAAGAATATGACTGCTGAAAACAGAACAGGAAAAAACCTTCTTTTAAGTGACTTTTTCATATTACGGATTTTAAATTTTATTAAAAACAGCCTGAAGAATAAAAAGCCGGGGTTACTGTACATAATTGCCTTCAGAACCTTGCACCGGCTATATACACTATTTCCCGGCAGAAGGGTATCTTCCGGACGTCGACCTGATGTTTTTGATGTTTCTGAATCTTAAAGCTGACCAGTCCTGGTCAATTGAGACGATGCGGATACAATAAAAACCGGCATCATTCAAAGGCTTCCATCCGTGGTCCCTTTCCAAATCCGATTTAAATTTCCCGGAACTTTTTTTTGGGTAGCAAAACCACAACACACCATCTGCAGACAGGTTATGAAGGGCCAGGGGGACCAATTCCCTGACATCTGAAATACTCCTGACAAAAAGCATCATAAACTGATAGGGATATCGCTGATCTATTTCACTGTCAATGACCATATCTTTATATTCCAGGAAAGCATTTTCAACCAAACCCTGAGGAGAGTTAATAATTGCGATCCGCTTCTGCCCTTTGTAATTAAGCTTTTCAGGAAGAGTCTTCATCATTAAGAAGGTTAGAGGGGCCAAATTTAAGAAAAAAAATAGACTGGCATATAACTATTTCTGCACAGACATCTTATTGTTCTCATTCGCAACATTGTCTGCTGAGGTCATGCAGAAATTCATTTCCCGGATTTTTGCTGATGGGCAAGCATATATTTTTCATTCTTTCCGGTATTCTGCCGTATTCATAGAATACAATAAAGGTAGTTCAATGAAAAAAAGACTTTATCTGCAAAAATTTATTAATTTTGCAGTATCAAGAAATGGGGTGCCTTAATATTACGGGCTGAGATCACACCCTTGAACCTGATCCGGATAATGCCGGCGTAGGGAAGTAAGAGTATAAAATCATCCGGCCGTACATAAGACCTCATTCAACTGATATTGGTTTTATCATTATTTATTGGAAATGAGAAAAAAAATATGTATCTTATTAATTACATGGTTTTCTTTTCTGTCGGGCACTTTCGCGGCTGGAGAGCAGGGATCGGTAATAAAAGGGAGGGTCACTGACAGTGAAGGCAATCCCCTTCCAGGAGCCAGCATTTCCATTGCCGGCACTTTCCTGGGTGCACATTCAGGATCAGACGGTTCATTTATAATAGGTAACCTGACTGACGGAAGCTGTTCGGTGATCGTTTCCTTTATCGGATATGAGACGCAGACCTTTGAAGTGGGACTGATAGGGGAGGCTTTTCTGGATGTTGTCATGACCGGCAAAGAGGTTGTAACAGGTGAAGTCATAATAAACGCAACAAGAGCAGGAAACAGAACTCCCCTGGCATTTACCAACCTGGGCAGTGAAACGATCCAAAAGCTTAATCCGGGTCATGATTTGCCATATATTCTGAGCCTTACACCTTCACTGGTGGAAACATCGGAATCAGGCAACGGAGTTGGTTATACAAGTCTGAGGATAAGAGGAACAGACGCAAGCAGGATTAATGTTACAATAGACGGTATCCCACTTAACGATGCCGAATCCCAGCAGGTTTTCTGGGTTGATCTCCCGGATCTGGCTTCATCAGTCGACAACATACAGATCCAGCGAGGAGTCGGAACATCCTCAAATGGGGCAGGCGCATTCGGGGCATCCATAAATATTCAGACAAAGGGCATCGATAATGAACCATTTGCCGAAATCAATTCATCAGCGGGTTCGTTTTTAACATTTAAAAACAGCCTTGCCGCAGGTACAGGCCTGATGAAAGAAAAATTCGCCTTTCAGATGCGTTACTCCGGCATTAAAAGCGACGGATTCATCGAGAGAACAGGATCACGGCACAGGTCCTCGCATATAACCGGTATCTACAGGAGCGGCCGGTCAATGCTGAAAGCAAACGTGCTTCTGGGTGAAGAGCACACGGGAATTGGCTGGTGGGGAGTGCCTGCAGAAATGCTTGAGATAAACCGCAGGTACAATCCGGCAGGGGAATACACCGGTGAGGACGGACAGGTGAAATATTATGATAATGAAAGCGACAATTATGTTCAGAACCATTACCAGCTTGTCTATAATCTTAAATTGACAAACGATTTAATGACGCATGCAGCATTGCACTATACAAGAGGTAAAGGATATTACGAGGAATTCAGGGAAGACAGGAAACTGGCGGATTACGGGTTGCCCGTGATTGACCCTGACGGAGTTCACATAACTGAAACTGACCTTGTGCGAAGAAAATGGATGTCAAACGATTTTTATGGACTGGTGTGGTCGCTCCGTTACAATAAAAAAAGACTTGAAGCATCTGCCGGAGGAGGTATGAACCGTTATTCAGGCGATCACTACGGAAGGATAATCTGGATGAGATATGCCGGCAGTACTGATATTGATCATCAATGGTATTTTAATAATGGCCTTAAAGGGGAGATCAGCGTTTATACAAAGGTCAACTACACATTGTCAGATTTAATTTCCCTGTTCGGCGACCTGCAGTACAGGCATATAAATTATAAAATAACCGGTTATGACGACGACCTGAGAGATATCGGACAAGATCACCGGTTCAGTTTCCTTAATCCGAAAGCAGGCATTTTTCTGAATGTCGGTTCAGGGCAGGAAGCATTTGTCTCATTTTCGGTTGCCGGAAGAGAACCGTCGAGAACCGATTTCAAGGAAGCAGCCGGGGATCAGACCGCAACACCAAAACCCGAAAGATTATATGATACAGAGATCGGGTACAAGCTGGCAAGAGGTAAATTCATTTTGTCCGCAAACATTTTCAGCATGATATATCGCGATCAGCTTGTCCCCACAGGTGAAATCAGTAAGGTCGGATATCCCATACAGACCAATGTGAAAAGAAGTTACAGAACGGGAATTGAACTGGCAGGCGGATTTATACTTTCAGAATATGCAGGCTGGAATGGCAACATTACTCTGAGCAGGAACAGGATACTTGATTTTACCGAACACTATGTTGACTACAATACAACCGACTGGTCACAGGAATACAAAAGCAGATATCTGGGATCAGTCGATATCGCCTATTCACCCCGAATCATATCCGGAAGCGATCTGTATTTTAATCTGCGCCGGAACATTTCTTTCCATGTGATAACAAAATACGTCGGCAGGCAGTATTTTGACAACACTATGAACATGAACAGAAAACTTGATCCGTATCTTGTCAATAATGTCAGGGTTGATTTCGGAGATCTTTGGGGAAAGATCAGGAATTCAGAATTCCAGATCTTTGTGAATAATATTTTCAATGTTTCCTATGAAAGCAATGCTTACGGAGGCAACTGGTTCGAGGACGGAACTGAAAAAACGTGGGCTTATTACTTTCCCCAGGCCGGAATAAATTTTATGGTCAGACTGGGACTCAGGTTCTGAAAATTGACACAAGGGAAATGGACTGGATTACAGATAACTGGATCGAGATTTTTGGAGCCGCAGCCGGCATAATATATGTATTCCTTGAAATAAGGCAGAAGGTCTGGCTGTGGCCGGTAGGGATAATTACCTCCGCGGTGTATCTGGAAGTATTCTTTTCCGGCAAGCTTTATGCCGATATGAGCCTGCAGGGTTATTATCTGATAATAAGCATTCTGGGTTGGTACTGGTGGCTCAAAGGCACAGCAGCCGGAAAGAATAATACAACAGGCACGGAAGAGTACAGCCAAAAGGAACCAGGCCGGGATGCAGAAAATACCGGCGGACTGAAGGTTACCAGGCTGAAAACCCCGACAGGAGTGATACTTGCTGCTGTTTTCATTGCGCTGCATTCAGGAATATGGTTCATCTTGTCAAATTTTACCGATTCCCCTGTGCCGGGATGGGATTCATTCATTACTTCGCTGTCAGTAATTGCAACCTGGATGCTTGCCAGAAAGATTTATGAACACTGGTATCTCTGGATCATTGCAAATGCAGTATCAGTAATACTTTTTACAAGCAGGGGGCTTTATCCCACAATGGTCCTTTATTTTGTATATTTAATTATGTCATTTGCTGGTCTGATTGAATGGAAGAAAGGAATTACGACCGAATCTGCTATTGCGAATGATTCATTTTTGGACAAAGTGAGTACAGAAAGATAGAATTTTATTATAACCGGTACGATAGTAATGACTGTAATACTTGCTGACGGAAGTTTCCCCGAACATGAAATCCCACTGGGATATCTCAGGAATTGTGAGCGTATCATATGCTGCGACGGCAGTGTCAACAAACTTATTGAATTCGGGCTGGAACCCCATGCTATTATAGGCGACCTGGATTCAATAGGAAAAGAGATCGAAGAAAGGTACTCAGACAGGCTCTACAAAGACAGGGAGCAGGAGACAAACGATCTGACGAAGGCCGTAAAGTGGTGTCTTAACAGAAATTATAAGGATATTGTGATACTGGGGGCTACAGGAAAGAGGGAAGATCATACTGTTGGCAATATTTCGCTTCTCGCCGAATATGTCAGAGATGTCAGGGCAATCATGGTAACCGATACCGGAATTATACTCCCGCTTCTTGAAAGCAGTAAAATTGATTCTTTTCCGGGTCAGCAGGTTTCCGTATTTTCAATTGACCCTGACACTGAGATATCATCATCCGGATTAAGATACACTCTTCGAAGAACAAAACTCAATAACTGGTGGCGGGCAACGTTAAATGAAGCAACCGGCAGTCACTTTAAACTAAGGTTTAAAGGCGGGCCTCTTCTTGTTTTTCTGAAATTCAGGGAATGAAAAACTGTTGTACGGGATCTGCGGAACAGATTCTACTTTCCGGTTATCTCATTTACCAGATTAATCAGCTGTACCCTGCTCCTGACATTTGTCTTGATGTATATTCGATGGGTATGATCCTTGACCGTCTGAAGGCTGATAAAAAGCTTCTTTGATATCTCTTTGTTGCTCAGTCCGTTGCATATTTCCCTTATTATATCTGATTCACGGGGCGAAACTTCATACTTCCTGCAGAATTCCTCGAAAGTAATATCCTTCTCAGGGCTTGGAATAAAAGCTGGGTACGCGGAAAAGTAACTGAAATAGACCGGAAGAAAGGTATTGCCGAGGAAGAATACCAATAAAAACAGAATTGCCAGCCAGTTCTGGGTGCTGTAGAACATCAGCAGGGCTACCTGAACAAGCATCAATGCAAAAATTGAGGCGGAAATGATCCGTCTGTGGGTATCACTCACGGGAGAACGGCCTTTGAGGGGAAGATGGATAAGATATGAAGCCATAAAAAAATGCACCAGATTCATTATGATATAGTATTTTTTTATGACCTGGGAAGTGTTTAATTTATTGGATCCTGTAATATAGTAACCGATGATCACAAGCACCGTGAAATTCAGCAGAAGAAAGGCGGCAATAAACCACTTCCCGGTCTTCCGTCCGGAAAGGCCGGATGAAAAATTCATAAGCATCAGCCATGCAAATATCAGGAAAGGCAATCCGAGAAGCAGGGCTATATTTGAAAATCTGATAATCAGTTCGGGAGAAATAAAGGCAGGCAGAAAAGTTCTGATAGCTGCCTGAGACCAGATACCGTAGAATCCGAACGTGTAAATGAAAGCCTGAAAATACAGGAGACTTGAAAAGATTTCTGACTGATATCTGTTCCGGAGCCGGGATGAAAGAATGATACCTGCTGCAGAAAGGGCCACAGATATAATAAAAATAAGATAGGTCAGTAACGTTAACATTTCATAAAGGTATTAAAAACGGTGAAACGAATGAATAATACGGGCAATACTAAAGTATTGGTAATGTAACTTAAGTAGGATTTTTAAAAATCACTACTATGGTATTGATTCTGAAAAATTAGCATAGTTTAAATTTGGCAAGGAAATCATTAATGGTATTAATTTAAAATCCTAATTATGGAAACATCACAAAGTAATTACAATTTGATCCCGACATTCGGAAACAGTTTCGGAACGGGGTGGAAAGTCATGCTTGATAATTTTCTGAGGTTATTTCTGGTTGTCATAGTTCTTGCGATTTTGGCGATTCCGCTAAAATTCCACTATAGTTTTGACGCATCAGACTTTAACGGCGGACCATGGGAATGGGCCATGGACGGCCACTGGCATAAATTTTTTGGTATGGCATCTCTTGGTATTCTGGCGTCATTCGTTGCATTTTTGTCACTGCTTTACACCTTTCTGGTGAGACCTGTTGTCAAATATGGCGGTAAAATGATCTTTGTTCAGGCAGTGAGGAAGATGAAACCTGACTTTGAACTGTTGATCAAAGGATTCTGGGAGAATTACCTGCATATCATCCTGGCCAACCTGCTGGTTGTTGCACTGATCGTTCTGGGATTGTTTGCCCTGATTGTCCCCGGTATAATAATAAGCTGCCGCCTTGCTTTCACTGCCTATATAGTGATGGATAAAAAGCTTGATCCCATAGAAGCTGTCGAGCTTAGCTGGAAGCTGACAAAAGGTCATGGCTGGACCATATTCTTTATGGGATTTGTATCATTCTTTATACTGATTTTCGGACTGATCCTCGCAGTAGTAGGAGTATTTCCTGCAATAATCTGGATATCAAGCTCATTTGCAACCCTTTACCAGTCGGTGCTGAATGAGAAGGAGAAACCTGCAGAAATTGCAGCTGAATGATGAATATTCATGTATAAGGAATCTTAATTCCCGCTTATTTAATGCATGTTGACTCAATGTGCCCGATAAGCGGGAATTTCTTTTTATATGCAAAGAAAATAACGGAAGAAAATATGCCAAAAGTTTATAAATTTGTTTCCGGACTATAAACTTAACTATCATGAAACCGGGAATTGTATTTTTAATGCTTAACATCATCCTTATGTCATCCGTTCCATTGAACGCACAGGTTGGGAGCGTTCTGAGAAGCAGAATAAATAAAGCCATAAATAAACAGGTCGAAGATAAAATTGACTCCGCTGTTGACAAAAGAGTACAGGATGCTGAAGATGCCAGAGAGGATGAAGCTGAAAACCGTTCTGATCAGGATGAAACCCAGGCCAGGGAGAGAAGGGGAATAAATATCGGTGGCCTTATGGGCGGCAAGGTTACCCTTAAGTATGATGAGAAATACTCATTCAGTAACAGTATCTACATGCAGACAGAGATATATGACAAAAAAGATGTTGTGAAAATGGACTATCACATATATTTTGGAGACTCAAGTCCTACAGCAGGTTTTGAATCAAAAATGATCGTTGAGACTGATGAAGGGGTTGCGCCTGTATTTACGTCAATGGTCTTTGATGGTCTCAATAAATGCATACTGATACTCAACGACATGGGTTCCATGAAAATGGGCATAATATCTCCGGTGCCGGAAGAGGGATCGACGGAATATCAGGCGGCAGAAAACCCTGACATGGTTACAATTACAAAAACCGGTAATACCAAAATGATAGCCGGGTACAGATGCGATGAATATTTGTACAAGGATAATGAGAGCAAGGATTATGGGAAGTTATGGGTTACAAAGGATGTCAGTCTTAATGCCGACAGGCGAACATGGTCGAAGGCCGGCCTCCCGGCTTACTATGGCCATTCAGATCTGGACGGGGGAATAGTGCTTGCAATGGAATCATACAATGAAAAGAACGAACTGGTGATGAAATCCGAAACCAAAGAGATTAAGAAAAATATCAGTCATTCAATATCCACTGCAGGTTATTCGTTAAGGCAGGTGAACTTCAACCAGGCGGGACGGAAATAGAAAGTAAATAGTTTTTAAAGTTTACTTAGCCTGGCAAACCGCAACAGCAGTTTTTTCTTTCCTTCATTTTCAAATTCCACCAGAGCCGTGGTATTTGGAGGATTTCCCTCGATGGTTATTATTGTTCCTGTGCCGAATCTTTCATGAAGCACTGTGTCGCCTTCCAAGAATTCGGTATCATAAGTCCTTTCGGAAGCAGGGCTGAAACTTTTATCTTTATCTGTTAGTCTTCTTAGCCTATCAGGACGGATGTAAGTTTTCCGTTCTTCATGGAAGGCAGTACTTTTATGGTCTGCCTGTTTTCCGTTGAAAGGTTTGCCTCCTGTCTGGGGAAAGCAGAGAAGCTTATTATCAATCTCCCTGAGGAATCTGCTGGGATTGCTTCTTTCAAGGTTCCCCCACTTATACCTGTTCAATGCATAGCTTAATGTTGCAAGCTTTTCAGCTCTTGTAAGGGCCACATAGAAGAGTCGTCTCTCTTCCTCCAGTTCACGTGGATTTCCTGCAGAAAGAGGCGAAGGGAACAGGGTATCCTCCATGCCGGCAATATACACATGGCTGAACTCAAGTCCTTTAGCAGAGTGCATGGTCATTAATGTAACTTTATCACGGTTCTCTTCCTTTTCATTATCCTGGTCGGTGAGAAGGGCAACATTGGCCATATAAGCTTCAAGACCGGCAGGATCTCCGTTGGTTACTGCTGATTCAGTAAAAATCTTAATGCCGTTGAGAAGTTCTTCAAGGTTCTCGTAACGGCTTACTTCTTCGGGTGATCTTCCTTCGCGCAGCTCCTTCAAAATACCCGATGCCATGGCTATTTCCCGTGCTTTGGAATAGGAATCGGCAATGTCAGTATCTGTTGCCAGGGTTTTCACAAGATCAGTATAGCACGATATTTTTCTTATTGTGCCGGAGTTAAAAAATCCCTGCTGGTTTGATTGTTCTGAAATTATTTTCCACGGCGTCTGACCTGAAATTGCAGAGAGTTGAAATATTTTCTGCACCGTTGTATCTCCTATGCCCCTTTTTGGATAGTTTATGGTCCTCTTCAGCGCTTCTTCATCTTCGTGGTTGGCAACAATCCTGAACCAGGCAAGGATGTCCTTTATTTCTTTTCTCTCATAGAACGACAGACCTCCGTAGATCCTGTAGGGTATATTTTTCCGGCGAAGGGTCTCTTCAAAGATCCTCGATTGCGCATTGGTTCTGTAAAGGATTGCAAAATCAGACCAGTTAAGCTGCTGTGAATATCTTCTGTCAAAAATATCAGAGGAGATCAGAAATCCCTCTTCGGTATCTGTCATGGCCTGAATGACCTGTATTTTGTCGCCGTTCTCATTAGTTGAGAAAACTTTCTTCTGAATCTGTCCTTCGTTGTTTGCAATGATTGTATTCGCAGCGTTTACTATAGTCTGGGTCGATCTGTAGTTCTGTTCAAGCTTAAAGAGCCTGCAACCGGGGTAGTCATTGCTGAATTCAAGGATATTTTCAATCCTGGCTCCGCGGAAAGAATAAATGCTCTGGGCATCATCTCCTACAACACAAATATTCCGGCTGACTGCAGCAAGCTTTTTAACAATCAGATACTGCGCATAATTTGTGTCCTGATATTCATCTACAAGAATGTAATTTAATTTTTGCTGGTATTTTTCAAGAATATCCGGAAAATCACGGAAAAGAATATTGGTATTCAGAAGCAGGTCATCAAAATCCATGGCATTGGCCCTGTAGCATCTCGACGCATAATTTCTGTATATTTCAGCCATAAGGGGCATACGGCTGGCTTTATCGTACTCATATGTGGCCGCGTCGGCAGCATACATGTTTGCAGTGATAAGGTTGTTCTTGGCTGAAGATATTCTGGCCGCGATCACACCGGGTTTGTAAATGTTGTCATCAAGATTCAGTTCCCTGATTATTGCCCGGATAAGACTTTTTGAATCAGTAGTGTCATAAATTGTATAATTCGGTTTGTAGCCGAGTTTATTCCCTTCAATCCTGAGTATCTTTGCAAAGATCGAATGAAATGTACCCATCCACAGATATCTTGAACTCTCGTAGCCTATGATTGAGGTGATCCTGTCCTTCATTTCCCTTGCCGCCTTGTTTGTGAATGTCAGGGCAAGGATATTATTTGCATTAATCCCTCTGCTGAGCAGATGCACTATGCGGTACGTCAGAACCCTTGTCTTTCCGGCACCTGCGCCCGCGATTACGAGCGCCGGACCGTCACAGTTGATAACAGCCTGTTTCTGAGCTTCATTCAGATCATCAAGATATTTGTAAGCAATTGATTTAATCATCACAGCGTGCCGGGTGGGGCAAATTTAACAATTAGAGGATCAAAGAAAGTGTAATCAGGCTGGCAAAATCGAATAATTTATTAACAACTTTCCATCCGTTCATGCCCGTAAAAGGAATATTCTTCGAAACTTGTCAAAAGAACATCAGCCGGCTCCTGTCATCGAGAACATGGATTTCTTTATGTGGGCGGAGATTTCATGATTCATATAGGCAAACGCACATATAATATCGGCCTGAATGTTACATTAACGGATATTAATTTTTATTGGTAACACAGCTTTTTGCAAGGATTATCTGGAAACCGACTTTCATGCTGATCTGGTCATACGTTGTCAGAAAACCTTTGGATGTAAGCTGAAAACTGAAACGTGAGAACAGCAAACCTCCAACTATAAAAAGAAAAGGATAAGTACCAGAAATTTTCACCCCGCGACACTTAATAATTCTGTCGTTTGCTTTTTTGTGTTAACTTGTGCGGGAGAGTGCAGTATGCCGGACAGGAATTCCGTAATCATTATTGTACCTCAGGCAGGAATTCGTAAAGGATAAATAAATGACGAGACGAGAACGTTTGATGGCAACCCTCAGAGGAGAAACAGTTGACCGTCCGGCAGTAAGCTTTTACGAAATAGGGGGATTTCCTGTAAATCCCGGCGACCCGGATAAATTCAATATATACAACTCAGCTTCATGGAGACCGTTACTAAAACTGGCTGGGGACCATACCGACATAATAAGGATGGTAAGTCCGGTAAGGGCACAGTCTCATCTTTCATGGGCTGACAGAGCAGGGCCAGAGGCACGAAGGCAGTTTATAGAAGAGAAAGTGTGGGAGCAGGGCAACAGCCGTTTCACGCGCCTGGCATACAGGATAGGAAACAGGGAATTAACAACTCTCACACGCCGAGACAGGGATGTTGATACAGTCTGGATAATTGAACCACTTCTCAAAAGCAGGGAGGAAGTGAAATTATTTCTTGAACTGCCGGATGAGCTTTTTGAAGAAGACATTAATATCCAATATCTTGAAGATCAGGAAAAAGCATTGGGAGATAGCGGAATAGTAATGGTCGATACGGAGGATCCTGTTTGTGCTTCGGCATCGTTGTTCAGTCTGGAGGCTTTTACGCTTTTCGCAATGACCGAGAATAAATTGTTGCACCCCTTGCTGGAAAAACACTCACGGTATCTTTACAGGCGGACAGAAAAGGTTGCCAGAGATTTTCCCGGGCGGCTGTGGCGGATTTATGGTCCGGAATATGTTACAGAGCCGTTCCTTCCTCCCTCTCTATTTGATGAATATGTGGTCGCATATACCGGGCCGATGGTCAGGCAAATTAAAGCCTCCGGAGGATTTGTAAGGATCCATTCACACGGCAGGATAAAAAATGTGCTTGGTCATATTGTAAGAATGGGGGCTGATGCCATCGACCCGGTGGAACCTCCGCCACATGGCGATGTGTTCCTTAAAGATGTGAGACGTGAATATGGAAAAGAACTGGTGTTATTCGGAAATGTTGAGATCACCGACATTGAAAACATGCCTTCAGACTCGTTCAGAAAAGTTGTCAGACAGACCTTAAAAGACGGTACATCGGGTGAAGGAAGAGGCTTTGTGCTCATGCCGTCGGCATCACCTTACGGAAGGAACATCACAGAGTTAATACTTGGTAACTATAAGATAATGATTGAAGAAACAGGAGAATGAAAAAGATTGTATGCCTTTTAGCTTTACTGGCGGGGGTCTGCTGCTGCACTCCCGTTATAAAGAATGATAAGAATATCAGGATCTGGTACGACAAGCCGGCCAGTTCCCTTGTGCCCGATATTAAAGACGGATGGCAGAATGACCCTGAATGGCTTAAAGCGCTGCCCGTCGGCAATGGCTTTCTTGGAGCTATGATATTTGGAGACGTTAACCGTGAAAGGCTGCAACTGAACGAAAAAACTCTGTGGTCGGGCAGCCCCGACGATAACGACAATCCTGATTCCTATGCTGCGATAAACAGAATAAGGGAACTTCTGTTTGAGGGAAGATACCGGGAAGCTACTGATCTGACCCTGAAAACCCAGATATGTAAAGGAGCCGGCTCGGGTCATGGAAACGGAGCAAATGTGCCATTCGGTTGCTTCCAGACACTTGGTGACCTGTGGATTGATTTTGGAAAGGATTCTCCGTTTGATAATTACTGCCGTGAACTCGATCTTGAACACGGAATGGTAAGGATCTCTTACAGCCAGGACGGCATCTTCCATAAACGTGAGATTTTTGCAAGTTACCCCGACAGGGCGCTTGTGATGCACATGTCAGCAGATAAAGAAGGGGCAATAAGCTTTAAAAGCTCGCTTACACGTCCGGAAAGGTTCAAAGTTTTATCCGGGGGTGATCATCTGATAATGAAAGGCGCCATGGATAATGGAAAAGGAGGAGACGGTATGAAATATGTGGTCAGGCTGAGGGCGATACCAAAAGGCGGAGAAGTTACCTGTCCGGAAAACATTCTGGAGGTCAGAAATGCCGACGAGGTTACTTTGATTCTGACAGCATCAACGGACTATAAACTGGATTATCCTGATTATCATGGAGATGATCCTCATGTAACTTCACTGGAGCAGCTTGATCGCGCATCCTCAATTCCTTTCAGGAAATTGCTGAAGAGACACAGCGATGATTACAGCTCCCTTTACGGTAAGGCTGGCCTGTCGTTGACTGAAAGGATAACGGATAGCATACCAACTGACAGAAGACTGGAAAATCCTGATGATCCACGTCTTCATGAGCTTTATTTTCAGTATGGTCGTTATCTTCTGATCTCATCATCAAGAGAAGGCTCCCTGCCGGCGAACCTTCAGGGAATCTGGGCCAACAAGATCCAGACTCCCTGGAATTGCGACTATCACACCAATATCAACGTTCAGATGAACTACTGGCCTGCTGATGTTACAAACCTTCAGGAGTGTTATGGCCCTCTGGTTGATCTTACCGGATCGCTTGTCAGGCCGGGTACAAGAACGGCGGAAATACATTACAGAGCTGGCGGATGGTGTGTTCATCCCATTACCAATGTCTGGGGTTTCACATCTCCGGGTGAGCACCCGGGATGGGGCATGCATGCCGGAGCAGGAGGGTGGTTATGCCAGCACCTGTGGGATCATTACACATTTACCCTTGACAGGGAATATCTGAAAGGAGTTTTTCCTGTCATGCTGGGATCGGCCAGGTTTTACCTCGACTGGCTTGTAGAGGATCCTCATACCGGAATGCTTGTTTCGGGCCCTGCCTCATCACCTGAAAATGCCTTCATAGCCCCAGATGGCTCAATAGCACAGATCAGCATGGGACCATCGCACGATCAGGAAGTTATCCATGAGCTGTTCACGAATGTGCTTGAAGCATCAACAGTACTGGATTATACGGATCCGATTCTGGCTGAAATTGAATCAGCCCTGAAAAACCTCGCAATGCCCCGGATAGGATCGGATGGCCGTATCATGGAATGGAGAGAAGAATTTATTGAAACTGAACCGGCTCACCGTCATGTATCTCATCTGTATTTGCTTCATCCCGGGAATCAGATTGATCCTCAGAAATCCGAGGATCTGGCCGAAGCTGCCAGAAAAAGCCTGGAGGCGAGAACTGATGCAGGCACGGGCTGGTCTCTGGCTTGGAAGATCAATTTCCGGGCAAGACTAAGGGACGGGAATCGCGCATATAAGTTGTTGAAGAACCTGCTTCGCCCTATCGACAAATACTCGACAAACATGTCGGATGCAGGAGGAACCTACCACAATCTGTTCTGTGGCCATCCACCCTTTCAGATCGATGGAAACTTCGGAGCGACAGCAGGCATTGCAGAAATGTTGCTCCAAAGTCATTTAAGACAGGGTGAAGACTATGTTTTGCATATTCTTCCTGCCCTTCCTGACGCATGGAGCAATGGTGAAGCAAGAGGACTGAGAGCAAGGGGCGGTTTTAAAGTCAGCTTTTCATGGAAAAGCGGAATGCTTGAATCATGCAGAATAAAATCACTTGCAGGAAGTGATTTAAGGATAAATTATAACGGAAGGGAATACACTATGAAAACAAGGCCCGGGAAAACCTACAGCCTTGCCGGCAAATTGGTGAAGTGATAATATTCCGGATTAAGATGAAAAAACTCATTGGGATACTGTTCGTTATATCAGTTCTTTCCGGCTGTTCAGGAATACAGCCCGGGAGCAGGAACAAAGAGTTTTCTTATCCTGATTCATCTGTTATGCAGAAGGTTTATGAGGAAATAAAGACTCCATATAAATACGGGATTATTCTGAGGGGAGAAGATGGCAATCCGGTCGACTGCCCCTCCGTCTTCAGGTATAAACGATGCTGGTACATGATTTATATATGCATGAACAAAAAAGGATATGAGACACATCTGGCAGTGAGCAATAACCTCATCGACTGGAAAACGCTCGGAAAGATTCTTCCTTTCAGTGGCGGGAGTAACTGGGATGCCTGGCAGGCGGGAGGCTATATCGCTCTTCAGGACCATTTCTGGAACGGGAGCGCAAAAGTTCACAGATATAAAGGCCGTTACTGGATGTCGTACCTTGGGGGGGCACTTGAAGGCTATGAGACAGACCCTATGGCTATTGGAATAGCATGGACAAAAAATCACACCAGACCCGTACCCTGGCAAAGACTACCTGGCCCGGTGCTGACACGCGATCAGCCCGACTGCCGTTACTGGGAAAAGCTGACTCAATATAAAAGCAACATAATATGGGACAGGGACAAAACTCTCGGGTGGCCTTTTGTAATGTTTTATAATGCCAAAACGGAAAACACTTACGAAAGGATAGGCATGGCCGTATCGAACGATATGACAGCATGGAAGCGCTACGGTATTGAGCCGGTAATAGATGCCGGAAGCGGCATTTCAGGTGATCCGCAGATCGTAAGGATTGATGATGTGTGGGTAATGTTCTATTTTGGTGCTTTCTGGAAACCTGAAGCGTTCGACACTTTTGCCTGCTCATATGATCTGGTCCACTGGACAAAATGGAACGGACCTCACCTTGTCGAACCATCCGAACCCTGGGATCAGGAGTATGCCCACAAACCCTGGGTCATCAAGCATGACGGAGTGGTTTACCACTACTATTGTGCTGTTGGTAATCAGGGAAGGGTCATAGCTCTGGCAACATCAAAGGATCTTAAATACAAAAAGACTGAAAAATGAGATTGCAACTATTATCTCCATTTTTATACTGTTTGATTTTCATTTCTTCCTGTACAGGTGAAAATTATTCTTCAGGATATCCTGACCGTTCGCCGGACCTTGACGTTCTGCCAGGATTCAGGAATCCTCCTCCCGGGTATGGAGAAGTTCCCTTCTGGTGGTGGACGGGGGATACACTTATCAGGGAAAAACTTATTTATCAGATCAATGAGTTGCATAAAAAGGGCGTCAGCGGCGTTCAGGTCAATTATTCACATCTTGATACTCCGGGATGGCTGACAGATGAGGATTACCCTTATATTTTCACTGAGGAATGGTGGAAAATCTACTCTATTATTTCCGGTGAGTGCGCTGATAAAGGTATGGGCATAGGCTTAAGCACTTATACTCTTGACTGGCCGAGGGGAGCAAAAAATCTCTTTTACAGGCTTTTTTATCACGATCCGGCATTAAATGCCTTTGAGATCAGACGAATGATACACGGGCGGGTTAATGGAGGAAAAAAAATATCCATTACACTCGCTTCAGATTCAATAACGCTGGTTACCAGCTCATGGGCTGAGTCAAGCGAATATACGGTTATGCCTGAAAGAATTGCAGTTTACGCATACCCTGTTCGTAAAAACCTGGTGCAGACAGGCGGAACAGATCTGAAGGATTTTATCGCTGGTGACAAGCTGAATTGGTCCCCTCCTGAAGGCGAATGGGAAGTATGGGAATATCAGGCTGTCAGGCGGCCGGGAACACTTAATCCTCTGATGAAAGGATCAGGTGAAACTGTGATCAAAGGTTTCTTTCAGCAGTTTGAAGACAGGGCAGGGTCATCCGAAGGGTTGAATTACTTCTTCAATGATGAATTGCATATCGGGACAGGAAGGTTTGCCTGGAATTACGACTTTGCGGAAGAATTCAGTAGTCGTAAGGGATACGACCTCTTCCGCTTCCTTCCGGCAATGTGGGAAGATGTAGGCAACATCACTCCAAAAATCAGGATGGATTATGCAGATGTACGAATGTCGATGATGGAGGAACGCTATTTTATGCCGGTATATGAATGGCATAAGGGCAGGGGGATGATATTTGGATGTGATTCGGAAAGCAGGGGACTTGAACCATCTGAGTTCGGCGACTACTTCAGGGCTACCCGTTGGTACAGTGCTCCGGGGCATGATACCCCGGGAGGGAAGGCTGATCTTATAAAAGGTAAAGTCTCGTCTTCAATTGCCAGTCTTTACCAGCGGCCGAGGGTGTGGCTGGAAGGATACCACAGCCTTGGCTGGGGAGCTACACCGGCGCAGCTGATGCACGCTACCCGTGAGAACTACCTTTACGGATGCACTCTTCTGAACCTCCATGGGCTCTATTATACAACTTACGGCTCCTTCTGGGAATGGGCCCCGCCATGTTACCATTTCCGAATGCCTTACTGGGAACATATGGGAACATTCCTGAAATATTTTGAACGCCTTTCCTACCTTCTGAGCCAGGGGCATGCTGTGAATGATGTGGCTGTCATTTATCCTGTGGCTCCATATGAGGCTGATATGGACGGAGATAAAGCCAGGGAAACTGCTTTCGGGCTGGGACGCGAACTGATGGCTGAAGGTATCAGCTTTGAATTCATCGACAATGAATCTCTGTCGAATGCCGTGGCAGAGGATGGTCTGCTGAAGGTTAAAGAGGCAGGTTCAGCATACCGGGCTCTCGTTTTCCCTGATATGAGCGCGGTGCGCTGGCAAAGTATTGAAAAAGCCGTTGAGTTTGCAAAAGCCGGTGGATGGGTTTATTCCATTGGGGCCCTTCCGTCAGCTTCGGACAGGGCAGGCAGCGAAGATCCTGAACTGGAAAAGATGAATGACCAGGCGTTTTCCGCGACAAGACGGATGACGGATGTGCAACAGACGGTTGAGGCTCTTGCTGAGGCTTTTATCCATGATGTCAGAAGCACAGGGTCAACGGTGAGAGCCCTTCATCGCAAAGCCGGCTTCAGGGATGTATATATGGTAATGGATGCAAAACCCGGTACAATAGTTGAGTTCAGGGCAAAAGGAGCAGCAGAACACTGGGACCCCTGGACAGGTAAAACCCTGCCTCTGAAAGTGGTTAAAGAAACTTCCACAGGTACTCAGGTTGAATTGCCGCTGGAACATTATGAAGCAAACATAGTTGTTTTTACTCCCGGTAGAAAACATGTAAATCCTCCTGGCGGGGAGAAGGGTTCTGTTAGCGAAATAACACTGCCGCGGGAGTGGACAGTGAGATTTGTTCCAACGATGGATAACAGGTGGGGTGATTTCAGAATTCCCGTAACAGATGCGAACAGGATGATCGGACTTGAAGCGCGACGTTTTGCATGGGCAAGAGAGGATGAAATGCTGGCAAAAACAGCCATGTTACCCGGAACTGACGACAGCGGGTGGGAAACAAAGATGCATGGATTCGGGACACAATTCTATGTTCTGGGTCCTGTCCCTGAGGAGGTTCAAACCGGAGACCTGGAGAAGGAGCTGATCCGGTTGGGAATGATTGATCCGGAAATACCTGTGAAAGCATGTGGTAGGTCCTTCCAATGGAAGCCTTATGATTTTTCATGGCGCTGGGGAAAGGAAGGAGACCAGGGTCATCAGGGCTACCATGGATTGAAACGTACCGTTACTGATGACTTCTTATGTCTCGGGAACCAGCAGGAAGCCCTAAACGAGACAAGGTACATTGATGAGCCGGAGGGAGGGCGATACTATCTGTGGACAACCGTAACGGTGGATGAACCTGCCGGGGCTGACATAGTATTCAGCAGCGAAGCACCGGCTGACAGGAGCCACACATCTCCGGTACTGATACCTTCGGCGGTTTACATTAACGGGAATTTGATTTCAGGTTCTTACTCCGGGATATTACTGAATGGTGGATCGAATACGGTTCTTGTGCGTTATGACCATGCGGGCCGCGGACATTTTGTAATACGTAAGCACAATGCCCCGTTACCGGAAAAAAGACAGGCCTTGTCAATGAGATGGGCATCTGATAAAGGGCTGATCCCTTTTGATGCTGCCGCCGGCAAGATAACTGCCGAATGGTTCAGGTTCATAACTGCTCCGGGTACAATTGCACTGTCCCTGAAAGCATTGGGAAAGGCTGAGGTATGGATGGACGGTGTTGCGATGAATTATGAAAAAGAAGGGTACTTCACAGCATCGAAGATGCTTTCAAAACAGGCAGTTGTGGCTATTCGCATTATTCCGGAAAGACCTGGCATAACCGGCGGCAGCCTTATCCCTGAACCTATAGTGGTTGAAACCGGAGAAGATGGAATTATGGATCTGGGAGACTGGTCCTCTTCAGGAATACTGAATAATTACTCCGGAGGGATATGCTATAGTTGTACAATATCCCTTTCACCGGAGGAGGCCGAATCTGATGAGTTGTTTCTTGATCTGGGAAATGTTGCAGGAACGGCTGAGATTATTGTAAACGGGAAAAAAGCAGGAACAAGAGTAGCCCCTCCATGGAGTCTGGAAGTGACCGGGTATCTCAAAAAAGGACTTAACAAACTTGAAGTACTTGTATACAATACCCTGGCGAATCATTACCAGACGATACCATCACGATATCGCGGCGACCCTTCCTCAGGTCTGCTGGGACCGGTTAAACTGATCATAATGAACCGGAGCAGATTATAAAACAGCAAGAAAAGAAAGTAAATTTCATAATATATATTTATTAACACAAAATTTTATACATATGAAGCGATACGGACAGGTAATAGGGGTGAAGCCCGAAGAATTTGAGAATTATAAAGAATATCATGCTTCGGTATGGCCGGAGGTTCTGGATATGATCAAGAAATGTAATATCCGGAACTATTCTATATTTCACAAAGACAACAGGCTTTTTGCATATTTTGAATACACAGGGAACGATTATGCTGCTGATATGGCAAAAATGGCGGAAGACCCTAAAACTCAGGAATGGTGGTCAATAATGAAACCCATGCAGGATCCTGTCTCTGCAAGGGAGGACGGCGAGTGGTGGGCAAACATGGAAGAAGTGTTTCATCTGGACTGAAAAGAGGGCATATTTTTTTTAATATTGCAGCTTATTATACAAATTTGTCTCTATAAACCGTTAGTAAACAAAATACATTCTGTCCTGTGCATTTCCGGATCCTTATAGTTCTTCTGCTTATGCCATTGCCGCTTATGGCCCAGCTGACAGCTCCCGGTTCGAATGCGGTACGCCGGGCTGCTTATCCGTCAGCCCCTTCGGCACAGGATCCAGTTTTTATATTTTGCAACTCTTCAGGCACGGTAAAAGGAACCCTTACGGCTGTCAGTCCTGGAGGCACCGGGCCATTCACTTTCTCATGGTACAGATGGAGCGATCAGTCGCTGGGATTCACGGTGCCTGTTGCCACCGAGACAGGTGTTATGAATTCTTCACTGACTGACCTTGATGAAGGAGGATACAGAGTGATCATAACCAATGGATCGGGGTACACTGCTACTCTTACAGGGTGGATATTTCTTGATACACCCTTTGTCTCGGCAAGCCTTCAGAACAGGACATGCGATTATGTAGCGCTTAAAGGACAGGTGGCAGCAGACACTTTTTTTTACAGCGATCCGGGTAACGGGCAAAAGATAAGACTGAATAATGGAGTTAAATTTCTCTGGTCATCTGAACCCGCGTCTGCCATACCTTATCCTGACCTGGAGTTAAACCCCCGGACTTTCTCACCTCCCCTTGTCGATGTGACTTATAAGCTTGAAGTTACGGATAGTTTTACATGCCGGAATGAGTCATCTTTTTATTACGAATCCATTCATATTAAAGCTGACTTTTCCGCAGAACCTTCTTCAGGAGAGGCTCCTCTGGAGGTGACTTTCACTGATAAATCGGTCAGGGCGGCAAGTTATGAATGGAGGTTTGGAGATGATTCTGTCTCATACATTGGCAATCCACCGCCACATATATATTACAGGCCCGGTGAATACTCGGTAAGCCTGATTGTTGAGAGTGAACTCCGCTGTATCGACTCTATGCGATTCAATTATATTGTTGTGGAACCTTCTGCTTTGCAGATACCGAACGTTTTTACTCCGAACGGTGACGGATTGAATGATTACTTCATTGTTGAAAAGAGGTCACTTAAGTATATCAGCATGGACGTATTCAGTCGTTCAGGCATTAGAGTGTACAGCTTTTACGGTGGAGGAGAAATGCTTAAAGTGTGGGAAGGCTGGGATGGCAATGTTGACAATTCCTCGAGAAAAGCAAGCCCCGGGGTTTATTTCTATGTAATCCGTGCCGAAGGATGGGATGATGTTAAGTACGACAGCAGAGAATTCAGGGGATTCGTATATCTTTACCGTTAGCAAAGCCTCGCAGATAATCCGGGCAGGGCGGCAAATGGCGATTGGTAATCACTGTGTGAGGAATACTCCGGAGCAACAGCATGAATCACACCGAAATCTTTCTCTTTCTTGCATCAACATCCCATTCTTCCGTAACTTTTCCTGACCTTACGACCGCAACAGTATCGTACCTGTCAACTGTCGGGCAGATGTGAACAGGTATGGCATAAATATGATCACCTGTATCAAGCTTACGGAATACACCGGACTTTATGGCCAGATGTTCTTCATTATGGTGAAGCACTTCAAAATCCCTTACACCCGGGATCATTACCCGTGGGTGCGGCATTTCTGACGCCACTGCTTTGTGACCCAGATCGAGGCAGATAATATCTTCCGAAGGTTTACTGATCACACGTGTCAGTAGCGCGGCCGCATGTACAAAACCCATCTCAGGGAAAGAGCTGCTGTAGCCGTAGTCCCATAATATGATGGTTCCAGGACTGGTGTCAACGCCTGGCCTCGCTGCGTGAAAAGGAAATGTTGGAGAGCCTCCTGCCACAACCTTAATCCTACTGAATCCCGATATTTCAAGCCTGCTGATCAAACTTTCCACAGTTGCATAAGCATCATCACACATTCTTTTTCTTACCCCGGGATCAGCTACGTGTATATGGCCGTCATAGACGTGAAGGCCTTCAACCACAAGAGAGGGCAAACTGCTTGCCAGCCTGTACAATCTGAGGGCTTTTTCCCCGGGGGCCACTCCTGTCCGGTTCATGCCGTTGTTGATATCCAGCCAGATTCCTGCTTCAAGTGACCTTTCAGCTGCTGATTCTGACAACTGACGTATAATATTTTCACAATCGGCGATGCATGAAAATTTGGTACCGGGAAAATTTCTGATAAGGTTGAAATACCTCTCAATATTTGGGCCGACAGGCTGGCAGGCAAGAAGTATATCATTAGCTCCGCAAGCCGCAACCATTTCGGCCTCAGATATGGTTGCACACTTGAATTTAAAGACCCCGCGTTTTATCATAAGATGTATGATCCCGCTCATTTTGTGGGTCTTGACATGTGGCCTGATTTTATTCACATGACCGGCAACAGATATCATTCGTGTGAGGTTCTGTTCAACGCGGTCGGCATAGATCAGCAGAGAGGGCGAATTGACAGATTCCGGATTTTCGACCTCAAACCACCTTTTATCAGGGGTGCCGGGAAAATTCATTTCTCTATCAATGGAGTTCGAACACAGCCTCTACTTCGACCGCAATATTAAATGGCAGGATCATTCCCACCGCGCTTCTGACACCGATCCCGTTCACTTCTCCGAATACCTCAGCCATAAGTTCACTGAATCCGTTGATAACCGCAGCATGCTGGTCAAAGTATGGGGTGCTGTTTACCATACCAAAGGTTTTGACAAGCCTTTTTATCTTATTCAGCTCCCCGATATGCGACTTAATGTTTGAAAGCATTGCCAGCCCAACCTGCCTGGCTGCTGCCTTTCCTTGTTCTATATTAAGATCATCACCTAACCTTCCTTTGATAAGGGTGCCGTCAGACCTTAGAGGACCCTGGCCGGAAACGTAAAGGAGTTTGCCCACAACAAGAACGGGCTTGTAAACACCCATGGGGACCGGAGCCGGTGGAAGATTGAGCCCAAGCCCGGCAATTCTTGAATCAGGATTTTTTGTCATAACTATAATTTTTCAGATTAATAATTCTGCTTTGAATATTGTTTTTGCCTGACCCCCTATCTCGACCCTGTCGCCCTTAACCGCAGTTTTAAGTATTCCTCCGCGCTTTGAAACCTGACGGGAGATGAATTCCGTTTTGCCGAGCTTTTTATGCCAGTATGGAGTCAGAATGGATTGAGCCGATCCAGTGACGGGATCTTCGTCTATGCCGAGAGGCGGGCAAAAACAACGGACACAAAAATCGTACACAGGGTCATCTGACGGGGCGGTAACGATTAGATTTCCATAACGGGAACTCTTCATTGATTTGAAATCAGGACTGAGGCGTAAAATATCTTCTTCACTCTTCATCAGAGCTAATACCCATCCATGTCCGGTGATGTATAATTCCTCGGGATCAGAGCCGATGTATCTGTTTATTTCATAAGGACGGGGAAGGGGATCAAGCTCATAAGATGGGAAATTCATAATCAGCCAGCTCCCCGAATATCTGACCGTCAGTATCCCTGAACCTGAGGAGAAAACTATCTGTTCTTCCTTTCCGGTTGCCCCGTTTTCATATAATATGTGAGCTGATGCCAGAGTTGCATGCCCGCACAGAGGCACTTCTGATTCAGGAGTGAAAAATCTGATTTTATACCTGTCACTGTCACCTGTAATAAACGCAGTTTCGGATACGCGTATTTCAGCGGCAATATTCTGCATCCATACTTCCGGCATTTCCCTGTCCAAAATGCAGACACCGGCCGGATTTCCTTTAAAGGGTTCGTGCGTAAAGGCATCAACCTGATATACAGCAATTCTGTTTTTCATTATTCGTTATCTGCACTGTGAATATAACGGAGCTTAACCAGCCTTGAGGATCAAGATCCCTTACAGCCTGGCAGGGAAAAAACTTGACGGCTCATGTTTCTTTGCTCTTTTAGCTCCCGTTGTTCACCGGTAAATTTCGTGTTTTTACTGAATTTAACAGAATTTTAACTAAGAAAACTTTAAAAACCCAAATAGTTTTTACATTTTTGCCGGTCCTTTTCAGAACTATATGGATTACAGACAGAGGATAACAGAAGAAGCCGCAGTAATGTTCCGGACTTATGGGATCAAGGCTGTGACAATGGATATGCTTGCCCATCAGCTAGGTATTTCAAAAAGGACGATATATGAGGTCTTCAGGAACAAGGATGAGCTGCTTCAGGGAGTTATGAAGCTGATGATTGAAAAACAAAGGGAAATGACCATAAAGATCTTTCAGGAGTCAGATAACACTATTGAGGCCATATTCAGGTTGCTGGATCTGATGAACGATCATTTTAAAAGAATGAGCCCCGCATTTCAAATGGATATGAAAAGATTAAGTGGCAAGATTATGAGGTTAAAGGACAGTATGCATGAGCTGCATTATTCCGACAGTAATTCCGAGATACTCAGGAGGGGTATCGAGGAAGGAGTCTTCAGGGATGATATTGACCTGGATATCACAAACAAATGCATGCTTGAGGTTGCAAGAATTTCAAATGATGACGATCTGTTTTCCCATGATGATTATCTCAACAAAGATGTTATGAGAAATTTTTATGTCAATTACCTGAGGGGTATATCGACGCAAAAAGGTCTTGAACTTATTG
Organism: uncultured Rikenellaceae bacterium; assembly: GCA_964466705.1. GTDB lineage: Bacteria > Bacteroidota > Bacteroidia > Bacteroidales > VadinHA17 > LD21. The sequence goes on from CAYXSM010000001.1 coordinate 80,188, forward strand.
ACTTTTATGATAAGGGAGGCAGCAGATCAAAAAAGGACTAACGGAAATAAAACATTACATATGGCAAACAAAAAATCTGTTCTTACAATTCTTATATTTATTTTTTACTGCGCTGCAGTTTTTCCACAGATTGCAGGCGGAGAGCTCAGGCTTAGCCTCAGGGAAGCACAGGATTATGCCGTTGGGAACAACAAGCTTGTTCTTTCGGCAAGATCAGACATTAAAGCTTCAAAAGCAGCATTGTGGGAGACCATTTCGGCAGGGCTTCCGCAGATTGAAGCTTCAGGTTCGTTTATGGATAACCTGAAGCTTGTAACAACTCTTCTTCCGGGTGAATTTTTCGGGCAGCCGGGAGAGAAGATACCTGTAACGTTTGGATCAAAATACAGTTCAAGTGGCTCCATTCAGGCAAGCATGCTCCTTTTCAGTGCTCCGTATTATATAGGTATTGAAACTTCAAAACTGGTTCAGAAACTAAGTGACCAGAATCTTGAAAAATCAGAACTGGAAACTAAAGAATCGGTAAGTTCAATCTATTTCCTCATACTCGTTTCAGAGAAATCTCTGGAGATACTCGAACAGAATATATCGAACCTCAATGAAACCCTTAAGTCGACACAGGCGATGTATGCAGCAGGTATGGCTGAATCGACAGATGTTGACCAGATGGCTTCAAATGTGACAATGTCCGAGAATTCAAAGAGCATCATGAAAAGGACGATCGAGATGAACTACAACCTTCTCCGGTTTCAGCTGGGTGTTCCTGTTGATACTAAAATTACCCTTACCGGGACACTGGAGAGCCTTATTGCGGAAATTGATGTACAGGCGCTTCTCTCCCAAACCTTTGACTACAAAAATAATGTGGATTACAGGCTGGTGGAGAGCCAGGAGATTATGAACTCTCTGTCCCTTAAAACTGCCAGGGCATCAGTCCTTCCTACACTTGCGGGCTTTTACAATTACGGAACGAACGGAATGGGAGACAAATTCTCGGACATACGCTGGTTCCCCAACTCGATGGCAGGACTTCAGCTTTCGGTACCAATTATTGCCGGAGGACAGAGATATGCTAAGATAAGCAGGGCAAGAATCAACCTGGAGAAGGCGCAGATAACCAAAGATATGGTTACAGAACAGCTTCTTGTCCAGGAAAAGCAGTTGCGGTATAATCTTTTAAATGCGAATATTCAGTATAAAAGTCAGAAAGAGAACGTTGAAGTTTCGCAGAGGGTATACAAAAGCACGGAAAACAAATACAGGCAGGGTATGGCGTCAAGCCTGGAACTTACACAGGCAAACTCGTTGTTCCTTCAGGCTGAGAATAATTATATCTCAGCACTTATGGACCTTCTTCAGTCAAAACTTGCTCTCGACAAACTGTTAAACAATCTTTAAACAAAAAAGTAACATCTGATACAATGAAATACATTAAAGTTTTTTCAGTAATACTGACCGGAATCCTGGTCATAACGGCCTGTTCATCCAGAAATATAAATGAAGCCAGGGCTTCAGAAAAGAATGCGGCTTCTGAAGAAAAAGCCGCTGTTCCCGTTACTGTGACGGAACTTAAAAAAACCACCATTTCGCGGACTATTGATTACACGGCTACAATTCTTCCTTTTGAGGAAGTCAATATGGCTCCCGCATCTCCCGGAAGGATAGAAAAAATTTATGTTGAAACCGGCGACAGGGTTCAAAAGGGAGATGACCTTTTTCTTATGGACAGGACGCAGCTTTACCAGCTCAAGCTTCAGCTTGCCAGCCTCGAAAAGGATCTTTCAAGGCTTGATACACTTCTCACGACAGGAAGCGTGAAACAGCAACAGTACGACCAGATGAAAACCCAGTATGATGTTACAAAAACCAATGTTGATTTCATGGAGGAGAACACTTTGCTTAAAGCACCTTTCAGCGGTATAGTGACAGGCAAGTATTTTGAGGACGGAGAGATCTATTCAGGAACACCCACAACACAATCGGGAAGGCCGGCTGTTGTAACTCTGATGCAGGTTAATCCGCTGAAAGCTGATGTTGCCGTTTCAGAGCAGTATTACCCGCTGATAACGCGAGGAATGCGGGCAGCCATAACTGCAGATGTATATGAAGGCGAGGAATTTACGGGTCGGGTTTTCAGAAAAGCTCCCACCATCAATCCGGTAACAAGATCATTTATTACTGAAATAGAACTTCCCAACAGGAACGACCTTCTCAAGCCTGGAATGTTCGCAAGGGTGTCAATGAATCTGGGAGAAGTTGAGACATTTGTTGTTCCGGCCAATACAGTATTAATACAGGAAGGTACAAATATCAGGTATCTCTTTCTGGCCGAAAACGGAGTGGCAAAACGTGTCGAGGTTGCCATTGGAAAAAGATTTGATGATTACCTTGAACTTGTTTCAGATATCCTGAAGGAGGGTGACCAGCTTGTCATAGAAGGGCAGTCGCGTCTTATCTCGGGTGATAAAATAAATATTATCAATTAGTTTCCTGATATTCAACTATAATGCAATGAGTATATACAGCTCTTCCGTTAAACGACCGGTCACCACAATACTGATCTTTGCAGGGCTTATTGTAATCGGATTATATTCGCTTGTAAGGCTTCCGGTCGATCTCTATCCCGAAATAGAGCTTCCTTTCATGACTGTTATGACAACCTACCCCGGGGCCAGTGCTTCAGATATTGAAAGTAATGTCACCCGGCCGCTTGAAGATGCCCTCAATTCAGTAAGCAATCTTAAGGAAATCACTTCAAGATCGAGTGACGGACTTTCTGTGATCTTTCTCAGTTTTGAATATGGTTCAAACCTTGATGAAGCCATGAATGACATTCGAAGCAACCTGAATTTTGTTACCAGGTTGCTTCCCGACGGATCGGAGGATCCTACTATCATCAAATTCAACTCGAGCATGATGCCCATAATATTCTATGCTATAACGGCAGATGAAAGTTACATGGGGCTTGAGAAGATACTTGACGAAAAAATTGTCAATCCCCTTAACAGGATAGAAGGTGTCGGTAATGTAGCATTGACAGGAGTCCCCGGCAGATCGATCTATGTAGATATCGATCCCCGGAAAATGGAAGCATATAATCTGACTATCGAACAGATAGGGAATATCCTCAGGGCTGAGAACATGAATCTGCCCGCCGGCTATCTGGAGATGGGAGAAACAGATTATCCGCTGCGAATACAGGGCGAGTTCCCCGAGAGTTACGTGCTTAGCAATCTGGTTATAAGCAGTTATAACGGAAATGTTGTCTATCTGAGAGACATAGCTGAGATCCGAGATACAATAAGGGAATCGAAGCTCGATACTAAGATTAACGGGATCAAGGGAATGGGGCTTTTTGTGCAGAAACAGTCAGGTGGAAATACTGTTAAAGTCACACGTGAGATTGAAGAGACACTGGAAAAACTAAAAAAAGACCTGCCTCCCGATGTCAGGATCGAACTTCTTTTCTCATCCGCGTCCTTTATTAAAGATTCGATAAACAACCTTTCAAGAACGCTTCTGTATGCGGCAATATCTGTGATCCTGGTGGTACTTTTCTTTGTGGGAAGATGGAGGGCAACATTTATTGTGATACTTACAATTCCTGTATCCCTTATTGTGGCTTTCACTTATCTGTTCGTCTCCGATGCTTCAATAAACATAATTTCGCTCGTCTCACTGTCAATAGCTATTGGGATGGTAGTTGATGATGCTATTGTGGTACTTGAAAACATCACCAGGCATATAGAAAGGGGAAGCCGGCCGAGAGAAGCAGCCATTTATGCTACAAATGAAGTATGGCTGGCTGTCATTGTTACGACGCTTACCGTAGTTGCAGTATTTTTCCCTCTGACATTCGTGGGAGGTCTTACGGGAGTTCTTTTCAAACAGCTCGGACTTAGCGTCACTATAACTGTTGTTACATCCACGGTAGCTGCCATAACCCTGACGCCAACATTAAGTTCCCTCTTGCTCAAATTCAAACCGATAAGGGAAGATGCTCCTTTATTGTCCTATGACGGAAGCATCAGAAAATTACTCGACAGGTTTGACAGATTTTATGAACAAACGCTCCGGTGGGCGTTGCATCATAAAACTTTTGTTGCGATGGCTGCAGTCATTGTTTTTGTGATTTCTATGGGACTCTTTGCAGTCATTGATACGGAATTCTTTCCTGAGGCCGATGAATCAGTGATATATGCCGACGTGGAGCTGCAAACCGGAACAAGGGTAGAAAACACCATAAGGATTGCAGATATGCTGGACAGCCTTGTGAATGCTAAATACCCGGAGGTAGAGCTTATTTCAACTTCATCGGGGTATGACGATCAGGGTGGCTGGGCTTCCATGTGGAGCGCCGGGGGTACCCATACAATACAGTTTACTTACAGCCTGTTGCCTGTTGAGGACCGTAAAAGGGATGTATGGGAGATAGCAGAAGAAATGAGGGGCGATTTTTCCCGGTTTCCGGAGATAGTGGATTTTCAGATAAGTACCAGTCAGGGATCATTCGGAGGCAATGCAGTAGATGTGGAAGTATATGGATACGATATTTCTGCCACAAACCTGGTGGCACAGTCTCTGGCTGAAAAAATCAGGAACATGAGAGGTGCCAAGGATGTAACAATAAGCAGGGACAAGTCAAAACCTGAATTGCAGATTGTATTTGACCAGGAAAAAATGAGCGCCAATGGCCTTAATACTGCAACAGTGGCAACGTATGTCAGGAACAGGGTTGACGGGCTGGTGGCAACACGGCTGAGGCAGGCAGGTGATGAATATGACATTGTTGTAAGGTTCCTGGAGAGTGCAAGAAGTACTCTGACCGATATAGAGAATATAGCCATTACCAATCCCCAGGGACAGACAGTAAGACTTGGAGAGATTGCCCGTATAAAAGAATCATGGGCTCCGCCCAGCATAGAGCGTAAACGAAAGGAAAGAGTAGTCAGGGTTTCTTTTACACCTTATAAAAGATCCCTTACTGACATACAGATAGAACTACAGAAAGCAATCAACGATATACCAAAGCCTGCAGGGGTTATGGTTCAGATTTCAGGAGCAATTGAAGAGCAGATGGAATCTTTTATGGATCTGGCCCTTCTGATAGTTGTAAGCCTGATACTTGTGTATTTGGTCATGGCATCACAGTTCGAGTCATTAAAAATGCCGCTTATTATAATGTTTTCAATACCATTTGCTTTTTCGGGGGTGGCGATCGGGTTGTTCATTACAGGTACGACACTCAGTGTTATTTCAGGGATAGGAGCTGTACTGCTTATAGGTATTGTTGTAAAGAATGCCATTGTTCTGGTTGATTTTATCAATCTTATGCGCGAAAGGGGAAATGAACTTTACAATGCCATTACCATTTCAGGAAGGTCCAGGCTGAGACCTGTTTTCATGACTTCGGTTACCACAATTCTCGGGATGCTTCCTCTGGCGTTGAGCAAAGGCGCAGGATCGGAGTTGTGGAAACCAATGGGGATTGCAGTAATAGGAGGTCTGGTATTCTCAACCTTTGTAACGCTAGTACTGGTGCCTGTAATCTATGCGGTCTTTGCAAAGAGAGGTGAGAGAAACAAGTCAGTTTCGGCATATTCCGAATTAAGCGTCCTTAACGGGGATGGTGACAATAGTTAATTTTAAGGTAACAATATAAGTATTCAGACATGAAAGCAATAATGATCATATATAATCAGGCTCATACTGAGAAAGTTGAATATATTATTGATAAGCTGGGCATTAAGGGTTACTCGCTGTGGGAAAATGTTCAGGGAAGAGGTTCGGATACCGGGCCCCCGCATCTGGGTACACATACCTGGCCTGAAATTAACAAGAGTCTTCTTACAATCGTTGACGATAATCTTGTTGAACCAGTTCTGAACAAAGTCAGGAAAATTGATTCCATTAATAAAGAAGTAGGCATCAGGGCATTTGTCTGGGATATTCAGAAGACCGTCTGATAAATTTGTTATATTATTCAGTGATTTCCGGGCAAAGCATGAATTCCGGTACGTTATAGGAACAAATCAAAGCCCCTCTTTCTGCTTTTATGCCGGAAGAGGGGCCACAAGATTATTATCGTGTATATATTTTATTCCTCTTCCTCTTCTTCCTGGTAAGCCTTGATCACAGCTTCCTGTACATCGCCCGGCACCTGTGCGTATTCAGAAAATTTCATGGTATACATGGCACGACCGCCGGTAATTGAGCTAAGCGCTGTTGAGTATTTATTCATTTCCGCCAGAGGAACCCTTGCTTTGACAACTTCGAACCGTTTGTCGCTCGACATTCCCAGCACCATCCCCCGGCGTCCCTGAAGGTCACTTATCACATCACCCATACGATCAGAAGGCACCCTGATTTCAACTTCGTAGATAGGTTCAAGGATTTTAGGGCCGGCATTCTTGAACGCCATACTGAAAGCGTTTCTGCCAGCAAGCCTGAATGAGATTTCATTTGAATCAACGGGATGCATTTTGCCGTCATAAACATAAACCCGGATGTCACGTGCGTAGGAACCTGTCAGCGGGCCCACTTCCATTTTCTCCATTATTCCCTTGAGTATCGCAGGCATAAATCGGGCATCAATCGATCCGCCGACAATGCAGTTTACATACACAAGCCTGCCACCCCATGCAAGATTTATTTCCTCTTTGTCCCTTACAGAAAGCTTAATCTCTTTTCCTGCGATCTTTTGCATCGAGAGCTCAGGACTACCCTCCTCATACGGTTCGATGATCATATGAACTTCCCCGAACTGCCCGGCACCACCCGACTGCTTTTTGTGTCTGTAATCAGCCTGTGCGGATTTTGTAATAGTCTCTCTGTAAGGTATTTTAGGCGCGTTGAAGTTTGAAGGTATCTTGTAAATGTTGTCAAGATGCCATTTCATTATGTTCAGGTGATATTCACCCTGTCCATGGACAATTATCTGTTTCAGCTCCTTCGAATATTCGATATTTATTGTAGGATCTTCCAGATGAATCTTGTTCAGGGCTTCACCCAGCTTCTCATCGTCACTTTCGCTCTGGGCTTTTATTGCTGTACGGTATTTCGGTTCCGGAAATTTTATACCTTCGAGCCTCCAGTCATTTCCCGGAGAAGTAAGAGTATGATCTGTCTTGGTATTTTTCAGCTTTACAAAAGCACCGATATCACCAGGATACAGTTCAGGAACTCTTGCCCTGTTCTTGCCGGCACATATGTAAAGCTGGGAGAGTCTTTCCTTGGTCCCGTTGTTATTGTTTATTACATCAAGGTTTTCGGTTATTTTTCCGGAATAGACCCTGAAGTAGTTAATTTCACCAATATGTTCTTCAATTGACGACTTGAATATGTAAACCGCAGCCGGACCTGCCTGATCAGGCTTCACTTCATTTCCCCTGCTGTTCACGGGCAGCGGCATATCGGATATTGAAGGGGCCTCATTTACAATGAAATCCATCAGCCGGTCAACGCCTATATTGTTCCTTGAAGAAATACAGAAAACCGGGAAAATACCTCTTGAGATCAATCCCCTGGCAATACCTTTTCTGATTTCTTCCTCGGAGAGTGAATCATTTGAGAAGAAAAGTTCCATTAGTGACTCATCGCTCTCAGCAGCTTTTTCGACAAGCGCGTCGTGAAGTTCAGCAGCCCGTGCCCTTTGATCTTCAGGTATTTCAACAGCTTTTCCGGTTCCGCTGTCTTTGTTGTATTCAAACATCTTCATCTTAATAATGTCGATGATGGAATTAAATCCAACGCCTTCATTGACAGGATACTGAACAAGCATGACATTGTTGCCGAACCTGTCCTTCATCATCTCCAGCGACTTTTCGAAATTGGATTTTTCATGATCCAGACCATTTATGGCAAATATCAGTGGTTTGTGAACCTGCTCCGCATGGCGGAAATGAATTTCGGTTCCCACTTCAACGCCATTCTGGACATTGATTGTCATCACTGCAGCATCTGAAGCATACAGGGAGGATATTACTCCACCGCAGAAATCATCGAGACCCGGAGTGTCGAGGATATTTATCTTCTTGTTCTGAAATTCGGTGTAGAGGACGGTTGAAAATATTGAATTGCCGTTCTCATGTTCTATCGGCCGGTAGTCTGAAACAGTATTTTTCCCGTCAACAGTACCCCTTCTTTCAATAATGCCCCCATTGTAAAGCATGGCTTCACTGAGCGTTGTTTTCCCTGATCCTGAATTTCCGAGCAGAGCAATGTTTTTTATCTTGTCACTCTGATATGTTTTCATGTGTCCCGATTTTATGATGTTTATGAGCGTTTCCTGAAAATATCTTAAATGTGGGTTTTTAGGAGGGGACAAAAATAATAATTTTTTAAAAACTGTTTCAAAAAGAACGTATAATAACAAATTTTTTATTTTCTTTGCACCGGTTTTTTGAAATCCAGGAGTACCGGTTCTTCTTTCAGAAGTAAGTTTACAAAACATTTTTCACCAGGAAGCATCGGGAAGAGACCTGTAAATAACTTACATTTTTTAGTAAGATTATATACGAATGCAGCTGTTTAATGTCTGATTATTAACAATCAGGATCATTAAATATGAAGGATAAAATGGCTTCAAAAAAACCAGGCGGTTGTTTGTTTATTAATAAATAAAAGTAATACCTTTGCACACCATTTTTCGAAGATAATTTTTAATGTTAAATAAATAGTTTATGCCGACAATTCAGCAGTTAGTAAGAAAAGGCAGAAAAAAGCTGGTAGACAAAAGCAAGGCACCGGCTTTGGATTCGTGTCCACAGAGAAGAGGCGTTTGTGTGCGTGTTTATACGACCACACCTAAAAAACCTAATTCAGCAATGAGAAAGGTTGCCAGGGTAAGGCTTACAAACCAAAAGGAGGTAAATGCCTATATCCCGGGCGAAGGCCATAACCTTCAGGAGCACTCAATAGTACTGATAAGAGGCGGCAGGGTAAAGGACCTTCCCGGTGTTCGATATCACCTCGTCAGAGGCGCACTCGACACATCAGGAGTTGACGGCCGTACGCAAAGACGCTCAAAGTATGGTGCCAAAAGGCCAAAAAAATAACATTCTAAAGGAAGGAAGCAAGATATGAGAAAGGCAAAACCAAAGAGAAGGATCCTCTTACCGGATCCCAAGTATCACGATCCCTACGTTACTAGGTTTGTGAACAATCTTATGTATGACGGCAAAAAAAACCTGGCTTTTAAAATTCTTTATGATTCACTTGATATAGTTGGCGATAGATTAAAAAATGAAGGAAAGACACCTCTTGAGATCTTCAAGCAGGCCCTTGAAAATGTCACTCCTCAGGTAGAGGTTAAGGCCCGCAGGGTGGGAGGAGCAACATTTCAGGTACCTATGGAGATCCGTGCAGACAGAAAGATCAGCATCAGCATGAAGAATATGATATCTTTTGCCAGAAAAAGAACCGGCCATTCCATGGCCGACCGTCTTGCTGCAGAAGTGATTGCCGCTTACAAACTTGAAGGCGGGGCATACAAAAAGAAGGAGGATACACACAGGATGGCAGAAGCTAACAAGGCTTTTGCTCATTTTCGTTTTTAGAGAAAGCTGAAAGATAGTGCAGAAAAAGCATGGACAGAAACCTGACATATACCAGAAACATCGGAATAATGGCCCACATCGATGCCGGTAAGACCACAACGACAGAACGTATTCTGTTCTATACCGGTCGCACACACCGCATGGGTGAGGTGCATGATGGTAATGCCCAGATGGACTGGATGGTTCAGGAGCAGGAGAGGGGAATTACAATTACCAGCGCTGCAACAACAACATACTGGAAATATAAAGACGATGAATACAAAATAAATATCATTGATACACCCGGACATGTGGACTTCACCGTTGAGGTTGAACGGTCATTGAGGGTTCTGGACGGGGCTGTAGCAATATTCTGTGCGGTGGGAGGTGTTGAACCACAGTCTGAAACAGTGTGGAGACAGGCAAATAAATACCGTGTGCCCAGGATTGCCTTTGTAAACAAAATGGACCGGGCCGGAGCGGATTTCTTTAATGTGGTTAATCAGATCAGCCGGAAACTTGGTGCAAATCCGGTTCCCATACAGATACCCATCGGGTCGGAGGAGAATTTCAGGGGAATGGTAGACCTGATAAATATGAAGGCTGTAATATACTATGACAATGATGCTGCCGGCACAAACTTTGAAATCACTGACATACCTGAGGAATATATTGATGAGGCAGCAGAGTGGAGAGGAAAACTCATTGACTCTGTGGCAGAAACAGATGATACTCTGCTTGAACGATACATAGAGGATCATGATTCAATTACACCCGGGGAGCTGATAAATGCCCTGAGAAAATCATCCGTTACAGGTTCAGCAGTACCGGTTCTTTGCGGTGCTGCATTCAAAAATAAAGGGATACAGAACCTCCTTGATGCCATAACTGCTTTTCTTCCATCACCTCTGGATATTGGAGCAGTTACCGGTATCGACCCGAGAAATGACGCTGAACTGATACGTGAACCTTCTTCAGGAGAACCTCTCGCTGCCCTGGTATTTAAAATAGCTACCGACCCTTTTGTGGGCCGGCTTGTTTTCCTGCGAATATATTCAGGATTAATGAGGGCAGGAGATACAGTCCTTAATGTCAGGACCGGGAAAAGGGAACGGATTACACGTCTTTACCGGATGCATGCAAATAAGCAGACTGCGGTCGAAAATGTCACAGCAGGCGACATATGCGCAGGCGTGGGTTTCAAGGATCTTAAAACGGGCGATACGCTGTGCGCTGTGCACAAGCCAATATTGCTTGAGTCGATGGATTTTCCCGAGCCGGTTATCGGTATTGCCATTGAGCCCAAAACACAGACAGATGTTGACAGGCTCTCGCTTGCTCTCGGAAAACTGGCTGAAGAAGATCCTACATTCCAGGTGAAAACCGACCCTGACAGCGGACAGACAATCATTAACGGCATGGGAGAGTTGCACCTCGAGATCCTTATCGACCGCCTCAAAAGGGAATTTAAAGTTGAATGCAATCAGGGCGTTCCACAGGTAGCATATAAGGAGGCTCTTACAACAAGTACGGAATTCAGGGAAGTCTTCAGAAAACAAACCGGAGGCCGTGGCAAATTTGCTGATATCTATGCGGCAATAATGCCTGCGGAGAATGGTACAAGAGGATTACAGTTCATAAATGACGTAAAAGGCGGCAACATACCCAGGGAATACATACCATCCGTTGAGAAGGGTTTCAATGAAGCTATGGCAAATGGCCCTCTTGCCGGATTTCCGCTGGAAAGCCTCAAGGTTGTACTGAAAGATGGTTCATCACACCCGGTTGATTCAGATTCCCTGTCATTTGAGATTGCCGCAAAACAGGCGTTCAGAAAATATGCCGGCAAATGTAATCCCATTATTCTTGAGCCTGTAATGTCAACCGAAGTAATAACTCCTGAAGAGTATGTTGGCGACGTGATAGGTGATTTTAACAGGAGAAGAGGCAAGATCGAGGGTATGGAATCAAAAGCTGGATCAAGGGTTATAAAGGCTAAAGTGCCTCTGGCCGAAAAGTTCGGGTATGTTACAATACTCCGTACAATAACGTCGGGCCGTGCAACCTCGACCATGGAATTTTCTCACTATGAGGAAGTGCCACCAGAGATTGCAAAAAGAATTGTGGAAATAACAAAAGGAAAAATTCTATAAAAAGATGAGTCAGAAAATTCGTATTAAACTGAAATCTTATGATCATAATCTGGTAGATAAATCTGCCGAAAAGATTGTAAAAACAGTGAAATCCACAGGTGCTGTAGTTAGCGGACCCATTCCGCTTCCCACACACAAAAAGATTTACACGGTACTTCGCTCCCCGTTTGTAAATAAAAAATCAAGAGAACAGTTTCAGCTTTCATCCTATAAACGGCTGCTTGACATATACAGCTCAACGCCAAAAACCATAGATGCTCTGATGAAACTTGAACTTCCTAGCGGGGTGGAGGTTGAAATAAAAGTATGAAACAGTAAAGACAAAGGAATATGCAGGGTTTAATTGGAAAAAAGGTGGGAATGACTTCCATATTTGACGAAAAAGGAAAAAACATTCCATGTACTGTGCTTCAGGCCGGCCCATGTGTTGTCACACAGATCAAGACAAGGGAAAAAGATGGTTATTCCGCTTTACAGCTTGGCTTTGATGAAAAGAAAGAGAAGCATACTACAAAGGCAGAACTAGGTCATTTCAAAAAAGCAAATACCACTCCTAAAAGAAAACTGGTCGAATTTGTTGGCTTTGATACAGAGCAGTACAAGGAGGGCCAGGTCATAACAGTGGAGCTATTCAACCCCGATGTATGGGTTGACGTCAGAGGATGGTCAAAAGGCAAAGGATTCCAGGGCGTGGTCAAGCGTCACGGATTTGGAGGAGTTGGAGGACAAACGCACGGCCAACATAACAGGGGAAGAGCTCCCGGGTCGCTTGGAGCTTCATCCTTCCCGTCGAGAGTATTGCCGGGCATGAGGATGGCAGGCCACAAGGGAGCGGAAAAAGTAATGACGGAGAGTATGAGGGTGGTCAGGATCCTTCCCGAAAATAATCTTATAATTGTTGAAGGACCGGTAGCCGGTCCTAAAGATGGATACGTAATAATAACAAAATAATGGAATTAGCGATACTTAATATTGAAGGAAAGGAAACCGGAAGGAAAGTCAGTCTTAACGATTCCATCTTCGCGGTTGAGCCTAACGATCATGCCATTTATCTGGACACAAAGCAATACCTGGCCAACCAGAGGCAGGGGACCCATAAAGCCAGGGAAAGAGGTGAGGTGGCCGGAAGTACGAGAAAGATCAAAAGACAAAAAGGAACAGGTACTGCACGGGCAGGAAGCATCAAAAACCCCCTCTTCAGAGGCGGCGGCCGTATTTTCGGCCCGACACCCAGATATTACGGATTCAAGCTCAATAAAAAAGTCAAGCAGCTTGCACGGAAATCCGCTCTGTCCTACAAGGCTTCCTCCAATAATATAATTGTTCTGGAAGACTTCAATTTTGAAGCTCCCAGAACTCAGGAATTGATCAAAGTCGGCCTCAATCTGAATATAGGGAAGAAAAATTCGATATTTGTTTTACCGGAACAAAATAAAAACATATATTTGTCATCCCGAAATGTACAAGGGGTTGAAGTCATAACAGCCAGTGAATTAAACACATACAAAATCATGCGGGCTTCAAAACTTATACTGACGGAGAGCGCAATTGACGTTTTGCAGGCAGCTTTTGAAAACCAGTAAAATTTAATTGATGAATATTCTGCTTAAACCGATAGTAACGGAAAAAATGACAAAACAGGGAGATAAATTCAACCGGTATGGTTTTGTCGTTGCCAGGAATGCAAACAAGCTGCAGATAAAAAAGGCAGTTGAAGATCTTTATGGTGTTACCGTTGATACGGTTAACACTATGCGTTACGGCGGCAAGATTAAAACCCGCAATACGAAATCAGGATTATTGGTAGGCAGGGCAGCAGCCACCAAAAAAGCAGTTGTGACACTTGCAGAAGGCAATAAGATAGATTTCTATAGCAATATATAAGAAACTATATGGCAGTCAGAAAGATAAAACCTGTATCACCAGGTCAGAGAAACAAAATAATCAGTGCTTTTGATACAATCACAGGCACTGTGCCGGAGAAATCCCTCCTCCGGCCGCGGAAAAGAACCGGGGGCAGGAATGCCAGCGGCAAAATGACTATGAGGTATATCGGCGGCGGTCACAAAAAAATGTACCGGATTATTGATTTCCTCAGGGATAAAGATGGAATGAACGCCACTGTCAGGACGATCGAATACGATCCCAACAGGTCATCGAGGATTGCTCTGGTTGTTTATGAAGATGGTGAGAAAAGATACATAATCGCTCCCACAGGGCTTCAGCCGGGCCAGAAGATTATTTCGGGAAAAGAAGCTACACCGGAAGTGGGTAATACGATGTTCCTCGAGGATATTCCCCTGGGGACCGTGATACATAACATTGAGCTGAAACCAGGCAAAGGAGCTGCTCTTGCCCGCAGTGCAGGAACATTTGCTCAGCTGTCGGCCCGAGATGGAAAATATGCAACAATAAAACTGCCTTCTGGCGAAACAAGAGTTGTGCTGACTTCCTGCCGGGCAACTATCGGTACTGTATCAAATGCCGATCATAACCTTGAACGTTCAGGAAAGGCTGGAAGATCGCGTTGGCAGGGCCGCAGGCCAAGGGTAAGAGGGGTTGTGATGAATCCTGTTGATCATCCGATGGGAGGAGGTGAAGGAAGAGCATCCGGAGGGCATCCCAGATCTCGAAAGGGTATCCCTGCAAAAGGATACAAAACACGCAATCCGAAGAAATATTCTTCAAAGCAGATTATTGAAAAAAGGAAGAAATAACTGAGATTATATGAGCAGATCAATAAAAAAAGGCCCGTTCATCGACTTTAAGCTCGAAAAAAGAATATTGGAGATGAATAGTAGCGGAAAAAAATCAGTTCTGAAGACCTGGTCACGGAGATCAGTGATATCTCCTGATTTTGTGGGGCATACCGTGGCAGTTCACAACGGCAACAAGTTTATACCGGTTTATGTTACCGAGAACATGGTAGGTCATAAGCTTGGTGAGTTTGCACCGACACGCACTTTCAGAGGACACTCAGGAAATAAATAATACATAAATGTAAAAACATTTAAAATCATTGGGAAATGGGTGCTAGAAAAAGAAATTCGGCTGAGCAGAGAAAAGAGGCAAAAAAACGTACATACCAGGCTGTCCTTAGAAACTGTCCTACCTCACCCCGCAAAATGAGGCTTGTTACGGATCTGATCAGGGGAAAGGAAGTAAACAGGGCTCTTGACATACTTAAATTCAGCCCGCAGGCTGCCTCGCGCAACCTTGAAAGACTTCTCCTTTCAGCCATCGCCAACTGGCAGGCAAAAAATGAGGGCGCCAGGGTGGAAGAAAGCAGGCTCTATGTCAGCAGGATCACCGTTGACGGAGGACGTACCTTAAAGAGGCTGCAGACAGCCCCTCAGGGAAGAGCTTACAGGGTCAGAAAAAGATCAAATCATGTAACAATTATGCTCGACAGTATGATTAAAGAAGATGAAAAACCTCAAAATAACATAGATGGGACAAAAAGTAAATCCGATAGGTAACCGATTAGGTATAATCAAGGGCTGGGACTCAAACTGGTACGGCGGAAAAGATTTCTCCGGCAAACTTGTTGAAGATACAAAAATCAGGGAATACCTTAATGCAAGACTTGCGAAAGCCAGCATATCGAAAATAGTAATTGAGAGAACCCTGAAGCTCATAACCGTTACGGTAAATACTGCAAGGCCTGGTATTATCATTGGTAAAGGAGGTCAGGAGGTCGATAAGCTCAAAGAGGAACTGAAGAAGATTACCAGGAAAGAAGTCCAGATAAATATTTTTGAGGTCAAACGCCCTGAACTGGATGCCAGCATTGTAGGAAATAACATTGCACGTCAGGTTGAAGGCAAGATTTCTTACCGGCGGGCAATAAAAATGGCAATAGCCTCGACCATGAGAATGGGAGCTGAGGGAATAAAAGTGCTCATTTCCGGAAGGCTGGGGGGAGCAGAGATGGCCAGGAGCGAAACTTACAAGGAAGGACGTATACCGTTGCATACATTCAGAGCTGATATCGATTACGCAGTAGCAGAAGCTCATACCAAGGTAGGGGTTATCGGGATAAAGGTGTGGATATGCAATGGCGAGGTTTATGGAAAAAGAGATCTCAGCCCGAACATCGGAGCGAGAAACGCCAAAAACAAAACATTAAAAAGAAAGGCCAAAAAATAGGCCTCTGAAAAACAACAAAATAACTTTATTGAGCAATGTTACAACCGAAGAGGACCAAATACAGGAGAGCACAGAAAGGCAAAATGAAGGGCAATGCCATGAGGGGAAACCAGCTGGCATTCGGTTCATTTGGAGTTAAGGCTCTTGAGGCGAGCTGGATCACAGGCAGGCAGATCGAAGCTGCCCGGCAGGCTGTTACGCGCCATATGAAACGTGAAGGTCAGTTATGGATTCGTGTTTTCCCCGACAAACCCATCACAAAAAAGCCTGCAGAAGTGCGAATGGGAAAAGGTAAGGGAGCACCCGAAGGATTTGTGGTTCCGGTTACTCCCGGAAGAATCTTGTTTGAAGCTGAAGGAGTGCCCTATGAGGTAGCCAGGGAAGCTCTTCGGCTTGGTGCCCAGAAACTGCCAATACCTACAAAATTCGTTGTAAGACGTGATTATGTTGAAGAGTAAAAATTAGACAAAAATGAAAACCTCGGAAATAAGGGAGCTAAGTACACCGGATCTTGTCGAACGTATCGACACTGAAAGAACCATGCTTGTTCGGATGAAGCTTAACCATGCAATCACACCCCTTGATAATCCGCAAAAAATAAAGCAGACCAGGATCACAATTGCGCGTCTGCTGACTGAACTGCGGAAACGGGAGTTAAATATGAAATCAAACAGCTAGAACAGCAATGGAAAGAAAAATCAGAAAAGAGCGAATAGGTGTTGTCGTAAGCAACAAAATGGACAAATCGATCGTGGTTGCGATAAAAAGGAAAGTGAAGCACCCCATATACGGCAAGTTCGTTAACCGGACAAAAAAACTGATGGCGCACGATGAAGATAATTCATGCAATATCGGCGATACGGTCCGCATATCGGAGACCAGGCCTCTGAGTAAAAATAAAGCCTGGAGATTGGTTGAAATTATTGAAAGAGCTAAGTAATCATGATACAGCAGGAGAGCAGATTAACCGTAGCCGATAACTCAGGAGCCAAGGAGGTTTTATGCATCCGGGTACTTGGAGGCAGTAAAAAAAGATATGCAACTGTCGGCGATAAGATTGTTGTAAGCGTTAAAAGCGCACTTCCTTCAGGTGACGCAAAGAAAGGCACCGTCAGCAAGGCTGTTGTGGTCAGGACAACCAAGGAGATACGTCGCAGTGACGGATCATATATAAGATTCGATGATAATGCTGTCGTCTTGCTCAACAATCTCGACGAGGTGAGGGGTACACGTATTTTCGGCCCCGTGGCAAGAGAGCTGCGTGAAAAGTACATGAAAATTGTCTCACTTGCACCCGAGGTTTTATAATAAAATACAGGCAACAATGCAAAAGAAGTTAAATATAAAAAAAGGAGACACGGTCATTGTAATTACCGGGGAATCGAAAGGACAGAAAGCCCGTGTTCTGGAAGTTGACAGGAATAAGGAGAGGGCGATCGTGGAAGGCGTTAACATGGTATCAAAGCACACCAAACCCAATGCCAAATCGCCTCAGGGAGGCATTATCAGAAAGGAAGCTCCCATCCATATCTCGAACATCATGCTTGTTGACCCGGCTTCAGGGAAACCTACCCGAATCGGGAGAAGACGCAATGACAAAAATAAATTAGTCCGTTATTCAAAAAAATCAGGAGAGGAGATCAAGTGATGTATATACCGGCATTAAAAAAGAAATATAAGGACGAGATTGTTCCTGCTTTAATGAAGGAGTTTAAGTATAAATCTGTAATGCAGGTGCCCAGGCTTGAAAAGATTGTCCTGAATCAGGGTGTAGGCCAGGCAATTGCAGATAAGAAGCTTCTTGAATTCAGTGTTAAGGAATTAACAGACATTGCAGGGCAGAAAGCCGTTCAGACATACTCGACAAAAGACATATCAAACTTCAAGCTCAGACGGAACATGCCTATCGGGGTAATGGTTACTCTGAGGAAGGAAAAAATGTACGAGTTCCTCGAGCGGATAATTTCTGTGGCTTTACCCCGTATCCGTGATTTCAAGGGGGTAGGTTCCAAACTTGACGGACATGGCAACTATACTCTGGGGATAACAGAGCAGATAATCTTTCCTGAGATTGATCTCGATAAGGTTGCCAAGATAATGGGCTTGCAGGTAACATTTGTTACGACCGCGGAGAACGACGAGGAAGCACTGGCTCTTCTGAGACACTTTGGTTTACCGTTTAAAAATATTAAAAACTGATTATATGGCTAAGGAATCAATGATGGCCCGCGAGGTGAAGCGCGCAAAACTGGCTGAAAAATACGCCGCAAAAAGAGCAAAGCTGAAAGCTGAAGGAGATTATATCGGACTGAGCCGTTTGCCAAGAAACTCAAATCCAAACAGGCTGCGAAACCGCTGTAGTATTACAGGCCGTACGAGAGGTTATATGAGGCAGTTCGGGATTAGCAGGATAACTTTCAGGGAGATGGCTTCGTTTGGTCTTATTCCCGGAGTTAAAAAAGCCAGCTGGTAGCAACTGAATATATACTAACAATTTAATGAATAAAAGATGACTGATCCGATAGCAGATTTACTGACCAGAATAAGAAACGCCGTTATGGCCGGTCATAAAGTTGTGGAAGCACCAGCATCCAATCTCAAGAAGGAGATTGCAAGGATTCTTTTCGAAAAGGGCTATATCCTTAGTTACAAGGTTGTTGATGATGGCAGTAAACAGGGTACTTTAAAAATCGCCTTAAAATATAATCCTAAAAGCAAAATGCCTGCCATCAAATCAATACAGAGAGCAAGCAGGCCGGGGTTGAGAAAGTATGCGGGGACTGATAATCTTCCAAGAGTACTTAACGGGCTGGGAATTGCCATAATTTCAACATCAAAAGGCCTGATGACCGATAAGGAGGCAAAAAAAGAGAATATTGGCGGAGAAGTATTATGTTATGTTTACTAAAAGGAGGATAGGTTAATGTCGCGAATAGGAAAACTGCCGGTAACTATCCCGCAAGGCGTTACCGTAAATATAAATGACGACAATATTGTTGTCGTAAAAGGGCCTCTGGGAGAGCTTACCCAGGCTTTTGACAAAGATCTTAAGATTGCACAGGAAGGAGATACCATTGTGCTTTCAAGACCATCGGATTCAAAGAACCACAAATCTCTTCACGGTCTTTACAGGGCAATTATTTCGAATATGGTTACTGGTGTCTCCCAGGGCTTTAAGAAGGAACTTGAGCTTGTTGGAGTGGGATACCGGGCTGAAGCAAAGGGACAACTGCTGGAAATGACCCTGGGCTTTTCGCATGATGTGATTATAGAGCTGCCGGAAGAAGTAAAAGTCGAAACTAAAACAGAAAGAAGGAGTAATCCGATAATTACCCTTACCAGTATCGATAAACAATTGATCGGGCATGTCGCTGCAAAAATAAGATCTCTGCGCCCGCCCGAACCATACAAGGGAAAAGGAATCAAGTTTGTCGGGGAAAAGTTGAGAAGAAAAGCTGGTAAGTCAGCCAGTGCATAGGTGATAAATAAAAAGGAAAAAGTTATAATAATGGCCTTAACTAAGTTGGAAAGAAGAACCCGGATCAAAATGAGAATCCGGAAGAAATTAAGTGGCACTGCAGAAAAGCCAAGGCTTTCAGTATTCCGAAGCAACAAGCAGATCTATGTTCAGGTGATTGATGATCAGAAGGGAGTAACCCTTCTTGCAGCCAGCTCCAGAGAAAAGGACATTGCTGCAAAATCAGGCATAAAGAAATCTGAGCAGGCCAGGCTGGTCGGTCTGAGCCTTGCATCTCAATGCAAAGAAAAAGGAATAGAAAATGTCGTATTCGACAGAAACGGATATAAGTATCATGGCAGGGTAAAATCATTGGCAGATGCAGCCCGTGAAGGCGGTTTAAAATTCTGATAACTATGGGAAACGGTATAAGAAAAGTTAAAACAAGCGATCTGGAACTCAAAGACAGGCTGGTAAGTATCCAGAGGGTGACAAAAGTTACAAAAGGGGGGCGCACATTCAGTTTCTCTGCTATTGTTGTTGTGGGAAATGAGGATGGAATCGTGGGGCACGGCCTTGGAAAAGCCAGTGAAGTGACCACGGCCATTTCAAAGGGCATAGAAGATGCAAAAAAGAACCTCATAAAGGTTCCGGTAATAAATGGTACCATTCCTCATGAGCAGGTTGCCAAATTTGGCGGGGCGAAAGTGTTCCTGAAACCTGCGACTGAAGGTACGGGAGTGAAAGCAGGCGGTGCAATGCGTGCCGTTCTTGAAAGCGTTGGAGTAAGAAATGTGCTGGCAAAATCAAAGGGTTCATCAAATCCTCACAACCTCGTGAAAGCTACCTTTGTTGCGCTTACCGAAATGCGTGATGCATTTTCCGTAGCAGAGCACAGGGGCATCCCCATGGAAAAAGTCTTTAATGGTTAGAAAATTCTATTCAATGGCAAAAATTCGAATCACCCAGGTTAGAAGCAGAATCGGAAAATCACAGCGGCAGAAACTGACACTCGATGCGCTGGGAATACGCAAGTTAAACCATAGTGTTGAACACGAGGCCACACCTCAGATACTGGGAATGGTGGAAAAGGTACGGCACCTGGTTAAAGTGGAAAATATTTAAGGATAACGATGTAATAATTTATTATAGTCATGGATTTAAGCAACTTAAAACCCGCAAAAGGATCGGTCAGAAAAAACAGACGCCTGGGACGAGGACAGGGTTCAGGTAAGGGAGGCACTTCAACCAGAGGACACAAGGGAGCCAAGCAGAGATCAGGCTACAAAAAGAAAATCGGGTTTGAAGGCGGACAGATGCCTCTCCAGAGACGTGTTCCGAAGCATGGATTTAAGAATATTAACCGTGTGGAATACAAGGCTATAAATCTTGGGACACTTCAGATGCTGGCTGAAAAGAATAACCTCGGAAAAATAGATCACGAAGTACTCGTTAAGGCAGGATATGTATCCAAGAATGCTCTGGTAAAAATTCTGGGAAAAGGATCGATAGAACGAAAACTGGAAGTACATGCCCATGCATTCAGTAAATCTGCTGTTGAGGCGATAGAAGCCCAAAAAGGTACCGTTGTAAAAATATAATTTCATGAGACTGATTCAGACCTTAAAGAATATATATAAAATCGAGGATCTCAGGGCAAGGATAATCTATACCCTGGGAATCATTTTATTATACAGGCTTGGCAAATATATCACCCTGCCGGGTATCGATCCCTCCCAGCTGGCGGGCTTGAAGAATCAGACATCATCCGGTATCATGGGCCTTCTTGATATGTTCTCCGGAGGAGCTTTTTCACAGGCTTCTGTATTTGCCCTCGGAATAATGCCATACATATCAGCCTCAATTGTTGTCCAGCTTCTTGGTATAGTATTTCCGTATTTCCAGAAGTTGCAGAAAGAGGGTGAAAGCGGCAGGCGGAAGATGAATCAGTATACAAGATATCTGACTGTAATCATTCTTTTACTGCAGGCTCCGACTTATCTTGTCAATCTTTCGGCACAGCTTCCTTCAACTGCATTTGTCCTTTCAGGATTTTTCTTCAAATTCTCTTCAGTGGTCATACTTACGGCAGGTACAATGTTTGTGATGTGGCTGGGTGAAAGAATTACTGATAAAGGCATTGGTAACGGGATATCACTTATAATAATGATAGGTATCATTGCCAGGCTGCCTGCAAATTTCATATTTGAGGCAGGTGCAAGGATCAATGGCGCCGGAGGACCAATAGCCCTGATAGTTGAGATAGTCATCCTTTTTGTTGTTATTCTCGGAACAATATTGCTGGTTCAGGGAACAAGGCGGATACCTGTTCAGTATGCGAGAAGAATTGTCGGAAACAAACAATACGGTGGAGTCAGGCAATATATACCCCTTAAAGTTAACGCGGCCGGGGTTATGCCCATAATTTTCGCCCAGGCGATTATGATGCTGCCTATAATAATAGCAGGATATTCCAATGCGACATCGGGGTTTGTTGTTGCATTCTCGAACATGTATGGCTTCTGGTACAACTTCGTAACTGCTGTTCTGATCATATTGTTTACATATTTTTATACTGCTATCACCATTAATCCGGTGCAGATCGCAGAAGATATGAAAAAGAACGGAGGATTTATACCGGGCATCAAGCCCGGAAGAAAAACCGTTGAGTTTTTTGATACAATAATGTCGAGGATCACCCTTCCGGGTTCAATATTCCTTGCAATAATTGCTATTCTTCCGGCGATCGCAGTAAAGGCCGGGGTTACGCCCCAGTTTGCGCAATTCTACGGGGGAACATCCCTTCTTATACTTGTCGGGGTTGTGCTTGACACACTTCAGCAGATTGAGAGCCATCTGCTTATGCGTCATTACGACGGACTGATGAAATCTGGCCGTATCAAAGGCCGTTCCGGTGCTGTGACGGCAATATAATATGTTTTACGTTCTTTGATGTTACATATAAAAACTGATGAAGAGGTAGCCCTGATAAAAGAAAGCAACATGCTGGTGTCAAAAACACTTGCGGTGTTAGCGTCTTTTATAAAGCCAGGGATTACAACCCTTTATCTCGACAACATAGCTGAAACATTCATCCGCGACAACGGAGGAATACCGGCTTTCAAGGGATACGGAGGCTTTCCCGGAACTCTCTGTACATCAGTTAACGAGGAGGTTGTACATGGCATACCTTCAAAGCATGAGCTCAGGGAGGGAGATATAATCTCAGTCGATTGCGGGGTGATACTTGACGGCTGGTACGGCGACAGCGCTTATACATTCCCGGTAGAACCTGTTGATGATAAAGTAAAGTTACTTCTCGATTTTACAAGGGCCTCGCTTGAAGCCGGCGTAAAGGAAGCTGTTGTCGGTAAAAGAATAGGAGATATTTCACATGCGGTACAAGCCAAAGCCGAAAGTGGCGGATATTCAGTGGTCAGGGAACTTGTAGGACATGGCATCGGACGTAAACTGCATGAGTCCCCTGAAGTGCCCAACTTTGGCAGGAAAGGTACCGGACATAAAATGGAAAAAGGTCTTGTGATATGTATTGAGCCGATGATAAATATGGGAAGAAAGGAGACGGTACAGATGAAAGACGGCTGGACGATAAAGACCGTAGACGGTAAACCTTCTGCTCATTTTGAATATGCAGTGGCCGTTGACAGAGGAGAAGCTAATGTGTTAACAACATTCGAATTTATTGAAGAAGTATTAAATAAATTATAGTCGTATGTCGAAACAACCATCAATTGAGCAGGACGGCACAATTATTGATGCACTCTCCAACGCAATGTTCAGAGTCGAGCTGGAAAACGGACATGTCATCACTGCACATATCTCCGGTAAAATGAGGATGCATTATATCAAAATCCTGCCCGGTGATAAAGTAAAGGTTGAAATGTCTCCCTACGATCTTACAAAAGGAAGAATAACATTCAGGTACAAATAAGAAATATTTAAGATAAATGAAAGTAAGAGCATCTGTTAAAAAGCGTACAGCCAACTGTAAAATTGTCAGGAGGAAGGGCCGCTTGTATGTGATAAATAAGAAAAATCCCAAGTTCAAGCAGCGGCAGGGATAATTTTAATTAATTTTGCAACTCATTTAAGAAAAGTTTTATGGCACGTATTGTTGGTGTTGATTTACCAAGGAATAAAAGAGGGGAGGTGGGCCTGACCTACATTTATGGTGTGGGAAGGAGTACTGCCCAGAAAGTACTTGACGAAGCCGGAGTTGAACGGAATGCAAAAGTCCAGGACTGGACCGATGATCAGATCAATTCAATCCGCCGGATCCTCAACGATAAATATAAGCTCGAAGGTGAACTTCGTTCTGAAACACAGCTTAACATTAAGCGACTGATGGATATTGGCTGCTATCGTGGTGTGCGTCACAGAATAGGCTTGCCCGTCAGGGGTCAGAGTACAAAAAATAATGCAAGAACCCGTAAAGGCAGGAAGAAAACCGTTGCAAACAAGAAAAAAGCTACCAAATAATCAGATATGGCAAAGAAAACCGGAGTATTGAAAAAGAGGGTCGTTAAGGTGGAGCCTACCGGCCAGGCACATGTGCATTCATCTTTCAATAATATCATAATTTCGCTGACAAATAACTCGGGACAGGTAATTTCCTGGGCTTCAGCCGGGAAAATGGGATTCAAGGGTTCAAAGAAAAATACACCCTATGCAGCACAAATGGCATCGGAAGAGTGCAGTAAAGTTGCATATGACCTGGGGCTGAGGAAAGTAAAAGTGTTTGTTAAAGGACCAGGATCAGGCCGGGAATCCGCAATAAGGGCAATAAGTAACACGGGCATCGAGGTTACAGAAATCATCGATGTAACACCCATGCCCCACAACGGTTGCCGCCCTCCCGGAAGAAGAAGAGTCTAGCCACCGGTTGAATTAAATGTTGAAGTAATTAAATAACAGTAAGATGGCAAGATATATTGGCCCAAAATCAAAAATAGCAAGAAAATTCGGAGAACCCATTTACGGACCTGACAAACACCTCGACCGGAAAAATTTTCCGCCGGGTCAGCACGGTGTCAGCAAAAAAAGAAAAAAAACCTCTGAATACGGTCTCCAGCTCAGAGAAAAGCAGAAAGCCAAATACACCTATGGAGTCCTTGAAAGACAATTCCGTAATACTTTTCAAAAAGCTTCAAAGAGCAAGGGAGTTACCGGACAGGTTCTACTCCAGCTTCTCGAATCAAGGCTCGATAACGTAGTCTACAGGTTCGGCGTTGCTCCTACCCGTTCGGCAGCACGTCAGCTTGTTTCACACCGTCACATTACCGTTAACGGCGATGTGGTCAATATACCTTCATATCAGGTAAAACCCGGAGATATTGTAGGTGTACGTGAAAAATCAAAATCCCTTGAAAGTATCATTGATTCGCTGACAACAAGAAAATATTCAAAACTCTCATGGCTCGAATGGGATGATGCACAGATGGCAGGGAAATTCATGAATATCCCTGAACGTGCTGATATCCCTGAAGATATTAAGGAACAACTTATTGTTGAATTATACTCCAAGTAACAAATTAAGAAAAATTATATGGCCATTTTATCATTCCAGAAGCCTGATAAAGTAATAATGCTTGAAGCCAGCGACAGGTACGGCAAGTTTGAGTTTCGCCCCCTTGAACCAGGCTATGGCATTACTGTCGGTAACGCTTTGAGAAGGATTCTCCTCTCTTCTCTCGAGGGCTATGCAATCACAACTGTCAAGATCGAAGGAGTAGATCATGAATTTTCAACGATCACCGGAGTTATTGAAGATGTCACTGAAGTGATCCTGAATCTTAAACAGGTACGTTTCAGGAAAATTGTTGATGATGCTGACCATGAAAAAGCTTCGGTTAAGATCAGCGGGCAGGAAGTATTCAAAGCAGGACTTCTTAACAACTTTCTGACTAGTTTTGAAGTACTGAACCCTGATCTGGTAATATTCAGGATGGAACCCGATGTGAAAATCCAGGTGGAATTTACAATAGATAAAGGGAGAGGGTATGTTCCTGCAGAGGAAAATCAGCCTGTCGACAGCGAATTCGGGGTCGTTGCCATGGATTCAATTTTTACTCCGGTAAGAAATGTAAAATACGCTGTCGAGAATTACCGTGTGGAGCAGAAAACAGACTATGAAAAGCTTCTTCTCGAGATCGAGACTGATGCATCAATTCACCCGAAGGAAGCTCTTAAGGAAGCAGCCAAGATACTGATCTATCACTTTATGTTATTCTCGGATGAAAAGATAACCCTTGATTCAGATGAAAAACTGGCGAATGAAGAGTTTGACGAGGAAGTTCTTCATATGAGGCAGCTGCTGAAAACCAAGCTTGTTGACCTGGATCTCTCAGTAAGAGCACTTAACTGTCTTAAAGCAGCTGAAGTTGAGTCATTGGGCGATCTGGTTAAATTCAATAAAAACGACCTGCTCAAATTCAGGAACTTTGGAAAAAAATCACTTACTGAGCTTGATGAACTTCTGGAATCCATGAGCCTTTCATTTGGTATGGATGTGAGCAAATATAAATTAGACAGAGATTAATTGTAACCGGTTAAGGTAATAGAGAAATGCGACATAAGAGAGTTATTAACCACTTAGGGAGAACAAGTTCACACAGAAAATCTATGCTTGCCAATATGGCTTCCTCACTTATACTTCATAAAAGAATAAGCACTACAACAGCCAAAGCAAAAGCTCTTAAGACATTTGTTGAGCCATTGATTACCAAATCCAAGGAAGACTCAACCCACTCCCGGAGACTTGTATTCAGCTACCTGCAGGATAAATCCGCTGTGGCTGAACTTTTCAGGGAAATCTCACCAAAAATAGCAGAGCGGCCGGGTGGTTATACACGTATCCTGAAAACAGGAAACAGGATTGGAGACAATGCCGAAATGTGTATCCTTGAACTTGTTGACTACAATGAAGCTATGTCAGGCAAAGAAACATCAAAAACAAAATCGGCAAGGAGAAGGAGAGGCACGAAGAAGAAAACAGAGGAAACAGAAAAGCAAAGTCCGAAACCTGCACCCAAAACGGTAAAGTCAAAAGAGGTTAAGGAGGAAACTCCGGAAAAAACAGAACCTTCAGCTGAAGAATAGGAGATATTTTGAGTATTACGGAATCCAGAAGTTGTGTCAGAAATCTTCTGACCTCCTGTGTTCTGTATCTTTTATTTGTGGATTTTGAATTTTTGATCCACCGTGATTAACAAAACGGGGAGCCGGTGAGGCCGGAGTATATAAACCGAAAGCCTTCCTTTTGATATAGCTTATTTTTTTAATTATATTGCAGCAGTGTTTAATCTAAAAATAAAATTCAATGAGTCAAATAGTTAGTGTACATGCTCGTGAAATTCTGGATTCTCGTGGAAATCCGACGATTGAGGTAGATGTTATGACAGCAAGCGGTTATACCGGAAGAGCAGCTGTTCCATCAGGTGCATCAACCGGGGAAAATGAAGCCCTAGAACTCCGTGATGGCGACAAATCCCGTTATCTTGGAAAAGGAGTACTTAAGGCCGTCCACAATGTTAATAACGTAATAGCCGAAGAGATTGCAGGCATGGATGTCACAGACCAGACTGGCATTGACAGGAAAATGATTGAACTTGATGGCACAAAAACCAAAAGCAACCTTGGTGCAAATGCCATACTGGGTGTATCGCTGGCCGTCGCAAAAGCTGCAGCTGCATATCATGGGCTTCCTCTCTATCGTTATATCGGAGGCTCAAATGCAGTTACCCTTCCTGTACCTATGATGAATATCATAAACGGAGGATCTCATTCGGATGCCCCGATAGCGTTTCAGGAATTTATGATAAGACCTGTGGGTGCTCCCAGTTTCAAAGAGGCGTTAAGGATGGGCGCTGAAGTTTTCCATTCCCTTAAAAAAGTACTTAAGGACCGGGGGCTCAGTACCGCCGTGGGTGATGAGGGAGGTTTTGCCCCGACACTTGAAGGGACAGAAGATGCTCTTGAAACAATTCTTAAGGCAGTTGCAAACGCAGGATATAAAGCGGGATCGGATATAACAATAGCTCTTGACTGTGCAGCCTCTGAATTTTACAAAGACGGTATTTATGATTATTCAAAATTCGAAGGTCCGAAAGGTGCCCGGCGGACTTCAGAAGAACAGGCCGAATATATCGCCGGACTTATCAGCAAATATCCTATCGATTCAGTAGAAGACGGTATGGCTGAAAGTGACTGGGAAGGATGGAAGCTGCTTACCGGCAAGATTGGAAAGAAATGTCAGGTAGTTGGTGATGATGTTTTTGTTACCAATGTTGAATACCTGAAGAAAGGCATCCAGATGGGTTGTGCCAATTCGATTCTTATAAAAGTAAATCAGATAGGTTCCCTTACTGAAACCCTTGATGCAATAGAGATGGCTCACAGGGCAGGTTTTACCACCGTGACTTCACACCGTTCCGGGGAGACTGAAGACTCAACTATTGCCGATATAGCTGTTGCAACAAATTCAGGACAGATAAAGACCGGATCATGCAGCAGAACCGACAGAATAGCCAAGTACAATCAGCTTCTCAGAATAGAGGAAGCCCTTGGAGACCTGGCAAAATACGGGTATAAAAAGTAAACCCGTCCTGACAACAATTTACACGGGGCAGAACCGCCGAGGTCTGCCCCGTGTTGTATGCTTCGGACTTTTCTCTGTGTTCATTTATATGAAACCGGCCCTGGAAGGTGTAAAAAAATCAGCAAACACTCATCCTGCCACATTCAGCCTAAGTTATTAACAATTGTTAATAACCCGTGTTCATATTGAGTGGACAATTATGAAACACGATCTCATTGTTTTTACCGTTTCTTATATTATATTTGATCTATCAGGTGAGCGATAAAAGGTTGCTCAAATAATGCGGAACCGGAAAAGGTTTCTTAACTGAAGCACAATCCGGCTCATTCAGACCTCCGGGTCTGCACATCAGGAGAGCCGAAGCCTGAACCAATGGACCCAGGTCCAGGATGTTCAGCAGATCGATGAAACCGGAAACGTTCTTTCAACGATTGAGTCACAGGGCAGAAGAAGAAAAGGGCTCCGGCCCCGATCAACTGAAACCGCATAACATATCCTTCGGGACATGACATACGGGCCTGAATGACGCTTCGTCCCGGAAGTCCGCCTCAAAACGGATAAAAGGACAGCCGGAAGGTTTTGCTGTAACAGGCATTACCGGAAAGCCAAGGGCTGCAAAATAGGACTCAGGTCAGATAATGCAGCCGACCAGAATAACAGTAACCTGACGCTGTAAGCGACCTCGGTTACTTACAGTGGATGGGAACTACTCTCAGGAATAGTTCCCATTATTGTTTTATATACCTTCAATTGTTTTGCCCCCCTCCTGGTCTTTATTTCACTCATTTGAATATCTTTATCATTTATCAGCACTGTAAAATATGACCTACAACGGATTGATCAGCTTCATAGCCGAACTTGAGAATCAGGGAGAACTGCACCGGATAAAAACATTTGTCGACCCTCTTCTTGAGATAACTGAAGTGACCGACCGCATTGTTAAATCAGGAGGAAAAGCACTTCTGTTCGAGAATACCGGTACGTCATTCCCCATACTGATAAATGCCTTCGGCTCAGAAAAAAGAATAACCATGGCCCTGGGGAATAAAAGCCCGGACGCACATGCTGCAGAAATAGAAAAGTTTTCTTCCCTGACAAAGACAAATGATCATGGGTTTATACGAAAACTTTCAGCTCTGCCCGGGATTTTAAAACTGGCATCCTGTATGCCTTTGAAGACCAGAAAAAAAGGATTGTGCCAGCAGATTATAAATTCTGATCCCGACTTGTCGGTTATGCCCGTGCTTAAATGCTGGCCTCACGACGGCGGTAGGTTTATCACACTGCCCATTGTGCATACATATCATCCGGATACCAAAAACCCCAATGCAGGAATGTACAGAATGCAGGTTCTTGGTACAAAAAGCGCAGCTGTGCACTGGCAGAGACACAAAACAGGTGCGGTACATTTTGAAGCATGGAAGAAGGCAGAAAAAATAATGCCTGTGTCCGTTGCACTGGGAGGCGATCCGGTTTATACATATTGCGCAACAGCTCCATTGCCTGAGAATATCAGCGAGTATATTCTTGCAGGTTTCCTCAGAGGCAAAAGAGTCAGACTTGTAAAATGCATTACAAATGATATTTACGTGCCTTATGATGCAGACTTTGTCATTGAAGGTTATATTGATCCGTCAGAAGATATGATACTGGAAGGACCTTTCGGTGATCATACCGGTTTCTACTCTCTGGCCGACTGGTACCCAAAGATGCATATTACATGTATAACCCATTCAATAAATGCGGTTTTTCCCGCTACAATCGTCGGCGTTCCTCCGCACGAGGATGCCTGGCTGACAAAGGCAACCGAAAAGATCTTCCTGTCACCAATGAAACTGGCATTGTTGTCTGAAATTGAGGATCTGCATATGCCTGACCCCGGAGTGGCACACAATCTGGTAATTGTAAAGATCAGAAAAACTTATCCCGGGCAGGGAATGAAGTCCTTATACTCACTTTTCGGCGCCGGACAGATGATGTTCACCAAATACCTTGTTGTTGTCAGCGGTGATGTCGGGATTAGGGATTACATAGAGCTTCTGAAACATGTTTTTATCAATACAAACCCTGTGACAGACATTGTTTTCACCCGAGGACCACTGGATGTTTTGGACCATTCATCCGATACACAATCGTTTGGGGGCAAAGCAGGGATCGATGCAACTGTCAAATTTTCAGAGGAGAAACTGGCAGGAAAAACCTTTCCAGTTTCATGTGTCAGCAAAGGTGAGAGACCCGATGTCTCATACTGGTTCGATTCTGAAACCGTAAGAAAAGTGGATTACAGCCTGCTGGACAAGGGGGTTCCTGTAATTATAGTGTCTGTAAAAACTGTGCAGGAAAGGAAATATATAACAGAACTGTCTGATGCAATTGAAAGGAATGACAAATCCGGTATTATCAGATTAATAATTGTTGTTGACGAGGCGGTTGATCCTGAAGATCACTTCATGGTAGCCTGGCAGGTGCTCGGCAATTCGGATCCGGTCAGGGATCATACGATCATATCATCTTATTGCATGCTGCTCGACGGAACTATTAAGTTATATCCGGGTAGTACTTTTCCGAGAAAATGGCCGAATGTTGTTTGTTCCTTAACTGATACTGTCAGAATCATTGACAATAAGTGGGATACTCTTGGCTTTACGGATTTTATACGATCGCCTTCCCTTTATAATATTCCCCTGTGCCGCAAAGGGAACGATGAAATCGATACAAGTTTTTAATTGCCTGAAGCAATGGCCGGCCATGACCGGGAAAGGTCCTCATTTGGCTATTTGCCGGGTTAAATGAAAAGATTTTTCAGATATACCCTTGAAGGGAATGCCAACCTTTCAGGGAAAAAAGTTAATTTTGCTAACGTGGTACAATTTTTGTTTTTGAAAATTAAACCATTCAACAGCATGAAAAGATATTTAAAGATATTGATATTGATATTTCTTTCTGGAGCGGTATTAAGTCACGCTGTGAGTCAGGAGTCTGACAGGGTGGTAAAGTATACTCCCGACTTCAGGTTCACCGATGGCATATACCTCAACTTTGACCAGGTAAGAACAAATAAGCCAATTCCAAAGGCTAAGATCCTTACATCCACCGATTATAACGACAAGGAGTTTTTTAAGAAACTTTTTTCAGGTGATAAGATATATTTTTATGATGCCATGGGGATCCGGCAGGAGGTTGATAAGAACTCAATCTGGGGATTTTCCAGAAACGGTATACTCTATATACAGATACAGGGAAATTTCAACAGGATAACCTTCATCGGAAATATCTGCCATTTTGTTGCTGATATTACCTCATATGACAGCCGCTATTACAATTCACCTTATGGTTATTACGATCCCTACTATTCACCATACTACTATCCTTATTACTCCCCTTACTATTATAGTCCGTATTCTTACAGAGGATATTATTCACCTTATGGATATTATTCACCTTACAGGAATAATATGGCCAGGAATGAAATGAAACAGTATCTGATAGAGTTCGAGAGTGGAAAGATCCTGGAATATGATGTTCAAAGTGCCGAGATCCTTCTCATGAAAGATACAGAGTTGTATGAAGAATTTATGCGACTTCCCAGAAAGAAAAGAAAAGAGCTTATATTTGTATATATCCGTAAGTTCAATGAAAAGAATCCTTTATATCTGCCGGTTGGATAATCAATAATTATGAGAAAAATTCTTGCAGCATTTGCTTTTATTCTGACATCAGCAAGCCTGCTTTCCCAGGCCCCTTTTCCTGACAGCAAAGAAATAAATCAGTTCCTCGGATCCACTACATGTATTGTACTTGAGGACAAAACTTACTCGGCATATAATGTTTATATCAGGAAGGCTGTCGAAGAATACTGGAAAATAACACCATGTGAATTCATAACGTACTCCGTTTTTAAGGAGAGAAGCCATAACCCCCAATGGTCTTTCCTTCTTCTTACTGAAACAAGCTTTGACAGGGATAAGTCAGGATCTGCCTATAACTTCCTTAACCTGTTGCAGGGTAAAGATGTGGAAGGGATATCCGATATGCCGGAAATCTGTGCAGTACCACTTTCGTTTGCAGGACAGGATGACATGGAATATGGATATAAGCTGGGGGCCATACTTTCATTCATTCAGAACCATGCCTTAACTATTTCCAGAGAACCGTCACAGACAGGGAGACGCTATCTTAGGTACTATAACAAAAATGTTCCCGAAGTAAAAAATAAGTTATTGCTTGTAATGCAGAGGGACCTGTCGCCTGAGTTAAACAGTATTGACAGGTTAACCGCTGTGTACAAGCACAGAATAGAAATAGTACCTGAGGATACAATTATTAAAGCTATCCGGGAAAGAAAGCCTGGCACTCTTATCCTTCACATGGTCAGCCCTCCGGGAAAGGCAGAAGCAGGATACTGTTTCAAAATGTTCATAGGAACTGACGATGCAGAGATGTATTACTACAATCAGCACCTTATCAGCAGCAATAGCCCTAAGGGTTTGTTGATTTCGGATCTCAAACGGTTATCCCGGTTCTGATGTGCAGCGTTTTACAGACAGCTGAGTCTTTTATAAAAAAGATCATATGAAAGAGATCATTGAATTGACTGAGTCAGAGAGGAACTGGGCGATGCTCTGCCATCTTTCGGCATTTGCGGGTTTCTTTTTTCCCTTCGGGGCAATTATAGGTCCTCTCATCTGCTGGCTGTCACGCCGGGACGAGTCGCTCTGGGTTCACCAGAACGGAAAGAACTCGCTTAATTTTCAGCTTTCTATGCTGTTGTACATAATACTTGCAGCACCTCTGTGCCTTATACTTGTAGGAATTCCGATAATAATATTCCTGGTCGTACTGAAGGTAGTATGTATTATAATTGCAAGTATTAAAGCCGCCAAGGGTGAAGAATTCAGATATCCTGTCACAATTCCTTTTATCCAGTAAATTTCACTTATACCATGCACCATTCACGGTGCATTTTCATTCTTTAGCCTGAAACTTCCACCCTGGGTTAACTAAGCTTCTGTCTGAATGACCGGAGCAACCTTGGGCATTATCCCATAAGCACCCGGCTCATTCCGGCAAAGGGGTGAATATGTTTGTTTTTCCCGTATACTATTTTAAACTTTACAGACTTTTTACTAATATCTTTACTTTTGTTCTTTATCATTTGTCAAATAAATGTCGCAGAAACCAACAATCCCAAAAGGCACCCGTGACTTCTCTCCTGAGGAGATGAACAGGAGAGACTATATTTTTGATACCATCAGGCAGGTATTCAGACTTTATGGCTATCAGCCCATTGAGACTCCGGCAATG
This sequence comes from uncultured Rikenellaceae bacterium, assembly GCA_964466705.1. Classification (GTDB taxonomy): domain Bacteria; phylum Bacteroidota; class Bacteroidia; order Bacteroidales; family VadinHA17; genus LD21. Next base: position 113,404 of record CAYXSM010000001.1, read on the forward strand.
GAAAACCTCTCCACTCTTCTGGGAAAATATGGAGAGGAGGGCGACAGGCTTATTTACCGGATACTTAACTCGGGTAATTTTCTTTCTGCCATTGACCCTGCTGCTTTAGCCCGGGAAGAAACGTCCCGTATATCCTCGCTGATATGTGAAAAAGGGCTGAGATACGATCTGACAGTACCATTTGCACGATATGTTGTACAACACCGGGAAGAAATAGTATTTCCGTTTAAACGCTATCAGATCCAGCCTGTGTGGCGCGCCGACCGTCCCCAGAGGGGGAGGTACCGGGAATTTTTCCAGTGCGATGCTGATGTTATCGGCAGTAATTCATTGTTAAATGAATATGAGCTGATCAAAATAATTGATGACATATTCAGCAGGCTGAACATTAAAGTTGTCATCAGGATAAATAACAGGAAAGTACTCACCGGGATTGCTGAATATATTGGAGAACCGGCAAAGATCACTGATATTACAGTGACAATAGACAAACTTGACAAGGTTGGTATTGAAGAAGTGAACAGGGAGCTGTCTGAAAAAGGCGTCTCAGAGGAGGCCATAAAAAGGCTTCAGCCTTTTATTGAGTTAAAAGGAACCCCTGATGCCGTACTCACGGAACTTGGAAAGGTCCTTGATGCTTCAGAGGAGGGATTGCAGGGTGTCGCAGAGCTGCGGACACTCTTTTCTTATATTGACATTGTTCCTCCTGAATGTGAAACTGAATTCGATCTGACTCTTGCAAGAGGACTTGATTATTACACCGGGGCCATTATTGAGGTCAAATCTAAAGATGTAATTATGGGAAGCATATGTGGCGGTGGCAGATATGATAATCTGACGGGGGTATTTGGCCTTGACGGTGTTTCCGGTGTCGGTATTTCTTTTGGTGCCGACAGGATTTATGATGTAATGGGCCAGCTTGGGCTTTTTACCAGATCAGATGTATATATAACACAGATTCTGATACTTAATTTTGGAAAAGAAGAGTCGGAATTCGCATTGAAGTTAAGAGATAACCTCAGAAGAAATGGTTTCAGCACCGAACTTTACCCCGATGCTGTAAGACTGAAAAAACAATTATCGTACGCCGATGCAAAAAGGATACCATTTGTAATAATGGCAGGCATAGAGGAATTGAAAAATAATGTTGTCACCCTGAAAAATATGTCTACCGGTGAACAGAAGATGTTATCCGGAAATGAATTGGTATCCAGCCTGCGTTCTTTAATTCTGCCGCATGAACTAAACGGATAATAAGGGTTTTTCATAAAAGGGATCCGAAGAACACTTGCTGCTTCCGTCAGTGATCTTAAATTAAATCAGGAATAATCATAACTTTGCATTTGTTAACAAACAACCATCCTGATGGCCCTTCAATGCGGAATTATTGGAATAACCAATGTTGGCAAAACCACTATCTTCAATTGTATCTCCGGTACCAAAGGTGAAACCAATGCCTTTGCGTTCAGTGCAACCAGATCAAATATAGGTATTATACAGGTACCTGACCCGCGCCTTTACGAGCTTACGAAATACCAGGTTACTGAAAAAATAATACACACTACCATGGAGATAGTGGATATTCCGGGTCTTGCCCGCGGCTCGAACAGGGGCGAAGGAGTGGGGAACAAATTTCTTGGCGACATTCGTAACACCGATGCCCTGATTCATGTTTTAAGATGCTTTGAAGATGACTCCCTTCCTCATATAGATGGTTCAGTTGATCCGGTAAGGGATCTGGAAACGATTGATTTTGAGCTGCAGGTTAAAGATCTTGAGTCGGTGGAGAGAAAGCTTCAACGATTGGAAAAACTTGTACGATCGGGCGATAAGGATGCAAAGCACGGCGTTGAAGTTATTGGAAGGTACAGAGATCATATCGGAAATTTCAACAATGCAAGAACGCTGGAAGTAAAGGAGGAAGACAAGAAATACGTGGACGATCTTTTCCTTCTTACAATGAAACCGGTAATGTATGTTTGTAATGTGGATGAGCATTCTGCTGTATCTGGAAACGTTCACGTCGAAAATGTCAGGAATTTTCTTGGTGGTCAGAATGTTGAAATCATTTGTATAGCAGGTGCCGTTGAAGCTGAGATAGCAGAACTGGAAAACATTGATGATCGCCTGGCATTCCTTAAGGATGCCGGATTGACTGAGCCGGGAGTTGATAAAATGGTCAGGGCGGCATACAGGATGCTTAATCTGCAGACATTCTTCACCGTGGGCCCCAAAGAGATAAGAGCCTGGACAATGAAAAAAGGAATGACGGCACCTCAGGCGGCAGGAGTGATTCACAGCGATCTTGAAAGAGGATTTATAAGGGCTGAAGTAATCAAATACAATGATTTTGTAAATCTGGGTTCAGAACATGCATGCAGGGATGCCGGAAAACTCAATGTTGAAGGCAGGAATTATTTAGTGGAAGATGGAGACATCCTTCATATACGCTTCAATGTTTAAAACAAAGAATGGCTAAACACCGGTCACGAATAATTTTGTTTCTGGTGATCCTGGCAGTGGTTTGTTCAGCACAGGAGAAACCAGGAGAGGAAAGACTTCGCAACATAATTAAGTCGAAGGGCCAGGCGGAAGTCGTAATCCCTTATCCTGACAAAGTATCACTGAATGAGCTGACCAGGAATGTTTCCATTCGTGCGGCGAGGGATAAGAAGATATACATAGTTCTGTCACCGCTGACGGTTGACTGGTTTCTTGCATCAGGTCACAAATTCGATATTCTTGAGTATCCTTATGGAAAATATTTCCTTGGTTCAGCGAATATGCGGGAGGCAATGGAGTGGGAAAGCTATCCCACCCTTCCCCAGTATGATTCAATAATTAAGTCATTTGCGGATAATTACCCCTCCTTATGCAGGCTGGATACTATAGGCACCAGCATTAAAGGAAGGATTATATATGCGGTCAGGATCTCTTCTGATTCAACCGGCAACAAAGATCTTCCGCGTGTTTTTATTACATCATCCATACATGGCGATGAGACCGGTGGCTACGTATTGTTGCTGAGACTGGCAGACTATCTGTTAAAGAATTATGCTCCGGGCAGCATGACCGGAGTTCTTCTTGACAGCCTTGAAATATGGATTAATCCACTTGCCAACCCGGACGGAACTTATAATTTCGGAGATGTCATAACCACCCCCGTAAGACACAATGCTGACGGATATGATCTTAACAGAAATTTTCCTGACCCTTCTGCTCCGGCTACTGTAAGGCAGAAAGAGACACTCGATATGATAAGATTCATGAGAAAGCAAAGGTTTGTTCTTTCAGCGAATTTGCATTCCGGCTCGGAAGTTGTCAACTATCCCTGGGACAGATGGGAAAGGTATCATGCGGATAATAACTGGTTCTGTCAGATCAGCCGCAAGTATGCTGATACCGTCCATTATTATTCCATACCAGGTTATATGAATGATCTTGACAACGGTATTACAAACGGCTATGCCTGGTACTCTATTTATGGCGGAAGACAGGATTTTGTAACCTACGAACTTCAGGGGAGAGAGGTAACCATTGAGATTGACGATGATTATATAACTCCACCGGCCGGGTTATCTGATTTATGGGAGTACAACTACCGGTCCTTGTTAGGATTTTTTGAAAATGCATTGTATGGTATTCATGGAACGACAGCAGATTATAAAAGCGGCAAACCCGTACCGGCAAAACTCTTTATTAAAGGTCATGACAGAGACAGTTCTCACATTTTCTCCGATACCCTGTCAGGCAGTTTTATAAGGCTTTTAGAGCCTGGAGTGTGGGATGTGTCATTCTCGGCCAGGGGATACAGAGACACTGTAATAAGGGATATTTTGGTTAATGATGGTGAGAGGACGACTCTTTCTGTGCGGATGAAAAAAGAATCGGATATTTCAGATGAAAAGAATATTAATGATATAATCCTGTATCCTAATCCGTCTCTCTCTTTCGTTAACGTTGTTTTGCCTGAAAAGATGACTGGAACCGTAAACATCAGAATTGTAAGTCATACAGGTACCCTGCTTGGTGATTATGAGACTGAGGTTTTTGACCGTGTCCCTGTGATAATAGATACAGGAGGTTTTCCTCCCGGTTCTTATTCAGTGGTTTTCATGTCACTGAAAACAGGTGTCACGGTTTCAGGCCGGTTCATAAAAGCAGGTGGTTCATGATTTTATCAGGTATGAGCATACTTCATATTTGTTTCCCCGGTTAAAAAAGTTACTTTTGGGATTTATTTTTGGATAATCCAAAATAAACGGTGGATGACTGTTGTTTTATTGTAAGTCAGAACAGAGAAGATGTTTATGAAAAGATTAATTGCAGCGCTGATTATTTTAAATTTGTTTGTGAGGATATCCGGTCAGGGAGCTTATCTTCCTCCTGAAAAGCCAAGGCTCGTGATAGGCATTGTTGTAGAGCAGCTGAGGTTTGATCAGATTGAAAAATTCAGGGATCGTTTTACCGATGACGGCATTAAAAGACTGCTGAATGAGGGGACTTATTTCAGAAATGCGGCTTATGATTTTATGCTTACCCAGTCGGCTCCGGCGCATTCGACAATCGTATCGGGTACCGAACCTTCTTATCATGGTATAACATCCGACCACTGGTATGTAGCTTTAAGGGATGAACTGGTATATTGCTCAAAAGATATCTCGGTAAATCCTGTCGGCGGAAGCTATGAGGCAGGTCTTCATTCCCCTGCAAATCTTCAGGCTTCAACATTCTCCGATGAACTGAAGATGGCTACCGGCGGAAGGGCAAAGGTTTTCGGAGTAGGATTGAAGGAGCATTCGGCAATTTTTTCTGCAGGGCATGCAGCTGATGGTGCATACTGGTTTGACAACATTTCCGGGACGTTTATGTCATGTACGTATTATATGAACAGTCTGCCACCATGGGTGAATGATTTCAATGCCATGAAGCATCCGGAGATGTATCTTAATTCGTCATGGGAACTGCTCCGGGCACCTGAAACTTACTCAGGTTGCCTCCCCGACTCAAATACTGTTGAAAAGGGATTCAACGGCAGAAACTATTTCCCTTATGATCTGAAGAAAATCCGTCAGCAGCAGGGAAGAGGTTCGCTGCGGGATTTTTCATTATTAAGAGAAACACCTTTTGGCAATACAATGACTACTGACTTTGCCTTAAAACTGATAGAGAATGAGGGCCTTGGTAATGACGATGTTACTGATTTTCTTGCAATCTGTTATTCTTCAACTGATTATATCGGACACAGGTTCGGACCTTCGTCTGTTGAGGCCGGCGATGCGATATTGCGGCTCGACAAGGATATTGAGACCCTTCTGAGGTATCTTAATGATAAACTTGGAAAAAGGAATATCCTGGTTTATTTTACATCAGCACACGGTGTGTCTGAGGTTCCCGGCATTCTTAACCGGCACAGGATCCCTGCCGGTTATTTCAAACAGTACCAGGCTGTACAGCTTCTCAGGAGTTATTTAAACGCAGTTTATGGTGAAGGGAACTGGGTAAAAGGATACTCGGAGAGGCAAATATTCCTCAACCGTACCCTTATAGAGGATGCACGTATTCCTCTGGAAGAAGTGCAGAAGAAAGCAGCCCGTTTCCTCATTCAGTTTACCGGAGTTGCATCGGCTTATCCCTATTCAGCTTTTGAGGCCAACGACTATGGAAGCGGAAACCTGAGAAAAATCATTAATAATTTCAGTCCCAAAAGATCAGGTGATGTTATTCTGACGCTTCATCCCGGATGGGTTGAAAACGAAGGGGATGACCTTACGAACCATAATTCGCCATATGAATATGATGCTCATGTTCCACTGATCTGGTATGGATGGACGGTTAACAGGGCCACGGTCACAAGAAAGGTGAACTTGACCGATATTGCTGTTACCCTCTCATCACTTTGTAAGATACCTTATCCCAATGCATCGACAGGTGAGCCGTTGCCGGAGCTTTTCAGGTGAAATTATTGTTCCGGAACTCGTCCCTGGTCCTGCATGCTTTCATCAGCAGATCAGGGTTTTTTTCACAACCGTTGCCAAGAACGACAAGATTTGCGCCGGCAGAAAAGGATTCTGAAATATCCCGGCCTGTTTTTAATCCTCCTCCAACAACCAGAGGGACGGAAATATGATTTCGTACCGATCTGATAACATCCGGCGGAACGGGGTGTTTTGCCCCGCTGCCGGCTTCGAGATATATAATTTGTAATCCCAGCATTTCACCGGCAATAGCTGTGGCAACAATGATTTCTGTTTTGTCAGCAGGAATCGATTCAGTCTGGCTGATATACTCGACCGAGGTTTTAGTACCACAGCCTACCAGAATATACCCTGTTGATATAAGTTTTTCTCTCAGGTCGATAAGGTAAGGTGCTGCAATTACATGATTACCAATAAGGAGCTCCGGGTTCCTTCCTGAAATAAGCGACAGGAGAAGAATCAGATCAGGCTCTCTGCTTAACTGGAGAAGATTCCCCGGAAAAAGCACTACCGGGATATTGCACATTCTTCTGACAGATCCGATCAGCCTGTCTATGCTGCTGAAAGTAAGGCTTCCTCCGGCAAAAATGTAATCGGTACTGCTTTCTTCTGCAATATTCAGAATATTTTTCAGCGATTCCTCCGTAGCCTTGTCGGGATCCAGCAGAAGGGCAACGCTTTTGTTTCCTGGAAATTCACTCTTTGTCATAGTTCTTTTTTGTCCATACAATCGCATAATTATCGTATCTGGCATAAAAGAGGTTAAAAGAATCATTTATTTTTTTTGTACGGACTTTTCCCCTGATTTCCCCCGATTCTTTTACTTCAAATGGTTCAATTGTAATATTCTTTCGGATGCTTATACCTTCTTTGTCACATATTTTGTAAAGAGCTTCTTTGGCGCACCAGTGAAGGTACAGATGGTATTTTCTCTTATCCTGTTCCCTTGTGATCTTTTCATGCCTGTTAAGAAACTTGAATGCAATGGCTCCTATATTGGCGCCCATATATTCCAGGTCTATTCCGACCTTTTCATTAACACTTAGCAATATGGCAGTCAGCTTATTGGAGTGTGAGATGCTTAAAAATCTTGATCCGTCGGAGAGAAAAGGTTTATTGTTCTTATTGTATACAATTCGTGCATCTTCTCCCATAAGTTCTGCCAGCAGGGCTCTGACACTTAAAAATTCCAGTTTTCTCGATGTACTGGCAAATCCTTTGTATTTCTTTTTATCCGCGGCATCCATTACCACTGATTTCTCGAGGGTTTTCAGGTCCTCTTCAATCTTCCATACACCCAGAACAGTTGATTCGTTAAGATAATGTTTGGTAATACATCCCATTTTCTAAATCCGGTTAGGTTTCACTTCCACTTCAGAGTCTCAATCAGGTGAACAATGTCCTCTCTGAAGAAATCAATGACAGGTGCAAGTGAATCTGCATCTGGTTCGCTATCAAAATACAGTGAGCCCCTGAGATAGTGTTTTATACTGTCTGTAACGTAAAACTGTACTGCAGATGCAGTATTTCCTTTGAGATCGTAAAGGATGCCGTAGATTTTATCTTCCCTGTTACAGATCACCTGTTCATTGATAGCATCGGCTTTATAGATATGATTTTTCACATTCATTGTGTAAGTTTCTTCAATAAGATTTGCAAGGTCATTGTCAACATCTCTGTAGGTGAGATATATCCTTGCCTTATATGAAGGGAAATCAATATTATACCACCCTGTGTTCCCTGATGCTTCAAGATCATCAGATAATATGCCATAAACGGGATATTCAACCATGAAAGGCATTTTCTCCTTAAGCTTTAGTCTGTCGGAAGAAATATATTCTTTAGAAGGAAAATCAATTCTGAAATAGCCTCTTGGTTTTGGAACTGCAACATCCCTGCATCCGTATGATCCCAGTATAAGTACAGTTGCAGTCAGATAGGTTCTCCAATCTCTTTTAATCAGCTTCATCTGTAATTTCCACCCTTATTTCTTTTATCCTCCTCTTGTCGGCTGATTCTATTTTAAAGCGGAACCTGCCGTAATTTATTATCTGACCTCGTTGAGGGATTTCACCAGTAAGTTCAAGTATCAATCCGGCTAGTGTTTCTGATTCTCCACGGACATCCTCAAAAGTATCGTCAGAGACTTCAATTATTTTAAAGAAGTCGTTAAGTAATACTTTTCCTTCAAATATAAATACATTTTCATTGACCTTTATGAACAGGCTTTCGTCTTCGTCACTCTCATCTGTTATTTCTCCAACAATTTCCTCAAGGATGTCCTCAAGAGTTATAATGCCTGATGTTCCTCCATATTCATCTACCACAACAGCCATATGTGTTTTTTTCAGCTGAAAATCTTTCAGCAGTTCATTTATTTTTTTTGTTTCCGGAACAAAATGGGGCGGCCTGATAAGTGATTGCCACTTGAACTTGTCGGGATTATCCGTATAGGGAAGAATATCCTTGGCATAAAGGATCCCTTTAACCGAGTCGAATGTGCCTGCGTAAACAGGTATTCTTGAAAAACCTGAATCAATGATTATTGATTTCACCTTGTTGAACCCCTGTTTTATGTCAACAGATGTCACATCAATTCTCGGGCACATAATTTCGCTCACATTGATATTTCCAAAATTCACAATGCCCTTCAGGATTTTCCCGTCTTCATTGATGTCTTCAGATGCCAGTTCCAGGGCTTCAGAAAGATCATTCATGCTTATGTTGGAACGTTTAATAAGTGTTCTTTTCTTGACAAAGGTTGTTGACAGGATCAGAAGAGATGTTACGGGTGTGCATATTTTCTCGAGAGCAGACAGAGGGGAGGCCATAAAGAGGACCATTGCCAGCTGGTTTTTAGAGGCAAATACCCTGGGCAATATTTCTCCGAAAAAGAGCAGGAGAAATGTAATTCCAACAGCTTCGATAATAAAACCCGGCACCGGGTTATTGCCGAAGTCGAAAATCCTTACACTGAGAAATGCTGCAAGAAGTATGAATGCAATATTTATTGTGTTATTTGAGACCAGGATCGTACTGAGCAGTTTTTCAGGTGTGCTGATCATTTTCATAACTTTTCCTGCCTTCCGGCTTTTATCTGACTTGAGCTTTTCGATGTCGTCCGGGTTAAGAGAGAAAAATGCTATTTCTGAGGCCGATACAAGTGAAGAACAGCACAGCAACAAAGCCAGGATGGCAAATCCGATGATCAGCGTGAGATCAGGTGAAAATGCCTGATATATGATAACCGCCAGGAAAGCGGAAAGAAACCCAGGTTCCAACTCGGTCGTTATTAGTGAAACTTATCAGAAGGGCAGGTCATCTTCAGAATTGCTCTGGTATGAGGCCGGCGGTTCATTGAATTCAGTCACTTCAGATTCCCTGTCCTGAGCCTGATCTTTGACAGGATCGCTTTGACCTGCCTGCATTGCTGCTCCCTGCTGCTTTTTGTCCAGTACCATGAAAGTATCAGCCAGGATTTCGGTAATGTATTTGTTTACACCCTCTTTGTCAACGTATGATCTGGTTCTGATTTTTCCGACAATATAGACCTGTGACCCTTTTTTTACTGTTTTTTCGGCAACTTCAGCCAGTGCCCGCCATAGAACAATATTGTGCCATTCAGTTGTTGTGATGGTCTCTCCCTGCTGATTCGTGTATGATTCACTTGTGGCCAGGGGAAATGTTGTTTTTGCAACACCCTTGTCAAAATACCTTATAGCAGGATCTCTTCCGACGTTTCCTACCAGTATAACCTTATTGACAGACATGTATATATGTATTTATTATGTATAAGATAACATATTGTAAAGTTAAAAAAAAATACTCTAGGTGCAACCCTCATGGATTAAATACCCAAAAGCTTATAATATACAGTGTATTATGTTAATTGCTGTCAGGGTGTAAACAAGGGGCCTCAAAGATGCCCTGCAGGTCCACGGACTCTGTTGACTTTTCTATATAATTGGAATATAAGCTATTTTAATACTTCAATAAAAAAAATTATTCTGTAAGTGTTTCTATTTAAATAAATAATATTTTTATATTTGCAGGGTTGAAAAAATGAATACTCAAAATAATTTTGTTGAATTTTAAACATCACAAGAAATGACTAAAGCAGACATCGTTAATGAAATTGCCAAGAACACTGGTATTGAAAAGGTAACAGTTCAGAAGACTGTTGAAGCCCTGATGGACACTATTAAACAATCGATGGTAAGTGGTAATAATGTTTATCTCAGGGGGTTCGGAAGCTTTATTGTTAAGAAAAGAGCCAAAAAAACTGCAAGGAATATTTCAAAAAATACTACAATCATCATTCCTTCACACAATATCCCGGCATTCAAACCGGCCAAATCATTCATCAACAAAGTTAAGGCTAACGTTAAGAAGTAATCATCCATGCCCAGCGGAAAAAAAAGAAAGCGACATAAGATGGCTACTCACAAGCGCAAAAAGCGTTTGAGGAAGAACAGACACAAGAAGAAATAGAAGATCCTTTCAGATCACTGAGTGGTCCTAATCTGACTAAAGTAAACCTAAAGGTCTGTTGATCTTTAGGTTTGTTGTATTACAATACAAGGGTAAGGCGTGGTTACAAATAATGCAGAATGGTGTGGTTAAGTGGTAAGTAAGGATTTAATAATTGATGTTGGTGCTACCGACGTATCTCTTGCTTTGCTGGAAGACAAGCAACTGGTTGAGTTCAATAAGGAAAAGCGCGAAGTCAGATTTTCGGTAGGAGATATTTACCTTGGCAAGGTGAAAAAGATAATGCCGGGGTTGAATGCTGCATTTGTCAATGTCGGATATGAACGTGACGCATTTCTGCATTATCTTGATCTGGGTGCGCAATTCCGGACACTTCACAGATATTATACAACAACTCTCCAGCGCCAGGGCCGTGTAATCCCCGTACATAAATTCAAACCTGAAGGTGATATCGACAAGAACGGAAAAATAACTGATGTACTGACATCGGGACAGACAGTTATTGTCCAGATAACCAAGGAGCCCATATCGACAAAAGGCCCCCGCCTTGCATCAGAAATATCCATTGCCGGAAGGAATCTGGTGCTTATACCTTTTTCCGATAAGGTATCCATTTCTTCCAAGATTGAAAACGCTGAAGAAAAAAACCGGCTTAAGACTTTGATAAACAGTATTAAGCCTAAAAGTTACGGTGTTATTGTACGTACAGTTGCTGAAGGAAAGAAAGTAGCCGTGCTTGATGCTGAGCTGAGGGAACTGGTCAGGAAATGGGAAAATGCATTCTCATCGGTGAAAAAGGAGACCAGAACTCCAAAGCTCTTTATCGGCGAGATGAACAGGACATCCACACTACTGAGGGATATGCTTAATGTAACCTTCAGCAGTATTAATATCAATGATCCGACAATTGCTGAGGATATAAGAAGATATATAAGGGAAATAGCTCCGGAAAAAGAGAAAATCGTTAAGTTATACACAGGACCCCTGCCTGTATTTGACTACTTCGGCATCAACAAACAGATAAAGGCACTTTTTGGCAAGACTGTCTCATTCAAGCACGGAGCCTATCTTATTATTGAGCACACAGAAGCTTTGCATGTTATTGACGTGAACAGCGGAAACCGGTCAAGATCGGGCAACGATCAGGAAGCCAATGCCCTTGAGGTCAACCTGGAAGCTGCTGCTGAGATAGCCCGCCAGCTCAGACTCCGGGATATGGGTGGAATAATCGTCGTGGACTTCATTGACATGCAATCGTCTGAAAACAAGCAGGTACTGTATGAAAAGATGAAGGAAATAATGTCAAATGACAGGACAAAACATAATATACTGCCTCTTACAAAATTCGGGCTTATGCAAATTACCAGACAAAGGGTCAGGCCGGAAATGCATATTGTTACTGATGAAAAATGCCCGTCCTGCCAGGGTACAGGGCAGACTCGTCCGACAATTCTGTTTACGGATGAGCTTGAGAGAGCCCTGTCATTCATTGTCGATAAGATCAGAACCCGCAGGATCTACCTGAACGTGCATCCTTTCCTGGCATCATTCCTTAATTCAGGGTTGTTTTCCCTTGCTCGCAAATGGAGCATAAAACACAGGATCTATCTGAAGGTTCAGCCGGTTACATCATATCATATGCTTGAGTATCATTTTTTTGACCCGGATGGTGATGAAATCGACCTTGCCTAGCTATGGCGAACTTAACTGAACCTTTCCGGTATATTTTTCGTTATTCACACATCTTATAATTCATATTTAGTTCCGGATAAAGTACCATTTATGAAACGAAAAATAATATCCATAGCGATCTTCCTCCTGCCTTTTCTTTACCAGCAGGCTCAGATATACGACCCGGTGGCATGGGATTTCGGATTTGAAAAGATGGAAGAAGACATGTATGAACTTATTTTCACAGCTACGATTGAAAAAGGTTCTCATATGTACTCCATGAATGTACCTGAAGGGGGCCCCATCCCTACATCCTTTGTTTTTGACACAATGCCTGGCTATACATTTGTGGGTGGTGTTTACGAATACATCTTACCTGAAGAAGCTTTCGACGAGGCATTTGGGTTCAAAATTAAATCTTTCAGCGACAGTGCCGAATTCAGGCAGAAGATAAGATCATCCGGTTCATCGTTTACCGTAACCGGAGCAGTCAACTTTATGTCATGCAACAATGTTACCTGTTCTCCGCCTAAAGATGTGGAATTCGCGATAACGATAGGATCCCCTTCATCTGAATCCCGTCAAAGATCCGGGTACGATACTACTTCACAAGACGTGAGACATGATGTTCAGGGAAGAGGTCTGTTGAAATTTTTTATCCTGTCAATGCTTGCTGGTTTTGCAGGGATTCTTACTCCCTGCGTATTTCCCATGATACCATTGACAGTCGCTTTTTTTTCACAGGGATCTGATGACAGGAAAAGATCGGTATTTAAAGCGATTATTTTTGGCATTTCAATAGTATTGATTTACTCCATGCTGGGGATCCTTGTGTCACTCACAAGTGCCGGAGCTGGTTTTGCAAATACTTTAAGCACCCACTGGATACCAAACCTTCTGTTCTTTTTTCTGTTTATTCTTTTTGCAATATCTTTTTTCGGAGCTTTTGAAATTGTTTTACCAAGTAAATGGGTCTCCGGAGCTGATTCAAAAGTGGACGGGGGAGGATTGGCAGCTTCTTTTTTCATGGGACTTACCACGGTAATAGTGTCCTTCTCCTGTACGGGCCCAATCGTTGGGGTGCTTCTTGTTGAGGCAGCCACAGGCGATGTACTGAGGCCTGCAATAGGGATGTTTGGTTTCGGTCTCGCATTTGCACTTCCATTTGCTTTGTTTGCTCTGTTTCCATCTGTAATGAACAGAATGCCAAAGTCAGGCGGATGGCTCAACTCTGTAAAGGTAGTTCTGGGATTTATTATGCTTGCCCTGAGCCTGAAGTTCCTTTTGACAATCGATACCGTTTATTCATTCAGAATACTGTCGCGAGATATATATATTTCAATCTGGATAGTCATCTTCTCTCTTCTCGGATTGTATCTCATGGGAAAGATAAAGTTTTCACACGACAGTGATCTGCAGTATATTGGCACATTCAGACTTTTATTGATAATTGCCGTATTTTCATTTGTAGTTTACCTGATCCCTGGTTTGTTTGGAGCTCCATTGAAAGGATTATCTGCTCTTCTTCCATCACCGGAGACATCTGTATTTAACCTGGCAAGGACTGCCGCGGATAATAAAACGGCACCTGAATACGAAATTCCCGGGTTGTTTTCAAGTGAGCTCTGTTCGAATCCGCGTCATGCTGACATCTTTAAGATGCCCTATGGTCTGCCAGGTTATTTCGATTACAAACAGGGGCTTGAATGTGCACGGGAGCAGGGAAAGCCTGTGCTTCTGGATTTCAAGGGGCATGCCTGTGCCAACTGCAAACTTATGGAGGCAAGAGTCTGGTCGGAACCCGACATCCTCAGGAGACTCAGAGAGGATTTTGTTATCATAGCTCTCTATGTTGACGACAGGACTCAGCTCCCGGAACATGAGTGGATAACTTCTTCCCTTGATGGTAAAGTGAAAAAAACCATCGGAAAGATCAATGAAGACCTTGAAATCTCAAGATTCAGGACCAATGCACTTCCTCTGTATGTTATAGCTGACCATGAGGGAAACGCCCTGAACAAACCCATGACAACGAATCTCAATCCGGTCGAATTTGGCAGATGGCTCGATGAGGGAAAAGAACTCTTCTACTCATCTGTAAATAGACAATAATGGCATAACTCCTGAGAAATTATCAATACTGAATAACTAATGATTATCAGAAAGCTATTTTCACGCAAATTATTTTTTTATGGATTGATTTTTTTGTAATTTTACAGAATATGATTAAGTGTTCATGACAGATTCATGTATTCAGGTTATTATAAAGATATTTAAAGTTGTGATACTTTAGAAAGAAGCTTTTACTGTCCAAAAGCAATTTTTCATTCTTTTCATGGCTGCCCCGACCCTAACAGTCGGGGCTTTTTTCATTGTTAAATAGTGTTAAAAATGAGGTAATTACTGTATCCCATAGAAGCATTTTATTTAAATTGGTACCCTGAAACAACCATATCTTCAATGAGAAAATTATCTGGTTTTATACTATTGTTGTTTTTAATATCCGCTTGCAGGAACAGTGAGGACAACATTGTCAGGATGGCAGATAAGATACATAAAAAGGTCCTGACTGTAGACACACATTGCGACACCCCGTTAAATCTGGTCAATAGCAATTATGATATGGGTATCCGGAATGAAGAGGGTTGCGTGGATTTTATCAGGATGAAGGAAGGAGGTCTGGATGCTGAATTTTTTGCTGTTTTTGTCGGACAGGGTCCGAGAAACGACTCAGCGTATTCGGAAGTAAACAGACAGGCGCTTGAAATTTTTGAAGCCATACACAACAGTATTAAGGCTAACGGAGATTTAGCCGGACTGGCCTGTTCGCCGGATGATGCCTACAGGTTGAAGAAAGAAGGCAGGATAGCTGCTTTCATTGGTCTTGAAAATGGTTATTCGATCGGCAGGGACATTACTCTTCTAAAGAGATATTACGATCTGGGAACCAGATATATGACGTTGTGCCATTCATCGAACAACGACATTTGTGATTCATCAACAGATTCATCAGGCCCCGAGCATAATGGTCTTTCTCAGTTCGGATCGGAAGTTGTGAAAGAGATGAACAGGCTGGGAATGATGATTGACGTCTCACATATATCAGACAACGCATTCTATGATGTGATAAATGAATCGAAAGCACCTGTCATAGCTTCTCACTCATCCTGCCGGGCGCTTTGCGAGAACCCCAGGAACCTTACTGATGACATGATTCTTGCCATCAGGGGAAATGGAGGTGTGGTACAGATCTGCATCGTAAGTGAATATATTAAGAATCCGGTACCTAATCCTGAACTTGAGGCAAGGCTTAACAGCCTGAGAGAAAAATACAGGGATTTCAGCACCCTTAGCGAGGAAGATAAACAAAAAGCCCGGGAGGAATTCCGTTATGTCAGGAGAACTTATAAAAAGCTGGCAACGGTAAAAGACGTTGTTGATCATATTGATCATGTTGTACAGGTCGCCGGCATTGATCATGTTGGCCTGGGTACTGATTTTGACGGCGGAGGCAGAGTTGAAGGGTGCAGGGACGTCTCGGAAATTAAAAACATCACCATAGAATTACTAAGGCGGGGCTATTCAAGGTCTGAGATAACCAAATTCTGGAGTGGGAATATAATGAGGGTTTTTAAGGAAGTGGAAAAGCTCAGGGATTCCTGATCCTTGAGAATTTAAGCATTTTCATCAACCAGTCGGGAAGAGGTTTATACTCAGCTCTGTTCTTAAGGTTCAGGTACCATCCGATTTTTTTCAATATAGCCATTTTATGGGTTTCAACGAACTCGATCAGGGTGCCGTCATGATCTTCTATATAGGCGAAGTGGCCGGCAGCCTCACCCATATCAAAGCTGTTGCCCTGATGGCTCTGCTTGCTGTCGACACTGAAGGGATATCCTTTTACTTCACAATAACACTTAAGTTCATCCATTCCTCTTATGTCAAAGCATATATGAATAAATCCCGGATCACCCCAGTATCGATCCTGATAGATCTTCTTTCCCGGGCTGCCTTCCATGCAAAAAAGCTCTATCGCACTTTGACCGAACACTTTACTGAAATGACCTGAGAAGGGGGTGGAAGGCCTGAGCAAGATCCTGCGAAACTTATTTTCACCTCCCGGAAGTCCGGAAAGATCGGGGAAAATACCGGTGGAATCATATACCACTTCATCATAACCAAGTATGTCAGAATATACTGTCCGGGCTTTTTCGATGTCGGATACTCCGATTACAGCTCCGTAAGAACCACCTGATACCTTTTTTTCATCAATGAACCAGCCATTTTCTTCAATCATATGAAAAATGTTCCCAAAGGGATCTCTGACAAAGAAATTTAAATTGCCGGCCGGGTCCATGGAAGGCTCTCCCATGACTTTTACATCGTTCCTGACAAAAAAATCGTACGCTTTACTAATGGCTTTTACTTTCATTTTGCAGGCTAAGATTCCAATATCACCAATCCTTATTTCATTTTCAATTTCAACGGGAGTCCTGCTCTTGTACTGCCATATTTCAAATCCCCCTCCGCTCTGAAGATTCAATGCAAGAACTGCATGCCTGCTTCTTGGTTTGCCGCCGGTATATGGCAGCATAATCTTTGCTTCAGAGTCATCTTCGAATATCCGGCAATCCATCCCGAATTTATCGATGTACCATTTCCATGCGTCCGTGAGGCTGACGACACCGATACCTATCTGCTGAATACCACCTATTTCAAATCCTTTCATTTCTGTATATTTTATGTAGATTTTATCTTGTCGGCTATTCTGAAAAACAGCCATGGGCAAAACCGTCTTATGTAGAGTAGTGTAATCTCACTTCCTCCGACGAGTATTTCTCTTTTGTTTTTTTTAATACCTCTCATTATTATTTTTGCAGCTTTGGCGGGAGAAATTCCTCCTGCCTGACCATCATCCAGTTTTCCGTGCTCATTTCCATACTGGTCCAATGCATGAAAAGAGATATTTGTTCTTACTCTTCCCGGGATTATTACCGAAGATCTTATTTTGTGCTTTTTGTTTTCGAGATACAGTGTTTCAAAAAAACCGTGCAGAGCCTGTTTTGATGCTGAATAGGCCGAGCGCAACGGAAACCCGAAACGGCCCGATATGCTGCTTGTTGCCAGTATATGCCCTGTTTTCCTTCTTATCATATGGGGCAGGACTGCTTTTGTAAGAGCGATTGTGCCGAAATAGTTGATCTCAAAAATTCTCCTGTCAAGCCATAAGGGGGTTTCTTCAATTGTTGCTCTCTGGCTTATTCCTCCAATGTTCAGGAGATAGTCAATGCCGCCGAGATCTTTTAATTGCTTTTCAACTATTTTTCCTATTTCAGAGGCGTCAGAGAGATCAAATGGGACACATACAATCATTTCTGATAATTCACCCATAGTGCTTTTTACTCTTTCAAGTCCCAGGGTGTCGTTTGATGATGCTATTACTCTGGCCCCGCTCAGTACAAATTCACGGACCAAAGCTTCACCTATTCCTGATGAAGCGCCTGTGATCCAGGCTGTTTTGCCAGAAAAGACATTATTCCTAAACATGTGCCAGCTGAGCGATAAGAACGGTCAGTTCTTCAAAATTTCTTTTAAGGGAGAGATAATCGGGATCTTTATCCCTGATATATTTTTTTAATCTGAACCTTCCGAGTATCCTTTTCAGGAGAATGATGTAATTCCATGCAAAAATACCCGCAAAGGGAATTGCAAGCGAAATCATTACTCCAACCCACCAGGGCTTAATTATTAGAAGCGCGATCAAAAGATAAACAGGTAAAAATATCAGGGCAAGCATAAAAGAAATTCCGAACCTTACAGATCCGTGAAACTGGAGGTCTTTGATTTTTCTGATCTGCAGTTCAGGTATAGCCAGAAATGTAAGGGTAAAAATGTTTCCGAAAAGATATAGCGGAAATGTAAGGATAAGTCCTGCAATTCCGGCAAGTAAAATACCGACGGGATGTTTCTTTTTTTCGATAAGCATGTAAGAGGTTTTAAGTTTTTTTACTTTCCTTTTCACCTCCATGCTGAGGGAACAAATCTTACTGTAAAGTGGTGAACCAGATTCCTTTAGTCTGTTCAGTTTATTAATAAGCTCCCTGTCTCTGAACAATTTGGGATTCCTGATATCATCACTGTAACGGCCATTAATGATGCTTCTAAGCTCATCTATCGCTTCGTAGTCTTTTTCTGATTCAATATGAACTATAAGTTTTTTCATTTCGTCCGAAAGGCGTTTTCTTAATTCGTTAAATGCTTTTTCGGGGCTTGTCCTGTACATTTCATGGTAATCTGACACCTCAATTATTTTCCCGTAGACCACGGTAAGGACCTGTCTGAACCTGCTGTAATTGGAAAATTCAAGTCCTACCGGAATTATTTTGATTTTCATCTGAAAATCAAATGCCTCATCGGCCTGGAATGCGACGCGGCAGATGCCCTTTTTAAGCTGACGGAGCCTTCTGAAACCGGCATGATCACCTTCCGGAAGTATAACAAGCCCATTCCTGTTTTTCAGAACATCAAGGGTTTTCCGGAATATCTCGTCGTTTGCCTTCAGGCTGCTGTAACCATCTCTTATCCTGTAGACTGGCAAAATTTTCAGGAAATACAAAAGCGATGCAATAATTTTCTTTTTGAAAATATCAGCCCGTGCCAGAAAAACAAGCTGTCCTTTCGTTGTATAGAGTACGGCAAGTGCGTCAAGAAGAGCATTCTGATGGTTGGGGGCATATATCAGGTGATGATCAGGATCGATATTTTCCCGGCCAACAACAATTATTTTCCTGTAGAAAACCTTGTTGTGCCAGAAACCCGAGACCTTTTTCAGGAGAGCATAACGAGCAGAATGTTTTTCTATATTTTCCTTGCCCATCTGACGTTATTTAGTCGAGCTGCGTGTAATGTCTGTTATACCGTAATATCTTAATCAGAGATATCATAATGGCAAGGTAATAAAAAAGTAAGCAGGCAGAAATTTCATGCTGATTTTAATAGGTTTAACGTGCAGAAATACGTCTTTTTACCACCTGTCATACATGGTTGTTTTCATCATTGAACCTGTCGATGGTTCTTCTGTCTTTTTTTGTTGGACGTCCCAGTCCTTTTTCACGGTAAATGAATATATGCCGGGCTTTTATAAGCTTTTTCTGTTTTTCTTCAGGAGGAGTAAGGTCTTCAATGAAGTTACCGGCAAGTTTTGCCGAAACCCTTTTCTCAACAGGCTCAAGTACACGGAATGTATATATTACGGGGAGTTTCTTTACAGTGATAACTTCACCCTTAAATACCTGTTTTGAGGGTTTGGCCTGTATATTGTTAACCAGAATCCTTCCTCTTCTGCATTCTCCGGCAGCAATGTTTCTGGTCTTATATACTCTTACAGCCCACAGGAACTTGTCAATTCTTATTGATTTCTCTTCATTCATTAAAGAGGCGGCAAATTATTAATCAGTGTTATCCGGTTCTCCTTTACCGGGAGGGATCAGCTTTCCTGATTTGTTATACCTGGTCATTGTAAGTTCAGCTCCTGAAACACCGAATGACCTTATCATTTCTATCACAAGATCCATTCTGGCTTCAAGAAACGATTTTTCTTCTTCTTCCCATTTACCCAGAACGTAATTCGTCTGTGTTCCTCTCCTGAAACCGTTGCCTATGCCGATCCTTATCCGTGTAAACCGGCTGGTCCCAAGGATTGAGCTTATATGGGCAAGTCCGTTATGGCCACCGTCTCCTCCTCTGGCTCTCATTCTTATGCTACCCAGCGGCAGGGCAATATCGTCAACAATTACGAGAAGGTTTTCTGTAATTATCTTCTCACGGTTCATCCAGTACCTTACTGCATTACCGCTCAGATTCATAAAGGTTGATGGCTTAAGAAGAATGAAAATGCAACCCCTGTATTTTACTTCGCATACTGAACCATAACGTTTGTCAGCAAATGATGACCCGGCTTCATTTGCCATTTTTTCGAGTACCGTAAACCCAACATTATGGCGTGTGTCGATGTACTCGTCTCCGATGTTTCCCAGGCCAACTATAAGGTATTTCATTGTGCCTGATTGCAATGTAAAGATTAAATCTGGTTGCTCTGTTACTTGTCAGCAGTTTCCTCGGAAGCTTCAGCAATAACTTCTGGTTCTTCGGCAGTTTCCTCTGCTTCAGATTTCTGTGCAACACGGGATGTGGCCACTGTAAGCACAGTAATTATTTTCGGGTCGGTTATTTCAAGATTCGGTATTGAAACATCGCCTACTTTGACTGACTGATTGATTTTTACGCTGGTAATGTCAACCGGGATGAAATCCGGAATATCTTTCGCAAAGCCTCTTATGTTGAGGTGTCTCCTTTTAATTCTCAGCTTACCCCCTGCCTTTACACCGACCGAATCACCAGAGATCTTAACGGGAAGACTTATTGATATTTTCTTGTCGTCGAACACCTGAATGAAATCAGCATGTTCGATCTTGTCGGAGACAGGGTGGAACTGGATGTCCTTCAGAACAATATCTAACATTTCACCTTCCAGATCAAGTTTAACAATATGGGAATCCGGAGAGTAAACAAGGCCGAGGAAGTTGTTTTCGTGGGTAAAGAAATGAATGTTTTTTTCCTTTCCGTAAATTACACATGGTATGTTCCCTTGCTTCCTTAGTTTTCTCGAGCTTTTCTTTCCCAGGTCTGTTCTGAGCGATCCGGAAATCTTAATGGTCTTCATCTTTTGTAAGTTATTGTGCTACTAAGAATTGTATTCATAACAACTCCCCATTACACGTTTGACATAAAAAATCGGAGTGCAAATATATTACAAAGGAATCAGAAAACAAAATTTGTACTTATCGACTGATTATTGTTGACTGCCAGGATAGTATTGGCGAAAATTTCAGCTATAGAAAGCACCTTTATTTTATCAGAAGCACGGGAGAGAGGTATTGAGTCAGTTACAACAAGTTCCTGAATAGGAGACTCGTTTATTCTGTCAATGGCATTTCCTGAAAGTATCGGATGGGTTGCAAAGGCCCTGATGCTTTTAGCTCCTTTTTCGACCATTTTTTGTGCAGCAAGAACCATGGTTCCGGCTGTATCCACCATGTCGTCAATAATAATGACATCTTTTCCTTCCACGTCACCTATTATCGACATTTCCTCAACCACGTTGGGTTTTTTGCGAAGTTTATAGCACAGTACCATTTCAGACTGAAGATGGCGCGAATAAGCATTGGCTCTTTTCGATCCTCCCATATCCGGAGCTGAGATGGTCAGTTTTTCCAGATTAAGCTGTTCAATATAAGGGGCAAAGATTGCTGATCCGAAAAGATGATCTACCGGTACGTTAAAGAAGCCCTGGATCTGGTCTGCGTGAAGATCCATGGTGATAATTCTGTCAACGCCGGCAGTCCCCAGCAGGTCGGCAGACAGTTTTGAGCCTATGGACACTCTCGGCCTGTCTTTTCTGTCCTGTCTGGCAAAGCCGAAATACGGGATTACGGCAATAACCTTGTAGGCTGATGCTCTTTTGGCAGCATCAATCATAAGAAGCAGTTCAAAAAGATTATCAGCCGGAGGATTTGTTGACTGGATTATGAAAACCATATCACCTCTGACAGATTCGTCAAAGCAGGGTTGAAATTCGCCGTCACTGAACATTGTTACCGAGCTTTTACCAAGGTTGATGCCCATTTTGTCGGCAATTTTAAGGGCCAGGTTAAAGGAAGCCCTGCATGAAAAAAGTTTCAGGGGTGCTTTGCCATACATTATCTTAAATTATTACCATTTACTATTTCATCGTATAATGACTACAAAAATATAAATTCAGTAATATTTCACAGCCCGTTTGAAAAATTGTTGATACATTCCTCAATGAAACCGAGTATATTTTCCCTCCCGGTCCTGTTTACCGATGAAGAGATGAATGAAGGAGGCAGCGATTCCCATTTTTCCAGCATTGTTTTGTCATAAACTGAAATTGCTTTTTGAATACAGGTATCGGAAAGCTTGTCACCCTTTGTGAAAATTCTTGCAAAAGGCACCTGCCTGACACCCAGGAATTCCATGAAGGCAAGGTCGGATCTCTGCGGCTTTATCCTGGGATCAAGAAGCACAAACATACACACCAGATTTTCCCTTGCAAGTATATACCTGGTCACAGCATCTGACCATTCTTTTCTCATACTGGCAGGTGCGCCAGCATAACCGTATCCCGGCAAGTCTACCAGATACCATTCATTGTTTATCAGAAAGTGATTAATGGTTTTGGTCTTTCCTGGATTACCTGAGATCTTGGCAAGTTTTTTCCTTCCGGTTATCATATTGATAAGCGATGACTTACCCACGTTTGACCGGCCAATGAAACCAAACTCGGGCTTGCTGGTTACAGGACACTCTGACAGGGAAGTACTGCTTTTTATAAATGAAGCTGTACGTATTATCATAACTAGTGATGCTTATCTAAGATCACCGTAAGGCAGATCAATCTCCACTTGCGTCAGATATTTGTTGCCAAAGTCCGTTATTGCCTCAGCAATTACAATCACTTTTCCTGTCTGCGATGAGCCGTTTTTTCTCAGATCAATAATACCTTTTCCGTCCACTGTATTTATCAGAACATATTTTGATGTATCAAAGACCCCGCCTGAGAAACCGCCACGGTAAAATCTCACTCTTTCTGACTTATTGCTTAATTCCAGGGTTATTCTGACTTTTCCCGAAGAAGCATAATTGTCAGTTATGTTGTATACTATATCAGGGTAATCCGTCATCTTTCTGCCGGTGCTGGTGAATTCTTCAATATACGGAGTTCTAAGACCCTTAATAAAGCCGATCCTGGCTTTGATCCTTCCGGTTCTGTAGTATTGTTGTTGAATACCGTCGATGGTGTCGCGATTATACGGGGTTGATCTGAAGACCTGCCCTCCGGGATAATACCACCTGGCTGAATCTTCTCTTAGTCCGTTCTCGTACCAGAAAGTCTGATAAAGTTGTCCTCCCTGATAATATGTTTTAGTTTCTCCGTGACGGATCCCGTTTTTAAAAGTAATTTCTTTCAGAAGCCGGTCACCGCTGAAGTATTGCTTTATTCCCGTGTAACCGGTGTCGGGTACCTGCAATGTATCGGCCAGCGCGGCCGTATCTTTTGAGCCTTTGCCCTTTCCTCCGCAGCCTGGCAACAGAAGAGCACCCGCCAGTGCCAACATTAAGAATTTTGTTTTATTCATGGTTCTGTTCATTTGGAGTGTTTACAATTTCATGCCGGTGTATATACCTCAAGTATTGTTGTCTCTTTTTCCGGCAGCAGGATTATTTCCCTTATTGCTGCAGGTATTAATACGGTTTCTCCCTTAGTTACCATTTCCGAATTGTTATCCCAGCGGATCAGAAACCGTCCTTCAGTACAGATGTAAATAATAAATGAGTCAATAAGATTATAGTCTTTTTCAACCTGCCCGTTAAACCTTAGGATATTGGTATTGAAAAACTCACTTTTCACAAGAATGCGGGTTTTGTTTTCTTCAGGCCCGATTCTGATTTTATTGCTTCCAACCGCTGTAAAGTCGATGGCATCGAGTGCAAGATCGGTATGTAATTCTCTTGGCATTCCATCGAACCCTGTCCGGCCCCAGTCATAAATTCTGTAAGTAATATCCGAGGTCTGCTGGATCTCAACCAGTACAATTCCGGCTCCGATCGCGTGAATTCTTCCGGCAGGTGTAAAAAAAACGTCCCCTGCTCTGGCATCTTCCATATTAAGCAGACCAGGAAGAGAATTATTTTCCAGTGCATTTATGTAATCATAACGGCTGACAGGCTTTGAGAAGCCTGTATATATTCTGGCACCTTCCTCACTCTCCAGGATATACCACATTTCGGTCTTGCCATAGGCATTGTGTCTTTCCCTGGCCATTTCATTACCCGGGTGAACCTGAACAGAAAGCACTTCCCTCGCTTCGACGAATTTTATCAGCAGAGGGAATTCACAACCGAATTTATCATATACTGATTCACCCACAATATCGCTCATATAGACCTCAATGATCTCCTCAATGTTATTTCCTGCCAGAAAGCCATTGCTTACAACAGAAAGATTATCTGATACGGCTGAAAGTTCCCAGCTTTCACCGATGTTCTTGAGACTTCCGGCATCTTTTCCATAATGATCCGCAAGAGACCGGCCTCCCCAGATTTTTTCTTTTAATACCGGCTTGAACTTTAAAGGATATAATTCTGACATTGATTAAGACTATTTAGTATTTTTGATGTCATGCCTCAAATGATTTTGCCTTTTACCGGCCAGTGTTTAATTTGTGGCTGAAATATAATAAGCATGGTTACATTATTATTGAAAGCCAGAAGAACAAACCCGGTTTAAACACCGGTAAAGGGTAACATTAATTGAAATAAAAGCTGATAATCTCTTTGCAAAAATAGTAAAATATGCTCATAGTCGGAATAGCAGGTGGTACTGGTTCAGGAAAAACAACCGTGGTGAAAAAGGTTCTGGAGAGGCTGCCAGAAGGGGAGGTTGTGGTAATGCCCCAGGATTCTTATTACCGGGATAACGGGCACATTCCCCTGGAGGAAAGACAGAAGATCAACTTTGATCACCCCGATTCAGTTGAGTTTGGTCTTTTAATTGACCATCTTGTAAAGCTCAGGCAGGGCCAGAGCATTGAAATGCCTGTATATTCTTATCTTACCTGCCTGCGATCAAAGGAGACCATTTCGATAAAACCCGCAAGGGTAGTGCTGGTGGAAGGCATCCTGATACTCGCCGACAGTGATTTGAGAAATATCCTGGATATAAAAGTATTTGTGGATGCTGATCCGGATGACAGGCTTGGAAGGGTGATTCAGAGGGACATAGTAGAGAGGGGACGATCGGTGCTCAAGGTGCTTGAAAGGTATCACGATACGGTTAAACCTTCACATCTGCAGTTTATAGAACCTTCAAAAAGGTACGCCGACATAATAATTCCCGGCGGAGGAGAGAACCAGGTTGGCATAGAGGTGCTTATTTCCATAATTGAGAAACATTTACATACAAACAACTGAGCGGCATGCTTGCAAATATTAAACCGGAGGATATTCTTTTTATTGATATAGAGACGGTACCGTCTTCCGGTTCCTTTGAATCCCTTAATGGTACCATGCAGCAACTATGGGATGTAAAATCGCGGCAGTTCAGGTCAGATGAGCAAACGGCAGGGGAAACATATGAAAGAGCCGGGATATATGCTGAATTCGGAAAAATAATATGTATTTCTGCCGGGATAATTACTGAAAGAGATCCTTTCAGGTTCAGGCTTAAATCATTTTATGGAGATGATGAGAAAGGTGTCCTGTCTGAATTTGCGCTTATGCTGAAGAAATTCACACGAAACAGGGATGCGCAGCTTTGTGCACACAACGGCAGAGAGTTTGATTATCCTTATATTGCGCGCCGTATGATAATTAACAGGTTGGTAATACCTGATATCCTTGACAATGCAGGTAAAAAGCCATGGGAGATCAACCTGCTCGATACATTGGATTTATGGAAATTTGGTGATTACAAGAGTTATACCTCACTTAACCTCCTGACTGAAATTCTGGGGATACCTTCGCCCAAGGATGATATAGACGGAAGCATGATCCGCTCAGTTTATTATGAAGAACATGATCTGGCCCGGATCGTTAAATATTGTGAGAAAGATGTGCTGGCTCTGGCAAGAGTACTTCTCAGGCTGATGAATCATCCTGGTATTGATGACTCTATGGTGGAATCAGTTACTACATGATTCATTTAAACACTCCTCCAAGCATAAGGAGATGTTCAATCACTGCATCAGGATTATCGGTATGTAACCAGTGTCCTGATCCTTTGACTTCAAAAAACCCGGCCGAAGGGAAAATTCTGCGGATTTCTTCATATTCTGAGAATGAAATGAAATCCGAATGTTCACCCTTCAGAAAGACAACCGGAAATCCGGCTGCACTATTATTTTCTCTGAGGTCTATTTCCCCCATAATTCCATGAAGGTTATCGAGAATTATTCTTGCATTTATTTTCCAGCTGAATGAGCCATCAGCTTCCCTTTGAAGGTTTTTCATCATCAAAGCCCTTAACCCTGCTGACTTTATGGTTTCTGACAGAATGGTTTCAACCTGTTTCCGGCTGCTGGCCCTTTTCAGATCTGCAGAGATTACTGCATTGAGGATCTCCAGGTGTTGCTGAAGCGATCGCGGTGCATTTCTGCCGGCTGAAAATGGCGATATGTCAGCAACAAGAAGCCCGTTCAGCCTTTCGGGCCATTTCAAAGCGAAGGTCATTGCGGTTTTGCCACCCATGCTATGTCCTGCAAGAAGGAATTTCTGAATCTTCAATCGCTCGACAAGGTCCATGAGGTCATCGGCCATGGCATTGTAGCTGTGTATTTCGCTGTGTGGTGAAAGGCCATGATTACGCTGGTCGGGAAGGATAACTGTAAAAACGTCGCTGAGCTTCTTTGCAATTGTAATCCAGTTGTCGGAAGAGCCATAAAGCCCATGGAGTATCATAAGGTAAGGACCTTCTCCATATTTTCTATAAAAAAGCTTCATCGGCGGTAGGTCAGATGAGCTGCCTTTTATACATCTGAATAGCATTTTCGAGCCCGAGGTAAAGGGCATCCGAGATAAGTGCATGCCCGATTGAGACCTCATCGAGCCAGGGTATGTTCTGGTGCAGGTATCTCAGATTATCAAGATTAAGATCGTGGCCTGCGTTAACTCCCAGCCCGGAGTCCCTGGCTATTTCTGCTGCCCTTATAAACGGGACCACAGCTTTGTATGCATCAGAACTGAAAGCTGTGGCATACGGCTCCGTGTACAGCTCCACCCTGTCAGTTCCTGTCAGCAAAGCATTCTCAATATTGACAGGATTTGTATCCACAAAGATGGAGGTTCTGATACCGCTTTTTCTGAACTCAGTAATAATCTCACGGAGGAAAATCTTATTTTTTTTTGTATCCCACCCTGCATTTGAAGTTATTGCATCATGAGCATCGGGAACAAGAGTCACCTGATGCGGTTTCACGGAAAGCACAAGATTTAAAAAAGCTTCAGACGGATATCCTTCAATATTGAATTCTGTTTTTATAACAGGCTTTAATTCAAGAACATCACGATATCTTATGTGTCTCTGGTCAGGACGGGGATGTACAGTGATACCGTCTGCCCCGAATAGTTCACAATTTATGGCAGCCGTTACCACATTGGGAACATTGCCTCCGCGTGCATTTCTTATTGTCGCAATCTTGTTAATATTAACACTCAGCTTGGTCATTATTACAATCAGGTTTATTATACGTATAGTAATTTGCCACAAAATTACAATAACTGGCTTTTTTTTTATTATTTTAGATAAAAATTAATTAGCATGGTTGCAAAGGATCTGATATCGGAAGTTGTACCTCCTCTTAGGACATCTGATTCAGGCCAGACAGCTTTGAACTGGATGGAAATCTTCAGAATATCCCATTTGCCAATTGTAAATAATCTTGACTTTCTGGGCCTCATTTCGGACAATGATATATACGACATGAATCAGCCTGAAGAACCAATTGGTAATCATATACTTACGCTAATCAAGCCTTATGTTGCCGCAGATCAGCATCTTTTCGAGGTAATTGGACTTGCTTCACGGCTTAAGCTGACCGTTATTCCTGTACTTGACAGTAACAATCATTACATGGGAGTTATTACCACGAATGACCTGGTAAGATATCTGGCCGGAATCTCATCCATGGACCAGCCTGGGGGGATAATAGTACTTGAGGTTGTTGAAAGAGATTATTCACTTTCGCAAATTGCCCAGATAATTGAAAGCAATAATGTCAGGGTGCTCAGCATTTATATCACCTCTCCGCCTGAATCAACAAGGCTTGAGATAACCATCAAGGTTAACACATTTGATCTTGGATCCGTAATCCGGACTTTTGAACGTTATAATTATGAAGTCAAAACATGGGTTACGACCGACGATTCAATGGACCGGTTTTACTCCGAAAGGTATGATTTACTGATGAAGTACCTGAACATCTGACAAAATGATTCTTAAAACGGTTGCTATTTACAGCAAGGAAGGAAATATAAAAACCGCGGAAGGCGTGTCAAAACTGACAAGTGAATTCCGCAGGCGGGGTATAAAGATGCTGATATATCAGAAATCAGGAGAGTTCAGTAAATGTGACAAAGGATCCCTGGTTGAATGTTTCAGGGGCCTGGGCGAGCTGGAAGATCTGCCGGATCTGGTTTTAAGTGTGGGGGGTGACGGCACCTTTCTGGAAACATCAAGGTTCGTACATGATTCTGGGATTCCTGTTGCCGGAGTAAACACCGGCAGAATGGGATTTCTGGCCAATATTTCCGTTGAAGATATAAGCCGTTCGATTGACATGATAAGTCAGGGTGAATATGAGATTATCGAACGATCGTTGCTTGAAGTGTTAAAGCCGGCCGGTCTTTTCAGCGATGAATCATCAATAGCACTGAATGATATTACAATTCAGAAAGCCGATCCCAGGATGTTAACCATTAATGTATATGAGGGTACAAATTTCCTGAACACTTACTGGGCTGATGGACTTATTATCTCAACCGCAACAGGATCAACTGCATATAATTTAAGCGTTGGCGGTCCTATTTTGTCACCAGAAGATGAGAGCATCATTATATCACCTATTTCACCGCATAATTTGACTGTCAGGCCGATTATCCTTTCCGGCAGTACTGTTCTGAAGCTGATAATTGAAGGAAGAAGTTCTGAATACCTGGTTACCTGCGATTTTCGCTCGGAACGCATTCCGTTTAAGGAGGAGATTCATATTGGAAGATCGGCAGATAAACTCAAAACAGTAATGCTCAGGGGTACTGACTTTTACAGTACCTTAAGGAATAAGCTCATGTGGGGTGCCGATAAAAGAAACTAAACATTTAGGTGTGTGAGAGTCAAACAGGAAGCCATAATCCCTCAATTGTTGATTTAATTGTATATTTTTGGATAAGTTTTAATAAGCTCTAAATATTGGATTTGTATATTTGTATCAGCAATCTAAAAGATCGACAAAATGAAAAGATCTCTTTTCTTCCTTTTTATTATCAGCATTACAGTTCAGATTTCTGATGCCCAGCTATGGAAGCTGAAGAGGTGGGAGGCACAGATCGGTGTCGGTCCATCTTTTTCCTTTCCTGACATCGGTGGTTACTCTATCGGGGACAATTTTCTCGGATTCAGGGATATCAGCTATCACCAGACCAGATTTAATCTGAACGGCAACCTGAGATATCGTCTGTCAAGAGTTACAAATCTCCGTTTAAGTCTGACTTATGCAATGCTTCACTCCACTGATACAAGAGGATCGAATGAAGGCAGGCTTTTTGAATCAACAACAAATCTTTTTGAACCTGCGCTGATTGGCGAATTTTATTTTGTAAAGAACCGATACGAAAGCAGTTATCTGTTTCTTAAAGGCAAGAGTCTTTGGACCCTGCTCCGCTCTCTTGACTTCTATGCGCTGGCAGGGATAGGTGGTACAGCGTTCGGCGTCAGCGGAAATGATGCCCTTGTTGCACGAGGACTTGAAACCGGCGGATTTACAGCAGTTATACCTGCAGGGATTGGGGCAACTCTCATCTACAACCCAAACATAAACTTTGGAATGGAACTCGGCGGACGATATACTTTTTCTGATTACATTGACGGTTATACATCACAATATTCCAGGGCAAATGACGTTTATTATTTCTTGAACTTTACTTTTACCTACAAGTTTAAGACGAACGCTAAAGGACTGCCTTCATTAAGATGATAATGCGCTGGAACAGTATTGATGAAAAGAAATCTTTGGCTTATTCTGGTTTTTCTTTTTTCAGTCTCATTATCCGGTCAGCGAAATGCTGATTACGGTATTTTTGGGGGGGTTTCTTCGTATATAGGGGACATAAATACCAGTCGTCTTTTTTATTCACCTATGCCTGCAGGAGGTTTTTTCTACAGGTATAACTTTCATCCACGCCAGGCTCTCAGAGGAAACCTTTTTATTGGAGGCCTGAGGGCTGATGATCTTGATTTTAATAACGATTTTCAGAGATCAAGGGCCGGGTCGTTTTCAGGCCAGGTGGGCGAATTCGCTGTTCAGTTTGAGTTTAATTTCCTGCCTTATTCCACTCAGGGCGGGAAATGGACATATTCTCCGTATTTTGCAGCC
Source organism: uncultured Rikenellaceae bacterium (assembly GCA_964466705.1). Taxonomy (GTDB): domain Bacteria; phylum Bacteroidota; class Bacteroidia; order Bacteroidales; family VadinHA17; genus LD21. The sequence continues at coordinate 143,771 of CAYXSM010000001.1, forward strand.
GGTGCTGGATTGGCCTTCATAAATACCGTCACAACCACCTATGAACCTGTAATACCTTTCTCACTGGGATTTAAACTTAGAATATACAAAAATATAGGTTTGGAAGCAGAATATGGTTTTCGTAAGACTTTTTATGATAACTTTGACGGCCTGGAAGATCTTACAGATCCTTCCGGTAAACCATGGCTCCACAACAACGACTGGTACACATTTGCAGGTGTTTCTTTGACCTGGAAGATGTATAACAGGATGGTCGGATGCCCAGCTTACGGTGATGTGGACAGAAAGAGGAGAAAACGTTGAAGTATGTCATTAAAAGATCAGATTATCCCTGAAAAATTGCCTTCGCATGTGGCAGTGATAATGGACGGTAATGGGAGATGGGCCAGACAAAGAGGCATGGACAGGATTTTTGGTCACAGGCAGGGAGTAAACGCTGTCAGGGAGATAATAGAGTGTGCTGCAGAACTTGGAATAGCTTATCTTACCCTTTACGCCTTCTCAACAGAAAACTGGGACAGACCTGACGATGAAGTCTCTGCCCTGATGGGTATTATGGTTCAATCCCTTACCGATGAAACAGATACCCTTGTGAGAAACAACATACGTTTTACAGCAATAGGCAACATTGAAAGGCTGGATGAAGATGTACGGGAAAAGCTTCTTGAAACCATAGCCCTTACTTCCGGTGCAACAGGCCTGAATCTGATTGTGGCAATGAGTTACAGCTCGAGATGGGAAATTACCGAAGCCACAAAGAAAATATCTGAAGATGTAAAAGCCGGATTGATCGATACTGATTCAATAAATGAAAATATTATCACAAGATATCTGGCAACTTACGGGGTTCCTGACCCTGAGCTGATGATCAGGACAAGTGGGGAATTAAGGATAAGCAACTTTCTGTTATGGCAGCTTGCATACACTGAACTATATTTCACTGACATACTTTGGCCCGATTTTGGTAAGAAAGATTTTTATACTGCGATAATTGAATTCCAGAACCGCGAAAGAAGATTTGGAAAGACTGGCGAACAGGTTTCTGATAAATGATGAGAAGATGCTTTACGATCGACTGAGAAGGATTCTACTGGCTGTAACGCTGGTTTTTACAATTTTTTCACTGAGGGCCCAGGAGTCTGCAGAAATTATTGATTACTATTCATCCGATGAATACATAATAGGAGGAGTAACAGTTTCCGGCGTCAGATTTCTGGATATAAATGCCCTTGTCGGGCTATCAGGGCTGAGAATAGGGCAGGAATTAACAATTCCGGGTGATGCAATTACAACCGCGGTTCAGAAGCTGTGGCAGCAGGGTCTCTTTTCGGATATCCGTATAACTATTAACAGCATTAAGTCAGACACGGTCTATCTGGATATCGCTCTTCAGGAAAGACCACGAATATCTTCAATAAGGTTCAATGGCCTGAAAAGCTCCGAGTCGCAGGATATGACTGAAAAAATAAATATGCCTGTCGGATCTCAAATTACACCATACTTACTGAACAATACAAGGAAAATCATTACAGATCATTTTGTTGAAAAAGGATTTCTGAATACAACTGTCGACTTCATTCAGAAAGATGATCCCGACCGGCCTAATAACATTATTCTTACAATTGATGTCAACAAGAACGAAAGAGTTAAGATCTCTGATATCATATTTGAAGGGAACGACAATTTTCCGGCAAAACAGCTCAGGCGTAAGATGAAAAACACCAAAAAGAAGAACCTGAACATTTTCAAGGCTTCAAAATATATCGGGTCAAAGTATGATGAAGACAAAGAAAGCTTATACACATTTTATTATGATAATGGATATAAAGATTTCAGCATAATTGACGATTCATTATATAAAGTATCGGATGAGCGGATTAACCTGATGTTAAAAGTGGAAGAAGGCCGGCAGTATTTTCTCAGAAACATTGACTGGGTAGGGAACAGTGTCTACAAAAAGGAAGATCTTGAAAGAGTGCTGAATATCGAAAAGGGGTCGGTCTATAACCAGTCAAATATTTCTGACAGGCTTAACGGCACAGGAGGTGCTCAGGATGCTGTGAGCAATCTTTATCAGGATTACGGTTACCTTTTTTCAAGGCTCACACCTGTGGAAGCAAAAGTAGAAGGTGATTCGGTCGATCTGGAGATAAGAATTTATGAAGGAGACCAGGCATATCTTAACAACATAATTATTGCGGGCAACACCAGAACAAATGAACATGTTGCACGACGTGAGCTATACACCCTTCCCGGCGACCTGTTCAGTAAGGATAAGATAATCAGGTCTATCCGCCAACTGGGGGTTCTTGGGCATTTCGATCCTGAAAAAATCAACCCTACTCCGCTTCCCGACCCGGCTAATGGTACAGTTGACCTTATGTACAAACTTGAAGAGAGAGCAAACGACCAGTTCGAGGTCTCCGGAGGATGGGGAGCAGGAATGCTTATAGGTACCATAGGTGTGAGATTCAATAATCTTTCGATGCGGAATTTCCTGAAGCTAAATGAATGGAGACCTTATCCATCGGGCGATGGTCAGTCTCTCAGCATTAGGGCTCAGTCGAACGGACGCCTCTACCAGTCATACAATATCTCGTTTATGGAACCCTGGCTTGGAGGTAAAAAGCCAAATTCTTTCTCCACATCGGTCTACCGGTCAATTATGACAAATGGCAAAAAGAAATCGGATGAGGCTTACCAGTCGATGACAATAGACGGGGCAACAGTAGGTATGGGGAAAAGACTTGAATGGCCTGACGATTATTTCTCGATTTATGGTGAGCTCAACTACCAGAGCTATAAATTAAAAGATTTCACCTATTACAGTTTCCTCTTTGAAAACGGGTCTTCAAACCTGCTTAGCCTGACAACACGCCTGACCCGGTTCTCTACAAGTCCAAACCTGATATATCCGAGAAGCGGATCTTCCTTTACCTTTTCACTTCAGTTAACACCTCCTTATTCCCTCATTAGCGGGGCAAACATGTTTAACGTTGAAGATGAGGTGAAATATAACTGGATTGAATTCCACAAGTGGACTTTTAAAGCCGATTACTATTATCCCATTTCGAGAGATGACAAGTTAGTTCTTAATGCACGTTTTGCGTTCGGATATCTTGGTTATTACAACAAAGACATTGGTCCCTCTCCGTTTGAGAATTTTTACCTGGGAGGTGATGGGATGACCGGTTACAGTTTTTATGGAAGGGAAGTCATAGCGTTACGGGGTTATACAAACGGATCCCTTACGCCGGATGACCCTGTCAGAGGCGTACCTTCAGGTAATGTATACTCTAAATTAACTTTTGAATTGAGGTATCCCATTTCTCTTAACCAGCAGGCCACAGTTTATGCCCTGGCCTTCCTTGAAGCAGGAAGAGCCTGGTACAAGCTGAGTGATTACAATCCTTTCAGGCTCAATCGTGCTGCAGGTATAGGGTTAAGGGCTAACCTTCCTATGTTTGGCCTCCTTGGTATTGATTGGGGTTATGGCTTTGATGAGGTCCCCAATCCCTCTAAATACTCAAATGCAAATAAATCACAATTTCATTTTGTTATAGGTCAGCAGTTTTAATAATTTTTAATTAAATGATTACCATGAAAAGAATATTTGTTACCACAGGCTTAATCCTTCTGATCACGCTTGCAGGATTCGCACAGAAATATGCATTCGTTGATTCGGATTATATAAGAAAAAACATACCTGCTTTCAATGCTGCTCAGGACCAGCTTGACAGGCTTTCAGAACAATGGGAGAAAGAGATAGCAGACGGATATGCCGTTGTCGAAAAAATGTACAGGGAATACCAGAATGATGTTGTCCTTCTTTCACAGGAGATGAAAACAAAAAGGGAAGAAGCTATCATTGAAAAAGAGAGGGAAATGAAAGAGCTTCAGAACAAATATTTTGGTATGGAAGGAGAACTTTTTAAGAAGAGGGAAGAGCTTGTTAAGCCAGTTCAGGATGAGATTCTGAAAGCAATCAAAACCATTGCTGCCGAAGGGAGTTATGCTGTAATATTCGATACAGCATCCGGAGGTAATATCCTCTTCGCAAACCCAAAATTTGATATAAGCGATCAGGTTCTCGAGAAATTAGGTTATAAGAATTAAATAATTACTTTTGCAATAATTTTTTTAAATATGTCTGAGATGAAAAGAATTATGGGAATAGTGGTTTTTCTGGCGGCCACTCTTTTTACAGGTTATACCTTGACCGCACAGAGCCTTAAATTTGGCCATATTAACAGAAATGAGCTGATCCAGGCAATGCCTGAATTTGACTCAGCCAGGGTACAGCTTGAAAAACTTAATACAGAACTGGCAAATCAGCTGGAACTGCTACAGGTTGAATACAACAACAAGGCAGATGCATACATCAAAGAGAGCAGTTCCCTCAATGAACTTGTCCGTCAGAACAGGGAGCAGGAGTTACAGGATTTTCAAACCAGGCTCCAGACCTTCCAGGTTAATGCCCAGAACCAGATGCAGCAAAAGCAGATTACTCTTTTTACCCCTATCACTGAAAAAGCTGATAAGGCTGTCAGAGATGTCGGGAAGGAAAACGGATTTCTTTATATTTTTGACTTGTCCGGGGGGCAGTTGATCTATTTTGATGAAACCAAAAGCACAAATGTTATGCCCCTGGCAAGGGCTAAGCTTGGATTAAGATAAGATATCATGAACAGACCGATGACCATCTCTGTCGGGATGGTCATTTTTATTAATACACTTTCCTCGTGAAAAACAAGCCAGTAGGAATTTTTGATTCTGGGGTCGGAGGCCTCACAGTGGCTCATGCAGTCAAACAACTCTTGCCTCGCGAAAGCGTCGTCTATTTCGGTGACACGGCACACCTTCCATATGGCGATAAATCAGCTGATGCAATTAAGTTCTATTCCGGGAAGATCACAGAATTTCTTCTTGAACACAATGCAAAAGTTATCCTGATTGCATGTAATTCAGCAAGTGCTTCTGCATATGATTCAATAAAGGAAGAATTCAGCGGAAGAGCAGTTATAATTGATGTAATCGATCCTGTTGTTGAATATTTGAGCGAAAGACATTTCAGCAAGATTGGGATTATAGGTACCAAAAGGACCATTGCTTCACAAACATACGATAACAAACTCAGAATAAAAGCACCTGGCACCACGGTTGTTTCACTGGCAACACCACTGCTGGTACCTATGATAGAAGAAGGTTTCATTTTTGATGATATAAGCAATGCTATTATCAGAACTTACCTTTCTGATAATTCTCTGGCGGGAATCGAAGCCCTTGTTCTGGGGTGCACCCATTATCCGATAATCAAAAATCAGATAAGCAAATTTTATAACTTCAACATTGAAGTGGTTGATTCGGGCCGCATTGTGTCAGAAATGTTGCGAGAGGTGCTCCATCGTAACAATCTACTCAACGACGAAGGAGCTGAGGCGGACAGGTTTTTCGTTTCAGACTACACCCCTTATTTTGAGAAGATTGCAAAAATGTTTTTTGAAAGGGAGATAAATCTTAAGAAAGCCGATATCTGGAGTTGATACTCAGGAATGACCTTCATCCGGCTATTTTCCAAAACATGACCAAAATCATGTGGAATTGTCAATAATATATTGATTTTTCGATATTTAATAAGTTAATTTTGTGCTTTGTAATACATCTCTTATTGTACCGTTATACATCTGTTAGTTTATGTAATTTATCATGGTAAAGAAATCAAAGGTAATAGAGAGAGAAAATGTTGTCATCAGATTTTCAGGTGATTCCGGAGATGGTATGCAGTTAACAGGTTCTCTTTTTTCTGATACGGCTGCATTTTACGGGAATGATTTTACCACTTTTCCAGATTACCCTGCAGAGATCCGTGCGCCTCAGGGTACTGTTGGGGGAGTATCCGGGTTTCAGGTTCATATGGGGCATTCGGAGATCTTTACTCCCGGAGACTATGCCGATGTGCTTGTTGCCATGAATCCGGCAGCCATCAAGGCCAATATAAAATGGACCAAGCCCGGGGGTACGATAATTTATGATAAAGATAATTTTACTGAAAGGAACATCGAGAAAGCAGGATATATCAATGACCCAATAGCAGAGGAAAAACTTGAGACCGAACACTACAATATTATTCCGGTTCCTATATCTTCGATGGTTCAGGAGGCTCTGAAAGACTTTGGTCTTGACCATAAAACTGTTTTACGTACGAAAAACATGTTTGCATTGGGTATGATCTATTGGCTTTTCGGCAGAAAGCTGAGCCATACCGAAAAGTTTTTTCAGAGCAAATTTATAGACAAACCCGAAATAGCAAAAGCCAACAAGGCCGCACTCAGGGCAGGCTATTACTATGCCGAAACCATCGAGGCTCTTACTCCTGTTATCAAAGTAGGTCCTGCACCGATAGCCAGTGGGACGTACAGGAATATCTGCGGAAATGTTGCCATTGCCTGGGGGTTTATGGCAGCTGCAGAGAAAGCGGGGTTGCAGCTCTTCATAGGTTCTTATCCGATAACTCCTGCCTCCGGTATACTTGAAGAGCTGGCACTCAGGAAGGACCTTGGAGTTATAAGCTTTCAGGCAGAAGATGAAATAGCAGGTATATGCACAGCCCTGGGAGCAAGCTTTGCAGGAAAACTTTCTGTTACAACCACATCAGGGCCCGGACTTGCTCTGAAATCAGAGGCAATAGGTTTAGCTGTAATGGCAGAGCTTCCCATAGTAATAGTAGATATACAGAGAGGAGGTCCTTCAACGGGACTTCCTACAAAGACTGAACAGGCTGACCTTCTGCAGGCTCTTTTTGGCAGGAACGGGGAATGTCCCCTTGTGGTTATTGCAGCAAGTACGCCTTCTGATTGTTTCCATTATGCATACGAAGCCAGCAGAATTGCACTTGAGCATATGACACCTGTAATACTGCTTAGCGACGGTTTCCTCGCAAACGGAACGGAGCCATGGAAGATGCCGGCAATGAAAGACCTGCCTGATATAAAGCCCCCTTATGCTGATCCGGACGACCTTCCCTATTATCCTTATAAAAGAGATGAAAATAGTATGGTAAGGTTCTGGGCCATACCGGGGACTCCCAATCTTGAACACCGGATCGGCGGATTGGAAAAGACAATGAAGGGGAATGTCTCTTATCTTCCTGAAAATCACGAATTGATGGTTCATCTCAGGAATGAAAAAATAGCCAGGGTTGCTGTTAAAGTCCCCGACCTTAAGGTAAGCGGGGAAGATAGCGGAGACCTGCTGGTCGTAGGCTGGGGAGGATCATACGGATACCGCATCATGGCTGTCCGGGAACTTCAGGCTGAAGGATATAAAATAAGCAATGTAACATTTAACTATATTAATCCTTTACCGGGAAATGTAACCCGGATTTTCGGCAGATTTAAAAGAATACTTGTATGTGAACTGAATCTTGGTCAGTTTGCAAGCTATCTGAGGATGAAGTTTCCGGAGTTCAAATATGACCAGGTGAACAAGGTACAGGGGCTTCCTTTTACTGTAAAAGATATCAAGGATAAGTGTTTGGAAATACTGGAGGATCTATAATATGGCAGAGTCAACAAATCAGATACCACCTAAAGATTTTAAAAGTGATCAGGAGGTCCGTTGGTGTCCCGGATGTGGAGATCATGCAGTTCTCAACGGTATTTTGAAGGCCTTATCGGAGCTGGGTATACCAAGGGAAAAATTTGCTTTCATTTCAGGAATTGGATGCTCGTCAAGGTTTCCTTATTATATTAATACATATGGTTTTCATGGTATACACGGCCGTGCGTCAGCCATAGCCACAGGTGTCAAGACAGCCAATCCTGAGCTATCCGTATGGCAGATAACGGGTGATGGTGACGCTCTTGCAATAGGAGGAAATCATTTCATTCACACCATACGCCGTAATGTCGATATAAACATACTCCTCTTCAACAATGAGATATATGGTCTTACAAAAGGACAGTATTCTCCGACCTCTGAAAGAGGACTTGTTACCAAATCCTCCCCTTTCGGAACAGTTGAAGAGCCATTTTCTGTCGGCGAACTGGTCATAGGATCAAAAGGCAAATTTTTTGCACGAACTATCGATTCAAATGTGCATCTTTCAACCCAGATATATATTGAAGCTGCAAAACATAAAGGAACTTCTGTAATAGAGATACTTCAAAACTGCGTGATCTTCAATGATGGTATACATAACAAAATTACAGACAGGGAAGTGAGGGATGACAGGACGATCATACTCAGGCATGAGGAACCAATGCTTTTTGGAAAGAATAATGATAAAGGCCTTGTTCTTGAAGGACTGAAACTTAAGGTTGTAAAACCGGGAGAGGATGGAATTACACTGGAAGATATACTTGTACATGACGCTTTTGAAGATAATACCGGAATTCATTACCTGCTTGCCAGTATGAGGTACCCTGAATATCCTGTGGCCCTTGGTGTCATAAGATCGGTGCCATCTCACACTTATGAGATCGATGTAAAGAAAAAGATAGAAGAGGTGAGGAAGGGCTCCAGGATCAAATGCATGGACGATCTGATGATGAGCGGCTCTGTCTGGAAGGTCGATTAAAACCAATGCAATGTTCCGTTAATGAATGTGGAAAGGAGTTTTTTAGTAATTTTGCTTACTTATCCAATCCACTTTCAGCCTGATGGACCAGAAAAACCACATTACACCGGAATATAGCAGGCTGCTACATGATCAGCAGGAGCGACTGAAAGAGCTTGGTTGCATTAATCAGACAACATACATCCTTAAAGAAGGAAAACCTGTGGAGGCAACGCTTCAGCAGATTGTTCTGCTGTTACCCTCAGCATGGCAGTACCCTGATTATACAGTGGCCAGGATCACTTATGCCAACCTTGAATTTGTGTCTGTGGGTTTTAAAGAAACCAAATGGAGAATGGCGCAGGAGTTTACTACCCTTGACGGCGAAACAGGCTCTATTGAAGTGTTCTACCTGTCTGAGTTCAGGATTGAGGATGAAGGCCCTTTTCTCAAGGAGGAGCGCGACCTGATAAGGAACATTTCAAGCCTGATAACCGGATACATTAACAGCTACAAAGCCCGTGACATTATAAGGATATCTGCGAATATCAGGGCTGAGCAGGATGAATTGAAAAGCCTTCCCAGCAAGAAGCTGTTGCAGAAGTTTCTTGATCGCCATAATGCCGACAGAGATATTTTCCATGATCTGCAGCCGTTTAAGGTCAAGGAAATATTACTGGTTGCAAATCTGTATGATGCTTATTCCATCGAAGGAGAGGGAAGATTTGCCGATCATATTCTTGGTGAATATTTTCATCTTAGCCTCTCAACAATACCACGTGTTACAGGAGTATCAGGAGAGGAGGAGGTATTTAGGCGCCTTAAAAGCAGACACTATGATCTTATTATAATAATGGTCGGTGTTGACAAGGTCACTCCGGTGGTTATGTGCAGGAAGATCAAGGATAAATATCCGTATATGCCTACTTATCTTCTTATAAACAACTCTGAAGACATGGCATATGTGGAGAAGCAGAAAAACCTTGGCGTGCCATTTGACAATTACTTTGTGTGGACCGGGGAGTCTAAGGTATTTTTTGCCATGGTATCCCTTCTTGAGGACAAGGTAAATGTTGATAACGATGCAAAAAAAGGTCTTACGGGGATCATATTGCTTGTTGAAGATTCAGCCGACTATTATTCCGGCTATCTCCCGATACTTTACAAACTTGTGATGGACCAGACCAAAAGCCTTATCGAGGATGTTTCGACAGATCACCTGTACAAAGTGCTGAAGCTCAGGGCCAGACCAAAGATCCTTCTCGCCAGCGACTGGGAACATGCAATCAATATATTCAATAAATATCAGAATAACCTCTTGTGTGTCATTTCTGATATGCGCTTTCCCAGGAATGGAAAAATAAGTGAGAAGGCTGGATATGAACTGATAAAGCATATCAAGAATACTCTTCCAAACCTTCCTACTGTACTTCAGTCATCAGACCCTGAAAACAGGAAATATTCATTTATGCTGAAGTCAAGTTTTATAAATAAAAATTCAGAATCACTTTTTCAGGATCTGAAGTCATTTATCAACTATTATCTGGGCTTTGGGCATTTTGTTTACAGGGATAAGGAAGGGAGACAGATTGCCGTGGCCAGATCAATGAGGGAGTTTGAATCATACCTGGAGACAGTTCCCGAAGATTCGCTGGCATATCATGCCATGAGGAATCATTTTTCTATCTGGTTGATGGCCAGGGGCGAAGTCGAGATCGCCAGGAAAATCAATCCCCTGAAGGTTACGGATTTTGCAGATATCAAAGAGCTCAGAGCGTTTCTGATTGACATTATACACCGGCACAGGCATGAAATGCACAGGGGGAGGGTTATCAGCTATGAAGAATCAGGATCGATTGACGAGACCAATGTAGTACGTTTCTCATCAGGATCCCTCGGCGGCAAGGGAAGGGGGCTGGCTTTTATAAATACATTGATATACAGTTTTGAGCTTGGCAGGCTCATACCGGGCATAAACATTAAAACTCCCATAACAGCCATTATAGGCACTGAAGAGTTCGATATGTTTATGGACAGGAATCATCTTTGGGACAAAGTAAAGGAGGAGAGGGACCACTTTTCGCTGCAGAAGTTGTTTTTATCAGGCAACCTGAGCTATACTCTTGAGAAGAGACTGCGTATTTTCATCAGGCAGATCTCCAGACCTCTGGCTGTAAGGTCATCAAGCCTGTATGAGGACTCCCTCAACCAGCCTTTCTCGGGATTGTTCGGAACATACCTTCTTCCAAACTCCCACCCTGAAACCGAAATAAGGCTGAAACAACTGACCGATGCCATCAAACTGGTTTTTGCATCAATTTATTCAAAGGATGCAAGGACGTATTTTGAGGCAATATCATTTAAAATTGAGCTTGAAAAGATGGCTGTGGTAATTCAGGAGGTAGTGGGGAACAAGTTTGAGAATTTATTCTATCCTCATTTAAGCGGGGTTGCACAATCTTTTAATTTCTATCCTGTGGCACACATGGCGCCGGAAGACGGATTTGCGGTCATAGCTGTGGGTCTTGGGCAGTACGTTATGGAAGGAGCGCGTGCTTTCAGGTTCTCCCCGGCTTATCCGGCAATTGAAATGATATCCCCAAAAGATCTTTACAGGAATTCTCAGGTCAGTTTCTATGCTGTTGATCTGGCAAAGACAAATCCTGATTTGCTCGAAGGTGAATATGCCGGCCTTGTTATGTCTGACATTAGTCACGCTGAAGAGCATGGAACGATAAGCCACTCGGCGTCAGTATTCAATGCCGATAATGATACCATAATTCCGGGGCTCGATTCTCCCGGACCCCGGGTTATCAATTTTGCCGACATACTTAAATACAATTATATTCCACTGGCTTCGTGCATCAAAACAGTCCTTGACGTGGTAACCGAATCCTGCGGCACCCCTGTGGAGATTGAATTTGCTGCAGATCTGACTAAAGATCATGCTGGCAATGCTTCATTTTACCTTCTTCAGATAAAGCCTCTCACAGGAACCGTGGCCGGGTATAATATTGATATGGAGAACATTTCAGAAAACGATCTTGTTCTTACAACAAGAAAAAGCATGGGGAACGGCCTGATAGATCATATTTCAGACATCATTTATCTGAAACCTGAAGACTTTGACAATATGGCAACGGATAAGATGGCTGCTGAAATTGCTGAAATGAACGAAGCTATGATAAAGGAGGGCAGGCAATACATACTTATAGGTCCGGGCAGGTGGGGTACAAGAGACAAATATATAGGGATTCCGGTGGCCTGGCCCCAGATATCAAATGCAAAAGTCATTGTTGAGGTTTCACTTCCCGACTTTCATATTGATGCATCCCTGGGTTCTCATTTTTTTCACAATGTGACATCGATGAATGTAGGATACCTTTCAGTTGATCAGGAGTTCAAGGAAGGAACAATATTCTGGAACAACATACTTAACAGTAATCCGGCCTCCAGGGGCAAATACTTTTCACATGTCCGGTATGATAAACCCCTGACGGTAATGATGGATGGGAAAAAAGGGATGGCTGTTATTTCTTTGAACAAATAAAAGAGCAGAACATGGCTATCATAGAAGGTATATATGATCTTCAGAAATTTGATTTCACAGATACTTCTTTCGACCTGCTGATGCAGAAAAGGATTCATCGGGTATTGCTTATCTGCAGCAATTACGACAATTATATGCTTGAAGAAGATGGCAGAATAGATGAACAGATCTTTAATGAGTATGTATCACTTAATCTCAAGCATCCCCCGGGTTTTATACAGACCGATAATGCAGAAGATGCCTTCCGCATACTCGAAGAGGGGAAGATCGATCTTGTTATTTCTATGTTAAGCCTGAGAGGAGGCGATGTTTTTGCCCTGGCAAAACAGATCAAGTCAAAATACGAAAGTATCCCTATCGTTGTTCTTACATATTTTTCACGAGAATTATCAATCAGGCTTGAGAAGGAAGATCTGAGTGCCATTGATTATGTATTCTGCTGGCTGGGTGATGCGTCTTTGATTCTTGCCATCATTAAGCTGATTGAGGATAAAATGAATGCTGATTTTGATATTGAGAATATAGGTGTTCAGGCGATCATCCTCGTTGAAAATTCAATCAGATTTATTTCAACCTATCTTCCTAATCTTTACAGGATTGTTCTGCAACAGTCACTTGATTTTCAGCGGGAGGCTCTGAATGAACACCAAAGGATGCTGAAAATGAGGGGGAGGCCTAAAATCCTTCTTGCAACAAACTATAATGACGCACTAAACCTTTATTACAAGTATAAATATAATGTTCTTGGCGTTATTTCTGACATAAGTTATAAAAGGGACAACATTATTGACGAAAATGCAGGAATTGAACTATGCAGGGTCATTATGGAGGATGATGACAAAGTACCTTTTCTCATACAATCCTCAAGTGCTGCTCACAGGGAAATAGCAGAACAGACTGGAGCAGGCTTTATAAACAAGAACTCAAAATCCCTTTCACTTGAACTTAGAAACTTTATTATTCAAAGCCTTGCATTCGGGCCGTTTATTTTCAAGAATCCGGATACAAATGAGCCTATTGCAATTGCGACCGATCTGCAAAGTCTTCAGCAAAAAATTCTCACCATTCCTGATAAATCACTGGCATACCACGCTAAGCACAACCATTTCTCAAAATGGCTGAATGCCAGGGCTCTTTTTCCCGTAGCCCAAATGTTCAAGTACATCAGGAATGAAGATTTCGATACTATGGATGAGATGAGGCGTTTCCTTTATGTAGCCATTTCAAGTTTCAGGCTTGGCAAGGGAAGGGGAGTAATAGCCAAATTTGACAAATCGAACTATGATGAATACCAGGTCTTCAGCCGTATTGGTGAAAGCTCAATAGGGGGTAAAGCCAGAGGCCTGGCCTTCATCAACAGGATAATCAAAGCCAATAAGCTGTTCAACAAATTCACCGATGTTCTTATTTCGATTCCCCGGACTGTCGTTTTGAGTACCGACATCTTTGATGAGTTCATGGATCACAACAACCTCTATTCAGTTGCACTGTCTGATCTGCCTGATGAGGAAATTTTAGGCAGGTTCATAAATGCGGAACTTCCGGGTCGCGTATACCAGGATTTTTATGCCTTTCTTTCAGTCTCAAGGAATCAGCCTATTGCCGTCAGATCATCAAGTAAGCTTGAAGATTCACATTATCAGCCTTTTGCGGGAATATATTCCACTTATATGCTGCCCCGGCATCCTGACAATAAAATGATGGTAAAAATGTTATCGGATGCAATTAAGGAAGTATATGCCTCAGTATATTACAAGGCCAGCAAAGCCTATATGACGGCTACGGCAAACGTTATTGATGAAGAGAAAATGGGCATAATCCTGCAGGAGATCTGTGGCAACAGGCATGGCGAAATATACTATCCCACACTTTCAGGTGTTGCCCGGTCAATTAATTATTACCCCATAGGATCTGAAAAGGCAAATGACGGAATTGCAAATATTGCTCTCGGTCTTGGAAAACTTATTGTGGAAGGAGGAATATCACTTCGGTTTTCCCCCAGGCATTCACGTAAGATTTTACAGTTATCATCACCGGAGACTGCCCTGAGAGACACCCAGAAAGAGTTCTGTGCCCTGGATCTCAGGATAGATAGTTTTAAACCATCAACCGATGATGGAATAAATATTCTCAAAATTGGGCTTAATGAAATTAATAATGAAGGAGCTTTAAGGTTTGCTGCATCAACCTATGATTTTAACAACAATGTCCTCCGTGACGGAATAACCCATCCTGGCAAGCGTGTCATAACATTTGCTAATGTCTTGCAGCATCGTTTATTCCCGCTGTCGGAGATCCTTGATACACTGCTTAGTCTCGGCCAGCAGGAAATGAACAATCCAATTGAAATAGAATTTGCCGCAAATCTCGAAACCCCGCCGGGAACCCCGAAGATTTTCAATTTTCTGCAAATAAGGCCAATTGTGCACACCGATGAGGCCTATAGTATTAATCTGGATCATGTTAAGCCCCATGAGACAATTATTTACACTGATTCAGCTCTGGGGAATGGAATATTCAAAGATCTGTGCGACCTTGTTTATATAAAACCCGAATCATTTAATCCTGCTGAAAATAAAGAAATTGCTACAGATATTGAAAAGCTTAATTCACTCTTCTTAAAGGAAGGTGTAAGTTATATTCTGGTAGGACCGGGAAGATGGGGATCTACAGATCCATGGCTGGGAATACCGATAAAATGGCCGCAAATATCTGCAGCAAGGATTATTGTTGAATCCGGATTGAAGAATTACAGGATAGATCCAAGTCAGGGAACTCATTTTTTTCAGAACCTCACGTCATTCAGAGTAGGGTATTTTACAATTAATCCCTACATAGACGAAGGTCACTATGATCTGGAATACCTCAACAGGCAGAAAGTTGTTTTTGAGAACAGATTTATCAGGCATGTAAGGTTTCCTGTTCCTCTGAAAGTTATGATTGATGGCAGAAAACACAGGGGAGTTATCATGAAGGCAACCATGCCGGATGAATAAATAATTCCGGCTTTTCTTCCTGCAGGATTTGAATTTTTTTTGTGATGGAATCCAGGAACACCCCGGATGCGAGGTTTTTCAGAAGATCACACTTCCGGTCAGCACTTCACCGTTGATTTTTCTGACAAGACCCTGGAGAACATTGCCGGGTCCGACTTCAGTAAAGGAGAGGGCTCCGTCATTTATCATGTTCAGTATGCTTTGCGTCCATCTTACCGGAGAGGTCAGTTGGGCAATAAGATTTGCACGGATGATATCCGGGTCAACTGATGGTTTCCCATTGACATTCTGGTAAACCGGGCATACGGGTCTGTTAAACTGATTTGCATTAATTGCTTTCTCAAGCTCTTCCCGCGCAGGTTCCATCAGAGGAGAATGAAATGCACCTCCAACGTTAAGCTTAAGAGCCCTTTTGGCCCCTTTTTCTTTGAGAAGTACTATAGCCTCATCGATCCCCTCATTTGATCCGGATATTACTATCTGGCCGGGACTGTTATAGTTGGCAGGTACCACTTGTTTACTTATAGATTGACAAACATCTTCAACAGTTTTGTCATCGAGGCCAATTATTGCGGCCATACCTGAAGGATTGCTATCACATGCTTTCTGCATGGCAGCTGCCCTGGCAGCAACCAGCTTCAGACCGTCTTCGAATGATAAAGCTCCAGAGGAAACAAGAGCGGAAAATTCTCCAAGCGAATGACCTGCCGTCATATCAGGCTGGAATTGTTCGCCTGTGACAGCCGCAAGAATGACTGAATGAAGAAAAACAGCAGGCTGCGTAACTCTGGTCTGTTTAAGGTCATCATCAGATCCCGCAAACATTATTTCTGTTATTGAAAATCCAAGAACACTGTTGGCAGTCTCAAACATATCCCGTGCAATTCCGGATTTTTCAAAGAGGCTGAGTCCCATACCCCTGTATTGCGCCCCCTGTCCGGGAAATACATACGCTTTCATCAGTTGCTTGTTATATCTGCTTTAAAATATACAAATTTCCGTTGAGTATTTTAAATATTCAGGATTATGCATGTCTGATACAGACTATTAACGCAGCTTTGAGCCAATAAGATGGATAAACTCCTCTCTTGTGGGAAGGTGATCAAGAAAAATTCCCGTGAATGCTGAAGTGGTTGTTACAGAGTTTTGTTTCTGGACTCCTCTGATCTGCATACACATATGTTGTGCTTCTATTACAACTGCCACTCCCAGGGGATTAAGACACTCCTGAAGGCAGTTCCTGATCTGGGTTGTGAGTCTCTCCTGTACCTGGAGTCTTCTGCTGAATGCTTCAACAACTCTGGCAATTTTGCTCAGGCCTGTAATATAGCCGTTAGGGATGTAACCAACATGAGCTTTTCCGAAAAATGGCAACATGTGATGCTCACAGAGCGAATAAAGGTCAATATCCTTTACAATAACCATTTGCCTGTACTCTTCTTTGAATTTAGCCGAATTTATTATTTCGCAGGGGTTTTGGGAATAGCCCATAGTCATAAAATGCATAGCCTTGGCAACTCTGACAGGAGTCCCTCTTAATCCTTCCCTGTCAGGATCCTCCCCAAGAAGCTTTAACGCTTTGTAATACAGTGCTGATAGTTCATTTATATTATCAGCATCCCACGACTCAATTCTGTTATACCCGTTGTTGTTTGCCCCGTTTCCGTTATTTACAGATTCAATTCTTTTACCCATAATATTCAACTGAGTTATTTTCTGTTTCATCTACTCTTACGCGATGAAGAATAGCCCCCTCTTTTTCTATTGCCGGCTTAAGTTCGTTCCAGATGGCTATTGCCAGATTTTCTGTCGTTGTAATTTTACCTTTCATAAAACTTACTTCAGTATTGAGATTCTTGTGGTCCACCTTCTCAATAATATTCTCCGAGATTATACTTTTCAGTTTGCTCAGATTCATGACAAATCCGCTCTCCTCTGAAGCATCTCCTTTTACGGTGACGAATAACACGTAGTTATGTCCGTGCCAGTTTGGATTTGAACATTTTCCGAATACCTTCAGATTTTTTTCGTCTGACCACTCTTGCCTGTACATCCGGTGAGCAGCACTAAATCTCTCTCTGCGTGTAATATAGATCATAAAAGAGAAAAAGTTGAACTGCAATATTAACCATTTATGTTGATCTTTTAAGCTTAAAAAGCAATATATTTATATTTGTCATATTCTGTCATGTGTTAATATCCGGAGGAACATGTCACTGAAGATTTTATTTGTAGCGGCTGAAGAGACGGAGGCAGAGGCCCTGAGGAAGATGAAAAACACATTGTTAATCCCGGAGGGATTACTTTCTCAGGGCTACGAGGCAGCAATACTTGTTACCGGTATGGGCGGCATAGCGACTGCCTGGGCCCTGACTAAATGGTTTTCATCAAACCAGGCTCCTGATATTGCCATAAATGTAGGTATTGCAGGTAGTTATCGGGACGATATAAAGATTGGTGACGTAGTATTGCCTGTTTCAGATCTTTTTGCTGACGCGGGTGTTGAAACCCGGAAAGGATTTGTCACTCTGAACGAGGAGGGAATGGGAGACTTTAACAAATTCCCTTTCACTGACGGTAAAATATTGGCAGAAAACAGCTTTATTGAGCTTGCAAAAAAAACAATCAGACCGGTGAATGCCATTACAGTTAATACCATTACAGGCAGTTTTGGCTCAATTGAAGTAATAAGGCAGAGATTCAATCCCGATATTGAAACTATGGAAGGAGCTTCTTTTTTCTATGTTTGCAGCAGGGAGAGAATCCCCTTTATGGCAGTAAGATCAATATCTAACATGGTTGAACCAAGGGACAAACGTAATTGGAATATCGGACTTGCACTGGAGAGGCTCACTTTAAAGCTTGAAGAATTTTTATCTGATCCCGGATTATAAGATGAAACTGACGCTCGGTTTTTCACCCTGTCCTAATGATACATTCATTTTTGATGCAATGGTCAACGGGAAGATCGATACAGAAGGGCTTCAGTTTGATTATTTTATCACCGATGTGGAAGAACTGAACAAAAAGGCTCTCACAACGGGGACAGACATTACAAAAATAAGCTGCCACGCTTATGCATACGTTGCAGACAAATATCTCATACTTGATTCGGGAAGCGCTCTGGGATACGGGAACGGCCCTCTTCTGGTAAGCAGGCGAAATATTGACGTTTCGACGATTGACAAATTGAGGATAGCCATACCCGGCAGGCTTACAACGGCCAATATGCTTTTCAGTATTGCCTGGCCTGAGGCGTTAAACAAAACCGAATTTCTGTTTTCAGATATTACTGACGCCCTGAAAAGTGATGAGGCTGATGCCGGGCTCATCATACATGAAACCAGGTTCACCTATAAGAAAGAAGGGCTTGTCAAAATTGCTGACCTTGGAGAATACTGGGAGCACCTGACGGGTCTTCCTGTACCTCTAGGGGTTATTGCGGTCAGAAGGCAGGTCCCTTATGATACAGCACTTAAAGTTAACAGGATCATCCGCCGGAGCATCGAATTTGCAAAATCATCTCAGACTTCTGAACCGGCTAGTTTCATTTCATTGCATTCAAAAGAGATGGACAAGGAGGTAATGAACAATCATATCAGGCTCTTTGTCAACGATTTCTCACTCCACCTGGGAGATCAGGGCAAAAAAGCTCTTTCAGAACTGTACAGGATAGCATCCGCGAAACGAATAATACCGGCAATTCATGAAAGAATTTTTCTTACATGACGAAATTGCTATTGCAGGCCAAAATTCTTAATTTTGTTAAGGGCAACAATCTTTCTGAAAAAATTAACATCAAAACAAAAGATCATGGCATTTGAACTACCAGAATTACCTTACGGATCAAACGCTCTTGCACCTGCTATAAGCGTTGAAACCATTGAATTTCATTATGGCAAGCATCATCAGGCTTATGTAAACAATCTGAACGGACTTATTCCGGGCACTGAATATGAACCGGCAGACCTTGAGACCATAATCAAAAAAGCTGATGGCGCCATTTTCAACAATGCAGCCCAGGTCTGGAACCACACCTTCTATTTTGAGTCATTCTCACCCGATGGAATTCGGGTGCCTGAAGGCACTCTCGCTGAGGAAATAAACAAATCATTCGGATCATTTGACTCATTCAGGGATGCTTTCTCCAAATCGGCATCAACACTCTTCGGATCAGGTTGGGCCTGGCTGGCAGCAAAGGATGATGGCACCCTGGTTATTATGCAGGAGGCAAATGCAGGCAATCCTCTGAGACATGGACTTAAACCTCTCTTAACCTGTGATGTTTGGGAACATGCCTATTATATTGATTACAGAAACCGGAGACCTGATTATATAAATGCATTCTGGGAAATACTGGATTGGAAGGTCATATCTGACAGATATTCAAGATAATGAATATAAAGGAACTCATTATTAGAACCCGGTCTTACCGCAGATTCGATCAGTCGTTCTACATAGATTACGGAACTCTTGAAGATCTGGTTAACCTTGCCAGATTATCGGCTTCATCAGCTAACCGACAACCCCTTAAATATTTGTTGTTTAATTCACCGGAAGATTGTGAAAGGATATTTCCGTCGCTGGCCTGGGCCGGATACCTTAATCACTGGAATGGTCCTGAAGAAGGAGAAAGACCTTCAGCATATATAATAATACTTGGCGACAGGTCTGTCACAGAATCCTTCAGCGTCGATCATGGCATTGCAGCCCAGAGTATTATGCTGGGTGCTACGGAAACTGGTCTGGGAGGCTGTATGATTGCATCAGTCAACCGGGAACAACTAAGGACTGAGTTGCAGATACCGGAAAAGTATGATATACTTCTGGTGCTTGCTCTAGGCAAGCCCGCAGAAACTGTAATTCTTGAAGACGTTGCATGCAACGACATCAGATATTACAGAGACGATGATGGCATCCACCATGTACCAAAGAGATCGCTTAATGAGCTCATTGTGAAATTGTAGATTGTGTTGACGAACAGAACAGGCAGTTTACTTTCAGCTTTTATTCTTCTGGCAACGGCTAGCTTTGTTTCTGCCCAGATGACAGAAAGAAGTGATATAAATTTACTTTTTAAAGGCGTTGTCTTTGACGCATCATCACTGACCCCTATCCCTGAATCACAGATCTTTGTTAACGGGGAATTTAAAGTGGCCGGTGACAAATCAGGAGCATTTGTAATTCAGGTTCAGAAGAGGGATTCAGTTGAGGTAAAGGTACTGGGTTACAAGCAGGTGATCTTTAAGATAAGTGATACTCTTTCAGGCAGGCAGTTTGTTACCGGTATCTATATGAATACCGACACCCTTTCGATTGGTGAGGTTGTTATAATGCCGCGACTGGCAGATCTCAGATCTGAAATGCTCCGTGCTCCGTCATCATCTCATCCTGAGATAGAAAATGCACGATATAATCTTGCTGTTTCAGCCTATCAGGGCAAAATATCCCAGTCAATCCTGGGAGATCCGGCTTCAAATTATGAAGTATTAAAGCAAAGGCACAGGATCGAGGCATATGAAAAAGGAGGCATTCCATCGGACAAGATTGCCGGCTTTAACCCATTCATTCTGGTGCCGGCAGCATATTTGCTGCTAAACGGAATTCCTTCGCCTCCCAAACCCATGAAACCTGATCTGACTAAGCTGGAAATAGATCAGATACACAAAAAGTATCTTGAATCTTCAGGATCAGGTAAGTGATCCAGGAGGAAGTACTTACTGCGAAATTATCACAGGTTTTAAGGATCAATTATCCCTTATAAAAGATAGCTTTTATAATATGACTTGCAATTTTGGGATTTTCTTTGAGCCTTCTGGTGGAATACCCGAACCATTTTATACCAAAAGGGACATAAACTCTCATTAAATGCCCATCCATAACTATGCTATCCCGGAGTTTCGGAGTAACTCCGTATAACATCTGGAACTCGTACATGTTACCTGGTACTCTATATTTTTCTATTAGTTTGCAAGCTCCCTGGATCAATGGTTTATCGTGCGTGGCGATCCCGACGTACATCTTATTCGCAAAACAGAATTCAAGATCTTCGAGATAATGTCTGTTTATTTCTTCATATTTTTTGAATGATATTGCTTCCGGTTCGATATATATTCCCTTGCAAAGCCGGAAATTCAAGGGATGTTTTTCGCTGTTCAGGGAGGAAAGATCCTCAAGATCGCCAAGAGTTCTTTTCAGGTATGCCTGGACCACAAGTCCGACATTGGCCGGAAATTCATTGTGTAGCTTACGGTAAAGCTCAATTTCCAGATCGGTACAAGGTGAATCTTCCATGTCAATTCTGATGAAATTGTCATATGAGGATGCCAGGGCGACAATTTCTCTTATATGATTATAGCATATCTCCTTGTCTATGAGCAAACCGAAGCTGGTGGGTTTTACTGAATAATTGCCGTCAATCCCTTCTTTTTGAGTTATTTCGATAAGATCAAGATACTCATTCTTATTTTCTTCTGCCTCATCAAGAGTCTGTATGAACTCCCCAAGAACATCAAGAGTGACTTTTATACTTTTGCTGTTAAGATCTTTGGAAACCCTCATCGCGTCTTCGACTGTCTCTCCTGAGATATATGATTTGGAAAAGATCCAGATGAACTTTTCCGGGAAATATGGAAGGAGGGAAGCAATTAGTTTGTTAAACATTTTATCAGTTTTTTGGCTAGTAATTTTCAAATATGCAAATATACCGGCTTTCTTCAAAAGATCCGGAACCCAAATTAAAAATATACTTTATAATATATTAATGATCTTTATCAACAAATGAGCATGATATAAAACAGACTTCCGGGTTTTTACCCCGCAAATGCAAAAATTGTTGACCCCCGTGTCACATTTTTAGAAAAATCACGTTATAAAGAAAATGTTTGTCAAATCATTAAATCGTTGTCATCATTAATGAAACTAACCTGTGATTTGTTTTGCTGAAAAAAACTAAATATATCCTGGCTTTATTTATACTGATGATTTCTGACTCTTTTGCTCAGGATCCTACCTTTTCTCAGTTTTATGCCAATTCCTTATACCTCGCTCCGTCATTTGCCGGAGCCACAGCTGAATACAGACTGGCATTGAATTACAGGAACCAGTGGCCGGCCATTCCCGGTGTTTTTCACACATACAGTATTTCTTTTGACAAGGCGCTTTTAAACTTCAATTCCGGGATAGGGATTCTCGCCACATACGACGTCGCGGGCTCTGGTGAACTTAGCACAACAAATATAGGCCTTATTTATTCGTATGATTTCAATATTAACGAGGACTGGCATATTCGTCCCGGCGTAAACTTTAAATTTAATTACCTGGGATTGAATATATACAAACTGGTTTTTGCCAGCCAGATGACGGGAAGCGGAACGGTTCCTTCAGTTTATCCCCCTCCGTTTGACAATGTTGCAGATATCGATTTTGCAACCTCTGCTCTTGTTTACAACGACCAGATCTGGGCCGGATTAACGCTCGATCATTTATTGCGGCCGAAACAGTCATTTTATGGAGATGAGGCAAACCTGCCTGTAAAAATCAATGTTTTTGGCGGATTTCAGATACTCAGAAAAACAAGGTTGCGGCAGAGCCTCCAGGAGGTTCTTTCAGTGGCAATGAATTTCCAGAAGCAGGCTGACTTTTATCAATCCGATATCGGTTTATATTATTACCGTGACCCGTTGCTGTTCGGAGTCTGGTACAGGGGAATACCTCTGGCTACCAGTCAGGCCGGGGATGCAATAATAGGCCTTGTGGGCATTAAAACAAAACAGTTGCACATAGGTTACAGTTACGATTTTACCATTTCCAATCTGATTTCATCGACTTCAGGCTCTCACGAAGTGGCTCTGATATATGAATTTGACACCTCGTCTTTAGGACAGAGAAGAAAAATAAGGGCAATTCCCTGCCCCGAATTTTAGAAATAGTTCCGGTCAGATATTTATCTGATCCCCCACTTGTTTATACACAGTTGACAGGTTTTTTAATTGCAGCGCCTCGATAGTCTGATACATTAATTTGCTTATATTTGCGGCTGACTGAAGTTTAATAAATATTAACACGTGATGAAGAATATATCTGTCGCCCTGTTCTCTGTATTATTCCTTGCCGTAGCAGCACTTTTTGTCCTTCATTTTACAGCAGATAAAAAAAGTCTGTCAGCATCTGCGGCTGAAGATATGATGGAAAGCCAATCCAAAGGGATAGCCTTCGTGAATATAGATACTGTGATTTTTAAATTTGATATGTTTTTTGACAGGAGAGAGGATCTTCTTGCAAAACAGAAAAATGCTGAAAATGAACTCAACTCAAAAGGGATACAGTATGAGAGGAATGCAAGGGATTTTCAGGAGAAGGTTAGCAAAGGGCTTGTTACAAGGGCAACGGCAGCTGAGATGGAGCAGTCATTGCTTCAACAGCAGCAGGAGCTGATAAATCTGAGGGATCAGCTTCAGAGCGATCTTATTGAGGAGGAACAGGTAATGAACAGGCAGATTATTGAATATATTACCAGATTTCTTGAAGAAAACAAATCACAATTCAATTATCAGTATATACTGGGGAAGAGCTTCGGAAGCGTGGTCCTCTATGGTGACAGTGCATGTGATATTACCCCGGATGTGCTTGACGGGCTGAATAAAAAATATAAGGGAGAGAAAAAGTAGCCTGAAATGGGTTTTGCTTCAGCCTATCTCGAGAAAAAAGCACTTTTTCCGCAACTCATTGGTGAACGGCCTGTTTCAGGCACTGAAATAATTGTTACTGTACCATCGTTTGACGAACCTCGAATAACGGATCTTCTTGATGCTCTTTCATTGTGTGACCGCCCCGCATGTGAAGCGGAGGTGATTATAGTTGTAAATGCCCCACGTGATTCATCAGCTGAAAGCATCGAAAACAACAAAAACAGTCTTGCTTCAATAGAGCTGTGGAAAAGGAAGAACAGATACTGTTTTTTCAGTGTTCATCCAGTAGATGTAACCTCTTCGCCTACAGAAAACTGGGGTGTGGGATCAGCAAGAAAAACGGGCATGGATGAGGCGCTAAGACGTTTTGATCATCTTGACAATCCCGAAGGAGTTATAATGAACCTTGATGCAGATTGCAGGGTCGCAGCAAATTATTTTACAGCTATTCACAGCCAATTTTGCACTCAGAGAAAAAGGAAGGCCTGTTCTGTATATTTTGAACATCCTGTTTGCGGAACTGAATTTCCAGCCGTGATTTACCGCTCGATAGTCATTTATGAGCTCCACCTCCGGTATTATTACCAGGGACTACGCCTGGCGGGGTACCCTGATGTTTTTCACACTGTCGGGTCTGCTATGGGAGTTAAAGCATTGCCTTACGCTAAGGCGGGCGGAATGAACCGCAGGCAGGCAGGGGAAGATTTCTACTTTATCCAGAAGTTATTACCGATGGGAGGCTACTTCACCCTTAATGAAACAGCGGTATATCCTTCACCAAGGCCATCTTCAAGGGTGCCTTTTGGCACCGGCACGGTAATGGAAAGACTTACCGTCAGTAATGATAATGTTGGCTTACTGACCTATAACATTAAAGCTTTCGAAGAGCTGAAATGCTTTTTCGGCATGACTGAAATTATATTTGACTGTTGTCCTGACGGAGCAGCCGGCCTTTATAAACGCCTGCCAGACGGAATCAGGAACTTTGTTGATGAAAATGAATGGATCGGAAAGATCAGCGAGATAAAGAATAACACGGCAGGATTCCCTGCCTTTAAAAAGAGATTCTTTGAATGGTTCAACATGTTCAGAATTGTCAGGTACATGAATTCAGTACACCCGAATCTGTTTCCAAAACGTCCGGTTGCCGATTCAGCCTTGGAACTGCTCGGCTTATCGGGATACAGTCTAAATACCACGGAACCGGAAGAAATACTCCGTTTTTACAGGGATCTTGAAAGACCTGGCTATGCGCAGGATTTATGAAAAGTAACTTAACCTGAAGTAAAGAACATGTCTGTCTCTTAGCCGCTTATCTTTTATTCCTTTTCGTAATCTTTCGGTTTTCACCAGGAGAAAGGACTATATAAAGATC
Source organism: uncultured Rikenellaceae bacterium (assembly GCA_964466705.1). Lineage (GTDB taxonomy): Bacteria > Bacteroidota > Bacteroidia > Bacteroidales > VadinHA17 > LD21. The sequence continues at coordinate 168,939 of CAYXSM010000001.1, forward strand.
CTCCTCAGGCTTTTTCATCCGGTATTGTTCCCTTGCAAACTTTTCAAGATTCTTATTGTCGGTCTTAAGTTCACGGAGTTTGTTTTTGTCCTCTTCTATCCTTATTGTGTAATACTCCCTGTCTGCTTTTAGTTTTTTTAGGTTCCGGACCTCTTTGTATCTGTTGATCAGATTATTTGAATCCAGTAATATCAGCCAGAGAAGAAAAATGATCAGAGTCAGGATATATTTGTCCCTGAGAAATGGAGGTAGTTTATCAAAGATTTTAAATCTGACAATCATAATACAAACCTACAATTTTTTTTCATCCGCCACTCATAAGATAAAGCATCTGTACATTATCCCCGTCTTTGATCACCGTTGAACCATATTTGTCTTTCGGTATAAGGGTCCCGTTGATCTTCACGATTCTCATCCGGTAGGTAAATCTTTTTTCCTCAAGCATTTCATTTACGGTGATTGAATCTTTGCTGAATACCTCTTCCCTGTTGTTCAGAAATATCTTCATTTTTCAGGCATTAATTCTTGTCTTCATCAGGATTTCAACGACCACATTGGCCTGCATATTTGCAACAATCCCCACTCTTGGAGCCATTGGGGGCAGCTCTTCAGATGCTTCAGTCGATTCATCCCCGCAAGCATGAAGGGTATCATCTATCTTTCTGTATCGGATCAGTTCGTTATTTCCCCATCCGGCCATGCCCGTGCCTACTACAAGTGCAGTTTCAGGCAAGGCAGTCAGCACGGTTTCAATCAACATCTCCTTCATTTCTGCGGAGTCAAATGCTTCGACTATTACCTTGCATCCTCTGAAAATTACCGGAATGTTATCATTGTTTAATTTTATCTGGTGTGTATAAATTATAATATTATCATTGATTTTCAGTAAATTATTTTTCAGTGCATCGCATTTGCTCATACCTACCTGTTCTGCAAAATAGAATTGTCTGGAAAGATTGGATCTTTCAACAATATCATTATCAGCTATAACCAGTTCCCCTATACCGCTTCTCACCAGAGCCGCAGCACAATTCGAACCCAGGCCGCCCGCGCCTGCAATGCCAACCCTGAATTGTTGCAGATGATTTTCAATGTCAATGAGTTTCATCTGAAAACCTGTTTTGAACAGTAAAGATAAAAACAAATATCTCTGCCGGGGGACTGAGATTTCAACAATAGGCCAGACAGTTGTTCATACATAAGCCGAACTGCAGATCCTTTGTGATTCCGGTTTTAATTGAACATCCGGAATTACTTCACATAGTGATTATTGTCATACAAACTGCTACTATTTTTATAGTATCTTTGATAATGTTATGCATTTGAAAAAAACCAAGACAACTGACTCATAAATGGATAATACACCGGTAAATAAAAAATACCACCTGATAAGTCAGTGGGAGTACGAATGGACTCCTCTCAGCAGGGGGTATACGGACAAAGTCCTCTATATTAATGCTGGAACAAAAAAAATTACTTCAAAGGATGTTCCACAACTTATGAAAGAGAAGTTCATAGGAGGGAAGGGGTATGGATTGAAACTTCTCTGGGAGGCCACACGTCCGGACACAAAATGGAATGATCCGGAAAATGAAATAATAATTTCATCTGGTCCGATAGGAGGGATAACCCAGTATTCAGGCACCGGAAAATCTCTTGTTGTAAGTATTTCCCCACAGACTGACTCCGTGATGGACAGTAATGTCGGAGGTTTTTTCGGCCCGTTCCTGAAATTTTCAGGCTTTGATGCACTTGAGCTCCAGGGAATAGCCGACAGGGAAATAATCATTTACATCGACGGCATAAATCACAGGGTTGAGATCTTTGAAGCACCTTCGGCAACAAGTGACAGTCATGTTACCGCGGATGAGCTTACTGAAGTGTTTGCGGATAATGAAAATGAAAAGAAAAACATTGGGGTGGTATCATCCGGATCTGCAGCAGAGCATTCGCTTTTTGGAATGTTGAATTTCACATTCTATGACCCCAAAAGGAAGAAAGTAAGGATGAAACAGGCCGGTCGGGGTGGTATTGGAACAGTTTTCCGTCATAAACGGATAAAAGCCCTTGTTGTTAAAATTCCAGGGGTGAAAGGGAATCTTAACAATGTGGCGGATCTTGATGCTATAGTTGAAAGAGGGAGAAGATTCAACAGGGAGATGCGGGAACTTGACGATAAACAGTGCCAGATGAAACAGGTTGGGACAGCGCATCTTATGGAAATAATGAATGACCATGACCTGCTTCCTGTCAATAATTACAAATTCGGAAGTCATCCGGAAGCTTACAAAATTGATTCATCGATATGGAAGCAAAAATTCACCCAGAATATTCCTGATGGCTGCTGGATCGGATGTAATATGTCGTGCAGCAAAGCAGTGGATGATTACGAAATAAAAACAGGACCTTATAAAGGTAATATTGTGATTGTTGACGGTCCGGAATATGAAAATGCGGCCGGCCTTGGATCAAACTGTGGAATATTTGACCCCGAATATATTATTGAAGCGAATTTTTATTGCGATACTTATGGAATATGCACGATAACGTGGAGTACCGTCTCAGCCTTTATCATGGAATGTTACGAAAACGGGATACTCAATGCCGAAAGGACGGGTGGCCTTGACCTTCATTTTGGCAATAAGGATGCCGCTCTGGAGTTGTTGCATCTTGTAGCAGGGGGAGAAGGATTCGGTAAAACAGCCGGTCTGGGTGTAAGAAAGATGAAAGAGCTCTTTATTAAGAATAAATGGGGTGAAGCATCTTTTCTTAATGATATAGCCATGGAGAACAAGGGACTGGAATACTCCCAGTATGTTTCAAAAGAATCCCTTGCGCAACAGGGTGGCTTTGCAATGACAAACAAAGGTCCTCAGCATGATGAGGCCTGGCTGATATTCATGGATATGGTCAACAACCAGATACCAACGTTCGAAGATAAGGCAGAAGCCCTGCATTACTTCCCGATGTTCCGCACATGGTTCGGACTGGTAGGTCTTTGCAAACTTCCCTGGAATGATGTGGAACCTGAAAATAATGCACAGACCGATGAACCGGCGAAGGTACCGGAACATGTTGATAACTATGTTACAATATACAAGTCTGTCACAGGTCGCGAGTTCGACAAACACCGGCTTGTCGGGGATTCTGAAAGAGTATATAATTTTCAGCGGGTATTTAATCTCCGGCGTGGCTTTGGAACAAGAAAACATGACAGGCAGCCTTACAGGGCTGCTGGCCCGGTAACCATAGAAGAATATGAATCACGTTCTGAACGCTATGACAAACAGCTTATCGAAAAGACAGGTGTGGACCCTCTGGGAAAGTCAACAGAGGAAAAAATAAAAATACTCAGAAATTACAGGGAGGAACAGTATGAAAAGCTTATTGATGCAGTATACAGGAGGAGAGGATGGAATAACAATGGAATTCCGACCATTGAATTCCTCAGGAAAATCGGCATGGACCTTCCGGAAGTAATAGACGTGGTAAAAGATTATCAGTAGCTGATACTTCATGCCTGACTGCCCCTCTGAACGGAGAATAAGATTATACCGCGTTACATATGATACCTTTTGAAAAAGCTTTTGATATAGTGATGAACTCTTGTTTCAGGACGGGTTCAGAAACTGTTCCGTTCGAAGATTCGCTCGGACGTGTTCTTGCCGAAGATGTGAAGAGTGATCTTGATATGCCTCCGTTTGATAAGGCAACAATGGATGGCTATGCCTGCCGAAGGTCAGACCTTGAACATTCTCTTAAAGTTATTGAAACTATTCAGGCTGGCGGGGTGCCCGTCAAAACACCCTCCGTGAATGAGTGCTCAGCTATAATGACAGGAGCAATGATTCCCCGGGGAACAGATTGTGTCATACCGGTTGAAGATGTTGAAATGATTTCCCCGGACATAATCAGATTTAAGGGTTCATTTGTTAAGGAAAATATAGCATATAAAGGTGAAGACATCAGGAAAGGAGATGTTGTACTCAGAGCATTAAGGGAGATAAAGCCCCAGGATATCGCAGTTATGGCTACTGTCGGACACGTTTCAGTGCTGGTGAGCAAAAGACCGAAGGTGGCAGTAATAAGTTCAGGGGATGAACTGGTGGAACCCGGATATGTCCCGGATATCTCACAAATAAGGAACAGCAACGGAAGTCAGCTTGTGGCTCAGGTTGTCAGGGCAGGAGCTTCAGCTGCTTACTACGGAATTGCAGGCGACAATGTGAATGTGACTTTTTTGATTTTGAAGAAAGCCCTGAGCGAAAATGATCTTGTACTTATTTCGGGCGGCGTTTCGATGGGTAAATTTGACTTTATTCCTTCGGTCCTTGAGAGATCGGGTGTCAGGATCCTTTTTTCACGTGTTGCAGTGCAGCCTGGAAAACCTACAACTTTTGGCATCCATGAGAAAGCTCTCGTATTTGGCCTTCCGGGAAACCCTGTGTCATCTTTCATAATTTTTGAGCTGATGGTCAGGCCTCTTATTGCTAAAATGATGCAATCATCGTGGCAACCGGAGATAGTAACCCTGCCTTTGGGGTCAGACTATTCGCGAAGGGTGGCCGAACGTATGGCCTGGCTCCCTGTCATAATCACAGGAGAAGGTACGGCCGAACCGGTTGAATACCATGGATCGGGACATATCTCAGCATTACCTGATGCCGACGGGATAATATCAGTGCCGGTCGGAAAGATGAATGTGGGTAAAGGAGAACCTGTCAAGATCCGCAGAATTTAGAAGGCAAGTTGACAATCTGAGAATATATGGTGCCGGCCCGTCAGCCGGAAAAATAAATATGGAATATTGGAAAAATGGAACTTCCGGACAGATTTAAAGTGTTGATAATAACGTTGAGCGACAGAGCTTTCAAAGGAGAATATAAAGACCTCAGCGGTCCGCGTGTAAGGGAATTGATATCGGATTTTTTCAACACGGTTAACTGGCAGTATGATATCATTATGTCATTGATACCCGATGATGCCTCAGTGCTCAGGAGCCTGATCTCAGAGGCGGGTAATGAATATGAGCTGATTTTTACCACAGGTGGCACCGGAATTGGTCCCCGTGACATAACGGTTGATACTGTCATTCCAATGCTTTCGAAACAGATACCGGGAATAATGGAATTCATCAGAGTAAAATATGCCATGGAAAATCCCAATGCCCTGTTGAGCAGGTCGGTGGCAGGCATTGCCGGAAAATCGCTCATATATACACTTCCGGGATCAGTGAAAGCAGTTGAGGAATATATGCATGAGATAATCATAACCCTCAGGCATACGATAATGATGCAATACGGGCTGGAGACACATGGGCGACATTAATCTGTGATCCTGTTGAGTGTGTTTGCTGTTATGGCAGCTAATATCCTGTCATACCTGTCGCGCGGATTACGGTAATAGACTATCACCGTATAATCATTCTCAGTCTCAATGTGAGTCCCTTCAAATTTTGACGAAAATTCACCCGGCGGATCATCCTTCCTGAATACGTACTCATAGTTGTACCAACCCTGTTTCAATATAATAATACACTCGTATGAACCTGAACCGGGATTATAAAACATCTGGTTGCCGGCATCCAGGGACCAGTTATTAAATGATCCTGATACATACATTTTTCCTCCTGGCAAAGCCTGGGCTGAAGGAAGTGTGAAATATACATGGACGTAATCTGCATCAGTATCATGATTCTGACCCTCCTGCACTGCAATAATATACTTGCCGTTAAAGTCCTGCCAGTAAAAATATGGTTTGAATTCCCTGCTTTCTGATGGATGAAGATAAACATGATAATAAGGGGCAAGGTAATCTATCGCTTTGACGAACTCCGAGAGATACCTTATGCTTCTGATATCAAAATACCTGAATTCATTTCCGCCGGGGAAAATATTGTTTTCCGACAGTGAGCTGAATCTGAGTTCTCTGTCACTGAAAAAATCAGGTTTGAGGTTGGCTCTTGAGACATTCCATCTTCCGTTTTGCAGTATGGTTGCATAAATGTCACCGTGTGGATCACGTATGTTCAGACCCGATATGTTCACTCTGAAATCAATCTGCTGATGTGTTTCAGTATCTCTGGTCATCCTTGGCCTGTGCATGTTTATCTCGACCGCAGCTGCATCTTCCGTTATTATAAACCTTTTTGTGATCACCGGCTTATCAGGCTCGTCAACCTGGTAAACCGAAATTATGTAGTTACCTGATAATTTCAGGCTGACCCGGTCATTTGGGAATGACAGGTGGTAATGGATATAATCAACGGTGGTGTTGAATGAGTAATTATAATCTTCGATCGGGTTCTCGGGAAATCCATCCAGATATTCATTGGGAAATATGTCTGATCTTTTCCAGTCCTTGTTACAATGTATGAATGTGTAGTAAAATGTCTCGATATTAGTACCGAGCAGGTCGAATTGAAGTATGAGTTTTTCACCACTCCCTGATTTAATGACCGGGTATGAAAGATCCCATCCTTCTTTAAACAGCTTTACAGTCTTTATTCTTTCATCTGAAACATGATCTGTGTACTGAACAGGATTCATCTCTCCTGAGAATGATGTTAATATCAGGCATGACAGGAAAAAGCTGATGGCAGCCGGAAATTTCATCCGTAAGAAATTTATTATCATGCTGACAAAAATAGTTTAAAAATTTTATATCACTTTTAACACTTTTTGTTAACTATGTTCCGGTATATTTGCAATTTTGACATTGTTAATTTAATAACAGAGAATATCTGCTGACCCATTCGATAATTTGTATTATTGACAGGCAGGTGTTAATCATTGACATACCCGGTTTACCCGGCTCTGCATAGAATTATGGAAGCTATTTCAGGTCGTGAAGGAATAGAAACAAAAGACCATCAGGTAATGGATGCATTAGTTGTCAGGTCTAAAATTTAAGCTAAATAATGTCCAGATTGATAAAGTTAAAAAGAGGTTTTGACATCAGGTTGTCCGGAAGAGCCGAAAAAAAACTTACAGGGCAGGTTACTCCGCTTTTATATGGGGTTAAACCACCAGATTTCCCGGGTCTTATTCCAAAGCTCGATGTCAGACCGGGTGATAAGGTGAAAGCAGGCAGCTCTTTGTTCCATGACAAGATTCGTCCGGAGGTATTGTTCACCTCTCCCGTAAGCGGAATGGTAACGGCTGTTGACAGGGGCACCAAGCGAAAAATTCTCGGGGTTGTTGTTGAAAAGAGCGGCGAAGAGTATATCGATTTTGGAAAGGCTGATCCCGGAATGCTTACCAGGGAACAGATCAAAGAAAGGATGCTTGCCTCAGGGTTATGGCCATCGGTAAGGCAGCGTCCTTATAACATTGTTGCGAATCCGGCTGACACGCCGAAGTCTGTTTTTATTTCGGGATTTGATACAGCTCCGCTGGCACCCGATTTTTATTTCATAGTTGAGAACACCTCCGCTGCAGATTTAAGGTTGGGACTTACAGCAATAAAAAAGCTGACAGAGGGGAAGATAAATATGGTGCTTGATGGCAGACGCAATGACAAGACAATCCTGGAAGATATCCCGGAGGCAGAAATAACGTATGTGTCAGGCCCCCATCCTGCAGGCAATGTCGGAGTTCAGATACATCATATCGATCCGGTGAATAAGGGTGAAGTTGTGTGGCATATTAATCTTCAGGACGTTGCTGCTATAGGCCGTCTTTTCAGTGAAGGTATTTACAGGCCGGAGAGAATTGTGGCCATAACCGGTTCGGAAGTCATAAATACCGGTTACTGCAAAATGTTGTCAGGAGGCGCCATAACCCCACTGGCAGAAAATAATGTAAAAACAGGCAACAACAGGTACATAAGCGGAAATGTCCTTGCAGGGGTAAAAATTCCGGCTGACGGCTTTCTTGGATACTACGATTCACAAATCACCGTGATCCCGGAAGGCGACCATTCCGATTTTTTCGGATGGGCTTCTCCGGGATTCAACAAGTTCAGCTTTTTCAGAGTATTTGCCTCAAGCCTTTTCCCGAAGAAGCATTACAGGCTCGACACCAATCTTAACGGAGGTGAGAGAGCTTTTGTGATTACGGGGCAGTATGAGAAAGTGCTCCCGATGGATATTTACCCGATGCATCTTTTTAAAGCGATCATGGCCGGGGATATAGACGCAATGGAAAATCTTGGCATTTATGAAGTTGCTGAGGAGGATTTTGCGCTTTGTGAGTATATCTGTCCGTCAAAGACTGAGATTCAGTCGGTTATCAGACAGGGTATTGATCTGATGATAAAGGAAATGAGTTAGTCTAATATGAGATAGTTATTATAATGGATTCTTTACGAAAGAAACTGGATAAACTAAAGCCTCATTTCATTAAAGGGGGCAGATTTGAAAAATTGCAGTCGGTGTTTGAAGGGTTTGAATCATTCCTCTTTGTTCCCGACAAAGTAACTTTTAAAGGATCACACATAAGAGACGCAATTGATCTTAAGCGGACAATGATCATTGTGGTCATTGCCCTCGTACCGGCTCTTCTCTTTGGTGCATATAATACCGGCCTGCAGCACTTCAGTTCAGTGGGTATTGATCCGACCATTCTGCAGGCATTCTGGTACGGCTTTCTGAAGATACTTCCTCTGATTATAGTAAGTTATCTGGTTGGGCTGGGAATTGAATTTATTGCAGCACAGATAAGAGGTCATGAGATAAACGAAGGATTTCTTGTATCGGGACTGTTGATACCCCTGGTAATGCCCGTTGACATACCTTTATGGATGCTCGCCCTGGCAACTGCTTTTGCAGTAATTCTTGGAAAGGAAGTTTTTGGAGGAACGGGGATGAACATTTTCAATCCTGCACTTCTGGCACGTGCTTTTCTTTTTTTCAGTTATCCGGGATGGATGACTGGTGATAAAGTCTGGACAGAAGGCCTTGCTAAGGGGCAGAATATTATAGACGGATACTCGGGGGCAACACCAATGGCACTTCGTTCGGCCGGAGAGACTGCTGACCTGCCTTCATTCATGCAGATGTTCATCGGTACCATTCCGGGATCAGTAGGAGAAACTTCGGTTGTTGCAATTCTGGCAGGCGCTCTAATACTTATTGCAACAGGTATCGGGAGCTGGAAAATCATCGTGAGCGTATTTGCAGGCGGCCTGACAATGGGTATTGTTCTGAACGTCCTGTCAGTTAATCCATATATGGAGCTTCCTTTCTATTACCATTTTGTCATGGGCGGTTTTGCCTTCGGAGCAGTTTTTATGGCGACAGATCCTGTTACAGCAGCACAGACAGAGAGTGGTAAATGGATATACGGATTTCTCATTGGGCTTTTTTCAATCCTTTTCAGGGTATTGAATCCCGCTTACCCTGAAGGGGTAATGCTGGCAATACTCCTCATGAACGTTTTTGCACCGCTTATCGACCACTATGTCATACAGGCAAATATTAAAAGAAGGCTCAGAAGGTCAAAAGTAGCTTTAAATATAAATTCAAGATGAAACATTTCAGCAACAGATATATTTTTGTCTTTTCGTCTGTTATGGTAATAGCCGTGGCAACATTGCTTTCTCTTGCAGCCACGCTCCTCAGGCCTGCCCAGGAAAAGAACCTCGAAATAGAAAAGAAAAGGAGTATGCTTGAATCGATCAGGATAACTGCAACGCGTTCAAATGCTGTGGACCTGTACTCCAGATATATCAAAGAGGGTTTCGTGACAGACATTCATGGAAACACAATTGACGGAGTGGACGCTTTCGGCGTTGTTTTGAAAAATGAACAAAGAAAGCCTGCCGGAGAACAATATCTCCCGGTTTTTACGGCTTCATCTGAAGACGGAAAGGACGTAATTATACTGCCGGTTGAAGGCAAAGGCCTTTGGGGTCCCATCTGGGGGTATGTGTCACTCGAATCTGACTTGAATACCATTTTCGGGGTGACCTTTGATCATAAAGGAGAAACACCCGGGCTTGGTGCTGAGATCAATACTTCGGACTTCGAAGGGATGTTCAGAGGAAAGAAATTATTCGATAACGGGGATTTTGTTTCGGTAATGGTACATAAAGGAGGAGCTGAAGATGGCGATGTTCACGGTGTGGATGCTATTTCCGGCGGAACAATAACAAGCAACGGGCTGCAGAATATGCTTCGCGATTGCCTTGAAAAGTACAATGCTTATCTGATAAAAAACAGAAACTAACATATGGACAAACAGGAAAAGGAGCCGTTATTCTCGGCCAAAAATTTAAAGCTTCTTACCGGTCCGCTGGGAAAAAACAATCCGATTACCGTACAGGTACTCGGAATATGCTCGGCGCTCGCAATCACTGTTAAGCTTAAGCCTGCTCTGGTTATGGCTCTGTCAGTGATTGCGGTAATATCAATTTCCAATGTTGTGATAGCTTCCCTGAGGAAATACATCCCTGAACGGATAAGAATAATTGTTCAGCTTGTTGTTATTGCCACACTTGTCATTCTTGTTGATCAGTTTCTGAAAGCATTTGCTTTTGAAGTAAGCAAACAGCTTTCAGTATTTGTGGGGCTTATTATTACTAATTGCATAATTATGGGACGACTCGAGGCGTTTGCAATGGCAAACAAGCCGTGGCCCTCTTTTATCGACGGACTGGGTAACGGAGCCGGCTATGGAATTATTCTTGTAATAGTAGCTTTTTTCAGGGAACTGCTTGGTTCAGGCACAGTATTGGATTACCCGCTTGTGCAGATTACCGGAGCCTATTCAACAGGATACGAAAATAACGGCATGATGATACTGCCCCCAATGGCGCTGATTGTGGTGGGAATTATAATTTGGGTACAAAGGAGCCGGGACAAAAGCCTTATCGAGAACAAATAGACATTGAGTTATGGAAAACCTGCTTAATATATTCGTAAAGTCGATCTTCGTCGACAACATGGTTTTTGCCTACTTCCTTGGTATGTGTTCTTACCTGGCTGTCTCAAAAACTGTGAAAACATCTGTCGGACTGGGGATCGCGGTGGTCTTTGTGCTGTTCATAACCGTACCTGTTGATTTCCTTATTGAAAAATATCTTTTAAAGAAGGGAGCCCTGGTATGGCTTGGTGAAGGATTTGCTGATGTCGATCTCAGTTTCCTGACCTTTATGGTATTCATTGCAGTCATCGCTGCCATGGTGCAGCTTGTTGAAATGGTAATAGAAAAATTCAGCCCTGCATTATACAATTCACTTGGAATCTTTCTTCCACTTATTGCGGTTAACTGCGCGATACTTGGAGCATCCCTTTTCATGCAGGAAAGGGAGTATGCCAATGTACTTGAGGCAACAGTTTTCGGAGTGGGATCGGGTGTGGGATGGCTGCTGGCTATTGTAGGCATTGCAGCAATCAGGGAGAAACTGCGGTACAGCAAAGTACCTGATCCTTTGAAAGGCCTGGGCATTACTTTTATCATTACAGGCCTGATGGCAATTGCCTTTATGGGCTTCATGGGTATCAATCTTTAATGAAATCAAGATATTATGGTTTTAGCCGTGACTACACTGGGGACATTGTTATACAGCATTATAGTATTTCTTTTTATTATCCTGATACTTGTGGCGGTTTTACTTTTTGCCAGAGATAAGCTGACTCCAAAGGGAAATGTTACACTGCATGTCAACGACCGTGACATTGCTGTATCACCGGGATCCAACCTTCTGACTACACTTTCATCAAACGAAATATTTCTGCCGTCAGCCTGTGGGGGGGGAGGAACCTGCGGCATGTGCCGGTGCCAGATTACTGAAGGCGGAGGATCAATTCTTCCCACAGAGACAGGATTCTTTACCAGGAAGGAACAACTTGATCACTGGCGGCTGGGATGCCAGGTCAAGGTAAAGGAAGACCTGACCATAAAGCTTCCTGAGTCAGTTCTGGGCATTAAGAAATGGGAGTGTGAAGTAGTGTCGAACAGAAATGTGGCTACATTCATAAAGGAATTTGTTGTAAAACTTCCCGATGGTGAGGCGCTGGATTTTGAGCCGGGAGGATATATACAGATTGATGTACCTAAATATGAAGTCAGTTACAGCGTTTTTGCAATTGAAGAAGAGTTCAGGGATGACTGGGATAAATACGGAATGTGGGATCTCCATATTAAAAACACTGAAGAGGCATTCAGGGCCTACTCGATGGCAAACTTTCCCGCTGAAAAGAACCTGATCAAGCTGAATATCAGGATAGCCACACCACCATGGGACAACCTGCGAAAGCAGTTCATGAATGTTCCACCCGGGATCTGCTCGAGTTATGTTTTTTCGCTGAAACAAGGTGATAAAGTCACCATATCAGGTCCTTATGGTGAATTCCACATAAAGGATACAGGCAGTGAAATGGTCTACATTGGAGGCGGAGCAGGGATGGCCCCGCTAAGATCACATATATTCCATCTGTTTCATACTCTCAAAACAGAAAGGAAAGTTTCATATTGGTATGGGGCCAGATCGCTCAGAGAGGTATTCTATGAGGATGAGTTCAGGGCGATTGAAAAGGATTTTCCAAACTTCAGTTTTCATCTGGCTCTTTCGGAACCTCTTCCTGAAGACAAATGGACCGGTCTTACCGGATTCGTACATCAGGTTCTTTTGGATAATTACCTGAGCACTCATGATGAGCCTGAAGATATTGAGTATTATTTCTGTGGCCCTCCGGTTATGAACAATGCGGTTGTAAGGATGCTTGACGATCTTGGCGTTCCTGCAGAAAACATTTCTTTTGACGATTTCGGCATTTAGCAAACAACCTGTTATGATGAAAGCAATGGTTAACTTTTTCTCGGTGGTTTTAATCCAGGCCTGTCTCGTCTCATGCGTTCAGGACAAACCCGTTTACAACAGCTTCAACGGCTTTGTACAGGGTACGACGTATAGCATTATTTTCCAGAATAACCAGAAACTGGATCCATTTGTGCTGAGAGAGGAGGTTGAGGCCCTGTTACATAATTTTGATATGTCACTGTCGCTTTATCAGGACTCTTCGATCCTGTCCAGAATAAACAGGAATGAGAAAGTTGTGGCTGATGCATTTTTCACAGAAGCTTTTGAAAGGTCAAAGGAGTTATATGAACTGACGGGAGGGGCATTTGACATTACAGTAGGTCCCCTTGTCAAAGCCTGGGGTTTCGGGCCGGATGCCGTAAAAAGATTCTCTGAGTCAATGCATGATAGCCTTATGCACCTTGTAGGAATGGATAAGGTTGAGCTTAAAAATGGAATAATCTCAAAAAAAGATCCGGGAATTACGCTGGATTTTAACGCTGTTGCTCAGGGATTTTCAGTTGACATAGTCTGCCGGCATCTTGATAAGCTTAATATCGACAGCTATCTTGTGGAGATAGGAGGGGAAGTAAGGGTAAAAGGTGAAAGGGGAAGTTCCAGGTGGAGAATAGGTATCGACAGACCGGTGGACTATAATGTAGTACCGGGTACCAATCTTCAGGCAATCATCAGTCTTAAAGACCGGTCCCTGGCCACATCAGGAAACTACAGAAAGTTTTTTGTGGAAGACAATATCAAATACTCCCATACCATAGATCCGTCTACAGGATACCCGGTCAGACACAGGCTGCTGAGTGCCACAATAATAACGGATGACTGTACGGCGGCTGACGCTGTGGCAACTGCATGCATGGTAATGGGGCTGGAAAAAACCCTTGACTTTATTAAGAAGCATTCTGAATTTGAAGCCTACCTTATATATTCTGATGATAACGGGGATTTCATTACATGGATTTCAGAAGGATTAAAAAAATCAATCTCCGAATCTGACTGAACAAGTAATACCGCCCCTGGCTATCAGGCAATTTTTACTTGCACAGTGAAGTTTGGAAATCAATTAAACAGCATTACGCTAAAGGTTTTTCGCAAGATTCGCATCCCGTTATCCGTCCAGCAGGAGTACAACCTGTATCAGTATTTCTGGAACAGGTTATTCCCCGCTTTCTCATTTCACGGTTATGCCCGGCATGTATTTCAGGAAAATGGCTGTTCTTTTTTAATAACAGTCTGATTCCAAGGAGAGCGAATGAAGCTGCCAGTATTATGAGGGTTACTGTAAGAAGTTTTATCAATGTCACGACAATCTGTCTTTTCCTGCAAATTTATATCTTTATTGATGAAGAATACCAGAAAGCAGCATATGCTGGTGCAAATATACTCTTCAATTACTCATATTTTATTAAACAACCGGGGCTTGTTGTTTGTTTAACCACTGACAGAACAAAGTAATTACAGTAAGATTATGGGCAAAACAAAAAAACCATCAGAATATTTGAATATGAAGCAGAGCATTCTTGACGACTTTCGCCTGGCAAACCTCAGCAGGTATTTAAGCATAATCGGCCGGAGGGAAGTTCTTTCAGGAAAAGCCAAATTCGGAATATTCGGTGACGGCAAAGAGATAGTTCAAATTGCCATGGCAAAACAATTCAGGGATGGAGACTGGCGTTCTGGTTACTACAGGGATCAGACATGGATGATGGCCATGGGACTTTATAATGCAGTTGAATTTTTTCATCAGCTTTACGGAAATACAGACAGTGAAATGAATACCGGAAGCGGAGGAAGAGTATTCAACAATCATTTTTCAGTGCCAAACATCAATCCGGACGGAACCTGGCGGAATCTGATGAAGCAGAAAAACTCTTCTTCGGATATTTCTCCGACTGCAGGTCAAATGCCGAGGCTGCTTGGTCTTGCCTATGCTTCCAGATTGTTCAGGCAGAACAAGGAACTTCATCATTTCACAACTCTGTCGATGCAGGGAAATGAAGTTGCTTTTGGATCAATTGGAGATGCAAGTACATCTGAGGGTCATTTCTGGGAAACCATCAATGCGGCAGGCGTTTTGCAGGTTCCAATGGCTGTTTCAGTTTACGATGACGGTTACGGAATTTCAGTACCAAAAAAATACCAGACAACAAAAGGAAGCATCTCGGATATTTTAAAAGGCTTTGAAGATGAACCCGGAAAGCCGGGAATACTTATTTTCAAAGGAAAAGGGTGGGATTATCCGGGACTTTTGAACCTATATGAGAAGGGAATTGAAATATGCCGCCGGGATCATAAACCTGTTGTTTTTCACATTGAAGATGTAACACAGCCGCTGGGCCACTCTACTTCAGGTTCGCACGAGAGATACAAGAGCAAAGAGCGATTACGGTGGGAAGAGGATTTTGACCCTCTAAGGAAAATGCGTGAATGGATAATTAATGAGAAAATTGCGACTCCCGAGGAGCTTGATGCTCTCTCTTCCGGGGCTGAAACGGAAGCGAAAGAAGCCCGGAAAAAAGCCTGGGAACTGTTCCAGCATCCTGTGAGGATTGAAAGGGATGCATTGTCGAGAATAATTGAAGACAGAAGCTGCAAATGTGTTGAGGAAGTAAAAGAAGCCAAAGTGGATGATATAAATGAGGATCTGAAAAGAGTTCTCAATCCGATACGGAAAGACAATTTCATGGCTGCAAGAAAGATACTCCGAAATGTTTGCGGCGACTGCCTTAAAGCTGACAATCTCAAAGAAGAGCTTCATGGCTGGCTTACCCGGAACTATTCTGACGCTGCTGCAAGATACAATACCTTCCTGTATAATGAAACGCAAACATCCGTACTTAATGTAAGGCCCGTAGCTCCCGAGTACTCACCCGACTCACCGGAAGTACCAGGAAGACAGATTCTAAGGGACAATTATGAAAAACTGTTCTCAAAGTATCCCCTCCTTGTAACTTTTGGTGAAGACGCAGGTAATATTGGAGGGGTAAACCAGTCACTCGAAGGGCTGCAGAAAAAATTCGGAGAACTAAGGATCACCGACACGGGAATCAGGGAAGCAACTATACTGGGACAGGGGATTGGGCTTGCTCTGAGAGGTATGCGTCCGATTGCCGAGATCCAGTACCTCGATTACCTGATGTATGCGCTTCAGGTATTAAGTGACGACCTCGCTACCACACATTACAGGACGGCGGGAAAGATGATAGCACCTCTGATAATAAGCACCAGGGGTCACCGTCTTGAAGGGATATGGCACTCAGGATCGCCCATGAGCATGCTTATTAATTCAGTAAGAGGTGTATACGTTTGCTCTCCAAGGGATATGACAAGGGCTGCAGGATTTTATAATACGCTTCTTGAAGGCAATGATCCGGCTATCGTGATCGAACCTCTTAACGGGTACAGGCTGAAAGAAAAATTGCCTGACAATCTGGGAGAATTTAAAATACCTCTCGGTATACCCGAAGTACTCAGCAAAGGTATCGACATTACCCTGGTTTCTTACGGCTCGACAGTTAAGATAGCTCAGGAAGCCGTGAAGCAGCTTTCATCTCATGGAATATCAGCCGAACTGATAGATGTCCAGACCCTGGTTCCATTTGACATTAACAGGATGATCCTTGATTCAATTAAAAAAACAGGACGTATACTGTTCATTGATGAGGATGTGCCGGGGGGGACCACAGCATATATGATGCAGGAAGTAGTTGAGAACCAGGGTGGCTGGAATTACCTTGACAGCCCCCCAAAGACTCTTACGGGAAAAGAACACCGTCCTGCATATACATCCGACGGCGACTACTTCTCAAAGCCCAATGCCGAAGATATTTTTGATGCGGTTTATAAGATAATGAAAGAAGCGGTCCCGGAAAGATACTGATAATCCCCGGCCTGTGTATGGAACACCAGTATGAAATGCTATACTCCGATTATCCTGAGCAGCTCCAGGGCAGCCTCACGTGGACCTGAGGTTTCATATCCCGGGATCCCGAGCCTCGTTCTCATCTGACCGACAAAAATATCCTTACTGAAGAACGCATCAAAGAATCTTACGGCGATTTTATCATGAAGATCCATATATTCAGAAGGGCCAAAGATGTTCGCGAAATATGAATAGACCAACCCGGATGACATTGTTGTACCCTTGCTCATGACAGCTCCCTTCCTGAACACCTCAAGTGCTTCGCCGGGGGAGTTGAACCTTTCAATGACCGGATGATCAGCGTCAATTTCTTCATAATTGTTTGCATAAAGTATATAATCGATCTTATGCCCCCGGATGACTGTTTGAAAATTAGTTACAGGGATGACAATACGGGCGTTCACCTGACTGGGATTCATTATAATTGATCTGTCAAGATGTCCGTAAGCATATCCTGACTGAAGATCATCAAGCCTCAGAAAAGCACCTGTTTCGGTTCCGTAACCAAGGGAGGATCCATCCGGGTCAAGTTCAATGGACCCCATGTCGTCAGCAATTATCTTAAGTTCACGTATATATTTTTCGCCAAGGACACGAAAAGCCTCGAGAGTCTCTGACTTGCCGGCACCCGTATCACCAATCATCAGAATGGAGGCTTCTTTGTCTCCCTGGAGGAGTATTTTTACCATGGCTCCGTGAAATGGCATATTACCAGATTTCATAATTATTGAATTATGAAGTGTCAGTATCATTTTTTTAAGATAGCCAAAGTATCCAAACTCGCTTCTTCCGGGAACAGCACCCACGAAAATCCCGTTTTCTTCATCATCACAGAATATGGTCGGAAATTCAGCGATTGAGTCGAGGTCATTTCCCTGAAAGCCGTAAATAAAGACAGCATCGGGTTTGCGTTTAAGATCAGAATCTTCGGCAAGTTGAAAAAGGTTGCACATCGACAGCCCCAGTTCAAGAAATGTAAGATGGAAATAAACCATTATTATGAGCTTTCCGACTTTGGCAGGATAGCATAACCAGTCATCCGGATTTATCTCCATCATATCAACAGGATTTTGCATGACCCTCTTAAAATGCCCGGTCCTCCTATTCATGGGCTGTTGAATCACCAGCGGAGGATACATGAGTATCTGGCGGATAACTGGCACCGTGTTAAGCTTCTTGTATCTTGAGGACGGATAGCCAATATCTTTTGGCAATGAAATAACAGCCATCTCGGCCCCTGCAGGAATTTGCCTGTATACGTTCGGATGATTTCCCGTAATATTTTCCTGAATATGCCTGTATACAGTGCGAATAAGATGAGTCAGATGCTCAATAGTTTCATTGAAAGTCCTGTAAGGTCTTTTATCAAGACGGTCGCCTTCAGAATCATTAATTATGAATCTGTCAAAATGACGCCAATAATCATACAAATATTCTACAAAACTGTTCAGAAGCTGAAGATCGGCCAGAAATACCTCCGATCTGTCAAAAATATGCGGGACCAGCTTACTTTCATATTTTACAAGCAGTGAAAGAGTAAGGACCAGATCGTCAACAGCAGTCTTATCAGAGCGATTATCCGGAAAAATCCTGAGAAGAGGTGAGTCTTTTTCTTTCAGATGCTTAACAGCGTGATTAATGACCAATCTGAATTTCTCGCTTGATAATAATTCTTCAGGTGTCTCACACATCCTTTCACGGATGTTGAGCACAACTTTGTTATCAATAATTCGAAGTGTACTTTTTTGCATCTGGGTATTTTAAAAACGGATCAAAAGTATTATATAATTTTATTGAATTCACTGTTTCATCTGATTTTTTAACATTTCATTAATGTGTTTTAATTGTTGATTAATAAAAATAGTAAATTGGAAAGGTTATTTTTGTAATATGAAACCGGAATTCGATCTTTTTGAAATTCTTCCTGAGGATAAAATTCCCGGGAAAGGAAAGATTCTGATTTCAGAACCTTTCCTGCCTGATTCTTTTTTCAACAGGAGCATCGTATATCTTACAGACCATAATCCCAAAGGATCGGTTGGATTTATTTTGAATAAAAAGCTTAATATCAGGATCTGTGATGCAGTTACCGGGTTTGAAGGGTGGGAGGAGCATCTCAATATGGGCGGGCCGGTGTCTCCCGATACACTACATTATCTTCATAATGCCGGTCATCTTATCCCCAAAAGTGTAAGGGTGGATGACAATATTTTCTGGGGAGGGGATATTGATGTCGTAAGGAATCTGATAAGGACATCATCCATCAGCCCGGAACAGATACGTTTTTTCCTGGGATATTCAGGGTGGTCAGCCGGTCAGCTTGAACGGGAACTGAAAGAAAATTCCTGGGTTATTGCAAAAGTAAAATCTGAAACAATAATGGGCAGCCGGGGAGATGAAGGCTGGAAAAGAGTTCTTCGGTCGTTTAAGAACAAATACCGGATGTGGGCCGACTTCCCGGAATCACCTGAGATGAACTGAGTGGTGAGGTGATTCAAAGGTGCAGAATTTTATATACCAGTTCTTTCAGAAGATCACCCGGCTCAGAGCTCAAATCACCATATCCCTTTGATTTCATGTCATATGTGCGTAGTAAACTGATAGCCATAACAGTTTTTGACACATTGTATTTTAAACCGGCTAATTCATAATCCCTGACAAAGAATGGTTTTATTTTAAGAACAGCTGCAACATTATTCCTTGATTTGTCGGTCAGATAATGGTATGCGAGAAGCTTGCTGAAAAAAGAGAAAAGGGAAGCTATTGTCAGGAATATGGGATTGCTTTTGGGATTATTCGAAAAATACCTTACAATAAGGTTTGATTTGTATATATTTTTCATACCGACTGCTTTTTGCAATTCAAAGTTATTGTAGTCTTTACTGATGCCAATGTTTTTCTCAATGAGATCGGGCGTAATCACATGTTTGCCGGGGGGCATGGTGATGATAAGCTTGTTGAGTTCGTTCACTATTTTGGAAAGATCGGTGCCAAGGTATTCAGCAAGCATGTCAGATGCAGAAGAATCGGATTTAATACCTTTTGATATAAGATATCTGTCGATCCACGGAGTGATCTGATAGTCGCGCAGACGTGTGGATTCAAAATAAATCCCGTGTGTGGCAAGTGCCTTGTAAAGTTTTGTCTTCTTGTCTATTGCCCTGTATTTGTAGTTAAGAACAAGGATTGTTGACAAAAGTGGTTTTTCAATGTAGCTGATGAGGGTTTCAATATTCTTAAGTGTCTGTGCCTCTTTCACAATAATGACCTGGTGGCTGGCCATCATAGGGAAACGTCTGGCAGTTTCTATGATCGAGGTGACAGACGTATCTTCACCGTAAATTATTATCTGGTTAAAAGCTTTCTCTGATTCGTCAAGCACATTGTCTTCGATAAATCCGGTAATAAGGTCTATGTAATAAGGCTCCTCACCTGCAAGGAAGTAAACAGGTTTGAAAATGCGTTTCTTAAGGTCAGAGATTATGTCTTCGTAACTCAATAGCATTTTTTCTAAAATCTGAGGTGTTTAACCGATATTCCGTTGTTTCTTATTTCTTTTAAAGCATCGATGCCGATTGCAAGATGCATTTCAACATATTTTTCAGTAACCAGGCGGTCACTTGCTTCTGTTTTTATACCTGTGGAGATCATTGGCTGATCTGATACAAGCAGCAGGGCTCCCGTAGGTATCTCATTTGCAAATCCAACAGTAAGGATGGTTGCTGTTTCCATATCTATGGCCATCGCCCTTGTCTTCACAAGGTATTTCTTAAACCTGTCGTCATATTCCCAGACCCTTCTGTTTGTAGTATATACAGTTCCGGTCCAGTATTCCTTATTATGCTTCGTTATGGATGCAGAAATAGCACTCTGGAGCATAAAAGCCGGCAGGGCAGGTACTTCAATGGGCAGATAATCATTTGAAGTTCCGTCACTTCGGATAGCGGCTATCGGCAGTATAAGGTCGCCGAGCCTGTTTTTTTTCTTCAGGCCACCGCATTTCCCGAGGAAAAGCACAGCGGGCGGGCTTATCGCACTAAGAAGGTCCATAGCGGTAGCGGCGTTCGGACTTCCCATTCCGAAGGAGATTATTGTTATACCTTCGGCTGTGGCGCTTGGCATATTCTTATCTCTGCCTTCTACTTCAACATTGTGCCACCTGGCAAAAAGCTCAACATAATAAAGGTAATTGGTAAGAAGAACGTATCTTCCGAAAGTATCGATTCTTTTACCGGTATATCTTGGAAGCCAGTTGCTGACAATTTCCTCTTTGGTTTTCATATTGTTTTTCAAATGAAATTATCTCAATATATTTGACTCATCTAAAATACAAAACTAACTTGAAACAGCTAAACCTTCCGGCCTGTTCATTCAGAATAAAAGAAACTGAAGGATCTGAGATGATCCTTGATCCACTGAGAAAGAAATACGTGAAACTCACTCCGGAAGAATGGGTAAGGCAACACTTTATCCAATACCTCATTCAGGCAGGCGGGTACCCGGCCGGACTGATCGCAGTGGAGCGGATGTTCAGACAAAACAAACTGGTAAAGCGAATAGATATTCTTGTGCACGACAGACAGGGAAAGCCTGTAATGATGGTTGAGTGCAAATCCCCGGATACAGAAATTACAGAGGTTGTTTTCGATCAGATTGTAAAATACAATATGGAACTTAAACTGCCTTACATTGTTGTGACGAACGGCCTGGTAAATTATGCATGCAGGGTTGATCACATAAACAAGAGCTTTGAGTACCTTATGGTGATACCCCTATACAAAGAACTTCCCGGCTGATCATTTTTCCATCTCCTCAAGTATTTTCCAGCACTGGTACAACCCCCGTGGCACATGGAAACATCCCTTCCATTTACCTCCCTTCAGAGGAAGCAAGACTTCGCCACGCCGGTTAAGATATCCATACCATTCGCCAAAATCAGGATCTTTGAAATGGTCCCATGTATATTTGTGAATTTTTTCAAACCATTCGACGTTTTTTTCTGACCCTGTAAGCTGGTAACCTTTAAGCAGTGTAATCAGCGTTTCTATATGTACCCACCATAGCTTCTGATCCCACTCCAGCTGCTGCACCGGGTTTCCAAGACGATCCATGAAGTAATATATACCGTCATATTCCCTGTCCCATCCGAAACTTATTGTATTAAGGGCAATCTCATTTGCTTCAGAGATCAGTTGCGGCTGTTTTAACCTTTTCCCAAGGTCCATTATGAACCACATTGCTTCAATGGCGTGTCCGGGATTAAGAAGTCTCCCGTCAAAAGTATCGGACAACTTTCCGTCTTCGGTTACATTCTCCACTATAAGACCCAGTTCAGGCCTGTAAAATACTCTCATTACCTCATGTATGCATGCTTCGATAGTTCGGTCAAGGATCTGTCTGTCAATAAGGTGTTCAATTTCAAGTGAGAGATTGCATAGAATCATCGGCAGAGCAAAGTTTTTCAAGCTTCTTGTTCCCGGATGAGCCTTGTTCCAGCGCCCTTTTGGGTTATCAGTTTTTGACAGGATTATTTCGAAAGTTTTTCTGGCAATCTCAGCATAATCGTTGTTGCCGGTGGCTTGACTCAATTGTCCGAATGCCATTGCAGCAAATGTATATGAAAAAATATTATAAGGTTCAATAAGAGGTTTCCCTTCGCGTGTAAGTGAAAAATACCAGTTTAAATTGCCGTCATGCCCGTACTTTCTCAGAAATTCACCACCTTTTATGGCACAGTCAAGCCAATCCTGGCGTTTTTCCACTTTGTTGTACAGCATTGAGAACATCCATACCTGACGCCCCTGGAGCCAGATAAACTTATCGGTATCATAGACACTGCCATCGCGGTTAAGACACGTAAAAAATCCACCGTACTCATTATCAACAGAATTGTTTAACCAGAATGGGATTACATTTTCAAGAAGTTCATTTCTGTAAAGCGAAGCCAGATTTCTTGTATCCATATCTTTTATCATTAGAATTATTTACCCTCAGTCCATATCTTTTCAATCTCTTCCAGGGTTTTTCCTGTGGTTTCAGGCACTTTCCTCCATATTATCCACATGTAAGGCAGGCACATTGCGGCGAAGAGAAAGAATGTCCCTGAAGGTGTCAGGTTTTCAAGCAGCCAGGGTGTAAGCTGTCCTACGAGATATGTACCGATCCATAGCGAAAACCCGGCTATTGACATGGCCAGTCCTCTGACCTTTGTGGGATACATTTCTGACAGCAGAACAAAAATTACGGCACAGATTGAGATAGCACAGCAGAATATGTAAAGCAGGAAAAAGATCAGCAGGATTACAGGGGTCAGACCCCACTCAGCCCCGTACCAGAAATATGTGGCAATACACAAAAGTGAAATTATCATTCCTGACACACCCCAGTAAACAAGTTGCTTTCTTCCAACTTTGTCGATGATAATCAGTGCAATAACAGTTGTTCCCGCGTTAACCAGTCCGACAAGTACCTGATAGAATAGGGAATCCCCGCTCGATAATCCGCTGTCGGTAAATATTGCAGGGCCGTAATATAGAACGGCATTCACTCCCATAAACTGACCCAGAATAGCTATTGCGACACCTATCCAGACTGCTTTCAGTATCCCCGGCTCGAGAAGGAACTTCCATTCCGATCTTGACTCAGCGCTTACTGCAAGCCTGGTCTGGTTTATCTGATCATTGGCATCCTGGTCATTATGATATATGCGTTTAAAGATGTTGAATGCCTGTCCGGACTTATTCCTGAGGATAAGCCAGCGGGGGCTTTCAGGAATAAAAAATATCATTATTAAAAACAACAGGGCAGGCAGCGTTTCCATTCCAAGCATTGCTCTCCAAACCTCACCGATGAATATTTTATTAAGCGTAAGGTTCTGCAGGGTTCCCTGTTGTGAAAAGTCAAGCAATCTGTAATTTATCAGATAAGCACCAAGGAAGCCAATCGTTATTGCAAGCTGGTAGAATGATACAAGGCTTCCCCTGTACTTTGCTATTGCTATCTCAGATATGTATATTGGTGATACAACAGATGCGACTCCTATCCCCACACCCCCGATAATCCTGTAGACAACGAGATCTGAGATCCCTGCAGCAAGCGAACATCCCAGAGCACTTACAGTAAATAGTATTGCTGAAAGGAACATCGTTTTCTTTCGCCCGAAATAGTCACTTAATACTCCTGCAACAGTTACTCCGCCGATAGACCCGACAAGTGCACACCCTACATACCAGCCTTGTTTTATGGAGTCGAGACTGAACTGGGCTGTAACCTGGGTTATTGTGCCGGATATCACGGCAGTATCATAGCCGAACAGAAAACCTCCGAGCGCTGCAACAATTGCCAGGAAAATAACATAGCTTTTATTATTTGTCATAACAGGGGCTTTAATAAAACAATATGTCTGCCGGCAGAGTGGTCCATAATCCGATGATCCGGCCGGCGGTGAACATTCCTGAATGTTAAGTTCCGGCTAAAAATAGCATAATATTTTCTCAAAAAACCGGATATTCTCTTCTATCCGGAAAAATTTCCCGACAGATCCGGTTAAGGTTACCATGGTTGCAAATTAGTGCTAATTTTGCTGTATGATAGATGTTACCTGCGCAATAATCAGAAATGATAAAGAATACATTCTGATAGTTCAGAGGGGAGAATCTTCCAGCAATCCTTTCAGGTGGGAGTTTCCTGGCGGCAAGATCAGAGAGGGCGAGAATGCTGAGGATTGCATTGCACGTGAGATTTGTGAGGAGCTTTCTATGGATATTGTCATATGCGGCAGAATGGCATCAGTTGAATATGACTATGGCCTGAAGCAGATCAGGCTTATTCCTTTCCTGTGTGATACCCTCGATGATCTTCCTGTTCTTTCGGAGCATATTGACTATAAATGGTTGCCTCCTGAAAAAGTGCTTTCATTGGACCTTTCAGAAGCTGATATCATTGTAGCCGGAAATTATCTGGAAGCTGTTAAAAGATTAACAGAAACTGAAGATAATACTTCTGAAACCACGGATATCCTGGAAGAAGACAACGATTTCAGGGATCTTATCAGGAGAATAAGGAGTTCAGGTGAAGCTGAATGGATAGCAGCATCAGCAGCTGAAGATCCTGTTACTCTGGCCAGGCTGGTTGAGTATTCAAATAATGATGATAATAAGCTTGCTTTCCATGCATCGTGGATCATTTCAAAACTTTTCGACAAACATCCCGACTTGTTATACCCCCATTTTGAAAGGATTATTGCCGGTATAGGGATAACCTCCAGCGAAAGTTCACGACGTTCATTTCTGCGAATATTATCACTCTCAGACTTTAATAAGATCAGCCGGAAACATCACGGAGTATTGGCTGATTATTGCCTGAATGCCCTGAATTCAGCTTCTTCTGCCATAGCGGTCAAGGCTTATTCCATGGAGATTATATATAAGCTGGCTCTTATTTACCATGAACTTTCAAACGAACTGGCCGCATCCGTCAATATGCTGAACATTGACAGTCCTGCAGGGCTGCTTGCCAGGGGCAGGATAATAATGAAAAAGCTTGAGGCAATCGGCACGTGATAATTTCCGGACCTTTATGAATCTTAAGGCATTCTCCGGGGAACAGCTTTTATTGATAATTTCTTAAACATATTGCAAAATATGGTGCCTTTAGCCCGGGGGCTTTCCTTCTTAACTGTGATTTTTTGTCCCTGGGGTAATTATTATGTGGTATCCCGGGGGTTCAATTTTTTGGAAGGGAAAACAGAAATTCCGTGCCCCCGCCTGCTCTGTTGCGGACAAGAATTTCCCCCCTGTGGAGTAGAATGGCATTCTTAACAATTGCCAGGCCGAGGCCTGTACCTCCGCTTTTTCGTGAACGGCCTGAGTCAACACGGTAAAAACGCTCGAATACCCTGTTAATATGCTCATGAGGGATACCAACACCATCATCTGAAAATGAGAAATGATAAGACTTCCTGTCTTCATTGTAAACAAGGATCCTGACTGTTGTATTTTCACCTGCATAATTTACGGCATTTTCGATCAGGTTCTGAAATACGGATAGAATCAGGGACCTGTTCCCCTTAACGATGACATCCTCCTGAACGTCGATTTCAATTTTCATCATTTTTGCCTCGATGGCCGACTTAAAGTTATCTCTGGCCTCCCTGACAATCTTTTTTACTTTTACCTTTTCCGGTTGAAATGATGAACCTGCTTCCTCAATCCTGTTCAGTACGGAAATGTCATTTATCAGCCCGGTAAGCCTTTCTGTCTGGGCTAAGGCCTTTTTGAGGAAATATTTCTCTTTGCCAGGCTCAATGCCGGTGGAGATAAGTGTCTCTATATAACCTTTTATTGAGGCTACAGGAGTTTTTAGCTCATGCGCAATGTTAGAGGTCATCTCCTGCTTGATCTGTTTATTTTTACCAATCTTTGTGATATCGCTGAGGATCACTTCAAAACTTTTATCATAGAATATTACGCACTGGATCCTGAAGAACCTGCCATCTTTACCGACCTGGTATTCCATTTTAGGCAGATCGGAAGGATTTATCACTTCGTTTTTAAAGGAAGTGACAAACTCACTGACCGAATAGAACTCGGGAATCTCAAAAAAGTTTGATGAAAATATTTTAAGATCCCCGGAGATCATATTCATGAACTGCATGAAATGATCATTACTGAAAATTATATCCTTTTCACTTGAAAAGAATGCAACTCCTTCATTTAAGGCATCAAGATGATTGAACAATTTTTCTCTCTCATTGGCCAGGTCATTTTTGGCCGACAGGAGATTATTATAAATATCCAGTATTTCAGAACCAATAACTCCGAGTTCATTTCTGGGAAAATCCATTTCAAACGGCTTGTCATTCTTCAGGCTTACCGTAAATTCCTGAAGCCTGGTAACCGATTCACCGAACTTGTTTGTCACTACCAGCAAAACAATTCCAATCACGACGAATGAGAACAGTATTATATACAGGAAACTCAGGTTAGCTTTAAAAAATGAGGCAATGTTTACATCATAAATTAGTGCCGTTCTTATATAATATCTCGGATAGGATCTGGAGTAATAATAATATTCCTCTCCTGTTGTACCAGACTTTCTGACTGCTGTACCAAAGTCAGACAAGGATGATTCCCTGATCTCGGGTCTTGCTTTATGGTTTTCCATATTGCCATAATCCGGTACAGAACTGTCATACAGGACTATTCCTGAAGTATCTATTATAGATATTCGCAGATTTGGATGAGGCAGGAGCAGACGCAGGGAATCCAGCTTATTATATCTGTCAGATCTGTATATTTCATTAATATTTAAATAGTTGTCAATTATTCTGGTTATGTTGTACAACTCATTGTTAAGCGATGTTATCTTGTACTGCTTTTCCCTTTTATACAGGTACGCAAGGATTGAAAGAGCAATTGTCAGAAAAATTGCCGAATAGAAAAACAGCAGGTTGTTCCTGAATTTATTCTTTGACAGAGTCATGGCCTGTTGCTATATATCAGAATTCGAAGAAGTATCCATACCCTGTTTTGTTCTTGAGGTTT
Organism: uncultured Rikenellaceae bacterium; assembly: GCA_964466705.1. Taxonomy (GTDB): domain Bacteria; phylum Bacteroidota; class Bacteroidia; order Bacteroidales; family VadinHA17; genus LD21. The sequence goes on from CAYXSM010000001.1 coordinate 196,164, forward strand.
TGTCCATAAGCTCCAAGCTTGGCTCTTATCCTGGTAATATTAACATCAACAGTCCTTTCAGTTACAATTATCTCGTTGCCCCATACCCTGGAAAGCAGCTCTTCCCTGGAAAAGACCCTGCCCTGGTTTTCCAGAAGAATTTTCAGTATCTCAAACTCCTTTTTGGTAAGCTCGACTTTCTCATCATTTATTATCAGTCGCTTACGTATGGTGTCCATCTCTATTTCACCGTATCTGATTATATCCTGTGTCTTTGCTTTTTCCCTGATGGTACGCTTCAGAACAGCCTTGACCCTTGCTGTTAATTCATTAACAGAAAACGGCTTGGCAATATAATCATCTGCCCCGAGGCTGAACCCGGTGAGGATATCGTTTTCTGTATCTTTGGCAGTCAGGAATATTATCGGGATGTTGAGACCTTTTTCCTTTTTAATAATGTCGGCCATCTTAAATCCAGACATCTGTCCCATCATTACATCAAGGAGGATCAGATCGCATTTATCTATGGATCTTTTCATTGCCTCTTCGGCTGAATGTGCAACCTCCGTCTGATAACCTTCATTGCTCAGATTGTACTGGAGTATCTCGCAGAGATCCTCTTCGTCGTCAACGATAAGGATCCTGATTCCTTTTTTATCCATAAGCTGCTGTTTATTCCGGCTGAAACATCAATAAAAATGGTTCTTCAAATATTTATTAAAATTACAAGTATTTAGTAAATAATGGTGTTACAAAAATGTTACAAGTAATTATCCGTCTTTGCACGAAAGGATTGATATAATCCTTGTTTTATTGCAATTAATCTTTGGTAACAGCAAAATTCAACCAGGTAAAAACGCATGTTGTTTACACATGCGTTTTCCCCGGTTTAAACTAATTATTATCTGTTATGTAATTAGTTTTTCCTGAATACACTCTATATCAGATTCATATTTTACCTTACTGTCTTTAAAACAGGGCATAGCTGAGACGGACATGAAAGGTAATGCCGGGCTCAAGTTTGGTAAAAAAGGGATCAGTAACATTAAATGATCTGAACACAGATTCTTTCCTGTCATTCAGCAGGTTTTCTATCTTAATGCCAAGCTGGGTTCTGTTGTCCCTGCCAAAGCTTTTATTTGTGTTGAAATTGAGACTGTGAAAAGGGAGCGTGTAAATATCCGGAAGGTCAGCGATGCCTACATATTGCAGAGTGATTCCCTGGACATTGTAATACAGGCCTGCCTCAAAACCTTTCCATAGTCCGTTCTCTCCACCATTATATGTTAGTCCTGCGTTGATGATATAGGGAGCCTGTCCGGCCATAACCCTGGCTTTACCTACTGCCTGACCGGTACGTGCATTCTCAATTCTGGACTGCAACTCGGTCGGACTTAATTCAATTCTGGATCTTGTAACTGCAAAATTGGTTGAAATACCGAAATTCTTAAGTGTATTATTTATAAAGCCAAGATCCTGCCTGAGTTCAACCTCTGCTCCGTTTACCTGTCCGTTACCGACATTACGTGGCTGAAATGATCCCGGCTGTGTGGAATACTGGACTATCTCAATAGGTTTGATAAACTTTTTGCTGAACAGACTGAGAGAGATCATCTGTCCGTTTTGACTGAACATTTCCCACCTTATGTCAAGATTATGGATGAAAGTGCTGACAAGTTTACCATCCCAGTATTCCACCGCGGTTGCCTCATTGGCATCCCTGAACATGCCTCCGATAAAGGTTCTGTTGCTCACGGGATCGGCAATCTCTGCGAAGGATAATTCCTTGAATGACGGCCTCGCTATTGTTTTGGCATATGACAACCTTACATTCTGACGGTCTGATAAATTGTATATTAAGTTTACCGAGGGGAAAAGGTTGATATTGTCTAGTACCTTTTCATTATTCAGGACATTAATACCAAGCTGATCCTGACCGGTATATCGCTGGCTGAATTTTTCAAGCCTTATTCCGACAATTGTTCTGAGATTTTTTGAAAGGCTGAGTTCCGATGAAGCATATCCGGCAAAATTGACTGAGCCTGCGTTAAACTGGTTCGGATTTGATGGCATAAAATGAGCTTCATAAGTCGTCCCGTTCATGGCATCGGCTCCGTTAAGGGGCCACAGGTTCTGAGGCCGGAAAATTTCATCAGGGTCACCCGTAAGAGGAACATTCCTGATATTGAATGCGTATTTCCTTATTGTAAAATCACGTTGTTTCCAGGTATATGCTCCTCCAAAATTCAATCTTGATTTGTTGCCGTTTAAATCGAATTCTTTCGATATATGTAAAACACCGGCAATATTCGTTTCCGACAGATCTCTCCAGATCCTTTCCGGAAAACCACCTTCGGTATTGATCCTTAATGTCTGATTATCTGTGACGTATCGGATAAACCTTGTGTCCGGGTCCTGAATGGCGGATATTGTCGGAGAAACTTTCCAGACAATTTCAAGTTTGGGATCTTTTAAAATATGCTTCCCGTCGAGAAGAATGTTGGTAAGTGACCGCTGGTTGTACTCAAGGTTGTGCTGAATACCGGTGAAATTGCTTCCTTTTTCTGAGCCCTCATAGTTAAATATTCCTGCCTTTGATTCACCATTCTGAATATGTAGCAGGTTTAATCTGTATTTTGATTGCTTTGTTTTCAGCGCTATTCCTGCCATTCCGCTCAATAATACACTCTTAACCCCGAAGTCTCCTTTCTGGAACTCTCTTACTTCCAGCTCATTGACATCATGGTTGGCTGACATCCCGTATCTGCCATACTCTGCATCCTGGTAAAACTCCGTGTTGTTCCTGTATGAGAAACCTACGTTGTATCCAAGAGTGATCTTATCCAGGGGCAGTTGATTCCCGAAAGATGTGCTCAGGTTATAATCAACAAAGCTGGTTTGCCTGATGGCGGCCATTGTGGGATTAAAACTCTCAAGGATTTCCCTGTAACGGAGACCGGTTTCACTTTCCGGATTGCCTATTACAGAGGCATAGAAGGGAATATCGGAAACTGCAGGGATAGAACGTGTTCCATCGTCAAATCCCAAAAAGTCATATTTCCCTCCCGGGTAGCTCAGATAGTCATTCCTCATATGAAAATCAGGATTGTAAGCTGTGCTAAGGGAGAATGACGCCTTCTTCTGTTCCGGAAAATCCTTTGTGGCAATGTCGATCACTCCTCCCGTGAAGTCAGCGGGTAACTCTGCACTGAAAGATTTATGGACTATTATATTATCTATCACTGTAGTAGGGAAAATATCCATCTGCATGGTATTGCGGTCAGGGTCCAGGCCGGGCATATCGACTCCGTTTATAATGGTTTTGGTGTATCTGTCGCCAAGTCCGCGCACATAAACGTATTTGCCACCTTCAACCGTTACTCCTGTCACACGTTTCATGGATGAAGCAGCATCAGAGTCACCAATCTTTCTGAAACCTGCAGCGGAAATGCCGTCGAGAAGATTCGGGGATGTCATCTTTACAGAAAACAAAGCGGCTTCAGTGTTGCGTGCCATGTTTGCCGTTACCACCACCTCAGACAGCCCGTGTGCTGATTCTTTAAGCCGGAGATTATCAAGCAGCGTAACTTTGGAGGCAGATACTTTAATATCACCAATAATCAAAGTCTCATAAGAAACAAATGAGATTTTCAGGTTATATGTGCCGGGTTCAAGACTTATATTGAACTTGCCATCAAGGTCGGCAAATGCTCCTTTTGTTGTTCCGTCAACTACAATAGCAGCACCTATCAGAGGTTCACCGTTTGTCTCGTCAAATATAGTTCCCCGGATAAATCCATTCTGTGAATGGAGAACCAGGGTGAATGGCAGGAGAGAAACAGCAATCAGATACTTTAATAATTTCATAATCAGATAATATTGGTTTTTGTTTTTGTCAAAACCCGCAGGACCGGAAACCTGCGGGCTTTGATTTGTTATTTATTGTTTGTTTAAAAATCAGTTAACTGGTTTGCAACATCTGCCCAAGTCCAGTCTTCAAAAGCTGATTTGTCAGCACCGACTGTTCTGGTTGCAGTGGTTACCTCAGTGGCATGAACGTGGGTCCCATTCAGGAAAATTGAGGTCAGAGCGACTCCTGCCGCAGGAGTTATCTCTAAATTAACAAAGCTCAGAATGCCGGAGGTGAAATTACTCTCAGTTGCCGACCCGCTGAGAGAAAGGTCCCCTCGGCCATTACTGGTTGAAGGACCGGGGAAATTGAAAAAGTAAATATTCTCAAAGGTCCCTCTTGCTCCGTCTCTGAAATCACCAAGTTCGGCAACAGGACTTCCTTTAACAGAGCCATTTTTAACAGTATGGGCTTCCAGCATGGCACCTTCGGGCCCATCAATCTCAAGAGCATGATCGGTACCCTGACCGCAGATAACCAGGAAATTATCGAGAGTTCCGGCCCACGACTGATCGGTATCGATGGCATCATCATAAGGATTCCAAACAAGAGCGTTCTTAACATTGACTGTTCCTCCGAACCATTCTATCCCGTCATCATCGTTGGCGATAACCTCAACATTTTCAATAACCGTACCCGATCCGACACCTCCGAGGGTTAAACCGTTGATCTCGTTACCCTCTCCTATATTTGCACCACCGTGACGGATAGATATATATCTGATGATACCTGAATTATCGAGAGGATCGGTTCCTCCATAACGGCCGTTCAGGTCAGATACCGGAATGCCTTCGATCTGCATCTCATTGGTAGAGGCCGATATGGGAGCTTTTCCGAGTATCAGCAGGCCTCCCCATAAACCAGGAACGGTCGGTTCCAGGTTGGGGCTGGCGACCTCACCGGGCAGGATCTGGTCAGCAATGCTTGTAAAAATTATTGGCGATGAGGTTGTACCTTCGGCATTTATTTTTGCTCCGCGTGCTACCACCAGAGCCGTCGCATTTGAACCAGTTCCTTCACGACCTTTTATTATCACGCCAGGCTCAATAGTGAGGGTGACACCATCCAATACTGCAATACGGCCTTCGAGAATGTATATCTTGCCGGTTTCCCATGTTGTATCTGAACCTATATTCTGAGTAACCGAAATTGTCGGATATGTTGTTATGTTCAAAACTCCTGTGGTCCGGGCTGTTTTGTCGTCATTATCAGTAACCGTCAGTTCAACTGAGCCTGCCCCGGCAGTTCTGGATGCAGAAAATGTAACTACAACTGAACCTGATATTGTTCCGGCCGACGGCATTGTTTTTATCTCAGCTGTTCCCCCTGTTGAAGCGACAGTTGCCATTTTAAAACCTGCTTCGGCTGTAAATGAAAAGGTGACATCAACTGATCCGTTGATTTCCACATTTATAACTGAAGGAGAGGTCACAACAGGTAATTCATACTGCTTACTGCAACCTGCCATAACAACAAGACCAGATATCAGATACAAAATGATTTTTTTCATGATTTTTAAGTTTTGATTATTTGTAATACAATTCGTTTCAATTTTACGGTACGAAGGTATGGTGATACTGTTTCATCAGGGTTAAGCGGATATTAAGATTTTGTTACGGAAAAAAGTTGATAATACATTGTAAAACAACAAGATGCCGACAGTACATTAAGAAAGAAGGATTTTTACACGGGACACTTTTGCCGGGTGATCAAACTTCCGGATTATATAAATCAACAGGTTTATCTCTTGCTTTAAACCATTCTCACTATATTTATTGCACAATTAAATTCTTCAAAAATGAAATCAGGAAAGACCATATTAATTCTTTTCCTTGCCCTGGTAAGCATCACCGCGGCAGGACAGGCAAAATCATCAGATAGCCGGAACGGAACACTCTCCGCCGGTTTTGCAAAAATTGACATTACCCCTTCATTACCGGTCGATCTTTACGGTTATGCATCAAGAAAGAAACCTTCAGAAGGCATCCATGACCCATTGTCAATACGTGTAGCAGCATTTGAGAACAGCGGCAACAGGTTCGTTCTTGTGTCATCCGACCTGGGAGCCTATGGAAATGCAGTATTCTCAGATTTCCGTGCGGGCATAGCGGAAAAATTCAATCTTAAGGATTCCGAGCTGTTTCTTTCTACCATTCATTCACACAGCTCACCACGGCTGACGGTTGACCCGGCAACAGGCAATCCGAACAATATTAAGTATACGGAAGAAGTTAAGCACAAGCTGTTTTCAGTGATCGGGGAAGCACTTAAAAACCTTAAGCCTGTTCATACAGGAGTTGCAGCAGGATCTTCACCTGTGGGAGTCAACAGGCGTGAGATGAGCTCCGACGGATCGATTATCATTGGCCGTAATACTTACGGACCGGCTGACAGGGAGGTACTTGTGATAAAAGTTACAAATCCTGACGGATCACCTGTAGGTGCTATTTTTGACTATGCAACCCATTCCACATCCCTCGGACCGGCAAATCTGCAGGTAAGCGGTGACGTTCTGGGACTATCCTCCCAGTTTGTTGAAAAAATACTCGGGGCGGAGGTTATAGCTCCTGTCTTTGCGGGTGCTTCGGCCAACATTGACCCATGGTACAGGGTTCTTCCGGGGTTCAATACCGAACCAGGCTGGATACCTGAGCCTGTTCTGCTGGGCACTCTCCTGGGAGAGGAAGTAATACATGTTTACAGAACCATAAAGGATGTTAGTCCGGGCGGGAGCATTTCAACTGCATTTGATATTTTGGAATGCCCACGGAAGAATAAAGCGGCAAACGCAGATACACAAACACAGTCAGAAACGGTTCCGGTCAGGATAACTGTTGCAAAGATAGGAAAAGATGTGGCATTTGTTGGTTTTAATGTGGAGATGCTTACGGAAATCGGAATGGAAATAAAGTCAGGATCACCGTTCAAACATACTTTCATCATCACACATTGCAATGGGGCAAGCGGGTACCTCCCTCCGGCCGAACTATACAAGGAAGGCGGATATGAAGTTACTTCCTCCCAGTTCGCCATCGGATCATCAGATATGGTTGTAAAAAGAACACTAAGGATGCTTTATGATCTGAAATAGTAATGAAAATCATAAGAAGTTACATAGCCGGATGCATAATATTAGGGACATTTGGAAACTCTTTTGCACAAACGATTGAATTTCCAAATTATGCCTTAAAAAGCCATGAAACACTGGATATCACTAAGATAGAGATGACAGACAAGGCTTCTGTCTTTCATCTGAGAATAGAGAACAGGATACATGGAGGCAGCTTTTGCGCAGACCGTAATATTTATATCGTTTACCCTGATGGCAGCAGAAGCATGCTGAAGTCATCAGAAGGAATACCCGTGTGCCCCGACTCGTACATGTTCAGGCTGCCAGGGGAGAAGCTTGAATTTACCCTTACATTTCCACCACTAACAAAGGAAACTCAATGGCTTGATCTGATAGAAGATTGCAGTGATAACTGTTTCTTGTTCCTGGGAATCGTCCTTGATCCTGCTCTTAATAAAAAGGTTGATGCAGCATTTACTCTTGCCGAAGAAGGCGAAGCGGAAAAAGCGCTTGCAGGTTTTATAGGTCTGACGGAAGAGATTGACAACCAAAACCATGGTATTGAAGGATCACTTTATATCAATATCATAAGGCTTGCACGAGAAACCGGCAATGATAAAAAGGCCGGAGAATGGTACATTAAGTTCACAGAATCAGGTTCACCGCATTTGGACACTTTCATCAGATACCTCAATGATTTTGGCATCAGATATTAAGAACCTGTCCTGGCATGGACTTTCTTGAAGACTGAAAAAAAGGTGCTGCCATAAGGAAGACTGCGTGCCTAATAAAAGCAATATTCAATTTCCCTTCAGGGATTTACTGCTGCGGCAGGAAAATTCTTCAACCGGGCTTTTTTCCCGGAATATCTTTACCTTCCAGAAGCACAGAGGGTGATTTCAGACTGTTTAGCCCTGAACCCGCAAAAAGGCCCGGTTAATATGGCTGAAATAAGAAAGGGTGTCCTTTTCAGACACCCTCTTATTGTTTTTAAGCTTACTTAAAAGCTGATATCCACACCGATGGCGAACAAGATGTTGTCTTTATAGTATGTTTCTCTTGCCGGAATGACAGTAGCTGTGGGGGTAAACAGATGATTGATGGTTTTCTCGTCATCCTGGTAGAATGAATATCCTGCCCCCAGATTTATCGTGAAATTATCCATAACCGAAATTGCGCCGCCAACACCTACAGTGCTTGATGTATTGGCATAGGAAATGTCATTCTGATAATCCGAACTTACGCCTGGTTTTGCATAGAGGTATCCTCCGCTTACAAGAATTCTGTCACTGATCCTGTATTCAAGACCGGCTCCAAGCTCAAGGTAGTTTTTGTCGATTATGTCTTCGTTTTTGACATAGACTCCACCCAGCTTACGTCCGTAATTTGCATTCCTGTCGAAATAATAGTGGGTTCCTGCAGACAGCTTAAGATTTTCGGTGATACCAAGGTCTATACCTGCGGAAAGCATTGCAGGCATATCATTCCTTATCTCTTCTCCGTCGGGGAACATTGTAACAGGGGTACCGGTAGAGGTATATCCTGTTCTGAAGTCTTTGGCTGTCTTGTTTGTAAGGCTCATTTTGGTGGCCATTTCGTATTTGATCCCTATATTTATTCTGTCGGATGGAGAAATGTTCACACTGAAAAACGGGGCGAAACCGGATCCGGTTTGTTCAACGTCTGCTTCCTGGTCACCGAGCAGCGATGCTGTTGCCGTATATGTGGCAGCTGCTCCTTTGAATACCGCGTCTGCCTGCTCTATTGTAACTGTTGTAGGTGATCCGAAAGCTGAAAGAGCACCTTCAAGGGCAGCTCTCTGTGCGCTTGTAATTATTGTTGCAGCTTCAGCCTGGGCAAGAGTAAGAGATCCTGCTCCACCTGTTACCAGAGCGGTAGTGCTGGTTGCAGCATTGGTTGCCTGGCCGGCTATGCCTGTCATAATCAGGTCGGCCCTTGTCCATCCTGAGGGCATATTTATTTCAATGCTCTTAAGATGGCCCATGTAAGTGTTTTTTGCATTTACGTATCTCAGCCCGGCGGCAACAGATATAAAATCATTTATCTTATATGATATTCCGCCCTGGAAGCCAAAATAAATTGAAGTTCCTTCAAAGTAGGCATCCAGTCTGTATCCGGTAGCTCCCTGGGAAGCAAGGGCAGGCACCAGGTCAGAAGGGGTCATCTCAAATGAGGGGAGGCCTTTATCAAAAACAGCACCACCACCTCCTCCGATCGGATTAAATCCAAACGAAAAAGCAAGCCTGTCCATTTTATATGCTGCATACAAGCTGGGGAAAACCGGGGCTGATACTTTACCCTTGTACAAACTTTCGTTAAGACCGAATAAACCACCCGGTCCTGTATAAAAGTTCTCAACTTCCTTGTTCTGGAAGATTGTCTGGTTTGAAACGGAAATATGAAATCCGTTATCAAGCTTCATTAAACCAGCCGGATTGAAATATACTGCATCAATGCTTGTTGATGCATCTCTGGCCGGAAGACGGACCCATGATGCGCTCTGGTTCGTGTTGGTCACCAGTCCGCCGGCAAAAAGACTGCCGGTGATAAATGCTGCTGAAATCAATGTCAAAAATCTTCTCATAGGATAAATGTTAAGTTTAAATTCAAAAAGTCCCCATACCTGCCCAACTGTTGCGCTTCATTAAATATTAAAGCAGGTATCGAATAAAAGAACGAAAGCCCGGCAAATGTAGAAAAATATTTTAAAGATGCAAATAGGTCTAAAATAGTAAATTGATATTAAATAATTTGGAGCAGGTTTATGAATGACGTTCGAAAAACTTAAAATGTTTAATAAATATGTATCTCAGACCAGGCCTCTTAAAAAGTACTGCCACTGTCTTTAGTTTGCCACAAGGACTTCAAACTCATCAAACAAGCCGTAATCAATCAACTGATAATCTTCACCCGGAGGATATGATTCGACATTCCTCCAGCTCCATGGTGATGCAAGACCCGGCGCCGGATTATTGAAATGAGGACCAAGAAGGTTCTTGAGACTGCCAATGACTTTTACCTCAATCGTATTTGACCCCTTTCCGGCTAAACGGGTTATGTCAAGTTCGAACGGAGGGAACCCTATGATCCCGGCCGGCTCTTTATTTACACTGATTTCCGCTACCGTTCCGCTCCATTTATCAAGCCTTACCAGGTATTGGCCTTCGGCATCTCCGAAATCATATTCTTTACTGTAAGTGACGCCCCATGAATAGAAAGGAATTCCCTGTTCCTTCCAGCTTCCGGTTGTTAATTCCTTAACAGGAGGTTCAAGTATCCAGCCCCTGATGGCCGGTGTTACGGAAAAATTCCCGGTGATGTAAACAGGTTCTATCTCAGCAAGAACTTTCATCGGGGAACAGATCAGTGTGATAGTGTTTTCGCCCGGCTTAACCTGCTTACTGATATCGAAGACCCTGAACTCCCTGTCGAGCCACCATTTGCCATCTTCAGGATTTATCTGCATGCCGTTGACGGATACTTTCCACAATTCAGGTCTTTCAACAACAGCTCTGAATGTCGAAAAGTCAAAACCACCCTTTACCGAGAAGTGGTAGTTTGCTGTAAATCCCGTGCCTGTGCGAAATGTGTCGCGGTCAGTAATATTGGTTTTGAACTGAACAGAATGATTCCACGGATTACCGTTAACAAATCCGTAATGCTTATAAACCTTGTCAGCTGCGTCATATGTGTTCAGATCCTTGCTCATCTCTTCTCCGATGATAAGATCACAAAATTCTATCGCTATGGCATTTTCAGCATCCCGGCTTACTGATAAAGGAGAAGAGCAAGGCAGTTTTGTAAAATTTTCAGGAGCTGAAGGTATGGCATAATTACCATGCTCATGTGATGGAATGAACAAAAGAAGACTGCCGGCCGGCGGTATGCTGACAGAAAAGCTTACGTTTTCTCTTTCCGGCTCGTGGGGATAACCGATAATTTCACCGGTCATGGAATTCATTTCAATAACATCCGCCCCTGCAATCCCTGCTGATCCTTCAGTATATTCCGTGAGGCTTGCATTTGCCATAAACAACAGATGACCGTCAGAAAGGATTCTTCTGTGGTGATACAGGGAACCTCCTTCGAAGCCTGTAAAACTGATCTGCCTGCCGGCAAAATATTTGTTCATCGTCTCTGGTGTGAGACTTTTCTCTATAATAATCTGCCCGGAGTATTTGGTCAGGAACCCGTTCAAGGCTTCACTGGAGGATCCGTTCACCAGTGAAGGGAGAGAAAAGGCTACCAGTTTACCACCTTGTGCCACAAATTTTTCAAGAAGCGTGAAGGTTTCATAATCGAGGTTCTCCGTCATGGGAGGGATTACAACGGTTGAATAAACGCACCGGCCCACTATGAATCTGCCGTTTTTTACAGAACCGATGTCTTTAATAATATTCTCAGAACCCAGGTCATACTCAACCTGGTTTTTCTCAAGGGTGGTAATAAATGTCTGGAACGATTGTCCGATTTCCGCCAGCTTTGGATTGCTGCTGACATAAGAATCATAAAGCCAGGCTGTTGTAGTAGGCTCAAGAACAAGAATGTCATTGATCTGTCTTCCTGAAGAGAGTGCCAGTGAAAGCCGCGCATAATGATCATTCAGGTATTTATAGCTTTCCCACCAGGGCTCATGGTAAGTGAACGAAGGAGGATAGTCATATTTTCTCGCGCCCGCCAGATTTATATGTGAAAGATGCTGGTTCATGAAATTGACTCCAAGTGCGTATTCCCAGTCACCAAGGCGCTTCAGATCAGTGAATGTAACGTCCCAACCGGCACCTCCATAAGTTTCACTGAGCTTCCTCTGCCTGCCTGTCTGGTTAGCGGCACCGGCAAGCTCTTTTACCGATCTTACATTTCCAAACTGACCCCGCGGGGTTGAATCGTTCCACTGGTTGAACAGCATATCAATTCCGGGCATCTGATGCCATGCATACATGGCCATATTATCTCCGCCGTGAGCCATTGCGGGCCACGCATGCTCCCAATAATGTCCCGTAAATATCAGGTCCTTGCTCTCACAGTAATAATAATATGGTTTTGCCCACCTGTCTATGAACATCCGGAGAAGGGTCCGGGTATAGTTGTGCCTGATCTTTTTGAAATCACCTGCCTCTTCAAAGAGAGAAGGCAGGTGTTCTTTAAGATCATAGCCCCATTCTTTGCGGAACACATCGAACAGGTCCGGAGTCCACCTTACCCCCCCGGGGGATACGATTTCAGGCTCATCTGTAAAGACCCCGGGAACAGTTTTGCCAAATTCATCTCCTGAAGTTTTTTCATAACCATCCATTGTGATCTCAATGAATTTCTGTGTCACGCCCGGGGCGAGCAGGTCAACATATGTAAATCCTCCGTACCAGTCAGACCTGCCATAATATGTTTTGGTAAAAAGGAAATATTTGCCGGGTTTTCCTCTATGTTCTGCCAGTGATGAAGTGATATCTCTGAACCTTTTTCCGTCTTCCTTAAGACATAAAAAATAACTGGCGGCCGTATCCGGAAGAATTTCTGCCTGTATCATTGCAAGGCCCTGTCCCTTGTTAAATGATTCCGGCATCCTGTCAGGTACGTGCCCTCCGCCAAATCCACTGGGATAAGAATTCTCGTCATAGATCCATATCTTCATTCCAAGTTCCCTCCCTTTTTCGACCGTATAGCGAAAAAGTTCCAACCACTCCCCGGAGAGATATTCAGTGATAAGCCCGGGCCGGGGATGTATGAATACCTGGAGGGATCCCTGCTTTTTAAAATCCTGAAGAAAATTGTTTATCTCTTCCTTTGTGATCTTATAGTTCCAGACAAGGAATGGCGATGTTGTGTATTCCGGTGGCGGTGACCCGAATTCTGCTGATAATGATGGAAAATCGTTGATCATAATTTCATTTACAGTAGTTTTTTTGCAGGAAACAATTAATAATATTAATGCTCCGGATAACAGCATGCTGATGTTAAAATTCTTACTTGAAGATTTCATGGTGCAGAATTAGAGTTTGGTTATGAACAATATACTGTTTTTCTATTAACAGGCACAGAATGATAACAGACTGCATCTTGTAAACTAGCATTAAAACGGCACAATGCACTAATGCTTTTTCTGATCAATAATGCGGTTGCTTATCATTATCGTTGAAATTTTAATTCTCAGTTATCAGCAGATCTGAATTACCTGAATATCGAGCAGTTCCCCGAGTTTTTTGATTTTTGATGCTATGTGTCCGATGCCGGTTGCGCAATGATGTGCGGGGCCGTAACTGTTCCATGTATTCACAAAAGTTTTTACTCCGGGGGCAAATCTGTACCGGCTGTTTGTGTTCCCTATCTCAAGTATGGGGCCAGGTACCGACCTGCCCTCAGCAGTTAGAAGAAGGATTTTGCCGTTTGCATCCTGTACGACAGCCAGCAGGGTGATGTCGCCATGTTTCACGGACATTTCCACTGAAAGTCCTTTCCCGACCTTACCGTGATAGACATTCAGCGGTCTGATTTTTATTTTTCCTTCGGCTATGGCGAGGTGGCCGGGGCCGTCGTGCCCCATAAGGACCACGTCATCATCAAAGTCGAGTGCGTAAAATTCCGTAAATGACCCGCCGGCTCCAAAGCAATCCATTATTTTCATGGCCTGTACATTTCTTATCTCATATTCACCTGCAACCGGGACACCTCTTGCTGTGAGCAATGAGTTTGCCATTATCACCGAGCTTATTGTTTCCTCATTTTCAGCAATGCCCGATCCGTTGTAGAAGTAGGCCAGCGATCCCAGACGATGTTTCATTACAAGCCTGTCGAGGGCAACAGATGTACGGGCCGATTGTTCTATATCCTCACGGGGGCACTTGTCGTCTATTTCAAATTCCTCATAGAACAATCTGATACGATCTTCTGTTTCCTCCTTTGTCACCTCTCTTTTCAGAGCCGAAAGCTCATCCACTTCAAGCATTTCAATATGACCGCCAAAGATTGCCAGCTGAAGGGTGAGGTCTGAATATACATCGAGCATCCCTCCGTAATAATGCCCCATGCAGCCAAGACGGTTATGAGCCATGATGTTGGCCACCTGTGCAGCCTGTATCCATTCGCTGACCTCATCCCAGACTTCGCTGTCGCCATTAAGAACTCCTGTGATCTGATGAAATTTAATTCCGCATCTTCTGAAAACATTGGCGATTTCCGGTACAGGGCAGGCTGAGACATTTGCGAGCCATTCGCCCGTCATGGCGGTCCGGTCCTGCATTCTGTTGAAAACATTATAATCAATTGCCTTCTCAGGAGCCAGGTTAAGAATGATGACAGGTACTTTTGCCCTTTTTACCACAGGGAGCACGGTGGATGAAAGTGCATAGGTTGTAACGTGAAGAAATATTATGTCCACATCAGCCTGTCTGAATAAATGACCTGTCTCCATGGCGCTGTCAGGATTATCGATCAGTCCGGGGCTTATGATTTCAGCGCCATAATCTTCCAGTTTTGTCTTTATCTCTCCATGGTACCTCTCCAGTCTTTCCTTAAGACCGGGAAACTGGGGCCAGTATGCGTCGAGGCCTATTCCGAAAAGGCCTATCTTCAGTTTGTAAACATCTTTCATGGAAGAAATATAATAAATTTTAGATTCAGTTACTGTTTTTTCTACGGCCTCTTCACACGATCACTCCGGGGGAAAGGTATCAGATCTTTCCCGAGAACCTAAGACTGAAGTTCCTGTGTGGCTGAATATCTCCGGGCCTTCCCATGTACTCGGTATTTGTTATGTTTTTCACAGCCACTGAGACTGAAAAATTTTTGTTGATCCTGTATCCAAGTGTTCCGTCAGCAAGAAAATGCCCTGTGTTGTGCTGTCTCCAGTATTCAGGGAATCCAGGAAGTATGGCTTCTCCTGTCACTTCATTAAGAAAGAAATCATCAATCCTGAGAATTTTTGACCTGCCATACAGGTTTATTTCGGTAAAGAACTTTTTCCAGGAAACAGAGCAAGAGACCTTACCGGAATGCTTTCTTCGGTATTTGAGGTAAACACCTGTACTTTTATTTGTTATCCTGTTGAACTCAACAGGATAAATAAAAGTATATCCTCCTGAAAGAGTTGCTTTTACCTGGTTAAATTCGCGTGTAAGAATTAATTCCAGCTCACTTCCGTAAATTCTTGACTGTTCTATATTCGTGGCTTTGAAACCCGTTGATGTGATATTTGTTTCCGGGATGGTATCAAAAGTGAGTAAGTATTCAATCATATTTATATTCTGAGACATGAATATCGAAAAATCAGCCTGTCCTGTCATTTTTCCGGCCGAGAGGCCCTGTTTAATGCCTGTTTCCATGTTCCAGCCTGATTCGGGAAGTATATCCGGGCTGGGAAAGATTATTACTGATCCCAGTGTCGTTGATGCATGCTTTTCAGCTACTGAGGGATACCGGTAGCCCTGGCCGAATGAGGCTCTCAGGAAAGTATATTCGGCAGCCTGCCAGTTAAGGCCTGCCCTGAAGACGGGTACTGTTTTGTCCTTTATTCCATCGAGCGAATTTTGTTCCACTCTTACTCCTGCCACTGTTTTAAGCCTGTTCAGGGGCCTTATTTCTAATTGTGCATAGCCGGCTATGTTCAGTCCTCTGTGGTCGTCATAAAGATTGGATCTTATCAGGCTGAAGTTTTCCGAGAGGCCTGCAGTAAGATCCATAAATCCGGTAAGCTTATGCCAAATCTGATATTCGGCGAAAACGGAATATGCATCGCTGTTGGTCTGATGGCTTTCGGGGAACCTGTTAAGTGTTGACTGAAGACGCATTTTCAGTTCGTGTTTGCTGAGGCTTTTGTTTTTAAGGGTAACAAAAGGATCAAGTGCAATAAAGCTTCCGTGAATTTCAGCGGTGGCTGATTCAGGCTGTTTCAATGCTCCTGTTTCAGCATTTTCCCATACGACAAAATCCCTTTTTACTGTTAATCCCGAATTGATATTCAGACCATAGGTCAGGCCTTCAATCTTTTTATCAAAATGCTTCAGCTTGAAGGTTACCCTTCCCAGCTTTTCACCATTAAGCCTTCTGTAACCTTCATCTGCAGAAAAATAACCACTGATGCCTAAGTCTGTCTTTTCAATTTTCTGAAGATGTGAAACAGAAGTCGTGAAGAACGACCGTGGTGTATCCCACCAGGCCCATTTCCTGTTGGCAGGATTGCCAAAAACCCCTGCTTCAGCAAAAAATTGCGTTACCGGTATATTTGTTGCATCAGCTGTTCTGAAGTTTATAACTCCGTTCAGGGCAGATGACCCGTATAGTACCGATGAAGCCCCTTTGATTATTTCTATCTGCGACAGGTTCTCAAGAGGAAGGAACTGCCATTTTATATTGCCGGCATCAGCTGATACGGCTGGCAGGCCATCGATCAGTGCAAGCACTCTGCTTCCTGCTCCATAACTGAAACCGCTGCCTCCCCGTACCGACGCCTGCCCGTCGAGCACTTCAATCCCGGTTATTTTGTTTATTATTTCCTGTGCGTCAGAGATGTGGTTATCTGAGAGGAAAGATGATTTAACAATGTCGAGCGAAACTGTAAGTTCGGCAATTCTTTGTTCGGTCTTGCCGGCGCTGACAACTATCTGTCCGATCTCCTTTACCTTCATTTCCATCACAATATCCAGCCATACAGTGTCACCCGGAGCAAGATTTAGTTCTTTTGTCACAGTGCCGTACCCTATAAATTGAAAAGAAACAGAATGCCTGCCTGAGGAGGTATTATAGGAAAAAAGTCCGTCATCATTACTTGTGGTCCCCAGTTGCCGTCCATATAAGACATAAACTCCGGCCAGAGGTTCTCCTGTTCCGGAGTCAGTGACTTTGCCTCTGACGGCACCCGGGTTTTCATTGCTCTTTGCTGCTGAACAAAGCAACAAAAGGCTTATGCTCAGAATCAGGCAGCGCATTACTTGGGTCTGAATGCCATCTCAATATTTATTGCAGGGCCTGTGGGATTTTGCAGATTGGGTATCAGGGCCTGCAGTTTGAGCGAGGAGCTTGTGAGTTCAACAATATTTGTCGGTATTGATGCGGGCAGGGAAGGTGAGCTGATTATGATCTTTGTCTCAGTAACATCGAAATTCCATGTCCCCGTATATGATCCGAAATAGCCGGTGCCGTCAGTATTGAATTTAACGTCACCCACAAAGCCTTCAAGAACGCCTCCCGGACCTGTTGCATCAACGCCATCAGCCAGAAGTGACACTGCAACCCAGATATGCCCGGTCAGCAAATCAAACCGGTCAGATTCTTTTTCTTTGCAGGAGGTCAGTATTGCCAGGCAGGCAACAACGATAAAAAACATTTTTTTCATGGGACTCTGTGTTTTAATTATCCAATTATGGTTCAGGAATCCTGTAAAACAGCCCGCAGGCTTATAATATCTCAAAGTTAGTAAAAATCATGATAACTTTAACGATCCTGTTTTGTCGATCAATAGGTGTCTATACTTTCATGGCATCAGCAGGCACCATCAGCTGACCTTATCCTGTTATTTGCCATTGTTTTTATAACTCTCTGATCTTTATGTTCTTAAACCATACAGCATCGCCGTGGTCCTGAAGCAGGACTCTTCCTGATTCCGCTTCGCCAAAGCCTTTGAAATCCCTGTATTTACTTTTCGCCACCATTTCCCGCCATTCGGGAGTGTTCCTTTCATATTCAACGGTCATCTGTCCGTTCAGCCAGTGCTGAACCTTGTTGCCGTTCACGATAATTATTGCTCGGTTCCACTGTCCTGCACCATTGTCCCTGACATTTACCGGAGGAATAAGATCATAAAGTCCTGCCAGTGTGTGATTACCGCCTGTACCCGCGGTTGCATCCGGATGCTTCCTGTCATCAAGGATCTGGTATTCGCATCCTATTGATGCAAGAGCGCCGTTTTCCGATTCAATATCCACAAAATATTTTATTCCGCTGTTGCCTCCTTCAGAGTATTTGAAATCTGTTACCAGTTCGAAGTTCCCGTATTTTTCCGAGGTGACTATATCACCTCCTCTTGTATCTCCGTCGCTCATCGGGTTCAATGCAAGCGAACCGTCAGTGATTTTCCACCCGGATTCCGGAAACACTCCTGTTTTTGCACTCATCCAGCCAGCACCTGATTTCCCGTCAAAAAGAAGTTTCCATCCTTCCTGTTTTTCCCGATCTGTAAGCTCATTATTCAGGAAGCTGTATTGTGGTATGAGTGGTTTATAAGGAGTAGCGTATTCTGAAGGATTTTTTGTAATGATCCTCAGATTTTTCCATTTGATCTTCAGGTTTTCTTTCGATGAGTCACTGCCAATGCCATGGACCTGAAGGGCAATAAAACCGGAAGGTGTCAGATCATCAACAAGGTCCGCACAAGGAATGCCGTTGATCCATGTCCTTATTGAGTTCCCTGTCGCTTCCACCCTGAAGTGGTTCCAATCTCCGACCCGCAGGGCCTTACGTCCTTCCGGATTTTTATCAAGGGGGTAAAGCCATCCCCTCCGGGCTTCATCGTATATTCCTCCTGACCATGCCCTGTCTGAAGGATCCATTTCAACCTGATAGCCGTGCACCCGCCCGTTCTGATAATCGGGCCTGCTTTCACTTCTGATCTGAACCCCTGAATTAACCTGAGGATCAAACCATGTTTCAAATTCAAGAATAAAATCATCATATTTCTCCTTTGTACAGAGAAAGGAATTGGGAGATTCAGTTACGGTTGTGCCAATGATCTCACCATCAATAAGTTCAAAACGTGCAGAGCCGTTAATCTGTTCCCAGTTGCTGAGGTCTTTGCCAATGAGGTTAATCCACTGCTTATCTCTGTTGCATCCACTCAGAAGTATTATTATCAACAGGGCGGAGTTGAAGATCAGTTTTTTCATATTTCTTACTTAAAGTTATTTGTCGTGGAAAATAAGAAAATCATTTTATTTTTGAAAGAAAAACCTGTAATTTGAAAAAATCACATTGTCATGATAAAAAAGATCCTGCTTATATTCACATTTCTAACGGGTTTTCTGATAACCGATTCACAATCTCAGCCTGTTGCCGGCCTGGATAACTGGTTCAACAGGGAAATTGATATCAGAACCGGCAGCCCCTTTCATTATCTCTGGACAGATACCGGATTCAGCGGTTATTCAAGGTGGGGTGAGATTTTCAAATCAAAGGGAGCAGAAATTACGGAGGTGGAAAAACCACTGGCTTCAGTATTACAGGCAATGGATATATACATTGTTGTTGATCCGGATACTTTGACCGAATCAGAGTCACCCAATTATATCATGGATGATGATATCAGGGCAATAAGGAAATGGGTGAGGAAGGGAGGTATTCTGGCCATATTTGCAAACGATGCACCAAATTGTGAATTCACGCACCTCAACAACCTTGCCGCAGAGTTTGGGATGAGGTTCAACCATGTAACATTGCATCATGTCGAAGGAACAGACTGGGAGATGGGCGCATCTGCCAACCTGCCTGATCACCCCCTTTTCAAAGGTGTTAAAAAGATATACATGAAAGGAGTGTCAGATATATCGGTTAAGGGAAGAGCAAAAGCCATACTTATTGAGAACGGTAAAGTGCTGATGGCTGAAAACAGGTACGGGAAAGGCTATGTTTTTGCTGTAGGTGACCCCTGGATATACAATGAGTACATTGACCACGATGTACTTACAACGGATTTTGATAACCGGAAGGCAGCTGAAAATCTTACAGAACTGCTTATAAGCTTCGTCAAACAGCAATGACCCACATATGCCGCGCCGAAAGGAAACATTAAATTCCGGACTTTCTTATTTCCTCATTCCGGGCCAGGACCGGGATCCGGGATCGGCATTATGGTCTGCAAAACAAAGAATTGAATCTCACCCTCCCTGTGATCTTAATACTTTTTAAGGAGATTGAGGAGCTTGCTGTCGAGTTTATGTCCGTACCAGTCTGTGTAGTCAACATCTTCGCGGCCCGAGTCAAGGATCCCGAACGAACCTCTGAAGTTCCAGAGAGCATACCCGATTCCGTGCGATGTCAGGATATCAACTACATCCTCAAACCATGCCAGAAAAACATTATGTGGCGTTTTGCTGTAGCACCCGCATTCTCCGCAGTGGACGCCCACGCCCTGATCGAGAAGATCAATCCATGGTCTGTAAAATTCTTCAAGCTGTTCCCTGCCGAACTGTTTCCCGTCTATTATACCGGGCCATACAGGCGTAGGAGCCTGTGAAGGATCCTGCCAGACCCACGAAGCCTGGTAATGTGAAATATAGTGTGGATAATAACCCCGGCAGCTTTGTGCTATGTTCATATCTGTTAGTTCCGGAACAACATTGCTTCCTCCACTGTTCCCATCTGCCACAACAAGCCTTTCAGGATTTGCTGCCCATATTGCGTTGGAGGCTCCTTCCGCCACCATTCTGTAAATATCACCGGGCACAGGTCCTTTTTTTGCATACTGGTCATTCATATCCTCAATGTATGCAGGCTCGTTGAGCAGGTCAAAACTCAGTTTGTCAGACGGGATGCTTTTATACCTCTCGGCCCACATTCCCCAGTGAGCATAAAATGCATCCTGGGCATCTTTGTCATTCCACAGGTTAAATGGTTCATGAAATCCGGCATTGATACAATAACCCGGTGCACGATGCAGATTAAGGCTTACATGGAGATTATAACTGTTTGCCGTGTCAATCAGCTGATCGATCTGTGCGAGCACATTCCCGTCGTAATTGTAAACCTCCTCCTTCGTTATGTCCCTTGTGCGGTCAAAAGAAAGGTATCTGGGATAGGCCATTGGAATCCTTACAAAATCGAATCCCCAGTCTGCCATCCATTTGAGGTCATCCTTTGTGGTCCTTGCGGCTTCAGGATTCCTTGGCGGATTTGGTGAGAAAAGATCGAGCAGATTGAATCCTTTCCACCTGGGGAGCTTGTTTTTGGAGGTTCCCGATGAAAAAGTATTGCAACCGGCGATCGCAAGGCCGGCAGCAGTGATGGCTGTGTTCCTCAGAAAAATTCGTCGGTTAATCCTGTGTTTCTTCATTTTTTCAACAGATTAGTTTCATTAATGTGATTGTCAGGACAAGGTACTAAATATTTATCAACCGGGAATGAAGGAAAATAAACCCTGAAAAGCGAACTTCAAAAAAGTACCCGCACCTGAGTAAAGTCTGAACAATAAATCGTAAATTGAACCTGGGTATATAAAGATATTGAAAAAAAATATTTCAGGAAATCACGGTTTGTGGCAACATTCCTTCATTCGGAAACATGATTATTGAACAGGGGAAAGCAGTTACTGATCTTATTTCTGAAGGAGGACCTTAAGGAGATCTATATCTGAAAATGCTTTACCTGATTTATTTTGAAAACCATATACAATAGAATAATCTTGTATTCTCAGGAATGAAAGATAAAATACCTTCCACAAAAGAATTAAATGCTATTTAATGAATATCAATATGACATTAATAAGGCACTATGCCCACGTCAGCTTTAAAAAGCAAATCAGTCTGGCGGTCTGTCTCATGGTTTTTTTCAATGTAAATCTTCAGGCCGGACCTGATAATATTGCGCCCCTTGCAAAAGTTACGGCCGTATCATATGTTAATGACAGGTATGCACCGGCAAATGTAACGGACGGTATTATTCATATTAACGGAACCGGAGAATGGAAATCCAACAGCGGCATGACTTCATGGGGATATATTAATTATCCATGGATACAGCTGAACTGGGATGAAACTGTAAGGATAAATAAAATAGTGATCTATGATTCTCCTGACGAGAGCACGCACATCGCTGGCGGCGTTCTCAGTTTTAGCGACGGATCAGGTCTAAGTGTTCTGCAGATTCCAAATGACGGAAGTCCTAAAGTTGTTATGTTTCCGGAGAAAGAAGTTGAATGGATAAGATTTGAGGCTGAAGATGCTGACGGATTACAGGTGGGATTGTCAGAAATCGAGGTGTTCCCGTCTCCTTCTGATTACGGGGACTATGTGTCATGGGTCGATCCCTATATCGAATCAACACGGGGCAGGTATATATTTTTTATTACCGGAAATCAGCCTTTTGGCATGATTGGAGCTGCACCTCTGACGCGGAATAAGAATCAGTACGGGGGCGGATATAATTATAATTCCACGGAAGTACTTGGATTTCCCCAGGTACATTGCTGGATGATGTCAGGAATAACCCTGATGCCCACTACCGGATACGTTGATCCTTCCGGGGGGGAGCAGAAATGGAAGTCATCATTCTCGCATGATGACGAGATAGTGCAACCCGGCTATCACAAAATTTACCTTAAGGATTATAACACCTGGGTGGAGCTGACTGCCACCGACAGGGTCAGTTTCTATCGTCTTACCTATACCAGGGATGCGGTGGCAAATATCTTACTGAACCTTGGAGGCTACCTCAGCACTGCTACAATGACAGATGCCAGGGTGGTGAAGGTAAGCTCAACAGAAATTGAAGGTGAAGTCAACACTACTGGAAGGTTCTGGGGCGGCCCCAGGAACGTTAAGATATTCTTTGTGATGCAGCTTGATAAACCTTTTGAAGTTCTTGACGGCTGGGCTGGTGATGATAAATTTTCAGATATTGAAACTCTTACAGGAAAGTCCGGTGCACTGCCTCGTCTCAACGAAGAGAGTACTTACTGGGATGCCCCGGTTTCGGGAGTGAGTGCAAGATACAATGTAAAGGCTGGTGAACAGCTGGGTATTAAGTTTGCCGTATCCTATACAAGTGTGGAGAATGCCCGGAACAACCTTATAAACGATTGTGTCAGCTGGGATTTTGACGCTGTCAGGCAGAATTCAAGGGATGAATGGAACCGCTGGTTGGGCAGGATTGACGTGAAGGGCGGCACGGATGCCCAGAGAATAAAATTTTACACCGATCTGTGGCATGTGCTTCTGGGTCGGCATAAGATAGATGATTACAGTGGCGACTATCCCGACAACACACAGGGCGAAAGGCAGGGGACACACACTGATTCAAGATTGATCGTAAGGACTCTGCCAAAAGATGAATCTGGCAGGGTGAAATATCATATGTACAATTCTGATGCATTCTGGCTGACCCAGTGGAATGTAAATATATTATGGGGTCTGGCCTGGCCTGAAATACTTGATGAGTTTTCTGCATCGCTTGTCCAGTTTGCAGATAATGGCAAACTGCTCCCACGGGGCCCTTGTGCAGGCGGATATTCCTATATCATGACCGGTTGTCCTGCCACAAATCTTATCGTTTCTGCCTATACAAAGGGAATACTCACCAGGGTTGATCCTTTACATGCATTCGAAGTAATGAAATTCAATCATATGCCCGGAGGTATGATGGGCATCGACCGATCCTATATCAGGAAAGGTTATCACCCTGGTAATGCCGGAATAACTCTTGAGGCATGCTTTCAGGACTGGGCATTATCACAGATGGCAAAAGGTCTGAAAAAGAACAGAGAAGCTGATTATTTTGCAAGAAGATCATCGGGATGGAAGAATCTCTTCAATTATGATCAGAAGCTGGTCTTCCCGAAGGATGAAGAAGGCCGGTGGCTTCATGATGACCCTCTGGGTGGCAGGGGATGGGTTGAAGCAAATGCATGGCAGGCTACCTGGTCAGTGTCACACGATATTAAAGGGCTGGCATCGCTGATGGGCGGCAATGATACATTGTGTGCAAAACTTAATTTTGCATTTGAACAAGCTGCACCACAGGATTTCGTATTCGGGTACAGCACCGGATATGTCAGTTATGCAAATCAGCCGGGATGCTCAAACGCTCATGTTTTTAATTACGCCGGAAGTCCCTGGCTGACGCAGTACTGGGTCAGGAAAGTGAATGAACAGGCCTATGGCGCAATAACTCCTGATAAAGGATATGGAGGCCATGACGAGGATCAGGGCCAGATGGGAGGAGTCAGTGCCCTGATGTCAATAGGTCTTTTCAGCCTTAGGGGAACAGCATCTCTTAACCCTGTATATGATATTACCAGCCCTGTTTTTGACGAGGTAACTATTATCCTGGACAGAAATTATTATCAGGGAGAAAAGTTTGTTATCAGAACATACGATAATTCCGTGGAAAACTGTTATATACAGAAAGCTGCGCTTAACGGCCGGCCTTTAAACCGGTTCTGGTTCAGCCATAGCGACTTTGCCAGAGGCGGACTGCTGGAAATATGGCTCGGTAACAAGCCTGAAAAAAATTGGGGGACAGAAATTTCTCCACCTCAGTGATAGTGCGTTAAATAAATAACTAATGCGATTGTTAAAAGATGAACTCCAGGGAAAGATTACTGACAGCAATAAAGCATAAGCAGCCTGACAGGATCCCGGTTGACATCGGGGCAACACCAAGCTCAGGTATTTCAGCCGTAGCCTATCATAACTTATTGAAATATTTGGGGCTGGATTTGAAAAATCATGTTTATGATGTAGTACAGCAGGTCTCACAGCCTGACCAGGAAATTCTTGATATGTTCAGGGTCGATGTCCTCGATATCGGGAGATTCTTTAACAGTCATGAGAGTTACTGGCACAAAATGGAACTTATTACCGGAATTCCTGCATTTTATCCGCGTTGGTTCAATCCCGAAAAACAGAAGGACGGAAGCTGGCTGGCTGCAGGGCCCACAGGAGAGCATATCGGTAAAATGCCTGTGGGAGCAACTTTTTTTGACCAGATTATCTTTCCATATTTTGACGGCTATCCTGCCAGCTATGAGAATATCAGCCAGGATATGCTGCGCGTTAGCTGGGGAGGGTTCGGGTTCCCTCCCTACGACAGGATGAATGAACCGGACTTCTGGAAGATGCTCAGGAAGACGATCGAAGATGAACGATCCAAAACTGACAGAGCTCTGCTCATAGGTGTTGGCTGCAACCTTTTTGAATGGGGTACTTTTCTGCGCAGGATCGATAATTTCCTGATGGATCTGTATCTCGATCCTGTTAACGTTCACAGGCTCCTTGATAAGTTGCTTGAGATTCATCTGGACTTCCTGTCAAAGATATGCAGGACGGCAGGTGATCTTGTAGATGTGATCAAATTTGGTGATGATCTGGGTACTAATACAGGACCATTCATGTCGCCTGAGATATACAATGAATTCTTTAAGCCACGACACAGGATCATGTGCGATTATGTCAAGGCAAATACAAAGGCCCATACCATGCTTCACAGCTGCGGGGGTATTTTTGAACTGATCCCGGGACTGATTGAAGCAGGTTTTGAGATACTTAATCCTGTTCAGATCAATGCATTCAATATGGAGCCGGAGCGCCTCAAAAATGAATTCGGAAAAGATATCACTTTCTGGGGAGGAGGGGTAAATACACAGACCATTCTTAATCAGGCCACACCCGGGAAGGTAAAGGACCATGTCAGGAGAAATATCGGAATTTTTTCCAGGAATGGCGGATATGTATTCAATACGGTCCATAATGTCATGCCTGACGTACCTCCGGAGAATATCATTGCAATGTTTGAAGCAGTCAGGGAATTTGACTGATCAGTGCCCTACCTGTAAAACCGGTGAATGCTGTTAATATCGGGGGTCATAGTATAGCACAGGTCATGGACAATGGCACCGCAGCATAACAAAGATGATCTTGTCAGACCGGGCAACAGATATATTAATCATATGCCAGACCATATTTACATCTTTATGGGAGGATCTCCGTTGAATTCCCTGACAGCATTGTATGCTGCCAGAATATTTTGTGGAGGCACATCAGGCAGTATATTGTGAACCGGAGCAAAGACAAAACCTCCGTCACCGGAAAGCACTTCACAACGGGAGAGAACATCTCTCCTTACTTCACCGGGGGTGCCTCTGTTCAGGACAGAGGCAGTGTCAACACCGCCACCCCAGAAAGTGATATCTTTTCCATATTCTTTCTTCAGTGTTATGTAATCCATATTGTCGCTGTTCGTCTGAACAGGATTCAGAATATCGAACCCGGCTTCAATCAGATCAGGTATGAATTGTTTTATACTTCCGCAGGAATGAAAAAATATTTTCATGTTGCTGTGCTTTTTAACAAAATCGCATAGCAGCTTGTACCTGGGCTTGAAAAATCTGCGGAATGTTTCAAGATCTATCAGAGGACCTGTTTTCATTCCGAGGTCATCGCCAAAGCGTATCACATCAACCAGATCACCTGCGGCAGTGCACTTTTTTTCCAGTCCTTTGAGGTGAACGTTAACCAATATGTCAAGAAGCTCCGAAACCTTATCCTGGTCAGTCAGCAGGTCAGTAAGGAAGTTATCCATTCTTCTTATAAAGAAGCCCATCTCCAGTAATTTAACACCTCCTGACATAACAACAGCCTTATTGGAAGAACTGACAAGTTTTATGATCTCTTTCCTTAAATCATCAGTGCTGAGGTTGGATGAATGAGAGTGAACCACCCAGCTGATTTTCATGAGGTCATCCTTCAGCCCGTCGAAGTTTCCGGGATATCCTTTTTCGTAGGGGAAATACATCTGATCAAAAAATGTAGCTCCTGCAGCCATTCTGGACAGTATTGTGCCGTCAGGTCCGGTTGTGTGCCATGATCCATCCTGGTTTTTAACCGGACGATACCAATCAGGATATTCACCCGTGCTTCCGTCTGCCAGTTCAACTTCATACCAGTTGCCTGACATGGCTGAGATCCTGTTTATATCCAATACGTCAATTCCAAAGGAATTGATGATTTCCATATCGACATTGGCCAGCTGCTGAACGACATCAAAGATTCTTGAAGGTCTGTCTAACTCAAGATATTTTTTAAGGTTATTGCAGGCAATAGCTGAAATCCCTGTTACAGTTGAAGCTCCCAGATCAACAGGAACCTTATCGGGCTGACTGTGATTAACTGATGCAATTATTCTTTCTCTTGAGTTCATTTCTGTTACTATAACTCAGGCATCCTTGTTTTTTGTTTCTTCCTGATCTCCATTTTCGATACGTGCAAACTGGATGGGCTTTCTGAACCATGAAGTACGGTATGCCCCATATGCAACACCGGCCATAAGCCAGCATAACCCTGCTATTTTTGCCTTATATCCGAGGCTGAGCCATAGATACAGGCAGATTGTAAAGCCAAGAACGGGAACTATAAAATTAATGAATGATTTTCGTTCGGCCCTGATGAAATAATGCACAAGTGATGAAGCATTCACTCCCATAAAGGCGATAAGCGCGCCAAAATTAAGCAACTGCGCACCCAGCGGATATGTCAGAAGAAATGCACCTGCCAGTGTAAGAATACCCACGAGGATAATGTTATTTGACGGGACTCTTGTACGGGGGTTGATCTTTGAAAAGAATTTTGAGGGGATCGCATTATCCCTTCCCATACCATATAACAGGCGGCTGGCGCCAAGATGAGCTCCGGAACCGGAACCAATTGAAGCTATCAGGAGGGCAAAGTTCACAACATAGAAAAGCCATTGACCTCCTGCTTTGCCGGCAACGTAACAAAACGCCGTATCCTGATCCGGAAAATTAGTTCCGGGCCATACAAGCTGGGCGGCGTAAACCTGTATTGAAGCCAGAATACCGGTAATCAGGCAAACCAGTACAGTTGCCAGAAGTATATTCCTTCGTGGATTATGTACTTCTTCAGAGAGTGTGGAAACACCGTCAAAGCCTATATAAGTAAGTACTGCAAGAGAAGCTCCGGCCGATACGGCGGAAAATGAAAATGTCTTGGGATCATAAAAAGGTCTGGTCCATTCAGCTACGCCTGCCGGAGGGTTAAGAAACAGATAACGGACTGCTGCGCCAAGGAAAAGTATGATCACAACACCAAGCCCCGTTGCAATAATTGAGTTTGTACGGGAACTCGATTCAATACCCCTCAGGTTCATGGTTGTGAACAGAATGCTGAATGCCACTGCCCATACTGCAAAAGGTATTTCAGGAATGAAATTCATGGCTGCTTTGCTTATCCAGATAACACATATTATAGGATTCATTACGTAATCGAAAATCATTCCCCAGCCTACAAAATAGCCCAGTGAAGGATGGATCGCCCTGCTTACATAGGTATACGCAGAACCTGCATTGGGGTAGACATTGGCCATCCGGCCATAACTGATTGCCGTGAAGAGCATTGCTACCATTCCGATCAGAACAGTGATAACCACATGCCCGTTCGCGATACTTGCCGCTGCGCCAAAAAGAGGCATGGGAGCTGTAGGTTGTATTAAGATTATCCCGTAAAGAACCAGGGCCCACAGGCCAAGCACACGTTTAAGCCCGGGAGCTGACGCATTTGATGTCTGAGTGACGTTCATCTTTCTGTGCTAAGGAATTTGTTAATTATTTATGCCTGAAAAATCGAAAGGTTAATATAATGCATAAATATGAAATTGAAATATCTGAAAGAAAATTTAACTTTGACTAAATCATAAAATCTGAAAATTATGCCTGGTCCTGATGCTTATTGGTTTGGAAAGGAAGATTATTTGATCAAAAGCTCAACCCCAATTCAATTACTGCATTAATATGGGATGCTGCAAAAGATACCAGATGAACCGGCCTCCGGCGCAATTTGACCCCGGAAAATATCTGGAATTTCGTCTTTTCTGGCCATATTACTCAGGAATCCCGGGGCAGTGGATGGTTCACCAGATAGATACTGTCCACTGGTTTACCGGACTTTCCCATCCACGAAGTGTGGCAGCTAACGGTGGAATTTGCCTGTGGACGGCCGGCCGGACCAATTTCGATACAATGACAGCTGTATTCGATTATGGTGATCCTGATGATCTTTCGTCAGGATTCCAGGTTGTCTATTCATCACGATTTACCAATTCAGCCTGAGGTGTAAAGGAACTTTATTATTCAAATGGAGTAATGCTGAATCTTGAAACAAAAAAAGTAATCCACGAAGGGGGACTTCAGGAAGCCGAAGCCAAAGCCATGAACATGCATGCAAATCTTCTGGAGCCTTATGACCTTCCGTCTGTCAGCATTGAAACGGCAGCTGATACAGGAGGTGACCCGATGACAACCGCACATATGCGAAACCGGATGGAGTGTGTAAGACCCGGGAAAACACCCAATACTGACGTTGTTGCAGGATATAATCACTCCATGGCAAATATTATGTGCACCGCCAGTCTGAGAACTGGCGAGAAGGCAACTTCCAATAAAGTCACTCAGGAGGTTATGACCGGAGGCAGAGTATTCACTTATTAACATTATGACTATGAGTAAAATTGAGAACTACATGAATAAGAAACGCAGTCTGTTGGCTGTACTCATTGCAGTGGCAGTTGTTATAATCATGGCAGGACTGTATGTGCTGAGACAGTCAGAAAAGTATAAAAGTGTTAAAATTGTGAGGCAGGATTCAGAGCAAAAAATTGATATTTATGTGAATAATGCTCTTTTTACCACTTTTCAGTATCCTCACGATTTTGAAAAAACATTCCTTTATCCCATATATGCGCCAAACGGCTCAGTAGTGACCAGAGGATTCCCTCTGGAACCAAGAAAAGGCGAACGCGTTGACCATCCTCATCAGGTAGGCCTGTGGTTTAATCACGGAAATGTCAACGGGCTTGATTTCTGGAATAATTCTTCTGCTATTCCTGCCGACAGGAAAAATGAGTTCGGAAATATCGAATTGCAGAAGATTTCGGAAATCAGGGAGGGGAAAAAAGGTTATCTTGAAGTAGTACAAAACTGGAAGGATAATTCCGGAAACACGGTACTGACCGAGAATGTCATTTATGTTTTTGCAGGTAATAAAAAATCCGGGATGATCGATCATATCTCAACGCTGACTGCAGTAAACGATCCGGTAATAATTACTGATAATAAGGAAGGACTTTTTGCCATCAGAGTGGACAGGGCATTTGAAATGCCCTCTGAAGAGTCACTAATATTCACGGATGAGAATGGTAATCCTACTGTTGTACCGGCAATAGATAACACTGGCGTAACAGGGATGTATAAATCGAGCCGGGGACTGACCGGAGCTGATGTATGGGGTACCAGAAACAACTGGGTCTTCCTGACCGGCACAAAAGACAACACAATTATTACTTTCGGTATTTTCGACCACCCGTCAAACCCCGGGTATCCAGCATATGCACATGCAAGAGGGTATGGTCTTTTTTCTGTGAATAACCTCGGACAGAACGCTTATGACCCGGAGCAGGACAAGGTCACATATAACCTGAACAAAGGTGAATCAATAACACTGAAACACAGGTTTTATATTCGCTCAGGCTCAGAGATATCTGATAAACAGGCAGACAAAATATTCAGGAACTTTTCACAGGAGTATCAATAATAATTTGTTTAAATAACTTAACAGGAATGAACAAAACTATTTTCATCAGGCCGGGAATGGTATTTCTGGCAGTAATGCTGGTTTGCCCTTATTTTAAGGGTATTCTTCAGGCTCAGGAAAAACATCAGGAATATTATGAGATAAAGATCTACCGTATTGGCAGCCTTCTACAGGAAAAAAGGACAGACATTTATCTGAAAGAGGCTCTTCTGCCTGCACTGAAACGGGCAGGGATTCCGCAGGCGGGTGTTTTTAAACCGGTAGAACGGGATACGGCTTTCGGGAAGTTGATATATTTGTTCGTCCCCTATAGATCGTTTGACGATTATGTGTCATTGCATGAAGCTCTGGGACGAGATAAAATATACCATGATGCTTCAGTGGAATTCATTGATGCGCCTTATAATGACCCTCCCTATATAAGGCACGAAAGCATCCTGCTCAAGGCATTTTCATTTATGCCCCGGTTCAGGGCTCCTGATTATTCAAATCCTGCCCCGGAAAGAATATATGAGTTACGAAGTTATGAAAGCGCTACCGAAGCCAAAGCCGCAAAAAAAATAGAAATGTTCAATGAAGGTGGCGAGATAAAACTTTTTGAAAGTCTTGGTTTCAATGCTGTCTTTTACGGAGAAGTTCTTATGGGCAGCCATAAGCCAAACCTTATGTACATGACAACATTCAGGGATATGGCAACTCATGATGCAAAATGGCAGGCTTTCAGGGATTCGCCTGAATGGAAAAGGATGTCGGCTCTGGAAGAATACAAAAACACTGTCTCTAAAGTGAATGTATATCTTCTGCACCCGACATCCTACTCAGGTTTTTGAAGCTCATACACCCGATTTGCTCAGAAATTTAAAGCAATATCCCACATGTGCACACTTCTCCGGGGCTATACATAACTGATTTCAACCGTCGGGCCCCGGTTATTCAATTATTGAATTAAGGTACAGGGTAACCTGCAATTTCTTTCAGATTCTCTGTAATCACGCTATCGGGCAGCTCGTAATTTTGCAGTTGCCCTGACAGGAATTTGTCATACCCTGTTAAGTCCAGAAGACCATGACCGGAAAAATTGAACAGAATCACTTTTTCCCTGGCTTCCTCTTTTGCTTTTTTTGCTTCGCGAATTACCGCCGCAATAGCATGAGTAGTTTCAGGTGCAGGGATAATTCCTTCTGTCTTTGCAAATAATAACCCGGCTTCATAGCTTTCCAGCTGATGCAATGCCAGAGGTGAAAGAAGGCCTTCCCTGGCGGCTTTACTGACAAGAGGTGCCATGCCGTGGTAGCGCAAACCACCGGCATGTATAGGTGCTGGCACAAAACTATGACCTAAGGAATGCATGGCAACCAGAGGTGTCATTTTGGCTGTATCGCCATGATCATACACATAGGGACCTTTCGTCAAAGTGGGGCAGGATGAAGGTTCAACAGGTATAATATCAATATCTGACCCATTTATCTTATCATAAAGAAACGGGAAGGCGAGCCCGGCAAAATTACTTCCTCCTCCTACACAACCAACAACAACATTGACTTTCTTTTCACCTGCAATATCAAGCTGTTTTTTAGCCTCAAGCCCAATAATAGTCTGATGCATCATTACGTGATTCAGCACACTGCCAAGGGAATATCTTGTTTTTCCGCTCGTATCAGTGACTGCGGCTTCAATTGCCTCACTGATGGCAATGCCTAGACTGCCCGGAGTGTCAGGGGTCTTCTCCAGTATGGCCCTTCCGGCTGCCGTTTCATCACTCGGACTTGCTGTACATTCCGCACCCCAGGTTTGCATCATCAGCTTCCGGTAAGGCTTCTGATCAAAACTTATTCTGACCATATACACTTTACACTCCAGTCCGATCAGGGAACAGGCAAATGCCAGGGCACAACCCCACTGACCTGCACCGGTTTCGGTGGTAAGACGCTTGATTCCGAATTCCTTATTATACCATGCCTGGGCAACTGCCGTATTGGGTTTATGACTGCCGGCAGGAGACAGACTCTCGTTTTTATAATATATTCTGGCAGGGGTTTTGAGAGCCCTTTCAAGGTCGTATGCCCTGTGCAGCGGAGAAGGACGCCATCTGGAGAGCAGTTCCAGTACTCCTTCGGGAATATCTATCCAACGTTTCGTGCTGTATTCCTGTTCAACAAGGTTCATGGGAAAAACCGGAGCCCACGCCTCTTCCGGTACCGGGCCATCAGGACTCATAAAAGGCGGAACGACAATATCTGCTGCCAGATTGTACCATTGCCTCGGCATCTCTTTCTCCGTTAATAAAATTTTTCTGCTCTTTTCCATAGTTATAAATATTAAGTTGGTAAAATGTGCTTAAAAAAAAAGGCATGCTGTGAACGGCATGCCTTTTTTGGTAAATATCTTATGAAGATTATATAACGGCCTTATTCACAACATCATTATTTGAGCTGCACCAGGACCAGATATATAATGTTCTAATTTTCATGGCTTCAAAATTAAACAAAAATTTTAATTTCCAAGAAAAAAGCAAAAATTTTTTGATTTCTTTAACTGCAGACTGAGGATTTGCTATTGATTTACAAATTTTTTGTCAGTTCAATAAGGTTTATTAAACCATTAATACCGCCTGCACTTGGATTAATGCTGCAGATTTATTCACTGACCAATGCACCTGCTTTGCGCATATCTTTAAAAAAGTCCGGATATGATTTGGCTACGCACTCTGAACCTTTTATTCTTATTCCACCCGATGAGCCTAGTGCGGCAATGGCAGCTGCCATCGCAATACGATGGTCATTGTGTGAATCAATGGTTGCGCCTCTGATATCCCCTCCTCTGATGAACAGAGAGTCACCTTTAAGCTCAATACCAATGTTCATCTTTCCAAATTCGCTGATAAGTGCGTCAGCCCTGTTACTCTCTTTGTGGATAAGTCTTGCGGCCCCTTTAATCTCAGTGGTCCCGTGGCAATATGCGGCCAGCGCGGTAAGAGGCGGGAACAGATCGGGTGATTCGGTTGCGTCAAATTCAAATGGTTTAAGGCTGGATTTGGATATCGCAATGCTTCTGTCATTGACAGTCATACCAGCTCCGGCTTTTGTAAGAGCCTCAATAATCGCCTTATCGCTTTGAAGGCTGTCTTTGCGCAGACCGGTCACCACAACATTGCCGTTTATGGCTCCTGCAGCCAGCAGGAAGGCCCCACCACTCCAGTCCCCTTCAACTTCATATTCCCGTGCATTATATTTCTGGCCGCCTTCTATTATGAATTCGCTATAATTGTTATTTATTATCTCAATGCCAAATTCCCCGAGTACCTGTGTTGTCATATCAATATATGGCTTGCTTTTAAGATTGCTGACCCTGACCTTTGATGTTCCCGGCGCAAGAGGCAGGGCCATCAGCAGACCTGTAAGAACCTGTGAGCTTAATGATCCGTCAATTGCACAACGTCCACTTCGAAGAGGACCCTGCACAGACAAAGGAAGATAACCGTCATTGCTTATGCACTTTACTCCAAGCTGGCTTAGAGCATCACCAATGATGAACATGGGTCTTCTGACAAGGGAACCTGAACCGGTCATGATTATCTCATCAGGATAAAGTGACGCTATCGGAGTGAACATCCTGACTGCCAACCCTGATTCCCCGCAGTTAAGCACCTTTTCCTTAATTCTCCGGAAACCTTGTATTCTGATCACATCTCCTTCGGCATTCAGGCTTGCACCAAGGCCGGCAGCAATTTTCATTGCAGCCATTGAATCGTTACAATATGAAGGATTAAGAATTGTGCTTCGCCCGTCAGCCAGAGATGCGGCGGCAATTGCTCTCTGGGTCATGCTTTTTGAGGGAGGAGCATTTATCTGTCCTTTTACGTAGGAGGCCCCTATAATAAGTTCCATCTGCAACAAAGTATTATTTTCATCCGTAAATAATATTGATTTTAAAGGTCGGATGGAACCAATCATGTTTGAAAATTATTTTCATGCGTGTTTGTGTTTTGTCAAACATGAGTGTTTCATGCTGTGTTTTTCTTATCAAGTCCGTTGTTCATCACTCTCATCTGATGGTTTATCGATTCCTGGTGGATAGCTTTGAAAATTGTATCAATTACTTCATTGCTAAGACCTTTTTGCGATCCTTTCACTATGACCTTGCTGATTATCTCATCCCAGCGTGTCGGCTGCAATATGGTTATATTGTTATCCTTTTTATACTGGCCTATGGTTTCTGCAACCTTCATTCTCTGTTCGATGATATCCAGCAGGTGGTCATCAAAAACATCAATTTGCTGCCTGAGTTCACCAAGAATATCAAGCAGTCTGGGATCAGATGGAACCGGACTTCTCAGTATAAGGCGGCTAAGCAGCTCTTTGAGGTCATTTGGCGTTATCTGCTGGGCAGAGTCGCTGAGTGCCTTTTCAGGGTTGATATGAGATTCAATCATCAGTCCGTCAAAATTAAGATCCATTGCTTTCTGGGAAATCTCATGCAAATATTGCCTGGCTCCGGCAATATGACTGGGATCACATATAATGGGAATGGAGGGCATTCTTCGACGTAATTCAATGGGTAACTGCCAGTTAGGCTGATTTCTGTAACTTGTCTTTTCATAAGCGGAGAATCCGCGATGTATGGCTCCAATCCTTGTTATCCCGGCCCTTGCAATACGTTCTATGGCACCTATCCATAGTTCCAGGTCAGGATTTATCGGATTTTTGACCAGTACTATCACGTCAACTCCGTTAAGGGCATTGGATATCTCCTGTACTGTGAAAGGATTAACAGAAGTTCTTGCTCCAATCCACAACACATCAATGCCATATTTAAGGGCCTCATATACGTGTTTTTCGTTGGCCACTTCTGTTCCGACCATAAGCCCTGTCTGCTGTTTGACGTTTCTCATCCACTTAAGTCCTTCTATACCTATGCCTTCAAAAGAATCGGGTCTTGTGCGGGGTTTCCAGATACCGGCGCGGATGACGCTTACCTGTTCCAGCTCTGCCAGCTGTTCAGCCGTTTTTACAACCTGCTCCTCCGTTTCGGCGCTGCACGGACCCGCTATGATAAACGGACGGCTTTTGTAGCCATGCCATTCATTTATCGGATCATTATTTAGTTTGATTTCCATAAAAAACAAATTAATGTAAAATCTTCCTGATCTTATTTGCTTCTTCCATCAGCAATTTAAGCCCTGACATATCTTTTTCCACGATAAATTTCCGGAAAAGATTCATTTTTTCAATATACGTATCAATAACTTCGATAATAGGCTCCGCATTCTCGGTAAAGATAGGAGCCCAGGTCTCAGAGTTACTCTTGGCCAGCCTCACGGTGCTTTCAAAGCCACCACCGGCCAGGGCAAGGATATTCCTTGCTTCCTCCTCTTTCTCCAGGACGCTCAGAGCAAGAGAAAACGAGGTAATATGAGATATATGCGAGACATACGCTACATGAACGTCGTGATCAACAGAGTTCATGTAGAGTATGCTCATATTAAGCACTGACAGCATGTTTTCAACGAGGCCGAGTGCATCGTTGTCACTTTTTTCGGGGTCACATATTATTGCAATCTTATAATCAAACAGCTTTCCTATTGCTGCGAGAGGACCCGAAAATTCTGTTCCTGCCATCGGGTGCACAGCCACATAGCGTCCCCTGGATGAATGGTTTTCTGAAGCCCGTGCTATGCTGGCTTTGGTAGATCCCATGTCCGTGACAACCTTGTCAGTACCGTTTATCATATCAAGAATGGCTGGAAGAAGTATGCAGTTAGTGTTGACAGGTGCACTTAGCACTATAAGGTCGCTTCTGCGAACTGCATTCTCAAGGGAGTCCGTTTCATCAACCAGCCCGCATAATTCAGCTATGTTTCTGTGCTGGACATTGGTGTCCACTCCGATTATCTTTTCGGCAAAACCTCTTTTGCGAAGATCAATCATTAATGATCCGCCTATTAATCCAATTCCAACTACTGCTATTGTCATTATGATGTCTGTAATTATGCTTGTCGTTTTGTTTTCCTTTTTTTCGGGGACTAAAGATATGATCTTAATCTGTCTTTTGCTTCAGTAAGTCTTTTTTCATCTGCACAGAGCGAAATCCGGATGAATCCGTTCCCATTGCTTCCAAAAATAAAACCGGGCGTTATGAAGACACCGGCTTCAGTCAGCAATTTCTCAACAAACGATTCAGTGTCATTTATCACTTCAGGCAGTTTTCCCCATAAAAATAACCCTGACTGGTCTTTATCGTAATCACAACCGATAATATTTAGGATCTCCTCAGCTATTTTTCTGCGGTTCGTGTATACTTCATTTATACTGTCGTACCATTCCGGAGGGTTGTTCAGCGCTTCTGCTGCTGCCATCTGCAGAGGACGGAACATTCCTGAATCCATATTGCTTTTCACTTTGAGGATATTTTTTATGTACACACTGTTACCGGCAGCCATTCCTATACGCCAGCCGGCCATATTGTGTGACTTGCTTAGTGAATTAAGCTCAATTGCAGAATCACGGGCATTTTGGGCAGCGAGGAGGCTGTGGCGTTTATCATTGAGAATGAAACTATAAGGATTATCATTGCATAAAAGGATATTGTGCTTTACTGCAAAAGCGGAAAGGGCCTCAAACATGTCCATGGAAGCTCTCGTTCCTGTCGGCATATGAGGATAATTTATCCACATAAGTTTCACCCCTGACAGGTCTGTGTCTTCAAGTTTTTTGATATCAGGTCGCCAGCCCGATTTTGCCGTAAGATCATAGTACCTTACCCTGCCTCCTGCCAGCCTTGCTGCGGCTGAATATGTAAGATATCCCGGATCTGGAACCAGTACTTCATCTCCAGGATTGACATAAGCCATAGTAATATGCATGATACCCTCCTTGCTGCCTATCAGGGGTAAGATTTCACTGTCAGGATTAAGATCCACGCTGAAGTATTTAAGATACCATTCAGCAAAGGCCTGCCTCAAAGCAGGTATACCTGTGTAACTCTGATAACCATGAACATCAGGCTTGATTGCTTCTTCGTTCAGCTTTCTTATGGTATTCGCGGATGGCTGCATGTCCGGGCTTCCGATACCAAGATTGATCACATCTGTCCCCGAAAGTTTCATGTTTTCTATCTGTCTCAGCTTTGAGGCAAAATAGTATTCCTGGACTACATTCGTACGTTCAGCCGGTTCAACTTTCATAAAGCTTTTCTCCTTTATTATATATGCCCAGAATTTCCAGACTGCTGGTGTATTTTTCCAGAATTGTCCGTATTTCCCGTATGTCAGAATTTACGGGAAGTTCCAGATCAAGATAAAACATATATTCCCAATCCCCGTTAAGCCTTGGGACTGACTGAATTTTTGAAAGGTTGATATTCATTTCTGCCAGCTTCACAAGAACCGTTGCAAGGGACCCGGGTTTGTGCCCGGTAGCAAAGCAGATAGATACCTTGTTGCCGGTGTTTATTGCCTTGTCTTCTGTACCTATGATAAGGAAGCGTGTGTAATTCTTATGGTATGTTTCTATCCCTGGGGCAAGTATCTCAAGGCCATAGATTTCAGCGGCACTTGAGGGTGCAATAGCAGCTATCTTTTTTAACTTTTTTTCCGAAATGAGCCTTGCACTGCCTGCAGTGTCGTCCGATTCCACAAGAGTGATATCCGGATAATGGTTCAGAAAAGCCATGCATTGAGATAAGGCAATAGGATGTGATCTGATCTGTCTTATATCGTTTATCGTCTGACCGGGCAGGGCCATAAGATTCTGTTTGACCCTGAGGTCGTGCTCTCCCAATATTTTCATTCCTGATTCCCTGATCAGCGTGTAATTATAAAGAATGCTCCCTGACCGTGCATTTTCTATTGCCATAATGGCCATTTCTGCTTCACCGTCAAGGACAGCCTTTAAGGTGTTGTCAAAAGTTGAGCAAGGGACAATCTCAATATTATCATTCCGGAAGTACTGCCTCGCAGCAACTTCATGAAAACAACCCTTTTCTCCCTGAACTGAAATTTTCATTGCAATAATTCTATTAAAAAAAGAAGGGTCCCTTTTTCGGGGACCCTTGCCAGCATTATATTTTTCTAACCTGTATACAACTATCCCCTTATTCTTTTTTAAAATAAAAAAAGAAGTAAAAAAAGGAGATAAAATATGTGTAAACAGTGGTCATGTTGTTGCTTTGTTGGTTTACAAAATTAATTTATTTTGTATAAATCCAAAAATAAATAAATAAATTTCTTGAAATACTTCATTTTTTTTAACCAGAACCTGATACATAAACAGTTCTAATAATTTGGTTAAACAGAAATAAGGTATTGATAATGTGTGTTTTACTATTCCTGAACTGTTGTCTCTCCCAAAATTATCTGTGACGGGCGAAGAGTACTCTTTCTATATCCTGCAATGACGATCCCTTGGCTTTTAACAATATGATCAAATGATAAAGCAGATCAGCAGCTTCGTTTTCAAATAATTCCCTGTTATCGTCTTTTGATTCAATGATCATTTCAATCGCTTCCTCACCAACCTTTTGCGCAACTTTATTAATACCCTTTCTGAAGAGCTTGTTGGTATATGATTCGCTGACATTTTCATCGATTCGCTGATTGATAATACGTTCAAGTGAATAAAGAAATCCTTTTACAGTTTCTTCTTCAAAGCACGATCTGTTGCCTGTATGGCATACCGGACCGGCAGGATCTGCTTTTATCAGAAGGGCATCGTTATCGCAATCAGCTGTTATTTCTTTCACATAAAGGAAGTTGCCGGAGGTTTCTCCCTTGGTCCACAATCTGTTTTTACTGCGGCTGAAAAAAGTTACTTTTTTTTCAATCATTGTTTTTTCGAGGGCTTCGCTGTTCATGTAGCCCACCATAAGTACGGCAAGTGTACCATAGTCCTGTATAACTACAGGAACAAGGCCCCCTCCTTTGTTAAAATCGACTGTGCTCATTTTTATTTCTGATGTCATTTTTCCCCATTTTACTTTTGTCATCGTGGTTCACTGCAGAGGCCTATGAAACAGATTGCATATATTGGCTGAAGGCATCTGCAGGGAACCGCGAAGGGTATATTATTTTCTTACGCTTATATTCTTTGAACCCAGGAACTTTTTAAGATCAGGTATTGATATCTCTCCGAAATGAAATATACTTGCCGCGAGAGCAGCACTGCAGTTTGTTTTTTCAAAAACATCCAGGAAATGTTCCATAGTGCCTGCTCCACCCGATGCAATAACAGGTATGTTGACACTTTTTGTAACCTCGCGGGTTATTCCGATTGAAAAACCGGCCTTTGTGCCATCGGTGTTCATAGAAGTCAACAGTATCTCTCCGGCGCCCATGCTCTCAGCTTTGACAGCCCATTCGACCGCTCTGAGAGTTGTGGGCTTCCTTCCTCCCTCTGTAAAAACAAGCCATTCATTGCCAACAAGTTTGGTGTCAATTGCCACAACTACACACTGGCTTCCGAATCGTTCAGATATTTGTCTTATCAGTTCAGGATTCCGGACTGCCGCTGAATTGACACTTACCTTGTCGGCTCCCGCGCTGATAAGGACGGATACGTCGCCGGAAGTATTTATTCCTCCTCCGACAGTAAATGGTATGTTTATTTCAGCAGCTATTCTTTCAACAAGCGATGTGAAAGTTTTTCTGTTTTCAATCGTAGCTGTGATGTCAAGAAACACAAGTTCATCGGCCCGTTCTTCAACATAGCGTTTTGCAAGCTCAACAGGATCTCCTGCATCACGGATGTCAACAAAGTTTACTCCTTTAACGGTTCTTCCGTCTTTGATGTCAAGGCATGGAATTATTCTTTTTTTTAACATAGTTTCTTAAGCTCCTTAAGATTTAATTTTCCTTCATATATTGCTTTTCCTATTATTGCACCTTCACAACCTGCTTCAGAGAGCTCTTCAACATCCTTCAGTGATGTTATGCCTCCGCTTGCGATAAGATTGATCCCTTTCACTTTTGTTTTAATTTCCCTGTACAGATCCAGTGACGGTCCTTCAAGCATACCGTCCTTTTCAATATCGGTGCAGACCGTGTATAAAACACCCTTTGAATGATAATCTTTTATGAACTCTACCACGTCTTTTTCCTGGCTTTCCTTCCAGCCTTCCGTAGCTACCATGCGGCCCTTGCTGTCTGCACCAAGAATTATTTTGTCAGCTCCTTTCTTCTTAAGCCACTCAAGAAAAAGAAGCGGTTGATTCACGGAAACACTTCCGCACGTGACCTGAGAAGCTCCGTAATCGAATGCTGCATTAAGATCTTCTTCAGATCTTATCCCGCCTCCGAAGTCTATATGCAGAGAGGTTTTCAATGCAATTTTCTCAAGAATTCTGAGATTCACTATCCGTTTTTCACTCGCTCCGTCAAGATCTACCAGGTGCAGATATCTGATGCCGCTGTCTTCAACCTGTCGGGCAACTTCAAGGGGATCGCTGCTGTAAATCTTCTTTGTGGTATAATCTCCTTTTGTCAGTCTGACACATTTCCCTCCGATAATATCAATCGCAATAATTATTCTCATAGCTGAAGAAAATTTTCAAGAATCCTGTTACCGGTATCTGCTGATTTTTCCGGATGAAACTGCACGGCAAAAAAATTTGATCTTTGCAATGCCGCAGAAAATGGCAGAATATAATTGCATATGGCAGTCGTGTCAGTGGAAATTTTTGCGTAATAGCTGTGTACGTAATAAACATTGTCTTCCATGCCCATCCCGTTGAACAGGGTACCTCTGAGATCCGTAAAACTGTTCCATCCCATATGCGGCACCTTGTCAGACGGAGGAAATTTTTTTACGTCTGTGTCAAATATGCCGAGGCCTCTTGTATTCCCTTCATCTGAGACTCTGCACATTATCTGAAGTCCCAGGCATATGCCGAGAACGGGTTGTGTCAATGAAATGATAGTTTTGTCCAGCCCCCTTTGCTTCAGATATGTCATCGCAGAGCCTGCCTGCCCAACTCCGGGTATTATAACCTTGTCTGCTGACATAATATCTTCGTTATTGTCAGTTACTATATTTTCATAGCCCAGCCTGCTAAGAGCATTCCGGACCGACTGAATGTTACCTGCGTTATATTTCAGGACAGCAATCATAATTTCCCTTTGGTTGTAGGTAGCTTGTAATCGCCTGTTTCAGAGACCGCCATTTTAATTGATCTGGCAAAAGCCTTGAAGATTGCTTCAGCCTTATGGTGCTCATTATCCCCTTCTGCCTTTATATAAATGTTACATTTTGCAGAATCGCTGAACGATTTGAAGAAATGAAAAAACATTTCACCGGGCATATCGCCTGTTTTTTCCTTTCTGAACACAGCATCCCATACCAGCCACGGTCTTCCTCCGAAGTCGATTGCTGCATGGGCCAGGCAATCATCCATCGGGAGCAGGAAGCCATACCTTTCAATTCCCTTTTTGCTGCCCAGGGCTTCATGGAATGCTTCACCCAGCACCAAAGCAACATCTTCCACGGTATGGTGCTCATCTACATCAAGGTCACCGGTTGCACGAATGTACAGGTCAACACTTCCGTGACGGGCCAGCTGGTTGAGCATGTGATCCAAAAACTTAATCCCGGTATCGATGTTGCTTTTTCCGGAACCGTCAAGATTCAGTTCTATCGTAATTGAAGTCTCACTGGTTTTTCTTTCAATACAGGCTTTCCGGGGCATACCCTTCAGAAATTTATATATATCCCACCATTCCATTGTATTAAAAGCTGCCAGAGGATGCCTGTTGTTGCTTAAATATATTGCATTGCAGCCAAGGTTTTGCGCCAGCTGAAGATCAGTAATCCTGTCGCCGATTACCCAGGAGGCTTTCAGGTCAATTCCCTGAGCCAGATATGAAGTGAGCATTGCAGTTCCCGGTTTTCGCGTGGGAGCGTTATCTTCCGGCAGGGTCCTGTCGATAAAGACCTCAGAAAATTCCACACCTTCATCACGAAGAATCTGAAGGATTTTGTTATGGGCAGGCCAGAAAACTTCCTCGGTGAAAATATCTGAGCCGAGGCCATCCTGATTTGATACCATAACAAGATCAAAGTCTGTTTCCCTGGCTATTGCTGAGAGTGCTGAAATAACTCCGGGCATGAACCTGAGATCTTCCATACTGTCAACAATTCCGTCCCGGGGTTCTGTTATTATGGTGCCATCCCTGTCGATAAACAGTGTTTTTTTCATAATTCAATGGTGCGCAAAGTTTGCAGCAATTTATCATTTTCTTTTCTTGTTCCTACTGTTATTCTTAAGCATCCGGCGACTACTTTATGCCGGTTCCTGACGATTATCTTGTGATTTATCAGTTTTCTGTAAATTAATTCCGGATTATCTGTCCTGACAAGCAGGAAATTGGCGTCTGAAGGGTATACATGCCTGATGATCTTCATCTTTTCAAGACTGAAGGTCAGTCTTTTTCTCTCACTTTTTATCTGACTTACCTGTTTTTTGAAAGTATCCATTTTACGCAGTTTTTGCAAAACGGCTGACTGATTGATAGTGCTGATGTTGTACGGGGGCTTCATTTTGTTGAGATAAGCAATAACCGGACGATCGGCAAAAGCTATTCCGATTCTTGCAGCAGCCATACCGTAGGCTTTGCTGAATGTTTGCATCACAATAAGATTCGGGTATTTTCCGGAGAGGGTCTTAACGGAAGGCTTGTCGGAGAAGTCAGAATATGCTTCATCCACGACCACCATACCGTTAAATTCTGATAAAATATACTCAATGTCGCTGATTCTCATTGAGTTTCCTGTAGGATTGTTTGGTGAGCAGATAAACATCAGTTTTAAATCAGGTTTCTGTAGAAGTGACCCTAAAGAGCCGATGTCTATCTGAAAGTTATTATCGAGCGGCACTTTGATCAATCCGATATCGTTAGTAGCTGCAGATACCTCATAC
The DNA here is from genome assembly GCA_964466705.1 of uncultured Rikenellaceae bacterium. Lineage (GTDB taxonomy): Bacteria > Bacteroidota > Bacteroidia > Bacteroidales > VadinHA17 > LD21. The sequence continues at coordinate 239,350 of CAYXSM010000001.1, forward strand.
ATACCGTAGGTTGGTGTGAAAACCAGAGCTGTGTCCGATCCCGGCCTGCAGAAGATCCTGTAGCATAAGTCAATGATTTCATCACTGCCGTTGCCGAGGAAGATATTTTCGACCGGGATTTCTTTTATCCTGCCCAGTTCTGCCTTTAGTTCTTTCTGATAGGGATCGGGGTATCTGTTAAGGTTGCCGTATGGATTTTCATTGGCGTCGAGAAATATGCCTTCCTGACCCTGAAACTCATCCCTGGCACATGAATAGGGTACCAGGTTCTTTACATTTTCTCTTACAAGATTGTTGAGGTCAAACATCTTTCAGTGATTTTAATCTTAAGGTAACAGCATTCTTGTGACCGGTCAGGAGCTCAGCTTCCGCCATCAGTTCAATTACAGGTCCCAGTTTCCTGATACCTTCAGCCGACAGTTCCTGAAATGATATTTTTTTCATGAAACTGTCTGTTGTTACACCGCTGTAACTCCTGGCAAATCCGTTCGTGGGAAGTGTATGATTTGTTCCTGTAGCGTAGTCTCCTGCACTCTCGCAACTGTATTTTCCAAGAAATACTGAACCGGCATTTGTTATTTTATCTGACAGAATTTCAGGATCGGACGTTGTGATGATAAGATGTTCGGGTGCGTACATATTACTAAAGTCAATGCATTCTTCAAGTGTGCTGAATTGCACTGACAGGCTGTTTTCCAGAGCTTTTACTGCTATTTCTTTTCTGGGAAGGAGTTCTGCCTGCGTTCTGATCTCTGATTCGACAGCTGTTAATAGTTCTTTGCTTGTTGAAAGAAGAACAACCTGACTGTCAACGCCGTGTTCAGCCTGAGCAAGAAGATCTGCCGCAACGAACGATGGATCCGCAGTATCGTCAGCTATTACCAGCACTTCACTGGGTCCTGCCGGTACATCAATAGGAATTCCCTCTGACTGCACAAGTTCCTTGGCTTTTGTAACATACTGGTTTCCAGGTCCGAAAATCTTGTCAGCTTTAGGGATGGAGCCGGTACCGAAGGCCATTGCTGCAACAGCCTGAGCACCACCCACCCGGAATACTTTTGTTACTCCTGATATCATTGCAGCATAGAGTATCAGCGGATTTACCTCGCCGCCCTTTCCGGGAGGGGTGCAGATCATTATTTCTTTGCATCCCGCAATTTTTGCCGGAATGGCCAGCATCATCACGGTGGAGAACAGTGGCGCGTTACCACCGGGAATGTACAGGCCGACTCTTTCCAGGGGAACGGTTTTTCTCCAGCACCTCACACCGGGGAAGGTCTCAATTGCTTCTTCGTCACAAAGCTGTGCAGAATGGAATTTTTCAATATTTGCTTTTGCTGTTTCAAGTGCTTTTTTCATAGCCGCCGGCACCATCTGTTCAGATTCAGCAACCACTGAATACGGGACGGATAATGCCGGAAGTATTGCACCTTCAAATTTTGCTGTCAGTTCAAATAACGCCTTGTCACCTTCATTCCTCACTTTCTGAAGAATCTCCTTAACAATTACTTCCAGTCCTGAACTGTCCATTAATGGTCTTTCACACAGCGATGGCCAGGAACTTAAGGAGGGATTTACAAAAGTTTTCATCACAATATCATTTTTTCAATAGGTATTACGAGAATGCCTTCAGCACCTGCCTTCTTCAGCCTGTTTATTCTTTCCCAGAAGTCATCCTCCCTTACAACAGAGTGCAGGCTGCACCAGCCTTTTTCAACCAGAGGAAGAATTGTAGGGCTCTTCATTCCTGGAAGGATGTTGCATATCTCTGTTATAGCTGTTTCAGGGGCATTTAGCAGTATATACTTGTTTTCCCGTGCATTTTTCACGGCTTTAATTCTGAAGATCAATTTATTCAGAATTTTCTGCTTTTCGCTGTCGAGATTTTTATTCCCGATAAGTACTGCCTGGCTTTTAAGTATGGTTATCACTTCGCGGAGGCCGTTGGTCATCAGTGTGCTTCCTGAGCTGACGATATCGCATACTGCATCGGCAAGCCCGATGCCCGGGGCAATTTCCACACTGCCGCTTATCTCCTCTATTGTGGCTTCGATGTTATTTTCCGAGAAGTAGCCGGAGAGTAGCCTGGGATAGCTGGTGGCTACCTTTTTGTTCTGAAAATATTCCGGCCCGGTGAACACATCTTCCTTTGGTATTGCCAGGCTCAGTCTGCAGTGTGCAAAGCCAAGTTGCTCGAGTATGAGAACATCCTTGTTCTTTTCTTTTACCATATTTTCACCCAGAATACCTATATCAGCCACCTGTTGTTCAACATATTGCGGGATATCATCGTCCCGAAGGAACAGAACCTCAATAGGGAAGTTTCCCGCAGTTGATTTAAGGACATTTGCCCCATTGGAGATCTTTATTCCACATTCATCAAGCAGCCTGCGTGAGTTCTCATTAAGCCTGCCCGACTTCTGAATTGCGATTTTTAGTTTACTCATTATTTTTTGTTGTTTGTCCGGCAGACCCGGCAGAATAAAAAAACCCGCCTGATCTGCTCAGACGGGTTAATGATATTATGAATATGTCTTATACCATTTTCATCTCGCCTGAGAGCAAGTGTGAAAATGATGATGATGTGACCGATATGAGTACATTTTTTATAATTTTCGATGCAAATTTACGAATTTTTTTGATAATTATTACCGGATATCTGAAATTTTTAAATGTTTATGGTCTGACTTTCTCTGCTTATCTTCAGTCATCTGTATTTCTCTTTCTGATCAGAGGGGAAGACTACTTATCGTATTTTTCATTTTGCAATTCTTTCAGCCACAAGATCGCCGACTTCGGAGGTTGAGTACCCCATTTTTCCTGCGGAAAGGTCCTTTAGTTTATTTGCCGTGACATCCATTATTGCATTTTCCACAGCTATTGCGGCCTGTTGCTCTCCGAGATGCTCAAGCATCATTCCTCCGCAGGCAATGGCAGCCAGCGGATTTATGATGTTCTTACCTGTATATTTTGGTGCAGAGCCTCCTATAGGTTCAAACATTGAGACTCCTTCCGGATTTATGTTCCCTCCTGCTGCGATTCCCATACCTCCCTGAGTAATTGCTCCGAGGTCAGTTATAATATCCCCGAACATGTTTGTTGTAACAATAACATCGAACCATTCGGGATTCTTGACCATCCACATACATGTCGCATCAACATGATAATATTCACGTTTGATATCAGGGTGTTCAGCTTCGCCAATCTCATGGAACGCCCTTTCCCACAGGTCGAATACATATGTTAAGACGTTTGTCTTGCCGCAGAGTGCAAGTGTTTTTTTGCGGTTCCTTTTTTCAGTATATTCAAATGCGTATCGCAGGCAACGCTCGACCTGCATGCGTGAGTACACCATATTCTGCATTGCAACCTCGTGAGGTGTTCCTTTCATGGTTACACCCCCGCTGCCTGTGTATACATCTCCTGAATTTTCCCTTACAACAACATAATCAATATGTTCCGGACCCTTGTCTTTGAGAGGGGTGGCAACTCCGGGATAGAGCTTTACAGGCCTCAGATTGATGTATTGATCAAGTTCAAAGCGGAGTCTCAGCAGGATCCCTTTTTCCAGGATTCCTGGCTTAACGTCGGGATGTCCGATTGCGCCCAGAAAGATAGAGTCGAATTTTTTAAGCTGCTCCGGAGCAGAGTCAGGCAGTATCTCACCGGTTCTCAGATAGCGATCGCCTCCGAAATCGAAATTCTCATAATTCATTTTAAAACCGAACTTTGAAGCTGCGGCGGAAAGGACTTTTCTGCCTTCCCTTACAACTTCCGGCCCTGTTCCGTCACCCGGGATCACTGCAATGTTGTAAGTTTTATTCATAATAATTAAATGTGTTGATCTGAACTTGTTATGTTAAAATTATTCTCTGAATCTTGGCGGCATGTTTCTCATTTCCATTACCATTGAGCCCTTCAATAATATTCAGCATCCTTTCGGTGGCTTTGATCGCCGACTCTGTCTGGTCTGCATCCAGGCCTTTTGTTTTGAATTCCCTTTCCCTGTAGTTCCATGTAATAAGCGTTTCAACAAGTGCGTCTGTTTTTCCGCCAGGGGGTATTGAAACCTCATAGTCTGTCAGAAGAGGAAGTTCCTTTCCAAGCTGGTCATAGATTTTCCGGAGGGCTTTCATAAAAGCGTCATATTGTCCGTCGCCTGAGGATGTTTCCTGGTATAGACTGCCGTCAATATCAATCTGGACACTGGCAAAAGGTTTCAATCCGTACGACAGCGAAAGCGAATAGTTTTTAATGAATATTTTGTAATCCGTCCTGTCGTTCCCGAGTACATCAGATATAATGAAAGGAAGATCTTCGGGTGTTACATTCTCCTTTTTGTCGCCCAGTTCAATGACTCTCTGGGTGACCTTTGCCAATGATTCAGGGCTAAGGTTCAGTCCGATTTCTTCAAGGTTCTTCTTTATGGTTGCCTTGCCTGATTGTTTTCCAAGTGCATATTTTCTTTTTCTGCCGAATCGTTCCGGCAGCAGATTGTTGTAATAAAGATTATCCTTGCTGTCGCCGTCGGCATGAACCCCTGATGTCTGGGTGAAAACGTTTTCTCCGATGATGGGTTTGTTTACAGGGATTCTTATACCACTGAATGTTTCAACAAGCTTGCTTACCTTGGTTATTTCAGATTCGTTGACCCCCGTTTCAACCTTAAGCTGGTCGCTCAGAACACCTACAACGCTTGAGAGAGGGGCATTTCCTGCTCGTTCGCCCAGACCATTAACGGTAGTATGCACACCTTTGATTCCGGCCCTGACGGCAGAAAAAATATTGGCAACAGCCATATCGTAGTCATTATGAGGATGAAAGTCGAAATGGAGCGAGGGGTATCTGTCAACCATAAGCCGGCAGAAGGAAAACGTCTCCTCCGGGTTCAGTATCCCCAGGGTATCCGGAAGCATGAATCTTTCAATCTTTTCATTTTTCAGCGAATCGATCATGAAGAAGACATAGTCCTGTGAGTTGATCATGCCGTTTGACCAGTCTTCAAGATAGAGATTAACATGCATATCCAGTTCTTCTGCTCTTTTGACTATGGCTCTGATGTCATCAACATGCTGCCCGGGTGTCTTCCGGAGTTGTTTTTCAAGATGGCGCAGAGATCCTTTGCACAAAAGATTTATTACTTTGCCCCCCGCATTGTGTATCCATTTCAGAGAGACATCTCCGTCCACGAATCCAAGCACTTCAACTCTTCTCTGCAGATTGTTTTCTCGTGCCCATTCAGTGATCTTTTTAAGAGCTTCAAATTCACCGGAGGAAACTCGGGCCGACGCTACCTCAATCCTGTCGACCTGAACCTCTTTGAGAAGAAGTTTTGCTATATGGAGTTTCTCAAGAGGCGAATATGAAACACCCTGTGTCTGTTCTCCGTCACGAAGGGTGGTGTCCATTAATTCTATTCTCATGTCAGTATCTTTTGTTGTTTTCAAAAGTTGTGATAAGATCCCTGATGCCAAGGAGGTAATCAATATCGTCAAGGCCCTGTAGCAGGCACTCTTTTTTGTACGGGTTTATATCAAAAGACAGGGGCTCGCCATCCGGAACAATCTTTAAAGTCTGCATTTCAAGATCGATCTTTACCATGGTTTGAGGGTTATTAATAACCTCAGAGAGCAGGGCCTGAAGATTTTTTTCGGGTATTATTACAGGTAGAAGCCGGTTATTAAGAGCATTGTTCCTGAATATGTCGGCGAAGAAACTTGATACCACTGCTCTGAAACCAAAATCATATATTGCCCATACAGCGTGTTCACGACTCGATCCGCTTCCGAAATTCTTTCCTGCCACAAGTATTTTTCCACCGTAAAGCGGGTTATTGAGGATAAACTCCCCGTTTGGTTTGCCCGACTTGTCGTATCTCCAGTCGCGGAAAAGGTTTTCACCAAATCCGTCTCTGGAAGTTGCGCTTAAAAATCTGGCCGGAATTATCTGATCGGTATCCACATTTTCAAAGGGCAACGGAACGCACGTTGATTCAAGTACCTGAAATTTCTCTTTTGACATTTGCGATCTGATTAAAGATTTATCAAACAATAAAATCACGGGGATCGGCAATAAATCCGGTTATTGCTACAGCAGCAGCGGTTAAAGGGCTTGACAGTAAAGTTCTTGCTCCGGGTCCCTGACGACCTTCAAAATTCCGGTTAGAGGTAGATACTACATATTTACCGGGGGGGATTTTATCATCGTTCATTGCAAGGCAGGATGAACATCCTGGCTGCCTCAGTTCAAAGCCTGCTTCTTCCAGTATGTTGGCCAGCCCTTCATTTATCGCCTGCTGTTCCACCATTTTTGATCCGGGAACAATGAGGGCAGTAATGCCGGGAGCTTTTTTTCTTCCCCTGACGATACCTGCGAAATCTCTCAGATCCTCAATTCTTCCGTTTGTACAACTTCCAACAAATATGTAATCCACCGGATGCCCGGTCAGTTTCATTCCCGGAGCGAATCCCATATAATCAAGGGATTTCCGAAAAGATTCCGACTTCTCGGCACTCATATTGTCCGCAACCGGTATGGAATCAGTTACTGCCACGGCCATTTCCGGATTTGTGCCGTAAGTTATCATGGGTTCTATCAGGTCTGCGTCGAATGTGTATTCACGGTCAAAATGAGCACCGGGATCACTTTTGAACCATTCCGGGTCCGTGGCCAATGGATCAGCGTTTTTCTTTTCCAGATGCCCGGATGCATTTTGCAGGTATCTGAATGTGACTTCATCGGCAGCTATTAAGCCTCCACGCGCGCCCATCTCAATACTCATATTGCATACGGTCATTCTTCCTTCCATTGAAAGCTCTCTTACAGCCTGTCCGGCATATTCAACAAAATATCCTGTGGCTCCTCCGGTTGAAAGCTGAGATATGATATACATAATAAGATCCTTTGCCGTGACTCCTTTTTTCAGGCTGCCGTTGACATTGATTCTCATCTTCCGGGGTTTTGGCTGAAGTATGCATTGGGTTGCAAGTACCATTTCAACTTCGCTGGTGCCGATACCGAAAGCTATTGCTCCAAATGCTCCGTGTGTCGAAGTATGACTGTCGCCACAGACTATTGTCATTCCGGGTCGTGTATAACCAAGTTCGGGACCTATGACATGGACGATTCCGTTTGAAGGATGGTTCAGTCCGAAATATTTTATCCCGTGAGCTTTGCAGTTTTCAGCAAGCTTTTCAACCTGCTTCCTTGAAAGTTCATCACGTATTGGCTGGTCCTGGTCGCAGGTTGGTATATTATGGTCAGCGGTAGCGAGAGTCTTTCCGGGCCGGAAGACGGAAAGACCTCTTTGCCGCAGGCCCTCAAATGCCTGTGGGCTCGTAACTTCATGAATGAAATGCTGGTCGATGTAGAGAACATCGGGTCCTCCTTCAATAGATTTTACCACGTGAGCATCCCAGATTTTATCAAATAATGTCTTAGGTTCCATTATAGCTTATTTCTTTTTATTTATCCGCAGCTCCATCCGGATTTATCGTTTGCTGAGTCTCCTGATGTTCTCTTGCAAAGCTTGCCATGGAGGTCTGCCCGGCTCTTTACTGTACTGCAGTATTAACCATAGTATTATTTTATTTTTGAGATTGCATCTATAAATGCCTCAACTGAGGCAGTAATGATATCAGTATTCGCTGAAAATCCGTAATAGATCTTTTCCTGATGTTCGATCTGGATATGAACTTTGCCAATATCGTCACTTCCTTTTGTGATTGCCTGAATAAGAAATTCTTCGAGGTGTACCGTCTTGCTGATAAGGTGTTTTACGGCAGTAAAGGCGGCATCAATGGGCCCGTTGCCCGAAGCGGTTGATGTGTGAACTTCACCGTTTATTCTGATGCCAACCGTTGCCACCGGAATCGCTGATTTTCCGCAGGTTACCTGCAAAAGCTCAAGTTTCAGCGCTTTTTCCCCCGATGAGACTTCTCCGGCGAGAATTTTAATATCCTCGTCATTGATCTCTTTCTTTTTATCAGCAAGAAGGAGGAAGCGATGATAAATGTCATCCAGTTCTTCCTTTCCAAGCTTTATGCCCAGGAGTTCCAGTCTGTGATTCAGGGCTGCGCGTCCGCTCCGGGCGGTAAGAATTATCGAGGATTCTTTTATTCCGACTTCCTTTGGATCAATTATCTCATAGTTTTCCCTGTATTTAAGTACCCCGTCCTGGTGGATGCCTGAAGAATGGGCAAAAGCATTCCTGCCAACGATGGCTTTATTTGCCTGAACAGGCATGCTCATAAGCGATGACACAAGCCTGCTCGTCCTGAAAATAAGCTTTGAATTAATATCTGTTTTCAGTTTCATAGAATGATGGCTTTTTATGATCATGGCCACCTCCTCCAGCGACGTGTTGCCTGCTCTTTCTCCGATTCCGTTTATCGTTACTTCAGCCTGCCTGGCACCGTTTAATAATCCCATAATGGTGTTGGCTGTAGCCATTCCGAGGTCATTATGGCAATGCGTGGAAATAATTGCCTTGTTTATATTCGGTACGTTTTCTTTAAGGTATCTTATTTTTTCTCCGTATTCTTCCGGAAGGCAATAACCGGTTGTATCCGGTATGTTCACCACGGTTGCGCCTGCCCTGATCACAGCCTCAATTACCCGTCCAAGATACTCGTTTTCGCTTCTTCCGGCATCTTCGGCATAAAACTCAACATCGTCAACGAATTTTCTTGCATACTTCACAGCATCCACTGCCCTTTTTATGATCTCTTCGGGAGTAGTTTTTATTTTGTATTTGATGTGATAGGATGATACTCCTATCCCTGTGTGTATTCTTTTTTTTCGGGCGTACTGAAGAGCTTCGGCTGCTACTTCAATGTCTTTTTTGACGGCCCTGGTCAGTGCACATATGACAGGGTTTGTGACAGCTTTTGAGATCTCGACTACGGATTTGAAATCCCCGGGACTTGAGATTGGGAAACCAGCCTCAATTATGTCTACCCCAAGTTCTTCAAGCGTCCTGGCTACTTCGATCTTCTCAACTGTATTAAGCTGACATCCCGGTACCTGTTCACCATCCCTTAAGGTGGTATCGAAAATGTAGATCTTCTCTTCCATATACTTTTTTATTTGTTATTGGTTTCCCGGTCTGAGTTTCCTGACTGCTGCTCCGGTTTTCCATAACTCGGAGCTTCCAAGTTCTTTCAGCTCTGCATCAAGTACCTGTCTGTAGTCTGGCGATCCGGTTGATTTTAATACCCTCACGCACTCTTCTCCTGATTTTACTTTCCTGTATAGTTCGGTAAAAACCGGAAGTGTTGCATCCCTGAATCTGGGACGCCAGTCGAGGGCTCCCCTCTGGGCAGTAGCGCTGCAATTGGCATACATCCAGTCCATACCTTTTTCGTCAACAAGACGTATCAAACTCTGGGTCAGCTCCTCAACAGTTTCATTGAACGCTTCTGAAGGAGAATGTCCGTTTTCACGCAAAACCTGATACTGTGCATCCATTATACCTGCAAGAGCGCCCATAAGTACCCCTCTTTCTCCCGTCAGGTCTGAGAAAACCTCGTTCTCAAAAGTTGTGGGGAACAGATATCCTGAGCCAATGGCGATCCCCAGGGCCAGGACCCGCTCTGTTGCCCTGCCTGTGAAATCCTGAAATACCGAATAACTTGAGTTTATTCCCGAGCCTGCAAGAAAGTTCCTTCTTACACTTGTTCCGGATCCCTTGGGAGCGCAAAGGATAACGTCAATATCACCGGGGGGCACTACCCCGGTATGTTCTTTGTAGGTTATCGAAAATCCGTGAGAAAAATACAGGGCGTCTCCTTTTTTCAGACGGGGTTTGAGTCGTGGCCATAACTCTCTCTGGGCTGCATCCGAAACAAGATACTGGATAATGGTCCCTTTTTCTGCAGCCTCCTCAACCGGGAATAATGTTTCTCCCGGTATAAAACCGTCAGCTACTGCCCTGTCCCAGTCAGATTTGAATTCCGGAGCCTGTCCTACAATAACCCTTATGCCGTTGTCTTTCATATTCAGCGCCTGAGCCGGACCCTGAACTCCGTAGCCAATAACAGCTACCACTTCGTTTTTAAGCACCTCCCTGGCTTTTGAGAGGGGGAATTCTTCCCTTGTGATCACATTTTCTATAACACCGCCAAAATCGATTTTTGCCATTTGTTGATTGTTTTATTCCTGGTTAATGTATTATTATAAATATTATTTTTTAATCAGTTAAGTATTTCAGACCTGTCACGGTTGGCTTCATCCATCTCCTTCAGGTAAGTATTTAACTCCTTGACCTGTCTGGTGATTGCAACCCTTCCTGACCTGACAAATTGCAACACCATGTAAGGTTCCAGTTCCTGCAGCAGGCGGGTTATTTCCTCCCTGTGCCCTGTTTTTTCGATCACGCTGAATTCGGGAGTAATTTCCAGAATTCGTGCATGATGGGAACGGACAATGTTATCTATAATGTTTCCCGACATGATGTTTTTTGTTGAAACCTTGATCAGGGCCAGTTCCTGATAAATAATCTCATCGGAGGTATGCACAAATACCTTAAGCACGTCTATAAGCTTCTGGAACTGACGGGCGACCTTCTGTACCATCTCCTCTGAGGCAAGTACAACAAGGGTAAGGATCTTAACACCTTTTACGGCTGACTCTGAAGCCGTTATACTTTCAATGTTTATCTGCCTTCTTGTAAGTATTATTGTAATCTGGTTCAGGATTCCTATATGATCTTCGGTGAACAGAGATATTGTAAATTCCTTCTTCATATCTTTCAGTTTTTGCTTTTATAGGATAAAGTCATTTCCGATACTGATGATCCCGGTTCAATCATTGGCAGTACATTTGCTTCCTTGTCAATCAGTACCTCCAGTATGTACGGGCCGTCAGCTGCAAGCATTTCTTCGATCGAACTTTTCAGCTCACTTCTTTCGGAGATTCTTTTTGACGATATGCCGTAAGCAGCTGCTATAGCGGTAAAGTCAGGATTAATCAGTTCGGTTGATGCATATCTTTTGTTGAAGAACATATCCTGCCATTGCCTTACCATACCGAGGAATGTATTGTTAAGAAGAATAATTTTAACAGGAATGTTGTAGTGAAGAATTGTACCGAGTTCCTGTATGGTCATCTGAAAACCACCGTCTCCGATGAAAGCTATCACCTGCTTTTGGGGCATTCCTGTTTTAGCGCCTATGGAGGCAGGAAGTCCGAATCCCATAGTGCCCATCCCACCGGATGTGACCAGTGAACATGGCTGTGTGAATTTATAATATCTGGCCACCGACATCTGGTTTTGCCCCACATCTGTGACAACAATTGCATCACCTTCAGTAAGTTCAGATACTATTCTTACCACCTCACCCATTTTCAGCTTGCCGTTTTCCGGTTTTGTTTCCTGCTTTATTACCTTTTCATATTCTATCCGGTCACATATCCTGAATTCCCTGACCCATTTTTCATTCGATTTCTCATTAACCAGAGAGATCAGGTATTTGAGAACGTCTTTGGCATCATTGTTTATTTCAAGATCAACCTGGACATTTTTATTTATCTCGGCCGCATCTATCTCAATATGGATTATCCTGGCGTTCTTTGCATACTTTTTCAGGTTTCCGGTTACCCTGTCGTCAAACCGCATTCCTATCGCAATAATCAGGTCAGCTTCATTCGTAAGCAGGTTGGGTCCGTAATTTCCATGCATCCCGAGCATACCCGTATAAAGGCGGTGACCGGCAGGAAAGGCCGAGAGTCCAAGCAGCGTTAATGCAACCGGTATACCGGCTTTTTCAGCAAATTCCCTGAGTTCTTTTTCGGCACCCGAAATAAGCACACCGTGACCGGCAAGAATCAGTGGTTTCTCAGCATGGTTTATCATGATCGCAGCTGATTCAACAGCTCTTGTGTTAAGCGGAATATTGGGGTTGTAACTTCTTATGTAAGTGCATTTTTTGTACTGGTAGTCCAGCTTTTCGAACTGTGCATCCTTGGCAATATCTACCAGCACCGGTCCGGGACGCCCGGAACGTGCTATGTAGAAAGCCTTTGCTATGGTTTCGGGGATCTCATCAGGCCTTTTGATCTGGGCGTTCCATTTGGTTACAGGCATTGATACACCAAGAATATCTGTTTCCTGAAATGCATCTGTTCCTATAAGACCGGCTACTACCTGGGCTGTAAAAAACACCATGGGCACGGAATCGAGGTATGCATTGGCTATGCCGGTAATCAGATTAGTGGCTCCCGGTCCTGAAGTGGCAAAGCAGACACCGGTTTTTCCAGTAACCATCGCATACGCCTGGGCAGCATGGGCAGCACCCTGCTCATGACGGGTAAGGATGTGCTTTATCTTGTGTTCATAATCGAGAAGCTTGTCGTACACAGGCATGATAGCCCCTCCGGGATATCCGAATATAGTATCAACGTCCTCTTCAATCAGACTCTTAAGGAGTGCTTCAGCTCCCGAGATATTTTCAGATCCGTTAACCTGCCTGCCTTTACTTCCAGTTTCTCTCTTTACAGCTTTCATAACTTGTTTATATAAATTCTCCTCTAAAATTTGAAATGTTTTCTTTCCTGGTAAAGCTTGTCATTTGACTTCCGTGAGCCTGTCCCATGCTTACTGCAGCATTCTTACGGCCCCGGTATCAGCTGAGCTGACCATTGAGGCGTAGGCCTGCAGAGAAAACGGGACGTTCCTGCTCCTGCCGGCAGGCCTGAATGCAGCGTTACCTTTACCTGTTTCCTTTTCCATTCTTTCGTTTAACATTTGTTTTGTCAGATGTACGTTTATTTCACGTTTTATGACGTCTATCTCGATTATGTCACCTTCTTCAAGGAGAGCTATCTCACCTCCCGAAGCAGCTTCGGGGGAAACATGTCCGATCGACAATCCTGCAGTACCACCGGAAAACCTTCCGTCGGTAATAAGCGCACATTTCCTGTCAAGTGCCATTGATTTCAGATATGAAGTGGGGTAAAGCATCTCCTGCATTCCGGGTCCCCCTTTTGGTCCCTCGTACCTTATAATAACGACATCCCCTTCCCTGATCTTTCCGCCGAGAATCCCATCGACCGCATCTTCCTGAGATTCAAATATGACTGCCGGTCCTTTAAAGCTGAAGAGGGACTGATCCACTCCGGCTGTCTTCAAAATGCACCCGTTCCTGGCAATATTGCCGTACAGAACAGCCAGTCCTCCTTCTGAGCTATATGCATTTTCCACACTTCTGATACATCCGTTTTTTCTGTCGTTGTCAACGGACTCGTAATAATTATCCTGAGTTCCCAGCTCAAGGCTCCTGATGTTTGCAGGGGCGCTTCTGTAAAACCCGATAGCTTCAGGTTTGCAACCGGCGCTCATCAGATCCCATTCCTTAATTGCTTCATGGAGAGATGGATAGTCGATCCGCTTAACTGTACTGTCAATAAGACCATTGCGTTCAAGCTCACCCATAATAGAGAGAATTCCGCCGGCCCTGTTTACATCCTGAACATGGAAGCGGGAACTGGGAGAGACTTTACATATATTCGGAATCTTGCGGCTGAGTTTATCAATATCTCTCATGGTAAAATCCACGCCGGCCTCATGAGCGATGGCCAGGAGGTGAAGTACGGTGTTGGTTGAGCCACCCATTGCAATATCAAGTGACATTGCGTTAAGAAATGCGTTTCTAGTGGCAATGGAACGCGGAAGAATGCTCTCATCACCCTGCAAATAATATCTTTGTGACAGCTCAACAATAAGGTCTGCAGCCTTTTTAAACAATTTTCCCCTGTTCCTGTGAGTGGCCAGAATCGTCCCGTTCCCCGGAAGTGCAAGCCCTATTGCTTCATTGAGGCAGTTCATGGAGTTGGCAGTGAACATCCCCGAGCACGATCCGCATGTCGGGCAGGCTGAGAGCTCAATTTCTGCGAGCTCATCATCCGAAACTGACTTGTCGGCTGCATAAACCATTGCATCAATCAAATCAAGGCTTTTGTCCTTGTGCCTGCCTGCTTCCATGGGACCTCCCGAAACAAATACCGTCGGTATATTAAGACGCATTGCTGCCATCATCATTCCCGGCGTGATCTTGTCACAGTTAGTGATACAGATCATTGCATCAACACAATGTGCATTGCAGACATACTCGACGCTGTCTGAAATAATCTCCCTGGATGGAAGCGAGTACAGCATGCCTTCATGACCCATGGCAATACCGTCGTCGATGGCAATGGTATTGAACTCACCGGCAAAGAACCCTTGCTTTTCAATCTCTTGTTTTATGAACTGGCCGGCGTTGTGAAGATGAACATGACCAGGCACAAACTGCGAGAAAGAATTCACTATGGCAAATACAGGTTTCCCGAAATGCTCCTCCTTCATTCCGTTTGCCCTCCAGAGACTTCTTGCTCCTGCCATGTTCCTTCCCGTAATGGTCCGCAAACTTCTTAAACTATGATTCATATCAGTGATGGTTATATTAAAAAAAAAGCTTTCCGACCGATCCGGAAAGCTTCTGTATATTTATACTACATATTATTCCCGGATCACTCAGAACAGGCAAGAATGAGGACGAGGACGATAATATGTATTAAAGTTTTGTTCACTTTTAATTTAAATTGAATGACAAAAGTATTTAATTTTTTAAAATATCAAATAAAATCACTGTAATTTCTTCAATTTTGTATAATGTTTCCGGAAAATTAATTTGCCGGAGTTGATATAGTAATAACGATCCTGTTGAAAATAAATGTATTATGAAATGGAAAATTTCAAAAATCGCTATTTTGTCATATCTCCTGTTTCTTATTGTTTTTCACACAGAGGCAGTGGCACAGAATCCAAAAGCTGCCGGCTACAGGGGAATATGGTTCACGCTTGGCCAGTTTTCGGAGTATGGCGATAAATACTCCGGTGGCCTTGGAACATACACGGCTGATCATATTCCTGTAGCGGTTTATGTTGAACAGGAAAAAAAGACATTCTTTGTTTACGGCGGTACCACTGAAGCATCGGAGAGACATTTACTGATTATGGCAGGTTGTTATGACCACCGTACTCACAGGGTGTTAAAACCTGTTATAGTGTACGACAAAGGCGGAGTGGATGATCCTCATGATAATGCTTCGCTGGCTGTTGATGACAATGGCTTTATCTGGGTTTTTATAAGCGGCAGGGGGCGTTCCCGCCCGGGGTTTATTTTCAGAAGCGCCGAGCCTTATTCAATTGATAAATTTAACCCGATAAAAGAAGGAGAGATGACCTATCCCCAGCCCTGGTGGATTTCCGGAAAAGGATTTATCTATCTGTTTACAAAATATACTGCCGGACGCGAACTATATTATTCGGTCAGTATCGATGGAAAAGTATGGACTGACGATCAGAAACTTGCAGGCTTCGGAGGCCACTATCAGGTCTCAAATAATCAAGGGACGAGAATAGTAACTGCATTTAACTACCATCCTGAAGGAATTGTAGATAAAAGGACCAATATCTATTTTGCCCAGACAGATGATATGGGTAAAACATGGTGCTCAATCAGGGGATGTACGCTGGAATTACCTCTTGACGATCCGCACAATGAGGCCCTTGTGAGAGATTACGAAGCCGCGGGCCGGCTTGTTTATATCAACGACATAAATTTTGACAGATCAGGAAATCCGGTCATCCTGGTAATTGTAAGCCGTAATTTTATGCCCGGCCCGTCAGGTGATCCCAGGGAATGGTTTATAGTCAGATGGAAGGAAGGATCATGGTGCTTCAGCAAAGTATGCGAGTCGACACATAATTACGATATGGGATCGTTATACATTGAAAGAAAAATGTGGAGGATAATAGGTCCCACGCAACCGGGTCCTCAGAAGTACGGAACCGGCGGGGAAGTTGCATCCTGGGTGAGCAGGGATGAAGGGAAAACCTGGGAGAAAATGCGTAATTTAACGGAAAAAAGTTTGCGTAATAATTCGTATGTCAGGAGGCCGGTTAACGCACACAAAGATTTCTATGCTTTTTGGGCAGACGGGGATGCTGATAAGTTTTCTGTATCGAAATTGTATTTCTCAAACAAAAAAGGGAACAGGGTGTATGAACTGCCGTATGAAATGAATTCAGACGAAGTAAAGCCTTTGAGGATAAGATAGTACTATTTTATAATTAAACCGGGAACAACGTTTTAAAATCAAGGTTACAGAAGCTTGATCTCATCATCCTGGTGTTGCCTCATGACTTCTTCGGGCCAGATGCTAGATTGGACCTCGCCAATATGGGTCTTGCGGAGCAGGAACATGCACAACCGTGATTGTCCGATGCCGCCTCCGATGCTTAATGGAAGCTGACCGGAGAGAAGCATGCTGTGAAACAGTAATTTTTTCCTGTCCTCGCATCCGCTTATTTTAAGCTGACGTTCCATTGCCGGCCTGTCGACGCGGATCCCCATTGAAGACATTTCGAGGGCTGAATTCAATGCAGGGTTCCAGAAAATAATATCACCATTAAGGCCGAAATAACCATCCTCATTCGGCGAGCTCCAGTCATCGTAATCCGGTGCCCTTCCATCATGAGGCAGACCATTGCTGAGGTTGTGGCCTATGCCGATGATAAAAACAGCCCCGAACTTTCTGGCGATCTCATTCTCGCGCTGTTTTGGAGTCAGCCGGGGGTACAGCCTAAGCAGTTCCTCAGCGTGAATGAATGTTATATCGGCAGGCAGCTGGGGCAACAGCCAGGAGTATTTACCGAAAAGAACTTCCTCTGTTTCCCTGATCGATTTGTAGATGGATTCAACTGTTAACTTCAACAACCTTAGATTCCTCTGTTCGGGAAGAATGCATTTTTCCCAGTCCCACTGGTCGACATATATTGAATGAATAGGGCTCATTTGCTCGTCGGGTCTCAATGCACGCATATCTGTAAGAATACCTTTTCCGGGCTCGATGTCATAATACTTGAGCCTCATCCTTTTCCACTTGGCAAGGGACTGAATTATAACAGCCTTCTGATTGTTCAGCGCCTTTACCGGAAAACTTACCGGTCTTTCTATGCCGTTGAGATCATCATTGATGCCTGTCCCGTCAGGTACCATCACCGGCGCCGAAACTTTAACAATGCTCAGTTCATTTGCAAGCCTTCTTGTGAAGTCGGTTTTTATGAAGTCGATCATCTCCTCCTTACTGAGCATCTCGGATTTGCATGAGATCTGTATGGTGTCTGTCTGATATTTCATGGCATTTAAATTTGTTCAACCCCTGCTTTGGCATTTTTAAAGTGCTGCAATATAATCAAAATTTATAATATTTAAGAAAAAACAGTAAAAATATTATAAAATGTTATTAATACATTTAAAAATGTGATAAATATTATATATTTCAGTCCTTTGACTGATTTATTTTAAATAAGTTCCATATTGCGTTATGGTTCCGGGCAGATATTTCTTTTATTAATCTGAGCCTGCATTGCTGTTTTCCGATGGAAGATTAACCGGAAATCATTAACTTTCCATTTTGTACAGGCCAGTATTACCGGAACCTCATGATTTCACTCCTGCTGGTCCGGGAAATACTGCCAGTCGGAATGAATATTATATTCCTAAACTAAAACCTTGAAGTTATGCATGTTAAAATTAAGGAACTGCTGCTTCTGATGATGATCTTAACGGTCTCCTGCAGGAACGGGGATGTTACCAGGTTTGTTGATCCAAACATTGGAGGTGTTGCTCCGCTTCTCACAACCAAAACCCCCACGGTGCACAGGCCGCATTCCATGGTACGTGTATTTCCTGTGACAAAGCCGGGGTTGAGCGATCGCTATCTTTCAGACCGGATATATGGCTTTGCAGTTAATATGCCTGCCTACAGGAATGGTCATGTCACGGAACTTATGCCTGTAACGGGCCCTGTTTCAGCGAACCTTATGACGGCGTCCTCATCGTACGATCACGATCTTGAAGAGGTGCATCCCTGGAAACACCAGGTATTGCTGGAGGATAATAATATAATCGCCGAATGGACAACGACGGAACGGGCTGTATTATACCGATTTATATACCAGAATGACGATAATGCCGTTGTTGCCTTCCGCGCAGGGGGTAATGCTTCATTTACTATAACTAACCCGAACTCTCTGCAGGGATGGGAAGAGAAAAGAGATACCAGGCAATATTTTTATGCCGAGTTTTCCCGGCCCTTCATTGAAAGCGGAATGATAGAAAACGGAGAGATAAAGTCCGGGAAAAATGAGGTTACCGGAAATGGAACAGGCAGTTATTTTGCATTCGGCGACAAAAGCATTCCTGTTGAAGTGAGAGTGGGGATCTCGTTCATAGACGAAAACCAGGCCCGTGAAAACCTTAAGAAGGAAACAGGAGAAAGATCTTTTGAACAGATATCGGATGAAAGCTACAGGATCTGGAAAGAAGCTCTGGGACGAATAGCTGTTAAAGGAGGTACGGAAAGGGAAAAGAGGATTTTCTACACCTCATTATACAGAAGCTTAGAGAGGATGGTGAATATTTCCGAGTATGGCCGCTATTACAGCGGTTATGACAGAAAGGTTCATGATGACAACGGAAGATCTTTTTATGTCGATGACTGGCTGTGGGATACTTTTCGCAGCCAGCATCCTCTGCTTTATATCCTTGATCCGTCAGCACAGGTCGATATGGCGGAGTCGTATGTGAAAATGTATACACAAAGCGGATGGATGCCATCGTTTCCGCAGGTTTACGGTGATTTTCCTGCCATGATAGGATTTCATTCCGCAGCTCTTCTTTGGGATATATATGAAAAAGGGGGCACGGGATTCGATGTGGAAAAGGGGTACGAAGGGCTCAGGAAAAATGCAATGCAGGGTACAATGCTGCCCTGGCGCTCAGGGCCGATGTGCTCCCTCGACAGCTTTTACATCGACAACGGATGGTTTCCTGCACTGCCTGAGGGAGCAGAAGAAACAGAACCAATGGTTCACGGTTTTGAAAAGCGCCAGGCAGTGGCTGTTACACTTGAACACAGTTATGACGACTGGTGCCTGGCTCAGCTTGCAAAAGCTCTGGGTAAAACTGAAGACTATGAGTATTTTTATAAAAGATCCGGAAACTACAGGAATGTCTACAACCCCGAAACCGGATTTATGTCTCCCCGGATGGCAGATGGCACCTGGGTAACACCTTTTGATCCAAAGCTTTCGGGCGGGGTGGGAGGCCGGATGTACTATGCCGAGAACAATGCATATATATGGAATTTCAATGTAATGCATGATATACCCGGGCTGATCGACCTGATGGGAGGTAACGAGTCATTTACCAAAAAGCTGGACGAGCTGTTTAATGAACCAACATCAAATGCCAAATGGCAGTTCATGGGACAGTTCCCTGATGCCTCGGGCCTTAACGGGATGTTTCCCGCAGGGAATGAACCATCTTTCCACGTCCCATATTTATACAATTATTCAGGTTATCCGTGGAAAACCCAGAGAAGGGTACGGGAAATAATGGATATGTGGTTTGATGATGACCCTCTTGGCCTTCCCGGAGATGAAGACGGCGGAGCACTTTGTTCCTGGTATGTTTTCTCTGCCATGGGTTTTTATCCGGTTACACCGGGTAACGGACTGTATGCTGTGGGAAGCCCGTTCTTTAAAAGGACAAGGATACAGCTGCCCGGAGGCAAAGTGTTCATAGTCAAGGCTGACAATGCCTCAAAAAGAAACAAATACATTCAATCGGCAAAGCTTAACGGTAAGAAGTTTGATCGTGCCTGGATCAGTCATTCCGAAATAGCTGAGGGAGGAGTACTTGAGTTTGTAATGGGAGACAGGCCTGTAAAATCATGGGCTTCTGATCCTTCTGTGTTTTTGGAAATGACAGGTGATATTAGATAACTTATATTTAACATATCCGCCAACTGATAAATGATCATATGCGACGAAGTGAAGTAAATCTTATAATAGCAGAAATGAAAGACTTTCTGTCTGTACACAGGTTCATGTTACCTGTGTGGGCATTCTGGTCTCCGGAAGAGTGGAAAGGCTGTTACGATACATGTTCGGAGATTGTGGACAACAAGTTAGGCTGGGATATTACCGATTTTGGGAGCGGTGATTTCAGCAAAAGAGGTTTGTCCCTTTTTACCATCCGGAATGGCAACTGGGAAAAAAAGGACAAGCTGTACTGTGAAAAAATAATGGTTGCGGGTGAGGAACAGGAAACCCCCATGCATTTTCACTGGAACAAAACGGAAGACATAATAAACAGGGGAGGAGGTAATCTTGTCATTGAACTTTTTAATGCCACCGGCGACGACCGGTTTTCTTCCTCACCCGTTACAGCCAGTATCGACGGCGTGATGACAACCAGATCTGCCGGCGAGCCTGTGCTTCTGGGCCCCGGCCAGAGTATATGTCTGAGATCACGCGTTTACCACCGTTTCTATGGTGAGAAGGGAAAAGGCAGAGTGCTTATCGGAGAAGTCAGCCTCGTTAATGATGATGCCTGCGACAATCGTTTTTATGAACCTGTGGGAAGGTTTCCTGATATAGATGAGGACGTCGATCCGATCCACCTTCTCGTTAACGATTATAAGTATTACATATAGTTTTAACGAATACTCTTCCGGTATGCACGGGAAACTAATAATCTCAGGTACAGGCTGCTGTCTGGTTGATCTGCTGTATGCAGATATTGATTTCAGAAGCGAGGCCATACTGCCATACCTTTCCATGAGCAGAGGAGATGGAGGATTGGCTCCCGGAAAGCTTGTTTTTGAGGAAGAACTGGAGAGATATTGCGGAATACCCTTGCCGAAAATACTGGACAGGATTACAGGTGGAAGGATCCACGACAAGATCAATATCGGGGGCCCTTCTGTTGTATCTCTGATAAACCTTGCCCAACTGACGGCAGGGGATAAATGTGAAGTAAGATTTTACGGCTGCGGAGGAAATGATAAACCAGGAAGATATCTTGTTTCAGCCCTGAAGAAAACTCCTGTTGTACTGAAAAATTACAGGATCTCTGAAAAAAGAACCCCTTCCACGGTTGTCCTGTCAGATCCGGCGTGGGATAACGGCAACGGGGAGAGAATGTTCATCAATTCAATAGGAGCAGCCTGGGATTTCAGACCGGATGATCTGGATGACGATTTTTTCAGTTCTGATATTGTAGTGTTTGGAGGAACTGCTCTGGTCCCTGATATACATGATAACCTGACATCCTTATTAAAGAAGGCAAAATTACAAAAGGCGGTCACTGTTATAAATACTGTGTTCGATTTCAGAAGTGAAAAAGAGGATTCTTCTGCCAGATGGCCCCTGGGCAGGAGCGACAGCACTTACAGATTTGTTGATCTTCTGATCACCGACAGGGAAGAAGCCTTGCGTTTAAGCGGCACTCACGAACTGAAGGAAGCAGTTCTGTATTTCATTGAAAAAAAGGTTGCATCATTTATCATTACGGATGGCTCGAGAGATATCACATTATATTCGGACGGAAGCCTTTTTATTGCATCAGAGGTCAGAGCACTCCCCGTTTCGGAAAAAATAAGCATGATGTTGAAAGATCATCAGGGAGGTGATACCACAGGATGTGGTGATAATTTTGCCGGAGGTGTTATTGCCTCTTTGTCAGAGCAGATGCTGGGAAAAAATGGAAAGCCTGATCTGGTGGAAGCTTGCTGCCATGGCATTGTTTCCGGAGGTTATACATGCTTCTACATGGGCGGAACATTTTTCGAAGATTATCCCGGAGAGAAAAAGGACAGGTTGCAGCAATTTTATGAATCTTACAGGCAGCAGATAGAAAAGATCTGATCATTTGATTTAATTACGGGGAGACTTAACTGAACCGGCTTTGTTAAAATTTATTAATTTTACATCATGGAATCAGCTGAATAATGCTTTTAAGATATTATTCTGTTTATTATCAGACAAATATCCGGTTCAAAAACACTAAAAACAAAAGAAAATGAAAAAAACCACTCTAGCTTCGATCTTTATTTTATGTGCCGTGTCAGGCCTTCTGGTGTTGTCGTACGTATCCTGCAGCAAAGCTCCCAAAAAGAATATCGGACTGCAGTTATATTCAATCCGCGATTCGATTGTGAAAGATGTGCCCTCAGCAATTGCCAGAGTAGCGGAAATGGGTTACACCTTTGTGGAACCGGCCGGGTACAGGGATGGCAAATTCTATAATATGGAACCATTGGCCTTTAAGTCCCTTTGCGAGGAAAATGGACTGGAACTGCTCAGTTCCCATACAGGTCAGGCACTTCCTGATTCAGCAAACTGGGACAATGTAATGTCCTGGTGGGATGCATGTATAGATGCTCATGCTGCAGCAGGAGTCAAGTATCTTGTCCAGCCGTTTATGGGAAGGGAAGCTTACCGGAGTCTCGACACGCTGAAACTATATTGTGATTATTTTAACATCGTAGGTGAAAAATGCAGCGCCAAAGGTATAAGGTTCGGTTACCATAATCATGATCAGGAATTTTCAACCCGGCTCGACGACCACACTATTTATGATTTTATGCTTGAGAATACCGATCCTGCAAAAGTAATGTTCCAGCTCGATCTTTACTGGTGCGTTGTCGGTGGAAAGAATCCTGTCGATTACTTCAATGATTACCCCGGACGTTTTGAACTGTGGCATATCAAGGATAAAGAAGAAGTGGGAGCCAGCGGGATGATGGATTTTGAAGCCATCTGGGCTGCATCTGCCCAATCAGGACTGAAATACGGTATCGTTGAGGTTGAAGAATATAATTATGACCAGTTTACAAGCTGCAGGAAAAGCCTGGAATTTCTCAATGCAGCAGATTATGTAGTGATGCCGCTTTAAATGAAAATCCGGAAAAAATCTGAATAATCCGGCATTTGCTCTTAAACACAGAGAATGATTAAGGCCGGTCATAGCTGCTGTACAGAATGACCGGCTTTTTAATACTGCTGTTTTCAACGTATGATTCCAACAACATTTTTTATACCTTTAATGCCTGGTAATGTAAATGTGACCTATGAGATACAATAGTTTATTATTTGTCTTTATTCTCGCTCTTGCATCTGGTTGCAGGAATAACTATTATTCAACTGATGATTTTGAGAAGGCACCCAAGATCGACTCCCATGTCCATATCGGCTGTGATAAAGAGTATTTCGAAGAACAGGCAGCAGCTGATAATTTTATGCTGATTACCCTTAACGTCGATCATGGCGATTCGGCAAATTTGCGTGAACAGCTTCATTATGCGGTATTGTCGGCAGAAAAACACCCCGGCAGGGTATTTTTCGGACCTTCTTTTCTTTTCGATACAGCCGGGTGGGGTACCAATGAATGGCATGGTAAAATCATCAAACAGCTTGAAAAGGACATTGAAAAAGGAGCGATAACTGTTAAGATCTGGAAAAATATTGGAATGACCGTACGTGACCGGTCCGGAAAATTCATAATGTGTGATGATCCGGGAATCGACCCCGTAATTGATTTCATTAAGGGGAAAGGATTGCCTGTAACCGGGCATCTCGGCGAACCAAGAAACTGCTGGCTGCCTCTGGATGAAATGACGGTATCGAGCGACAGCAGTTATTTTGCCGATCACCCACAGTATCATATGTACCTGCATCCGGAATATCCTTCTTATGAAGACCAGATAAATGCTCGCGACAACATGCTTGAGAAGCATCCTGATCTGCGGTTTATCGGCTGCCATCTTGGCAGTCTTGAATGGAACGTTGATTCACTGGCCCGACGGCTGGATAAGTTTCCAAATATGGCTGTGGATATGTCAGCCAGAATCTGTCACCTTCAGTATCAGTCTGCACAGAACCGTAAAAGGATAAGAGACTTCTGCATTAAATACCAGGACAGAATTCTCTACGGGACCGATGTTTTCAACAATGAAACAACAGATCCAGAACGGTTCAGAAAAATGATACATGAAACGTGGCTCCATGACTGGAAATTCTTCGCAACAGACGAAGAGATGTCGTCACCTTTGTTTGCAGGAACCTTTAAAGGCTTGCACCTTCCTGCAAATGTAATAGATAAGATCTTTCATCATAATGCTGCGGATTGGTACAGGCTGCAGGATAACATTGCTAAAAATAATCTGTGAGATAAATAATCCCTGACAAACACCATTGAACATCATATGCAAACATTCTTTCATTCACGCAGATCATTTATCAGAAAAGCAGCTTTGGGCACTGTGGCTGCATTTACGATTCATGAAACAGCAACAGCCGCAACAGCCGGAGCAAAAATAAAAAAGTTGCAGCCGGAAAAAGGATACACCGTTCTTTTTCAGGGTGATTCAATTACCGATTCAGGAAGAGACCGGGAAAATACGGGATTCAATACTGCCCGTAACCTTGGTTCCGGTTATGCTTTACTGGCTGGTTCTGTTCTTCTTCACAAATACGCATCAATGAATCTCAGGGTATTTAATAAAGGCATTTCGGGAAATAAGGTCTTTCAGCTTGCTGAGCGCTGGGACACAGATTGTCTGGAGATGAAACCTGATATTTTAAGCATTCTGATTGGCGTAAATGATATATGGCATAAGCTTGAAGGGAATTACGACGGAACGGCTGAAGTATACAAAAGAGATTATATTGCTCTCATTGAAAGAACAATTAAAGCTTTGCCTGATTTGAAACTCATTATCTGTGAGCCATTCGCCGTACCCGGTGTTAAAGCAGTCGACGAAAAATGGTATCCTGAGTTTTATGAATACCAGAAAGCTGCCAAAGAAATAGCGTTAAAGTTTGATACCACTTTTATTCCTTTTCAGGCTGTTTTCGATGAAGCACAAAAAAAGGCTCCGGGCAATTGGTGGACTTCCGATGGTGTGCACCCTTCCCTCGCAGGTGCACAACTTATGGCGGAGGCGTGGCTTTCGGCTTTCGGATAGGATATTGGAGGTATTATAGATAACTTTTTATAATCGGTGGCCTCTACAGGCAAAGTCGGTTTCTTTCTTCGGAGTTTCCGGGAAAGTCCTGTCTTTATATCATTATAAAGATAATAACAGGATGAACAGGATATCATTTAATTACGGGCTTACTGATATTACACCCAAAGAACAGCTTCTGCTTGACGGATATGCTAACCGCACAGGATTATCAGGTAGAATACACAGAAAGCTTTCAAGCCGCTGCCTTGTCCTGAGATATAAAGATACCGGTGTGTGCATAATAGTCAATGACCTTACGGATGTTCATCCTGGAATAGTCAGCAGAATAACCTCACAGATTTCCGGTGAAGCGGATTTAAAAGAAGACCAGGTTATACTTATTTCGACTCATACCCATTCGGCTCCTGTTATGGAATATGGCCGGCATGAGGCTAATGATCATTATATTGATGCAGTAATACGGATAATTGCAGAGAACTGTATCAGGCTTGTTAATGACACCGATGCCTTCAGGGAGGTTTCTTTCAGGAAAGGGACGGCTCTGTGCAATATCAACATAGCGAGCCGCGATGTCAGACCAGACGGGAAGGGCATTTCTTTTCGTATCGGTGATCCTGAAGGACTGTGCGACGAGGAGGTCGGAATTCTGGAACTGGCTGACGAGACCGATGAACGGAAGGTAACTCTCTTTAACTATTCATGTCACCCGGTAACTCTTGGCTATGACAGCAACTATATTTCAACTGACTTTCCAGGAAAGGCAAGGGAAATAGTTGAACTGACCAAAGGGGGAATGGCCGTTTTTCTGAACGGAGCCTCAGGCGACATAAACCCGAGAAGGTCATACAATATTGACACAAGGATTACCGATGATGTCGGAAGACATCTCGGACAGGCTATTATTTCAACAGGCCTGACCAGTAATTCAAGGAAGACAGACCTCAGAATAATAACCGAGACAGTCAATCTGCCATTCAGAGATCAGTATATTACAAGAGATCATATAGCATATGAAGCCAGGAGGAAAGCTGTGGAAACGACCGGGTTCTTCAACTGGAAAGAAATTCTAGGCAGATGGGAAAAACAGATCTGCGGGATGATCGAAAAAAATGAAATCAGACCTTACCTGCCTGTTAAGATAAGTATTCTAAAACTTGGAAAAACGATTATTCTTTTTACTCAGGGTGAGTTGTTTGTCAGTTATCAGCTTGAATTGAAAAAGAAATTCAGGAACTATCAGCTATTCTGTGTATCTTACGCTCACGGGGCAGGAGTATATATTCCGACTGCCTGGTTTTTAGCGAACAAAACCTATGAATCTGATAAGGCTTACATATATGAGGGGTTGCCATCACCTCTTTCACCTGGTGCGGAAAGAATTTACCTTGGGAAAGTTGTTGATACTATTAAAATGTTGTTGTCAAAATAATTATTACTATCCATCGTGGCATTAAGATTATTTGCATTAATACTTACAGCGAACCTTATAGTTCCTGAAACACGTTTTATGTTCACCGGCCTGCCTGATCTTAATACAGCTTTGGATAAGGTTTTATTTGCCGGGAGTGACACCGTAACAAGAATAAGACTGTTGCCTCCCGGTCCGGATAATCCAAGGAACAGTGAAGGAGACTTTATTCAGCTCAGGGATGGACGGATAATGTTCATCTATACTCACTTTACGAGCGGGGCAGGTGATTTCGCTCAGGCTCACCTGGCTGCCCGTTTCTCTGATGACAGGGGGCTGACCTGGTCCGGGAATGATATGATCATCCTTCCCAATGAAGGTAATACAAATATTATGTCAGTATCTCTTCTCAGACTGAAAAACGACAGAATAGCTTTGTTTTACCTGAGAAAGAATTCTGATGAGGATTGCAGATTGTACCTGAGGCTTTCAGACAATGAGGGAAATACATGGGGTGATCCCATACTGTGCCAGAATGACATGATCGCATATTATGTAACAAATAATGACAGGGTTATACAGCATTCCGGAGGAAGGATCATTGTTCCTGCTGCTATTCACAATACCCCTGAAATGAAAAGATTTGAGAACAATGGCTTAATAGTATGTCATTATTCTGATAATAACGGCATAAAATGGAAGCGCTCCAAAAAGATCATCAGATACAACGGGGCAATTCTTCAGGAACCGGGTGTTGTTGAACTGAAGGACGGCAGGCTAATGATGTTCTGCAGAACAGATATGGGCTGCCAGTATGTATCCTGGTCCTGCGATAAAGGAAAGACCTGGTCGGACTTTGAACCATCATCAATTACGTCTCCCTTGTCTCCTGCTTCTATTGAGAGGATACCCTCAACCGGAGATCTGATGATGGTGTGGAATAACTCGGATGAAAATAAAAGAACTCCCCTGACAGCAGCAATATCCAGGGATGACGGCAGAACCTGGCAGAATGTCAGGAACCTGGAAACAGATCCTGACGGATGGTATTGTTATACTGCCATTGATTTTATTGATAATTATGTTATACTTGCTTATTGCGCAGGCAACAGAAAAACGGGAAACGGTCTTGAAACGACACAGATCACCCGTCTTCCGGTATCCTGGTTGTATAATAGTAATTAAAGTGGAGAGTTACAAAAACCTTAAATAATAACAACAGAAATATGAACGCAATTGTTAATCTTTTTTTTCTTCTGATCTTAATGCCAGATCCCGTGATTAAAGAGAGATCTGAATTACCTGATGTTCCGCAGAGCGAATATACCTATACTGTACGCTCTTCATCTGCAGCTCCGGACATTAATGCAATCTGGGACAAGAAGTTCTGGAAAAAAACCAGTGCTGAGAAATTGGATAATTACATGGGCGAAAGGCCGGAACATTTTCCTGAAACACAGGTAAAGCTGCGATACGACAAAGAGAAAATCTATGTGATCTTTCTGGTTAATGACCGGTATGTAAGAGCTGTGGCCAAAAATATAAACGGAAAAGTTTTTGAGGATAGTTGTGTTGAATTCTTCTTTACCCCCGGGGATGATGTGAAAAGGGGGTATTTCAATCTTGAAACAAACTGCAAAGGAATATTCCTGTTTGAATACCATAAGGGTGACGGCAAAGAGCATGCATTTGTTGACCTTGATGATGCAAGGCAGATAGAGGTTTCATATTCTCTCAGGGAAAATGCTGAAGTTGAGATCCCGGGGCCCGTAACATGGTCGGTTGAGTACAGTATCCCCTTTTCAGTTCTCTCAAAGTACATTGAGACTGATGTACCCGGACCCGGTGTAAGGTGGAGAGCAAATTTTTACAAGTGCGGTGACAAAACATCTCATCCTCACTGGCTGACATGGGCTCCTGTAGATTATCCGAAGCCCAGGTTCCATCTTCCTGAGTTTTTTGGCTGGCTTGAATTTAAATGACAGGGGAATTGAATTGACTGAGGCATGTATGAAGTGCATCTTATCAGCCGGCATCATGTATTATATTACTATTGTATTTCTAACACATAATAAATAATTGTTAAAATGGTAAAAAGATATCCCCGACGTAGTTTTTTAAAGAGAAGCTTATCAGCCGGTATCGCTTTGTCTGCACTGGGTCCCTTCCATTCATGTTCATCGGCAAATGCACCAGAAATGAGATTCGGGCTGGTTACATACCTCTGGGGCCGTGACTGGGATCTGCCTACGCTGATCTCTAACTGCGAAATAGCCGGCTACACAGGCGTGGAACTGAGGACACAGCATGCACACGGTGTGGAAACAATCATGACCCCGGCGGAAAGAGCGGAAGTGAAAAAACGTTTTAACGGCAGCTCTGTAACATGCATAGGGTACGGTTCCAATTTTGAGTACCACAGCCCTGATCCGGAACAGCTCAGGCAGAATATTGAACAGACGAAAGAGTATATCGTGCTGTGCAAAGATATTGGGGCAACAGGAATAAAGGTTAAGCCAAATTACCTGCCACCGGAAGTCCCCCGTGAAAAGACTATTGCACAAATTGCTGAATCACTTAATGAAGTTGGCAGATTCGGACAGGACTATGATCAGATTATAAGGGTTGAGGTGCACGGAAATATCACCCAGGAGTTGCCCGTAATGAAGGCAATATTTGAACAGGTTACTGAAAAAAATGTGAAAATATGCTGGAATTCCAACCAGGAGGATCTTCTTCCTCCGGGATTGGAAGGTAATTTCAATATGGTTAAAGAATGGTTCGGCGACACTGTGCATGTACGTGAGCTTGATTCAGATGATTATCCTTATCAGCAACTGATTGACCTTTTCACAGCTATTGAGTATGACGGATGGATATTGCTTGAAGCCAGAACAGAACCGGAAGACCGAGTTGCAGCAATGAAGCAACAACTTGAGCTGTTTGATATTATGATTGAAAATTCCAGATCAAATTTAAAGATGAAAAAAAGCTGACTCTTTACAGTTACAACTTTATGAAAGCATTTTTAAGTATACGTAAAATTTAATTTTAAAAGAAATGACAAAAAGACGGGAATTTATCAGACAAAGTATAATTGGCGGTGCAGGAATCGCCATCGGAGGTGTGGGCCTCAGTGCAAAAACCTATGCTTCGGTGAAGGGAGCAAATGAACGAATCAATCTGGCCGTGATTGGAATACGCGGACAGGGAGGAGGCCATATCAGCAGATGGTGTGAGCTGAAGGACAATCGCAACGTACGCGTTAAGACTATCTGCGATGTAGATGAACAATATTTTCCCGACAAGCTCAAAGCAATTGTTGATGCAACGGGAGAAAGAGCTAATTCTGAATGGGATATGAGAAGAGTCCTTGATGACAGGAATATTGATGCTGTTTCTTTTGCAACCCCGAACCACTGGCATGCGCTGGGAACCATCTGGGCTTGTCAGGCAGGCAAACATGTTTATGTTGAAAAGCCGGCAAGTCATAATGTTTTTGAAGGAAGAAAAATGGTTGAAGCGGCGCGCAAATACAGGGTTCGTGTACAGACAGGCTTCCAGAACCGTTCAATAGCAAATGTGATGGCAGCGATGAAGTTTTTGCATGAGGGTGGAATAGGGGATGTATTTATGGCCAAAGGCCTCTGCTACAAACCACGCGACTCCTTTGGTATTGCCCTTGACAGTGCTCCACCGGCATCATTGCATTATGACATGTGGATCGGACCTGCACCCTTCCGCCCGTACAACGAAAAAAGGGTTCACTATAACTGGCACTGGTTCTGGGATACAGGCAACGGCGATACAGGAAACCAGGGACCTCACCAGTTTGATATAGCACGCTGGGGGATGAATAAAGATGAGCACCCGGTCTCAATTTTTTCTATGGGTGGAGTTTTTGGAATTGACCCTTCTGAATGTGCCCAGGAGACACCAAATACGCAGACTTCCCTGTTCAGGTATAAAGATGGCAAAATCCTTGAGTTCGAAACCAGGGGGCGTTATACAAATGATGAATCAAGCCTGGGCATCCGAATCGGCAATATATTCTATGGCACGGAAGGATATCTTGAACTTGATGGAGGAACATGGAAAGCATTCAGGCAGATAGAAAAAGAACCTTTTGCCGGTTCCCAGTTAAGTGAAGCCAGAGTTATTGATCCTTCTTTTCTCGTAGCTCCGGGCGGTACAGAACACTATGCCAACTTCATTGATGCCATTCGTTCAGGGAAGGATGACACATTGCACTGTGACATCAGGGAAGGCTATTATTCATCAGCGCTTCCACTTCTGGCAAACATATCATACCGTCTTGGCCGGGCTCTTACTTTTGATGGTGACAAAGAAAAATTTGTGAATGATCCTGAAGCCGACAGGATGCTGACACGAGAATATCGAACTCCTTATGTAGTTCCTGAAAAAGTTTGAAGCGTAAAATAGCAAGAACATGATCACTCGAAAAATCCGGATATTCTTAATTTCAATTCTGATCATTCCTTTGTCACTGCCTCATCTGGTTGCGAATGGCTGTGATCCGGATGAACCTTTTGTCTCTTTGTCGGTGAATGAAACCGGGAAGCGGATTGATGTTCTGATGGATGGCAGCATTTTCACTTCCTATTGCTGGCCTGACAATGTCTATAAACCAATACTTTATCCTGTGTATACAAGCGGAGGTACTGAAATAACCAGGGGGTTTCCTCTCAGACCTAAGGAGGGTGAGAGGAATGATCATATTCATCAGGCAGGCGTCTGGCTTAATTATGGAAATGTAAACGGCTACGATTTCTGGGGAAACGGACACCGGGGATTTAAGGAGCCGAATGGCGGGGTAATTAAGCATCTTCTGATTGATGAGTTGTCGCAGGGACAAGGAGAAGGAGTGATTGTAACCAGAGAGAGCTGGATTGATCCTGAAGGAAAGGAACTTCTTTCGGAGAGATCGGAGTATCATTTTATTGCAAGGGGATCATTGAGGATAATAGACAGGATAACCAGACTGACAGCTACCGGTGGAAAGGTGGAAATGAAAGACACAAAAGAGGGGATGTTTGGAATACGTGTTGCCAGGTTACTGGAACTTCCTTCAGATGAATATCTTGCATTACTTGATCCGGATGGCAAGCCAGGTACAGATAAGGTTCTTAACAATTATGTTACAGGTAATTACAGGAGCAGCGAGGGGGTTGAAGGTGAGGCGGTATGGGGAACCCGTGCCGCATGGATGCACTTATATGGATGTATAGGTGATGAAAAAGTATCCCTGGTTATCTGTGATCATCCTGAAAACCAAAGTTACCCTACCTACTGGCATGCGAGAGGTTATGGGCTTTTTGCAGCCAACCCGCTCGGCTGGACTGACTTTACAAGGGGAAAAGAATCATTGAATTTCTCTCTGCAATCAGGAATGTCTGTGACTTTCCGTTACAGGGTAATTGTTGGATCCGGATCATATTTGCAGGATGAAACAATAAATGCCCTTGCTGACGATTTTGCAGCCAGGTATTAGAAATATTACCATCCCGGAGTGAAGTTGACGCCGAATGAGCCCTTCAGGGGATCAACGCCGGGTCTCAGGGGAACTGCATAGAACGGCTCTACTACGGCAATACCAAAAAGATTGAGCCTGAGAGAAACCCCGTAGCTGAAAACAGGAACTCTTTCACCAGGGCCCGGCAGGAACCAGTTTTGACTTACTTTACTCCCTTTGTCGAGAGCCAGCCCTCCGTCAAAAAACAGGTTAAAGTCGGTAAAAAACAATTTTGATTTGATCAATGAATAATTTGCGGGGCCTGAAAAAGGAATCCTGAATTCGGCATTGGCAATGAATATTTTGCTTCCGAAGAAATTCCCCAGTCCGGCGCCGCTTCCTTCCATCTGCGTTTCCCACCAGTAGGAATCACTGCGATCGTACCCTCTTATTAACCATGGATACGCTATATACATTGGTGTTAGCATGCCGCTTTCCGCTCCTGTACCCCATCTTCCGTTGCTATATAAACGGAACGCGAATGTGTAAGGTCTTATCTGCACATATTTTCTAAAATCTGCCAGTGTCGTGAAAAAATTAAGACCTCCGAAATATTTGCCTGCCTCAAGCCTCAGCCTGGTACCACTGACCGGCCCGGTTACCCCGAACACGCTGTTATCTACGACATATGCTGCATCAGCTCTCTGAAGGCTGAATCCCTCCGGAGCGTCCATCTTACGGCGGTCCGACCCAATGGATGTACCGAGTACATCATAATAAGTGATATACTGATCGAAGCGATAACTATATAATGATGCCTGACCCGAAAATTCAAATCTGCGGGTCTGAGATAAAGGGTAGTAGGCAAACAGCGAAACCTGATCTTCAAACATTCTGAGATAGTTGAGGTTAACTCTGTCCACAAGATAACTTTCGCCTCCTATATTGAGTGTGTCGATACCAAATGACAGCGATCCGTAATAATAGGGTATGTGCGACATGGTCGCACCCCACTTAAGCCTTCTTTTCTGGTTAATATATGCTACCTGTGCTCCAAAATCATAAATCTCACCATTTAGTGCTACAGATGCAAATATCTGATTGTCCCCGGTCATATCACCAAATATTGCGCTTATGCTCCCGGCCATACCTGTCCCCATTCTGCCTGTTGCAACGCCAGCTGAGGCATTCGAAATGTAATCCAGCTTGAATTTCGGACGATATGGTACATGCCGGAATTCACTTTCACTCATCTCTGGACTAGCAACTCCCTGCTTAAGCGAATTATCCACAAGATTAAGTGAAGCATATTCAAAAGGAGGTAGCGTAGCGGCAGTAAAGTCAATATCGTTCTTTGCAACAGGAATATATTTAAAATCTTCCTTTTTGGCAGAAAAAATTGAATAACTTCTTTCCGAATAGTATGAATAAACAATATCTCCTGTTTCTCGTGACAGTGAAATTGCAGGTGAATGGAAAGTTATTCCGGTTATTCCTCTCATATATTCTGTCATCTGCCAGATTGAATCTTTATGAATGCTGTATTTATACAGATTTCTGAATCCATCCCTGTCTGAAAGAAAATAGATGCTGCTTCCGTCATTTGAAAAGACAGGGTTCATATTTTTGGCTCCGGTAAACAGGACCGGCAACCTTTCTGAGGAAGGTTCGCTTATGTCAACTACAGCTATGTTGTAGTAGTATGGGCTTGAGCCTGCATTTTGTCCTTGCAGGGGTTTATCTGTCACAAATGCCAGGTATCTGCCATCAGGGGACCATGAAGGCTGAAGGTTTGCAAAGTTGTCGTGTGTAAGCTGCCTTATCTGTCCGGTGACGGTTTCATAGAGAAAAATATCTGATACTCCATCCCTCATGCCCGTCAGGGCAATGTATTTGCCATCAGGTGACCATGATGGATTATTGATGGCAGGAAGGCCTTCCAGTTCGATCTCTCTTGGTTTACCCCGTCGTCCGGTATTTAATATCAACATCTTGTTCTTACCTTCCGAGAAGACTACAAAAGCAAACTGTTTTGAATCAGGCGACCAGGTGCCTGATGATTCAAGGAAGCTGAGTGCGTCAATTTCGTTCTTGTTGATCCTTCTGGAGAGCTTTCTGATTATTTTCCCGCTGCCTGCATCAGCCAGAAAGAGGTCAAGAGTGAATACATCCCTCTCCGAAAGAAAGGCAATTAATTTTCCATCCGGACTGACAGAAGGCGTGATGTTCATTTTGCCTGCATTCCTGGCAAAAAGTATTTTCTTTCCTGCAGGGATATCAAGCGTATCGCTTAAAAGAGGTTTATAACTTTTTATCAGTGACTCTTTCCACATCTCCGAGAAGGTTTTTTCGTCTACTCCCAGAACCTCTTTGAAGGCCTTTTCATAACCGTTTATGGCAGTTTTTCTGAAAAGAGGTACTATAAGTGAGTCTCCCCAGGTTTTGCCTATCATCGCAATGACAGCCTGTCCGTACCTGTACGGAAAATATTCATTGCTTCTGGTCATATCCTTCAGGGTGGGGATATCTCTTGTAAGAACCGCATCTCTCATCCACATGGCAGTGTGAGGATCAACACTTCCGTTTGAGAAGTATTCAGCCATTCCTTCTACCATCCAAAGGGGAAGATTGTTGATCCTGGAAAGTCCAATAGAGTCGTTATTTATCAGCATATTATACTGAAATGCATGCACCAGTTCATGACCCAGGATCTGATCGGTCTGTGCAAAAGAAGGAAAAAGAGGCATAATAACCCTCTGCTTGAAAGCTTCGGTAACACCTCCGGTGCTTTCGCTAAGAAGCCCTGAGACTGCTGTTGTCTGTTGGAATTCAGCATGGTTCTCATAAAACATAACAGGGTTTCTCTCACTGATAGTGTCTCTGAAAAGATTTTGGTGAAGATTATACCATGCTTCACTCCGGTTGGCAAGCATCGTCAGGGCAGAATCATTCTCAAGGTAATGGTACAACTCAAAATTGGGAGTCTGATATACGTTAAAATCAAACACCCTGTATGAAGGTTTGTTTCGCCCGAAATATTGAGAATTAGCGGGCGGAACTATAATGAATAAATAAAAGAACAGACCACTGATTATTCTTAAATAATGCCATCTGCAGGTTAATGTCTTCATAATGCCCTCCTTTTCTTTACTATGAATCAACTAACTGGCTTTCTTTAAATCAACAAAAAGGTTGATTCAAGAGCGGGTTGTAATCATATTTTAAGTTAGCAGAGCCAAAAGATAAATCTCAAATAAAATGCCAAACTTTCAGGAGAATTATTTTGTCATTTAATGTTTATTATTTGGGTTAACCCGTATAGTTATTAAATTTACGGGCTGGCCGGCCTGGTATCAGGCTTGTGGGGTTTTAATCTATCAGGAAAGCTGTGATCGGTTGACAGCATCATGACAGGATGACAGGATTGAAGTTTTCTGAAAAACGAATGACTAAGAAGAAAAATGATAACTGATTCTGAAATTTTAACCTTAATAAAATGAACAAGAAAATTGAACGTCGCAATTTTATTAAAAGTGCTGCTGCAGGAACTGTTGGCTTCGGTATTTTAAACCGGCCCTTTTCAATTTTAGAGAAGATGGAAGCAGGACCCGACAAGACGATAGGGATCATCGGGCTCGATACATCACACAGCGTTGCTTTTACAAAAGCCCTTAATGATCCTGCTGCCCTGCCGGAATTCAAAGGCTACAGAGTTGTGGCTGCGTATCCACACGGAAGCAGGGATATCAAGTCAAGTGTTGACAGGATCCCTGGTTATACGGAAGATGTTAAAAAACTGGGCGTCGAAATAACAGATTCGATTGATGATCTTCTTACACGCGTAAGTGCTGTTCTTCTTGAGACAAACGACGGCCGTTTGCACCTCGAGCAGGCATTGCCTGTTTTCAGGGCAAAGAAAAGGATGTTTATTGATAAACCCATAGCAGCATCACTCGAAGATACACTGACGATCTTTGAGGCTTCGAAGAAATATGGCTCTCCACTTTTTTCGGCTTCTTCATTGCGTTATATATCAGGTGCAAAGGAGATTGTTGAAGGTTCCCTGGGTGTGGTTAAGGGTGCCGATGTATACAGCCCGGCAACTATTGAAAAAACACATCCCGATCTTTTCTGGTATGGAGTTCACGGAGTGGAAACACTTTTCACGGTCATGGGAACAGGCTGTGAGCAGGTGAAACGGCTGTACACAGAGAATACTGACCTGGTTACAGGTCTGTGGAAAGATGACAGGATCGGAACTTTCCGTGGTATCCGTTCAGGTGGATCAGGATATGGGGGAACGGTATTTGGTGATAAGGGAATTTCTGTTCTGGGCAAATATGCCGGTTACAATCCCCTGCTTGTAAGGATTATAGAATTCTTCGAAACAGGTGTTCCGCCTGTAAGGGAGGAGGAAACAGTTGAAATTTTTGCTTTTATGGCTGCTGCGGAAGAGAGTAAAAACCAGCAGGGAAGAACTGTCTATATTGAAAAGGTGCTCGAGAAAGCAAGAAAGGCAGCGGGCAAAAGTATTTATTAACCCACAGATCATTATTCGTTAATCATTCCTGAAGCATTTTTCAGCTGTTCCTGAGTTTTCGCAGCTCGTTAAAATGTGCCATCGACATTTTTTCCCGGGCTTCCCTTGAGGATTTCCGGTAAGCTTCGAATTCTTTCTTGAGGTCTTCCCATTTTTGTCTGGTTGACCTGGTAACGGCTGAATTTCTTTTAAACGCCAGAAAACCTGCTGTCAGAGCTACAATTAAAAGGACTATCACAATCCATAATACTGAATTGTATATATTCTTATTTACTTCGAACCCAAGAAGTCCGATACTGTTTTTTGTACGGATTGCCTGATCAAGTTTCTCAACTGTGAGGGCATATGAAGACTTCAGAGAATCAATGGTCCGGTCCCTTTCTGATATACGGGACTGCAATGCTTTGATTTCCGTCCTGGCAGCTGCAACCGAGTCCGTCGCATTCTTTTTGATCTTTTGGAACATATCTTCTCTTATGGCCCGGTAATTATCATAGATCCGGGTCTTTTCCTCAATGTAATCAGTCTGTTCCCTTATCGATCCGGTTGTCAGAATATCAGGAATTGCTGACTGACTTTTCCCGGTCAGGCAGAACAGCGTAACTATCACTGCTGTTAATCCGGACCTGAACCATAAAATGGTCATGGTTAAAGATTTTTATTAATGTAATGAAACGAACTTCCTTTAAAAATGACAACGTGGATCTGGGGAAAATATTATTTTTATTGCTACCACAAATACAAATATATAAAGGTTTTATCATAACTTAAAAAATCCAGAAAACATGAATAGTGAAATGGTAAAAGGAAGAATGAAAAGATCATGGATCATCAGGAGCGCATGCATAATTATATCGTTATTTTTCTGGACTTTTCATGATATTTACTCCCAGGATGGGTCGGATGTAATCAGCGGCTGGCTGGAATTCAGCAATGCCCGAAATTCATTGTACAATCATCTTGCCGCCGAGGCTTATGTTCTTTTGAACAAGCGTACAGAAAAGACAGGCGGAATAAACAGCCTTGAGAAGTGGAAAGAGAGACAGCTGGAAATAAAGAAGACCCTTATGGATATTGCAGGACCCTTTCCAGAGAAGACTCCCCTGAATGCGAAAATTATGAGAACTGTTAAAAAAGAAGGATTCAGGATTGAGCATATCATTTTTGAATCGCAGCCTGGCTTTTATGTTACCTCTTCTCTTTTTATACCTGACGGGCTTAAGAAAAAGGAGAAAGCTCCTGCTGTCATTTATTGCAGCGGACATTCAGCTGAAGGATACAGAAGTAATATTTATCTCCACGTTATACAGAATCTCGTAAGAAAAGGATTCATAGTTTTTGCGTTTGATCCGGTGGGTCAGGGCGAAAGACTTGAATATTTTGACCCTGAGAAAGGAGCCTCGGTTATCGGAGGACCAACAAGGGAACATTCTTACCCCGGGGCCCAGGCATTTATTGCAGGAAGCTCCCAGGCCATGTATATGATATGGGATGGCATCAGGGCTGTTGATTACCTGATTTCCAGAAAAGAGGTTGATCCTTTGCGGATAGGCATTACGGGACGGTCGGGAGGAGGAACCCAATCAGCATATATTGCAGCTTTTGATGACAGGATCCTTGCTCTTGCTCCTGAAAATTACATCACGAATTACAAGCGGCTTCTGCAAAGCATAGGACCGCAGGATGCTGAGCAAAATATGTTAAATATTATTGCCAGAGGGCTCGATCATGCTGATTTTCTCATTGTTAGAGCACCGAAGCCTGCGATAATGATAACAACAACAAATGATTTCTTCAGCATACAGGGCGCAAAGGAGACAGAAACAGAAGTGGCCCGCATATATAAAGCTTATGACAAGGACCATAACTTTTACCGGGTTGAGGATGATTCGGGGCATGCATCGACTCTCAGGAACAGGGAAGCCATGTATTACTTTTTCCGGAAACACCTTGATAATCCTGGAAGTGTTGAAGATGAGGTTACTATAACTCTTACAAAAGAGGAAATGCAGGTTACTCCAACTGGCCAGGTTTCAACATCGTTTGACGGTGAAACAGTTTTCAGCATGAACCGTAGGAAAGCTTTGAATCTTGGGGATCAGCTGAATGAGCGCAGAAAAGATCCGGAATCATTTCTGCCTGAAGCAACAGCTGCTGCAAGAAGACTGGCAGGTTACCGTGAACCTTCGGATATCCAGGATCCGGTCATGACAGGACGTGTCAAAAGGAAAGATCATGTTATGGAAAAATACTTTATCAGGGGAGAAGGCGATTATGTAATTCCATATCTGTTATACAGGCCGGAAAAACCTTCCGGTAAGCTTGTTATTTATCTTCATCCGTCAGGCAAATCAGCGGTGACCTTACCGGGTACAGTAACCGGACATTTCATAAGACAGGGAACAACACTAATTGTTCCTGATCTTCTTGGTATTGGCGAAACAGGGGTTGGATCTGTCAGGGGGGATGCAGAGTTTGAGGGAGCATCCCATAATATCTGGTATGCTTCAATGATTTCAGGGAGAAGCATCACAGGCATAATCTCATCGGATATCGTCCGACTGATAGAAACAGCCAGAAATACATCAGGATTTGACATAATAGCAGGAGTGGCAGAAAGACAGATGGCTCCTGCCCTGTTGCATGCAGCCTGTTTCACCAAAGCATTTGATGAAGTTATCCTTCTGGGGCCATATCTCTCATATATGTCTATAGTTACAGAAAGATTCTACGATCCGCATTTTGTTATGAGCGCTGTTCCGGGGGCTCTCAGAGAGTACGATCTGCCCGATCTGGCTGCTGCACTGGCTCCTGCAGACCTCATGATTGTTGCCCCTGTCGATGGCAGAAATACGCCATTGGAGCATGTGAATGATAACCAGGTTTGTGCTGTCAAAACAGCTTATGAAAGTAAAGGAGCCCTGGAATCCCTGAAAATAATATTTCAGGATCCTGACAAGTCATTACAGGAGATGATCAATGAGCTGCTATGGTGAACAACAGCAGGCCCCATTTAAGTACTTTAAACAAAAAATCATAAAAATCAGAACCTCTTTCCCGGACCTTATATATTCAAAGCATCTTTTTACGGATTTATTTAATCGATTGGTCAAATATTGCTCATGAATCACCGTATATTGATTAAATTTAGCACTGGATTTGTTTTGGCGGAATAAATTGATAAGATTCGAATACCATTCCTGCAGTCGGCTGTGTTCAGGATTCAGGGCAGATCCGGTCAGGATATGGTTATAAATTACAGAAATCAAAAACCTGCCGGAATGACATGTACGATTAAAAACTTAATTGCTGGCAAGAATGAATCCCCTTGTTTGGGGTGATAATAATTCATAAAGAAATTCACAATGAAAAAGTTAAGAGTTCTGTTGTTTTTTTTCTTAATTATCAGTACTGGTAATTTGATTGCACAGAGCTGCATCTGGCTATATTCACCTGCAGGAACTGATGATCAGCAGGTGTGTCTGAACTCTCCAATCCTTAACATTGTATATCGTCTTGATCCTTCTGTTACGGGTGTTTCACTCAGCAGTGGAAGCTTTCCGGCCGGAGTAAGTGGTAATCTCAGTGGATCATATTATACCATAAGCGGTACTCCTTCGGCTACCGGCCTTTTTCAATACGAACTGACTGTAACAGGATGCGTAGGGACTACCACTGCAAAAGGTTCAATCAACGTTAATGGCCTGCCGGTGGCGTCTGCTTCCAGCAACAGCCCGATATGCGAGGGTAATACCATCTATCTTTTCGGCAGCGGAAGCGGAACGATAATTTCATATTCATGGATAGGTCCCAATGGTTTTACATCAACGGAACAGAACCCTTCCATTACAAATGCTTCAATTTTGAATTCAGGTACCTACGCACTGTCTGTCACGAACAGTGATAACTGTATCGGGCAGTCAGCGACCGCGGTGCTGGTAAATTCGGTACCGGTTATAACATTCACCTGCTCCGATCCTGATAATATAATCTGCAGGGGATCCAGTGTTACTTTCACTGCGACTGGCGGAACTAATTATAATTTCAGGGTAGGAGGGGTTTCGGTGCAGAATGGTCCTTCAGGTTCATATACAACGACAACACTTACCAATGGCCAGGTAGTGGATGTTGTTGTTTCCAACACCGGGGGTTGCAGTACTGTTTCCGATGGCATCACGATGACAGTAAATCCCCTGCCGATACCAAGCCTGACAAGCTCTGACGCGGATAATATTTTTTGTGCAGGAACAAGTGTTACATTTACTGCAGGAGGAGGCTCGAGCTATAATTTCAGAATTAACGGGGTAACTGTTCAGAGCGGACCCTCCAATACATATACCACAACGTCACTTTTAAACGGCCAGATCATTGATGTGGTTGTAACCAACAGCTTTGGATGCAGTGCAACATCAGCGGGTATCATTAATACGGTTAACCCCATCCCTGTAGCAGTCATATCGAGTTCAGATCCGGATAATACATTTTGCGCAGGCACCTCTGTAACCTTTACCGCCAGCGGAGGTGCAAGCTATAACTTCAGGGTGGCAGGTATAAGTGTCCAGAACAGCTCTTCAAATACCTACACAACTTCCACCCTGACCAATGGGCAGGCAGTGGATGTTATTGTGACCAGTGTCAGCGGATGCAGCGCTACCTCGTCACCCATAATTAATACTGTGCTTCCTTTGCCTGTCCCTGCGATTTCCAGTTCTGACCCTGATAACATTTTCTGTTACGGCACCTCCGTTACATTTACTGCAACCGGTGGTGTAGGATATAATTTCAGGATAAACGGTACCAGTGTTCAGTCAGGTACTTCAAACACATTTACCACCTCAACGTTAACGAATGGACAGACTGTTGATGTAATAGTTACGAATGCTAACGGATGTACGGCCACATCTTCAGGCATAACAAACACGGTAAATCCTGTACCAGGGGTAGTTGCGTCAAATAACGGGCCATTGTGCGAGGGCACTGCCCTCAGGCTTACCGGTATGCCATCATCGATGGCAGGGTATTCATGGACAGGACCAAACGGGTATACCTCTGCCGAGCAAAATCCTGTTGTATCCCAATCGGCCACAGTTCAGATGTCGGGATTATATACTCTGACAGTGACAAGCGTTAACGGATGCCAGGGTATTGACACAACAAATGTGAGAGTATATGCCATACCAGTATCTAATGCAGGTAGTGGCGGTACAGAATGCGACCTTGATTTTGTGCTGAATGCTGTTCCGAGTGTCGGTACAGGATTATGGACTGTCGTATCGGGACCGGTGACAGGATCCCCTCCTGTTTTTATACCTGATTCCAATACACCTGATGCCACAGTGATTGTTTCAACATACGGTACCTACACTTTCCGCTGGACAGAAACAAACGGTCCATGCACAAGCAGTTCCGTTGTGACTGTAAACTTCTACCAGCAGCCTGTGGCGGATCCGGGAGCAGGCGGAGATGCTTGCGGACTATCATATTTACTCTCTGCCGTGCCAAGCGCTGGACTAGGAACCTGGTCTATGATAAGCGGTACAGGAACGGTACTGTTTACACCAAATCCCAATTCTGCAACTGCAACTGCAACTGTTTCAGAATATGGGACAAAAGTGTTTAAGTGGAAAGAAACAAATGGCATTTGTTCAGATAGTTCGACTATAACCGTAAATTATTACCAACAGCCGGTTGCTGATCCTGGAACAGGAGGCAATATTTGCGGATTATCTTTCAATCTTCAAGCAACTCCATCTGTTGGGACCGGTACGTGGACAAGAGACAGTGGCCCGGGAACTGTAAATTTCAGTCCTGACGCAAATACACCAAACGCAACTGTTTCCGTTACTGCTTACGGTGAACATATATTCAGGTGGACCGAAGTAAACGGAACCTGCACATCCGGTTCGACTATTGCTGTGACCTTTGTTCAGCAACCCTCAGCCAACGCCGGAAGCGGAGGAAATGAATGCGACAAGGATTTTGTTTTAAATGCAGTACCGGGAAGTGGCACCGGTACATGGACAATGATCAGCGGACCCGGACAGGCAACTTTCAGCCCCAACGCCAACCAGCCAAACGCA
Organism: uncultured Rikenellaceae bacterium; assembly: GCA_964466705.1. GTDB lineage: Bacteria > Bacteroidota > Bacteroidia > Bacteroidales > VadinHA17 > LD21. Next base: position 281,715 of record CAYXSM010000001.1, read on the forward strand.
ACAGTAACAGTAACACAATTTGGTTCGTATGATTTTGCCTGGACCGAAGTCAATGAATTCTGTTCATCATCTGATATCATAAGGGTTGGATTCCATGACCTTCCTCAGATAAGTGCGGGAGAAGATGTTGCTGTGTGCAAGGGAGGATCGGTCCAGCTGAATGCACTGGGTGCCGGGTTATTCCTTTGGACTCCGGCGGCAGGCCTGAATAACCCGGCAATTCCTGATCCTGTTGCTTCACCTGACGTTACAACTGCATATACTGTGACACTTACGGATCAGTACGGGTGTAAAAATTCTGATCAGATCATCGTTGATGTAAGAGAGCAGCCGGTAGCTGATGCAGGCCCTGATCAGGACCTTCAGTATATTTTTGAGACGCGTCTTTCAGCATCGGAACCAGGATTTAACGAATCCGGTGAATGGATCATTTTATCAGGCTCAGGTACTTTCTCTGATGCAAATGATCATAGAGCTCTTGTGTCCGACCTGGCCCTGGGTGAAAATATACTGATCTGGTCTGTTACCAATGGTGCATGCCTGCCCTCTGTTGATACGGTGAAGATTATGGTGAATGATCTTATTATTCCTACCCTTATTACTCCCAACATGGACGGGATTAATGATTATTTTGTTATTGAGGGTATTGAAACGTACGGAAAAACTTCGCTGATTGTTTTCAACAGATGGGGTGCGATGGTATACGAGAATTACAATTATGACAACACATGGGACGGAATAAATAAAGAAGGAGATCCATTGCCGGAAGACACATACTTCATTATCCTGACACCCGAAAACGGAAGGTCACGGAACGGGTATGTTGTGATCCGGAGATAAATATTGCAACTCAATATTATGACAAGAATCGCAAAGATCCATATAACAGGTTTTCTGGCGTTGTTGTCACTGACTGATTTAAGTGCTCAGATTGAATGGGTGGCAGGCACGCCTTCTGTTGCATCAGTGGGTCCGTTAACCATCACACTCAACTATGGACTGAGAAGAAGCGGAGTTGTATATATTGTTATTTATAATTATGACAATCATGATGTTTTAACATCATCAAATGTCAGGGCTCTGGCCCGTGAAGGTCCCGATGGTCCTGTTGTTTCAACATCTGTTACCTATGTGACGAATCGTAATACAAATGATGTTCTTCAGATTGAGATGAGAGTAAGGGATCCCAACCAGATACACACAATATATATGGTTGCCGAACGGCTTGGGTTTCTTCAGCCCTTTCCTGTGAGGCTGACGGCAGTCACGCTTCCATGCATTCCTCCAAATGCAGGTACGGGCGGAACCGAATGTGATCTTAATTTTGCATTGAATGCCACTCCGGGGGGAGGAGAAGGATTATGGACGGTAGTATCCGGACCGGGATCAGCAATTTTTACGCCCAATGCAAGGACCCCTAATGCCATCGTTACAGTTTCAGCTTACGGAACCTATATATTCCGATGGACTGAATTAAATGGGGTATGCTCAGGAAGCTCAGAAATATCTGTGTCTTTTTATCAGCAGCCACATGCAGATGCCGGACGCGGGGGAGACGTATGCTCGGACAGTTACGTGCTTAACGCTGCTTCAACATCTGATGCTGGAACAGGAAAATGGACGATGACAGGAGGAACAGGCAATGCCCGCTTTTCACCTGACGAAACTAGTCCGAATGCCACCGTAACGGTAACTGAATACGGAACAAAGGTCTTTACCTGGACCGTAACCAATGGCCCATGTCAGAGTAGTTCTGATGTAACGGTAAATTTTATCAGGCAGCCTCAGGCAGATGCAGGTACTGGAGGAGAAATATGCGGTTTGGAACTATACCTGAATGCTTCAATGGATGCCGGCACAGGTACCTGGACAAGGGTCAGCGGACCCGGCCGCGCAACCTTCAGCCCTGATGCCGGTTCTCCGGATGCCAGAGTCACTGTGTCCAGATATGGAGTTTATGTTTTTATGTGGACAGTAGTTAATGGCCCCTGTTCTGCAAGCTCAACCATTTCTGTAAGTTTTCTTGAACAAATAGCGGCCAATGCAGGAACAGGAGGCGATGAATGTGACCGGGACTTTCAGCTCAATGCAGTGCCAGGCCTTGGGTCGGGAATCTGGTCAGTGGTAAGCGGACCCGGAACCGCAGTTTTTTCACCAAATGCCAGCCAGCCTGATGCTATTGTTACTGTATCACAGTATGGTTCATACGATTTTGCTTGGTCAGAAACAACTTCCAATTGCTCGTCAGCAGATATTATAAGAGTTGTATTCCATGAACCTCCGACTGTTGCTGCAGGACCCGACCTTATGGTATGTCGTGGCAACAGCATCCAGTTGAATGCTTCAGGCACAGGCTCCTTTAGCTGGTCACCCTCAGAACCGCTTAATAATCCGCTTATCTCAAATCCGGTCGCGTCCCTTTCTGAAAATACTCTGTTTACTGTCACAATTACTGATGAATGGGGCTGCCCTGACAGCGACCAGGTATTGGTTGTCGTAAAAGACCTTCCTATAGCAGATGCCGGCCCCGATCAGCATCTTGAGTTTATCTTTGAAGCAGACCTTCAGGCTGGAGATTTGAATAATGATGAGGAAGGTGAATGGTCAGTATATTCCGGGTCTGGGGAATTTACCGGGAAAAACGATAGCAATACCAGGGTATGGAATCTCTCATTTGGGGAGAACATTTTAATATGGACTGTTTCAAACGGAGTTTGCCCACATGTTGCAGATACAGTACGCATAAAAGTTCAGGAGCTTCTTATTCCCACACTTATTACACCAAACTCAGATGGCATCAATGACCTGTTTTTTCTGAACGGCTTACAATCACTTGGCAGAACCCGGTTAACTGTTTTTAACAGGTGGGGGGCAATGGTATATAATAACGATGACTATGACAACGGCTGGGATGGAAAAGATAATTACAACTATGATCTCCCAGATGATACGTACTTTTTTATTTTAAATCCGGAAAATACAAAATCTATAAATGGTTATATTGTAATAAGAAGATAATATGAAACGAACAATAAAATTATTGTGCCTGCTTCTGATCCCATTAAGCCTTTCAGGACAGATGACTCCAGTCACAAATCATTATGTACTTAATCCTCTTACGATCAATCCGGCTTACGCCGGGAACAGAGGTGTTCTGAATATCGCTGCTTTTTACAGGAAGCAATGGGTTGGAATAACCGGAGCCCCTGTAACAATGTCACTTGCTGCTGACGCACCATTCAGCGAAGATAAGCTGGGTCTGGGAGTTGTCATAATAAATGATAAAATAGGGGTGACAAAAGAGACCCAGTTCAATACCAACTATGCTTACCGGATAAGTATCAGAGAAGGGATGCTTTCACTGGGACTTGGAGCAGGAGTGCTGACAACCAATACTGCATGGTCCGACCTTGTGGTCCTGGATCCCGGAGATGAGTATATGTTGATTGACTCCAGGGTTTTTGTTGTTCCGAATTTCAGTTTTGGAGCATATTATTCTTTGGGGAATTATTTTGCGGGGTTTTCTATACCCAGACTGCTTGCTTATAAGTTTGATTTCGACAGGAACAAATATGCAATTAAATATGACCCGGGAAATTCTTACTATCTTTTAAACACCGGCTATCTTTTTGAAATGACACGGAAATGGTATTTTATGCCGTCGGCTCTGATCGCATATTCTCCGGGCGACATTTTATTATATGACATAAATGCCCACCTGAGGTTCTATGACCGATTCTGGACAGGTCTCTCCTACAGGAGCAACAGGTCCGTAACGGGGATGTTCCAGTTTCAGATTTCTGACCAGTTAAAATTTGCCTATACATATGATTTCGACTTTAATAAATTGCGTACATTTAGCTCTGGTTCACATGAAGTGATGATAAGATATGAATTCCGATACAGGGTTTCGGCCATCAGCCCCCTGAATTTCTAAATTTCGACTATGAAAAAATTCCTGATTACGTGTTTTTTGGCTGCTTTTTTTGTTCACTCAATGCTTCTTGCGCAGTCAGAAACATACTCTGTTAAAATTACCCGTTTCAGTACCGACAAGTATGATGAATTTTCACCGGTTTATTATAAAAACGGCCTGGTATTTTGCACAAACCGCAGATCGGGTCTTGTAAGTAACTACCAGAGCCCTGAAAATACCGGCCTTCTGAAATTGAATTTTGTAGAGACTGGAGAACAATCCGGCGAAGGAAAGGGCCGGTCTTTCTCCAGAGACCTGAAAACCAGATTTAACGATGGTCCTGCATCATTTTCCTTCGGAGAGGATACCATTTATTACTCAAGGAACCTGTGGGTTGATGGATCAATAAAAGACATCTCAAATCCCAGGAACAAGCTTGGTATATTCACTGCAACACACCATGATGGCCGATGGACAAATATCACAGGGTTGAGGTTTAATAATGAATACTATAACATTACCACTCCTTCTATCTCTCCTGACGGGAAACTGCTGGTCTTTGCATCAGATAATCCGGATGGCTTTGGAGGAACAGATCTTTACAGCAGTCAGTGGAGAGGTGATTACTGGGACGACCCGGTGAATCTTGGACCGGAAATCAACACTCCCGGAAATGAATCCTATCCGTTCATAACCCGCTCGGGTGCATTGATCTTTTCTTCAGACGGACTCGAAGGATTTGGTGGCAAGGATATTTTCTATACAAGGAGAAAAAATGGGAAATGGTTGCCTCCGGCACATTTTGAAGCACCTGTAAATTCAGAATATGATGATTATGGTCTGATAGCTGATTCGGTTATGAGCGAGGGGTATTTGTCATCAGGGAGAAGAAGCTCTGTTGATATTTACCATGTTAAAACTAATTTCCGTCAGCTTTTCTATTGTGAGGATTTAAAGGAAAACAAGCTTTGTTTTGAATTTTCTGACGGGGACAGTATCAAAATAGATGAGCGTTATCTCCAATATATCTGGAACTTTGGCGATGGGGCTACTGCCACCGGCCTCAAAACTGAACACTGTTTTCCTGCTCCGGGAAGATACCATGTCAAACTCGACGCTGTAGATAAAAAATCGAAGCGGGTGTTTTTTACCAAGTTATATTATGACCTTGATCTCAGGGAGATCAGTCAGCCTGTTATAAATTCTCCTGCTTCAGCTTTGGTTGGAGATCCGGTCGTCATGGATGGGTTGAAGTCCCATTTTCCGGGATCTGATATTCTGGACTATACATGGCATCTTGGTGACGGCACCAGAGCATCAGGGGAATCAATAAGGCATACTTTCAATTCAAAAGGAGATATGGAGATTAAGCTGGGGCTTATAACAAGAAACAAAACAACAGGTGAAATAAATGAAGTATGCGTGGTCAAGCCAATTAAGATTTTTGAAACAAGAGGAGAAAAAGATCAGCATGAATCAAAGGAAATTATAAAAGAACAAGCTATTACTGATCTCCATGAATATGATCATGCCATCATGACTGATGCATATTCTTCCTCACAGGAATATAGCCAGGATATGGTCTTTCATGTCGAATTAATAAGCTCAAAAGCCAGTCTTGATCCAACCGGCGAGTTCTTTAAAAAAGTCCCGCCCCGCTACAAAATCAGGGAGATTTATCGCTCTGATGAAGATGTCTACAGCTATATAGTAAGTGAAGAGATGACCCTAATGGCAACATACCCTGCATTCACTGAAATGTCAAACCTGGGATATGACAATACCCGTGTAAGACCATTTAGGATAGAAGAAGCCGATGCAAAAGATCTTAATAACCTGAAAAGGGTTTTTGGTGTTTCTGCAGACAAATTCTTCAGAACCGGTTCATACAGCCTCACTTCTGCCGGAACCCAGCTGCTTGACCTCATTCTGGGCTTCATGTCAAAATATCCTGACATTAAGATTGAAATAGATGTCCATACCGACACTCAGGGCTCAGAATACAGCAATCAGGTTTTATCACAAAGACGAGCTGAAGCAATGGTTAACTATCTTGTCATGAATGGTATAAGCAGAAGTAAGTTAATACCGCGGGGATTTGGAGGTACAAAACCTGTTGCATCGAATAATTTTGAAGCTGACAGAAAACTTAACAGAAGGATAGATTTCTCTGTTCTCAGATGATCAAAGGACAACTTTTTAGAGAAACTCCATGACCCGGGATGAAAGCCGGGATCATTAATTATCAACAATCAGCTTCTGGGTAAACAGGGTGAGGTTTTCAATGCCCATCTGGACAATATAGACACCGCTTTCAAGATTTATATGGATACTTAGTTCCCTTTCTCCCGGATTCACTTTATCGGCATATACCGTTTTCCCCGACAGGTGG
>CAYXSM010000002.1:0-283230 GCA_964466705.1 uncultured Rikenellaceae bacterium
TTGTAGCCGACTTCGACAGGATGACCGGCACCACTGATGAAATCAGAATATTCTACTCGGCAGTTGATGTAGGTTATATCTCTCAGAATGTTTACCTCTGTTGTGCTTCTGAGGGGCTTGCCACAATAGTGCTCGGACAGGTTGACAAGGCGAAAGCCCATGAAGTGCTGAAACTAATGCCAAATCAGAGAGTTATCCTTTCACAGCCTGTTGCTTATCCTGGTCAGTAGTAAAATTGCCACTAAAATGAAACCATGATCTGAAAAGCAAACCAAAGGGCATTACCAGGATTTTTAAAATTAATCTGCTCAATATCGCCGGGAATAAAACATCCGGTTGCTCCTGTAAACCGCCATTTTTTAAACGGCTGATATCGAATAAACAGGTCAGTTTCATCACCCAGATGATGTTTCCCCGGCTTTATCTTTAGTGTATTAAGAATTGTAACATCATCAGGTACCGGAATACTAAAACGGTTATATTTTAACTCTACCCACATTTTGTTCTTAAAAGGATTAAGTTCAAGAACTATCTCCGGGTTGCTGAGATTCGACCATTGCACAATATTCATCCAACCGTAATATTTATCGCTGGCCCCGAAAGCCGGGTCGAATGTCCGTATTACCTCATCATCTTTCCTTCCGCCAGATGCATAAGTGTATCTAAGGCTAAGAACAGGGTTTGCCGGAACAGAACTGAACCTGTAACCCGCTTTAAGAAAATAACCATAAGCCTTTATTTGCTTTCCGTTCTCCTTTCCGAATTCCCGCGTATAGAGCAAATCATAGATTAAATCCTGACTTCCGGGGCTGGCAAGTCTGAGTCCTGCTAAATTTCTGTTTATGGCGAGGGTACTGATATAATCGGCCGATCCCTGGCTCTTATGTGCATAAAAGGGTTCAATATTCAACCAGCCGGTAACCCGGAAATGCGAATATAAACCACCACCCCGATATTCTGTTTTTGTGAAAGGAACAGAAAGCTTATCAGGATCGTGAATCTTAGTCCCGCCACCAAAGATATCAATGAAATTTCCTTCTTTTGTGTAAGATATTTTAACGACGTCCCATGTCCAGCGACCTGTGTTGCCCCAGTCGCCCGGACCAAAGATCCTGTTGTCGCCGTAAAAGATTTTTTGACGTCCTGCCTTAACTGTTATATTTTTAAGGAGCTCTCTGTATTCAATAAAGAGATCGTAGATCTCAAGAAATTCTTCCTGGGGATTCATTTTATAATACGGAGAATCTGTCCCGGGTTTCCTGATTTTAAAAAGATCAGGGTAATGCTTATTCTGCAATGACCATCCGAATGCCCTTGAATCCTGAAGATGGAATGATGCAGAAATCTTTTTGCCTGTATAGGTAACACCGGGAACAACTCTTTGTAAAATGATAAAATCATTAAGGGAACCGATAGCATCCGTACCATCATCACCATAATTCTTTGCGTTCATTCCGTTCCATGATTCAAAACGGTGGCGGACCGACATGTCAAATCTGAAACCTGAATTATCCTGTCCGCAGGTTGCTTGAATTAAAGACAGGAACATTATTAATAATGTACAACTCCTGTACATATTGAAGGTTATACGAATGGAATCATTTTACTCCTTTCTGCTGAAGCACCTTAACAAGCTCTTCTTCCGGGAAGAATCCGACATGTCTGAAATATTCCTGTCCGTTTTCATCAAGAAAAACCTGGGTGGGGATTGCCTGGATCCCATATTTCTGAGCATATGGCGTTCCGGCCTCTGTCCAGACATCGTGAAATACAACCTTAACCTGGGTTCCGTATTTTTCCTCCACGGATTTCATGATCGGCTGCATCTGCTGGCATGGAATACAACGAACCGAACCAAGTTCAACGAATGTTACTTTATATTTAATCTCTTTATTTTCAGTAGCTGGATTAGCTGCTGTAGATTTTGGATGAGAATTACACGAGAATGTGATAAGCAAAAAGTGAATCAAAACCATAACCTGAATTCTCTTTAGATTTTCCATATTATCATTTTTTATGATTAGCAATGAGTTTTTCAGCCTGCCCGTAAATATCTTTGACCGGCCTTTGCTTTATCATTTTACCCAATTCTATTGCTTCTTTAGCCTGTTCAATAGTACAGCCAACGTCAAGCGCTTTTTTGAAATGGTAATCGAGGCATGGGCGGCATCCTCCGGCAATTGATGCTGCAATTCCTGAAAGCTCAATCGTCTTTCTATCAAGATATTTAAATTGTTCCACAAGTTATAATGGATTAAAAGATTGAACCATATATCAATCCTGTAATTGTGGCCATCACTACTACAAGACTTATGTAAACCAATGTCTTCTGAGTACCGATGACGTCTCTTATTACCAGCATATTGGGCAAAGAGAGGGAGGGTCCGGCCAGAAGCAGGGCCAGTGCGGGCCCTTTACCCATTCCCGATGCGATCAGACCCTGAAGTATAGGGACTTCTGTCAGCGTTGCAAAATACATGAAGGCACCGACAATTGATGCAACAAAGTTTGAAAATACTGAATTGCCACCTACGAGGGCCGATATCCACTCATTTGGTATAATTCCGGCTATTGCAACACCATCATGGGTAGAACCAAGCAAAAAACCGGCAGTTACCACACCAATCGCAAGAAGTGGCAGGATCTGTTTTGCAAAATCCCAGGTTGCCAGGGTCCAGGCTCTGTTTTCCTCATCCATTTTATCCAGAATGGTAATAACACTGAGTACAATTATTCCGACCAGCATCGGTACGAGAGGCCTTAGCTTATCGCTGTCGATAAGATTATTTGACAGAATAACTGATGCTACTGTTACAAGGAAAGCACCAAGGACCCACTGCCATTTGATTTTTAAGATTTTTATAAGTGAATAGCCAAGAAAAATACTGAAGAAGCCTGTGATCCACCATTTGTAATGCCATAAATAGTACCATGTACTTGTGGTATCTCCATCACCAGGTTTTCCCCAGTTGGCAAAGACAAGGATCAGAATGAGAGTAAAGAAATGGAGCGATGTCTGCCACATCGGACGCTTCTCGGGCGGGGGAACAATGTTCATTTGCTCTTCTCTTTTGGTTTTCTCCTCCTTTCTATATATCAATGACATTCCAACCCCGATTATTATACTGAATGCAACGGCACCGAGGACCCTGGCCACTCCAAGTTCAAAACCAAGTATTCGTGCCGTAAGAATAATTGCAAGTATATTGATTGCAGGTCCCGAATACAGAAAGGCGATCGCCGGACCAAGACCTGCACCTCTTTTATGGATACTTGAAAAAAGCGGCAGAATGGTACATGAGCATACGGCAAGTATTGTTCCTGACACAGAGGCCACGGAATATGCCACCCACTTTTTTGCCTGGGCGCCAAAATACTTTAATACCGAAGCCTGACTAACGAAAACAGAAATTACACCTGCAATAAAAAACGCAGGAAGGAGACATAGAATAACGTGTTCCTGAGCATACCATTTTACCAGATCAAGTGTAGCTGCTATGGCTGTATTAAACCTGTCACTTTCGACAGGCAGAAAAAATGCGAATGCAAAAACAGCTGTTATCCAGAACAGTATTTTTAATTCTTTTTTTAGTTCCATATTAGTTTGAAAATTGTTATTTAGGATGCTATTTAGCGAAATGACGAAACGTTCAAATAAAAAAATTACAGATAAACTCTTATTACATAATAAATCCCGACAGTAAGAAACAAAACAGCTATTATCCGCCTGAACCAGAGTTCAAATGTTTTGATCTTGTTATAGACGTTACCAATCCCGGAAACTGTATAAGCAAGTACCCAGGCTATAACTATTACCGGGATTCCCGTCGCCACTGCAAAAATGACCGGGAGGTAAAGTCCGGAGGCACTTGAAACAGTAAGAGGAACAAGCATCCCGAAATATAATACTCCGCTGTATGGGCAGAATGCAAGGGCAAAAAGTAAACCCAGCAGTAATGCATCAAAATACCTCCATTTCTTTTTATCCTGCATCCCTGATGTCAGTCTTTTAAATCCCGGAAATTCAATTTTGATTATATCGAACATGAATAACCCTATTAAAATCAGTAGCGGACCAACAATCTTTTCACCATAACGTTGAAAAAATCCGCCAAATTTCATCTGGTCAGCCCCGAGGAATATTATTAATGCGATTGCAGTATAAGTGATTGCCCTGCCAAGAGTATAGACCAGGCCATTGATGAATACCCTGTTGCGGTTTTCAATGTCTTTACCTATAAATCCGATAGCAGTGATGTTTGTGGCCAGCGGACAGGGGCTTATGGCAGTCATGAGACCCAGCAGGAATGCCGTCAGCCACGGTATTGTGCTGTTATCCAGTAAATTTGTCAGAAATTCCATGTGGTCAACGGGCCATGAGACCATCAACCTTCTCGTTGATTATCTCCCTGAATTTTTCTGGTTTGGCAACCGCATACAGGAAACCTTCGTTGGTGAGATTGACCTTCTTATCTCCCTTTACTATAAGAAGAGTCTGCCCTGAAACACCAAGTCGGTCCGCAAAAGACTTGTTAGCTGATTCTTCAAGGTTCAGAGACTGAAATGTTATCAATCCCTGATTAAACTGGTCAGGATATAATGTCTGAAGATTCTCCTTTGCTTTTAACTCAATCGTGTTACACGTCACACACCGGGCCGTAAAATGAAAATAATAAGCTTCAATTTTTTCGGAGCTGCTGTCTGAATATTCTGCCTGTTTATTTGACTGCTGCGAGTTGCACGCAATAAACGGTACAAGCATGAGGATTGCAATAATAAATCTGAATTTCTTCATAGTTTCTGAATTATTGGTTTTTAATGAGAATTTCTTTTACCTTATTCACTGTTGGCACCTGGCCAGAAAGGACTACTTTCCCGTTAATAACCAGTCCGGGCGTATGCATGATCCTGTATTCCATTATTTTAACTATATCATCCACCTTTTCGATTATTGCATTGATACCTGTTTCTGCAACAGCTTCACGGGTTACCTTTTCGAGAGTAAAGCATTTTGGACAGCCTGTCCCTAAAATCTTTATTTCCATAACTAATTTTAAAATAGAATTGTTTTGTTATTTATGTTCAGTAATTTTTTTGTATTTCACAGCTTACTTCCTCAATTTTTGTGTCATTAAGAAATGAAGAAAAAAGTTGTTTTGCGTCTTCCCAGTTCTTCCTGTTGATACAATACTTAATATAGGGTGGATTGATCTCTCCCTGTATTAGACCCGCGTATTTCAGCTCCTTAAGATGTTGTGATAGGGTAGATCTGCCAACAGGGAGCTCTTCGACCAGATCCCCGCTGTAGCAACAGGAGTTCATTTTCGATAATTTCTGAAGGATGTACACCCTTACAGGATGACTCAAAGCCTTTGAAAATCTGGCTATTTCCTGTACATCATTAGTAAATTCCAATTTGCCTGACATTATAATAAATTTTTTTATTTTGGTGTTTCGCAAATATACGTAATGTTTTTATATTTGCGACAAAATTTATTTTTTATGCCTTTTGAGTATAATATGAATGTTGTGAAAACATTAATAAATTATGTGGTTCAGGATGCTAAAGAGCATAAACATGAATCAGAAATACTCGAAATTAAATGTCCTCCTTTCACTTTTTCTCCCGAACCTCCTGTTCCAGAAGTAATGAAATGGGCTGACAGAAAACAAAAAGAACAACATGTAGGCCAGAAATTGGAATTACAAGTATGTATAAAGTATAACCCCAGTAAGTAATAAACTTATACTTAATCTGATGAAAATCCTTATCCTTTGTACAGGCAACAGCTGCCGCAGCCAGATAGCTCACGGTTTCCTGCAGAGTTTCGACGATAAAATCACCGTGCGTTCAGCTGGTACAGAACCGGCCTTACAAATAAATCAAAGGGCAGTATTGGTGATGAAGGAAGCAGGTATTGATATCAGTCATCACACCCCTAAGCTTGTTGACCAATACCTGGGTGAAGAATGGGATTATGTAATAACTGTCTGTGATCATGCCAATGAAACATGCCCTCTGTTCACGGGTAGGGTGAAACACAGATTGCATATAGGTTTTGAGGATCCGTCAAATACTACCGGTTCGGAAGAATACATAATGAGTGAATTCCGCCGGGTGAGAGATGAAATCAGAACAGAATTTGAGAAGTTTTACAGAACGAATATTAAGAAATGAATTTTTGACTTCATGAACCCCACATGATTGATTTCAACACAAAAACTTAATGAATATAATTTTCAATCATGTACGGTTCCCTGTCTGCCGACAGGCAGGCATCATATCTTTAAAATCAAAATTATTTTATGATGAAAGATGCAAAAGAGTTGGTGAAGGAGAAATATGGAAAGATAGCAGAACAAAATAATGGGGGAAAATCAGCCTGCTGCGGTACATCCTGTTGCGGTTCCGGGCCTGATTTAACCACATTCAGTGACAGTTATGAAAACAGGGAAGGTTACAATCCCGAAGCTGATCTGAGCCTTGGCTGTGGCATTCCCACCGATTATGCCGGGATACAACCAGGAGACCATGTTCTTGATCTCGGAAGCGGTGCAGGAAATGACTGTTTTGTTACAAGGGCAATAGTTGGTGAAACCGGAAAAGTGACAGGTCTCGACCTGACAGAACAGATGGTGGTAAAAGCCAGGGAAAACTGCACAAAGCTGAATTACAGCAATGTTGAATTTATAATGGGAGATATTGAAACAATGCCGCTTGGAGATAAATTATTTGATGTTGTTATCTCCAATTGTGTTTTAAACCTTGTTCCTGATAAATCACAAGCTTTTAAGGAAATATTCAGGGTGCTTAAACCGGGCGCCCATTTCTGTATTTCAGATGTTGTCATTAAAGGTAATCTTCCGGAAAAACTTCAGAAAGATGCTGAGATGTATGTTGGATGCGTATCGGGGGCAAGTGAAATATCAGAATACCTGGGTATTATTGAAAATTCCGGATTCAGGAATGTAAAAGTGCATAAGCAGAAGGAAATCGCTTTACCGGAATCAATACTATCAGAGTATTATGATGATTTTGAGATTAATTCATTTCATCCCCGTGAAAGAGGCATATACAGCATTACAGTAACTGCTGAAAGACCTTCGGGTTGTAGTCGTGGTGGTATATGCTAACTCTTAATTACTCCATAAAATGGGAACGACAAAGCAACTATCTTTTTTTGACAGATATCTGACACTGTGGATATTCCTCGTAATGTTTGCGGGAGTTTTGGCAGGCTATTTCTGGCCGGGGATCTCAGGATTCTGGAATTCACTGAGTTCCGGAACAACAAATATTCCGATCGCAATAGGTCTGATTCTTATGATGTTCCCGCCTCTTGCAAAAGTAAGGTACGAGAAGCTCCCTTTGGTATTTAAAAACCTCAAATTGTTAGGTCTGTCATTGTCAATGAACTGGATCATCGGGCCAATCGTAATGTTTCTTCTTGCAATTTTGTTCCTGCATAATCATCCGGGTTTGATGGTTGGTGTCATCCTTGTCGGACTTGCCAGGTGCATTGCAATGGTACTTGTATGGAATGACCTTGCAAAAGGTGATACGGAACTTGCTGCAGGTCTGGTTGCTTTTAATGCCTTGTTCCAGGTTTTCCTTTACTCAGTCTATGCTTACATTTTCATAACAATCCTGCCGCCATTTTTCGGATTGAGAGGTTCTGTCGTTGAAGTGTCAATATCCGAGATTGCATTAACAGTTCTTATCTACCTTGGCATACCTTTCTTTACAGGATTAATAACCAACACGGTTTTAAGGAGGACTAAAAGTGATGAATGGTATTACAGCAAATTTATTCCAAAAGTATCCTGGTTAACTCCGATTGCACTTTTATTTACGATTTTCGTAATGTTCTCGCTTAAAGGTGAAAACATTATAATGTTACCTATGGATGTCCTCAGGGTCGCTGTTCCTTACACAATTTATTTTACTGTAATGTTTTTCTCAACGTTCTTCATTGCCAAATGGATGGGGAATGGCTATGAAAAATCTACCACCATGGCATTCACTGCCGGAAGCAATGATTTTGAACTTGCAATTGCTGTAGCTGTAGCGGTATTTGGAATTAATTCACAGGCAGCATTTGCAACAGTTATAGGACCGTTGGTCGAGGTACCTGTTCTGATATTGCTTGTAAATGTGGCCCTGAAATTCAAATACAGATACTTTGAACAGAATCTTTGAAAATGTGAGTATTACATCTTTTTTCAATCAGGAAAAAGCGCCTACCATGTTAATACTTACATACGGATCCGGGGTTTTAATCAAACATGATAAAGTTATAAGTGGCAGCATGATGAATTACAGAATCCTGCTCAGTCTGATGAAAAATCGCAATTATTCAATCAGTACGGAGTTAGAAGCTGTTATTTTTTTTCACCGGACAAAGGATTAACAGACTCAGTTGGTCAGTTTATTCATGTTTTTATGTGTCAAGGGAAAGTTTTTCTAAATCTGTATTGATTTGTTTACTTATTATATTTGCACCTTCAAAAATTTATGTAACAGGTAATGGCATGAACAAAGAACATATTGAACTGATTCTGGAAAGCCAGAGAAGATATTTTGCATCCGGAAAAACTCTTGACATAAACTACAGGCTTGAAAACCTTAAAAAACTGAGATCACTCATTATCAGCCATGAAGAAGAACTTTGCGATGCGCTTCGCAGCGATCTTAATAAGCCCTGTTTTGAGGTTCTCGGAACAGAGTCGAGAATTGTAATTGCTGAGATCAATCTGACGTTACGCAACCTGAGGAAGTGGTCAGGCAGGCAAAGAATCAGAACTTCACTGGTTAATTTCATTGGCAGAAGTTATATCGTTCCTCAGCCCTATGGACAGGTACTGGTCCTGTCACCATGGAACTATCCTGCCCAGCTGTCCCTGCTGCCTGCAATGAGCGCCATGGCGGCAGGAAATTGTGTTACGCTGAAAGTTTCCAGGAAAGCCCATAATGCAGGGAAGGTCATTTCAAAGATACTCAGTTATTTCCCAAAAGAACTGATTGTAATGATAAGCGGAGAACATTCTGTTGGTGATCATCTGCTGAATTACAATTTTGATTATATCTTTTTCACAGGAAGCACAGCGGTCGGTAAAAAAATAATGATAAAAGCTGCAGAAAAATTGATACCTGTTACACTCGAAATGGGAGGTAAAAGTCCTTGCATTGTAGCTTCCGATGCAAGGCTTGACTATGCGGCAAAAAGAATAGTCTCCGGAAAATTCATTAATGCCGGCCAGACATGCGTGGCCCCCGACTACCTGCTTGTCGATGAAAAGGTTAAGGAACGTCTTCTTGAACTTATTGCAAATGAATTGAAATCATTCTATGGCAACGACCCCGAAAGCAGTCCTGATTATTGCCGAATGATAAACTCCGATAAAACTTTGCGAATGGAATCATTCATTAGTAAAGGCGAAATCATCACAGGCGGCACCGTCGATATCGGTAAACGTTATGTAGCTCCTACTATAATAACCGGCGTTAACCCTGAAGACCCTGTAATGCAGGAGGAGATATTCGGCCCTGTTCTGCCGGTGATCACTTTTTCTGATTTTAACGAGATCTATTCTGTTATCAGCAGAAATCCCAAACCTCTGGCGGCATATATTTTCACCGGCAGCAGGAAACTTGTCAGGGAATTCCTTCTAAAAACACAAAGCGGTTCAGTGGCAGTTAACGATACAGTTATGCAGGTCGCTTCACCATACCTGCCTTTCGGCGGAATTGGCCCGAGCGGAATTGGCCGTTATCACGGGAAAAAGTCATTCGAGACATTCTCAAACATGAGATCTGTAATGGAAAAATCGAACCTTGTCGATATTCCGGTAAGATATCCTCCGTATACTGACATCAGGAAAAAAATTCTCAAGCTTCTGATGAGATGATAAAGTTCTTTCGTAAATATCATAAATGGCTGGGTATAATTTATGCCTTGATAATTTTAAGTTATGTCTTCTCAGGAATAATACTGAATCATCGCAACACTCTGTCGGGAATCGACATAAGCAGGAAAGTGCTTCCCGGCATTTACAGATACACAAACTGGAACAATGCAGCAGTTAAAGCCACCCTCAAAATCTCTCCCGACAGCATAATGTTATACGGCAATATCGGCATCTGGCTGACCGATCGTAATTTTTCCCGATTCACCTGTTTCAACAAGGGATTTCCAAAAGGTATTGACAACCGCAAGATCTATCATATGGAAAAGACCACAGGCAATGATCTTCTGGCCGGTACCTTCTCGGGGCTTTATTCATTCAGCCACAGGGCTCAGAAATGGATTCCCGTTAATCTGCCGGTCAAAGACAAGAGGATTTTGGATATAATTCAAAAACAGGATACAATCTTTCTGTTATCTCGTTCACACTTATTGAAAACAACTGACCTCAGGAGCTTTATTGTTAATCAGCTTCCGCCACCTGAAAATTATGATAACAAGACAGACCTTTTCAAGACCATATGGACCATTCACAGCGGAGAAATATATGGCCTGACAGGTAAATTAATAATCGATTTCGCAGGTCTTGTGTTTGCATTCCTGACAATAACCGGGCTTATAGTCTTCATTAACAAGATCATCCTCAGGAAGGACAATGTCCGTATAGTTAAAAGAGCAAGGCTGAAAAGCTCTAACCGATGGAACTTAAAATGGCATAACAAGCTCGGATGGATCACTCTGATCATCCTTGTTCTGAATACTGTCACCGGAATGTTTCTCCGGCCACCCCTTCTGGCTTTTATCGGTAATTCAAGGGTCGGAAAAATACCTTTTACCGTGCTGGCAACCGAAAATCCATGGTTTGACAAGCTGCGAAGGATTTACTATGATCAGGATAATGACAGGTTCGTTATAGCGACATCTGAAGGATTCTTTTATTCTGATGACAATTTTAAAACCTTTCTGATAAAATTTGAAAACCAGCCTCCGGCCAGCATCATGGGAGTAAATGTTTTACGGAAAATATCTGCAGCCGAATATCTGGTGGGTTCTTTCGAAGGCCTTTTCACATGGAACCCGCAAACCGGGGAAGTATTTGACTATGTGAAAAAGCAGAAATATGTCCCCACTTCAAAAAAAGGTCAGCCGATAGGTGAATATCTGGTTTCTGGATATACCGCCGATTATGCTGACCATGAGATATACTTTGACTACAACAAAGGAGCTGTTGCAATAAACTGCTCCGGAAATTTTACACCAATGCCTGAAAAAACCATAGGCAGCACCCCTATGTCATTGTGGAATGTCGCACTTGAGATCCATACAGGAAGAATATACCAGCCGCTTATGGGTGATCTGTATGTGCTGATTGTCCCTCTGACCGGTATTATAGTCCTCTTTATACTTATTTCCGGTTTTATTGTGTGGCTGAAGATCAGGAAAAATGATCAGGCCTGAACTATGAATTATATTTAACCTGGATGCATTTTTCATATTTAAAGATTATTCAGATGGCTTTTTATTGCGACCGGTATCTTTAAATTTCGTTGATCATCCCGCCTCAATATTTTTATACAGGAATATTTGTCCCTGTCACAAATGATGCATCAACCGTAGTCCCTGTAAAATTTTTTCCTACCTTTATCTGTTCCGGCACACCGTGCATAACCTCATTATATGGCATTTTATGACTGATATCTGATGATTGACTATAGTGCAGCATATACCGATCTGTATCAGCTTACAATGGCTGAAGTTTATTTCCTGCAGGGACGGAAAGATGAGCAAACCGTTTTCGATTACTTTTTCAGGAAACTACCTTTCAATGGTGGTTACGCGGTATTTGCAGGGCTGGAAACATTGCTGGATGTTCTTGAAAAGCTGAAATTTAAAGAGAATGAGCTGGAATATTTAAAACGGATGGGATTTGACAACAAATTCATCAGATATCTGAAAGGATTTCGTTTTAACGGAAATATTTACAGCACAAAGGAAGGCGATATAATTTTCCCCACCCGCCCTGTCCTTCAGGTTGAAGCCAGAATTACAGAAGCGCAGATCATTGAGACTATATTACTCAATATCCTGAATTTCCAGTCGCTGATTGCTACAAAAGCCAGCCGTATGCGCTCTGCAGCCGGTAAAAGGAAACTGATTGATTTTGGTCTTCGCAGGGCCCCCGGACCCGGAGGGTATTATTCAAGCCGTGCTGCCGTTATCGGAGGTTTTAACGGAACAAGTAATGTACGGGCAGGTTTTGATTTTAACATACCGGTTGCAGGTACAATGGCTCACAGTTTTATACAAAGCTATGATCATGAACTGACTGCTTTCAGAGATTATGCGGAAATACAGCCCGATAATTGTATCCTGCTGGTTGACACCTATAATACCCTTAAAAGCGGTGTTCCAAATGCCATTATCGTCGGTAAGGAAATGCTGAAGCGGGGACAAAAGCTACTGGGAATACGCCTCGACAGCGGAGATCTGGCATATCTTGCCAAAGAAAGCCGTAAGCTCCTTGATAACGCAGGTCTAAATGATGTCAGGATCACTGCCTCAAATCAACTGGATGAATATGTTATCAGGAGCCTGATAGAGCAAAAAGCCCCTATAGATATTTTTGGTGTGGGTACAAACCTGGTAACAGGCAGCCCCGATGCTTCCTTTGACGGTGTCTATAAGCTGGCCTTGTCAAACGGAAAGCCCAGTATCAAATTATCTGAAACCATCGTCAAGATCACCCTGCCACACAAAAAACAGGTATACAGATTAAAAGACAATGAGGGTAACTGGATTGGCGCGGACGCGGTGACATTATTTGATGAAAAGGAGATCGGAAAAATATACGATCCGTTTGAACAAGGTAAATCTATGAATGTTGATATGTATCAAAGGGAGCCTCTGCTTGAACCTGCTGTGAAGGATGGCATCCGAAAAACAGAAAAAAAGTCTGTCGAAGAGATTGCAGCTTACAGCTTTTACAGACAAGAATGTTTACCACCGGAATTTAAGAGATTTGATAATCCGCATATATACAAGATAGGAATAAGCGAAAAGCTTAAATCAGCAAGGGAGAAACTTATCGATGAGTGGAAGGAAGATAAATAACAGCAAACAAGAAACAGATTAAAGATCTGCCATGAAAACACTTATAATAACTGACGTCCAGAACGATTTTTTGCCCGGGGGTGCCCTGGAAGTGCCTGATGGAGATATTATTATTCCGGTAATAAACAATATTCTGGATAAATTCAATCTGGTTGTAGCCACACAGGACTGGCATCCTGAAAATCACATAAGCTTTGCATCGAACCACAATGGCAGGAAACCTTATGATAAAATTGAATGGTATGGCATCGAGCAGATCCTCTGGCCTGATCACTGTGTTTTTAACTCACACGGTGCTGAATTCCACCCGGGCCTTAAAATGGATAACGTCGAAGCTGTTATCAGAAAAGGTATGGAATGGGATATTGACAGCTACAGTACATTTTATGACAACAATCACAGAAAAAATACCGGACTGGCAGGATATCTGCGTGAACGAAATGCAACAGAATTATATTTCTGCGGACTTGCAGCGGATTTTTGCGTCAAATATTCAATTGAGGACGCTCTTTTTGAGGGATTTAATGTTACACTCATAGAAGACGCCACACAGGCAATAGATGCCCAAAATTTTAAAACAATCAGGGAAGAGTTAATTACAAAAGGATGCCGGATTATTACAAGCCGGTTTTTATAGTGAATACTATGCCAGCATAGATTTTGTATGCCGGCATTCATTTGCTTGTTCCCCTCAGACAATGCCAATTACCTTACTGGCATGATTGTTTAATCCATAATGATTGTTATTTAACAATGAATCAATAACTTTATAGGTCTTATCATTTAGGCCGGGATAATAACTTGTAAGAATATATGTCATGAACAGAGAAACCATAGAAAGACTTGCTTCGGAAAAGAGCGATCCCTGTGTGACTATTACATTGAACACGCACAGAACAAAACCTGATAACAGGAAAGATTCTGTCCTGTTAAAGAATTTGTGCAATGAAGCGAAAAAAAGGATAATAGCTGAGTTTGGCAAAAGACCGGTATCAAAATTACTGAGTAAGCTGGAAAAGGTAACGGAAGAAATAGATATGAGCCTGAATCTTGACAGCCTGCATATATTTCTTTCCAATGAAACTAAAGAGATCATTAAATCAACGTGGCCTGCTCAGGCAGACATGGTACATATCTCCAACAGATTTGCAATTCGTCCGCTTATATTTGCACTTAACAGAACTGACGAATATTTAATTCTGCTTCTTTCTCAAAGCGGAGTTAAGCTGTTTTCAGCTATTAATGATATCATAACTGAAGAAATTACTAACGAGAGTTTCCCGTTCAGCGAAAATGTTCATTTTCACACCGATCCGCAAAGAAAAAGCGATCCCAGGGCAGTTGATAACATGGTCAGGGAGTTTCTAAACAAAGTGGACAAGGCTGTTGTGAAAATACATAATCAAACCGGGCTGCAATGTATAGTTATCTGCACTGCAGACAATTACAACCGCCTGATGCAGGTGGCCGACAGGAATGAGCTTTACCCCGGGCATGCAAACATAAACTACAATAATACCGCAAATCACTTCATTTCAGCCCAGGCGTGGGAAATTGTAAAGGAAATTCAATATGACCGGAGACTGGAAGCAATACGTGAAATAAAAGAAGCCGTTTCACAAGGTAAAGTCATTACCGATCTAAAGGAAATATACCGTGCTGCAAAAGAGGGCCGGGGAGATTTGCTGATAACCAGCTATGATTATTTCCAGGCTGTAAGAATGAAAGATGAACTTTCATTTGACCTGGTACAGGATGTTACATTCCGTGGAGTCGTTGACGATATAACAGGCATAATTGCCTGGGAAGTGATCTCAAAAAACGGAAGAGCCTTATTTGTAAAAGCTGATTATTTGAAAGATCTGGGCAACATTGTCTTAAAAGTAAGATACTGACCCCCGCATCCCGATAATATTTCCCTGATTATCCTGCTTTATTCACATTTAAGATTCGTTCTTTGAGCTTTTGAAGCTTCTGCAAATGCTCCATACATTGAATTTTTGAAAGAAGTACAGGCTTCCTGGATCTGTTTTTTACCAGCCTGTGCCATGCCCAGCTGGAAATAAAACTTTGCTTTTGCTTCAGCATCACCGGTTTCAAGCTCCAGACCCTTCAGGGCATATTCAGCACCGTTGTCAAAATTCTCCTGTTTGTTGTAAACATCGGCAAAATAATAGAAAAGATCCTTGTCCTCACCATACTTTTCCGCTTTCTTCAGAAGAACTAGGGCTTCGTCAAGGTCATTTGCCTGGTTTGCCTGGGATCCTGCAGCCCTGAAATATTCAATAGCAAGAGCAGTTGCCTGTTTTGCCCTTTCATCATCTTTGCCAGCTTCAAGCTTGCCCAGGTAAAAATCAACAGTTTCTTCAAAAGCGTCAGAGTTATTTTGATTTCTGTATATCAATGCTTTGTTGTATACGGCAGGGAGGTAATCAGGGCTGATCAGTAAAAGACTGTCAAAAGTAAGCAGGGCATTATCGAATTCACTGCGCGAAAAAAAATCAACTGCCATACTGTTGTATCCCTGTATGAGAATCCTTTCAGATTTTTCTTTGTTTGATGCACTCTCATATTTTTCCGCTGCGGCAACAGCCTTTTTGGCAGCCTGAATTATCTCAGGAGCGGGTTTCTTTTCATTCATAATGTTATAGGCATCCCTGAAGTATAAACCGGGCAACACCTGCACAGCTTTTGCCCTGAGGTCAGCGGCTGATTCGCCAACCTGGTCCGACACGGTAATCACATTCTCAAATGCAGAAATTGCAGCTTTTACATCCGTTTGGACAGTTTTGGCACCCTCATTATAAAACCTGATCACATCGTTCCGGTCCTGTCCGTTAACAGCAGTGACCAGAAGCACAGAAAATACCATTAATACCGTAATTCTTTTAATTCTTTCAATTTTCATTTAAGGTGGATTTTCAGGTTAACATAAAAATTACTCTTTTAAAGTGAATAAATGTAGGTATTTTTTTTATTTATCATAATCCTGAATCAATTTGTATTTATACTTTGATCTGATTGCTCTTTTAACAGCAGGATACGACGCGAAATCCTTAAATATTAACAGGACCATAGCCCGGCAATAATCCGCCAGCCGGTGAATTAAATTGATTTTCCAGATGTGCCTCTTATGTGCACGGTTGAAATGCCGGCAAGTATTTTTTGCTTCAGGATATAATGTGCCGCGATATACAAATCGCGTCCCTAAATAATTCTGAT
The DNA here is from genome assembly GCA_964466705.1 of uncultured Rikenellaceae bacterium. Classification (GTDB taxonomy): domain Bacteria; phylum Bacteroidota; class Bacteroidia; order Bacteroidales; family VadinHA17; genus LD21. The sequence goes on from CAYXSM010000002.1 coordinate 16,299, forward strand.
AGGATTTGAGTAACAACTCATCTGCAATAAAAAGTTGCCTTATTTCGTCCCTGTATCAAAAAAACAGCAAAACATTTGTATTGTGAACATATGTTCACTTATTTTGTGTTGAACTTTAAAATCCCTGACAAATGCCACTACCCCGCTACGGAGCCGGGAAGACAGATAAGACTTCACTACTGTCAGATTATCGATGTTTTTACTGCCTTGCAAGGTCATTTGAAAAATTACTTGAAAAAGTTACTCTTTCATCTGAAGCAAAAAAAGGCTTCACCCTGGATATGATTAACTATTACAGGGCCCGGCATGATAATTTAAGCACACCTGAATTTGCCTGTGGTCTTCATCGCATTCTTAAGGGTTATACCAATAATCAGGATCCTTATAAATCTGCAAAAAAAGAAAGTAATGACCAGGCTTTGGAAATGCTGCCGGAAATGGAGGATATCGTGAACCGGTCATCTGATCCGTTCATTACTGCTCTTCGGCTCGCAATTGCCGGTAATATTATTGATTTTGCAGCCAGACAGGATTACAACCTTAAAAATACTGTCATCAGTTCGCTTATATCGGATTTTGCCATAGATCATTCCGAACAGTTGAGATCGGCCGTAAGAAACGCCGGTTCCATACTTTATCTCGGGGATAACGCCGGAGAAATAGTCTTTGATAAGCTTTTCATTAAAACCATGAATCATAAAAACGTGACATTTGCTGTCAGGGGAATGCCGGTCATAAATGATGCCACGATGGAAGACGCTGATTATACAGGGATGAATGAAGTGGCCGGGGTTATTTCAAATGGTTATGATGCACCTTCAACAATTGTTGATAGATCAACTGAAGAATTCCGGAGCTATTTTAAAAATTCCGACCTGATAATCTCGAAAGGACAGGGAAATCTTGAAGGACTCCTTTCATTGAAAGACCAGAGGATATTTTTCCTGTTAATGGTAAAATGTGACGTTATGGCAGAATTACTTAATGTGAAAAGAGATAGTTTTGTTGTGTTTAACAATTCATTGTTGAAAACCTGATTTAATTACAAAAGAATCAATAATATGCAGTCATCATTATATGAAGATCTGGAAAAAGATGTCCGATTCAGGGAAGGCATGAAAGCCTGCATGAATTGTGGAGTCTGCACAGCTATTTGTCCTGCTGCGGAAGTAAGTGATTATGATCCCCGGATGGTAGTTAATATTGTTCAGGAAAGAGATGAATCGAAACTTGAAGATCTTCTTAAAAGTGATACAATATGGAGATGCGGGGAATGCCTCTCATGCAAAACCAGATGCCCCCGGGGAAACGTTCCGTGTTATATCATACAGGCATTAAGAGCACTTTCCATTGAGAAAGGCCACTTTATCGAAAGTGAGCAGGGCAGAAAACAACTTGCCATCAAACGGACTGTGGGAGATCATATTCTCAAATATGGTTATTGCGTTTATATAGATGAAGTTGACCTGGAAACATATCCTGAGCAGGGACCTGTGTGGGACTGGCTCAGAAACAACAGGGATTCAATGATGAAACGCCTCGGCACTAGCTACGGGGAATACAGGTCCGGGACACTTCGAAATACCATGAAGGAATCACTGGATGACCTCAAAAAGATTTTTGATGAAACCGGTGGAACAAACAGGTTTGATAAGATCGAGAAATATTCTTCTGAGAAAGCACAGGAGCTTAATAAAAAGTTCAGCGGGGGGAAAGATGAATACTGGCGTTTTCTTTATAATAAGTAATTGTTTTACAGAGTTTTTTTAAACATAAATGCCACGTGAAAATCAGGAAAAATGAGATCTGGGCAAAATACCAGAAAGAGATTGCAGATGACCATTACTATTTTGCGCGGAGCTGTATCAGGCAGAATATTTTCCCTGCAGCAGAAAATCTATACTTAAATATCATAAGGAATATAATTGGCAGGGATATTTATGACGATGAAAGGCAAACTACCTGCACCGGAATTGCTTATCACTCCGGATTGATACCAATGGAAACCATAATGACCGTTGTTGCCCGCCAGTTTGCGCTTATGAATCAGGCAGGGTATGAGAATTTTGTGGTCTCCTGTGTAACCTCGTTTGGGATCTATGTTGAAATGCTTGAGACCTGGAAACACTTTCCGGAAACAGAAAAAAAGACCCGTGAAGCACTTAAAAAAGCAACAGGTATGACTTTTACCGTACCAAAAAATCTTGTTCATGCCAGCGATGTTATTTATAAATTCCGAAGAGAGATTGCCGCAAAGGCCAAATACAGACTGGTTAATGTTAATACCGGTGAACCTCTTAAAGTTGTTGACCACATTGGCTGCCATTATGCAAAAATCTTCCCGTCACATGGCATCGGCGGGGCAGAATATCCTTATGTAATCGCAGGGATGATTGATGAATGGGGCGGAGAACAGGTCGATTACCCGGAACGGCGTCACTGTTGCGGATTTGGTTTCAGACAATATCTGCTAAAGTCAAACCGTGGCTATTCTGTGGCCAATTCAAAAAAGAAATTCGATTCAATGAACCCATTCAAACCCGACGTTATAATAGCAAACTGCCCCGGCTGTACGTTCTTCCTTGACCGCTGGCAATATGTCATCGCTGAACAGGAAGGTATTACATATGGAGAAAATGGATATGGCATACCTGTCCTTACTTACGAAGAGATTACCGGATTACTGTCAGGTTTTGATCCGTGGGATATAGGTCTGCAAATACATCAGGTGTCGGTTGAACCTCTGCTGGATAAACTCGGAATAAAATATGAACCTGATGACAAATATAAAGGATTAAACGGTGAAGATATCGGAAGGCCCGGGCAGCCAGATGTGTTGAAATGTATTTAAAAAAGACCGGTACAGAATAATAAACCGGCAATCTCAAAATAACATATATATATTACATAAAACAATGCCCGGGACAACTCCTTCTGAGGGTAAACAACATTTAAACCCATAAAAACAACTACCTCGCCTCGCTGACAACAGAGTTTAACCCGGGCATTCCAACCCAAAAAAACCGATCAAAGATGACTATTGCTCCTTTTCCAGTTCGCCAAGTCTTTTTTCAATATCTTTCTGTGAACGTTTCAACGTGTCAGCTTCAGATTTAAGAAACTTAATCTCTTCTTCCCTGCTCATTTGTGACATCCACGGATTACCGGGCATGTTGACATTATAAGGTGTTGGCAAACCCCATCCCCGGCCGAAGCCCCTGCCCCGGCCAAAACCTCTTCCAAAACTGAATCCTCTGCCCATGCCTCTTCCCGGACCTTTTGTGTAACCCGGTGAATCAAATCCATAACAATAACCAAATGCTCTTCCGGTGCCGGGACCCATTCCCGACGGTCCGGTGCGATCTCCTGCCGGCATAATCTTTATTTTTTTCGTTAAACATTAATTTACAACCTCTATGGCGAGAATCTGCTTTCCCGTTCATTGGTTCTATTATACAAATATACAAAATAAAATGAACATATGTTCACTTTAATTTAACTTTTTTCGGATTTCCTTTAATTTATAACACCGCAGGTCGGATCCGGGCAATTGTGTCAGTCAGATTTACTCATTTTTCAGTGCGTCAATCGGATTAAGCAAAGAAGCTTTTCTGGCCGGATACACTCCGAAGAAAAGTCCGACTGTAAGGGAGAATATAAATGAAAGTGCTATTGAGGTTGCTGAAATGCTTACATTCCAGCCAGTTGCAATGCCAATGATTGCCGAAGTCATAATGCCAGTAATTATACCTGCCAATCCGCCGCTTATTCCCAGAATTGAAGATTCTAAAATAAACTGAACAAGAATATCGTTCCTGGATGCACCAACGGCCATTCTGAGTCCGATCTCATTTATCCTTTCCCTTATGGAAATAAGCATAATTGCAAGGATGCCTATGCCTCCGACCAGCAATGATATGCTGGCAATACCGGCTATCAGGGTCGTAAAAGTGCCCGTTGTTTCCTTATGGGCTTCAAGAAGTTCCACCTGGGTCTGAATCGTAAAATCGTCTGGCTTGTTTAATCTGTTAAGTCTGTGCCGTTCACGCAGAAATTCAGTAATTTGTTTCACGGCACTTTCCATCTTGACCGGCGAATAAGGCTGAACATTTATCGAGTTTATATAATTGATATTGAAAACCCTGCGCAAAGCTGTCTGAAGGGGAATAAATATCTGATCGTCCTGATCGGTTCCATTAAGGTCAATCCCTTTTGACTCCATAACTCCAATCACATTGAATGTAATCCGTCCTATCAGTATTGTCTCCCCTACAGGGTCGTTATCGCCGAAAAGGTTTTCAACAACTGTCTGCCCGAGTACTGCATTTCTTATTGACGCCCTGTTATCTTCCTCTGTAAAGAACCCTCCCTTTTCGTATTTAAAATTCCTGACCTTCTGATAATCGGGGAGAGTGCCGGTAATTGTTGTATTTGTGCTTAAATTTCCCCACTTGACTACCATTTTCTTTGTCTGAACCGGGACAGCATATTTTACATCCGGACATTCCATTGACATCAGGTCTGCATCCTGAACCGTCAGAGTTGTAACAGTTCCGGAAATCTGCTGTCTGCCGGTCATTCTCTGAACCTGACCGGCGTTCACTATTATCAGGTTCGTACCCATTGATTCTATCTGAGATAGTACTTCTTTCTGTGCGCCATTTCCTATGGCAACCATGGTAATAACTGCCGATACTCCTATAATGATGCCAAGAAGAGCCAGAAAAGTCCTCAACCTGTGCGATAACAACTGATTCCGTGATATTTGTATGCTTTTGGCTATTTTCATTAACTCATCCCGGACAGGCCCTGCCGCGAGTATTGCTTTTATTTATCTGAGAGTTTCAACCGGGTCCATCCCGGCAGCTCTGCGGGCCGGCTGAATACCGGCAATAGTGCCTATAATCGTTGAAGAAATAACCCCGGTCAGTATTCCTGCCCACGATACTGCTGCAGGAATCTGCATCGCAGCACTTAATATTTTTGCACCGGCGATGCCTAACAGTATGCCGAGTAATCCTCCCAGCAGAGTAACGGTGGAAGCTTCAAAAAGGAACTGACGCATAATATCCTTTGTGTTTGCCCCCAGCGCTTTCCTGAGTCCGATTTCTTTTTTCCTTTCATTTACCGAAATGAACATGATATTCGCAACCACAACACCTCCTGTTACAAGAGATATGCCTGCCAGTAAAACCAGGAACAGATTAAATGTGCCGGATACTTTTTCAGCCATCTGTGTTACTTCGGTTGCAGTCGTCACAGCGAAGTCGTCAGGGATACCAGGTGCTATTTTATGCCTTTCCCGAAGCAGCAAGGTAATCTCTTCCTTGACTTTCTCTATATCTGCAGAGCTTTCCAGAAGGATCTTGATGCCTCCCAGATAATCAACATTTGCAACCCGGCGCATAAATGTCGAAAGTGGTATCATCACACGGCTGTCCATATCGCCTCCACCCGGGCTGGTTCCCTTGGCCTGCAGAATTCCCTTAACTATGAACTGTACATTGCCTATCTGAATCTGTTCTCCCATCGGATTATTGTCTCCGAAAAGTTCTTTCTGCACTGTCGGTCCGAGCAGGCATATCCGGTTCAGAGTGCTCATATCTTCATCCGTAATAAATTCGCCTTCAGTAACATCCCAGTCCCACACATATGCCCATGACGGCGTAACACCAAAAACTGCTGCTGTTGTGGACCTCTCAAAATAAGTGATACTCGAATTTCCTCTGTTGTTAAAAGGAGCTACCTCCCTTATACCCCTGATTTCGTTTTTGAGAACATCAGAGTCTTCCAGTATCAGGGTTGTTATTAATTCGCCTGATGAAGGCTGAGGCCCCAGTCTTGAACCCGCGTTGGAGCGCACCATTATGCTTTCCAGTCCGAATTTTTTAACCCGTTCCATTACACGGTCTCTGGCACCAAGTCCTGCCGATATAACCATAGTAAGGGCAATTATCCCGATAATGATGCCAATCATCATCAGGAAAGAGCGAAGTTTATACTTCGCAAGGTTTTTTAATGCATCTTTTATTATTCTCCTGGTCTTCATTTATCGCCTCCCTGAAGTAAGTTAATAAGTTCTTTTTCAGCATTTCTGGGTGATTTATTCAGCTTATCGCTAACAACAGCTCCATCCGATATTTTTATTATCCTGTTTGTGTGCTCGGCAATATCCTGTTCGTGAGTTACAAGGACTATAGTTCTTCCATCCTTGTTCAGCTTCTGAAAAAGCGATATGATTTCATAACTTGATTTCGTATCAAGGTTGCCGGTGGGTTCGTCGGCCAGGATTATTTCAGGATCGTTCACCAGGGCGCGTGCAATCGCGACTCTTTGCTGCTGACCCCCTGATAGTTCACCCGGAAAATGATCCATCCTGTCTTCCAGTCCCACTGCAACAAGGGCCTCCCTGGCAAGTTTTCTGATATTTGCCCTGTCGGAGTAGATCAGGGGTAGTTCAACATTATCCAATGCACTTGTCCTGGGCAAGAGATTATATGACTGAAAAACAAATCCCAGTTTTTTATTCCTCAACAATGCAAGTTCCCTGTCACCCAGTTTGCTGACCTCGTCATTATCAAAAAACAGCTCCCCTCCTGTTGGCTTATCCAGGCAACCAAGAATATTCATCAATGTGGATTTTCCGGAACCTGAAGCTCCCATAATTGCAATCAGTTCACCTTTGTGAATTTCCAGTGAAACATCGCGCAGGGCGTAAATTTCGCCTGTGGTCCCCTTGTTATAAATCTTTTTCAGCCCCAGGGCTTTAATAATAGCATTTCCCATATGCGGTTCTACTTATCATGGTTACAATTTGTTCAATGTTAATATTCCTGTCAATCCGGAATAATGATGATTTCTCCTTCACTCAGACCTTCAATAATTTCAGTATAATTACTGTCGTTCCAGCCGGTTTTTATTTTCTTCAAAATTATTTTTTCATTTTCAACGACATTTACAAATCTCTCACCCCTTTCCCTTATAATTGCTCTTGAAGGTATGCTGACAACATCTTTCCTGGTCTCGAGATATATTGTTACCGTAGCGGTCATCTCTGGCCTCAGTGTTTTATCCTTGTAATCGCTTATCTCAACTACTACGATGTAATTCACCACATTGTCCTGTATAACTGCCTTGGGATATATAGCTGTGACCCTGCCGGTGAAATCAGTATCGGAATAAGTGTCAACAGTAAAAACAGCCTCCTGTCCTGTCTTTATCTTGCCAATGTCCGTTTCATCAACATAAACCTGAACTTCCAGTCGTGTCAGGTCTATAATGTTAACGAACGTAGGAGCCGAAAGACCTGCAAGAACTGTTTCTCCTTCCTGTGTGGATACTGAAGAAATTACACCGGATGTCAGTGCATATATTGAAGTGTAAGAAAGCTGTACTTTTGCCACTTCAGCATTTGCTTCTGCCTGTTTCAGCTGGGCTTCTGCAATTCTGAATGTGTTCTCCGAAAGATCATATGCCTGTTGTGAAATATAATTCTGCTCCAGCAGTGATTTCTGTCTGTCCATATTGAGCTTTGCGTAATCATAATCAGCCTTTGCTTTATTAACCGCAGCCAGGTTCTGATTAAGCTTTGCCCTGAGTTCAGCATCATCAATCTCCGCAATTACCTGCCCGGCCTTTACAAAATCACCTATGTTGGCCCGTAGTTTTCTGACCACTCCCGATATTCTGGCACCAACCTTTACTTCAGCGCCTACTTTTGGTTTTATTATCCCGGTTGCAAGCACTGTTGAACCTATGTCCCTGCGTGAAGCTACTGCGGTAATTTGTTGCTTGTCAGATTCCTTATCGGATTTAAAGACAAACATCCATAACAGGATGACCAGTATTATAAACAATACGCTGATTACTGTTATGTAAGATTTTTTCATTTGTATCTGATTCAAATATATTGTTAGTTTCCGATTGTTCTTTCAAGTTCTGCATGTGATATTTTATAGTCTGACAGAGCATAAATGTAGTTCTGTTCTGCCGCCACAAAAGTTGTCTGTGCATCGGTCAGTTGAATTATGGATCCTACTCCTTCCCTGTACTCTCCTTCCGCGAGCAATAAATGCTCCCTTGCACTTTCCAGCGCTTTGGATGAAGCAGAGATCCGTTCAACAGATTCTTTGACCGCAAGCAGAGCATTCCATACCTCCTGGCTGATCTGCTGTTTTATGACCTCATATTCCTTTTCTAGTCCCTTGTAGGCATACTCTTCCTGATTTACACGCGCTTTTGTTGAGAACCCTTTGAATACGGGTATTGATAGTGACAATCCGAGCCACCAGTTATGCCGGACTGAAGAAAATTCAGGGCCAGCATAACTGTAATTGGCAGTTGTCCCCAAAGAAGGATATAAATCGCTTTTGGCTATCCTGATAGTGTTTTGCTGTGCATCAAGAAGATACTGATATCTTTTAATTTCAGTGCGTGAATTTATGGCTGAAGCAAAAAGAGAGTCAAATGACTGAATATTTATCTCAATCAGGTCCGAAAGGTCATCCTCCAGATCGATACGTCGATCAGAAGGCAGGCCAAGCAGTTGATTCAGGCTGCCTTTGGCTGCAAGAAGATTATTTGAGGCCTTTATTCTGTCAAGTTCTGCATTGGAAACTTCAACTTCTGACTTCAATATATCTGTACGTGTCGCCATACCGGCTTTTTGCTTTGCCCTGGCAAAATCGAGGTGTAACAGTGAGTTTTTTACCGCCTCTTCAGTGCTTCTCAGGATCCTTTCAGACTGCAACACCAGATAATATGCCCTGGTAATATTAAATATCAGTATCCTTTTGTTTGTCTCATGACGGTACAGATCTGCTTCATAGCTGCTTTTCGATGCCTCGTATGCCGATTTTGTTTTAAATCCCTGAAAAATGTTGTAGGTCATCGTTAAACCCGTGCTTATATTATTGTACCTCTGTTCTCCGCCGTTCTTTGAAAAGGCATCAGCATCCGAATTCAAATTCACAAAAGGATAATACCCAGCGAAGGCTTCATCAATTTTTGCATTTGATTTTTCAACCAGAAAACCTGATGACTGATATTCAGGATTGTTTGTAAGTCCCAAACCGATGCATTGTTCCAGGTCAAATCTGTTGATCTCATCGGGTTGTGCCAATATTTCAAAAGCTGATGATGATGAAAAGAATATTAGTGGAAGTGTAATACACCATGACCTTAAAGTATTTCTGAAACTATAACGCCCCATTGTTATATGCCTGTAAATATGATTCTTTAGAATAACAAATATGAGTTAATTTTTAATCCCGGGCAAATACTATTTTATCAATATAGTATAAAAATATGCTTGTTCATCTATAGCTTGAAGAGCAATAAGCCGGATCCTGCAATAAAAGCAGCTATCATATTTATTGTTTTAACTTTAATAAAGTCCTTTCTCGATTCAGCCAGCAGCGGCAACATGCCGTGTCCATCCTGAACAATGGAATTGGCAAGAAGAATACTGAATGGGATAAGACCCTGTGAAAACAATGTGACAAAAAAGAGATGTGGCCCAGACTCTGGTATAATACCAATTAGAACAGCTATAACAAGTATAAATAAATGATTGTTCTCAACAAGGTTTGCCAGTCTGATGTTCGATTGAATAAAAGAAAGTACAATGAAAGCTCCCCAGGTCCATAAAAATATCCTTATCAAATGTTTCTTCAGAATATGATCATACAGATGTTCATGAAGAAAATGATCAGGGACGGTAACAAACACAAAAAGCATAACGGATGATCCTGCCATAAATGTGATTTTTTTCCAGTCCCAGCTATCTGATCCGATTATTCCTGTGATCAGCAACAAAATGAAAATCAATGTGAACACTATGAAAAGTGCTCTTTCGAAAGTTATTGACTTTAGCTGTGGAATAATCTGACCTGCTGAAAAACATTTACAATATTCTTCTCTATGCACCTTATACCCATACTGACCTTCTGCCTGTTTGGTTTTGCTGAAAATATTTACCAGATATCCTGTCAAAATTGCCATAACAAACAAAATTAAATGCAAAACCAGTGCTGTGCCTGGAAACATTGCAAGCATCACAAATGCCTCATCACCTGAAGTTGCTATCATCACCGTAACAAGTGCCCCAAGGTTCATGATACGGTGAGTATAAAGCGATACGACGGTGAATGCACCAAGGCATCCGGGTATAATACCGAGAAAAGCTGCAATGATGAGCTGAAGAAATGATGATTTGCCAAGTTTGTCAGACCATAAATTTTTTGTCTGTACATTAATGTATTCGATGATTACCATCATGAATAATACAAAAACGGTAATCATCAGCGAATGCCTGAGAGTGGAAACAATGATCTCATTCATAACCAAAGTCTGCTGACAATCAAAAAAATTAATTCAAATTTAGTCTAAATAATTTCTAAGTGAACATTAGTTCATTTAAATTTATGCCGGTCTTCCCGGGCAATAATTTTAAAGCGGAAACAACCCGATGTCCATCTTACATATTATCAAACCTCATGTATTTGATTAACAAACCATGACACAGAAAATAAGACATCTTCTTGGTCCGAAATGCACTGCGGTGAATATAAACGGAGAATCAGACAGTTTTATCAACATTCCCTTAAAACAGATGACTTTTTGCGAAGCCGTGAATCAGTCGTTCAAAATTCCTTTGAGAATCAACCCCTGCAATTTAAATTGTCTTGGGGCCCGGCGCAGCATCGGATTTGAGACCAATGATAAGTTGCTGATTAAGGAGATTGCCGTGCACAGCAATTTATCCGGGAGTTTCATTGCCAGTGTTCTGCCCTCAATACCTGCCCTCAGGGGCATCAGACATATAAATCTGGGATTAACTGAACAGATGGAAGCATATTATCAAACTGATCTTTATATAGCTTACGTCCAGCCATACAAAATAACCGAACTTATGCACAATCTGGCCAGGTTAGAGATCTGTCCATCGATTCCGTGTTATTCTTTTCTCTCAGTATGTGGAAATATATTTGCCAATTGTTATCTCAATCAGGTTCCCTGTCTTTCATTCGGCTGCGTTGAATCAAGAAATCATGGCGGGATCGGGAAAAACGAAATAGTACTTGGCCTGCCTGTTAAAACAGCCTGCAGATTGCTTGATAATTACAGGAAGAGTGAATAAATTTTTAATGTTACAATCCAGCAATGTCGGTGGAACCCTGTTGCTGGTCCTGCAGACAATGAAATAACAGGCCTTGAAATATATGAGAGATCTTTAAAATGTATACATCTGAATGATCATATCTGTCAGCTTTTTCCGGGCATCCCTCCTGACTTTGTTCCGGAAAGTTAGAAAATAGAATATTTAAAGTCTGTTCCGGTTACTGTTTGATGTTATAGTGCTTATTTATAAATAATACCTGAATCCCTGTTCTTTCACATAATCTCATAGCTGCTGACAGGCATAGGGAAATTTAACCTGTTAAGCACCCTTTCAAGAAGTATTCCCTGGTTCTGGTCATATCGGTACCCAAGAGTAGCCCTTACGCCATAAGAAATGAAATGTACAGCCCGGTCGAGGGCGATGGGCAAACTGTCTCCCTGAAGTAAAGAACCTGTTAAAACACTGGTAAAACAGTCGCCGGTGCCGGGAAAATCAGCCGGGATATAATCAATGGGAACTTTCCAGAAACGAGAACCATTCCTGTTGTAAGCCATAACTGAATACTTCTTGCCCGAATTTGCGTCAGGAGCACTGGTAATAACAACTATCCCCGGCCCCATATCGGACAATTTTACCATCCAGTTTTTGATTTTTGACTCACTGATGACCGGAAAATATGATTCATCCAGCAGCAGAGATGCTTCAGTTAAGTTCGGAGTTATGATATCCGCCTTCCGGATCAATGATTTCATTTCCGAAATCATTTCTGCATCGATTGAATCATATCTGCTGCCATTATCGCCCAGAACCGGGTCCACAACCACCAAAAGGTTCCCGTAATTAAATTTATCAATTATACGCTCTACGATCCTTATTTGTCTATGTGATCCCAGAAACCCGCTGTAAACGGCTTCAAAAGAAATATTCAATTTTTCCCAGTGATCAATAACAGGCTGCATATGGTCGGTAAGATCGGCAAAATGATATCCTTTATACCGGCTGTGAGAAGATAAAACTGCCGTGGGCAGAGGACACACTTTGATCCCCATAGCCGATAAAATAGGGATCACAACGGAAAGAGAAGTTCTTCCGAAAGCTGACAGATCGTGTATGGCAGCAATTTGTTTTACAGGTATTTTTGACAGCATTTCTTCTATTATTATATTCCATCCAGGTAACCATGTTCAGATTGCTTGAGCCGAAAATATATCTTTTCTGATATTTAACAATTTTCTTAAATTTTCCCGAAGTCTTAATGTTAAAACATTGAATGAAGTGTCTCAGGTCCCGGTCATAAATTTCTCAAACTCTTTCTTCCGCATAGTTGCCCGGCCATATGTACGACGTTCTTAAATGTTCCATGTTTCAGGTGCCAGAAAAAGGGGGCTCATCAACACTGGCTTTCATCATTCTGTTGCTAAAATAATGTTTTTATAATAGCACCTTAATAACCAGCACGCAAACCCAGTTCTTTTTCAATCTTTTCATTTTCGGAGCTCCTGATCCCGTCGATTGAAGGAAGATAAGGTTTAATGTCAAGTACCGGGGTTCCGTTGAAAGCATCAATCCCCGAGACAAACAAATTGCCGTTTTCAATCTTTTCAAGTTTTATCGTGGCAATGCCTATCGGATTAGGCCTCCTGGGGCTCCGTGTTGAAAAAAGCCCGAATGTATATCCGGAATCGGATGCCGGAGGTCTGCCTGTTTTGCTCCACGAACCTGCTCTGTCAAGGTGATAAATAACAATTATGTATTCAAATAATTCCAAAGACTTTAAAGCATCCTTGTATCCGGGGAATATTTCAATTTTACCCTTGCCGTCAGGTTTCAGTATCCCCTGACGGGGAGCTCCCGTCTCCGGAGTATAATCAGTATGAAATACCCCTATCGGAGTGTATGTTACAGGTTTTATCTTATTTCCCTGTCCTTTCAACGGAATGAATGATAATAGCATAATAAACATAAATATTATTTGTGGTTTTATCATCTGTTCTGATTGTTGCTATTAATATATGAAGACTGGTGCAATGGATTTATTGTTTCACGATATTTATAGTATATTTTTTTAAAATCTTCCCATGTATCACGTTTCAGTGATGGATCACGAAGCAGGGCAGCAGGATGATAAACGGGCATTACAAGCCTGTTTTGCCAGATAAGCCAGGATCCCCGTTCGCGAGTTATTCTGTGGCTGTCGCCTGCAATGTATTTCAGCGCCGTAGCACCCAGTAAAATCATGATTTTCGGATCGATTATGTCAATTTGTTCAAGCAGCCATGGCATGCATACGGCTGCTTCATGGGGAGATGGCACTCTGTTGCCGGGTGGCCTGCATTTAACAATATTACTGATAAATACATGGTCCTTCCTTGTAAATCCGCATGCAGCCAGTATCTTATCAAGTAATTGTCCCGATTTTCCAACAAAAGGCCTCCCCTGAAGGTCTTCATCCCTTCCCGGTGCTTCACCAATTATCAAGATTCCCGCATCGGGACTTCCTTCACCAAAAATCACATTGTTGCGGACAGCCGATAAGTTGCATTTTCTGCAGGTAAGAACCTTTTCGCGCAATAACTCCAGATCCTTCATCAATGATATAATATATAGCCCGGATATAAAAGGCTAAACCATAACAAAATAACATAATACAAACTAAAAATGCCAATGATCGGCCAGTATGAAATATTGTTCAGTAAAATAATTTATTATTCATTTCAGACATGTATTCAAAACCCTTTTTTATGAACATTTGTTCATTTGTGGGATATTTTTCTTAAATTAGCAATCAGTTGTTGCGGTACAAGGCCGGAATACAAGAGTAAAAACCTTCCAAATGATGTGATTTTTAACTGTTACTCACTGACCATGCTCAAGGAAGGAAAATGCTCCTTTAATGATTATCGTGATTCAGGATTAACTCTTACAACTATCTGAACGTTATCAAAATTCCAAATAATATGAAAACAAAAACATTTATAACATTGTTGGCGATATTTGCTTTGGTAACATTTGCAAATGCCCAGGACAATACAGCACCCGGGCAGGCCCAGCAGGCATCTGTACCTTTTGCCAGGGGTGCCTTTATAGATACAAACAACAATGGGATCTGTGACAACTTTGAGAGTTTTGGCGCATATGGAGGAGGGTATGGCCGGAGAATGGCCAATACTTCGGCAACAGTAAACCAGATGGCACCAGGCAGGGGGCAGGGCCGCGGAGCCGGACGGGGAGCCGGACGGGGACAGGGCCGCATGCTACCTGCAGGTCAGGGCCTTGGATTGGGCCCCGGACAGGGCCGAGGACTTGGCCCGGGTCAGGGACAGGGACTAAGCCCCGGTGGAAGGTTTTTTATTGACCAGGATAATAATGGTATCTGCGATACCTACGAAAGAAATTTAAGAAACAAATAGTTTTAACTGATTTCAGTCAATTCTGTCAGACATCCGGCATTTACATTTTAATCTTTTTCTTGATTCCTGCTTACGCATTAATGGTGTCGAAGCCGGAAGTATTATTTCCGCAAGATTTCGGAATATTTAATGCGAAATTCTTCGTAACATTAAACAGGTCATCTGCAGAATTTTATCCGCTTTCCTTCTGTTTCAATATTGTACGCCGCCGGGCAGGGAAAGCAGGAATCATACATCAATATACAAAATAGTCAACAGCATCGTGAGATAAGTCAGCTCCGGTTATGACTGCCGTAACTATCACCTTACGGTTAAAACATCATCTGGGTCGATCCGGCAGTCTGTTTATACTGTTCTGCAATTTTAATTTTTACAGACCGGATTTATTATTTTCCTTTAAGCCTGAATAATTGGTAAAACACAAAAAATTAAGGTCATGAAAAACAGATTGTCAAAAACCGCAAGCCGGGTCCTGATTGTTTCAGGAATAGTGTTCTCAGTAGTATGTCACGGCCAGAATTCTGAAAACGCATTTAATATCCATATGTACGCTCTTCCTTCAGGCAGGCCTGATAATGATCCGGCAAAATACAGAATGACCGCTGAATACATCAACAGGGACCTTTATGGCAATTTTACCGGAAAAAGCAAAGTAACCGGTGATTATACCCGTGGACTCGATGGTGGCTACGTTTCATGGAACAATGTATACATATCAAATGCCACCGGCTATCTGGATCCTTTTCCTGCAGGAGTAAAACAGGAATATATGGAAAACATGAAATTTATACCATCAAAAGAGATGTTGCATGAAAATGCTTTCATCGATTTTCCATCTTCACCCGATAATGTACTGGCCAGAAACCTGATATGGGATATGATGGCTTTTGAAGGTTTTTCATGGGGCTACTCTGATTCTCTGGAAATCAATAAACCATTTATATCAAAGAATGAAGAAGAATTTGATATGGCCGAAATAGGAAAATATAACCATAAGAAGATCATCCTTTGCTGGCAAGGAATTTCCGAAATCAATAATGAAGTATGTGCGGTTATCGATTTCAACTGCATTGACAATATAATTAAGCTGACCCTGGATCAGATGAGTTCAACAGGAACCGAGCAATATTGGGGAACCACCTGGATTTCGCTGAAAACAAATAATATTGAGCAGGCGGTAATGTACAGCGGAACAATGCAGGAAATACAGGTGAGGGGCCTGGAAAACAAGTTTCTTGCTAAAACGATAAGAGAGATATGGGTTGAGAGAATTGATTGATCATTTAATAAACAGCATTGATTTCTGGCAGAACCTTTAACTTTGCAATAATGAAAAAATCAACATTGGAAAGCTGTCTGGACCAGAAAAAACCGGGTTCGCATTTTTTGTTCATTTTGATAACAATTCTGGTCGTGGGCTTGATCCGGATCGGGAAAGATGCTGAGATGTCTGTAAGGGAATTCATATTCCTTTTTTTACTGGGATTGATACAACTTGAGTTATTTGTCTTTATTGCCCGATTAATATTTAAAAAACTGAATATAAGCTTTACGGGTAAGGAATTTACCCGGATTGTACTTTCAAGGTTTTTCCTTTTTATATTTATTTGTTTCATTGCTTCTATAATAATCATATTGCTCTTTAAGCTAATTCCTGCCTGGTTAAGGGGAGATAATATTTTAATGGTCGCGGGTAATTTTTTTGAATATGAGTTCAGGGCCTGGTTCAGATCAACACTGGCGGGATTATCAACAGGTGCAGTAATATTTATATTTATTCAGTGGCAGGATGCATTGAGAAGGGAGCAGAAACTAAGGGAAGAGAACCTTGTATTTCAAAATGAAACTCTTAAGAGCCAGGTTAATCCTCATTTTCTTTTTAACAGTTTAAATACTGTTTCGTCATTGATACAATCACAACCTGATAAGGCTGAGCTCTTCATCAGTAATCTTTCATCCGTATACAGGTATGTCCTCGAAAACGGACAGAAGGATAAGGTCCCTCTGCAGTCAGAGCTGAATCTTATCTATAAATATTTTGACCTTCACCTTGCCAGAGGTGAAAAGAAAGTTGTGTTAGATATCGGGTGTTCCGATAATATTGATTACCAGATCGTGCCTGTTTCATTGCAGATACTCGTCGAGAATGCATTAAAACATAATATTGCCTCACGGAAAGATCCTTTATATATATCGATTTCCTGCGAAGGTCCCTGTGTTGTTGTCAGAAACAATCTGCAGAAAAAAGCCACTCAGCTGAAATCTACCGGAATAGGCCTGAAGAATCTGTCAGAACGCATCAGGCTCATAACAGGAAAAGATCTGATAATCGAAGAGACTGACAGCTATTATATGGTTAAAATACCTCTGATAAAATGAGGATACTGATAGTTGAAAATGAAATGCCTGCTGCAGAAAGGATTATCAGGTTGTTGAAAAAAACAGACAGATCCGTTTTTGTTATGGGGATTGTTGAAACCGTTGAAGAAGCGATAAACCGGCTGCAAAAACAACCTCAACCCGATCTGATATTGATGGATATTCAACTTGATGACGGACTTTGTTTTGAGATTTTTGATACCATAAGTGTGGATATTCCTGTTATTTTTATTACGGCATATGATGAATATACCCTGAAAGCATTCAAAGTGAACAGCATAGATTATCTTCTGAAACCGGTCAGTGAAGAATCATTAAGGACAGCTCTGGCAAAGCATAGAAAGCTTTACTCATATAATTATCCTTCCCAATGGCAATTCAATCAGCTGCTTCAGGAGTTCAGGAACCAGTACAAAACCAGATTCCTGATTAAAGCAGGAAACAGATACAGATCAGTTTCTGTCAGGGAAATAAGTCATTTTCAAATAATTCAGAGAAATGTTTTTCTGCTTGGGTTCAGCGGCAAAGGGTACGATATTGATTACACCCTGGAACAACTTGAAGGTATTCTTGATCCGCGTAAATTTTTCAGGATCAACCGTGAATGTATAGTAAGTATAAATGCGATCGAGATCATACACAGATATTCTTCAAGCCGGCTGCAACTGACATTAAAGAACAGGGAAAAGAATGATCTTTTTATTGTCAGCAGGGACAAAGTTGCAGACTTTAAAAAATGGATTGACAGATAAACCGAACCAATAATTCAAAATTATCAAAAATGAAACGCAGAGAAATTGTAAAAGGTCTGGCCGTTATGCCCCTTGCGGGTGCCATCGGAAGTGATCTGCCTGAAAAAGCAAAAAAACAAAAACAGGATGAATGGACCCCAAAAAAAGAGTCGATCCCAAGTGTATACCCAACCACAGCGCCCCTGTCTTTATGCATCCGTTCGGGGCATCTGGTGTTTTTGAGTGGCATAGGGGGATGGTATGCTAACAGGCGTGCCGAACCGGGTGACATCAAAGTACAGATACACAGCGCGCTTACAGACATGAAAAATATGCTTGAGAAAGCCGGAACCTCAATGGCCAATGTGCTCAAAGTACACATGACTGTTGCGGAACCCAATAAGAATATTGCTGCTCTGAATGAGGTTTATGCCGGATTTTTTCCCGATCCTAAACCGGTTCGTTCGTACAGCGGTGCGGGGATTGATCAGATGGGAAGAGACGGAGTGCTGGTACAGATCGACTGTATAGCCTATATCGACTGATCTTTTTGCATAATTGTGCAAATATATTTTTGCAGGTTTTCCGGAAACTAATATTGACTTATCACCAGAAAGAATTTTTTTTGCTCCTATAAGCCTCTTTGTACCATATTCTACCGGCTTATAAGCTTCAGGGCATTGTCCCTGTAAAGTTTCTTAAGTGTTCCATCTGTAAGATCCAGGCCATACAAAGGCCAGTGATAACCAAACATATCCGTTTCATAAAAATGTTCATCACCCGTCTCAAGGATCCTGAATGTAATCCTGTACATTTTTTCATTAAACATCATATCTGATCCATAAACAATTCTGTCGCTGTATTTCTCAATAAAATCATGAACAAACCGGGGAATTGGAGCTATTTCCCCGAAGCGTGCCGAGATATCTGCATGCAGATTCGGGTATTTATCAAAAAAGTCACCCAGAACATTAAGGTCCGCACAGCAGTTTGAAAGATGAGCAGCAATGAATATGGTTTCAGGATGTTTCTTCAATGTATTTTCAAACCTTTCGAGCATTTCCTCGTGTGTTCTGGCTCCGTTTTCAATTTTTACCTGCCACTTGTATGCGTTCATCAATCCATCATTGGTTGAATCCATCTTTTCATACATCCACTTGTCTTCAGAGATGTGAAGGTTCACCGGTAGTCCCAGTTCTGCACATTTTTCGAAAAGAGCATCAAAACGGGGATCATCAGGAAGCATAATGGTTTTAAGCCTCGATCCCGGCGATAATCCCTTGCCCTTGAACATAATCTCTCCTACTCCTTTTGCCCCGTTCCTGAAGCATCTTTCAAGTTCCTTTACAGCGGCGGGCCCATAGCCGGGCTGCTCAAAACCCGTATAGTCAAATCCGCACCATAATTCAAACCTGTCATTATATTTAGAATACATTTTCATAAGGGTATCGAACCTGGCTCCTGTTGCACCGGTAAATACAATAGCCTTCTCAATGCCACAGTTATCCATGGTTCTGATCCATTCCCTGATTTCCTGATCTGTACGGCCGTATACATGTGTGTGCATATCTATCACCGGATATTTTGCCCTGGAGATTGTGGTTTCTGGCACATTGTAGATCGATACAGGCCGATAATCCGACAGTTTCAGTTCATCTGCATTCTGCCCTGAAGATGGTAAGCATAGCAGAAATAAAAGAATTATTAAATAACCCGTGAATGCTTTGCTTACCAGGCATGTTTTTCTTCTGTTTGCTTTGTAAGGTTTTTCCATCCTTGTTTCAAATTCTGAGCAGTTTAATTTCAGGTAAGATATTTGAATGTTCATAGCCACGTATATGAATGATTTTCAATTCACCCCGTATTGATGTATATTTATATGATTATTGCTTATCAGGTTTTAAGATTATTCCTATGGCAAATATAAAAAAATGAAAAGATCCGGACACAAGCAAAATATACTTATGGAGCCCTGGCATTCTTTTACAATAGATAAGGCTTTCGAGGAGCTGATTACCGACAAGGATGGATTGAAGTCTGTTGAAGCTGTAAAAAGACTTGGCTTTTATGGTGAAAACAAAATGCCTGAAGGTAAAAAAATAACAATCTGGTCTGTTATAGCACACCAGGTCATTGATCCGTTGATATTCATCCTTATTGCTGCAGCCGTTGCTTCAGTTGCCATTGGCGAAGCCAAGGATGCGATCTTTATCTTCCTTGTGATTCTTATTAACAGTGCCCTTGGATCATATCAGGAGTATAATGCTGAAAAAAGTGCATCAGGACTGCAAAAGCTTATGAAGATCAGGGCCCGCGTCAGGCGTGATGGTAAAGAAATCGAGTTACCATCTGAAGATCTGGTGCCTGGTGACATAGTTTATCTGGAAACAGGTTTAAAAGTTCCGGCCGACCTCAGGCTCTTTGAAATATCGAGCCTTGAGATTGATGAAAGTTTCCTTACCGGAGAATCGACAGCGGCCGTCAAAAAGATAAAGGTACTTCGCGAAGACGTCGGGGTAGCAGAAAGAACCAATATGGCTTACGCAGGATCAACTGTAATGTCGGGGCGCGGGGTAGGTGTTGTTATCGGAACAGGTGTTTATACCCAGGTAGGCATAATTGCCCGGAATGTCTCCGAAGGAAAATCTGCCAAGCCTCCCCTTATTCTCCGTATGGAAAAATTTATTAAACAGATCACTGCATTCATTATTGTAATAAGTGTAATCCTCGCTATAGTACTGAGGATTCAGGGAATGGATCTTTCAGCCATTTTTTTCTTTGTGGTTGCTTTGTGTGTTTCGGCAATTCCGGAAGGATTGCCGGTAGCATTAACCGTTGCCTTATCGGTGGCAACAAGGCGTATGGCAAAAAGAAATGTCATTGTGAGAAGACTCACTTCGGTTGAAAGCCTCGGCAGCTGTACTGTCATTGCCAGCGATAAAACCGGCACCCTTACAGTAAATGAGCAAACCGCAAAAAAGATCATTCTGCCGGATGGTACCATTTATTCTATTACAGGAGAAGGTTATAACGGGGACGGAGAAATATATGAGGATGGGTATGAAAAAGCACCCCCTGATCTTAAGAAACACCATAACCTTGAATCTCTGATCAGGATCTCCGTGCTTGCCAACGAGAGCTCTCTGTATAAAGATAATTCAGCATGGAAATATCATGGCGACGCTATGGATATAGCATTGCTGGGGATGTGTCATAAAGCCGGGGTAAACCCTGAAACAATCAGGGAATCACACTCTGTAGTTGATAAAATCCCTTATGAGTCAGAAAAAAAATTCTCTGCGGCTTTTTGTGAAAAAAATGGAACGGTTCATATTGGAGTAAAAGGTGCTGTTGAAACAATACTGGATTTCTGCAGCAAAATGAACACAGGAAGTGAGATCAGAAAAATTGACAAAGATTCAGTCATAAAACAGGCTGATGATATGGCTTTTAAAGGATACAGGGTCCTTGCATTCGCCAGAGGTGAATTCAGGGACTTCAGAAAAAAAGACGTTTATGACAACGAAGATATTCCGCCTTTAGTTTTTTATGGTCTGATATGTTTTATCGATCCCCTGAGACCTGAAGCAAAAGAATCTGTTACAACATGCAGCAAGGCAGGAATTAAAGTGATTATGATAACAGGTGATCATCCGGCTACAGCAGGCACAATAGCAGCGGATCTGGGGATTATTGAAAATGTCAGAAATGTGGTTACCGGAGAAATGCTCGATAATGCCGGATCTCATGACAGCCCTGCTTATCAGAGACTTGTCGCGTCAACATCCGTTTTTGCGCGTGTTTCCCCGGTGCAGAAACTGGAAATTGTTGACGTTCTGATACGCAGCGGAGAATTCGTGGCAGTAACTGGCGACGGAGTAAATGATGCCCCGGCATTAAGACGGGCTAATATTGGTGTTGCAATGGGCTCGGGCACCGATGTGGCCAAAGAGGTGGGTTCAATGATAGTCGTAGATGACAATTTCTCATCTATTGTTGCAGGAGTTGAGGAGGGTCGGTTCGCTTATGACAATGTCAGGAAAGTTATATTTCTTCTTATCTCTACAGGCGCTGCAGAAATTGTAATGTTTATGCTTTCTGTTCTGGCAGGACTACCTCTTCCCCTGCTGGCCGTTCAGCTATTATGGCTTAACCTCGTGACCAACGGGATACAGGATGTTGCACTGGCATTTGAAGGAGGAGAACCGGGAACCATGCTGAAAAAACCCAGAAAGCCCTCGGAAACAATATTCAATTCAATCATGATCAAACAATCACTGGTGGCCAGCCTGACCATGGGATTATCAGCTTTTGGATTCTGGTACTGGCTGAATAATTACACACAAGCCGGTGAAATATATTCACGTAACCTGGTGCTGCTTCTTATGGTTTTCCTTCAGAATTTTCATGTGTTCAACTGCAGGTCTGAAACTGTTTCGGCATTCAGGATACCTCTCAGAAAAAATGTGGTACTTTTATTTGGAGTGCTGGCAGCTCAGGGACTACATATATTATCCATGCAGATACCTTTAATGCAAAATGTTCTTCGAATAGAACCGGTAAAAATGACAGAATGGCTTTATATATTAGGGCTTTCAATACCCATGATCATCATTGTGGAAATCTATAAGTTCTTCCGCAAACCCCGTACCATGTGACGGAAATCCTGCTCAGCTTCCTTCACATGCAAGGCGACTGCATCTTTCAGGTTCCATCTGCTTTTAACTTCAACTTCAAATTTATCTCGGACGGTAATAAGAAAATGATTTTTTGCAGTTGCAAAAAGTCCGTCGAGGCACTCTGACCATCCTTTACCCTGTAACTCCAGCCAACCCACTTCGTCTATAATAATAAATCTGTTTTCAACGGTGGTCAGGTTCTTTAAAATGTTTATCCCCATTGCCAGCCCTTTCCTGCAGATCTCAAATTTTCCGATGCGTTCCGGTCCACAATTTCCATTCTCTCTGAGAAAAGCTTTCCTGCCTCCGGTTTCAATATTTACCAGATCATAACCGGTGATCTGATCATCTTTTTTTACCTTTTCTGATAATATTCCGCAGGGATGAATATTATTCTCCCTTAAGAGTTTTATCAGTTTTTTAACGCATGTGGTTTTACCACTGCCCATAGGTCCGGTAATGATAAATATTTGCGGTACAAAACCAGCCTTGTTCCTGATTTCCGAAAGTCTTCTGTCAGCCTGTGAAATCACATTATGAAATACGGAAACCGGATTCCTGACAAGGCTTTTAAAATCAGGAATGCTGGTTATAAATGATGGCAGGCTTTCAGCTGAAAGCTCCAGAGCCAGAGGAAGGTTCTTAAAAGAAGTTTTTTGGAAATAATTCCTTATCACCGGATTATACAGTTCTGTTCCCAATACTGAGAATCCGACTATTATGACTGCTGCCCTGAAATTCATCTGTATGCCTGTCAGAAGTCCTGACTGCCATGAATTTTGTCCTGGCTGAGCTTTGGTAAAGGCAAATGCTGTTATTAATGTTATCAGCACAAAAATGAGCCAGAATTTTGGCTTCGACAATTGCCTCATCGCCCTCCTGTATCTTAAAGACCATAAAATAATTATACTTGTTATTACAGCACTCCACACCGGCCAGGGGCAAAGTCTCAATATCATAAAAGAGCCTATAATCAGCAGTACGTTCACAAAAAGCCATAACACCGAATATCGGAACTCATCCTCGGCATTCTGGTTAAATCCCTTAACCGGTTCCGAAGTATATTCTGAAAAGCCGGATGGCGGTTTTTCCAGCAACTTTTTGCCAACAACTATCCCTATAACACCTGTGAAAAAACCGAACAGTGCAAATAATATCAGTAAAACAATAATTGGCAGCCATGCAATGTCGGTATGAATATTTAGCTGTCGCTGCGCCATGATTATAAGACTGTTATAGACCTCGATAATGTTTTCCCCGTAGAAAATTATATAATTGGCTATTTTCTGGAAAAGATTCCATGACATTGCCAGCATGGCTCCGAACAGATATCCGGCTAATGTCTTTCCCAGGATCCTTACGGAAATTTCCAGAAGAATCCCCTCGGCAAAAATGGCGATCATCGGACCAAAAATTACAGCACTCGGCGACATGGTTTTCATCAATGCACATATCAGTCCCGCCCGCCAGAACAAGCCTCTGTCAGCCCAGATATGACTGATCGATATCAGAATAATGATCCCGATACCGGTGAGAATATTCCCGCTGAAAGGCACCTTTAGATTATGCAGAAAACTTCCCAGGACGATCTCTGAAGCTGCCCAGATAGTTCCGGCTATAGATGCCTTGATCCACTTTTCACTAAGAGTGTGCTTCATCATTTTTCATGATGCATATCTTTTCGGCACAATATTCAAACAGGTGAAATCCCGTACCGCCTTCACATACAATGTCAAAAAGAACTTCAGGGTCAGTTATCCTGATAGTCCCGATAATTGATACTTTGTTCTCAAACAACACATCAGGGATCAGGCCGCTCGAAGGGCCGGTCAGAATAACCTGGGCCCCGGGCCTGATCACCGAAAGCAAGTCGTCTATTGTTCTGTTTACAAGAGTCTGTCCGGTAATTATGACTATGTCAGACAAAGGGAGAATAGTGCGGTATTCGCCGGCCGGCATATAATATTTCTTCTGGTCAGAAGTAAGCGCCTCTTCACTGAGTTCAAGAACATACAGATCATTACCCGTTTTCGCAATCTTCTGTATGTACGACTGAAAGCCGCCCACTATTGTTATCGTTTTACGGGGTTTTAAATCAAGTAAATCTGCAGGATCACAGTCTTCAATAATCCTGTAATCTCCCTCGGCAATTAACCTTAAAGAAACAGCATTTAATACTGCTGTCCTTATTGAAGAAACTATTCCTGATGTCTTCTTTGATTCCAAAATGTCTTTCACCTTCCTGCCTCTGATGTTGAGAGGAGTAAATTCACCAAAATCCCTGTTATGTTTCGAACAGACAGGATGATTTCCGGTCAATGTGGTGGATGTGCCCGTGCTGCCGTCAGACAAGCGTACGGCTGTCAGGTATGCTCCGATCCTGACATCTTTAATTCTCAGGTTTTCAAGCCTGGATCCGTATTTGCCCGACAGTAATTCATATGTCTGTTCAAGTATCATCGTCCATTAATTATCGGTTCTTTGATGATGTGGGTCAAAAACAGGCAACTAATGTAGCAATTTTTATCCAGGTTACGGCCAGTTAATAATGTCTGTATGTTTAGCTGTCCGGGTTTCTGGCTTATTATCCGAATTTAGCAACAAAACAAGCTGTTCTCTGCCATTATTACGCCGTTTAATTTGAGCAAAAATGTTTATGTGAAAACTAAATATATTCAAATTTTATTACTAACTTTCTCAAAAAGATAGCTTATGAAAACATTGAGAAATACATCATTGTTAATAATTGCGTTGTTCCTTCTTTCATGCGCAACCAGTAAAAAATTTCCTGTATCCAGCATTGCCCCTGCGGCTGATATCTCTGCATCCAAGAAAAAAGACAACCACAATAATTATGTTGTGGCCATAACGGCAAAAAACCTGGCAAGTGTTGACAGGGTAGCACCTTCAAAGAGCACATACGTGGTATGGATACTCACTGATAATGAAGGCATAAAGAATCTCGGGCAATTGAGTATCAGGAATGCCAGGACATCAAAATTAAAATCTTTGACTCCTTTTGATTTTTCAGAAATTTTCATCACAGCTGAAGAACAGGGAAATGTCACATATCCCCAGGGTCTGGAAATTACCAGGGTCAATATTAAATAATTACAAAATTCTCTTCTTACGAACCGGAACCTGTTTGTATCTTAAATACCCTGTATGAGTGAGGTTTGATTGTGATTTCAATACTTCGTCCCTGACTTGTTGTTCTTGCCCGGAAAAGAGGTATGGGCAAAGCCGTTCCGGTTAAAGATTCACCTGAAAGCAGGTCTTCGATACCTGTTACCGACTGTTCCGTAATGATTTTCACATTGACAGGTTCATCAAGGAATGATTCTACAATAAAAGTACCGTTGTCATAACAAAAAAGGCTCACCTGTGAAGGACCTTCCAGCCTTATATTAAAATCCTGAGTGGCAATTGCCCGTATCCTGTTAAGTACCTCTGGCGGATACTGATACAGATCTGAAAAGTTATCCGGAATGGTCAGCACATAAAGATTCGCCCGCGAATATTGTGCCCGGTGAAGTATTGGCCATCCTGTGGCTCCCCTGATCGCAGATACCTCTTCCCATGAGTCATTGGTGAGGTAATTGATCTGGGGAATAAGTATTTCCTGTGATGATTTGGAGCTTCTGAACCATCCGGCTTTAAAATCAGTTACCAGCGCTTTTCTGTCGGTATAGGTTAATTCAACAATATCTTCAATGCCTTTGCCCTGTAAAGCCCGTAACAAACCTGATGTTATCATCACATTTTTACCCTCCTGTAAACGCTGCCTGATCCTTCTGACAATCGCGGGATCATTTTTTGCCGATTCGGTAAGCAGGATCATTTTGCCTTCTGCCGGGAAAACAGGAGAGATGTCCATTGGTATTCCTATCATTCCCAGGTAATTCTGGAGAAAATCTTCTCCTGTGGCATGATGTGGCCTGTAACTCATTACACCAACGGGGTTGCCAAGCATGCCAAGAAATTTGTCTGCTTTTTCGAAAGTAATGCCTGCGGCTCTGGCAAGGGTTGGAGGATAGATGATCCTGCCATCATCTGACATGCAGGGTTTCATCATTTCGTCAAAGTCGAAGCTTGTCTGGCTTCCCTGCCAGGCCCCTCTCTGTCCTAAGCGAACAGGCATCTGAAGCTGCCTGTAGTCGAACATAGTTATCTCGGGAGCTTTCGCAAACAATGTGATCCAGAATTGCTCGGCATACCTGTCGAGGTATGTCGACCCTCCTGAATCAACCCATCCGCCGCCATTGCGACCGGGAGCGATGTTGTTGAAATACCTGATTATCAGATAGCTAAGATACTGCTGGAGATGCTGGTCGGAGTTTACAGCATCTCGTGTTTCGGTACCGGAATATATCCCGTCGAACATGGACGGTTCAGTTTCAAGATTAAATCCCAATCCCTGAAAATGTTCATACCAGTTTGGGTATTTTATAATAACTCTTACCTCTGGGTTAATGGCTTTTGCCGGATTTATTATAAGGTCCCTGGCAGCTTCGGTCATAAGCTTAAGCCGGAAATCAGTCCAGCTGAGTTTTCCTTTTGCCTTGATGCACATATCACATTTGCAACTTGTAAAGAAGAAGTCGTCAAGAATGAACTCATCAAAATGTTCTGCTGTAAACTCAGCTATCTCCCTGGCTTTCCTGCGATGCTCGGGATTGGAATAACAAAAAGTTTCAAAATTGTTTCTTTCATTAATGGTATATGTTATACCGCCGGCCACTTGAAGCCCTTTCGATTTGAAAAAATCAATAGCAGATTCAAGAGTTTTTTCGTCGACAACAAGCTGGTCGCGATGAGTCTCCAGGTATATCTTGTCAACTCCGACCTGGCTGCTTATCAAGTCCCAGGTTTCAGCCAGCTTTTTCTTATCAGACATCTCCTGAACTTCATAGACACGTGTATAAACTGATACTGTAAAATTTTTATAAAACGGGGGTTTCTGAGCCATTAAATTCTGGAGAATTAAGCATGAAAGCAAAATGACAAAAATCTTTTTCATGGGTGTGCTGATTGATAAAATTTACTGCTTGACTGGAATAAAGATATAAAAAATGCCGGATAAAATGAAGATCCTCGCAGCAAGTTGCGGCGAACCGTGTTTGCGTGACAGGCTAATGCAATGCACTCAGGGGAACTCAATCTGCAGATATGTCTTATCCCATCAGGATGAATGAAAACATTATTTTGCATTCATTATCGACATAGTGGTGCCTGTTTTAAACTATGTCAGCTTTGTATTAAGTATAATTGTCCAGACAGATGTGACTGTGGCTGCTTTTGATTTCAGATGGTTTTTTCATCCCTTGTTGTGTTGATGCCGAACAGTTTGAAAATATCCACAACCAGTATTGGTATAAGTGATAATAATGCAACTATAATCCAGTGTTTTCCATCGAGTGGTGTAAGGTTGAAAGCATCTCTGACCGGTGGTAAAAGCAACACTATCAGTGCCATTCCGGCTGAAGCAGCTATGGCACCAATCAGAGGTTTGTTCTTAAGAGGACTGATTGCAAGCGAAGATCTGGTGTTTGAATGAAGGTTCCTGACATGCACAAGTTGTGCAAACATAAGTGTGGCAAAAGCCATTGTCTGGCCGAGCACCAATCCCTGATCGCGAAGCCCCATGATGAAAGCAACAAGAGGAAGAGTTCCTATCATAATCCCCTGGTACATCACCCGCCAGATCATTCCGTTCGTCATGAAACCTTTTTTCGAATTACGTGGTTGCCGGTTCATGATGTTCTTTTCGGCAGGATCAACACTCAGGGCCAGAGCCGGCAGGCTGTCAGTAACCAGGTTAACCCATAGAATGTGAATGGGAAGCAGTGGCATACCAAGATTGAAGACAGATGTTACCAGAAGCAGAAATATCTCGCCTACATTTGTTGAAAGCAGGAACTGAACAGCTTTCAGTATATTGTCATAAATCC
This sequence comes from uncultured Rikenellaceae bacterium, assembly GCA_964466705.1. Taxonomy (GTDB): domain Bacteria; phylum Bacteroidota; class Bacteroidia; order Bacteroidales; family VadinHA17; genus LD21. The sequence continues at coordinate 44,571 of CAYXSM010000002.1, forward strand.
TTCGGCCCTCTTCAACAGCTGACACAATGGTGGCAAAATTATCATCCGTGAGCACCATGTCAGCAGCGCCCTTGGCCACATCAGTTCCCACAATTCCCATCGCAGCACCGATATCGGCCTGCTTGAGTGCAGGGGCATCATTGACACCATCACCCGTCATTGCAACAATTTCGTTGTGCTTCTGCCATGCTTTAACTATGCGCACCTTGTGCTCGGGAGCGACTCTTGCATAAACTGAATATTTTGTGACGTTACCTGTGAATTCCTCGTCACTGAGATTTTCCAGTTCCTTTCCTGTTATTGCAATATCATCATCCCTGTAAATTCCTGTTTCACGGGCTATTGCAACGGCAGTGCCTATATGGTCACCTGTAATCATTACAGGACGGATACCGGCAGTTGAGCATCGGGCGACAGCTTCAACAACCTCAGGCCTTGCCGGATCAATCATTCCAAGCAAACCCATAAAGACAAGTCCTTTTTCAAGTTCCCCGATCCTCGCTTCCTGAGGCGCATCCGTTATATCCCTGTAAGCCATAGCCAGCACTCTTAATGCCGAATTCACCATGGTTTCGTTTGCGCTGAGTATTTTATCTTTATCTTCTGAAGTAATAGGCCTTATGGTTCCCTTAATATTTATCTTATCACATACGCCGAGAACTTCATCAAGCCCTCCCTTGACATTAATCCGCATCTTATTTTCAGACATCCTGTTTACCGTAGTCATGCGTTTACGTTCAGAATCAAAAGGTATTTCAGCTACACGTTTATACTTTTCTTCTGTCTCACTTTTATACAACCCATATAAAATGCCAAAATCAAGAAGAGCGGTTTCGGTAGGGTCTCCGGTATATCTTATTTTCTTATCTTCATTTATACTAATCTGGGCATCCGCACATAAAACAGCTATAGAAAGAAGCATGCTTTCCTGATCATTAAGATTGACAGAAGGAGAAGCCCGGTTTATAACATCTTTTTTGTGATTCACATAAGCTTCAACGACTGTCATCCGGTTCTGGGTAAGAGTACCGGTCTTGTCCGAACATATAACGGTTGCACTACCAAGAGTTTCTACTGAAGGAAGTGTACGGATTATAGCATTTTTCTTAACCATACGCTGAACGCCTATGGCCAGCACAACTGTTGAGACAGCCGGAAGTCCTTCTGGTATTGCAGCGACCGCAAGGCTTACGGCTGTCATGAACATGCTCATTACAGAATTCCCGTAAAGAACTCCTACAATGAATATTACTCCACATATTATCAATGCGGACATGCCAAGAACCTTACCAAGCTGTTCAAGCCTTCTGCTCATTGGAGTTGTTGTGTCAACTGTCTCCTGAAGCATACCTGCAATCTTCCCGACCTGTGTTTTCATTCCTGTCGATACAACAATGCCACGGCCACGGCCATAGGTCACCATTCCGCTTGAAAAAGCCATGTTTATCCTGTCTCCCAACGGAATATCGTCACCTTTCAATACAGCGGTGTCCTTTTCAACCGGTACCGACTCTCCCGTAAGAGCTGATTCCTGAATTTTAAGATTCACTGCCTCTGTCAGGCGAATGTCTGCAGGGATTACTCCCCCTGTCTCAAGTATTACAATATCTCCCGGCACGAGCTCTTTTGTAGGGATTTCTCTTATTTGCCCATCGCGTAAAACTTTTGTCTCCGGAGCAGCCAGACTTTTTAAAGCTTCAAGAGAAGTTTCTGCCTTTCTTTCCTGAAAGGCTCCGACAAAGGCATTAAGAACAAGTATGCCGAGGATTACAAATGTGTCAAGCATTCCTTCTCCTTCCATAACTCCTACAACGCCTGAAATAACTGCTGCAATCAACAGTATTATGATCATAAAGCTTTTAAACTGCTCAAAGAACATCCGTATAAATTTTTTTTTGCGTCTTGACTCAAGCATATTAAATCCATATTCACGTAACCTGTGCTTAGCCTCTTCCGCAGACAGACCCGTGGTTTCACTGGTTTTAAGTTCTGATATTATTTCACCGGTTTCGCGATTGTAATAATTCATTTCGCCTGATATATTTTAATGCTGATGCCAATATAATGCTTAAATGAAATACTTGTTCATATACGTCATTAGATTTATCTAATTAATTATTTGTTTTACATTTACATTTTTATAAATGAATACTTATAAAAACCCACAGCCTGAAATCATTACTACATGAGTCAAAATGCAGCTTTGGTATTGTCGGGCGGCGGAGCCCGCGGATGTGCACATATAGGAGCGATAAAAATGCTCGAGCAGAGCGGGTTCAAAATCACCTCTGTTGCAGGTACATCAATGGGTGCACTGGTTGGGGGAATTTTTGCAACAGGACTCCTTAAGAATTTTGAAGAATGGATAAGTTCTCTTGATATGATGGAAGTTCTTAAACTCACCGATTTTTCTATAAGCAAAAAAGGATTTGTAAAGGGGAAAAAAGTCATTGAAAAGATAAAGGAAATTGTCCCTGACCGGAGAATTGAAGAGCTTCCTATTCCTTTTTGTGCTGTGGCAACCGATATTATTCAGGGTAGCGAGGTTGTTTTTACTGAGGGTGACCTCTTTGAAGCCATAAGGGCTTCTATTTCAATACCAACGGTTTTTCAACCTCATAAAATTGGTGAAAGATATTATGTCGACGGCGGTCTGATGAATCCCATCCCTGTAAACAGGGTGAAACGCTCGGGTAATGACTTGCTTGTGGTGGTCAACGTCAGCGCACCGATACCCTGTGAAAAAATAAACACTGATACAGAAATGCCACCCGGCAACAAACATTACAAAAAGGTGAAGATAATTACTGAAAAATTCAGCAACCTTATTCCCGCACAGAAGAACGATGATATAGGCATCTTCAATCTTTCAAATAAAAGTATAGGCACAATGATGCGAAAAATATCCGAACTGACACTGGAAAAGCATAAACCTGATCTGCTTATAAACATATCCAGGGAATCATTCAGTATTTATGATTTTTACAAGGCAAAGGAGATAATCAGGGAAGGCGAGAAGGCAGCAAAAAAAGCAATATACAACAGTAAGATTGTCACCTGAACCTCTTTTTATCAACCAGCAGCGGCTTTTTTTTCCGGCTTCATATTTTCTTTATCAAATAACCGGCTTTTGGAAACAGGAGCTTACACCACAATAATTTGTTTCCGATCCTGTCTTCTTCATAAATATAACACTCCATGCAACTATGCCTCCTCTCCTGTCTGTCTTAATTGCATTTACTCTTAGTTGTCCTGAAGGATTCGTCCGGGTCTTCAGGTAAAACTTCCTGACAGTTCTGTCAACTAAGATGTTCAGGGTTTACAGAACACCTATAGCCGAAAGCCATTTGATGCACAGGTCCGGCCATGAAGATTCTGTGCTGCCATTATGTGAAAGTCCGTAACCATGCCCTCCTTTCTGGAAAATATGAATCTCCGCAGGAACATTTTTTTTCTGCAATCCATTGTAATAGCTTATGCTGTTCATTACAGGAACAACCGTATCGTCGGAAGAGTGAACAAGAAATGCGGGAGGAGTATCTTTTGTTATCTGCATATCATTTGAAAAATGCCTGATCTGATGAATTCCGGGATCGGGGCCTAAAAGGTTCTTTCGTGAACCGAGATGTGTAATTGAATCATGGAATGATATTACAGGATAAACAAGAACTGAAAAATCAGGCCGGGCATCTGTATCATCCTTTGCCGGATATATCTCTTCAGAATAATGGGTTGAAAGGGTTGAGGCAAGATGTCCTCCGGCCGAAAATCCAATTACGCCTACTTTATGAGGATTTATTTTCCATAATGCCGAATTTCTTCTGATAACTCTTATTGCTTCCTGGGCATCCTGAAGCGGACCTGTAGATTTATTTTCCATAATCAGATCCGAGGGAAGGCGGTATTTTAGTATTGCAGCAGCTATACCATTGGCATTCAGCCAGTTTGCAATATCATTGCCCTCATGGTCAAATGCAAGCATTCCATAACCTCCTCCGGGACAAACCAGTACAGCAACTCCTGACGCCTTATCCGAGGGGGGAAGACATATGGTAAGTTCGGGAGTGACAACTCTTTCGCAACTAATAATACGTCCATCTCGTCTGACGGTATTTTCCGTATATCCGTCGTTCGATTTTGAGCCGGGAATGACTCCTTTCCATAGTTCGATATTCAGTGGCTGCGAAAAAAGATCAAATGATATTATCTGAATAAATAGAACGATAGTGAAAAAATGTCTGATTTTCATCGATGTCTGTTTAAATAATTGAAGATAAGCCTAATTAATAGCTGCCAGATTGAACGGTCTGATATCAATTTTATGCCAGACCTTTCCATAAATATAGGGTTCATCTTTAAGTCTTTCATCAAGCGAGTGTCTGTCGGGAAAATCATACAGAATCATTGACCCTATCATTTTTTCATTTTCATCAAGAATTGCACCTCCAAAAAGAAATGCTCCTGTCTGTTTCAATTTTTTAATCTTCTCAAAATGCTCCTGTCTGTGTTTAATTCTTCGTTTAAGTGCATCTTTATCGGTTCCGTCGTAAGCAATTAGTAAAAACTGCATGGTAAATGATTTTTAAATTATTTAGGATTGATCAAGGTTACCAAAATTAATCATTTTATGAATAGATCGGGACTGGTTACCGACAGTAAAATCAGTCCGGCTTTTCATATCTTTGTTTCATCATAAAGCGTAGTTTTGCATTCATTATACTCTTGAATAAATCTGTGTAAATATGCCGGCGAAAAAATTCAGGTGCGGTCTGGTACTCAGCGGAGGCGGAGCAAGAGGTTTTGCGCATATAGGTGTTCTCAAAGCGTTGGACGAAGCTGAATTATCACCTGAAATAATTTCCGGAACTAGTGCCGGTGCTCTTGTAGGTGTTTTATATGCTGATGGCTACAAACCTGATGAGATTTTGAAAATGATGAACGCATCAAGCCGGCTTCATTATGTCAGGCCAACCATGCCCAGGGAAGGATTGCTGCAGATCTCGGGTATTGAGCGTATACTCAGGGAGAACCTGTACGCCAAAACATTCAGGGATCTTAAAATACCACTTTATGTATCAGCCACCGATCTTAACAACGGAAAAATCAAATACTTTTCAAGAGGAGAACTTATAACACCGGTAATAGCTTCAGCCAGCATTCCTGTTTTATTTAAAACTGTAATTATTAATAATATACACTATGTTGACGGAGGAGTGATGGATAACCTGCCGGTCAGGCCAATTGAAAAGAAATGCAGATTTCTGATCGGTTCCTTTGTCAATCCTACCGGATATGAAGAAAAACTAACGAGCCTGGTACAGATTGCAGAGCGTGTTTATATGCTTAACATGTCGCGGGAAGCTGTTGAAAAAGGTCGTAAGTTTAACCTGTTCATAGCCCCGCCCGAACTTAAAAATTACAAAATACTTGATCCTGAAAAGGCGATAGAAGTTTTTGAAATAGGATACAGGGAAACCCGAAAAAAGCTTAGAGATACTTCTGTAAAGAAAATCCTTTCCAAAATACTAAACAAGTGATTTATTTTTACGATGATAAATATGGCAAAACACAGAACTTTTCTTTTTGTAATACTGCCTTTAATCTTTATGTCTATATTTTCAGGGTGCCATAATTCTGAAAGAACTGATATATTGATCGCAGGTGGAGGGACAAGCGGTATTGCTGCAGGTATACAGGCAGCAAGAATGGGCGTCAGTGCTTTAATAGCCGAAGAGCACGAATGGCTTGGAGGCATGCTTACAAGTGCCGGAGTGAGTGCCGTTGACGGTAATTACAACCTTCAGGGTGGGTTGTGGAAAGAGTTCAGGGATTCTCTCTCGGCACACTATGGAGCTGATTCACTTTTGAGAACAGGCTGGGTCAGCAATGTTATGTTCGAACCCTCTGTTGGAAACAGAATATTCAACAATATTGCAAAAAATGAACCAGGTCTGTCTGTTTTCTTTAATTACTGTGTAGAAACAATCTCAAAAAGAAACAACGGTTGGAGTGTGGTACTTAGAAACAGCAAGACCGGAAAGAAACTATTATACAAGGCCAGGTTTCTTATTGATGCCACTGAGCTCGGCGACGTTGCCTCGATGTGCGGGGCTGCTTATGACATCGGTATGGACTCACGTTATGAGACAGGCGAAGATATTGCTCCCGAGCATAAAAACAACATTGTTCAGGATCTGACATATGTTGCTATACTTAAAAAATATGACGGGCAAATTGAAATGCCGAAGCCTGATGATTACGACAGCTCGTTGTTTGCCTGTTGCTGTATAAATCCGCTTTGTGTAACACCTCCGGGCAAAGATCGACTCTGGCCTGCAGAGTCAATGATAACATACGGAAAACTTCCAGGTAATAAATATATGATAAACTGGCCTATATCAGGAAATGATTTCTATGCCAACATTATTGAAATGAACAGGGATGAACGTAACAAAGTTCTGGTTGCAGCCAAAAACAGGACTCTCGGTTTTATCTTTTTTATCCGCGAACAGCTCGGGTTTGACAGTCTTTATCTTGCTGACGATGAATTCCCGACTGCTGACAGGCTTCCTTTTATTCCTTATCACCGTGAATCGCGCAGGATAAGGGGCAAGGTCAGGTTTACGGTAAATCATATTACCCATCCTTATGATCAGCCCGACAAACTTTACAGAACCTGTATTGCAGTCGGCGATTATCCGGTTGACCACCATCACTCAAGATATACAGGAAAAGATACCCTTCCTGACCTTCATTTTTATCCTGTTCCGTCATACGGGCTTCCTCTCGGGGTTATGATCCCTGAAACTGTCAATGATCTGATAGTTGCAGAAAAATCAATATCGGTTACAAACCTGGTTAACGGAACAACACGGCTCCAGCCAGTGGTGTTGCAAATAGGACAGGCTGCAGGTGCCCTTGCAGCACTTGCTGTAATTCACAACAAACATATATCCGATATTGAGGTAAGAGAGGTCCAGAATGTTATTCTTGAAACCGGTGGTTACCTCCTGCCCTACCTTGATGTACCTCCGGATCATTTATGGTTCAAGCCCATGCAAAGGATCGGGTCGACCGGAATTATGAAAAGTGTTGGTAAGAATGTCGGCTGGTCTAATCAGACATTTTTCAGGGCAGAAGAATTGACTTTATTTTCAGACCTTGAGGGCCTTAATGAATATTATTCCGGTATTGATCTTAACTCCGTTTCTGATACCCTTACAATAGCGCTTGCACTTGATATTTTGAAAAAAATTGCCGAAAGAAAAGGAATAACAGATGTTAACGGACGAATCGAAAATATTCTGAAACTCACAGAATGTGCAGACGAAACAGATACAAGACGTCCTGTTCTCAGGGGAGAAATGGCTTTAATGACAGATATTCTGCTGGATCCTTTCAACCATTATAATATCAATATCAGGGGAGAATTTAAAACAGAATAGCCAGATTTTTAAAGAATTTTTATGGCTGTCCAAATGACAATATCGTCCGAGATTAATAAGGTAACTGTCGTGCAGAAGTATATGAAATGGTTTTAGATTTATTTTCCACAGGTACCAATGAAATCTCAAATATTTCTTCATACCAAAGGTGAAGAAAACCATTGCTTCTGATTTTTCGCGAGAAATGCAGATGCCTTTTCTGCTGTTTCGTCAGGGTTCATTGGAGTATTCTGAACCCGGCCTTAAGCACCGACATGCGCTCCAATGTAATTCTTAATCAATTTTTTACCCCCTTTCAATATATCCCGTTCCATCCCAGCAGTGTGTGCACAGCTTTTCCTTTGGCAAACCTATTGCCTCAACCAGGTCATCCAGTCTTTGATATACAAGACTGTCCAGATCAAGCGTGGCTGCTATTGTGTCAACCATTTTTTTATATTTTTCTGTGTCAGGGTTTGAATAATCCCTGATATCTTCAATGTCTCCTTCAATCTTGTAAATGGCCTTTCTTCCTGCAAGTTCCATGGGTGTTCTCGATTGCGAAAAATTCAGGAACTCACACGGGTAAAGCAATGGCGGGCATGCAATTCTCATATGCACTTCGTCTGCCCCGGATTTTCTAAGGTCAATTGTATTATCTTTTAACTGAGTTCCCCTTACAATACTGTCATCAATAAATATCATTTTTTTACCTTCAATGACTGCTCTGTTCGGAATAAGCTTCATTTTTGCAACCAGATCTCTTTGTCCTTGATTCTGAGGCATAAAGCTACGTGGCCAGGTAGGCGTGTATTTTGAATAAGCCCTTTTGTATGGAATCATTTTCTCATTGCTGTAACCTACAGCATGCCCCACTCCCGAATCGGGAATACCGCAGACAAAATCAGCATTTACTTCATCTCTTCTGGCAAGAGCAGCACCGCATCTGCCACGGCATTCATCCACATTGATCCCCTCATAGTATGATGTCGGATAGCCATAATAAACCCATAAAAATGCGCATATCTGCATTTGTTTGCCGGGCCTCCTGAGTTGCCTGTAACCAGCGGAATCAAATCTTACTATTTCACCCGGTCCAAGGAAGTATTCTGTGTCATAGCCAATATTTGGAAAAGAACTGGTCTCTACAGCAGCGGCATATGATCCTTTCTTTTTGCCAATAACAACGGGTGTTCTGCCAAATTTGTCTCGTGCTGCTATTATTCCATCCTCTGTAAGCAATAAAAGCGAACAGGATCCTTTTATATTTTCAAACACATTTTCAATGCCTTCGACAAAAGTGTCTTTCTCACAAATCAGGTTTGCAACGACTTCTGTCGGATTTATGTTTCCCTCAAAATTTTCAGTGAAATGATACCTTTTGCTAAGAAATCTTTGTTCAAGTTCATCAAGGTTCAGGATCCTGCTAACCGTTGCAGTTGCAAACCGTCCAAGATGTGAATTGAAGAGAATCGGCTGAGGATCGGTATCACTTATTATTCCCATCCCTGTATTACCTGAAAATTCCTTCAATTCATCTTCAAATTTGTTTCGGAAATATGCGTTTTCCAGATTGTGAATGGAGCGTCGGAATCCTTTTTTCGGCACAATAAATACCATTCCTGCCCGTTTGGTTCCCAAATGTGAGTGGTAATCTGTTCCATAAAATACATCTTCAACACAATCATTTTCTGACACAACACCAAAAAAACCACTCATATATTTGATTATTAATTATTTATATTTCCATGCTCGTTTTGTAAAATTAATCATTGGATGTGATATTATAAAAATTCTAAGGATATTATTAATTTTGTACTTTATTTATTTAAAAATGAACGGATAAATGACAGACGTTAACACTACTACTCCGATTGAACAACCGAAGAAAAAGAATGCTCCTATTGCCATGATTTTCACAACGGTGATACTGGCTGCATTTCTTATCTTTCTTGTTGTCATGTATTTCGATCAGAAGAGCAAAATGGTTGAAATGGAAACTGTTCTTACAGAGGAAAAAGACTCCCTTGCTAACGAGCTAAGGATGATGATTCATGCATATGACACTCTGAAAACAGACAATGATACACTTATGGCGGGTCTTGAAAGAGAAAAAAACCGTATAGTGCAGCTGCTTGAAATCAATGCATCAAATATACAACTTATAAAAAAGTACAGAAGTGAGATAAATACCATGAGGGAGATCATGAAAAGCTATATTGTGCAGATCGACTCTCTCAATACCAGGAATAAAGAACTGGTTGCAGAAAATATTGATATTCGTCAGCGCATGACAAGGGTCGAGGAAAGCAATGTCGAGCTGACAAAAGTAAAAGAAGAGCTTGGCGCCAAAGTTGAAGTCGCTTCTGTAATACAGGCAAAGAATGTTGTTGCAGCCACGCTTAACAGAAAAAGAAAAGAAACAACAAGAATAAACCTTATTGATAAACTCCGGATATGTTTTACCCTCCGTGAGAATCCGTTGGCAAGTGCTGGTGAAAAAGAGGTATTCATGAGAGTCATAAGACCTGATTCTCTTGTTATTACGACGAGCCCTGATAATTTATTTGACTACAATGGTAATAAACTGGTGTATTCGGCAAGCCGCCTGGTTGATTATATGAATCAGGATATTGAAATGTGCATATTTCTTGATAATACCGGAGATTTTATAACCGGTAATTACAGTGTAGAACTCTATCTTGAAAATAATATAATAGGAAGAACAACGTTCATGCTTGCAAAAAGATAGCTGTCTCTCTCAGGTCAGCATCAGTTCAGAGATAATATTGTCAGATATCATTTTACCCTGGTTCGTAAGGACCAGGGTTTTTTCTGACTGGGCCATAAGACCGTAATTAATGAATTTTCCTGTCATGTTAATAATATAATCATAACCCTCTTTATCAAATGTTCTTTCCACATAATCAAGATCAATACCCCACATTGTTCTTAAAGACGTCATTATATACTCATTGAACCTTGTTTTTACATCCAGGTCTTCTTTTTCAAAATGTAATTCATTGGTGTTTATTCCATCTATATATTTTCTTACATCCCGAATATTCCACTGCCTGGAATATCCGTTGAAGGAATGTGCAGAAGGACCTAATCCAAGATACTTATGCTGCTTCCAGTAATTCATATTATGAATTGAAAAGAAACCCGGCTTTCCAAAGTTTGATATTTCATATTGAACAAATCCTGCTTTTTCAGATTTCTCAATAAGCAGATTGAACTGTGATATACTCACTTCTTCCTCAATCTCCTTAATCAGCCCTTTTTCTTTCATCCTTGTAAAAAGAGTACCCGGCTCATATGTGATATGATATGCTGAAAGATGTTTGATGTCATAAGAAAACGTCTTGTCAAGATTTGAGGACCAGTCTTCTATTGTCATGCCGGGAATTCCATATATAAGGTCAATGGTTATGTTATTGAATCCGCATTTGATTACCTCTTCAAGAGAGCGAAGAGCTTTTTCAGAATTATGTCGTCGCCCAAGAATTTTCAGGTCTTTGTCTCTCCATGACTGAATGCCCAGGCTAATCCGGTTTATGCCGGTACTTCTTATTTTCTTTAAAAATTCTGGGTTGACATCATCCGGGTTAATTTCAATGGTTATTTCACATTCGTTATTTATGCTGAAAGATGATCTGATTGCCTTGGTTATTTTTTTGATTTCATCTGGCGATAAAACGGAAGGAGTTCCTCCTCCGAGATATATTGTCTCAATAGTGTCGTTTTGAAGATAACTTTTCCTCAAGTCTGTTTCTTTTAACAAAGAATTAATAAATGACTGACGAAGAGACATGTCCGTTGTGTGATAAAAATCACAATAGGGACATAGCTTCTTGCAAAAAGGTATATGTATGTATATTCCCGCCACTCTTCGTATCATTTGTATGAACAATAAATTTATAAAGAAAATGTTATTCTTATGATTACATTTGCCCCAAATAATAACAAATGATCAGAAAGAATAAATTTACCATTATTACATCTCTTGTCATTCTTTACCTTAGCCTTGCAGGTTCTCAGACTTTTGGATCAACAGGATTTATTAATATACCATATATTGATAAACTTGGTCATTTTTCTTTTTATTTCCTGCTTATGACTGTCATTATACTTGAGCATAAAAATTATCTGAACAGCACCAGAAAGCTTGTTCTTACAGCATTAATACCTTTCCTTTTCGGTACAATGGTTGAAGCTCTTCAGTTGACAATAACCTCTGATCGCCATGGTGAGGTACTGGATGTAATATTCAACGCCACAGGTATAACAACTTCTCTCTTTTTATGGCTTATCTATAAACCTTATTACCGGTAATAAATCAGATGGCAGCAGATCCGGGATATTTCATTTTTTTTATTATTTCTTCAATAGTGTTGGTACTGAAGAAATCCATAATGCTTTTTCGGATTGCTGAATAACCAAAATGAACCGGACAGGGTTTTTTCATATGATTTACGCTCCGGCATGAACCCTCATGAATAAGACAGTCTGTAAAGATTTCTTCGCCGTCGATAATATTAACAATATCTAATAATGTGATTTCTGAAGGATCTTTGAGTAATATGAATCCTCCATGGGGTCCTTTTACGGATTTCAATATTTTTTTTCTGGCCAGCTGCTGAAGTATCTTTGCAAGGAAAGGCGAAGGCAGATCCAGGTCTTTTGATATTTGCCTTATACCTGTCAGAGATTTCTCTTTTTCCTTACTTGCAAGGTAAATAACAGCTCTGATAGCATATCTGCACGAGTTTGAAAGCATATCAGTACAATTTTAAAGGTATCTTCCTTATTCTTCTTAAATGCCTTCCATCTTCAAAACCTGTGTTAAGAAATGTTTTTACAATAAGACAGGCTTCCGAATCATTGATAAATCTTGCCGGAAGGGCACAAATATTAGCGTCATTATGTGCCCTTGCCAGCCTGCTGATCTCCTCACTCCAGCATAAAGCACCTCTGATTCCCTGATGCTTGTTAACCGTCATACTCATCCCGTTTCCCGTTCCACAAATTGAAATACCAAGTTCATAACCACCTTCAGCAACGGCGTTTGCAAGAGGATGTCCAAAATCAGGATAGTCAACAGCTTCTGCTGAACAGCAGCCAAGATCTTTTATTTCAATGTTCTCCCCTGAAATAAATTTTATAATCTTTTCCTTCATTAAATAACCGGCATGATCTGATGCTATGACAATTTTCCTTTTTTTCACCTTGCTTGGATGTTTATTTTATCTGTCTCTGCAAAATAATATATTAGAACATAAAAAAGAAAAATATATTCTTTTATCTTATTTACAGGTTATCCACCGGGTAATTATTAGACATATACACAATTACACATTTCTTATATGATACCTGTTATTTCAGGAACTTACTTTAATTTCAAAACCGATGTTAATTAAGATTTATAAAACTTAATAATATCATAATAATGCATTTTTATAATAACAGTCACAGCTTTTTATTACCATTTATCCCGAAAGAAAATCAATATGTTAACCCGAAATAAACATTAATTCTTATACTTTTGTTTAACATCTCCCATGGGAAACCTTATATTAACAGTTGTTTATTTTTATGTTAAAAAGCTGATTTTCAAAAATGGTATATTTTTTGAATTGTTGAAAAGATGTTCGCTTTATTATAATTATGAAATTTAAAAGATTTGTTTCATTTAAATTTTAACACAATTAACAGCATAACATAACAATAAAAAGAAAATTTAAATTTAATTCTTAAAATATTATGCTGTTGATAAGTCCTGGATTAATCAAAAATCAGGAAATAGTAAATAAGGGAAAGAAACATGTTAAAAACGACAAATAGTTTAGTTAAGAAAATTGAGAAACTTAAATTCCAAAAGAATGCAATAATTCTGGCACATTATTATCAGACCTCAGATATTCAGGATATTGCAGATTTTGTAGGGGACAGTCTTGCTCTGTCTCAGAAAGCTGCGTCTAACAGTGCTGATATAATAGTTTTCGCCGGAGTGAAATTCATGGCTGAAACAGCAAAAATTCTTTCTCCGGAAAAAAAAGTACTTTTGCCTGACATGAATGCCGGCTGCTCCCTGGCAGATTCATGCAGTGATGAAGATTTCAAAGAATTTATTAAGTCTAATCCGGGAAGAACAGTAATTACTTACATAAATACAAACACCGGAATTAAAGTTTTGTCAGATATAGTATGTACGTCGTCAAATGCAGTTAAAATAGTTGAATCTCTTCCGGAGGAAGAGAAAATAATATTTGCACCGGACAGAAATCTTGGAAATTACATTATTAATCAGACAGGAAGAGATATTGTCGTATGGGATGGGGCGTGCCACGTACATGAAGAATTCTCTCTTGAAGCAATTATGGAACTCAAGAAGGAACATCCCGGGAGTAAGATAATAGTGCATCCGGAATGTGAAATGCCGGTAAGAATGATAGCTGATTTCATAGGTTCAACATCTGCTTTACTTAATTATTCAATGAATGACAGCTCAGGTATTTATATAGTGGCTACAGAGCCGGGAATAATACATCAGATGAAATCTTCAAGTCCGGGAAAAAACTTTATTCCGGCTCCTCCTAAAGATTCAACATGCGGATGCAGCGAATGCTCATTTATGAAGTTGATCACTTTGGATAAGATTTACGAATGTCTTAAGAATGAAAAGCCTGAAATCGCTATTGATAAGGAAACAATTGAAAAAGCAAGAAAGCCTATCCAGAGAATGATGGAAATATCCGAAAAAGCAGGTCTTTGAATTATGAAAACACTTAATGTTATTGTCGGTTGTTTAATGATTATGAATTTTTCTGGCACGATAAAAGCCCAGGATCTCAAGGATGGATATCACGTTTTTAAATATCCAAACGGAAATATTTCAAGTGAGGGATTTATAAAGGACGGAAAGCCTGAAGGGTACTGGAAGAGCTATTATGTGACAGGAGTTACTAAATCGGAAGGAAAAAGATCAAACTTTCTCCTGGACAGCATATGGATATTTTATGATCAGGCAGGGGATACTACTGAAAAAATCAATTATTTGTTTGGTAAGAAAAACGGTTATTACTATAAGTACGGCAAAGATCCGATTAAAGGAGTTTATGTTTTATCAAAAGAATTATACGCAGGCGACAGGAAGGAAGGAACAGCATATTTATATTATCCGGAAGGAAGTATAAGGCAAACAACAATATATTCAGGAGGTAAAAAAGAAGATTTGTCAAGGGAATATGACCGCAACGGAAACATAATAACTCTCTATGAATATAACAATGATTTTCTCATAAGCAGGGAGAGGATAAACAGGACAGATAATAATGGATTGAAACAGGGTAACTGGAAAGAGTTTTATCCTGACGGAAAAATCAAAACGGAAAAAACTTACAGAGATGATCAGCTTCACGGTTATTATAAAGAATATGATAACAGAGGAATGCTTGTTTTGACAATGCTGTATGACAATGGCTCTATTGTAAAATCTAGAATAGAAGATGAAACGGATATTGAGATCGTTAACAGGTATGACCAGGAGGGAAAACTTACTTACAGCGGTCCTTTCAGAAATGGAATTCCTGTTGGAATTCACCGGGAGTATTCATCAGAAGGGAAAATAACGAACGCATTTATATATAATGATGTTGGATTATTATTGTCAGAGGGTATAGTTGATGAATCCGGTAACAGAAACGGCAAATGGAAGGATATTTCACCGGAAGGAAATATCATTGCGGAAGGACAATATACTGACAACAGGCGGACCGGGGTATGGAAATTTTATAACCGGAATGAAAAGCTGGAGCAGACGGGTGCTTATAATAATGGAAGACCGGACGGATTATGGAAGTGGTATTATGAAAGCGGTTCCATTTTAAGAGAAGAGGAGTATTTCCAGGGCAGGCGCGATGGTGAATTCACAGAATATTCACCTACTGGTGAAATTATTTCACAAGGACAGTATATTGACGGAGAGGCGAATGGAGAATGGAAATACAAATCGGGCGATAACATAGAAGAAGGAAAGTACATTATAGGATTGAGAGATGGTGCATGGAAATCGTATTATCCTGACGGAAAATTGAGATTCAGGGGTAATTATGTGCAGGGTACTCCTGATGGAGCGCAGACATACTATCATGAAAACGGGAAAATAAAGGAGGAACAGTTTTATACAATGGGCATTCGTCAGAGATCATGGAAAAAATATGATGAAGAAGGATTCGCGGTACTTACAATAACTTATAAGGATGACGTTGAAACAAGCATAAACGGAGTAAAAATAAACATGCCCCCGGGCGACGTAAGACTTATAAAATAACAAGCTTGTTTTATGGACGATAACTTTAATATCAGAAAAGATAATATCACATTGACTGATAAAGAGTTTGAAAAACAACTCCGGCCAAACGTATTTGCAGATTTCAAAGGACAGAAGCAAATAATAGATAATCTTGCAGTTTTTGTAGCGGCAGCGAAACAAAGAGGGGAATCACTGGATCATGTTCTTTTACACGGTCCGCCCGGACTGGGAAAAACAACTCTGGCTGCAATAATTTCAAATGAGCTTGATGTTAATATGAGGGTAACGACAGGACCGGTTCTTGATAAGCCCGGAGATCTGGCTGGCCTGCTGACAAATCTTCAGGAAGGCGATGTGCTTTTCATTGATGAAATTCACAGACTTACACCTGTTGTTGAGGAATATCTCTATTCTGCAATGGAAGATTTTCAAATCGATATAATGATTGATAAAGGACCAAGCGCAAGATCGGTTCAACTCACACTTAATCCATTCACACTCATCGGGGCCACAACAAGATCCGGATTGCTTACAAGCCCTCTGAGAGACAGATTTGGAATAAAATTTCATCTTGAATACTACGACCATGATATATTGACCGGAATAGTAAAACGATCTGCAGGAATATTAAAAGTGAAAATTGAAAATGATGCAGCAATTGAAATTGCAAAAAGAAGCCGGGGTACTCCAAGAATTTCAAATGCTTTGCTGAGGAGGATAAGAGATTTTGCACAGGTACGCGGCACTGGAATAATAAACATGGAAATTACAAAATATGGTCTGGAAGCACTTAATATTGATCAGCACGGACTGGACGAGATGGACAACAGGATCCTGTCGGTGATAATTGATAAGTTCAGCGGCGGACCAGTTGGCTTGAACACTATATCCACAGCTGTTGGTGAAGAGAGCGGAACACTCGAAGAAGTATATGAACCATTCCTGATAAAAGAAGGATATCTGAAAAGAACTCCGAGAGGGC
This sequence comes from uncultured Rikenellaceae bacterium, assembly GCA_964466705.1. GTDB lineage: Bacteria > Bacteroidota > Bacteroidia > Bacteroidales > VadinHA17 > LD21. The sequence goes on from CAYXSM010000002.1 coordinate 61,291, forward strand.
GAGAAGCAACGGAACATGCATATATTCACCTTGGCAGGCACTACAAAAAGAATTTTTCGGGCACATTGTTCTGACCAGGAAAAAAAAGAAATTCAGGATCAAAGATCAGTTAAAAACATTGCTGATCTTTTCTAATTTACCGGGATTGAGTATTTTAATTTTCCTTCCGTTAAGTTCGACAAGCTTGTCAGCTTTAAATTCTGAAAGCAACCTTATTACCGATTCTGTGGCTGTACCAACAATGTTTGCAAGCTCTTCACGCGTCAGAGAAATCTTAAGATATTGATTATCATCCAAACCGAAATCGTTTAAAAGAACGAGAAGAATCTCAGCAAGGCGCTCACGTACAGTCTTTTGGGCAATATCTGTTATAAAGGAGTTTGCTTCACCCAATTCATGGCAGGTGAGTTTTAAAAGCTCCAGAGAGTAAACAGGATTTGTTTTAATAAACAAAGTAAGAATTTCAGCAGGAATAAAGCAGACCTTGCAGTCTTCAATGACTTTGGCTGAAGTACAGGCCGGTTCATTACTGAGAACACTCCTGTAAGCTATTATATCACCGGGTTTGGCGAATCTGATTATCTGTTCTTTTCCATCAAAGCCGGTCTTGTATACTTTTATTATTCCCTGATTGATACAATAAAAACCACTGATCCTGTTTCCCTCGTGGTATAATATTTCTCCCCTTCTGTATTGCCTGAAATCTTTCTCAAAATTGAGCTTTTCAATCTCCTCCGGTTTCAGATGCCTGAATATCGAACCTGTTTCAGGTGCACAATGGCCACAAAGAGGAATATTAATATCATGTGTTTTCATATGAATCAATTGGATTTATTGAAATTAGTTTCAGGATAACACATAAAAAAAAAGGATTAAAAAGCAGATTTAAACTGAGATAGGAACCTCAGATCATTTTCAAAGTAAAGTCGTAAATCATTTACCTGGTACTTTAGCATGGCAGCCCTCTCTATACCCATCCCAAAGGCAAATCCGGTGTATTTTCTGCTGTCAATTTTGCAGGCTTCCAATACATTGGGATGAACCATGCCGCAGCCAAGGACCTCAAGCCATCCGGTATATTTGCATACATTACAACCCTTACCGCTGCAGATTTTACAGCTGACATCCATTTCAGCCGACGGTTCTGTAAATGGAAAGTATGAAGGGCGAAACCTTATTAATGTTTCCTTACCGTACAATTCCCTGGCAAAAAAGAACAAAGTCTGACGAAGGTCAGCAAATGAAACATTTTCATCAATATATAAACCTTCTATCTGATGAAAAATGCAATGTGCTCTGGCTGAAATAGCCTCGTTTCTGAATACCCTTCCGGGAGAAATGGTCCTGATCGGAGGCTTCTGGCTCTCCATGACTCTGACCTGAACGGAAGAAGTATGTGTGCGCAAAAGAATATCACGGGGATCAGAGTCTTCATGTGAGATCCTGGAAATATAAAAAGTATCCTGCATGTCCCGGGCAGGATGTTCAGGCGCGAAGTTAAGCTTGGTAAAAACATGATCATCATCTTCAATTTCAGGCCCCTCCGACACAGTAAAACCTATCCTTGAAAAGATATCTATAATCTCTTTTCTGACAATTGATATTGGATGACGTGATCCTGAAGGATAAGGAAATGCTGGTTTGGAGAGATCACCGGAGCCGGAAATATCATGGGAGGTCCCAAGATTATTGATCAGTTCAGTATATTTTTCATTGGCGGCTTGTTTAAGCTGATTGAGTTTACGGCCGAGTTCTTTCTTTTCATTTGATGAAATATTTCTGAATTCATCAAATAGACCGGATATTATTCCTTTTTTGCTTAAAAATCTAAGACGGAATGATTCTACATCTTCAGGTGTTGTGTATAGACTGGAAGAAATTTCAATATAAAGGTTATTGATTTTATCTATCATTGCAGAAAAGAATAAAAATTTAATTTAAGATCTTCATTTTGACAATTTTTATCTCAGAAAGAGGCTTATCACCGTAGCCAGTTTCGGATGATGCGATTTTATCTACTGTATCAAGCCCTTCTGTAACTTCACCAAATACGGTATATGTACCATCAAGAAATGGTGTGCCCCCGATTGATTTATAGACATCTGACTGTTCAGCTGAAAACCTGAAATCTCCAACAGTTGAAAGATATTCGAACATTTTAGTAGAGACAATATCCTGAATAACAGCATCAGGCGTAGCTGTTTCTGATTGCCTGACACTGTCAGAAACTTCTTTCAGTAAAAGGTTAAACATGCTTTGTTTAATAGCGGAATCAACTTTCTTTTCTATTGCAGACAGATCTTCATCAGTGTATTTTTTGCCTTGAACTATATAAAACTGAGTTCCTGAGGAACGCATAAAAGGATTGGTATTGTTGCCTTCCCGGGCAGCGGCCAAAGCACCTTTTTTATGATAAAGGTCTTTGTGAAATTCCGAAGGTATGGTATAACGACTTAGTGTATCAGCCTGATAATTTGTCAGTACGCTGTTCGTTGAAGGATCACCGGCCTGTATCATAAACTCATTAATGACCCGGTGGAAAATTACACCATTATAAACACCCGATTTTACAAGATTTATAAAGTTATCCCTGTGCAAAGGAGTCTCATTGTACAACCTGACCTTGATATCACCAGCTGTAGTATTTATTAGTATGACTGTATCATTATTAAAACCTGTTGCCCTGCATGAAGTAAGAATGAGATGGAGCAGGAAATAAACAAAGAGTCTGACAGCAATGTTCATGAAAAAGGATTTTTGGTTAATAATGTTTATAATTACCGAGTGCAAAGATATTTAACTTTGGGCGATACACATAATGTTTATTAAATAATGCATTTACGGTAGAATGGGACCGGCTCAATATCAGTCTTATCTAATAGAATTATATTTGTCACAAACTTTATAAATGAAGGAAGTCAGAAAACTGGCCGGACAAACGCTGATCTATGGATTGGGAACTATAATTCCCAGGTTTCTGCACTATGCAGTAATGACTCCATTCTATACAAGAATATTTTATGACAAACCAGGAGATTATGGAATTATTACGGAACTATATGCCTGGATGGTATTTCTGCTTGTGATACTGACTTATGGAATGGAAACAGGATTCTTCAGATTTTCTCAAAAAAGCAGCGACAGGGACAAGGTATTCAGCACAGTAATTATCAGCATTTTTATTACATCAGCACTGTTTTTATTATTGGTTAATGTTTTAATTAATCCAGTGGCAAAAATAATGAATTACAGCCAAAATCACGATTATATAAGGATGTTTGCGGGGATCGTGGCTGTCGATGCATTCTCAGCAATTCCATTTGCTAAACTAAGAATGGAAAAAAGGGCAGCATATTTCAGTTTGGTAAAAATTATAAATGTACTCATTACTATCGGACTGGTGATTTTTCTTCTGAAAATTGCCCCGGGTATCTGGACGAAAAGTGCCGGATGGTTCAGGGAGGTTTATAACCCGGACTACAAAGTAGGATATGTGTTTGTTGCGAACCTTGCTGCAAGTATAGTATCACTGATGATGTTAATTCCTGTTATAAAGGGAATAAAACTGAGTTTTGACAAAATATTGTGGTCAAAAATGATCAGATATTCTTTTCCATTGTTGCTGGCTGGATTAAGCGGAACAATTAACGATGCACTTGACAAAATTATATTGAGAAGGATGATAGGTGAGGAAGAAGGCCTCGCGATTGTAGGAAAGTATGGAGCAGGATATAAGATCGGAGTATTGATGGCACTTTTCATACAGATGTACAGGTTTGCAGCAGAGCCATACTTTTTTGAACGCGCCAGAACTTCCGGTGCAAGGGAGAGCTATTCGTATATTATGAAGTATTTCATAATAATCATGCTGATAGTATTTTTATTTATTAACCTCTACATATCAGGCTTACAGTATATTATAGCTTATACGTACAGGGAAGCTGTAATTGTGGTACCTATAATAAGTATGGCATATCTGTTGTATGGAATATATGTAAATCACAGTATATGGTATAAACTGAATGACTTAACATTCTATGCTGTATATATTACCGTAACGGGTGCAATAATAACAGTCATAATTAATATAATATTCATCCCTGTTTACGGATACATGGCATCAGCATGGGCACATGTTGCTTCATATGGAACAATGATAATATTGTCGTTTGTTTTAGCGGAAAAACATTATAGGATCAATTATAATATGAAGCAATATATTCCATATTTTACCATTGCTCTGGGAATGGTAATATTCGGAAGATATTATAAATACAGCAATATCATAGAAGAAGTGATAATTAACACGTTGATGATAATAAGCTTTATCGCTTATGCTCAGTATAAGGATAACATAATTGGAGTATTCATGAAAAGAGAAAAAAGTGAAGCTAATAGTAAATGATAAATCAAGGAATTAATTACCGGACAATACAAGAATACAATCAACTGAAATGCTTATTAGAGGAAATAGGCAATAATATATTATGATTGTTGAATTATTGAAAAAAAAATATTTGGAAGATGATTATCTAAAGAATCCAAAAAGAGGATATAAAAAAGACAGGAAACACAAGTAATATCAGAATTAACAGAAGCATCAGGGTGTTGAAATGTAATAAAGCTGTTAACCCTTATTCCTGAGGTCAGATCTGAACAAGTATTATAGATCTGTCGGATAAAATAACTATAACCAGGGACAAAGGGATGGTAGGTTAAATGATAAAAAAATAAGAATAAGGCTGTGGGATAGTCAGAAGTTTATGAATTTATTAATAAGAAGAATATGAAGGGGATTTGGACATGATGGCAAAGGAAAGGGTGAATAGTAATTCTGTGCTTTACATATTTATGGCTGGAGTAATTTTCCTGTCATCATGCGGGCGACAAATAGTTCCGGGACTGGAAAAGCAAAAACAGGGAAAGGAATTTGATGAAGCAGCGTATAATTATGTTTTTGCGGAAGCTGTGCGGCAAAAACTTCTTGGAAAAGATGCTGACGCAATAGAATGCTTTCAGAAAAGCATTGAACTAAACCCATTAAGTGACGCTGCATACTATCAGATTGCACAAATTGTATTCAATGATGGTGACATTGAAAATGCTGTCAGACACCTTAAAAAGGCGATTGAGATTCAAACGGATAATTACTGGTATAATCTTATGCTGGCAGGAATATATTATCAGGAACAGAAGCGGGACAGTGCTATTTTATACTATGAAAAAACGGTGAAACTATATCCTGAAAAGCCTAATCTGCAGCTTGTATTGGCTAATCTTTACATAGAAAATGACCAGACAGAAAGAGGTATCATTATATTGGAAAATATGGAATCTAAATATGGGATAAATGAAGACACAACAGTCCCATTAATTGAAAGTCTGATAAAGAGAAATGAGTTTGATAAAGCATTGATAAAGCTTGAAGAGCTTCTTAGGACAGATCCTGACAATTTGACTTACAATGAGCTTCTGTCGGGAATTTACAGAAAAACTGGTAAAAATGACGAGGCAGTGAATATATATAACCGCCTTATTGAAAGAAATCCTGAAAATAAAGAAATATTAATATCACTTGTCTATTTTCTGAATGAAGAAAAAAATTTTGAAGAGATGTTCATTCTGACAGAGAAAGTAATATTAAGCAATGAAATAACAAGAGAAGATAAAATCAGATTATTTGGTACACTAAGTGAAAACAGGGACTTGATAAAAAATTACAGTTCAAGACTGGAATTAAACCTTATGTTGTTGGAGGCAAACTATCCTGGAGATGACATCATTTCATTGATAAGACCAGGACTTTTGGTGAATTCGGGAAAAAAAGAAGAAGCGGCATCGCTGCTGGAAAAAGTAATAGAAGATAGGCCTGCGAATTATTTTGCATGGGAAAAGCTGCTTTTGGTTTATTATGAACTAAGGGATTTTGAAAAACTAATGAAATGGGGACAAGAATGTGCAACAAAATTTAACAGATCATTTCTTGCGAAGCTTCTTTATGCAACTGCTGCTGTTGAAAAGGAAAATTATCAAACAGCATTGGAGGAGTTAAGAAAAGCAGAAATTCTTGCAGGAGAGGAAAAGACAATGAAGATTCAGGTTTTGATGATGAAGGCGGATATTTACTACAGAAATAAGGATTATGAAAAAGCTTATGAAGCTTTTGAAGAGGGGCTGAAATTGGATCCGAATGATATAACAATATTGAATAATTATGCATACTATCTTGCGGAACAAAATACGAGATTAAAGGAAGCAGAAAAAATGGTTACTAAAGTAATTGTAAAAGAGCCTGATAACAATACTTTTCTCGACACATATGCATGGGTTCTTTACAAAAGAGGAAGAGTAAAGGAAGCTGCAAGAATAATGGAGAAGATTATAACATCAGAAGAGGAAGAAGACGCTGAATGGTTTGAACATTATGGATACATATTAAAGAAAATCGGGCGATGCAGGGAAGCTGGAGAGAAATGGCGACATGCTATTGAGCTTGATGGAAAAAAGACATATCTGTTAAAAGAAATAGAAAATTGCAAAGGGAAATAAAGATAATTATTGTGTTGATACTGATCACTGCCGGTTGCTCTGTACAAAGGAAAGTCGGGACAGAGAAGGATGGTATAAGCGGAACTTATTCAGCTGAGGAATTTTATCGCAGGATAAGAGAGAATAACATTACAAACAGAAGTTTTTATATCAGGAAAGCTGAGGTAGAAATATCAACAGAGAAAATCAGGCATAACCTGATTATGACCGTAAAGTTTATAAATATTGACTCATCTGCAATTAATATACGTACGAAAACGGGTTTTGAGATCGGCAGGGTTTTTATAGGAAGAGACACAATCACATTAATTGACAGAATTAACAAGCAGCAGTTAATAATGAGTTCGGATTATTTAAGGAGGCGATATGGACTGGAAGGAGATTTATTGTATATGATATTTGGTGATTTGCTCATTTTTCCTGATAAAATAAAAGGAAAGATTAGCTGTATCAGTGGAAGATCAGAGAACGGATACAGTTGCGATGAACAGGTTTATAAAGCATTGGTTGATTGCAGAATAATGAAGATTGAAGAGATAAGTATCCAGAGTAATAGAATGGATAAAACCATTAATATGTATTTTTCAGAATTCAGGAAAGAACAGGGAGTTATATTGCCGGGAAGCAGCCGAATTATTATTCAGGAAGATAATATTCAATTGGTTATAAGACCAGAACGGATTGAAGTCGGATGGAATGGAAATGCAGGCTTTTCCGGCTTAAAAGGATATAGAACAAAGATATTGAAATGAAGTGTCTGACTTATATAATTTGCATTTGTTTTTTATATAGTTATTCGTTGCACGGCCAGACCAGAAAGGAACTGGAAGAACAAAGGAAATTGGCCCTGGAAGAAATCTCGTACGTAAATAATCTGCTTAAAGAAACCGCAAAAGAGAAGAAGGAAACTTTGAATGAGCTGAAAATGATTGGAAGTAAGCTGACATTGCGGGAAAGAATATTACGCGGTATGCGTGAGGAAATGAATTTGCTTAACGAACGAATAGAATTGAACAATCTCGCAATAAGCATGATGGAAAATGATTTGATAACATTGAAAAAGGATTACGAAAAGGCGGTTGTAAGTTCTTATAAAACATCAAAAGGAAATTCAAGAATAGCATATGTGCTGTCAGCAAGAGATTTTAATCAGGGATATAAAAGACTTAAATATTTTGAACAAATAGCAAAATTCAGAAGGAGAGATACTGAAATTATAAATGACCTTAGAAACTATCTTGAGACATCAAGGAAAAAATTGGAAAAAGATCTTCAGAGAATATCAGAGCTGAAGGACAGTGAAGAACAACAAAGGGAACTTTTGAGAACAGAACAGGGAAGAAGGCAGAAAATTGTGAATACACTTAGTAAAAGGGAAAAACAGTTGCAACAGGAACTGAAGGAAAAAAGAAGAATCGCGAAAAGAATAGAAGATGAAATAGCAAGATTAATTGAAGAGGAAAGCAGAATAAGGGATGGAGCAGGCCTGACGCCTGAGCAAAAACTTGTGAGTGAAGACTTTGCCGGTAATAAAGGTAGATTGCCGTGGCCTGTGGAAAGAGGAGTGATTACAAGCCGGTTCGGATTGCAGAATCACCCGGTACTGAAATATGTAACAGAGGATAATATAGATATAGAAATTACCAGTTATGGTATAACACCTGTAAGAAGTGTGTTTAAAGGTGAAGTAGTAAAGGTGTTTTCAATACCCGGAGCAAATATGGCTGTTATCATCCGTCACGGTAAATATTTAACGGTATATCAAAACCTTGTAAATGTAGTTGTCAAGGTGGGAGATAAGATAGATATAAAGCAAAGAATTGGAACAGTATTTTCAGATGGGGATAAAGGAAATAGTTCGGTGCTTAAATTTATGGTGTTTGAAGAAATGTCAAAATTGGATCCGGAATTGTGGATCTCAAAAAAAAATTAGAAATTGCATCGATAAAAGAGAAAACAAATTAGAACAATATGGATAAAATTTGTAAAAATCTCATAATTGAATCAAAGTTAAGCAATCTTAGAGTCATTGAAAATGCCATAGATGAAATTACAGGAAATATTGGTATAAACCAGGACAACTACGGAAAAATTCTTGTTGCAACGCTGGAAGCAGTTAACAATGCGATAACACATGGTAATAAAGGGGAAGTTGATAAGAAGGTAGGAGTGGAAATTAAATATGAAAACAAGAATATAATAATACAGGTAACAGATGAAGGAGAAGGCTTTAAACCTGATGAAATACCGGACCCGACGAAGCCTGAGAATATTGAGGAATTGAGTGGAAGAGGAGTATTCCTGATGAAAAAACTGGCAGACAATATTGAGTTTAATGAAAAAGGAAACAGCGTTACAATGATATTCAGGGAGGTAAAAGTTTGAATATAAATATTTTTTATGACAATGTAAGATACAGGCTGAAAGATAAAAAGCGGGTCATTACTTTTATAGAAAAGGTCATCAGGAATAAAAGAAGAATTCCGGGTGACCTTTTTTTTATATTTACAAATGACCGGAAAATACGCGGCATTAATAAGGAATTTCTGAAACATGATTATCCGACAGATATTATAACATTTGATAATAGTGAAGGGAAGAATATCAGTGGTGAAATATACATCAGCATCGATACGGTAAAATTGAATGCAATTAAATATGAAGTCACTATTGAAGACGAAGTATTAAGGATTATTGTTCATGGGATTCTGCATCTTTGCGGATATGACGACAAGAGTGAGAAGGATAAAAGTGAAATGACTAAGGAGGAAAATACTAACATGTTGCTTTATTGAAAAAATGGATTTTAAGTATGAGGTAATAGTTGTAGGGGGAGGGCATGCAGGATGTGAAGCTGCTTTTGCTGCTGCCAGGATGGGGGCAAAAACTTTGCTGATTACGATGGATATGACAAAACTGGCACAAATGTCATGTAATCCGGCAATGGGAGGAATAGCAAAGGGACAGATTATCAGGGAAATAGATGCACTGGGTGGCATGAGTGCATTAATAACAGACAGAACATCAATACAATTCAGAATGCTTAACAGGTCAAAAGGACCTGCGATGTGGAGTCCGAGAGCGCAGTGTGACAGGCAAAGATTCAGCATCGAATGGAGAAAGGTGATAGAGCAGACAAAAAATCTGTATATATGGCAGGAAGAAGCTGTAAGAATAATTCTCAAGAATGATGAAGTTAAAGGAGTTGAAACATCATTTGGCACTCGTTTTCTCGCAGGAGCTGTTATTCTGACAAATGGCACTTTTCTAAATGCACTTATGCATGTAGGTTTTAAGAAGATAAGTGGAGGAAGAGCAGGAGAAAAGTCTTCAGGAGGGATAAGTGATCAGTTGCGGGAATTGGGTTTTGTTGTGGAGAGATTAAAAACAGGTACAAGCGCAAGATTAGACGGAAGAAGTATTGATTTTGCAGCGATGACTGAACAGAAGAGTGATGAAGACGAAAAGTGTTTTTCTTATATGAATGTTCAAAACACTATCCAGGACAGAAGGAGTTGCTATATTACACACACTAATGAAGAAGTACACAAAGAGCTTAAAAAAGGACTGAAGTACAGCCCGCTTTTTACCGGTAAGATCAAAGGAAGAGGACCAAGGTATTGTCCAAGCATTGAGGATAAAATTGTAACTTTTAAGGAAAAGTTAGCTCATCAATTATTCATTGAGCCGGAAGGCAGGGATACTATAGAATATTATATAAATGGTTTTGCAAGCAGCCTGCCTCTGGAGGTACAGCTGAAAGCGCTGAGAAAAGTGAGGGGACTTGAGAAAGTGGAAATATTCAGGCCTGGATACGCAATAGAGTATGACTTTTTTCAGCCGACACAACTTAAGCATACTCTGGAAACAAAGATTGTAAGGAATCTATATTTTGCCGGGCAGATCAATGGTACCACCGGGTACGAGGAAGCAGGTGCACAGGGATTGATGGCAGGTATAAATGCAGTATTGAAAATACGTAAACAGAATGGATTTATATTGGGAAGAGATGAATCATATATAGGAGTACTTATTGATGACCTTGTAACAAAGGGCATAGATGAACCTTACAGAATGTTTACCGCAAGAGCTGAATACAGAATACTTTTAAGACAGGACAATGCTGATGAGCGACTGACTGAAAAAGGATACAAGATCGGACTTGCAGAAAAGGACAGAATTAATGTGTTGTTGGAGAAAAGAGAAATGACAACAGAGTTAATTAATTTCCTGGCGAAAAAAAGCCTGAAGCCAGAGGAGATAAATAATGACCTGCGTAAGGCAGGGACTGCTGAAATAAATCAGGCTGTAAAGGCGATTTCAATTGCTGCCAGACCACAGATCGAATTCATGGAATTTTTAAAAAGTATTAAAGGTGTTGAAAAACTTAAAATGATGTCGGATGACAGGATGAGAGAAATAGCCGAACAGGCGGAAATAAAGATAAGATATGAGGGGTACATTCAAAGGGAAAAGATGGTTGCAGAAAAGATAAAAAGGCTGGAGGAACTTAAAATACCGGAAGATATAAATTATGGTGAATTATTATCAATATCAACAGAGGGAAGGCAGAAATTAACAAAGATAAGACCGGCAAACATTGGCCATGCCGGGAGGATTAGCGGGGTTTCCCCGTCAGACATATCAATACTTCTTATGTACCTTGGAAGATAAATGTTCCACGTGGAACAAAAAATAAAATGGAAATTACAGGAAAAATAATAGATGTTTTCAAAAGGGAGATCTACAACGGGGTAATAATCTTTAACGAGGGAATAATTGAAAGCGTTGAAAAAACAGGAGGTAAGTCAGACCTTTATATAATGCCAGGTCTGATAGATTCCCACATTCATGTAGAGAGTTCAATGTGCACTCCGGGTTCTTTTGCCGGGGCTGCTGTTTCACGTGGAACGGTAGCCGTAGTTTCAGACCCCCATGAAATAGCCAACGTTCTTGGTCCTGAAGGCATAAGATTTATGATCTCTGACTCAGAAAAGGTGCCGCTTAAATTCTATTTTGGGGCCCCATCATGTGTCCCGGCAACAGATTTTGAAACAAACGGTTCAATAATAGACCACTTTGCCGTTGAGGAGCTCCTAAGGTCAGATGAAATAAAATATCTGGCAGAGATGATGAATTTTCCCGGAGTTGTCAATAATGATCCGGAGGTTCACAGAAAAATTAATATAGCGAAAAAATATGGTAAACCGGTAGACGGCCACGCACCTGGAGTCACAGGAGAAATGTTGCGCAGGTATATATCGGCTGGCATTTCAACGGATCATGAATGCTCAAGTATGGAAGAGGCCCTGGAAAAAATCTCACTGGGAATGAAAATTCTTATCAGGGAGGGCAGTGCTGCCAGGAATCTCGATGACCTGAAAGAGCTATACAATAAAAATCCCGGAATGCTGATGCTGTGCAGCGATGACCTCCACCCCGAAATGCTCATGGAAAGACATATTGACAAACTGGTCTCCAGGCTGATTTCTGACGGGTACGATCTTTATGATGTGTTAAGGAGCTGTACCCTGAATCCGGCCCTGCACTATAAACTTGATACGGGAATGCTGCTGCCCGGCCGGCCGGCAGACTTTATCATTGTTTCAGATTATAAGGAAATGAATGTTCTGGAAACATGGATAAACGGACATAAAGTATTCGACAGAGGTAGTATAATGTTTGATTACATGGGTGCAGTTCCGGCTAATAATTTTAATTGTTCGCCTGTTTCACCCGCAGATATAAAAATCGCCAGTCAGGAAAAGGGAAAGATCAGGATCATTGAAGCCTTTGACGGAAGCCTGTTTACAAAAGAACTGTTGATGGAATATAATTCAATTCCGGATCTGAACCCGGACACGAATTCAGACATACTGAAAATCGTTGTAAAAGACCGTTATTCTGATTCTCCTCCAGCAACGGCTTTCATTAAGGGTTTTGGTATAAAAGAGGGAGCATTTGCCGGTTCAGTTGCTCACGACAGTCACAACATTATCAGCGTGGGAACAAATGACGCTGATATTATTGCTTCAATAAATGAAATAATAAGACTGAGAGGCGGTTATGCAATATCTGTGAATGAACGGACACATTCAATGAAACTTGATATAGCAGGCATAATGGCGGATCAGCCTCTAAACAGAGTGGCAGATGATTACAAACGTTTATCCGCCTTGGTTAAAATGCTTGGGAGCAGATTGTCATCCCCGTTCATGACGCTTTCATTTATGGCCCTGCCGGTTATTCCTGAGCTTAAAATTACTGACCGCGGCCTTTTCAGTATCAGCAAATTTGAACACGTACCATTATTTGCATAAAGATTTCCTCTGCTTTATCATCATCAAATTTTTGCTGTCATTTCCTATCTTTGCCAGATAAAACCGTTATGACACTGCAAAAAGATCAGTTGATCATGATCTCAGGCCTGCCTGAAAATCCGGGAGTCTACCAGTTTATGGATGAATCCGGACGGATTATTTATGTGGGGAAAGCGAAAAATCTAAGAAAAAGAGTAGCATCGTACTTTACGGGAAACCAGACAGGCAAAACTGCTGTTATGCTAAAAAGAGCAGTTAAGATAACTCATACTGTAGTCGAGAACGAATCAGATGCACTTCTGCTCGAAAATAATCTTATAAAGAAACATCAGCCAAAATATAATATCCTGTTAAAAGATGATAAAACCTTTCCCTGGATATGCGTAAAAAATGAACCATTTCCAAGGGTTTTAAGTACACGCAAAATTACAAGGGACGGCTCATCTTATTATGGGCCGTATACTTCTGCCCTTATGGTGAGAACCCTTATTGGTCTGATCAGACAACTATATAAATTAAGAACATGTTCATACAGGCTTACTTCCGCGAATATTAATACAGGAAAATTCAAAGTATGCCTCGAATATCATATTGGTAACTGCAAAGCACCATGTACAGGGAAACAGTCAGAGAATGAATATCTTGAATCGATAAATCAGATAAAGGAAATACTTAAAGGTAATATTCTGCGTGTTACAGAATACCTGAGAAAGAAAATGACTCAATATGCATCAGACCTCCGCTTTGAGGAAGCACAGGTCATTAAAGAAAAAATAGACCTTCTTAACAAATTCAGAAGCCGTTCCGCAGTGGTGAGCAAAACTGTTAAAAACGTGGATGTTTTTGGCTTCACACAGGATGCGGACAAAATCTATGTTCACTACCTGAAAGTTATTGAAGGAGCTGTTATACAGTCATTCACGCTTGATCTAAAACCCCGGGTTGATGAGGATAAAGAATCTGTACTCGGATTTTCCATTACCGAAATACGCCAGCGGTACTCAAGCGACTCTCCTGAGATAATAGTATCCTTTAAGCCTGATATACAATATGATAAAATAAAGTATACCGTTCCAAAAAAGGGCGAAAAACTTAAACTCCTTGAACTGGCTGAAAGAAATGCTGTCTATTACCGGCTTGAACAGAAAAAAAAGCAGGATATAAATAAACATGATGCAAGAACAGGCAAAAACCTGGAAAAGGTTATGAAAGATCTGCACATGCCAGAGATACCTCAACATATTGAATGTTTTGACAACTCTAATATTATGGGGGAAAATCCGGTTGCTGCCTGTGTCGTCTTCAGGAACGGCCGCCCCAGTAAAAAAGAATACCGGCATTTCAATGTTAAAACAGTAACAGGCCCTGATGACTTCGCCTCAATGGAGGAAATTGTCTTCAGACGATATAAAAGAATGACCGAAGAAAACAAATCAATGCCTCAGCTGGTTATCATAGACGGGGGAAAAGGCCAGCTTTCATCAGCAATAAAAAGTATCGACAGACTTGGTTTGAGAGATACAATGACCGTTATTGGTATTGCAAAAAAACTGGAAGAAATCTATTTTCCGGGCGACACGATACCAATTTACCTGGATAAGAACAGCTATACTCTAAAATTGATACAACATCTGAGGAATGAAGCTCACAGATTTGGAATAAACTTCCACAGGGATAAAAGATCAGCCGGTATGCTTAAATCGGACCTCGATAATATAAAAGGCATAGGACCCGGAACAAAGGAACTATTACTGAAAAATTTTGATTCTGTTCACCAAATAAAAAACGCAGACAAACAGACACTGAAAAAACTTATAGGTGTCAGAAAAGCAACTATCATATCAGATTTTTATAAATCTGATGTAAATGATGAATTTTAACGTCATCACAGTAGTAGGTGTATATTGCTGTTATCAAGACAGATATGTGCAGTTTTCTCCATCGTCAACCCTTCAGGGATCAAATATTTGAATGACACGTGATGAAGGTCCCGGTAATTGTTAAACCACCGGGGTTTAAAAAAACATCCCGATTCGATTATTATTATCTGATCTGTTCAATCTGGTACCTGGTGAGCCTGATATCTCACACTGTCAGCGGGAAATTCTTCAGTCATCTATAAGGATCGGTTGTTACACTTCATCCTCTTTGCCGCTGATACACATTTCATGAATTAATACCCGGGAATTCAATAATCCAATATGCTCAGGTATTATGGTTATAAATTTAAGGTAGATGTGGAAGGGATAATTATTTCAGCAAACCCAGAATTGTATTTCCTATATCCTGATTCCCGAAAGTGGTGAATCCCTTCATGCCGGCATTTTGGGCTGCAGTGACATTAATTTCGATATCGTCAATATATAAACACTCATCTGCTTTTAAGGAATATTGCTTCATAAGTATTTCATAAATTGCTACATCGGGCTTGGAGACCTTAACCTCCGACGAGATAATGCCACCGTCGAAATACCTGAAGAAATAGTAATCCGAACTGATCTGCTCAAAAATGTCTATAGGAAAGTTTGAAAGATAATAAAGCTTTAAACCCAATTTTTTAAGCTCTGGAAGGATTTTTACATTCGAGTCGATGGGAAACATTATATCCGTACGAAAATCGAACACAACAGCTATTTCCGCCCTGCTGAGCGAAGATTTTCCGGCTATTGAATCAATTGCTTCGCCTGTTGTAATTTCTCCCCTGTCAAGTTTTAGCCATTCATCGCTGGCGAAAACATCAGCCAGAATGGTTTTTCTGATATTCAGGGGATAATTTTTATTTAAAAGGTACTCTGCAGGACTAAAGCTGATCAGAACATTTCCCAGATCGAATACGGCATTTTTTATCATTTTAAGGATTTTTCATGCTTATAGGCTGTCCCGTAGCTTCAAGCACATTCCACCAGAGCTCTCCTTCAACGTCAATTTTCTTTCTTTTGGCTACAACCACCGGGATTGGCATAAGTGTAAACTGGTTGTTCCAGAAACCAACGACAAAATCAGTTTTACCGGCCAGTGCACCATGAACGGCGTTTTGCGCCAGCAGGTTGCAAAATTTGCTGTCATTGGCATTTGCCGGTGCGCTGCGAATGATATAACTCGGATCAATGTATTTGATCGAATGTGGAAATTCCTTTGCATTGAACTCTTCCCTGATCTTTTCCTTAAGATAAACACCTATATCCTTATGTTTGATGTTACCAGAAGCGTCCCTTTCCTGGGAAGTCTGGTCAAACAGATCCTGACCTGCACCTTCAGCGACAACAACTACTGCGTGATGCCTTTCTTCAAGCCTTTTTCTAAGTATTTTAAGAAAGCCTCGTGGCCCGTACAGATCAAAAGATATTTCAGGGACCAGCACAAAGTTCACTTCCTGAATTGCAAGCGCGGCGCTGGCAGCAATAAATCCCGAATCTCTTCCCATGAGCTTCACGAGGGCAATGCCATTGTTTGCACCATACGCTTCATTATGGGCATTTCTTATTATATCGTTTGCAATTGAAAATGCTGTCTCAAATCCAAAAGATTTTTGTATCAGGTCAATATCATTATCTATTGTTTTAGGGATTCCGGCAACTGAAATCTTTAGATTTCGCTTCTGTATCTCTTCGTGTATCGCATGAGCGCCCCGGAGGGTCCCATCACCACCAATACAAAACAGAATATTGATATTAAGTATTTCAAGGGTATCAACCATCTGTCCTACATCCTGATTACCTCGTGAGGTTCCAAGAAAAGTACCACCTGACAGATGAATGTCGCGTACCATTGAAGCTGTTAATTCAACAACAGGATGATTATATTTCGGAATAAGTCCTTCATATCCATATTTGATTCCGAGAATCCTGCTGATGCCATATCTGTAGTGAAGCTGGTTAACTATGCTCCGGATGACATTATTTACTCCGGGGCACAGGCCTCCGCATGTTACGATGGCTACTTTTGTTTTTGCGGGCTCAAAAAAGATATCCTCTTTAGGTCCGGCTTTTTCGAATGAAACAGGTGTTTCTCCTGATTCCCTGATGCGAAGATATTCCTCAACGCTAACATCATATAATATCCTGTCGCTGTCATCAACAAACTTATATACAGGTCTGTCAGGACTCTGTGTTGTTTTTAAAGGAGATGAGATACTTCCCTTTCCTAAAGAAGAGACAAGAAAATCTTCATACTTCATTTTTTCAGGGTTTAATAATGAATTTTAATTAAACTGCAGGATTTTATGCGGTACAAAATTAGATAATTTTATCATCCATGCAATGAAATACAAGGAGATCATGCATAACAGAAAAGCCATGCCTGATTTATTGACACGGGGAATAACAATGAACAGTCAGACGTAAAACTTGCAAATTATACAGTTTATATAATCTGCTTGATTCTTCCGACAAGACCATTTGCAAGTTTTACCTTAATTCCGTGTGGATGTGTCGGGGCTGTTGTAAGAATCTCCATGACCCTTCCCTCTGTCAGCCTGCCGGTGCGTTTATGTTCAGTAAGTTCAACCTTGACATTTAACCCGGGCTTGACATCAGCTCTGCGTGTTCCTTCCATACTAGCCTTAGAAAATTTTATAGTTAACAATCAGGTTCTATCTTAAAATTGAAATAAAGCTACAATGTTAACTAATTTTTTAACAGGAAAACATTAAAAAATCCTAATAAAGATAAATTAATTCCAATGGACATCCGGTCAGAAAGCACCTTTCATTTTTGTTCTGATTCTGTATAATCCTTTGCTGGCGGTAATAAAAAGGATTTTATGACCTTTGCCGCCAAAACAAACATTTGCTGTCCAGTTTTCCGGAACAGGAATATTTCCAATCTGTTTACCTGTTTTATCAAATACTGTAACCCCTTTGCCTGTCAGATACAGATTTCCCTTTTTGTCAGTTGTCATCCCGTCTGATCCCATTTCACAGAACAGCTTTTTATTACTCAGGGTGCCATCTTCATTCAGTGTGTACGACCAGGTCTTCCGTCCTCCAATATCCGCAACATAAAGGATCTTGCCGTCGAACGAACCAACAATACCGTTAGGCTGTACCAGATCATCTGCAACACGCTTAAGGGTCTTTCCGTCAGCACTCAAAAAGTAAACACACTGTTTTTCCTGTGGCATTTCAGAATGAGTCCACCAGGATCTTTTGTAAAAAGGATCAGTAAAATACACGTTCCCGCTTTTTGATATCCACAAATCATTCGGGCCATTGTACAGATTTCCATCGAATTCTCCGGAGATTACGGTAACCTCCTTGTCGGGACTGATCTTCCATAATTCATTTTTTTCGTCCGCACATGACCAGAGATTCCCGTGTGCATCAAAATATAGACCATTTGATCGTCCTGAAGGTTGCATAAATGTTGACAACTCATCTTTTATGCTCCAGATCATTATCCTGTCATTGGGCTGATCGGTAAAATAAACATTTCCCGCAGCATCTGAGGCCGGACCTTCTGTAAATACAAAATCACCGGAAAGCTTTTCCAGTTGTGCTCCGGATTTAAGTACTGATAAAAGTTCATCTGTCTGACCATTAGTTTTTTGTAAAAAAACAAAAAATAAAATAAACGGAAAGCATTTGATTTTCATGTCTGAAGTATTTAAAATAAATATTTGCAATCCCTGGACAAGACACCAGCTCTGGTAGAAACATAGGAGACGGACAAACAGTCTTCAAGAGTACATTCAACCCGGTTAAAGCTGTTCATTATGTCCTCAGTCTTCGGTTTACTGTATTTACTTTTATCAAGCTCACTGACAAAATAATATTCAAGGAAGGATTTCAAGAAGAGCCGGTCAACATAAAACTAAGCTTTGTTTATAATCTTCATTCTGTTAATATAATCATCTATCTGTCCGGTATTTTCAAATCCGATGATGATCATGTCAACAGTGCCAAGATCAAGGACATATTTGAGAGATCTGTTAATCTTTTCCGGGTCATTATTGAATTTACCGCCCCCCACTAATTTCATGCCTATTACACCTTTGCCGTCTTTGTGCATTTTGTCGATTACAGGCAAAACAAGGGCCGGATCCTTTTTATCCATATTTTCGCCATAAGGATTTATGCGTACATGTATAACATCAACCCACTGACTGGTTGCCGCAGCCTCAAGTGCCTCAAAAGAATGAACAGAGACTCCGTGAGCAAGGATGATATTTTTTGCTTTCAGGTCCTCAAGGTCATCCATGAACTTTTTATGTTCATCTGTCCAGCCTCCGCTTATCATACAATGGATCTGAACCAGGTCAATATAATCAGTGTTCAGTTCCCTGCGGAAGCGATCGATCACTTTTGTTGCTTCTCCTTTCTCATTTTCCGGCACTCCTCCCGGAGTGATCCACATTTTCGTCCCGATGGTGTAATTCTCCCTTGGTATTCCTTTGAGTGCTGCACCTGTAAAAGGATTTGTGCCATAACTGTCGGCACAGTCAAAAAAGCGTATTCCCTTTTCATACGCCTGACGTATTATTGTTTCAGCAATACCCGACCGGGTAATGCTTGACGTACGGTTATAACCATTGTAACCTGTTCCCATACCAAGAAGGGTAGTTTGTATACCAGTCTTGCCAAGGGTTACTTTTTTAAAGGGATCAACCGCCTTCATTGCAGGAGACGGTTCGGCGCCATTTATTACATTGCCTAAGAGCATTGTTCCGGCTCCGGCAGTCATTGTTGCCATAAATTGTCTTCGGGTCAGATTCTTGGTTCCCATTTTTGGTTTGTCGTTTAACGGATTAGAAAATTAAACATTTAACAAAGAAAAGAGTTTTTATGTTCAAAATTATGCAAGCCTGACAATTATGACCTGCTTATTAATAACGGCCGGGATTTATATATTTTAAAGATCAAGTTTTTTAATTATTTCTTCGGGGAATACAGGGCGTCCGTTTTGTATTGCGGCACCGGTTATTCTGCCGCTTACAACAAGCTTTTCATCAGGGATTTTTATTATATCCTGCAGAAATAACAGCCTTATATTTCCCTGGCGCTGAATCCGGGTTCTTATAAAGAACCGGTCAAGGCTTCTCAAAGGGTGCTTGTATTCAATTTCAGCTTTGGTGACTATTAAATCTAACCCTTCATAATGAAGCTGAATGAAATTTATACCCTTTGAGACCAGGAATTCATGACGTGCGTGCTCCAGGTAATGAAGGTAATTTGCATTATTGACGACGCCTTGTATATCACATTCATAATCCCTTACAATAAACTCCGAACTATTGTAAGTCAGGGTTTTGTTCATAGGCTGAGATTTATCCTGAAGTAATATTTGATCCGGAACTTATCATTATTGTAAAACAACTGTATTATATAATAAAAAGCTGCCGTCATCTTTATTAGTTATCATAGTTACTTACAACAAAAAATTTCGATTCATAGGGTTTAATTATATTGCTGTTCACTCCTGCAGGCTTACCTGTAGCGTCGGCTTCACTTATAACCAACGGCTTTTCGGTTATACAATTTACAAGAGCTATATCAGTTTCCAGGCCGTCTGTTTCCCTTATATGGAGAAGCACGTTTCCCTCTGACTCCAACGGCCTTGCAGTTACAATGATAATATTTTCCGGCCAGCCCCTGATAAAGGACCCTTCACTGTTGTTATCACCTTTTCCTCCACCCGGAATGATTCTTGTAAGATACGGTACCCTTGACCCCCAGCCGAATTTTGTGGAAAAGCCATTTGAAATATTGTCAGAGGTGGTCAGATAATATGTCCAGGCATGTCCACCTCTCTGATCGGCATTGAAATTAGTAACCCAGTAGTTATTCATGGGCCAGGAAAAAATATGCGGTCCCTGCGGCAAGGCTCCGGCCTTATACCTTCCGGTATTTATGGCGCCGAACTGCATCAGGGGCATTTCTCCGCAACCTATTACAAGCTGGGTGGATGAATTCCTTAACGACGTAAAATTCTGCACCGTATACCAGTCGTTTGAGGAACCTATTATCTGGTCCTTACCTGTTTCAATAACCCCGCCCTGCACTTCTGTAAAATGCCTGCTGCCGTCCAATGCAAACGGGAAAGCAATATAAAAGCTTTCAGGATTTATTATGCTTTTCTTGTTGATAGAACATGCAACCTCAATACGTTTTTCGGTATTGTACAGCCGGTATTCTATGGTAAATCCTTTCGGGGCAATTGCGGTTGCAGATTCGCCCGCAAATTTAACGCTCCTGAAAACGGGTCCTGAAGTTACTGATTCCAGCCAAACGGTATCAAGGGGCATTCTTCTGTAATCATCAAGTTTCCTGGCTTCCATCTGGGCTCTGTTACCGAGCTCTTCGAGAATAAATTCTCCCATACCATAACCAGATTCCCGGTCCACCAGCTCAATTAAAAGTTCTTTGTCGAAACATGAACTTATGGTCCCTTTTGAAAGGTTGAACGCAATTCTGTACCAATTATTTTCAAGGACTGAACCATATTCTTCAGGATTTATTGGAGCATCTTCTGCAGCCAGCGATCTTATCAGATACTTTTTGTATCCGAATGGAGGAATATCATCAAACCAGACAGCCCAGTAAGTCCCGTCAGCCCTGTGAGATACTGCCTGAACCGCCAGGCGTTTTCCGTCCGTTTCATATATGCCGGCTGTCGTGCCATACGGAACTATCTGATGGTCAATATAGAGCGTCGCCAGTCCCGATCGTTGCCAGTTCAAAGTATTGAAAACAATAAGTGAAGGCTCTTTTTCTGCATGGAACAATCCCTGCAAAAGACCCATTGCCTCCTCTCCAAGAGATGCAACACGGCGGTTGGCTTCCCAGGCATAAGATTCCTTGAGGGCTCTCATCTCCATGGTTGGAAGACTGAAGGGCTCTCTAACACTTTCTGAATATCCTGTTGTATGTTCAGTATAGAATAATAGGGCATTATCGGCCAGGGCTATTTTATCTCTGGTTTTTTCCGGCATTTCAATGCCGGCAATTGCAGCCATGGAAAAGGCTCCAGTATTTGCCATCAGAGAGGCAGAAGCTCTGCGGGCAGTGGCTGTTTCCCTTGCGCCAGCCCCGAAACCATCGGTCCACCAGTCGGGCCACGCTCCTCTGATAACAGGAAATTCAGACCCGTAAGATTTTTCCATTCTGGCAAAGAAAGCTTCAGCTGTGGAAGTTGAAATTTTTGGCCATTCAAAAATCTCATTCCATTTTTTGATCATGTCACTGGCAATCGTGGAAGGGGGTGAATTGTCGGTAAGATATCCCGAATGCTGTATGGCGATATCATCATATTTGTAACCAAGTTTTTCAAGACCGTCCAGATAAGTAAGGAGATTATTCTTGAACTTTTCAATATCTCCGGATTGTATTTCGAAAACAGTATTTCCTGTCATATAATGTTCTGCCCTGAAGGTAAGCAGCCTTTTTCCTGAAGGGGATTCCCACCAGAACATTGTAGGTTTATCGAAACAAATGAGTGCACGGTGACCATGAGTACCCATGTTCAAATACTTAATCCCCAGCTGATTAAAATAGTCATTAAAACACCACCCAATGCCATTGACATCATTTTGCATGGCAAGCCTGACAGGAATTCCCTTTGATTTAATTCTGCCAAGAGCGTCAAGAGAAGCCGCGAGGATCTGCTCATCAGGAATTTCATCGAAATTAAGATACATGCCCGCAACCTCAATCCTGCCCTCCCTGATTCTTTTGAGAAGTCTTTCGACCTGAGGAGCAGGACGACATTTGAGGTATTCATCAACCGGCCAAGCAACTTCGCATGTCCAACGAAAACGTGCATTATCAGGATAATCATCCGTGGCATCACAATAGTCGAGGGCATAATCAATATACCGAATATGTTCGGCCAGAATCTTGGTCTGGGAACGTGTATAACCGATATCAGTGTGGGAGTGCTGTATGAGGTCCACTTTCCATTTTCTTACTGGCATGAGATTAACCATGGCAGTTGCATTAAAATCGCCGGCAATTACTTTGATCCTGGTGTTTACAGCCCTTTTGACCTGAGGCAGTCCGATATTTACTGCATTATAACCAAATTTCAGAGGCGTGGATGCTACAAGTTTATTATCTGCATAAATCCTGGCATCAGCCTCTTTGCCAAAGTAGAATAGTGCAGCCTCAACAAGCTGCAGAAGCTCGCCTTCTTTTTTAATAACAGCCGGAAAAGGATTCAGGGTAACACCTGTTTTCACAGGCTTTTTAAAGGTCATATACCAGGATGGTAATCTTGTCTTGCTTCCTTTAATACATATTCTAAGGGATTTGCCGGGTGAGATCTTTTCCGATGGTATTCGCAGTATCATATATCCATGCTGGTCGCCATGCTGATCGGTCATTATTGAATGAAAGCTGAGAGATGATCCGTCAGGTCCGTTTAGCCGCCAGGAGGGTCGGCCGTCAGTAATGAATCTGAAACTGTGATCAAGGTCTGTTTTAAGCTCCATCAATGCATGGCCCGGGCTTGAACCAAGGGCTGAGATCCAGATGAATGCAGAATACTTTTTGTTTGTTTTTACCATTGCAGGCTCTGTTTCCCAAACCATACTGTCGTTTCCATTTTCTGCTCTTATGAGAATGCTTTCACGTAATCCGGGAATACAGGAATGGTAATTGAAATCCATACCGGAAATCTTTGACGAAAAACCATTAACAAGCTCATCATCAGAATTAATGAATGACTGACTTCTGAGAGTTGTCAGAGAAACAAAAGCCATTCCCATAAGTATCAAAAGGATTTTTTTCATTTTCATGATTTATAAAGTGTCGTAAAGATAAAATGCCCCGGGAAACCTTAGGGGAATCATGCTTACCTGGGGTAACGTCTGAAAAACTTTTTCACCGCAGCATGAAATTTATGAATGCTGCTGGGTTTGTAGTACATCAAAATACACTCCCCGGTAATATAGTTGATACCTGTACCTTCAAGTTCTTTCAACGACTCCCTGCTGTCAGACATTTGCTGGATCCATACATTTTTTATGCCTTTTTCTTTTGCCTGCTTTATTACATCGTCAGTCTGGTTTTTACGTGTCATAATAATCAGACCACCAACATCATCAGGAAGGCTCCTTATATCGTGAAACACTTTTGAACCGTTGATTTCATCTGCATGAGGATTTACAGGAATAATGTTCATTCCTTTCTCTTTAAGCTCTTTGAAAGCGGCATATCCGAATTTTCTGGGGTTACGTGATACTCCTGCAATTGCGATAGGTTCAGATGCAAGAAATTGCTCAATTTGTTTTAAGGTTGTCATAGGACTTATATACATTAATTAAAATATTGAAAATTAGACGGGCGCTGGAATTCATATAAATTACTTACTTAAAATTATATCAAAATTATCAAAATATTTTATTTTCTGAATTTTACCTGTTAAAGCAGGCTATATTCAAAATTTAGTTATATTCCCGGCCGGTTAACCATTATTGTTCTGATCGTTATTACAAATTAAAACCTCTGTTATGAGTTTTCACATTATTCTGATGATCCTCTTTTTTCTTATTATGCCTGTTGTGATAATAGTCCTGGAAGCGAAATACACATTGGTAAAAAAAGCCGGCAGCGTGCTTATTTGCTATGTACTTGGAGCTTTTGTAGGCAACATCGGGCTTTTGCCCGAGGGGGCATACAAGTATCAGGATCTTTTTACACAGCTTACAGTTCCCCTTGCCCTGCCACTGATACTGTTTTCGATGGATGTCAAAAAATGGTTAAAAATGGCTGGTTCGGCCATAAGTTCTCTCATCCTTGGATTGTTCACGGTAGTTTTCATGATATTTATTGGTTACTGGATATTCAGGGACAGCATACCGGAAATATGGAAGGTATCGGGAATGCTCACCGGCATATATACAGGGGGAACACCCAATATGGCTGCGATCAAGGCTGCCCTTGATGTCAACACTGAAGTATACCTCATGACTCATACATATGAGGTCGCGCTTGGGGCATTGTATCTTATCTTTATTATGTCAATAGGCCAGAGAGTATTCCTTTTGTGGCTGCGTCCGTTCAAGCTGCCCGAAACAGGCAAATTTGAATATACTGATGGTGATCTGGAACAAAAATATGAATCATATGATGGGATATTCAAAAAGAAAACATTCTTTCCCGTACTCGGAGCATTCGGATTATCTGTTCTGATCTTCGCGGTAAGCTACGGTTTAAGCCGCCTTTTCCCGGAAAGCTTTTCCACTGCAGCAATAATTCTGCTTATTACCACATTCGGGATCGCGTTTTCATTTGTACCCAGAGTAAAGAATATTGAAAAGACATTTCAGTCGGGAATGTACATAATACTCATCTTTTGTCTCGTAGTGTCTTCTATGGCTGATGTGCGTAAACTGGTTGACATCTCTTTTAACCTTTTCTGGTATGTCGGTCTGGCAATGTTCGGATCTCATTTACTTCATGCTCTTCTGGCGAGGTTTTTCAGGATTGATGCTGACACTGTTATAATATCAGGAAGTGCATTGATCTGTTCACCACCCTTTGTACCGGTCGTTGCCGGTGCCCTGAGAAACAGGGAGGTTATTCTGACAGGTCTTATCGTGGGTATTGCAGGCTACGCAGTTGGCAATTATCTTGGTATCATAATTGCATATTCTCTTAAGTGACCAGTAATGTGCACGGAAACACGAAAACCCCTTACCATGACGGCCGGGTCACTTATTCCTTGAGATAGTGTAATTAACAAACTCTTTTAATGAGTTCCTGACGTCGGAATCAGGGTAAGAATCTAATATCGCGAAAGCTTTATCAGCGTACTGATTCATTTTTATCTCAGCATATTCCATCCCCCCGTGATCTGCAACGAACCTGACAACCTCACTGATCTCTTTCCGGGATTTCTTCTTATTCCTTACGATCCCCAGCACGTGTCTTTTTTCAGGAGCTGATGAATTTTCCAGTGCATGAATTAACGGAAGAGTTATCTTCCTTTCCTTGATATCATTACCTGCAGCCTTACCCGTAAGTCCGTTGGATTCATAATCAAGTAAGTCGTCCCGTATCTGGAAAGCCATACCAATATTTTCTCCGAGGTCCTTCATGAGTTGTATGGTATCACTGTCATCAGTCACTGACTTTGCTCCACAGGCAGTACATGCTGCAAGTAAGGCTGCTGTTTTACAGCTTATTATCCTGAAATAATCTGATTCGTTAATATTGAGTTTCCTGGCCTTCTGAAGTTGAAGCAATTCTCCTTCGCTCATGGATTTAACAGCTTCGGAAACAATTTCGAGCATATCGTAACGATTCTTTTCAATGCTTATAAGCAGGCCTCTGGCTAACATGTAATCACCGACAAGAACGGCAATCTTGGAATTCCACAGGGCATTTATTGAGAGTGCTCCGCGACGCTCGCTGGCATCATCAACAACGTCATCGTGAACAAGCGAGGCTGTATGAAGCAGTTCGATAAAAGTGGCCGCAATGTACGTAGGTTCTTGTATTTCTCCGTTGAGTCTGGCAGTAAGAAATACCAGCAACGGTCTCATTTGTTTTCCCTTTCGCCTGAAAATGTAATTAAGGATTATCTTTAACAAGGGTATTTCACTTCTCATAATCTTTCCGAAATAAGCTTCAAACTGAGCCATTTCTGCTTTTACGGGCACTCTGATTTCGGAGAGATCAGCCATCTGTTAATAGATCAGTCTATATCCTTGAACATTCTTTTCTGGAAAAGAACTATGATTATTACACCACAGGTTATTGCCGAATCAGCAATATTAAATACAGGTCTGAAGAAAACAAAAGATTCGCCCGGCCGAAAAGGTGACCACTCAGGCCATTGAGTATTTAATACCGGGAAATAAAACATGTCTACCACTTTCCCCTGAAGGAAAGACGAATAGCCTCCACCCGGAGGAAACACAACAGCAGGACTGCTGAAGCTTTCACTGAAAATGATTCCATAGAATGCACTGTCGATCATATTGCCTATTGCCCCGGCCATTATTGCACTTACACATAGAATCAATCCCAGATTTGTTTTTTTCCTGATAAGGGATGACAGGAACCATCCTATGGCAATTATAGCTCCAAGCCTGAAAATACTAAGAATCAGCTTGCCCGTCTTCCCGCCAATCTCCATCCCGAAAGCCATTCCGTTATTTTCGATAAAATGCAACAGTCCCCAGCTGCCGAATAGTTTTATTTCCTGACCTATCACCATATTGGTTTTAACCCAGACTTTCAGGATCTGATCGAGGATCAGGATAATTACTATAAACAAAACCGCCTTTTTCCCTGAAGACATTATTCTGGCTTTAAAGATTCAGGTGCGCAAAATAGCAAAAAAACAAAGACAAAAACCGAAATATTAATATTTGACAGATTCATGCCAGGCTGAAAATAGCAGATATTTACCATGATCCCAATGATTAAGTCGGATGTGATACAAATGAGATCGAATGGTGCAAAAGGTAGCAGGAATCAAGGACAGGTTGTGTTTAGGCGATTGCTGTCCCAGCAATACCAGGCATCATCGCCGAAATGGTTTTCACACCTGACTCTTCCGTTACGGCCGGCTATGTTCCATTCAATCCTGAGATCATAAAACTGAAGAAAAGTTGCATGATAGAAATGAATATCGAAATAAGCATCATAAGGTCCGGTAATCAAACCGTATTCGATATAGCTGTTTGCAAATGGATTCCCGGCTTTGATGTAGGTGTACTTGATTTTTGTCACAGAGTTTCCGCTTCGGGTCCAGTCTATCTGCAGCAGGGGAACCTGGTTCTGGTAGCTCTCATATAGTATCCATTGCCCGCTGCTTCCGTCTCTTGCGGAAGTTCCCTCAAACCATAGAAATTCTTCGAACTCACCAGCTCCTTCCTTGGAAATGAACATTTTCCACAATACATCGTCTGATCTGACCTGACCGGTCAAACGTGCTGAATATGTAACTGTTATCTGATCTATTGTAATGGTTGCATCATAGTTCCATTCCCAGGTATCATTTCCGGTGTATTCCGGATTGCTGTTTGCGGCCAGCTGATA
This sequence comes from uncultured Rikenellaceae bacterium, assembly GCA_964466705.1. GTDB lineage: Bacteria > Bacteroidota > Bacteroidia > Bacteroidales > VadinHA17 > LD21. The sequence goes on from CAYXSM010000002.1 coordinate 89,146, forward strand.
AGTCTTTACCGGGACTCCAAGAGTTACATGGATAATGGCTCTCCATATTAATGCAGTTCCTGCAGTAAAATCCCAGGTGCTGGTCTCAGTTCCCTTGGTTAAAAATTCCTCCTGGCCGGACTTGTTGCCTGGTTCAAAATTGCTGAAATCAATGTTCATGGTAGCTGCGGGAGGCAATACAGGAGGATCACCATGATCTTTGCTGCAACCCTGAACCATTGATAATAATATTACAGCAAAAAACATAAAAAACAGAGTATTTCTCATGTTCCTATAATTTAGATATTACAAAAACGGAAAGTTAAACCAAAAATTATTTTTCTGAAAATATTGTATAAATTAATATTTATCAGCACAATTTTTTGGTACCACGGAAAATAGTATCCTTGAAATCAGGCAGACCAGCCTGCAGGCAAAAAACTTGTAAATTTGAACAATAGATCATTTATGTTGTTTAACACAAAACTAACAATCATGAAATTTACAAACAAACTTAAAACAATCGGTCTCGGGTTTGCCGCCATACTGCTGGTTTTTAATTTATTTGCCGGAGACCCTGAAAACACCAAGGAGGTAAATATGGAAAAATTTGATATTCATGTATTCCCGGCGTTACCATATGCCTATGATGCACTGGAACCTTACATTGATGCCCGTACTATGGAGATCCATTATGACAGGCATCACCGTGCTTATTTCAACAATTTTATAGCTGCAATCAAAGGTACACAGCTTGATAAAAGTACAATTGAGCAAATATTTGCAAAAGTATCAGAAGCTGGTGATGCTGTAAGAAATAACGGCGGAGGTTTTTACAATCATGTCATTTTCTGGAACAATTTATCTTCCGGATCAGGCGCTCCTTCAGTTGAATTAACTGAAGCCATAAATAAAACTTTTGGCTCCTTCGAAAAATTCAAGGAAGCATTCGACAACTCGGCGAAAACCCGTTTTGGAAGCGGCTGGGCATGGCTTTATGTCACACCTGACAAAAAGCTTGCCGTGGGAAGCACACCTAACCAGGATAATCCTCTTATGGATGTTTCGCCAATTAAGGGAAAACCATTGCTGGCGCTCGATGTATGGGAACATGCCTACTATCTGAAGTATCAGAACAAGAGACCTGAATACATTGCGGCTTTCTGGAACGTTGTTAACTGGGATGAAGTCAACAGAAGATATAAAGAGGCCATGAAATAGGCAAAAAAAATTAGAGTCAATAAAAAAAAGGGTGCCTCAGAAGGACACCCTTTTTGATTTCTAAATCAATTCAATCTTTATTCAGCCATGTTACTTTACTCTGCTTTGGCAAAAGAAAACAACCAGAGAATAATAGCTCCCGATCTTGCCGGTCAATCCGTCCGGGCAGCAGGCAAGACCTTATTAAGTCTTTTCATCATAACTGTTGATTCAACAGCTGATATTATTAGCAGGCTGATCAGTCAAACAGATAAAATTGTGCTATACGTTTATGGCCGAAGCTAGCGGTTCCAAAAAATTTGAAATCGGGTAATCGGATCAGATCATCAGGTATACAAATACCTTTTGATCTTCATGGTAGCCGTTTTCTGAAAAGGGACAGGCTGAAGAACAACCACATTTATCTGACTGAATTTATTGACTTTTGAATTAACATAATCTTTAAGCTCGGCAAATAATTCTTCTGTTTTCTCCCCGAACTGCCTTGTCACATCCTGTTTCAGGCTCTGGTATTTTTTTTCGAGCTCTTCCATATTAAAATGTACATATGCCACCAGTTTCCCCTTTTGCTGTATAACAAGAGATTCTACCACGTACCTGAAATTATTGATAACCGATTCAATCTCTTCAGGATATATGTTCTCACCACTGGCTCCGACAATCATATTCTTCAACCTTCCTTTAATATAAAGGTTGTTATTTTCGTCAAAAACACCAAGATCTCCAGTTTTAAACCAACCTTCCGGAGTAAGTACCTCTCTTGTCATTTCAGGTTCTTTAAAATACCCCTGCATCACGTTTGCACCCCTTGCCCAAATCTCTCCTTCACCGGTTTTCCTGTCAGGATTGTTTATTTTTAATTCAATACCTTCAATTGCGGGGCCGGTTGAATCAAAAACAGAATTTTTGGGATTGGCTCCGGCAAGCAAAGGAGAAGTTTCGGTAAGGCCATAACCTATCGCATAAGGAAACCTGGCTTCCAGAAGGAATTTTTCAACTTCCCTGTTAAGCTTGGCTCCGCCAATGCCATAAAATTTTAGCTTTCCGCCGAACGTTTTATAGAGTTTTTTGCCAGCAGCAAGGTTGAGTTTTTTTCTGAAGAATGGTATTTTATAGAGTATTTTAAGCAGAAGCTTATCCCTGAATGCAGGCAGTATCTTGTTGAAATATATTTTTTCAATAATAAGGGGAACAGTCAGCATCACGCTAGGTTTTATCTCATCCAGGGCGGGTAGCAAAACAGCTGGTGTTGGTGGTTTTCTGAGATAATAGACACATGATCCGCAAAGCATTGGAAGGATAAGGCCCAGTGTGTTTTCATAAGTATGGGATAACGGCAACACTGACAGGAATCTGTCATTTTCGTCCAGTGGTTGTATAACCCTGCCTTTTAGAGCATTGAAGGAGATATTTTTATGTGTCAGCATTACCCCCTTTGAACGGCCTGTGGTTCCTGAAGTATAAATAATTGAGGCGAGGTCTTCTTCTTTTACATCATATGTGTTGTCGGGAATTGCAGCGGGATCAAAGCTTAATGAGGTTCCATCTGTAAAAATAATATCGTAAGTGTCGATCTGAATTGCTGTCTTCAGGTATTCAGACCGCAGATTTTCGATTTTTGGAACAAGGGCAGATGAAACAAAAACAGCTCTGGCTTCTGAATGTATCAGAATATTTTCTATTTCTGTTGATGAAAAGTCAGGAAGAATGGGAACTGCAACCGCGCCCATAAAAGTGATCGCAAAATATGCACTGCTCCAGTTGGGCATGTTGGTACTAAGTATTGCAACCCTGTCACCAGGGATTATACCACACTTTTCAAGGAGTGCAATCAGCGCAGAAATCTCTCTGGCTGATTCATTGTAACTTCTCGGCTTTTCCCCTGCAAATGCATAAGCGTTATGATTTCCGAACCTTTTCAGAGTTTCACTGAATAAAGCCGGAAAGGTTAAATGATTCCCCGAATTCTCCATTTAGTACCTGGTTTTGAAATGAATTGAGGGGACAAAGATATTCTTTTTGTCGTCATATCATGTTCATTTTATGTTAAATATTCCTTAATCACATTCAAAACAGCAAGGCAGACTCCTCATTACCGGAACATTTATCGGACATAATGGTTAAATTTGTATTTAAATACTTCCTCTGACAATGGCAGCAACAATCAGGGTAACGAAAGAATTTTCTTTTGAGATGTCGCATGTCTTATCGGATTACGATGGTCCATGCAGGAACGTCCACGGGCATTCCTATCGTCTTTTTGTAACACTTGCCGGCATACCTGTCAATGAACACGGACATCCGAAAAACGGTATGGTGATCGATTTCAATGATATAAAAAAAATTGTATACAGGGAAATTGTCTCCGTATTTGATCATTCCGTGGTAATAAGCGATGACCTGGAAGCAGGCAGGCTGGAGTTGTTAAAAAAAATGCTCGGGAACATTGTTGTAACAGGGTATCAGCCTACATGTGAAAACCTTGTAACAGATTTTGCCTCACGTATCAAAGCCCGGCTTCCCGGAAATGTCAAACTTCACAGCCTGAGGCTGTACGAAACGGCAACTTCTTTTGCCGAATGGTTTGCTTCAGACAATGAACAACCACATTATGAATAAAGATCAATCAAAACAACGGCTTTTTCTTCTGGACGCATATGCACTGATCTTCCGCTCCTATTATGCTTTTATAAAAACCCCGAGGATAACATCAAAAGGACTTAACACTTCGGCCATCTTTGGCTTCCTTCTGACACTGGAGGAAGTGTTGAATAAACAAAAGCCAAGTCATATCGCAGTAGCCTTTGACACTCCGGCCCCTACCTTCAGGCACGAGATGTACAAAGCATATAAGGCTACCCGCGATGAGGCTCCGGAGGATATTAAAGCTGCGGTTCCGTATATAAAGCGACTGCTTGAGGCATACAAAATTCCTGTAATAGATTGTCCGGGCTTTGAGGCGGATGATGTGATAGGAACACTGGCAAAAAAAGCAGCCGGCCAGGGATTTGTTACCTTTATGATGACTCCAGATAAGGATTTTGCACAACTTGTCTCGGAAAAAATTTTCATGTTCAAGCCTTCAAGAAGTGGCAATGAGTCAGTGATCTGGGGAGAAGAAGAAGTAAAACGGGAGTTTTCTGTTCAAAAACCGGAACAGGTTATTGATGTACTGGCACTGATGGGTGATGCTTCGGACAATATACCGGGAGCCCCTGGAGTAGGACCTAAAACAGCCATGAAGCTTATTTCAGAATACGGATCGATCGAAAAACTTTTTAATAATACAGGCAACCTTAAGGGAAAGCTGAAGGAGATAATAGATAATAACCGGGAACAAATTGAGATTTCCAAAAAACTTGCAACAATTGATCAGAATGTTCCTGTTCCGTTCAATCATGAAGAATTTGAAAAAGAAGATCCTGATATTGAAAAACTAAAAATACTTTTTGACGAGCTTGAATTCAAAACAATTGCCAACAGGATCTTTAAGGAATCACAGATTCATGCTATACAACCTGAACAAAAGGAAGATTTCGCAAAACAAGATGTAAATACCCAGGGATCTCTTTTCAGCAGTTCTTCAGGCAGCATTGTTTCAGGGAATACAAATAATGCCGGAACAGTTCCTCATAATTATATTCTTCTGGAAGACGAAAAAGCGGTAAAAGATTTTACTGAAAAAGTATTATCGCTTGAAAAGTTCTGTTTTGATACTGAAACCACAAGTATTAATGCACTCGATTCGGAACTTGTTGCGCTGGCGTTTTCATGGGAAAAAGGTGAAGGCTGGCTGATCCATTTTTCTGAATCGCGTCAGGATACTCTGAGGCTTCTTAAAATCCTGAAGCCAATTTTTGAGAATAAGAATATAATAAAAGTCGGGCAGAATCTGAAATTTGACATCCAGGTTCTGGCAAATTACGATATTGAAGTTAAAGGTCCGCTTTTTGACACTATGATAGCACATTACCTTCTGGAACCTGATATGAGGCATAATATGAATCTTCTGTCGGAAACGTATCTCTCATATACTCCCGTGCACATTGAATCACTGATAGGAGAGAAAGGTGAAGATCAAAAAAATATGCGCTCAGTTCCTGTTGATAAAATTAAGGAATATGCCGTCGAAGATGCCGACGTTACATGGCAGCTCAGGGAAGTATTTGAACCAATGCTCAGATCAGAGGATTTATCCGGCCTGGCAGCAAATATTGAAATGCCGCTCATATATGTACTGGCAGAAATGGAAAGAAACGGGGTAAAACTTAACCAGGAGGATCTGAAGACAATAGCTGGCGAATTGCGAAATGATATTGTTTCGCTGGAAAAAGAAATCTACTCTCTTGCGGGTACCGAATTTAACATTTCGTCACCAAAGCAGCTCGGGGATATATTATTTCTTCGCTTAAAGCTCGATGACAACGCAAGAAAGACCAAAACAAAACAGTTCGTTACAAATGAGGAAATACTCCAGAGGCTGGCCGGAAGGCATCCGATAATCAATAAAGTGCTTGAATACAGGGGACTCAGGAAACTTTTGTCAACATACGTTGAGGCCCTTCCCCAGCTTGTTAATACAAAAACAGGCCGTATCCATACCAGCTTTAACCAGGCTGTAACGGCAACCGGGCGGCTAAGCTCAACTAATCCTAATCTTCAGAATATACCGGTCAGGGATGACAGAGGCCGTGAAATAAGAAAGGCATTTGTGCCCGATGATGGCTTTGTGTTTTTTTCAGCCGATTATTCGCAGATTGAATTGAGATTAATGGCTCATCTGAGTAAGGATGAAAGCATGATAGCTGATTTTATGTCGGGAAATGACATTCACGCTGCAACTGCGTCAAAAATATTCGGAGTGCCGATTGAAGAAGTCACAAGGGAAATGCGCAGCAGGGCAAAAACTGCAAACTTCGGTATCATTTACGGCATTTCATCGTATGGATTGTCCGAAAGACTTACCATTGGACGAAAAGATGCAAAAGATCTGATCGAGGGTTATTTCAGCTCATATCCGGGGGTAAAGAAATACATGGATGAAAGTATCAGAATCGCCAGGGGAAAGGGCTATGTAACTACAATGTTTGGCAGGAGAAGGCATCTGCGTGATATTCATTCAAGAAACCAGGTTGTCAGGGGAAATGCTGAAAGAAATGCTATAAATGCCCCCATACAGGGAAGTGCAGCTGATATTATCAAGATAGCCATGGTAAGAATACATGAAAAACTGAAATCGGAAAATCTTTCCTCAAAAATGATTCTTCAGGTTCATGATGAGCTGATTTTTGAAGTTCCTGTTTCCGAGCTGGATTTGCTGAAGGAAATGGTGATATCTGAGATGACAAATGCTGCCAGTCTCGATGTCCCTTTGAAAGTTGACTGGGGCTCCGGCAAAAACTGGCTGGAGGCACATTGAAAGATGATGGGCAGGAGGCAAATACCTGCCGGAAAGAATATCAACAATAAATACTTGAATGGAGATAAATGTTTTATTTTTCGGGGAGATTTCCGGACTGACCGGAGTATTCCAGAAGCACTACCGTAGCGTAAGCTCATTTAGCGATCTTCTTCACAGGATTGAAGATGATTTCCCGGAGATTATTCATTATCCATTCCGAATTGCAGTAAACAATCAGATAATAAATAATGAACCGGAACTGAATTGTGGGGATGAGGTGGCTTTTCTGCCGCCCTTTTACGGGGACTGACAAAAAAAAGGATTATGTGAAAAGTATGCGGATAATCAACTATCTGTACATTTTAAACAGTTATATCCGGATTGAACAGGAAAGAGGCCTTCACAGGGAACAATCTAATCTGCAATGAACCGTTTCGGTCTGCCTGTTCTTCCGGGAATAAGCGTGAACCTTTTCAGATCTGAGAGGAATCAGTATTTCTTTTGCTTATTAAACTCTCCTCAGAAAAGTTTTCATCTTCAACGGTTATGAGTGCCGGTCTCTTTCTTCCCTTAAGAATTGCGTTGTAATTATCACCATCGTAAAGTATTTCAAGAGTTTTCAATATCTGTTCATCTTTATGCAGAGAGCTGGCAATAGCTCCTTCCTCATAGAAATACCGGCTTATTATTTCATTTTCAATTAATTCTGAAATCTCATTCCTGAAAGTAGCCAGATCATGGTCAAGAGAATGATCAAGATCTTTTTCCAGCTTATGAAAAAGATCTTTGTGGAGATCATAGTATTTTTCATTTTTTGCATTTTCAATAAGCTGATTCAGTGATTCTTCAGTAACGGTTTTATAGCTGAAATTCCTGTTTACCAGAAAATCTCTGAAGTCGGTGTAATCTGCATCGGTGAAAGAAAATTCAGCCGGTGATTTAACACCAGGATGATTCCAGTAATACGATGTGGCAAAATCAAATATGTGATTACGCAGGTACAATTCAGCCGCTATCTGACTCATTGATTCGGGAATGATTGTTACGTCCGGAGTTATCCCCCCGCCGTCCCTTACTATCCTGCCATTCTTTGTTTTAAATTCGGAAATAAGCGAATCAGGTATGATCCCCACGCTCCCATCCTCGTTTGGATGTGAGAAATCAAGTGCCTGTATACACCTTCCGCTTGGAATATAATATTTTGCGGTAGTGATTTTTAGCTGGTTATTGTAACTTAAGGGACGGGTGATCTGCACCAGGCCTTTTCCGTATGACCTCTGGCCGGTAATTATTCCCCTGTCGAGATCCTGAATGGCTCCGGCCACAATCTCCGATGCAGAAGCTGAACTTCTGCTTATAATTACTGCCAGTGGGATATTTTCGTCAACAGCAGGTTTTGTCGTTTTAAATACCTCATCAAACTGTTTTACCTTTCCTTTTGTTGATACCACTTCATTACCAGGTCCTACGAACAGATTTACAATTTCAACAGCTTCAGTAAGCAATCCTCCCGGATTTCCTCTCAGATCAAGGATCATCTGCTTTGGATTATTTTTTCTGAGATCAATAAGTGCATTTCTGACATCCTGATAACAATTCTGTGTGAAATTTGTAAATCTTATGTAACCAGTTAAAGAATCTATCATTCCGTAAAAAGGAACAGGAGGGATCACAATTCTTTCCCGTTTTACATCGAAATCTATCTCTGTTCCGTTACGCTCTACGGTTATCTTAACGATAGTACCCGGAATTCCCTTTAGTTTTTCGCTTACCTGTTCCGTTGAGTAGCCCTTAAGTATTATTCCATCAGCTTTTTTCAGAACATCACCGGCCCTGATACCGGCAATGTCCGCAGGAAAACCCTTATATACCATCGAAATAACCGCGAACTGATCACCACCCCGGATGAGCGAACCAATGCCCCCGTATTTACCTGTAGTCATAAAAGCAACCTCGTCAATTTCCGATTCCGGATAATATACGGTATAGGGATCAAGGCTTTTCAGCATGTTGTCAATGCCTGTTCTGATTACCTTATCCGGATTAATATCATCAACATAAAATGTGTTCAGCTCCCTGAAAAGAGACAGGAAAATATCAAGATTCTTTGCGATTCTGAAATCTCTTGTTTCCTGATTTGCCAGGAATCCTGCACTTATGGCTGCAGTCATTAGTAACAACAGAACTATGATGACTTTTACACGATGAATTCTTTTCATTGCACAAAAATTTTTTCAGAAAGGTGAAAATAGCAAGAAAATCCCACAATGATGTTGGGAAAGAAATTATTAAAACAACTTTAACATTTAATATCCCTTTCTTTAATAAGAGAGGTCAGCCTGGAAAATACATGTTTGATGTCTTGTTCTACAGTAGCGTAATCAGGAATTTCATTTTTCCTGAAGATCAGCATAATAACAATGCTGAGCTTTTTATCCAGAAGAAACTTATAAAGATCCTGCTTGTTTTTTCTGTAAGCTTCCCGGATTCTTCTTCTGACAAGATTCCTGATAACTGCTTTCCTGAAACTTTTCTTTGTAACGCTTAAAACTATTTTTGCAGGAGGCGATCCTTCTTCCTCTTTGTTTACATTCCAGATAACCCTGAAACAAATTGTATGGAACTGACTGCCCTTTTCAAAAAGCTCCTCAATGGCTTTGACACCACAAAGTCTCTCAGCCTTTTTTAATGTTTGCCTGCGAATATTCATTCCGGTCTCAGAATCAAACTGAACTGCCGGAAATAATGATATTGTTCCGGAGCATTGGGATAAATTTTAGCCAGGTTTATTTGCAGTTCTTGTTGTACTCTTTAAGAAATTCATCAATTGCCATTGTCATGGAAGGAGCTTTTGGATTGGGAGCGTTAATATCAAGCCTCAATCCTTCACTTTCAACCGCACAGGCCGTGGTTGGCCCGAACGCAGCAATTTTGACGTCTCCCTGTTTGAAGTCAGGAAAGTTTTCTTTAAGAGATTTTATGCCTGAGGGACTGTAAAAAACAATAATATCGTAGTCGAAGTCTTTTGTTGAAAAGCGACTGCTTATCGTTCTGTACAGCGTCCCGATGGTATAGCTGATGTTATTTTTGTCAAGCAGCTCGGGTATTTCGGCATTGTGCGGCTCAGATAAAGGAACAAAGAAATTATCATCCCTGTGCTTGATGATAATGTCGATCAGATCCTGAAATTTGGCTTTGCCGTGAAAAATCTTGCGTTTTCTGTAAACAATATACTTCTGAAGGTAAAACGCCACATTTTCAGTTATGCAAAAATACTTCATACTGTCCGGAACGGTGATCCTCAACTCATTGCAGATCCTGAAGAAATGATCAATGCCGGTTTTGCTTGTAAAAACTACTGCGGAGAAATCAAGAATGTTGATTTTCTGCTGACGGAAATCCTTTGATGTAATCCCTTCAACCTTAATAAATGGTTTAAAGTCAATTTTAAGATTGTACTTTTTTGCCAGTTCGTGGTACGGGGATTTTGAATTGTTTGGTTCTGGCTGCGATACTAGTATTTTCTTTATTTTCAAATCCTTACAGATTTAATTTCGACCTTTAAGTAATCCTCACCATGATTCAAGAACCGCCTGTAAAATATTTTAACAGCATCAAAACAGGCAGAATTTCAAGGGCACAAAGGTACAAAATCAAATATAAAATTGAAATATTCCTTTTGATAAAAATCAAAAAGAACCTCAGAATGCGAAAAATGTAAATAAAAAACAACAATATAAGTGCGAGAATAAAATAACTCTCTGGATTTAAAATAGTGGTGAAAGTAACCAAAAGAGTGAAAACAAAAACCGGTATAGCGAAAAAATTATACGATTGATAAATACTGGCGACATATTCATTAAAAATATCAGATTTTCCGCTCAGATGGCCTGTAACAAAACACGAAACGTGTCTTAAGGTGATTGCAGCAACAATAATCATGAACGCCAGCACTATGAATATCGCGGGAGACAAGCCTTCGGGAACTAATCCATACCATGCAGCACCACAGTATATGAACAGGCTCAACACAATATAAGATATAATATTAAGCATTATCTGCCTCCTGTAAAAAAGGGTGTCTGATCCACGGCCGTGTGTTTCCCTTGTTCCGCGGAGCAAAAAGAATCTGGCGGCTTCAGGAATAAGAGATCTGGCGGTATTACGGATCATCATATACAAGACAGCTGCCAGCAGGATAAATATTGTCAGCCAGTCGTTGTGGATCGGTTTTTCCGGCAGAGGCCAGCCCTGTATCTGTTTTTCGCCTGTATGAGCAATTGAATCCTGTCCGGAAAAATGATTTCCCCCCTCATCCCTGAACAGGATTCCGTTAATTGGTAAAAGATCAGTAGTTTTGATATAACTGCCTGATTTAAATAAAGCAAAGTCATTATTTCTATTTCCCGGTGAAACTATTACGGAATCCTCATTGAAAACCGGGACAGGCGAAGATTCCGGCACTGATCTTACTGCCTGAGGTATGTCTGCAGATTCTTCAGCCCGTATATCTATCTTATCAAAAACTGAGTCAGGTATAAGGTCCTTCGTGTTTATACGTATAACAAATGCGGGCTTCAGGGTATCCTGTATGTTAATACCAGTAGTCATGATACTTCTGTGAAGTAATTCACAAAGGTAGTTATTAAAATAAGTTTACAGGTTGTGTCAGCTGACTGGAGGATCAGAAATATTTGTTCGTGGTGCCGGAAATATCCGTTAAAACATTATTTGCCAGCCTGCTTGCTCCTATTCTGAAAAGTGAATTGTTAAGCCAGTCTTCCCCCAGACAGTTTTTTACAATATGATAATAAATAACTGCATCGGCTGAATTAACGATACCTCCTGAAGCCTTGAACCCCACTTTAATACCTGTTTCGGCATAAAATCCGGAAATTGCGTTGCACATCACGAAAGCAGCCTCCGGGGTTGCCGAAACAATTGTTTTACCGGTGGAAGTTTTAATAAAATCAGCTCCTGCGTCCATGGCGATCATCGAAGCCTGGAATATTTGCTCATAACTTCCTATCAGCCCCGATTCAACAATTACTTTAAGTGTTCTGTTGCCAACAGCTTCACGGATCTCTCTGATTTCATTGGCTACCATTGCAAAATCATTACCAAGAAATGCTCCCACAGGTAAAACTATATCTATTTCATCGGCTCCGGCTTCCACTGCCATTTTACATTCATTCAGCTTAATGCTCCTGAAAGTCTGGGAGCTTGGAAAAGCTCCGGCAACGGAAGCTATTTTAACACTTTTCACCGTGAGTTTCTCCCTTACAACCGAAACAAAATTCGGATAAACACAAATCGCGGCAACATTTGGAATGTTTGAAAACCTTGAGGAAAAACTGTTGACCTTTCCTGTCAGATGAAGGATGTTACTTTTATTGTCCTCAGTATTCAGACTTGTCAGGTCAATGGAATTTAAGATACTCATTAAGTAACGCTTTTCCGGTATCTCTGATGCCTGTTCAACTGATTTTTTAAGTCCTTTTCTTATTTCAGCTTCAGAGGGGCACAGCTTGATCAGTTTTTGATAGAGCTTTGTCATGAGTTAATTCTTGTATAAAACAATTGTCGTAAAAATGAAGAACAAGAACGGGGACAATTTAATGTTTTTTGTTTTCATTGTCATTTTATTTTCAACAATTAGTTGCTCAAAAATGAGAAAATACGGATTTGACGGAAAATTGCCGGGAACAGATCTTCACTTCAGCGAAATATCCGCCGGGGAAGGGATGCACAGGACATTAACTGAATGCCGTGCTGACAGCATGATCATGCTCAGGGCTAAGTATCTTCCCCCTGGCGGAGAAGGTTGCCATGGCTGGTTTTTACCGGGATCAGCCATTGGGCAATAATTTTCCCCGGGAAGCTGTTTTCGAAAGGATATCTGGGTGCAAAGATTCAGGATATACCATAGGAATTTATGCTTCGACTGACAGATCAACAGGTGAAGCGTGCAGAGGTGTTTATGCAATGATCCGGCAAAAAGCAACAGTCGTTTCAAGAACACTTGCCTTTGATACAGTGTCACGGGAAATTTCCGGGTGCAATGTTCGATGCCTGTATTTATTTTCAGTCAATGTTTGTCCGGAATCTTATTCGTTCCTCGCGGCAGATTTTTCTAATAAGTCTTCTGGCTGAAATTACCCCGGTCGGAAGCCCCCCGCCCGGTTCTACCCATTGACCGCACATATAGAAGTTCTTTAATCCCGGCAGCTTCTGCGACATGGGTCTCATAATTACACCTGAATTCTCCGGGGTTATTAGCCAGCCTTCAAAACTGCCCTGCCAGTTGCCTGTATAACGTTCAAAAGTCAGGGGAGTGGCAATATCAATTACCTCAATATCTGATTTGATACCTGGAAAACGCTGTTCAAGTATGTCAGATATTATTTCTGAAATCTCATTTTTTTTAAGCAGGTATTCATTTCTGTCCGAGGCAAATTTTTCCCAGTAATCATATCGCGAAGAGATCATTACTGTGATTGCTGATTTTCCGGCCGGAGCCAGTGAAGGATCATGATTATAAATATGAATCCAGATCCTGTTGTGCACTGAATCCGCTATTTCAACAGGCTGCTTAAGTGGAAAACTGAAGCCCGATACAGACAAAGGTTCATTGTTAAATGTACGCTTTACACCAATACCAGCATAAATCAGAGGTTGAAATATAGGCCATTTGTCATATGGTTCCCTGATTTTATCGTTGACAAACTGTCCTTTGAGCATTCTGAAAATTGTACTGTATCCGTCAGCTGCCGAAATGACTCTCGTGGAGCGATACTCTGTTCCGTCTTCCAGCCTTACTCCGGTGGCTTTGTCCTGATCAACAATTATCTCATTAACCTTTTTTTTGTACATGAGCTCACCTCCAAGGCTCAGATACCTTTTTGCCATGGCCTCTGACATAGGCATTGAACCCCCTATAGGATAGCCGGCGTTTTTATTGTGAAGATATGAGAATGTGAAAAACATAAAAACGATCGAAAATTCCGGCATCCACATTTCTTTGAAAGCTTCACGCAGAAGCGGGTCTTTAAAACGTTCGGCAAAATCTCTGGCAGAGACCTTCATCCATTTTTGAATTTCTTTAGCGTTAATCAACAGAGAATAGCCGGAATATATTCTTTTCAGAATCCGCCGGACCAGAGATACTCTTTTTGATGGCTGATTGAACGGATGACACATTTTTATACCGGAAATGAATTCTTTGACAGGGCCTTTGTCCTGAGGTGAGAACTCAATCAGATGTTTCTCAAGGCGGTTAATATCTGTATAGAAAATGACGGTGCGGCCATCCGGACCTTCAAAACGCATGTACTCATCCATATTTATAAACCTGCGCCCCCGGGCAATGCCAACCTCTTCCCAGTATCTGTAGAATGCGCTGAGCGGAGATGAACCGACAAGCCAGTGGATACAACCATCAAAAGTATAGTCTTTGCGTATCCACGATGTGCACAGACCTCCTGGTTTATCGTGCATCTCAAATATCATTGTTTTAAAACCATTCATCCGGGCATAAATACCGGCTGACATACCTGCAAATCCTGCGCCGATGATAATCATGGTGTTGTCATTTTTCATAACGGGCTGGTATTTTTCAATTATTCTGAATTTATAGGAGAGAGATTAATCTGAGTAGTGTATTCGGAAATGAAGTTAAGAAATCCATATATAATCATGCCGGTTATCCAAAGTAAATTTGCAGACCTGACTGCAAAGGAATAAGGTTTCAAATAATGTGTCCTGATCAGATTCACCATAGACGGCCTTTTATGAATTTTATGCAGAACCGCAGGTATTTGTAATCATTACCTTAATGATTAACCGGGATCATTAGCGGCTGACAATTTTCCGTTTCTTGCCAGTGATGCAAAAATTCCAAGAATACAGAGTGCGGAAAAAACCGCAAAACCGGTCCTCATTGCTGCAACAAGTCCCGGAAAAGTATCCGGCACAATGGTTTCCTGTCCGATGTAAACAGCCAGAAGCATCATGGCTATACCCATGCTGAGCATCTGTCCCACCATCCTCATTGTACCAACTACTCCGGATGCAACACCAAGATGTTTCTTTTCAACAGAGCTCATTATAGCATTTGAGTTGGGAGATGAAAAAAGTGCAAACCCAGTCCCCATAATAACAAGAAGAAATATTATCAGATACACCGGACTGGATTCACTTATAAAGCAAAGCATTATAAGTCCCGCCGAGGTAAGTCCCATGCCTGCAGAAGCAATAATCCCCGGGTTGTACTTGTCAGATAACTTTCCGGCAAAGGGTGATAAAAGAGCCATCATCACGGGTTGAGAGATCATGATAAATCCTGCCGAACGGGCGTCAAGCCCTTTAAGGTATTGCAGATAAAGACTTATAAAAAAGCCTGTGGCTGAAGTGGCTGAATAATGAATCAAAGCTGCGAGTCCGGAAAAGGCAAAAATCCTGTTGCGGAGAATAAGCCTTATATCGAATACCGGATTCTGAAGGGTTTTTTCAAAAAAGATAAAAGATATGCCCAGAATTATTCCGCTTCCAAGAAAGATCCATCCTGCAGCCGATGGAAGCTTTGAAAAACCGTACATGAATGACGCAAGCGAAATTCCGTAAACAAGGGATCCCTTCCAGTCAAATCTTTCACCTTCCGATTCAGCCCATTCGGCTCTTATTTTATTAAATATCAAGTATATTGAAGCTATTCCTACCGGCAGAAGAAAAACAAAGATACTTCTCCACCCCAGGTATTGTGTTAACAAACCTCCGATTACAGGACCTCCGGAAAGCCCTGTATACACGGCAGTGATATTGATCCCCATCGCCCTGCCACGTTCGCCCGGCTCGAAAACAGAAGTTAATATGGCGAGACTTGTGCCAAATATCATGGCACCGGCAATACCTTGTATTATTCTGAAAAAAATGAGGGATCCGAAATTCCAGGAAAAAATTATCAGAAATGTTGAGAGGGTAAATAGTATTATACCACCGGTAAAAACTTTCTTTCTTCCAATTATGTCAGCAAGTCTTCCGAAGGGAAGCAGGAAAATTGCAGATGAAAGTATAAAGCTGCTGGCAATCCATCCAAGCTCAACGGCAGTCGTGTTAAAATCCCTTCCAATTGCAGGCAGCGCAAGATTTATTGCAGAACCCAGAAAAGGCGTCAGAAAAGCAGCAAATGCCGACACCAGCAAAACGGATCTTTTAATTTTTTTTTCGTCTGCCAGGCGATCATTATCCCTCATCAGAACTTATTCTTTGTTTTTTGTATCAATGATTATTGTCACAGGTCCGTCATTATGGATCTCAACCATCATCATCGCTCCGAACTTACCTGTACCAACCGGCTTCCCCAGAAGTCCGGTAAGTGATGATATAAATCCCTCATATAACGGAACCGCAATGTCAGGATGAGCGGCTTTGATGTATGATGGCCTGTTTCCCTTTTTTGTTTTTGCATGAAGAGTGAACTGGCTTACCACTAATATTTCGCCACTGGTCTCCAGTATGGACAGATTCATCACTCCATCATTGTCATTGAATATCCTGAGGTTTGCAATTTTGTTGCTCAGCCACTCTGCATCTTCCTGACTGTCTGCCTCTTCAACTCCTGTAAAAACCACCAGCCCGGGTCCTATTGACGATAGAACCTCCTTGCCGGTGCTGACTGAAGCCTTGCTTACACGCTGGATCACAGCTCTCATTTATCAGGGTTTTTAAGTTTTCAAATATACAACCTATTTAAGAAAGCCCTGTACGATTTTTTATGTATGTTTGAAGTCCATTTATGCCTTATGGACTTCCTCACAATTGTAGCAGTTGCGATCGGATTGTCATTTGATACTTTTGCGGTGTCTCTTTCATTTGGTGTCATTCAGAACGGAATCCGCTTCCGCCAGGCATTCCGGGTAGCTATAGTGCTTGCGTTTTTTCAGGCAGGATTACTTGTTGCCGGATTTTTTCTAGGATCATTTGTCAGTGAGGCATTTAAAGCAGCAGATCACTGGATTGCACTTGTCCTGTTAGTATTTCTCGGCATCAGAATGATTGCTGACGGATTGAGGAACAGTGAAAAGAGTGAAATTAGAGATTATACCAGATTACCTGTTCTTCTGGCAGCCGGGATAGGTACAAGTATCGATGCTTTTGCTGTGGGGATAAGTTTTGCCCTGCTTAATATGAGGATCTGGATATCGGGAATTATTATTGGCATAGTCACTTTCTTTGCATCGATGACAGCAATAAGAATAGGTAAATCAGCCGGAGAGCGGCTTGGGCAGAAAGTTGAAATCGCGGGAGGAATTATTCTGATTCTTATAGGGATCAAGATATTCCTGGAACATACCCTTCAATAAGAAATGTAATTCTTAAGAAACAGGACCTGATTTTCATTCTTGGGTAAGCCCGCCCGACTTTTCCGGTGCACTTGCTGAGTTATTACAGGTCAGGATCCGCCTTGCTAAAGCGGCATCATTTCCCTTTTTCGTTTCCTGAAAACTGCCATTTCAATAAAGCCGGCAGACCGGAGCAGATCATAAGCTTCATCAAAGTACTGCCCTACACGTGAGGGTATGTGAGCGTCAGAGTTGACACATACACTTACATTTTCCTCCGCAAAGATCTTCAGGAACCGTCTGTCGGGATAAAAATCAGCAATTGGTCTGTTCCTTCCGTTGGTGTTCAGCTCAAAGGTGACGTCATTTTCACTAAAAGAACGTGCCAGTTTCCTGTACAAATGCTCAGGATCGTATGATGGTTTGTGCCCGTAAATCCTGATCAGGTCACAATGGCCGATAATGTCAAACAAACCCGATGCAGCAGCTTCAATAACACGGTCAAAATATTTTTCGTACAGTATATCAATGTTCTTTCCATTGTAAAAATCAGGGCCATTGTCGACAGTCGTTTCGCCCAGATAATGAACGGAGCCTATCCTGTAATCAAGGTCAAACTGATCGAGGAAAATAGCGGTCTCATTTTCCTTTCCCTGAAAGTAATCAACTTCCAGGCCTGTCCTCAGCACTACAGAGTTCATTTTTTTTGATATTTGCGAAAGGCGTTCAAGGTATGGACCAACACTATCCGGGTTGATGCACCAATCCTGGTTTTCCTTAAAAAGGACAAGATGCTCGGAAAAGCCTATTTCCCTTATGCCGGAAGCTATCGCAGCCGCAAAGTAATCTTCAGGTGGCGCCTGTCCGTCACTATAGATTGTATGAATATGATAATCTGTTTTATAAACCATTACAACATTCTGAATTCAACTGTTTTAAAAAATATGCAATGCAAAACCGACTCAAATATATAATAACTAAATTTACCTGCAGGCATAAATGGAAAACAAAACCAATTTGTAAATACCAATCCTTCGGGAAAATTGACAGATAAACAAAAGATTATTCCATGGCTCGTTGTAGCAATGGCCTTCATTGCTACTGCGTTAAGCTTTCTGGACCGGCAGGTGCTTTCTGTATCCATAATAAGGATCAAGGAAGATATCTGTGTTTCGGATGTTGAGTACGGATTCATTAACACAGGATTCCTTATAAGTTATGCGATAATGTTCTCGCTTGGAGGGATACTTATCGATCGGTTTGGCAGCCGTCCCGGGCTGGCTTTTTCGGTTGGTATATGGTCTGTAGCAACATTGCTTCACAGTGTTGCCAACAGCGTATTACATCTGGGGATTTTTCGTTTTCTGCTCGGACTTGGGGAAGGCGGGGCGTTTCCAGGCGCTATAAGGGCAGTTATAGAGTGGGTCCCAAAAAATAAGCAGTCTCTGGCCAATGGAATAGCTATAGGAGGCTCAGCACTGGGTGCAGTTGTGGCACCTCCTCTCTGTGTTTATCTGATAGGTATGACGGGATGGCGGGGAGTATTCATAATTACAGGGGCTATCGGAATAATCTGGGTTCTGATCTGGCTCCTTCTTCCTTCTCAAAACCGCAACAGGGGCCATGATGCAGCCGTTAAAAGCATTTGCGCTGAAGATACCCGCCGGAAAATATCTCTTGTCAGCCTGTTGAGGCTTAAGGAAACCTGGACTTTTATAATTATCAGGTTTCTTTTGGATCCGATCTTCTATTTTTATATGTTCTGGATTCCAAAATACCTTAATGAATCAAGGGGAATAAACCTTATTCAGATCGGAAATCTTTTCTGGATGCCTTTTCTGGCTCTGGGAGTTGCAAATATGTTCGGAGGATGGCTCTCAGACAGGATATTGATAAAAACATCCAGTACAAATACTGCCAGGAAATCTCTGATGGGTGCAGCAGCAGCCTTAACAATTTCAGCGCTGGCTGTCAGGTATGTTTCATCATCAGGCATGGTAATTGCAATAATGTGCCTGCTGTTTTTTGCCCATGGATTATGGATCACAAACTATATTACCTCTATCAGTGATATATTCGGACGCCATGCAACATCGACCATTATAGGATTTTCCGGTTCTGCCGGAGCCATATCATCACTTGTAATTAATCCCGTTATGGGAATAATTATTTCAAAGTACTCGTATGATCCTTTGTGGATGTACTGCGGGGCAATGTATCCGGTGGCATTTTTGGTCTTTGTATATTTAATACCTAAAATCAAACCTGTAATAACCAGAACCCAAACAGCATAGTATAATAACCAGCTTATCAGGCAAATGAGATACCGGAAAATTTCTTACCTTAAAGTTTTTTAAAACCATCATACATTTTGTAACAGATCTCAAAGAATTTATTGTTTATTACCTTAACTGCCTTTAAGAAAAAGGAACCTCATACTGCGGATTGATCACGGTAAGACTTTTAATATGTAAATGATGTATTGTTATGAAAAAAGCGAAATCGACAGGACAATCCAGGATAGCAGTTTTTGGAGTCGGTTATGATAAATACTGGGCCCAGTTTCCGGGATTATTTGAAGAGCTCATGGAAAAGCATAATGCATTCCTTGAAAAAATCAGGGACTGTGGTGGTGAAATTATTGATTTTGGAATGACAGATAATCCCGGAAAAGCTTATGAACTTGTGAAAAAACTGATCTCAGCCGATCCCGATCTTGTATTCTGTACAATGTTGACCTATGCAACTTCAGGTACTTTTGGAATTATAATAAAAACCTTGAATGTACCGGTTGTCCTGGTTGCTCTTCAGCCTCTTAAAGCACTTGATTACTCAAATGCCTCGACTTATATGCAGCTGGCAAACGACGACATCTGTGCTCTGCCGGAGTTTGCCGGGGTTGCGGTACGAATGGGTAAAAAAGTGCCGGAAATTATCATCGGAACACTGCATGACGATCCTGAAGCTGACCGGCAGATTATTGAATACTGCCGGATTGCAAAAGTCCTCCATGCTCTTAAGAATGCTAATCTGGGACACATCGGACACCCGATAAATGCCATGCTCGACATGCACACGGATGCAACAATGATCACTTCTTTTTTCGGATGCCATATCACGGAACATGAAGCTAATGAACTTACAGAGTTCTTCAATAATGTGAAGGACGGGGAGATCTTATCAGCAAGTAAGATGATCCTTGACTTTTTTGATACCCCCGACCCCGTATCAGATCCAGTTTCGATGAAACTCCGGGAAGAAGATCTGCTCACAGCCGCGAAAACATATGTGGCTCTGCAAAATTTTGTCGACGACAGAAAACTTGACGGGCTGGCATATTATTACGACGGTGCTCCTGACAGTACCGAAAGACTCATCATGTCGAACCTCACAGTAGGTAATTCCATACTTGCCTCCAGAGGATTTCAGATGTGCGGTGAATCAGATCTTAAAACTCTTGTGGCATTGGTTATTATGGACAAACTCGGTATAGGAGGGAGTTTTGCGGAATTTCATCCGGTTGATTTTAATGAAGGATTCGTTCTCGTCGGACATGATGGGCCCCACAACATTTCGATAGCATCGGGAAAACCGGTTTTGAGAAGCCTTAAAAAATATCACGGCAAGCCTGGTTACGGTGCCGGAGTGGAGTTTAAAATAAAAGAGGGTCCGATTACAATCCTTTCCATAAATTCAACATATGACGGCAAATTCAAATTTATCATTGCTGAAGGCGAATCAATGCAGGGACCGATTCCTCCAACGGGAAACACAAATACGAGAGGCTTTTTCAGACCGGATGTGAGAACATTTTTAAGACGATGGATAAATGAGGGTCCGACACATCATTTTGCACTTGGTGTGGGACATCATGCCCATGAATTAAAGAAGATTGCAGAATACCTCGATATTGAGGCAGTGATTATTCCTGCCGGTTGAATAGAATCCGGATAAAATTTGTACTATGAACAGACATGAATTATAACATAAAACCGGCTAAAATGAAACAACCTCTTACTGTGGTTTCTTTTCTTCTTGCGTCTCTGATAACAAGCACAGTTTCATCCCAGATACCATGGGACGATGTTCCTTTAATACCCTCCGGATTAATGGGCCCTGTAAGATTTACAGGAATAAAACAGGTTGAAATACCATCAGATTGACGGGGTAATTAATAAATTTGTAAAAACAGCAATTGTGATTACTTTAAACAAACCATGTGATTGTGAAAGTTGTGAATTCAGGGATGTTGCATTTTCAACACTCTCGGAGGATGACATTAAGGATTTATGTAATTTCAAGGAAGAACAATCTTTCAGGAAAGGAGAGATCATTCACAGGGAAGGCGACAAAATCTGCCATTTCAAATATCTGAAGTCAGGGCTGATAAAGCTTTTCAGGAGTTCTATGAGAGGAGAGGAGCAGATTATTTCAATCACACGTCCGTTTGAATTTGTAAGCAATATGAGTGTTTTTTCAGGAGAAGTGTACAAGTATTCTGTCGCAGCCCTTGAGGATTCGGTGGTTTGTTCGGTGCAGCTTGATTTTATTAAGAAGCTCTTTTTAAAGAACGGCCACTTTGCCCTTGATCTCCTTACAAAGATTTCTGTAATAAATGACAAAATAATTGCTCAGACTCTGGACCTCCGTCAGAAAAACCTTGCCGGGAGAGTCGCATATGTTCTTCTTTATTTTTCAAATGAGATTTACAATTCAAGAATTTTTGACCTGCCGGTCTCGAGAAAAGAAATTGCCGACTATATTGCCATGAGCCCTGCCAACGTCATAAGAGCTCTGTCGGATTTTAAAAGAGATAACATTATAAGGATCTTTGGAAAGACAATAGAAATAGCAAATTCAGAAAAACTGGATATTATTTCAAAAATCGGATAACTACGGCATAAGGGACTTAAAGAAATTTTTATTGCAAGGAATTATAGATAGACCGGAGATCCTTCCTTATTACTGGTTTACACATACCTTAGCTGAGAATTTTTTCTTTTTTCAGTAATCTTGAAGAATGTCATAAAGTGCATCTTTGAGATGTCCAAATCCGAAAACGAAACCGGAATCAATTATTTTTTCAGCGGAAACCCTGCTGCCCTCAGTTACCACACCTGCCATTTCGCCTAGGAAAAGCTTCAGCACCCATGGGGGAATCCCCGGCCTGAGAACTGGTCTTTTCATTATTTCAGCGAGGACCTTCATGAAACTGCCATGGCTGGTATGAGAGGGTGAAGCAGCATTAAAAGCCCCACGCATACTGTCATCTTCAATCGCCATTTGATATATGTTGCATAAATCACTGATGTGTATCCAGGGCATATATTGTTTCCCTGAACCTGTTTTCAGCAGAAAACCTGATTTTACAGGTGCCAGCAGTCTTTTAAGCGCCATGCTTTCTCGGGCCAGAACAACCGACGTCCTGATTTTAACCGTCCGGATACCTGCATCCGAAAAAAGATCTGCCGCTGCTTCCCAGTCCCTGCACAACGATCCAAGAAAATCATTTGAAGGGGGATCATTTTCAGTGAATATCCTTTCATCTGTTAGTGATCCATAATAACCTGTTCCTGAGGCCGATATAAAAGCCCTGAGGTTAATGCGGTAATCTTTAACAGTAGAAAAAAGAAGTCTGCTTGTATCGATCCTGCTCGCTTTAATTTCTGCTTTCCTTTTTTCTGTCCAGCGCTTTTCGCCAATATTTGTTCCGGCCAGATGAACCAGATAATCGACACCGTTGAAAATTTCAGGATCAATTATCCTTTTTTCCGGATTCCACCTGTACACCCGTACTTTGCCAAATTTATTTTCCTTTCTGGAGAGATGGGATACTTTGTACCCTCCCGATAACAAAAGCGAGGTCAGGTTTCTACCAATAAGGCCACTCCCTCCTGTTATGAGTACTGAGGCCCCGTGATTCTTATCTTTCATAGCAGAAGCTTGTTATGTTGTGTCAAAGCTAATATTTTAACTCGTTTAAAACATTTTTACTTTTTGGAAAAACATCAAAAAAGCTTACTTTAGGGGGCACAAAATTTAAAAAATAGTTACAAATAAAAAGGAGAGAATCATGGCAAATATCAAGACAAAAAAAGGCGTAATTGCTATATTGACAGGAGGAGGAGATGTTCCGGGGCTCAATCCGGCAATCAGGGCAGTTACCATAAGAGCCAACAGGGAAGGATACAAAGTTATCGGGCTTCGCAGAGGATGGGCGGGGATAACGGAACTGATAAGGGACCAGAAAGCTGATAACAGTAACTGCTTCCAGATTCTCACTGATGATATTGTGAACAAGGCTGGCAGAACAGGAGGCACTTTTCTGCATACTTCCAGAACCAGGCCGAGCCATATGCCAAAGGACACAGTCCCGGAACAGTATAAGGATAAATACAATGCTGAAGCGAATGACCTTACAGCGGAAGTAATCAAAAACCTTGAATGGCTGGGTGTTGATTACCTTATACCTATTGGCGGAGATGACACCCTGAGCTATGGTGTTCATCTTTACAAGAAAGGAGTAAAAGTTGTCGCTATACCAAAAACAATGGATAATGATGTACCCGGAACGGATTATTGCATTGGATTCAGCACATGCATTACAAGGACAATCCAGATGACCAACAGCCTCAGAACTTCTGCGGGTTCGCATGAAAGACTGCTGGTACTGGAAGTTTTTGGAAGGTATGCCGGATTTACGGCAATGCTGCCAACCATGGCCGGTGCAGCCAACAGATGTGTGATCCCCGAGTATGAGTTTGATATAGAACTTCTCACAAAATTGCTCGTTGAGGACCGGAATATGAATCCCAGCAAGTATTCTGTCGTTCTGGTTTCTGAAGGGGCAATGTTCAAAGGGGGTGAGATGATATTCTCAAAAGATGAAAAAGATGCCTACGGGCATGCAAAACTTGGCGGCATTGGTGACCTTGTCTCCGACAAGCTTAAGGAGTTATCTGGTAAATACAATCAAGGAAAAACAATAAATATAATAAACCAGAAACTTGGTTACATGGTGCGTGGCGGCGATCCCGATGCACTGGATTCAATAGTGCCGATGGCATACGGCAATCTTGCCCTTGATTTGATTCTTAAAGGATTACATGGCAGAATCGTTGTCTTGAAAAACGGAAGGTACGACAATGTACCCATCGATGTTGTAACATCTTCAAAAAAAGTGGTAAAAGTATCGGAACATTATAACACTGAACGACTTCGCCCGTTTTACCATAGCTTTGAAATGAAGCCGTTCTTACTGATGGCTTCAGATAACTGAAAGTGATGTTGTAAATATCAGAGCCGTTGTGTGTTTTGACCCCGGTGCAGATCGCACCTTTTATTGTGATCGTCCGGATTTCAGTTTCACGGATACCAATATAGCACAAAATCTGCGAAACAAGACCCATCAGGGTTTTTTAAATATCTTCTGCCTGATGCTCCCGGTTAAAATCAAGAAACCGTACCTCTGATCAAATGCTGATGTCTTGGAAACAGGTGTTGTAATTAAATCCGTCGGGAGCCGCTATAAAGTGCTCTCCAGCTGCGGAGTGATACTTGACTGCCTTCTTAAGGGAAACCTGAGAGTTAGGGAGTTGAGAACAACAAATCCCGTTGCTGTTGGCGATAATGTTAAGGTCATTCCGGATAAGGATAATAAAACAGGTATAATAACTGAAGTTCTTGACCGGAAAAATTATATCCTCAGAAAGGCATCAAACCTTTCAAGACAATCCCAGATAATTGCCGCAAACGTTGACCAGACTATTCTGGTAGCTACCATAATTATGCCTGAAACGCCCGCAGAGTTTATAGACAGGTTCCTTATTACCGCAGAAGCCTACTCAGTGCCATCAAAGATTATTTTCAACAAAACAGATCTTTATGGCAGTGTTGAAACTGAAAAACTGAATTCCCTGGTTGACATTTATTCTGCAATAGGATATGAATGTATAAGATTTTCAGTAACAGGAGGGGATGACCCTGATATTCTCAGGAATATCCTTAAAGACAGGATCACTCTTATCGGAGGAAATTCCGGTGTCGGAAAGTCAAGCCTTATTAACCTTCTGGATCCTTCACTGAATCTGAAAACGGCTGAAATTTCGGACTATCACAAACAGGGTAAGCATATTACAACCTTTCCTGAAATGCACCCGATGCCTTTCGGCGGATTCGTTATCGATACTCCCGGGTTAAGAGGATTCGGAATCACCGATATGGACAGGAATGAAATCTATCATTTCTTTCCGGAAATTTTCAAATTATCAGGGCTATGTAAATTTTATAACTGTCTTCATCTGGATGAACCTGAATGTGCCGTCAGAGATGCCGTGGAAGAAGGTAAAATAGCTTTATCACGCTACCGGAGCTATGTCAGCATTATGAATGACGAGAATCTTAAATACCGATGATATTAAAATGGTTCATTTGCCGTTTATATATCAAGCATTTAAGAAATAATTCAGGATGAAGAAACTTCAGATTCTCGTCTGTCTGGCACTTTGTTTTATAATAATTATAAATCTACTTTATTATAAAGCATTGTATGACAGACAAATAAATAATCTGACTGATTTGCTCGACCGACAGGTCCGGATTTCGGGGAAAATCATAAATGATATAGATAATCGTTTTGCAGACGATCTGAAACTCGCTGTTTCCTCTTCAGATATCTCTCTTCTTTTCCTTGATAAAACCATCCATTCAGAAATTGTGGAAAATATGAAGTTGTTTTTCACAAAATACGAAGATCTGATAACGGGAATAAAATACTTTGACAATAACAGGAATGAATTTACCCTGAAAAAAGACGAAACAGGCAAAAACTGGCTTGAGCAGCAATTTGTTCTTCATGTTCAGGGAGAAATTATTACCGAAGAACGATTTGTTAAAGGGAAAAGATACTCGGAATACTTTCTTCCTGTATTTCAGAATAATGTCCCTATTGGAAATCTGGTTATTGCTGTCGATCTGCAGCAATTTTTCACCGGACTTTTTTCTGCTTTCAACATAGCTGACCGGCAGTGGCAGTGGGTAATAAGCGACTCAGGCCAGATTTTGTTCAACAACAGCGATGGAGATTTTACAGAAGTGGGAAGCATCGCAAGAAAACTTGATAATAATTCTGCACACGGAATTATTCACCATGTGAGGTCAGGAGAAAAAACAGTGAAAATTATTTCCTCTTACCTCCCTGCGCAACTGTTGAATAACAGATTCGGTATAATATTTTCATCTGCCACTGATTATTTTCAGGATTATATAGTGTACGGTTCAATAATTACAGGAACCTTAACATTTCTTCTTTTTCTGGTTGCATTATTTTTTTTATGGCGGTATATTAAATCGCAGAGGGAAAGAGTGAACAGGCTCAGAGCATCCGAAGAAATGCTTTTCAGAATGATAGAGGAAATGCCTGTCGGAATTATCATCCATAACCGGAACGGCGAAATCATTAAAGCAAACAAAATGGCTGCCAGCCAGTACTCTTACGCCGACGAAACAATCATGAAAGGCAAAATCTTTCCCGAGCCGACTGTTACAGGAGAAAACAGTTATTATTCCGGAAATCGCGGAGAAAATTTCCGGCCGGAACAATTTGTTATATTAAAGAAAGAGGTCGGGGAGATGATACTTTTCCGGAACTCCATTCCTGTAATATTCGGAGGGGAGGAAGCAATCCTTGAAATGCTGCTGGATATAACAATGCTTGAAAATGCAAGAAAAAATGAAGTTAGCGCCAATGTTGCAAAATCAGAATTTCTTGCCCGGATGAGCTATGAACTCAGAACACCATTAAACGGAATAATCGGCATGGCAGATATTCTTCAGAGAAGGAATCTGACGAAAGATGACAGCGAGATAGTGTCTCTCCTCCAAAGGTCAGCCGGGGTATTGCTGAGAATCATCGACGATATTCTTGACTTTTCAAAGATTGAAACAGGCAGGATGATAATTGAAGAAATCCCGTTTAATCTCAGGGAAGAAATTATTTATTGTTATGACCTTGCGAGAACCGGCCTGAATGAGGAAAATGTAAAGCTAAGCTGTTCGGTTAGTGCTAATATTCCTGAAAGGGTTATTGGAGATCCCTTCAGACTGAGACAGGTGATCACGAACTTTCTCAATCATTCCATTACCAATACATCTCATGGTGAGATCAGACTTCTTTGCTCTTTGCAGGAAAGAAAGGACAGGATGCTGACACTGGGATTTGAAATTTCTGATACCGGCAAGAATTTTGATAGCGCAACCTTAAAAAAGATCTTTGGCGAGTATCTGACTCTCGGGTCGAAAGTAATTCAGAATGATGAGGAATCAGGATTTGGTACTATTCTTGCCCGGCAGCTGATAGATCTTATGGGAGGTGATTTTTCTGCGGAAAGCCCTTCCGGGATAGATGGCGATCATGGCACCAAAATCAGATTCAGCATAACTGTATATTCGCAGGACAAGAAGCAAAAGAGTTTTTCATCTGATGAGATAAAAAGCTTTGAAAGCATAAAAACGCTGGTAATTACCGGAAGTCTGTCGAAAGATGAGGAAATAATTGGTCTTCTGCATAAACTTGGACTTACACTTACGGTTACCACCTACCAGCGTTCAACGGTTAGTCAGATAGAAGCTAATCTCACTTACCCCGGTAAGAGGTATTCACTCATCATTATTCTGGACGACAGTAATTTTGACGGCTTCAGAGTAGCAGAGGAGCTTCAGGAAAAAAGTCTCACAGAACATTTTATTTTGATACTGATGAGCACCAACGATAAAAAAGGTAACCTTTTAAGATGCCTTACTATGGGCATTGATCACTATATTGTAAAACCTTTTGAGATCAAAGAGCTTTACGATACGATCCGTGAAAGCTTTAGCGGAATTGATACCGCAGTGCCATCAGACTTTTCAGATGTGACAAAAACCGATCTTGAAATACTGATTGTGGAAGATAACAAAATGAATCAGAAAGTTCTTGGCACAATGCTGAAAAGTCTGGGGTATTCATTTGATTTCGCAGATGATGGTTATTCAGGATACATACAAGCGAAGACCCGCAGATATGATGTTATATTCATGGACCTTATAATGCCTGAAATGGATGGGTTTGAGTCAGCGAGAAAAATGA
Source organism: uncultured Rikenellaceae bacterium (assembly GCA_964466705.1). Taxonomy (GTDB): domain Bacteria; phylum Bacteroidota; class Bacteroidia; order Bacteroidales; family VadinHA17; genus LD21. The sequence goes on from CAYXSM010000002.1 coordinate 117,212, forward strand.
TCGAATATGATCCTGATCTTCTGATTGCTGCTTTTACGGCCGACAATATGCCTGATTCAAAAAGAAAAGCAGAACTCTCAGGGATCAGGGATTTTATCTCAAAACCCGTCAGGGTTGATGACCTGAGGAAATTTTTTATGAAACACTTTAATAACAGAAAGTCAACAACATAACGGCTTCAATATTGCCCATATTGGAAATTTATCAGAGGCTACAGGGAGAAAATGGATTATTCAACAAAAAATAAATCTGATATTAAATACTTTCTCGAAATGGCTGATGCAATACCTGTGGTTGATGTCAGGTCGCCATCCGAATTTAAAAAAGGCCATATTCCCGCAGCGATAAATATACCTCTGTTTAATGATGAAGCCCGTGAAAAAGTTGGCATTCGCTATAAAAAAGCAGGAAGGCTTAAGGCAATTCTTACAGGTCTTCAGTTGACAGGGCCGGAGTTGTCAGACAAGCTGGAGAAAGCCGTTAAAACTGCTGTAAACGGACAAATTCTGGCTTATTGCTGGCGGGGAGGAATGAGATCTGAAACCATGGCCTGGCTCTTTTCTTTGGGTGGTATTGAGGTGACACTACTTGAGAGAGGTTACAAATCATATCGCAGCCATGTGCTTGATAAATTGTCGCACAGGATACCATTGATAATTTTGGGAGGTTATACGGGAAGCGGTAAAACAGAGATTCTTAAACATATCAGGGAGTCAGGCTATCAGTCCGTAGACCTCGAAGGACTTGCAAATCACAAGGGATCGGCTTTTGGAGCCCTTGGCAAGCCTCCGCAGCCTTTCTCAGAACATTTTGCCAATCTTTTATTTGATGAAGTCAGAAAAATGAGCACGGACAAGCCTCTGTGGCTCGAAGATGAAAGCAGAAACATCGGCAATGTTTTTATACCCGGAGAATTTTATGCAAACATGCAGTCAAATCCTGCTGTAGTATTGATTATGGATCTGAAAACAAGACTTCCACGGCTTATTGAAGAGTACTCCTCATATCCGGAAGAAGATCTTAAGAAAGGAGTGATGAAAATCACCAAACGATTGGGAAGCGAAAAGGCAAAAGATGCAATTCAGGCAATAATAAGAAAAGACTATTCCCGGGCCATTGAGATTACACTCGGTTATTATGATAAGGCATATCTGCACAGCCTGAAGAAAAGAATGGCAAGCAAGACCATTTTTGTACATACCGATACTGATGATGTGGCAATAAATGCCACGAAAGTGCTTGATGCTGCTTCCGGGATATCGTGGTAAGAAAAACCCTTAACCACTTATATTTTCTGAATCAGCCCAAATGAATACCTTGTCAGATCGTCTCACTACGGAGGGTACTTTAAATGAACACATCTCACCTTTAAGAGCTTTTTCCGTTATGTTTAGTTCAACCCTTATTTCGTCAACACAATGTTCTATTACACCCGTTGTGGGTCCTGTAATAAGAATCAGGTCGTCTTTCTTCAGGTCTCCATTCTCAAGCTTTATCTCAGCAACAGATATCTTTGCGAAATAATTGGTTACTTTCCCGACATAGATTTTCTTCTTTGTTGCCGCGGAGCCATATCTGTTACTCCATTCTCCAAGTCTCTGTCCAAGGTAATAGCCATCCCAGAAGCCACGGTTAAAGACGGAGGAAAGCCTTTTTGTCCATTCTTCAATTTTGCTGCTGTTGTAACTGCCTTCCAGTACAGACAATACAGCTTCATTATAGCAAGCTGTTACAATTTTAACATATTCAGCAGAACGGGCCCTTCCTTCAATTTTGAATACCCGTACCCCGGCATCAATCAATTTGTCTGCGAATCCTATTGTGCAAAGATCCTTCGGCGACATTATATACTCGTTTTCAATTGCCAGCTGATGACCTGATTCCTTTTCGGTGACCAGATATGCCTTTCTGCATGTCTGATAACACCTGCCACGGTTAGCTGAAGTATTGTTTTCATGCAGGCTGAGGTAACATTTTCCAGAAACAGCCATGCATAACGCTCCGTGAACGAACATCTCGATCTTAATTTGTTCGCCTCCGGGTCCCCGTATGTCCTGCTCTCTGACAGCATCGTGAATATATTTTACCTGGTCGAGATTCAGTTCCCTTGCCAGTACTGCGACATCGGCCCATTGCGAGTAGAATTTCAGGGCTTCAATATTTGAAATATTCAGCTGTGTTGAAAGATGAACCTCCAGCCCTGAACTGAAAGCATAATTTATCACCGAAAGGTCTGAAGCTATAATCGCTGAAACACCGTTTCTGGCTGCTGAATCGATAATATGGTGCATTTGCCCAATTTCTTCATCATAGATCACAACATTTACAGTGAGATAACTTTTGATATTGTTGGAGTTGCATATTCTGACAATGTTGCTTAGATCTTCCAGTGTGAAGTTTACCGACGAACCGGCCCGCATGTTCAGTTGTCTGACTCCGAAATATACTGAATCAGCACCCCCCTGAATTGCTGCCGTCAGTGATTCATACGACCCTGCAGGGGCCATAATCTCAATTTCCTTACGGTCCATGAGAGAAAAATAAAGTTTGGACAAAATAATTATCTCCTTCCGTTCTTCATCATTATCCGGATTACAGAACCCTTTCCTATTTCTGAAGACTTGACAAAGATTTTACCGTCATGATATTCTTCAATGATCCTTTTTGCGAGTGAAAGGCCCAGGCCCCAACCTCTTTCTTTTGTGGTGAACCCGGCAGAAAATATTTTTTTCTGTGCCGATTTGGGAATTCCTTTTCCTGTGTCTGAAATATCAATTATTACGTGTTTGTCAGCCTCTGAAACGCGGATGGTAATCTCTCCGTTTCCCTCCATTGCGTCAATGGCGTTTTTGCAAACGTTCTCGATCACCCATTCGAAAAGAGCAGGATTGACAGGTGCACTTATATCTTCATCAGGAGAAAATGTGGGAACAAACAAAACCTTTGATGATGACCTGGATTTGAGATAGTCAATCGAATTTTGTATGAGGGTCACAACGTTTTCCTTTGTAAGGGAAGGCTTGGCTCCGATCTTCGAAAATCTTTCCGTCACCTTTTCCAGCCTTTTAATATCGAGGGCCAGCTCTTTTGTCGGAATGTCCGGATATTTGTTCTGAATTACCTCTATCCATCCGGCCAGCGATGTGGTGGGAGTGCCAAGCTGATGTGCAGTTTCTTTTGACATTCCTACCCAGACCCTGTTCTGCTCCGCTTTCCGTGATGTGCTGAGCGCTATATACGAGACCACAATGAACATTATTATCAGTCCCAGCTGAACATAGGGATAGTATATCAATTGTGTCAGGATAATGCTGTCTTTGTAGTAAATCCGGTTGACATTGCCGTGGCCGAGATCAATAGTAATAGGTTCGTTGGTGCTCTTTATCCTTTGAAGATTGGCTTTCATGAAACCAGGCTCATCAGTCCTCAATACATCGAAATTCCTGGCGGCAAGAATATTATCGTTACCATCTGTCAGAATTACGGGTACGGTATTGTTATTCTCGATGATGGAAAGGAGAAATTCAATATTCTGCGTTGAATCGGCACTGTTTATAAGTCTGGTGGCCTCAGCCCACATTTCAACCTTCTTTCTCTCTTCGTCTTTTAGGTTCTTTACCAGATTCTGGGTGTAGAAAAGCGACCCGACGCCAATCAGAATTGCAAAAAGGAAAAGGAAAATTTTCCAGTGACTCCTGTTTCTATAAATATTCACAACTAATTTTATTACAGAACGTCAAAAATTATAATTTCTTTTTGAAAAGGCTTCTAATTATGCTTTCTTTTTTTTCGGGAACGGGTTCCGGCTCCGGATCTGTTGAATCCGATCCTTCCCATGTAACCCTTATTCGGGGCTTTGACTGCTGGCCTGGAGCGTTGCTTCCGGTCCTTCTCTGTTTATACTCCTCATCCAGAATATTCCTCAAATTCTCCCTCTCTTTCCTGATATCGTTCTTGATCTGGTTGCCGGCTGCTTTCAGGTCATAACTGACCTTCGACTCTTTTCCGGCCCCATCTATTTTTAGAAATACGGATGTCCGCCCCAGGCCGTCATCTTCAACTTCGCCAAATTCTGACGAAATGCTCCTGTTTCTTTTTGCCTTGTTTGCCAGAATCTCCGAAAGATGAATTTTAACATGATATTCGTACCTGTTGTCAAAATCATGTTTCCCGCTTACCAGAAGATCTGCCGCAGAAGATCTGACATCCATCTGGGGTATGTAAAGCGAATAGTCCCTTATGAAAAAATCATTTTCCATCTCGTCAAACCGGATATTCTGAAGTTCTGACAGTTGAATGAATGAGGAAAGCTTCTTTACCGGTTCAAAATTTATTAAAGCACCATTTGAAATCAGGTATTTTCCTTCAGCTGTAAGAGCTTTGACATCTGGTTTAAACATCGAATCAGCAGGCATAAGAACCGAAACGGAGCCAGTAAGTGAACCCTCAATATTTTCAGCTTTCAGGAAACTCTGACCAAAATTATTGAAAGTATTAAAAGCAGTATTAATATTTACTCGTCCCAGAACAAACATGCCGCGACCTGTCAATGATTTATCCATGTTCTGAACTATTAAACCATTACCGGATATAATACCTTCCTGAGAATTGAAATGCAGTGTATTAAAGTTTAGTGATGATGGCTTGACGTAAAGGTTCCCGGAAACTCCGGACGCATTGAATTTTCTATATACAAGTGTATCTATGTCAAAGCCGAGAATGAGATCCATATTGACAGGAAGTTCAATAGCTCCGGTGATCTCCGTTCCTGCATTATTACCCCGGTCGTACCTGATAAGTCGTTCTACATCAATAAAACCTGCTGAAATATTAGCTGATCCGGATAGTATTGAAGCTTTTCCGGCCAAGAAACGGGGAATATTTTTCAGATCTGCAGACATTTTAATGTATTGATCATTAATGATAAGATCAAGTTTATCTGTAGTAGTACTTTCAGTTATTGAAAATTCACCGTTCACCTGCTCCAGTGCGATATCCCTGTTATTAAATGTAACGCCAAAGGAATTAAAGGAGATTTTGGAATTATGTTTCAGATCTGCTAAATCGGAGATTTTATATTTATCTTTTGTCTTCATCATTCCCGATACCCTTAGATCAAGATCAACAGTACCTTTTGTTGAAGAAACATTACGCAGGTTTAAAAACTGCTTAAGTTCATCGGGATATAGCGTTCCCCTGAAGCTTAAATCGGCCATGGGATTTGCGAAATCTGTCATTTTGAAAGAACCCTTGTACAATCCTGAACCGAGTGCAACCTTGAAATCCCTGATGCAGAAAGTGCTTGTGGTTTTGCTGTTTTCGGATCCGTTGGTAAAGGATCCGTCGAAAGAGAAGTCATCAACTCCTATCCTGGATCTTTTATGAAAAATACGGGCATTATCAAGCGAAAAAGAAATTTCGACATGAGGATTCAGGTCAGAGGTGGCATAACCTTTAACGATACTGTTGACTTCGAGAAATCCGCCTGGTTCGTAATCTGATACAATTGCTTTATATCTTTCCGGAAAATAGTTGGTAATCTGAGATATATCAATATTATTACCCGTTATGGACAGATCCAGTTCGTGGTCATTGAACACAGATCCCGACATCAGTATTTTCCAGTCTTCTATTTCAAGTTTTGCCTGTCTGAAGAGGGTTCTGTACTGGTTTTTGTGCATATCAATTTCAACATCAGCCGGAATTATGTTATTCACTGAAAAATTTTTCAGCCGGATAACATTTAATGTAATATCAGAACTGGCATTGAAAAGCATATTGTCTCCGGTGATGGTTCCCTTAAGCCTTCCGTCATTCAATGTTCCTTTTATTGTCAGGTCTGCTTTCTTGTCCAGATAAAGAAACCCGATTTCAGTATAACTGATCCTGTTCAGGTCGAAATTTGCCGCCGGGGAGCCTGATTCTCCTTTATCGACAGAAATTTTATAGTTGGTCAATCCGTTGCTGTCGGTGTAAAGGTTAAGTTTTCCTGACCGCAAGGTTATGCGGGCAATACTGTAATCTTTTTTCAGCAGGTTCAGCATTCTTATTTCAACTGATGCCGACATGGCTGACAGAAGTGTGTCGGTTGATGTTTCAGGGAAATCGTCCGCACTTAACCCGGGAGATGAATGGACAAGGACATCCTTTAGAATAACGGAGGCATTTGGAAATTTTCGAAGCAGACTGAATCTTAAAGACCCTGTATTTATTTTGGTGGAAACATTGCTGTTGAGTGTCTGGATCACCATATCCGCGACCTTGTCCTGCATTGCAATGGATGCCGAAAAAAGGATTAATACCACTGCAAAAAATATAAGCAGGGATATTTTAATGATCTTAATCAGCCGGCTCATTCTCATCCTTACAGGTAACGGCTGACAAAGTTAATTTATTTGAATCAATAAAGGATTATTATATTAACAGGAACGAGAAATCGTCTTTTTCATGCAGTTCTGACGGCTGCCTGCCTTTCCTGAAAATCCTCGCCGGAGAAGGTCCTGAAAGTCTCACTCCGTCATTTTCAATCCATAACATTGTTCCTTCCCTCAGACCGGCGACCCATATTCCGGGATTAAGTTCAATGAATTCTTCAATTCTTTGCTCACGTGTCTCTCCTGCATGCCCTGCCGGATTTGCATCAAGGTAATGAGGATTGATCTGGAACGGGACAAGATTAAAGGCTTTGAATGAAGCGGGCTCGGTGATTGCCATGTCATTTGTTGTCATTATTGTAGGACAGGCGACATTTGAACCGGCGCTCCAGCCTATATAAGGAGTTCCGTTCATCACTTTTTCCCTTACTGCATCAACCAGTCCGTTTTCTTGTATCTTGCTCAGCAGCTGCCATGTATTACCTCCCCCGACAACTATTGCATCAGCACTTTTGACGGCAGCAGCAGGATCGCCGTACCTGTGGATGGAGATGACATCGTGCCCGATCTCCCTGAATTTTGCTGACACCCTGGCTTCATACTCATCATAGGAAAATGTTACTGCAGCATAAGGGATAAACAGTGCTTTAACATGACGTGGACCCAGGAATTCCTTTATCGCTTGTCTGGGGTGATGAAGATATTCCTCACCCTGATTTGTTGAATTGCTTATCAGTAATAGTTTCATCGGATTGCAATAATTTATCAGTATTTCGTAAGAATTTCAATGTTATGGGTTTCAGGTTTGCTTTTAATCGTCGTTTTGTTAACAGAATTTTCAAAATATTCAGTAAAAGCATTCTGCCAGAATGAATTTCTCGTTGTCCGGCAATAATTTTTATGAACTCATCAGTCACATAATCCCGTTATTCCTGAAGCATTACCGTAATTCCTGTATCGGATATCGGAGGCAGAAGGAATTCCCTTCATTCTGTCATGTGAAATATGACGGGATCAATTACAAATATACAGAGAGACAAGGAAAATGCATGTCTCTCTCCGGTATAAATTAATGTGTTGTTAGTCGTTGACTGTAAATGCTATTCCGATTTCGAAAGGTTCAGGATTATATCCACCCGGACCTTTCTGGTCGCGGAACCATGGCGTCAGGTAACAGGTGCCATAAATCATGAAGTTCCCGTATCCGACCCTGGCTGTTGCCCCGCCTCTGAGCAGGTTAAGGTTGTAATCGCCGTTGGCCCTGAATTTTTCATCGTCCTCAAATACCATTTTTGTCCAGGCATTAAGTTTCAGACCTCCTATTACACCGGCTGCAAGGTTCAGGCGGTTACTGTAACCGGCAGGGATCTGAACCTCGAATAATACGGGCACATTCAGATACAGTGTGGAGAATTTTGATCTTTTCAGTGGTGAAGGACGATCCGGTACCAGTTCCTCAATATGGGCAGGCCCCTGCGTAATGCTGTTCATTCCTATGAATCTGTAATTATTCCAGTTGATCCCGACGCCGGTCACCAGTCCTGAATGACCCGTAAGACCTATACTCAACTGTGATATATTCAGATTAAAACAGAATGAGCTGCTCGTATTCAGACGCATGTAAGAGATATTATCCGGCAGTGACATCGATCTGAGATAATTATAATTATTGAATCCGGCTTCTATGCCTGACCAGTGACCACGAAAGCTTCCGGCTCTCCTGTACCGGTCCCGGCGCTCATGATCATCGTCTCTCAGTTGGCAATCTTCAAACTTATCGTACTTTTCATAAACTATCCTGCCGGATCCTTCAAGTGATTCCAGAATGCTCAGTCCACGGTTTCCGACCCGTATGTTGAATGAGGAATCCTGATCCCTGACACTTAACAGATTTTTTCCAAGCTCAAGACTCAGTTTGTCGCCCGATTCTGAGATAACCATTTGATTGTCTGCCTCTGCAGCAGCATTTTCAGGGTTCTGGGTGAATGACTGACTGAATATTGCGGTCAACATCAGTAAAATTATTGTTCTTTTCATCATAAAATGTTTTTTATAAAACATATCGGCAAGTTGCTCCTGGATACTGATCTCACTTTAAATCTCAGTTGATTTGTCTGGCATAGCATTTTTCTGGTTTCTTGCCGGCTGCACACAATTCAGACGGAAGGGGCCGGGAAAAAGTTACAAAGGCGGTTCTCCTTTTTTTACAGGTGCATTGAAATTCAGCATTTTTGAGCTGAAACTCACTGATTTGGTAACACCTTTGTCATCGGTATTTTTAAGTAAAGCCATTTCCCATCCCAGAAGCTTATTCAGTCCTGCAACTCCTGCCTCGGCTACTTCAAATGGTTTTATCGGTCTGTCTCCCCGTGTTTTGTCATTCATGATCTTTTCATGGAAAACCCGTGCCATGAATTTTTCCACATTGCTTCTCCCGTCCGGGACGGGGATGTATACTCCCCTGTCATTGATTTCAATAAGGGTTTTATCTTCATTTTTTCCCGCAACAAGGATCTTTGAATAGTCCGGCACTTTAGCCCTGGCTATCAGGATGCTGTTGCCTGCACCGGACTCCTGAGCAAGAATATTGTTTTCCGGCTCAGGAACGTCGGGAAACTGATCAATAGCTGATGGCTTTGTGACGATCTGTATTCTGCCGTTTTCTCCTGCCAATAGTTTCGTCAGATTCGATTGTTCCGGGATAGCTTTACTTTTAATACGGGCCGGATAGAGTATCTCCAGAGAGTCATCACCGGTACTTACATAACGCAACCGGGAACTATCCGGGTCAATGTGGGGATAGAAATAATAGGCTAAAAACAGCAAAGTGGCAGCAGCAGCAGAGCTCAGCACTGTTAAAGACAACCTGAAGATCTTTTCGGCAGGCGTTCTTCTTACTAATTTCTTTTTTCTTCCAAATTTAACAATGGCTGGTAAAAGCTTCATTTTCTGAATGATCTCAAATTCCCGTTTCTTCACGGAATCATTTTCAATGCCTGCCAACAGTTCCGAAGCATGTTCCTGATCAAGGTCTTTCTCGAGAAAAGCAACACTTAAGTAATTAATTTGTGAAACGGAAAAATCATCAGGGGATCTTTTAAGCTCTTCTGCCCGGCTGAAAGTATAACTGCCGGGAGTCAGCTTAAGGGAGTTAAGAGAATCCATTTTTTCCAGGAAATCAGGATTCTCGTCCAGGTACTTCATTAGCTGCCCGCACTTTTCATCGCTGAGGGTGCCTTCAAGCCACGCCGAAAACAATATTTCGTAATTCGGTTTTACGGGGTCCATTTCTAAATAATAACTTCAATTTTCTTTATAAAATCCCTGAGGGCCAGTCTGCCCCTGTAAATATTGATCTTCACACGGGCTTCGCTCATGCCGGTTATTTCACCAATTTCTCTGTAAGAGTAACCTTCGTAATCACGGAGAAGCACAAGCGATTTTTGATTTTCCGGCAGTCTTTCAAGCGCAAGATGCAACACTTCATTCAGATCACTGTATTGAAGTTCTGTTGCGAAATCATCGTCAGCTGATGGTTTAAGAGATACTATCCGTTTTTCTTTCCTTATGATGTCGATCATTGTATGATAAGCAGTTGAGAACAGCCACGACCGGACTACAATGTATTCAATATCAGTAACATTTCGCCATAATTTTTCATACGTGTCCTGAACTATATCTCCCGACCTGTCCTCATCCTTAAGATTAGCCCTGACAAATCGATAAACGGCGTCAGAGTACTCTTCAACAGCTTTGTTATATTCTTTTACGGTCATGTCAAACAATGCAATGTAAAGACGGAAAGCTTCTTTAAAAGTTACAAAAATTACCGTATGACCTGCATTTTTTTGCCAATGCCGGATCAAGCCCGGAGAGATTTATATCATTCCTTTAAGTGAATCAACGGTACACATTACATAGAAAATCCTGCCCGGGGTTAGTTAACGCAACAGGGTTCTGCCAGACCAGTTTCTGCCGGAGAAAGGCGGGAAACAGACCTCGCGTAAAAGGCACTCTAATGGTACAGGTAATCAATATGCTGCCTGGATGATCAGGCACGTCCCTTATTTGAACTGGTAAATCCTTACCCAGTCGATTTCCATGGTTGTAAAACTGCTGATCGGCCTGTCAAGACCACCTGAAAAATTAACATACATAGGTTCCTGCGGCAAATCCGACGATTGCCTGAAGAACTCCACACCGTTGATTTTCCATGAGAGATAACTCCTTGTCCATTCAAGGGTATAAATATAGAAGTCATCTGAGTATTTCGATCCGATGGAACTTTTTGCACCTTTTCCCGGTTTTGGGAAATAATCTGCCCATACCTTACCGCCTGAAGTGCGGCACACATTTATATGGGGAGTTATTTTATCCGCAAGCATCCAGCAGGCATTTTTGGCTTCCGCATTTCCCAGCTTAATTTTTGCCGAAAATATTCCGTACTTCTGTCTGAAGCTTTTGCCCGAATTTATTATACCTGACGTGTAATTGAACTCCTTTGTTTCAAAACCATGTCCGGGGGTCCAGACTTTTCCGGTCATTTTACGGGGCCGTGTAATTATTTTCAGCAGACTGCTGTGAATCTCAAAATTATCCTTTTCAGTAAATGTGTGAAGATCAGCACCGACCGAATACCTGTCTTTTAAAAGCTTATCGCCGTAATAATAATTAGTGAGCCATTTTCCTGTATCAAGTGAGTCTCCTTCAAAATCATCTGAAAAAGTGAGCTCCCTGCTTTTGAGCACATCAAATTTATCTGAATCTTTGATCTTAAAATACCAGATTATATCATCGTGCTTCCGGATCTTGTCGTATTCAGTAAGATCCCTGAACATATCGGTCTTTTCGAATCGTTTTTTATCTGTAAGGTATTCCTTCCTTTCCCTGAATCCGGGAGAGGCCAGATATTCTTTCAGCTCAAAATAGCGGGCCAGACGGGCAGATCCGTCAACATTGAGGAAATTTGCATATTCCTTCGATGACTTGAATTTATAATATTCCTTAATATCAGGATTGCTTTTCAGCCTTTTATATTCGAGAAGCTTTTTATATTCCTCTGTATCTTTGAAAGTTATAGGCCGCATTTTCTTCTTTTCAAGGAATCCGGGTGATTTTACGAAAGCAGCCAGCTCCTCAAATTTTATAACTGTCTTTGACTTCTCTGCTTCGCCCTTAGCAGCCGCTTTGTAATAAGCTTTGACCTCAGGGTCGGATTTCAGGGACCTGAATTCACGAAATTTTCTGTACTCATCAGAATCCTTGAAAGTTATAGGCTTCATTTTTTGTCTCTGCCTGAATCCGTTGGAATTAATGAAATTCTCAAGAGCTTCAAAATCCCTTATTCTGTCAGTTCCGTCAAGATCCCTGAATCTTTTCAGTACGCCTCCGGCAGAGGTCCTGAAATAATTTACAATATCCTTGGCCTTCTGCAACGAGAAAAACTCCTTTTCCTTTAAATATTCCTCGGAATCTTTATACCGGAGAGACTCAATTTCTTTCTTTTTCTGTATAAAAGCCGATGAATTGACAAGGTCTTTTAAACGCAAATATTTTGCCAGGAGATCAGAGTCTGAAAACATATTGAGCTTTTCAAATTCCCTGATAAGATCATTCTCTTCCTGTTCTATTTTTGATGTCGAGGGGATTAATCCCAGTAAAAACCTCAGACCAGCCATATCAAATATGATTTTATTACAAATTGTTAAAATTAAAGAATCTTTCCTGAATAAACGGAGAGACCCGCCAAATATTTGATTACAGGCAATTTTGCTCCAAATTTTGGCATGCAGCACATGACATTTTACTTAAATACGTTAAAACAGGCATTTTATTGGCTGTAATAAGATATTCATGAGCCTGCATTTACAGAATGTAAATTTATCCGGGAAAAGTTGCAGTTTTACAAAATTCTTGTTTATATTTGACTAACCGTTCAATCATAAAAATTGGCGGCAGATAACTAACATGTTAAAACTTAATCAGTCAATAATGTCCCCAAGATCACCTGCAAAGTTCGAAGAAATAAGGGAGGAGAAAAAGGCCCTTATAATGAATACTGCAATGGAGCTCTTTTCCAATGTGGGATTTCATGCCACCACAATAACACTTATTGCAAAGAGCGCCGGGATATCGAAGGGATTACTTTATAATTATTTCAGAAGCAAGGAAGAATTGCTGGCAGGAATTGTCAACCGCTCGCTGTCGGAAATTTACAGTCATTTTGACCCGGATCACGACGGTTACCTTACTGTTGACGAGTTTGAGATGTTTATTCGCAAAGTGTTTAATCTTATCCGTGAGAAACGCCAGTTCTGGAGGTTGTTATACGGGATTATGCTGCAACGAGGTGTTTACGAGAAAATTTTTAATTCGGAATTTGGTCCGATTCATGTCGATTCGGTTCCGCTTCAGGAGTTTTCACAAAACCTCATAAGGCAGTTCACAGAATATTTTAACAGGAAGAAAAAGGACCGGCCGGCTGATTATGATCCTTATATAGAAATGGTAATGTTTATGAATACAATAAAAGGATTTGCCATCACATATTTGTTTTCGGATGATTTATACCAGGATGATTATTTTGAAAGAGCAACAGAAGCCCTGATAAGGACCTACAAATAGAAGAAATATGAAGAAGAGTATATTGACAGTTCAGATATCGGCACTTTTTTTCCTTTCAGGACCGGCAGTTGCACAGCAGCTGTCAGCAATTGAAATTGTAAGGAAAGCTGACGAAAAATTCAAAGGTGAAAAAAGCGGATACAGTGTAATGGCTATGACCATTATCAGGCCCTCATGGCAGAGAACGGTGGAATTCAGATCGTGGACCCTGGGTGATGATTATGCTTTAACTCTCATTACAGCGCCCGCACGTGAGAAAGGTCAGACTTTCCTTAAGCGGGAGAATGAGATGTGGAACTGGAATCCTTCCATAAACAGACTTATAAAACTGCCCCCGTCGATGATGTCACAGGGCTGGATGGGTTCCGATTATACCAATGATGATATTCTGAGGGAATCTTCAGTGGTGAACGATTACCATCACGAGATGGCAGGTGAGGAAATCATTGACGGAAAGATGTGTTACAAAATAAGGATGGTTGTGAAGGAAGATGCGAAAGTAATCTGGGGTCATCAGGTGAGATGGATTGACAAGAATGATTATCTCTTTCTTAAAGCTGAACTTTATGATGAGGACGGATCACTTGTCCGGACGGAGAGCGGAAGTGAAATCAGAACAATGGATGGCCGGACAATCCCGACCCGCATTGAACTGGTTCCTGCTGAGGAACCAGGTAATAAAACCGTGGTGGTAATTAAGGAGATTAAATTCAACATCCCTGTTCAGGAGAATTTCTTCTCGCAACAGAATATGAAAACTGTTAAATAAAATATGCTGCAAATGAATTTATCACAGGTGGAATAACTAAATACTGCCTGATAATTACTCAGATATGAGAGATAATTTTAAAATAGCATGGAGGAATCTCTGGCGTAACAGGCGCAGGACGATTATTACTTCTGCGTCGGTCTTTTTCGCAGTTTTTTTTGCTGTTATTATGAGATCCTATCAGCTTGGCACTTACGATCAGGTAATAACCAATCTGATTGAATCTTTTTCAGGATATATTCAGGTACAGCATATTGAATATCAGGACAACCCTCTTATCGATAATTCATTTGAATATGATGAAGTTCTCAGCGAAAAGATTTCTGACATTGACAGAGTGACCTCAGTCACCCCTCATCTGGAATCTTTCGCTCTGGCTTCCAGCGGTCCGCAGACCAGGGGAGTCGCAATAGTGGCGATTGATCCGGAAAAAGAAAGGAATTTCACAGACCCCGAGAGCAAGCTTGTAAGGTACAGGATTAATAAGGAGATAACAGAAAAGTATGACAGAAGGGATGACATTCCAGAAAGTGTTAAGGAAAAACTGAAAAAGAACCTGGACCGTTCTTACTCATCCAGGGCAAGACTTGAGCTGGAGATGGGTCTTACCAGGGAAGAAAGCAGGCTCTATTTGGATGATATAATGAGAAGTACAGCGATTACCAACGGATACCTTTCAGAACATGATGATGGGGTCCTTGTGTCTGACAGACTTGCCGGTTATCTGAAAGCCGGAATAGGAGATACTGTTATTCTTATAGGACAGGGATATCACGGATCGTCAGCCGCTGGTATTTTTCCCGTCAGAGGGATAATAAAGATACCATCTCCGGATATTGACAACCGACTGATCATTATGACAATACCTGCAGCCCAAAAATTTTTCGGTTCTGAGGGCAGGATTACATCCCTGGCGATTAATCTTACGGGTAAATCAAAAAGGATCCTGAAAAATGCCAAAGATCAGATCAATTCCATCATTGAGGACGGCAACACGGTTGCAAAAACATGGTCTGAGTTGAACCCGGTGCTTTATCAGCAGATCCAGGGAGACAATCAGAGTGGGGCTGCAATGCTTGGGATGCTTTATTTTATAATATTCTTCGGCATTTTCGGAACTGTGCTGATGATGATCGCGGAAAGGAAAAGGGAATTTGGCGTAATGATTGCAATCGGAATGCAGAAAAAGAAACTCAAGGGAATCATCACGATTGAAATGGCTCTGCTGGGAGCCATAGGAGTTATCAGCGGAATGATTGCCAGCGCTCCGGTAATATTATATTTCTATTATTTTCCGGTCGTTCTCGCAGGTGATCTGGGCAAAATGATGGAAGACTATGGCTGGGATGCCGTAATGCCAACAGCCTGGTTTGGTCCATACTTTTACTGGCAGGCAGTGATCGTCGCAATAATGGTTTCAGTGGCAACGCTTTATCCAAGAAGAAAAATCGGGAAGCTGAAAGAAATAGAAGCACTGAGGAGTTAACTAAAGCTCAATGTTATGATAATGTCTATCTCATGGAAGAATGTATGGCGCAACAGAAACCGCAGCCTTGTGGTGATTATAGCCGTAACTCTGGGAATAATTGCCGGCGTGCTTCTGGTGGGCATAATGAAAGGATGGGTCGAACAACGCCTGCATGATGCAATTTATAATGAGGTTTCGCATCTTCAGATACACAATTCAGAATACCTCAAAAATGAAGAGATCATTCTTACCGTCAATGATACGGCAGAAATTGCCGGAGCAATAAAATCATTACCTGATCTTTCAGGCTGGGTAAAAAGGACAAAAATGTTTGCCATGGCCGGCACTCCCTGGGCAACTACCGGAATAAATATTTACGGAACAGACCCCGGCAAAGAGAAACAGGTAACAGAGATCTACAAAAAGGTTATTAACGGCGCCGGAGAATATCTCGGGGAACAAAGATCAGGTAATATACTTATAAGCGATAAGACCGCCGAGATTCTGAAACTTAAACAATATGTCATAACCCATGAGATTGCCGGGAAACTCAGTGAAGAAAAAATTCCCGCAGATGTTTTGGAGAAGCTGAATGATATTACGGATATCCGGTTCAGATCTCCGAAAGATTTCAGGGAAGCTCTCAAAAACCGGCTTTCGCGGAATGAGCTGGACAGGTATGGATTGATAATTGTTGATGAGGCACTTGATTACAGGATCAGAAGCAAGATACTCATAACATTTTCTGACAAATCAGGTACTCCCGTACAAGGTACATTCAGGGTTTGTGGAATTTACAAGACAACCAACGGCGGTTTTGACCAGGTTTCGGCCTTCGTACATGCAGAAGATCTGGCAGAACTTTACGGAGAAGAAGGCGTTCTGACCCATGAAATAGCGATTATGCTCAATGATATTGACAATGCCGGCGCGGCTAAGGAACTGCTGTCCGGAATATCGCCCCTGAATACGGTCAGTACATGGAAAGAGCTGGCTCCCGATGCTGCAATGATGAATGACTACATGGTCGCCTATTACTTTATTTTTATAGGTATAATCATGCTTGCGCTTGCTTTTGGAATTATAAATACCATGCTTATGACAATACTGGAAAGGACAAGAGAGATCGGGATGCTGATGGCTGTTGGCATGAACCGGCGCAGGGTTTTCAGTATGATCTTAATGGAAACCATATTTTTAACTATTGTAGGAGCATTGGCGGGAATGGTGTCAGGATGGTCTCTTGTCAGGATTCTTGGAAGAACAGGAATACATTTTTCAGGCTGGGGAGAGGGCTTCGAAGCCATGGGATTTTCTGCCAGGGTGTACCCGGTCATTACGCTTGATTTTTTCCTGTTCAGTATTTTTATTGTGATTGCCACGGCAATCATTTCTTCAATCTGGCCGGCCAGGAAAGCTTTAAAGCTTAATCCGGTAGATGCCCTCAGGACCGAATAATACACAAAACTGATATGCCATGAAAGTTCTTGAATTGAAAAATGTCGATAAAATATACAATGGCAGTGAAGTCCAGGTGCACGCCGTTAAAAGCGTTACCATGGATTTTCAGGAGGCAGAATTTGCTGCTATTGTCGGACCTTCCGGTTCGGGTAAAACAACATTGCTGAATCTTATCGGCGGGCTTGACAAACCGACATCAGGTGAAATCCTGATCGCAGGGACAAATCTTGCAACGCTTAAATCATCGGAACTGATTGATTTCAGGATGCGGAATATCGGTTTTGTGTTCCAGTCTTACAATCTGATACCGGTCCTGACAGCCCGGGAAAATGTTGAGTTTATTATGTCATTACAGAAAAGGACGCGGGAAGAAAGGGAAGAAAGGACCCGCGAGCTGCTTGAAGCGGTTGGCCTTGCCGACAGGATGAACAGCAGGCCTGCCAGGCTTTCAGGAGGGCAGCAGCAAAGGGTTGCTGTCGCCAGGGCGCTGGCCTCAAAACCGAAATTTGTCCTTGCTGATGAACCCACTGCCAATCTTGACTCTAAAGCAGCACTAACCCTTCTTGAAATTATGAAGGAACTTAACCAGGTGGAGCGGATAACTTTTATCTTTTCCACTCACGATCCCAGAGTGGTTAATATGGCCAGACGGGTCATCACTCTGGAAGATGGCAGAATTGTCGCGGACGACAGAAAAGATTGAAATATTGCCGGTGTTACTATGATTAAAAGAATATTTATCGTATCTTTATTAGTATATGGTCCGGTCTTAACCGGGTTTTCACAGAAAGAAGCAGCTAAATTCTCTGCCGGGGGATATCTTACGTCCATGCAAAGTGCAATGTTTGACTCTCTCTCCGGGCCGTTCATGAATGAGAACCTGCTGCATAACAGGCTCAATTTCAAGGGGTATATTAACGATAACATAACACTTGCGGCTGAATTCCGGAACCGTCTTTTTACAGGGGACATGGTACGACTTGGAAATTACTATTCCGGAATGATAGGAGCTGATAACGGACTGGTTGATATGTCCTGGAATGTGGTTGACAAGCAATCTCTGCTCATTAATACAACAATCGACCGGCTCTGGATTGATCTTCACTTCAATAAATTTCAGATAACAGCGGGAAGGCAGCGTATAAACTGGGGCCAGGCTTTTGTCTGGAATCCTAACGACATTTTTAACGCTTATTCTTTTTTTGATTTCGACTATATGGAACGACCCGGCAGCGATGCGGTACGGTTGCAATACTTTCCTTCCTCCTCTTCAGTTGCGGAATTCGCCATCAAAGCTGACAGGAACAGGGATATTACCGCTGCCGGACTTTTCCGGTTCAACAGGCGGGGTTATGATCTCCAGTTTCTTGCCGGATTCGTGAACGGCACAGATGTCGTGATTGGTACAGGATGGTCGGGTGCAATCGGAGAAGTGTCATTCAGAGGCGAGGCTTCATGGTTTGACCATTTTGAGGATTTTCCCGGAAATGAAGGGACCGTACTTGTTACAACCGGTTTCGACAGGATCCTGAAGGATAATTCAATGGCCCAGGTCCAGTTCATGTATTGTAATAATCCGCTTGAATTGAATGATTTTACCAGCTTTTATTCAGGTAACCTTTCGTCGAAAGATCTTGCCTTTTCAAAGTTTTCAGCATTCGGACAGTTCACATGGGCGGCGACCCCTTTACTTAACCTGACCTTCGGGGCAATGTGGTTGCCCGGCCCTGAAGGATATTTTGCCGGGCCCTCACTGGATTACTCACTGTCGCAAAACCTCGACCTCTCGGTTGTCTGGCAACACTTCAACGCATTAATGGGAGGGCATAGAATGAGAATAAACCTTGGATTCCTGCGATTAAAATACAGTTTTTAAAAAATTCATACTTTTGAGCTTTAGAATAACCATAATCTGATTTTATGGCTCTGGTACATGAATTTGAAAAAAGCGGTAACTGGCTTTTTAAACGAAGAAGCTGGCTTCCTTTGATACTGCTGGCTGCAGGGATCTTTGCCATGTATTTTACAAACAGGCAGGCAATAATTTTTAACCTGAAGGAAGAGTTGCTTTTTCTTGGTGTCAGCCTTTTAGGTCAGGCAATCAGGGTATTTACCGTGGGTCATGCGCCAAAAAATACTTCGGGAAGAAATACTGAAGCCGGGCAGGTTGCAGAGGAACTTAATGTTACAGGTATTTACTCCCAGGTCCGTCATCCGCTCTATATAGGTAATTTTTTTATGTGGCTTGGCCCGGTCCTGTTTCTCCGGTCAGCCGTTTTTACAGGTTTCTTTGTATTGATATACTGGCTTTATTATGAAAGGATAATGTTTGCTGAAGAGCAGTTTTTGCGAAGAAAATTCGGGGATACATACGATAACTGGTCCGGCACAGTCAGTTCTGTAATTCCTAAATTCAGGGATTATGTCAAACCTTTGCTTCCGTTTTCCCTGAGGAGCGTGCTTAAGCGCGAACATAACAGTTTTGTGAATATATTCATGGTATTTCTGCTGCTCGATCTGATCAGGAATTATTTCCTCTCTGAAAGGTTATATATCACAAGCCTGTGGATTTACCTCTCAGCAGGGGCAGGTTTTTTATGGTTTATCACATGGGTCGCACACAAGAAAACCACATGGCTTGAAGTGCCGGGCCGGTAGATTCCGGATTCAGTCATCCCTCCCGCCCATGAAAATCATAATATAATACAGAAGAGTTGCAAGAGATCCGAGAGCGGCAACCACATATGTATATGCTGCCCACTTGAGAGCATCCTGTGCCTTGTCATGGTTCTGGTATGAAGTTATACCTGAATTTGAAAGCCATGCAAGTGCTCTCTGGCTGGCATTTATTTCAACCGGCAGCGTGACAAAGCTGAACAGGGTGGTAAGGGCAAAAAGCACGATACCTGCGAGCAGCAATGCCGGGAACGTATTTACCATAAGAACTCCCAGAAGAAGAATCCATTGAACATATTTTGAAGCAAAACTTACCGGCGGAACCAGCTTTGATCTCATACCCAGCCATGCATAAGCCGTGGCGTGCTGTATGGCGTGACCTGTTTCATGTGCTGCAACAGCCGCCGCCGCAATGCTTTTGTTGCCGTAAACTTCCTGGCTCAGATTAATGGTTTTATTTTCAGGATTGTAGTGATCAGTTAACTTTCCGGGAACACTTTGAACCCTGACATCATAAACACCGTTGTCGCGAAGCATCCTTTCAGCTATTTCACGGCCTGACATGCCATTGTCAACCGGTATTTTCGAATATTTCCTGAATTTCGACTTTAATGTCGCGCTTACGATCCAGCTGAGGACCATGAATGCAATAAATATTACCCAGATATTCATTTTTAGTATTTATTTTCAGTTTATGGTTTACAAATAAATTCTGCAAAACAACTGCCAAAACCGGTTTAACTTGGCATTCAGGTCATTTTGTCAGTTGTGGCAAAAATAGCAATTCATTTTTGTATATAACAAGCGACAACAGCCAAATGTTATCTTTGCGGTATGGGCAATCATTTTAAAAGAATATTAGCTGCTCTTTTTTCCCTGCCTGTATACTTCTACAAGTATGCTATTTCCCCTTTGCTAAGGCCTTCCTGCCGTCATGTTCCCTCATGCTCGCAATATGCAATTGATTCCCTGAAAATCCACGGACCGTTCAAAGGATTATTGCTTGCAACAAGCAGAATATTCAGATGCAGGCCCGGTGGTACTCATGGATATGATCCTGTACCGCTTTTCATTTTCAAACGATACAAGACCTTCAGAAAATATAAAAAATGCAACAGACTTGCCAAACCTTAATGACTAAATGTTCTTCCCTGGCCAGCCTGACGGAAATCAGAAATTAAGTTCCTCTTTCAGGCGCTTGTATCCGGTCCTGCTAACCGGCAGTCTCTGCCCTGATTTTATAACTGCCACATGAGAGTCTTTTCCGTATGGTTCTATGTTTCCTATCTCTTCTATCCTGACTATAAATGATCTGTGAATTCTGATAAAATCTTTCCCGGAGAGGTTTTCCTCAAAGAATTTCATTGTCTCCTGTTTCAGGGCCCTGCCGGTCTTATGATAGATCATGACATAATCATCCTCAGCCTCAAGATAAATCAACTGGTCAACAGGTATCAGGTTAATTCCGTTTCCTTTGCGAACCACAATTCTTGCCAGTGGAGATGGATTTTCCGGTTTTTTGGCTAAAAGCTTGTTTGCCGGCTCCCTGTTCCCTTTGCCCGAGCGGATCTTGTCAGCTGCTTTCCTGACTGCCTCTATGAACCTTCTTTTAGGAAACGGTTTAAGAAGGTAATCCACGGCATTGAGTTCAAAAGCCTTCAAAGCAAACTGGTCATATGCAGTGGTAAATATTATTTCCGGCTTTTCGGTAAGAACCTCAACAAGTTCAATACCTGTCAGCCGCGGCATCTGAATATCAAGGAAAACAAGTTCAGGCTTCATCATTGAAATTGACTTCAGACCCGAAAAACCATCAGCGCATTCAGCGATTATCTCCACATAATCAAGTTCTTCAAGATAGTGTCTGATTATCTGACGGGCAGGAGCTTCATCTTCAATTATTAAAGCTTTTATCTTCTTTTCCATGATAAATTAAAGATGTGAGCCTGAGTTAAATCCGTAGTACATCGGATCACTAATATTTTGTATTCAGATTGCCCGGGTTTATCTCCTTGTTGACAACCTGAAGAGATAAAGAGCCACGTTTTGTAACATGTGTCATAAACCACGATACCTCTGATGCTGTTCTGCGGCCATAAAATACAACAGATGTACCAGACACTTGTTTTAAACTTGACAAATTTAGTTAATTTCCCGGTTTACATCATTGGACAGGGATAAAAAGCGTCACTGTATATAATCCTTTTTCCCTGGTTGTTTTGACTGAAGCCCTGTTTCCGTAAAACAGGTCGAGTCTTCTGGATACATTTAGCAAACCCGTACCGGTGCCCCTGGCCGAAGAGAGGACCTGCTCATAATTATTGTTGATTATGATAACAAGATATCCATTGTTGCACGATACCTCGGTTTTTATCCTGACCGATTCGGTGCTTTCATAAACACCATGCTTGATGGCATTTTCATATAAAGGCTGCAGTATCATTACCGGCAGTTTCACATCCAGACACTTTTCATCGATACTGTCTTCAGTTGACAACCTGTCTCCAAATCGTATTTTTTCTATATCAAGGTACAGCTTCAGGTTATCAAGTTCGCTTCTCAGTGATATTGC
Organism: uncultured Rikenellaceae bacterium; assembly: GCA_964466705.1. Lineage (GTDB taxonomy): Bacteria > Bacteroidota > Bacteroidia > Bacteroidales > VadinHA17 > LD21. The sequence continues at coordinate 139,156 of CAYXSM010000002.1, forward strand.
CTGTTCATCCTTTTGTGAAAGTGCATATCTCATGAAATCCGATAATTTTATTACCATGTCCCTTGCTTTATCCGGATCATTTATTGTCAGGGAGCTGATCGAATTAAGGCTGTTGAACAAAAAATGCGGATTTATTTGTGAACGGAGCATTTTCAGCTCGGTTTCCTTCACAAGGCTTTCAAGTCTGGCCTCTCTGGCCTTTTTTTCCGAAAGGTTTGTGAGGCTGGTAAACAAATAATAGGTCAGCACTATGAGGCTGTAAATAAAAAGGCCTGTTCCTATTCTGTAAGGAAAAGTAGAATCCCAGTAAACAGGAAATTCACTGAAACCGGGAAGCGTGATTAACAAAACATATTTTGTAATTACGGTCCACAGTACTATCGAGATTGCCCCGCTGAGGAGGAGATTCAATATAACAGGTGCTGTGCCCGATTTTCCGGTATTGAAAAAGCTGAACGGGTACCATAATGAAAGAGCTACTCCAGAATAAACTACAAGTGACACAATTCCATCAGCTGCAAAGACAATATTGAATTTCCCGTAAGCGAAGTAAAACAGCTGCAACTGCCCGGCCACAAGGAACAACCAGGCTATCCACCAGATAATTAATCTTGTCCTGCTTGCAAGTACGGGGTGCTTCATCTCAGCTTCCTTAGTAACTTTTTATTTCACCCCCTCCAAAAACAACAGCGCCTTTGATTGTAAGATGTTTATCGGAATCAACAACCCTGCCGGGCCTGAGTTTTCTTGAATCGCTGAAACCACCAAGTACCGGAGTCACTTCAATAGTTATGAACCAGTCGTCGGGGACAACAATTGTTGCGCCTCCGAAGACACATGCAACTTCAAGCTCCGATCTGCCTGGAGAAAGCCTGGCTTTTGTGAGGTCGAGCTCTATTCCTCCGAAAACAGCTGAGATTTTTCCACCCCTGAAATTCTGGGATACTATCTGCCGTTCGCCACCGCTGAAAATATTCACATAATCAATGAAATCATCTCCGGCTGTGCTCTTTGATTCAATATTCCATCCATGCCTTTTACTGACGATGAACAATATTCCCGCAATAATAAATATCGAAGGCCAGAACAAATTGTAGATGTGGAATGTCTCGTTAAATATCCTTGGTATGAGAAAAAATCCGCCTACTGCCATTACTATTACACCAGCAGTCCTTTCTGTTGAACCCAGGGTCATTACAAGTCCTATTGTTACAAGAAGCATTGGCCAGCTGAATATTATGTTGTCGAGGTAGTCAGGAAATAAACCGGTATTTCTGACAACAAGGAACAATCCGACCAGAACAAGGAGTACCCCTATTATTACCCTGTTATTTGATCTGAAGGGCTCCCTGGCATTAAAATTTTCATTTGTTTCCATGACATCAAAATTGTATATTCAAAATTAATAATAAGTTACGCTTAAGTTTTTTTTCTGAAAAGTGATGTGACGATAAAAATCAGGCCGGCAATGATTAATATTCCGGGCCAGTAAACGGTCCGGATTATTTCAGGTACCTCAATAAAAATATCATCAAGCATAAACCAGGCACCGCCGGCTATTAAAAGTAATCCTCCGATAAACTGGAGATTAAGAATAAGCAGCACCCCTATAAAGATCATGGCAGTCTTCCATGTAAAATATTCCCGGATGCCGCCCAGGTTAAGCATGTCATTCGTTGCTACAAGCAACGCTGCTCCCAGAGCTATCAGAAACAGACCAAAACTTACTCTTGGATGATGTTCCTTTTTTCTGAAGGGACGATGATCATTTCCAGCCATTTCAAGTATCGTTAAATTCCGGATCAAAATTAGCCGGGTATATTAATTCCCTAAATAGTAATTCGGCCAATTGCGGTAAATTACCGGCAAACGGTCTGTTTTTAAATTAAATGTTACTTTTTTGTTCATAATTTTTTTAATTGCAGAAGGATTTTTATTTTTGCAGTCCAAAAATTGAAAAATGTCCGGATCATTTAGTATACCATTGAAGGGATTAAAAGACGGACGGCACACGTTTAAGTTTGAAATAAACAAAGAGTTTTTTGACCTGTTTGATGAATCGGAGATAAAGGAGGGAGACCTGAATGCAATTGCTGAAATCAATAAAATGTCGGCACATCTGGATCTTTATATCAGCATATCAGGAAAAGTCAGGATAAGCTGTGACCGCTGCCTGGAGATGTTTTATTACGGGATTCACACTGAAAACAGACTCCTGGTCAAAGCCGGCAGGGTATTCGACGACAGTGATCCTGAAATAATAACCATTCCTTCTCCTGACCATGAGCTTGATCTGAAGCAGTACCTGTATGAATTCATACATCTGGCTCTTCCTATCCAAAGGGTGCATCCCGGTGATGATCAGGGAAACGTAACCTGCGATCCTGTTATGTTAAGGAAGCTTGATGAATACCTTGTCAAAAGTGAGGAAAGCGAAAATCATCATCAATGGGAAGAATTAAAAAAACTGATGGAAAACAATTAATAAGCTGTTAAAATGGCACATCCAAAAAGAAAACACTCCAAGACAAGAAGAGATAAGCGCCGCACACATTACAAAGCAACCGAACCTACTGTAAGCACCTGCTCAAACTGCGGATCTTCGGTCCTTTACCACAGGGTATGTCCCGAATGTGGCTATTACAGGGGCAAACCGGCGGTAGAAAAGAATATAAAGGCCTGATATTATCTGATTTAGTGGCGATATCATGAGAATCGGCATCGATATAATGGGGGGGGATTTTGCGCCCGATGCATGTGTTGAGGGAGCCGTTGATTCACTTACCCGACTTTCAGGAAACGAGTACCTCACTTTGATAGGAGACGAATCTTTCATACGTTCAAAGCTTGAAGCAATGAATGTCGGCAGTTCTGCTTTTGAAATCGTTCCGTCCGCTGAGGTAATCGGAATGGGAGATCACCCTGCAAAAGCATTTTCCCAGAAGAAGAATTCAAGCATAGCAATAGGATACGGCATGCTCAAGACCGGCCGTCTCGATGGCTTCTGCAGTGCAGGCAACACAGGTGCGATGCTTGTTGGCGCAAGCTATACGGTCAATGTCGTCCCCGGAGTATTCAGACCTGCTCTGGCAACAATTATTCCGAATATCGATGGCCGCGATTCCATCATACTTGACGTTGGTCTTAATCCTGACTCCAAACCTGATGTGCTTTTACAGTATGGCATGCTTGGAAGCATTTACGCAAAATTTGTTCTCGGTATAGATAATCCTTCGGTTGGATTGTTGAATATTGGTATTGAAGAGACTAAGGGAACGCCGTCGGTGAAAGCTGCCTATGAACTTATGAAGGAACATCCGGGGCTTAATTTCAGCGGGAATATTGAAGGGAATTCCCTTTTCCGCGAACAGATGACCGATGTTGTTGTTTGTGACGGATTTGTCGGTAATATTATACTGAAGCAGGCAGAAGCCTTCCATGCCATATTTAACTCGCGGGGATTTTCTGATGCATTTTTTGACCGGCTTGATTTTGAAAATATCGGCGGTACACCAATTGTAGGCATAAACGCCAATGTGGTTATTGGTCATGGTATTTCACAGCGAAAAGCCATTATGAACATGATCCTCCAGACGAGGGATGTGGTAAAAGCCAATCTGGCGCAAAAAATAATCGAAGCTATTTAGGAAATGAGTAAAATACGGGCAGCCATCAAAGGTATCAATGCCTGGGTTCCGGAGTATCGGCTCACCAACCACGAGCTTTCAAAAATGGTTGACACGTCCGATGAATGGATTATGCAAAGAGTCGGAATAAAGGAGAGGAGGATACTTAAAGGTGAAGGGATGGGAACTTCAGATCTGGGGGAAAATGCAGTAAGGGGGCTTCTTGAAAAAACACATACCTCCCCCGATGAAATAGACCTGCTTATATGTGCCACGATAACTCCCGACATGGCCTTCCCTGCAACAGCCAACATAATATCCGATAAAACGGGAATAAAAAATGCCTTCAGTTTTGATCTTGGGGCAGCCTGCTCGGGTTTTCTTTTTGCCCTTCAGACGGGGGCATCATATATTGAGTCGGGAAGGCATAAAAAAGTAATTGTGGTGGGTGCTGATAAAATGTCTTCCATTACCGATTATTCAGATCGTACAACATGCCCTCTCTTTGGAGATGCAGCCGGCGCCGTTCTCCTGGAACCTACAACGGAAGAGTATGGTGTAATGGATTATATCTTCCGCGTTGACGGCTCCGGAGTGAAATTTCTTCATATGAAGGCAGGAGGCTCTTTGAGGCCGGCATCCCATGAAACCGTTGATGCACATGAACATTTTGTATACCAGGAAGGACAGAGCGTTTTCAAATTTGCAGTGGTTAACATGGCAGACATTGCCGTTGAAGTGATGGAGCGGAACAACCTGAAACCGGAAGATATAGCATGGCTGGTACCCCACCAGGCTAACCTGAGGATTATCGATGCTACAGGCAAAAGAATGGGACTTCCCCCGGAAAAGGTCATGGTAAACATAGAAAATTACGGAAATACAACTGCTGCAACAATTCCGCTGGTTTTATGGGAACATGAGAAAAAACTCAGAAAAAACGACAAACTTATACTTGCTGCCTTCGGAGGAGGCTTTACATGGGGATCTGTTTATCTTAAGTGGGCTTACGATCCTGAATAAATATCAGTTCCCGCAAAAACGCCAGTTTCCTCTTGACAACCCGTAAAAGCCGGCTGAAATCCAGTTTTTTCTCATCCCGATATTGTGATTCATTTTACCGGTAACCGGCTGCTTCTGAGAAAAGAATATTAACAATCTTCTTTTCTCTGCAATAGTTTTTATATTTGCGAGTTATTATCAAAGTATCCGTTAAACTAGAAAGAATTATGGGAAAATTCAATGAAACAGATAATACAAACATAAACCTGATTAGCAGCGGAACCGAAATCACGGGGGATGTCAAATCGAACGGTGACATACGCATAGACGGATTGCTTACCGGTAATCTGGCAACAAAGGGTAAAGTGGTGATCGGACCTACAGGCAGGGTTAACGGTGAAGTACACTGTAAAAATTCAGAGGTATCAGGCTCTGTTGAGGGAAAAATATCTGTTGGACAGTTACTTACTTTGAAGGCAGCTTCAAAGATTGTTGGTGACATAATCACTTTCAAGCTATCTATAGAGCCGGGAGCCAAATTTACAGGAAATTGCAAAATGAGCGAAAGTGAAAATCACGAAGAAAACAACCTCCCAAGAACAAAAGGATCCGAAAAAGGAGGAGAAAGAGCAGAAAAGTAGCGGATTGCATGATTTTGCACGCTACTCAGGCATGGCGTTTCAGATGATAGCCATCATTCTGGTGGCAACCTGGGGCGGCACAAGGCTTGACAAAATGCTGGAGATGAATACCCCTGTTTTTACGATAATTCTTTCTTTGCTTGGAGTTTTTGCGGCTCTTTATACATCCCTTAGGGACTTTATTAAGCGACCCTGATTTTTGAGAACATTCTACAGATACCTGATCTTTTTGCTGTTAATGGATGCCGTTATAATCCTGGCAGGTTGTCTGGCAAAAACAGCATTCAGGCCAGATTTTTTGCTGAGCGACCTTTTATGGCTTACGGTTTCATATACTTTGATTACCACAATCTGCCTTTATATTTTTTCCCGGGGGCAAAAGAAAGACCAGGCGGAAGGGACCATGCACCTGATTATAGCTTTCAGCCTTAAGCTGATTCTGGAGCTGGTTCTTGCTCTTCTCTGGTTTTTTGCAGGCAAAAAAAATACACCTTCCTCTTTGTTATTGTTTTTTATGCTATATTTAGCATTCACTTTGTATGCAACAATTGCAATGTTGAATACATTAAAAACCAGATCTTTAGAAAACAAAAACTGATTTGAAAACATTAAATATTGCAGGATTTTTGCTTTTTGTATTTTTGGTTTTTCCCATCCCTGTTTTTGGGGGAGAAGAGCACTCCCATCCTGCCGCTGAAGAGGAATTCAATGCCAGCAGTTTTATTCTGGAGCATATCGGCGATTCTCACGAATGGCACATACTTACAAAAAAGAATGGGGAACATGTTGCAATATATCTTCCTGTAATCCTTTACAGTAAAGAATCGGGGCTTCATCTTTTTTCCTCAGGGAGGCTGGCCCACGGGCACGATTATAAAGGATTCATAATAGCATCGGAAGGAACTCATAAGGGGAAAATCGTTCAGATTGATGAGCACGGGCAGATTGATAATGAATACATCCCCCTCGATTTCTCAATGACCAAGGCTGTTATCGGAATGCTTGGAGCAGCACTTATAGGCCTCTGGTTATTTCTCTCCCTCTCTCACTCGTATAAGAAAATGGGTATAAGCCACCCAAGAGGTATTCAGAGTTTCCTTGAACCAATAATACTGTTTGTACGCGATGATATAGCCATTCCGAATATCGGGGAGAAAAAATTTGAGAAATTCATGCCTTACCTGCTTTCGGTCTTCTTTTTTATTCTCATTAACAATATAATGGGACTTGTACCCTTTCCTCCTCCTTTCGGGGCTAATGTTACGGGAAATTTAGCCGTGACACTTACCCTTGCCTTATTTACATTTTTTATTATACAGCTCAACGGTACAAAATCCTACTGGAGACATATATTTGCAACCCCGGGTGTTCCTCTGTGGCTTATGCCTATCATGGTCCCGGTTGAGATAATGGGTATGCTGGCCAAGCCATTTGCCCTGATGGTCCGATTGTTTGCAAACATTACTGCCGGGCATATCATCGTATTGAGCCTTGTATGCCTGATCTTCATCTTCAGATCACTGGCAGTTGCACCGGTATCAATAATATTTGTAATATTCATGGATTGCCTTGAATTACTGGTGGCTTTCCTTCAGGCATATGTTTTTACCCTGTTGTCGGCACTGTTTATAAGCCTGGCAACACACGACGAACATCATTGATTTTTTTATTGTATAATTAAACAGAAACATTATGACAGGTACATTAGCAGCAATCGGAGCAGGTCTTGCGGTTATAGGAGCAGGGCTTGGCATCGGAAAAATCGGACAATCAGCCATGGAGGCCATAGCCAGACAGCCTGAAGCTGCAACCAAAATCCAAACCGCAATGATCATTTCAGCAGCTCTTATTGAAGGTGTTGCACTTTTTGGCGTTGTAGTTGCTCTTATTGCTTAGACAAAAGTGAAATCCTTCAACGGTTGGTTGCGGGATTTCTTTCAGAGAAAATTTAAAAAACAAGATATGATCTTAATCAGCAGCAGCCTGACAACCCCTGCAATAGGGACAATCTTCTGGACAGTGCTTATTTTTTCATTGTTCTTTCTGATTTTGAAAAAATATGCGTGGAAACCAATCCTGGGCGCCGTAAAGCAGAGAGAGGAACTTATTAAGGGATCACTCGCATCGGCGGAAAAAGCACGGGAGGAAATGAAAAAACTCCAGAGCGACAATGAAGTAATACTGAGAAAGGCACGCGAGGAGCGGGAGATAATACTGAAAGAAGCCAGGGAGATCAGGGATAAGCTTATTGCCGAAGCCAAAGGCAAAGCAACAGAAGAGGCAGAAAAAATTGTTGAAAAGGCTAAGGCAGGAATTGAAAGAGAAAAAGCAGCAGCCCTTTCTGAAATACGTGAGCAGGTGGCTGAACTTTCAATTGATATTGCATCAAAGCTTCTCGGAGAAAGATTGAAACAAACGGGCGAACAAGAAAAGCTTATTGACAATTATCTGTCAGAGATCGATTTAAGTAGGAACTAGAAGGTTATTTGTAAATGAACGACAGTAAAATATCAGTCAGATATTCAAAGGCTTTGTTTGATACAGCTCTTGAAAATGATCTGCTTGATAATGTCAGCAAAGACATGAAGCTTATTTCCGAAATCTGTAAAAATGAGGAGTTCATGGAGTTTCTGAACAGCCCGGTCATAAGACCGGAAATCAAATCAAAAACTCTTCACGGGATTTTCGGCAAAGACGTGCAGAATATAACCATGTCTCTTATCGATCTTGTTGTCAGGAACGGAAGGGAAAGCTATATCCCTTCCATAGCCAGGAATTTTATGAACAGTACAAAAAAGCATAAGGGTATAACCGAATGCATATTAACGACAGCCAGGGAGTTAAGCTCCGGAATGAAAGAGAAAATTTCCCGGATGATTTCATCAGCCTCCGGTACAAAGGTTGAGCTTAAAGAAAAAATTGATGAAACCATCATAGGCGGGTTTATTCTTAAGATAGATGACGGGTATATTGATGCAAGTATACGCAATAAACTCAGGAAAATAAGGAAAGAATTGACAGGAAAACAGTTATCCTGACTATCAATAATACAGGCAGAAATTAAACAACACGGATATGGCAAGCATTAAACCAGCAGAAGTTTCAAAGATCCTCAGACAGCAGCTTGAAGGTATTCAGACAGGAGTTGAACTTGAAGAAGTTGGAACTGTTTTACAGGTTGGTGACGGAATAGCTCGTATTTACGGGCTTGCAAACGCTCAGTCGAATGAGCTTATAGAATTCGAGAATGGTATGGAAGCCATTGTACTGAACCTTGAGGAAGATAATATCGGTGCCGTATTACTGGGCCCTTCTGAAGAAATCAATGAAGGCGACATTGTAAAACGCACCGGCCGTATAGCTTCAATAGGAGTGGGGGAAGGACTTCTTGGCAGGGTAATAACTCCTACCGGGCAGCCGCTTGACGGCAAGGGACCCGTTGAAGGTAAATTATATGACATGCCTTTTGAACGTAAAGCACCCGGGGTAATTTTCAGACAGCCGGTAAAACAGCCACTTCAGACCGGTATCAAGCCGATTGACGCTATGATCCCTATAGGCAGAGGACAGAGGGAACTTATAATCGGTGACCGCCAGACCGGCAAAACGGCAATTGCCATCGATACTATCATAAATCAGAGAAGCAATTTTGAAAAGGGAAAGCCTGTATTCTGCATTTATGTAGCTATAGGGCAAAAGGGCTCAACAGTGGCAAACATAGCCAAAATTCTGGAAGAATACGGAGCTCTTGAATACACAGTTATTGTACTTGCCACGGCATCCGATCCTGCTGCATCCCAGTTCTATGCACCTTTTGCCGGAGCAGCAATAGGAGAGTTTTTCAGAGATACCGGACGGGATGCACTGGTAATCTATGATGATCTCTCAAAACAGGCTGTTTCGTACAGGGAGGTTTCACTTCTGCTGAGACGTCCGCCCGGCCGCGAAGCGTACCCTGGCGATGTGTTCTATCTGCATTCAAGACTTCTGGAGAGGGCAGCTAAGATCATTGAATCAGATGAAGTTGCAAAAAAGATGAACGACCTTCCTGAAAATATCAGACATATGGTGAAAGGAGGAGGGTCACTTACTGCCCTGCCCATTATTGAAACACAGGCAGGCGACGTTTCCGCATATATTCCCACCAATGTCATTTCAATTACCGACGGCCAGATATTTCTTGAGTCAGGACTTTTTAATTCAGGAGTGCGGCCGGCTATAAACGTAGGTATTTCTGTATCAAGAGTGGGAGGAAATGCGCAGGTGAAAGCAATGAAGAGAATTGCGGGGACCCTTAAGGTTGACCAGGCACAATACCGTGAACTGGAAGCATTCTCAAAATTTGGCTCTGACCTTGATCCGTCAACTCTCGCAATACTCAACAAAGGCGCAAAAAACGTTGAAATTCTCAAGCAGGGCCAGTATAATCCTGTACCTGTTGAAAAACAGATTGCAATAATCTATTGCGGTACAACAGGACTACTTAAGAATGTGCCGGTAAATAAGGTAAAAGAATTTGAAAAGGATTTTATTGAATACCTTGACCTTAAACACCGCGATGTTCTCGACACCCTTGCGGAGGGCACCATAACAAACAAAATTACCGATGTGCTGGAAAAAGTAGCGGAAGAGATTGCAGCAAAATACAAACCTTAAAAGGGACCAGAGAAGAACATATCGCTGATGGCAAACTTAAAAGCTATAAGAACCAGAATTGTATCTGTCAGATCAACACGGCAGATAACATCGGCCATGAAGATGGTTTCAGCTGCAAAGCTCAGAAAGGCACAGGACAAGATAGTCAGGCTCAGGCCCTATGCAGGCAAGCTTCATGAAATACTTGTCGACCTTACAAAAAGCCTCGCAGGCTCCCAGCTTTCAGGTATTTACGGGAAAAGACCTGTTTCGGAAAAGATCCTTATAGTTCTTGTAACATCTAACAGGGGTCTGTGCGGGGCCTTCAATTCAAATATTATCAGGGAAGCCAGAAGAATTATCCTTGAGAAGTATCCCGAACATTTCAGGAACGGAAACCTCCATTTTACAGCAATAGGAAAAAAGGGATTTGATTTTCTCCGTAAATCAAAACTTAAAGTGGCGGGAGAATATAATAACCTGCTGAACGAGCTTAACTTTGAAAACGCTGCTGTTGCTGCAGGAGACATTATGAAAAGCTATCTGGCACATGAATACGATCATGTGGAAATCGTTTACAATCATTTTAAAAATGCTGCCGTGCAAATACTGACCTGCGAGACATTCCTGCCCGTTGAGGCCGACTCAGCTGATGAGCATGCAGAAAATATGTCTTCAGATTATATATATGAACCCGGAAAAGAGGAAATAGTAAAAGAGCTTATCCCAAAATCACTCAAAATTCAGTTCTATAAAGCTGTTCTTGATTCATATGTTGCAGAACACGGGGCACGAATGACAGCGATGCACAAGGCGACTGATAATGCCACAACCATGATCCGTGAACTTACACTGCAATATAACAAGGCACGACAGGCAGCAATTACCAGTCAGATTCTTGAAGTGACAAGCGGTGCTGAGGCTCTGAAGGGTTAGCAGTAAGTGATACCAGGATTTGAAAAAATTATAATGTATAATCAGGCCGAGCTAAAAAAAATCATTGATAAGGCGCTGATAAGCCTTACGTTCGATGCTGAATCGGAGCGGCTGTTTGATCCTGTCCGCTATGTGCTTTCAATTGGAGGTAAACGGCTACGGCCGGTTCTGGCCCTTATGTCGTACAATCTTTTTTCAGATAAGATTGATGATGCTGTGATGCCGGTTACAGGCCTCGAGATCTTCCATAATTTTACCCTTGTGCATGATGACATTATGGATCAGGCTCTGATAAGACGCAATATGGCCTCCGTACACAGCAAGTGGAACATTAACCAGGCAATACTTTCAGGCGATGTGATGGCATTTATAGCAAACGAATGCTTTCTGCATTCACCGGCCCGGATATTGCAGAGAGTGCTGAAAATATTCAACAGAGCAGCTATTAATGTCTGTATCGGCCAACAGCTTGATATGGACTTCGAAAAAGCTTCCGTCGTTACACAGGAAGAGTACCTGAAAATGATAGAACTTAAAACAGCTGCACTGATAGCTGCTTCGGCAAAGATCGGAGCATGCTTCGGCGACACCGAAGAAAAAAACTGTGAACTGATGGGTGAATTTGGGAAAAATATCGGACTTGCATTTCAGATACAGGATGATCTTCTTGATCTGTACGGCGATACGGTTGTATTCGGGAAAGTTCACGGGGGAGATATAGCAGCAAACAAGAAGACATTTTTATACATAAAAGCCGTTGAGCTGGGAAATACTGAGCAAAAAAAGAATCTTCAGGAGTTATTCAGGAAAGACAGTGTGGAACCTGAATCAAAGATCATGGCAGTGAAAGCAATATATAATCAGCTGAATATTAAGAAAATTACTGAGGCCGTGGCAGGCTCGTACATCAGAACCGCACTGAATACACTTGATTTGGTAGAAATGCCGCGGGAACGCAAGGAAGAGCTTATTGATCTGACAGACTCTCTTCTTGGACGCGAGCACTGACAGTAACTTTTAAGAAAGATGAACAGAACGGGATTAAGACATAAAGCATATTATAGTAAATTTGTATCTTTTTAAAATTATCTGACACAATGGCAAAAAATACAGGAAAAATAAGCCAGATCATAGGACCGGTTATTGATGTTTCATTTGAAAGGAAAGAAAGTGAGATGCCGGATATATATGACGCTCTTGAGATAAAAAGAGATGACGGGTCGGTACTTGTAGTGGAATGTCAGCAGCATATCGGTGAAAATACTGTAAGGGCCATTGCAATGGATTCAACCGACGGTCTTCGCAGGGGGATGGATGTTGTGGCCACAGGCTCGCCAATCACAATGCCAATAGGGGAACAGATAAAGGGCCGTCTCATGAATGTTACAGGTGAAGCTATAGACGGTTTGGGAACACTTGACAAAAAAGGCGGTTATCCTATTCACCGTAAACCTCCCAAATATGATGATCTCTCAACTGAAAAAGAAGTTCTCTATACAGGGATCAAAGTTATCGATCTGATTGAACCCTACTCAAAGGGAGGAAAGATAGGACTTTTCGGAGGAGCCGGAGTGGGAAAAACGGTTGTTATTCTCGAACTCATTAACAATATCGCAAAAGCTTATTCAGGCCTCTCTGTGTTTGCAGGAGTCGGTGAAAGGACAAGGGAAGGTAATGACCTTCTCCGCGAGATGCTCGAAGCGGGGGTTATAACTTACGGGAAGGATTTTCTTAAAAACATGGAATCAGGTGGTTGGGATCTGTCAAAAGTTGACAGGGAAGCCCTTAGGGAATCGAAGCTGGCGCTTGTTTTCGGACAAATGAATGAGCCACCCGGAGCAAGGGCAAGGGTTGCACTTTCAGGACTTTCTGTTGCAGAACATTTCAGGGATGGCGATGAAAAAAGCGGTGGCAGGGACATATTGTTCTTCATGGATAACGTGTTCCGCTTTACACAGGCCGGATCGGAGGTTTCTGCGCTCCTTGGAAGGATGCCCTCAGCTGTTGGTTACCAGCCGACACTTGCAACCGAAATGGGTATAATGCAGGAAAGAATTACCTCAACAAGGCATGGTTCTATAACATCAGTACAGGCTGTTTACGTACCTGCCGATGACCTTACCGATCCAGCACCGGCTACAACATTTGCCCATCTCGATGCCACTACAGTACTGAGCCGAAAAATTTCCGAGCTTGGTATTTACCCGGCAGTAGATCCGCTTGATTCAACATCAAGGATCCTGTCGGCCGATATAGTGGGCGAAGCCCATTATAAATGCGCACAGAGGGTAAAAGAAATTCTGCAGAGATATAACGAGCTTCAGGATATTATTGCAATTCTGGGAATGGATGAATTATCGGAGGAAGACAAGCTGGTTGTCCACCGTGCCAGAAGAGTCCAGCGTTTCCTTTCCCAGCCTTTTCATGTTGCAGAACAGTTTACCGGAATAAAAGGTGCGCTGGTATCAATTGAGGATACCATAAAAGGATTCAATATGATTCTTGACGGCTCAGTTGACCAGTACCCCGAATCTGCGTTCATGCTCGTGGGAACAATTGAAGATGCAATTGAAAAAGGTGAAAAAATACTTGCACAGTCAAAATAACCCGGCTGAGAATTGCTTTCTGCCGACTAATCGCATGTAATGAAAATTGAAATTATTACTCCCGAGAAAAAAGTATTTGAAGGAGATATTAAATCAGTCCGCGTTCCCGGCAAAAAAGGGTCCTTCCAGGTTTTAAAAGATCATGCTCCGATAATTTCGACACTCGATAAAGGTCTGGTCATTGTAGTTGATATGGCTGACCAGGAGAAGATATATGAAATAGACGGAGGCGTGATAGAAGTAAAAATGAACAGGATCATTCTTCTTACCGAGTCAATAAAATAGCCCGTTTTTATGACAGCAGATGAATTCAGGAAACATGCGCATGAACTTGTTGACTGGATGGCAGATTATATGAATGATGCCGGGAATTATCCCGTGAAATCTGCAGTGTGTCCGCGTGATATCTTTGAGAAGATACCGGATAAACCACCTGAGAAACCTGAGTCTTTCGGTCAGTTTATGCAGGATTTCAGGGAGATAATCATGCCGGGGATCACACACTGGCAAAGCCCGAATTTCTTTGCCTATTTCCCTGCAAATACCAGCCCCCCGTCAGTTCTTGCAGAAATGATCACAGCCACCCTCGGGGCCCAGTGCATGATATGGGAAACATCACCGGCAGCAGCTGAACTTGAAGAAAAAATGATGATCTGGCTCAGGGATCTTATCGGGCTCCCTTCCTGCTTTGAAGGAGTTATTCAGGAAAGTGCCTCTACTGCAACACTGGCATCGGTTCTGACAGCGAGGGAAAAAACCACAGATTTCAAAATCAATTCTGTTGGCGCGTCCGGTGCCGGGGTTCTGAGGGTCTATTGCACCGAACATACCCATTCATCAGTTGAAAAGGCGGTGAAAATTGCCGGTATAGGAAGGGAAAATCTTGTCAGGATACCCGTCAGCAATGACTTTTCCATGAATATATCAGAGCTTCGTGAGGCGGTGGCCGGGGATAAACACAGGGGTTTTATCCCGTGTTGTGTCATTGCCACTTTAGGAACCACAGGTGTTGCCGCAATTGACCCTTTAAAAGCCGCAGGAGAGATTTGTTCCGAAAATGATATATGGCTCCACGTTGATGCTGCAATGGGCGGTACAGCCCTTATTTTGCCCGAATATCAGAATATTCTGGAGGGAAAGGAATACATCGACTCATTCGTTTTTAATCCTCACAAATGGATGTTTGTTAATTTTGATTGTTCGGCTTATTTTGTGCGTAATCCCGGGCTCCTGATAAAGACATTTGAAATACTTCCGGAATACCTTAAAACAAGGACAAGAGGAGCGGTAAATGACTACCGCGACTGGGGCGTGCCTCTTGGGAGAAGGTTCAGAGCACTTAAGCTGTGGAGCGTAATAAGAATGTATGGCGTTGAGGGGCTTCGCGAAAAGATCAGGTATCACATCAGCCTGGCAAACCGCCTTGCAGGCGTGATATCACAGGAGCATGATTTTGAACTTGCCTCACCCGTTTCCCTCAGCGTGGTCTGTTTCCGTTACAGGCCCGCCGGAACAGACGAAGAAACCCTTAACCTAATAAACAGGAAACTGAATCATTGTCTTAACGATTCAGGGAAATTGTATCTTACACATACTGTGATAAACGGAAATTACACCCTCAGGATGGTTACAGCCCAGACAAATGTCAGTAGCGATCATGTTGATAAAGCCTGGGAGCTTATTAAAAGGACTGCGCGGGAAATGAAATAATCAGGGATCAGAACTTTGTACTTCCGATATTCATTCCGAAGAGATTGATATTGAATAATACCTTAAGATGAGGCATATATCCTAACTCACGCCAGGAAGCCTGAACTCCTGCTGAAATCATGAACGGCATCCTCAGCAGATAAAAATCTGACATCAGTTCCACTCCGAAAGAGTTGAAATATTCACTGTAGCCATGGTACTCCCTGGTTAGCTCACCTGAAGATGATTGTTTGATTATATAATTGCCGGTGCCTCTTGTAAAGTCACTGAAAAGGTCCGCCCTGATCCTTGTGAGATACAGAAAACTCATGATGTTGAAGTCAGGATAAACCAAAGGCATGAAATAATCCGCTGAGAAAAACACTATTTCTTCCGAAGTAATATCAACTACTGATCCGAAAAGCCGGCTTCCGCTCTTATAACCCCTTGAAAAGGAAGTCCTGTTACTCCACATGAAAAGTTCAGTATCCTGTTTTTCAGCTTCAAAATTCAGCTTGATCCCGTTATTTGGAAAAATGCCGGGAAAATAAAAAGATGTCCGTATTGTTCCTCTCGGACCGTAAAACTTTCTGTCGAAGGGCGATAGCGAATAGCTGAGGTCAATCATCTGCGCCCATTTCGGATGTATGTCGCGGATAGCCATCCTCTGGTAGTTCGCCAGATAAAAACGGCCCGTGAATTGTGTCTGCCAGCTGTCGTAAACCCGTTCCTCCCTTATATACAGATATTTATTCTGATTCAGCATTGACAGAGAAATGCTGGCAGACTGAATGAATCCGCCATTGTTGAATAAAAGGGGCAGATAGACCCTGGTGGTGACATCTAAACCAGGCTTAATGTCAACAGGATCTTCTATTGACTCCCCGGACATGTTAAACTTTTCAATCAAAGGCTGATGGCCGTAATCAATCCGTGAATCGATGACCAGCGGCCATCCGTGCCATTCAATGTTTGAATGGAATTTGTGCCGCTCACCGGAATATTCATATCCGAGAGATGAAATAAGTGTGCTGAGACTGTTCTGAGTCATAAGAGTAAATCCCGGTTTCACTGCTGCAGGATCTGACGTGATGGCATCAATATCAGCGTAGAAAGGCATCCAGCTGTGAAACCTGAAAAGATGCTGCCACTTCCTGTACCGGACAGGTTCATAGGTAGTTTCATCAGGGACTGATGTGTCATGGATCAGATCTGGCTGCAGACGGCTCATCAGGTATGAAGGTCTGCTGTCGTGAAAATCTTTTTCCGGCGGAACATCGGGAAGGGTGGTGTAACAGATGTTGTTTCCCGCAGAAGTATAGTCTGAAAAAATAATTGCTGATCCCCGGATACTGACATCAGTTGCGCCGAACCTCGAACGGGTGACAGGATGGTGTTTTTTGTCAGGGGTCATAAGCCATACATTTTCCGTCCCGGACACAGAACTTACAAAGAAAAGGGAATCATTTCGCAGAAATGAGGACTGAAGATCATTCCTGTCAGCCTCAATGAGGGTTTTCCACGACCTGTCAGCCATATCGAATGACATTATGCCTTCTCCCTCTGCTGTTAAAAAAATAACAGTGATTTTTTCGCCGGAGTCACTCCAGGCAGGCCTTTGAAGATAGACATTCCCGGGAGACTGAAATCTTGCCATCAGCCGGCTATCCGACGCATGTATAAGAACCAGTGAGTTAACGTTCTCCACACTGTTTTCAGCGGCGGCAATAAGATTTCCATCCGGGGATATTGTCGCTGACATATATCTTGTCTTTCGCGTAACCTTTGTTCTTCTTTTTGTGCTGATATCCATCATCTTTACAACCGACCATGATCTGTTTTCCCACACCGGATCTTTTACGGTCTCCACCCATACAATCTTTCCTCCCCCGGATGAAATAGACCGGGGATAGACGTTTCCGGGATTGAGCAATTTTTTTTCGGTTCTTCCTGAAGGATCTATAAGAACAAACGCAGGAGGGTGCGACAATGAAGTTTTTATGGCTATCACAGAGCCATTCTCTGTATGAACGGGTGAAAGATAATTTATGTACTTATTACCTTTTGCGGGATTTATTATATGATACGATTCACTTTTTGATAGTTCATCGTCGGCTGACCACACTGCCTGCAATGTATCAAAGGTCTCCCTGAACAATCTTTTTTTTGTCAGGGATTCTTTGTTCCAAAGGGAGATATTTACCGGATTAAGGGTAAAAGGGGCACTTCCTGTAAAATTCAGGACATTGTTCCAGAGATCCTGTTCATAATTCAGCCTCGACCAGGCAATCATCTGAAAACCTGTTTCATAATAGTTGGGTACAAAGTCCCTGAAAGACCCGTTCAGTATTTTATCATATCTGTACGTTTCCCCCTTTTCGACTGCTATTGCTTTCAGATTCTTCTGGAATGAGGCGCTGTGTCCCCTGCCTGCCCCGGTTAGTGCTGATTCAGCGAATACTGCATCCCCTTCAAGGTACCAGTACGGAAGCAATCCCGCAACAGCTCCGTGAAAATGTTCTCCGGAAAACAGCGACAATGCTTTTGTAAAACCTGTTTTCAATGATAGCATCTGCATGACATGTGTCATTTCATGGACCGACAGCTGAGTGTTGGGATCGACAGGCAAAGCTTCCTGATCAGGTGTTGGATATATCTCCATGCGCCTGGGAGCCCATGCCACATAACCGTTCGAATGAACCGTATGATTGTGGATAATCACCGGCAGCCTGAATTTCCTCCCGGGGAAAAGATGAGTGATACGGGAATAGGCGTCCTCAAGCGATCTGGCAAAAGCAGGCCCTCCCTTTCCGTATGTTTCGGGATATATTACATTGAATCTGGGTGTCTTTATCTGCAGCCACTTCAGTGATGCCGGATCCTGGCCGGTGTCATAATACTGGGAATGAACCGTCAGCGGAATAAGCAGCAAAACAAATAATGTCGCCTTATAAATGTTTCTCGTGAACATGTTTTGTCAAAAATAGCAAAATTAGCGTGAGAACAAACTGATGCCGGGCGGTTAAAAAAAATTGCCTATTTTCGCCGATATATCATTATCTTAATTCCTTACCGGGCAAACATCACCATCTGATGACTAATTACAAGCTGATAAACAACATAACCGGCTGGATTGTTTTTGTAGTCGCCGGCTTTACATATATCCTTACCCTGGAACCTACAGCCAGCCTGTGGGATTGCGGTGAGTTCATTGCTTCGGCGTACAAGCTTGAGATTGGGCATCCTCCGGGAAATCCTGTATTTATGGTTATAGCCCGCTTCTTCACTCTTTTTGCAGGAGGCAATACATCAAATGTTGCTGCCATGGTGAATGCCATGTCGGCGCTGGCAAGTGCATTTACGATCCTGTTTTTGTTCTGGACAATTACACACCTCGCACGGAAGATCATAATAAAAGGGGAGGATCATCTGGTCGCTTCAAGGATTTTTGCAGTGATGGGTGCAGGCGCGGTTGGAGCCCTTGCATTTACATTCTCGGATTCTTTCTGGTTCTCCGCCGTTGAGGGGGAAGTATACGCCACATCATCTCTTTTTACGGCGGTTGTTTTCTGGGCCATCCTCAAGTGGGAGGACATTGCCGATGAAGAACATGCCGACCACTGGATAATCTTTATTGCATATCTTATGGGATTGTCAATAGGTGTTCACCTTCTTAACCTGCTTACCCTTCCGGCAATCGTTCTGGTATATTATTTCAGGAAATATGAATTCACCCGCAGGGGTTTTATAATTTCCATAGCTGTATCGTTCCTGTTACTTGCCCTGCTTATGTATGGCATAATGCCCGGAGTGGTTAAAATTGCTGCACGGCTCGATATGTTCTTTGTTAACACTCTGGGATTGTTTCCAAACAGCGGGATGATATTTCATGGTTTGCTTCTTGTTCTGTTCTTTGTAGTTGCGCTGAAAGCAACCATGGATTCCTCAGATAAAAAAAGAATAGCTTTATTGTCATCAGGCGCTTTATTTCTCACCGGCATTTGGATCATTTCAGGCTCTGTTATTATAAATCTTCTGACCCTGGCAGCAGTTGCCGCTTTTACATGGTATATCGCAAAAAAGAACATGGTGATCCTTAATACCATACTTACCTCAGTGATGGTTATTCTTATCGGATATTCCTCTATTGCCATTATTGTTATAAGGTCTTCAGCAAATCCTCCGCTCAATGAGAATGATCCGTCCCATCCTTTCAGCCTGCTCTATTTTCTTAACAGGGAGCAGTACGGGCAAAGACCCCTTATGCACGGCCCATGGTACAACGCGCCTGTAATTGATTACAGTGACGGTAAACCCAAATATGCCCTTGAAGATGGAAAATACATAATCACCGGGCATGATCTGGTTCGTGAATATGATCCGCGCTTTTTGACATTGTTCCCCAGAATGTGGAGCGATCAGAGCGACCACGGGCAAATTTACAGGGAGTGGGGAAAAATTACCGGAACACCTGTCACAGTCACCGACCTTTCAGGGGAAAAAAGATTAGTGCGTAAGCCAAAGTTCATTGAAAATCTGAGGTTTATGTTTTCCTACCAGTTTGGATACATGTATTTCAGATATTTCATGTGGAATTATTCCGGGAAGCAAAATGACACTCAGGGAAGCGGCGGGGCCATAAATGGCAACTGGATTACAGGGATCAAAATTCTGGATGAGCCGAGGGTCGGGACTTCTGATCTTCCCGCGGGGAGCAGGGACGATACCTCAAGGAATAAATATTACCTTCTTCCCTTCATCCTGGGGATGGCGGGAATGTTTTACCACCTGAACCGTGATATCAGGAACTGGTGGATAATACTGATCCTGTTCATTATGACCGGAGCTGCAATTGTTTTTTACCTGAATCAGTCCCCGAACCAGCCGCGCGAACGGGATTATGCATATGCAGGATCGTTTTATTTCTTCGCTGTATGGATAGGCCTAGGCGTTCTGGCTTTGTTTGAAGCTTTTTCAAAACTGTTGGGAGAAAAAACTGCCTCACCACTTGCAGCAGTTTTGTGCCTAGCTGCAGTCCCGGTGCTGATGGGTTTCGAGAACTGGGACGATCATGACAGATCCGGACGCTACCTGACAAGGGATGTGGCATTCAATTACCTCAATACATGCGCTCCCAATGCTATTCTGTTTACCAACGGCGACAATGATACCTTTCCCCTGTGGTACGCCCAGGAAGTTGAAGACAAACGTACTGATGTAAGGGTATGCAATCTGATGCTGCTTAATACCGACTGGTATATCAATCAGATGAAGAGGAAAGTCTATGAATCGGATCCGTTGCCTGTTACCCTTCCTGTTCAGAAGTATTATGACGGTATAAATAATCAGGTCTTCATCGTTGAAAGGACAAAGGATCCGGTCGATGCATCAACTGTGATTGATTATATATGCAGCGATAACAGGGCCACCAAAGTACAGATATCCCCGACAGAGATCCTTGATGTTATTCCGTCACGGACAATAAGAATAAAGGTTGATTCGGCCAAAGTATTAGCTTCAGGTGTTGTCAGGCCTGAGGATGCAGACCTGATAGTACCATATATAGATATACAGCTTAAGGGCAGCTCAATACTTAAAAGTCAGCTGATCGTTCTGGATATCCTTGCCCACAACAACTGGGAACGTCCTGTTTACTTCGTCACAGGGTACCACAATGATGCTCTCGGGCTCGAGGAATATTTCCAGCTTGAAGGCCTTGCCTACCGGCTGGTACCGATAAAGTCACATAATACCAGCTGGATAGACTACGGGAGGATAGACTCGGACATACTTTACGATAATCTGATGAACAAATTCGTCTGGAGGGGCGCAAATGACAGTGATGTGAACCTTGATTACCATCACCTTCGGACCCTTTCGGTCATTAAATCGCGGCTTGTCTATGCAAGGCTTGCAAAGGCGCTTTCTCAGAAAGGAATGAAGGATAAGGCCGTTGAGGTGATCAACAGGTGCATGGAAGAACTGCCGTTAGATAATTATCCCTATGATCCTTATTACACCGATCTTATTGAGGCATGCTTTATTGCAGGGGAGAAGGAAAGGGCCGCGGAAATGACCGGAGATCTCCGTAATTATTATTTCAGCCGGCTGGACTATTACCTGAAACAAAATCCTTATGTTTTCAGTTCTGCCGAATATGAGATACAGAGCGCTATACAATATACTTCACGGGCCGCCGGATTCTGTATTGAAAACGGTAAAACGGAATTAGGGGAGGAAATAAACAAAAGCCTCGAAGGATACTATGCTGAATATATAGGCAGGCAGCGAACAGAATAATAAGATTCAGCTGCGGGAAGAAACAGACTGACCTATTTCCTGCTTCAGATATTTTTCCAGAAGAGAAAATACATGTTCCGGGTAAACAGGTTTGAGAATATACTCATTGCATCCTGCAATGAAAGCTTCGGATTTTGTCTGTTCAGATGTGTACGCTGTGATCATCAGAACGGGAACGTTTCTGTGGGTTTTCCTGAATATTCTCGTACAGTCAATGCCATTTATAAGCGGTATGAGAAAATCCATGATCACCAGATCGACTTTTATTTCCTTATTTGAAGCAAAATAATCCGTGAAATCCTTCCCTGTGCGGAATTTTTTGACCTCAGCGCCTGAACTGTGCAGCAGGGTTTCATAATACCTCAGTGACGGCATATCATCCTCCACGATGAAGATAGTTTTGTCCGTCAAAGCTAAAGCGCTGAAATTCAGAGGCATTACAAAATTTGTTTTACCTGTGTAAAAGTACTATAAGATACTAAAGAGTACTTAAAACACAGGTGCAATTTTCAACAAATTATCAACAAATTTGATGCCTGAAATTCAATCGAAGAGCCTCTTAATTTGCTGCGAGGATCTTTGATCGTCAATATAGTATTTTGTTTTAATGCTCGCTTAGCCCTCAGAAAATGGCTTGGAAATTAGTCTGCGAACCCGGCGAAGCCAATGCTCTCGAAGGCATTCAACGACATTCCCATGAAACTCTCAGGTTTCCGTCAATATAGTCGGGAGTGGCTTCAATTGCAATAAGCCTGGCATCACAGTATTCGGCTTCCGGTCCCTCGTTCGTTACTGCGCCGTCAACATAGGTGACCTGTCTGCATATTTTGCATATGCCGATAGATTCGCAGGATGTAAGGGCAACTATGATGAATAAATATATCAGGGCAATGATAACTTTCATGGCTGTAAGAATTTTACCCTTTGATGATGTTTGAAATAAAACGGTTAAAATCAGAAAATATTGGCTACTTTGATGCAGCGATTTACTGAACCGGGAGTCATTTAATCGGAATGAAAATATTAAAACCAAAAAAAATAGAATATCATGGAAGATACAAAAATGAAGAAGCATGTAACGGTAGTAGGGGCTCTGCATATAGGGTTCGGGTTACTTGGGCTCATAGGAGCGCTTGCTATCTTTTTCGCCCTCCATTTCGCCAGGGGTTTTGTTGAAAATGAAGAGATCCCCAACATGGTACTGGGGTTTTTAAGCATGAGCCTGCCACTGTTGATCGGGTTTATGGCAACACTTGGACTGGTAGGCGGCATAGGACTTTTTTCCTATCAGCCATGGGCAAGAATGCTGGTTATCGTGGTTGCAGCTATCGGTTGCCTGAATATTCCGATAGGTACCCTGAAGGGTGTTTATTCGATCTGGGTTCTCCTTCAGGATGACACAATAAAACTCTTTAAACGCAAGCAGGAATAGGGCACAAGAAGAAAAAGCCTGTCACAAAAATCCATGACATGGCACTCACGGGCTAACGTTATAATACAGGCGTCACAGGCCCTGTCGGAAAAATATAACATTGCTCCGGCCCTGCTCTGCCCTTGAAGATGCCGGGTGTAAATATTAAAAGAAGGACATTGGTCCTTTTTTTTTATATTGGCATCAAATCGATCTCATTATGGCTGAAGACAACAGGATCATCTTCTCAATGTACAGGGTGGGGAAGATCTTTCCGCCTCACAGGCAGGTGCTTAAGGACATCTCACTTTCTTTTTATCTTGGTGCAAAAATAGGTATAATAGGCCTCAACGGCTCAGGGAAATCAACACTGCTTAAAATAATTGCCGGCCTTGAAAAGGAATACCAGGGAGAAGTTACTTTCGTTCCGGGGTATTCGGTCGGACTCCTGCCTCAGGATCCTTTGCTGGACGAAAGCAGGACAGTAAAGGAGGTCGTTGAGGAAGGCGTCGCAGAAATAACGGATGTCATCAGAGAATACGAAAAAATTAACGAAAGTTTCGGTTTGCCTGAAGTATATGAGGATTCCGTGAAGATGCAGCAGTTAATGGACAGGCAGGCCGCACTGCAGGAAAAAATAGATTATTTCGACGGGTGGAACATCGGGCACAGGCTTGAGAGGGCAATGGATGCCCTCAGATGCCCCGAAAGCAATGCAAGGATAAGCACTCTGTCGGGCGGAGAGAGAAGACGTGTTGCTTTATGCAGGCTCCTGCTGAAACAGCCCGACATACTCCTGCTGGATGAACCGACGAACCACCTTGATACTGAATCAGTGCAATGGCTTGAGACAACCCTCAGGCAATACAAAGGCACCGTAATATGCATAACACACGACAGGTATTTCCTTGATAATGTTGCAGGGTGGATACTTGAGCTCGATCGTGGTGAAGGTATACCATGGAAGGGAAATTATTCCTCATGGCTCGGGCAGAAAGCAAGGCGACTGGAGATCGAGGAGAAGGGTAATATTAAGCGGAGAAAGATGCTGGAGCGGGAGCTTGAATGGGTAAGGATGAGCCCGAAAGCCCGCCATGCCAAATCAAAAGCAAGGCTGGGGGCATACGAGAACCTTCTTAATCAGGATGTGAAGGCGAAGGAGGAAAGACTCGAGATCTTCATTCCCAATGGCCCCAGGCTCGGCGACAAGGTAATTGTGGCTGAGCATGTATCAAAATCATTCGACGAAAAGCTTCTGTTTGATGACCTGGAATTCAGTCTGCCACCCAATGGCATTGTGGGTGTAATCGGTCCAAACGGAGCAGGCAAGACAACTCTTTTCAGGATGATAATGGGTCAGGAAAAACCGACGGGCGGCAGTTTCCGGATCGGAGAAACAGTGGTACCGGGATATGTCGATCAGGCTCATTCGGCTATTGATCCGGAAAAGACGGTATATGAAGTTATATCAGGAGGACAGAATGATGTTCTGGTAGGAAACAGGCTCATTAATGCAAGGGCTTATGTATCGAGGTTCAATTTTACGGGGGCTGATCAGGAAAAGAAATGCGGCGTTCTTTCAGGAGGCGAAAGGAACAGGCTTCACCTGGCCCTGACCTTGAAATCGGGCGCGAATGTTTTACTTCTGGATGAACCCACCAATGATATTGATGTAAATACACTCAGGGCACTTGAAGAAGGCCTGGAGAATTTTGCAGGTTGCGCCGTAATAATATCACACGACAGATGGTTTCTCGACAGGGTGGCTACACACATCCTCGCATTCGAAGGTGAGTCGAAAGTTGTCTGGTTTGAGGGCTCATATTCGGAGTACGAGGAGAACTATAAAAAGCGCGTTGCGGATACTACGCCAGTGAGGATAAAGTACAAGAAGCTGGGATAAGACCTCACCCCAAACCCCTCTCCCGGGGGGAGAGGGGCTTCCGGAAATCCCGGGAGGGGCCAGGGTAGATTGGATTTCAGTTCCCCTCCCAGGAGCGGCCATGGGTGGGTTTTCACACGACCAGACCCCCCTGCCCCCTAAAGAGAAGGGTAACTGACAGTACGGCAATGATCTGGCCCCCTTTGGAGAGTCCCGATAACTGTCGGGAGGGGGGTGGTCGCGAGACGGGAGGCCAGAGACCGATGACGGAAGCAAATCCCCTCCCGGGAGGGGCCAGGGGTGGGTTAAAGTTACACATAGCTACATAATCTCATGAAACAACCCGCATTTCGCAAACCATTTCTGTCAGTTGCAATTCTTTTATTGATTGCCACATTGGCAAATGCACAGATCGGCAGGCGTTTCTCTTCTGAAAAGAAGACAGTGACAGACCCGGTCACCGGGGTTCATCTGACATTCCTGACAAGCACCCCTGCAGGCGACCACAGGCTCTACCATACTCACCGGCAATGGACATTCGGCAGGAAATGGACCATATTCCGTTCAAACCGGGCCCCGGGCGAAACACTTACTGTAAACGAAGAGACAGGCGATATCGTTCATATTACCTAAGGCAGCTAATTGGGAGTGGTGGATTTGTCCGCCAGTTCGATGAAACTCTATTTCATGAGGATGACCCTGCATCAACCCGGACAGAGGCACGCCGGGCCCGTGCAGATCGTAGAGGTCGACCTCAAGAAGCTTATGGCCGATAGTGTATCGCGGAAAATAAAAGAAGAAAGTGAATATCAGAAAGTGTGCGGCACGATCCCTGCAGAAATGAAAGCTGGCGGAGATATGGCGCTTGATTCCGGTGGGGAATGGATCTGTTTCAGGGTAGGGAAAGCCGAAGCTTCAAAACATATTGCTCCGGGTACTGTATATGAACTCAATTGCGGACCTCTTAACATGGACACCGAACCGTCGGGAATCAGTATCATCAACATAAAGACACGAGAGATCAGGTTTGTGGTTGCCCTTCCTTTCCTGGTGGGGCATATCCAGGCCAACCCATGGGTGCCTTGTGAAATAGTCTTCTGCCGGGAAACGGCCGTTCGATGAATATCTGTATTATTCCGGTGCCTTAAACATAAATGTATTTTGCGTGCCCGGTAGAAACACAATGCATTGTGTTTCTACGTAAAAAACATACCGCCGTTACGCGGCACATGATTGTCGGATAAAAAAAAATTACAATTGATATTCCAACGCCTTTCTCGTAACCTCCAGCGTGGTCAGTCCCCTGTCGCCAAGAGCGACATTCTTCCTTTCCTCAAATCTTTTGACTATCCGGTCAATTGTATGTTTGCCGACTCCGTAATCACTTAACCTGGTCTTTACGCCCAACGATTCAAAGAAATTCACTGTCTGATCAATAGCAGCGTCTGTTCTTTCCTTTTCAGTCCCCTCTGTAATATTCCAGATTCTCTCTCCGTATTGCAGCAGTTTTTCCTTCTTTTCCTCCCTCAGGGCTTTCCATAATCCTGGCAGAACGATCGCAAGAGTCCTTGCATGATCAATGCCATGAAATGCGGTCAGTTCATGGCCTATATCATGGACCGACCAGTCGCCGGGTACGCCACATGCTATAAGTCCGTTAAGGGCCATGGCAGCACTCCACATCAGGTTCGACATGGCCTCATAATCGGAAGGATTCCCGTAGACTCGGGGCCCTTCCTCTATAAGAGTTATCATTATTGCTTCTGCAAACCTGTCCTGTATGGGTGCATTGACCGGATAGGTGAGATACTGTTCGATAACGTGGACAAACGCGTCAACAATACCGTTTGCAACCTGCACCCGGGGCAGTGTTCCGGCAGCATCGGGTAATAATACTGAGAATCCGGGATAAACAAAAGGAGAGGAAAAAGATAACTTTTCACCGGTTGATTTGCGGCTTATAACAGCATTTTTGTTCATCTCTGTCCCTGTTGCAGGCAGTGTAAGCACAATGCCGAGGGGGAGGGCCGACATTACGGGCATTTTTTTGGAAAGGATGTTCCAGGGGTCTCCGAACCTGAAAGGAACAGCAGCAGCAATGAATTTGCCGGCATCTGCAACAGAACCTCCTCCGGCAGCAATGAGAAAGTCAATGGATTTTTCCTTTATTATGTCAACTGCCTTCATGGCAGTCTCATAGAGAGGATTTGGTTCAATGCCTCCGAATTCGGTAAGGTCAAAACCTTTCAGGGCTTCCTTTACCCTGTCGTAGACACCGTTCCTGAAAATGCTGCCTCCTCCATACAGGAGCATTACCTTGCTGCCGGAAGGGATCTGGCTTTTGATCTTCGGTACCTGGTCTTTCCCGAAAAATATTCTTACAGGATTATAGTATTCAAAATCTGTCATATAGCTATTTTTAATGTTATTGAAAAGATCCGGTTAAATATAATCCATTAAAGAAACTTTTACAATTCGTATCTTTAGGATTGATTGCAGAAAAAAGATGGAACAGGATACAAAAATGAACTGCCCCAACTGCGGGGCGCCGCTCGATGTCAATGAGATCCTTTACGAACAGCTTGAAAAAAAGTTCAGGAGCGATTATAACTCAAGGATAAGCGAAGAAAAGAAAAAATTCGAAACCCGCCTTCAATCCCTTGATGAGGAAAAAGAAAAGCTTGAGGCTGAGAAAAAAGAAATGAACGATAAGATCAGAACCGCCATTGAAACAAAACTGCGTACAGAAAGAGAAGTTCTTGAAAAGCAACTGCGCAAAAAGATAGAAGATGATGAATCGGAACGGTTCAGGATGATGCAGGATGAGCTGAATGAAAAATCAGAGAAGCTGAAAGAATTCAACAGGGCAAAAGCGGAAATAGAGCTGCTGAAGCGTGAAAAGTCAGAAATGAAGGACATTATTGAGGTTGAATCGCAGAGGATGCTGAATAAGGCACTGGCTGAAGAGAGGGAAAAAATACAAAAGGCGGAGCAGGAAAAAAATGAGCTTGCCATAAGGGAGCTCCAGAAGAAGCTTGATGATCAGAAAAAGCTTACGGAAGAGATGCAGCGGAAGCAGGAACAGGGATCGATGCAACTTCAGGGCGAAGTACAGGAGCTTGCCATTGAGGAATGGCTCACATCAATTTTTCCGCTCGACACCATTACGGAAATCAAGAAAGGATCGCAGGGGGCTGACTGTATTCAGATTGTCAACACCCATTCAAGGATTAACTGCGGGTCGATCTATTATGAAAGTAAGCGGGCAAAGAATTTCGGAGGCGACTGGATCGAAAAATTCAAGGCAGACATGCGGTCAAGAGGAATAATTGTGGGAGTACTCGTCACTCAGGTATACCCCCGGGGAATTGAACGTATGAGTCTTGTTGACGGAGTGTGGGTGTGCAGTTTTGAAGAATTCAAGGGGCTGAGCGCCGTGATACGTGATTCGGTAATAAGGATAAGCGAAATAACCGCAAGCCAGGAAAACAGGGGGGATAAGATGGCAATGCTTTACGATTACCTGATAAGCCCGGAATTCAAATCACAGATTGAAGCTATTGTTGAAGGATTCACACAGATGAAAAATGACCTGGAATCAGAAAAAAGAGCCATGGTCAAAATATGGAGCGCCCGTGAAAAGCAGATAGAAAAGGTCATAACCAGCACCACATCCATGTATGGCTCCATTAAGGGGATAGGAGGAAAGGCTATTGGAGATGTCAGGGCCCTCGAGCTGGGCGAAAACCTTGATACAGACAGCAGAAGTTCAGATTAGTTTGTAATGAGTCGTTGAAAAGATTCGAAAGCTGATAATCGACATACATGGAAGCGCTCAGCTTTCAGAGTGAGGGTACAGGAAAATAATGGATCTGTAAATCAATATTTTGATCAGGCCTTATGGTTCCAACAATGCAATAATTACTATATTTATTGCATACTGATCTAAAATACAAGTAAATATATCAGAAATATTTCAGGGTACAATAAATTTGCTATTAATTTCTGCAACTATTTGATTTATAACTCCTGATTTAAAAGATCCTGGATTGACGAAGCATAATGGTGCCAGAAAGTCATACTGATTCTGAAAATTTGAATTTGTTAATCTGGAGATCAGTAAAAATCAATAGACGGCCCGGGTAATAATCTTTGGGATTCTTTTTACAGTGTTATAATGTGGTAATATTTATGTAATGAAATTAAATCCGGGTTTTTCAGGCGGAGAAATGGCAGTAATTGTTAAAAAAGGATCACAACAGGAAATATATTAGTAAATTGGATCCGAAGCTGGATAAATAGGGACTGCAAAAAAATCAATGAAGAAATCAATAATATAAATGTCAGATATATAATAGATTAAATAAAGGGTACAATTCGGGTACAAATATGAATGACACATTGAAAATATACCCCTGGCTGAGGCATTACAGGAGTAAGAAAGGCCATCAGGTGTTTCTCAGGATCAAGATCAGGAATATAATAAACAACGAAGTGCCTTTATATGACTACTTTAATGGGAAGAGGTACATAATAAGTGTTGAAAAGCAATACTGGGACAAGGGAATTGTTACCGGAGGCAGCTATCACAGACCTGTAAGTGAGATAAATAACTTAATTGCAGACGCTGAAAGAAACCTGAATAATGTTGTCAGAGATTTGTCGGACCGGAAGTTTCAATTAACCCGTCATAATATAATAAGGGCAATGTACTCTGAAAGTGAAAAATCATTAACGAACAGGGGTTTTTTAGAATCAAAAAAACCAACCGGAAAAAGCACCAACACAGGTTCTTTAACAAGGGTAAGGTTTTTTCCGGAAACCGGCGAAAATATCAGGCAGAAATCAGCTCATGAAGGGCAGTACAAAAGAGAAGAGAAGGAATCAATAATGGTTTATTGGGATGATTTTGTAAGGGATTGCGGAAATATTTCCTGCAGGGCAACAGGGAATTCATTGAATGAATATATACTGGAAACAGGAGATGATTGCAACGTGTCTGATTTTTCAGACCTGTGGCTTAACAGATATTTTAACTACCGGATCAGGAACGGATATTCGCTTCACAAGGATGGATCGAACAGGAAGTATTACACAATTCCAACGATATTGAAATATCTGAAACACATGAGGTCATTCGGCAATTATTTATTCTATGATCGTAAGTTACTCAATAACCAGCATTACATGCGGTTCAGTTTACGGCAAAAGGATTCAGGGCAAACACTTATGACATACAGCCACGAACCGTTTGTAAATGTCAACGCCCTCTCAAAGAAGGAATTTGACTGGTTTTTTTGTTTCAGGTTTGCTGACATGCAAAAAGAACTTGCCAGGGATATGTTTGTACTTCAGACCTGGCTGGGAGGGTTAAGACTGTCAGAGTTTTATTCTGTCAGGATGATTACACTGCAAAAGGATTCAGATGACATATATTCTGTCAGGTTTGGGTCCGGGAAATCAGCCAGGGTATCCCTGAGTGAAATTAACCAGGGTTACATATTGCCTGTCATGCAAAAATATCCGGAAGGATTCAGGATATTCATTAAAACTCACCGCTATAACATGCTGTTAAAAAGTGCTTTAAAAGCTGCAGGCCTGGACAGGAAGATAAAATTCGCCAGGGAGTTGATCAATGATGAAAAGCCATTGATAAGGGAATACCCCCTCTATGAAAAGATATCTGGGAAATGGGCCAGGTATTGTGCTGTATCCATAATGTCAGAAGCAGGTTTTTCGGAGGATAAGATCAAAGCATTCACGGGCAGCAGGGATCCGGGTCTTATAAGGCATTTCAGGCAATTTTTTCCTGATAGTGAAGATACATCAAAGAAAAGCCTTACCCCTGAAATAATTACCGGGCCGAAGCCCAGGGATTTTTTCCATATTTTCAGAATAAAAGGATAAAACAACAGGCGCTGAAGTTTCCTGAAAGAAAGTAGCGTGTCATTAATCCAGTCTTAAGAAAGTGCCCGGAGCGGCAAAATGTCGTGCAAGTTCATACTCATCCCTTAGTATCCGGATACAGTTCATCATTGCACGGCTGTTGTGATAGCCGGTTTTCCAGATCGAACCTTTCGGGGCATTCTTTGCCTCAGGATTATAATATAATCCTTTGATATACCATTCACCGTGTTCTTTGTCAATAAGATAAGCATCGATATGTTTCCATATTTCAAGAAACGCCTTCATGTATCTGGGTTCGTCAGGAAAAACAGCTGACATAAGCAGCAGGGAGTTCATGGCTTCTGACTGTACCCACCAGTCAGCGCTTTCATTCAGTATGGTAACGGTATCGTTACCAGGGAAATAATATCCTGCATCAAAAAGACCTCCGGACTTCTTGTCGAAGCCATTCTCCAGAGTATGATCGACCAGCTTTTTAGCAATCCTCAGTGTAGTGGTGTCATTTTCTATTCCAAGGGCATGGGATGCTTCAAGCAGAAGAAAGGCGGTCTCAATGTCGTGGCCGAATGAGATATGATCCATACCGCTTCTCTGTCTTATCACCAGGTTACCGGAATCCCTGTTTGATACAGGTGTCCAGTCTTCAGTAAAAAACAGTGTCAGGTATCCTTTTGGAGTCGTGAATGTATCGCGCACAAGGTGCATCATTTCATTCAGACGCTCCCTGACAAGCTCATCGGGCCATGCAATGTAAAGTTCGGTAAAAGCTTCGAGGAGATGTATTGAAGAGTTGAAATCCTTCCATGCAACGCGCGACGTTCTCCGGTTTTGCCCCATGCCTGCACCGGTACGGGAGAGCCACGTTCCCATGCGGTTCATTCTGTCTATATAACCTCCGTTCTCCTTGTCGCGACTGTGTTCATCAAGCCACCTGAATGCTTTTCTGGCATAGTTCAGGGCAATCGTATCACCGGTAAGGTTATAATATGATGACAGTCCGTAGATCGCAAATGCATTCCCGTAGGCCCTTTTATCATCAGCCGACGGCCCTCCCGGTGAACCTCCGGATTTGGTCCTGAGATTGTAAAATCCCCCGTACTCTTTATCCCACATGTGTTCAATAAGGAATTTTACGCCATGGCCTGCATATCCTTCATACGCCGGATCATTAAGAAAGGCTGCAGCCTGTGATGCTGTCCATACATGCCGTCCCTGGGAAACGATCATCTTTGGCTGGTTTTCAGCTACCTTCATATCGGATGTCAGATTGCTGAAATAGCCACCGTCAGCAGAGTCAATAACCAGCGGAAACCATGCCCCGAAAATGTGCTTTTTCAACGACTCTTCCAGAACTGTTGCCAGGGAGTCGGCATTTACACTTACCTCCGGCTGTCCGGGTCCGGAGCTGCAGGATAGGACTATAGATATTAATGACGAAAAAATCGCAACCGGATTAAAGATACTTTTACTCATATCCTGGATTATTGATTCTTTTGAAGAAGAATTATAAGAAATTCGTAAGAAACATAAAAATATTCGTCTGATAAAGTTATAAAATTATTGCTTTTTCGGATTTTGCTTTGCAATATTACGGACATGAAACCGGGCTATTGAAATTTTCGGGGAGAGATGAATAGTGCTTTATTTTTCAATATTAACCCGGGAATGTTATCCGGTAATATCAAAAAATCCACAAAATTAACCGTTCCTTAAGAAAGGGCAAAAGGATTGCAAAGTAGCCATTTCATATAATTTTGCTAATCAGACAACACAACAGATAACGATAACGGATTTTCTGTTCTGTTTTTACATTTTCTTTAAAAAGAAGGGATTCAAAAAAAAAGAGACCAGCACTCTGATTTTTGGACACTACTGAATTAAGTAATATTGAAAAAAATGATTGGCCGGAGTGCTGGTCGGATATGGATAACGTGATTTTCTGCAGGATATTTTTTAAGTGGGCCGGAAGAGAGAACAGGACAGGGATTATTTTTTCCTGTATTTCATATAAGACCTCTTACAGAAAGGTACTCTGAACCGTTGAGGCAGAAAACCGGAAATCTGCATTGCAGCTGTCACGGTATCCTTTCACCCGGGCTCTATAATAAAGAGTGTTCGCATTCGCCTGCACTCTCTGTTATTCTCACTCTAATTCTTTTATGTAACCTCATCAGGATAATTTTTCTGGCAATCACTTTTACATCATTATCCTGGTGATAATAGCAGTCCTTTCATTACCCGATTTGAAAACCTGTCAGATGTACAAGCCGCTGCACTTATATTGATCATATGTCAGATTTTTTGAAATGCATCGGGGGTGGCATTATATAATCCATTTTCTTTTGATAAAAAATAAACTTGAATAGAATAAAATAAAGCAAAACATTATCACCAGTGTTAAATCCAGGACAATGGATAATGCATTATCCCCTGTTATTGAATACTTTAGAATATCAACTCCGTATGTAACAGGTAATAAATAAGAAAAAGGTTGAATCAAAACGGGTAATGCAGCGACAGGAATAAATAATCCACATAAAAAGATCATCGGGAAACGAAAGAAATTAGAGTAGGTCTGTGCTTCAAATACTTCTTTGGCAGATACGGATATGAACAATCCAAGCAGTGTTGAAATAATTGATAATAATATAATCCCGGTAACAAGCAATGTCCAGTTAGTGACAACAGCCTTAAAATACAGTACAGAAAATAACACCGGAATGATGCTATTGAAAATTCCAAACAGTATTGCTCCTGTAATTTTAGCCAGTATTAGCAACTCAATCCTGAGAGGTGCTAATAACAGTCGCTCAAAAGAGCGTGATTTCCTTTCAAATGTTATGGTAACAGACAGCATTGAAGTTGTGCCAAACAAAATGGACATTGCAACAATCCCGCTAAAAACTTCTTCTATATGGAATGCTGATTTTGTTTTAACAAACATCATAAGCATCCATGCAAACGGGAATATGATACCCCAACTGATATTCGGGGGTTTCAAATAATAATTTCTCATATCCTTTAAAAGGATATTTCCAAAAGCGATAGTCTGTTTCATTTCTTTTCTTTTTCCTTCTTCATCATATCTATTTCAATACCTGTTAATTTCACAAATGCATCTTCCAAAGAAGGTCTGTGCAATCTTGCTTCAATAATGAAAATATTCTCTGACGATAAGAAATGCACTATGGGCGATATATCAATAGGTTTAATACTGATAATTCTTATGGTATTATCATTTATGAAACTGCACGTTATGTAGGTGAATTTCTTATTTAATTTTTCTGATAACTGCACCCTGTCACAGATATTTTCATCTAAAACAACTTCTAATATGTTTTCATCTTTTGATTCGTTAATTAAATTACTAACGGAATCAAGTTTAATGATTTTACCCTTGTTTAGAAAAGCAATCCTGTCGCAAAGCCGTTCAGCCTCTTCGATATAATGAGTAGTCAGAAAAACGGTAGTTTCTTTTTCATTTAATTTTTTAATCAAATCCCTTATTTGTCTGGCACTTGCAACATCAATTCCAGAAGTGGGTTCATCTAAGAATAAAATCTGTGGATTATGAATCAGAGCAGCAGCAATGGTCAGTTTTCGCTTCATCCCTTTCGAATAAGCCTTGAATTTTTTATTTGCCGCCTCATTTAACCTGAATGTAATGAGCAAATCTTTTGCTCTGTTCTCTCTGTCGCTTTTTGAAAGGCCATACAGTGAACCACAGAAACATAGGTTATCATATCCGCTCATTTCGTCATACAGATTACTTTCATCCGCAACCACGCCAATGATTTCCTGTGCTTTTTTTATGGTTTTGGTTAAATCAACGCCATTATAATATACTTTCCCCGCAGAAATCTTTGCCATCCCGATAAGCATATTGATGGTAGTAGTTTTGCCTGCACCATTGGGACCTAAAAGTCCAAATACTTCCCCTTTGTCTACCCAGAATGATATATCATCAACTGCCGTGAAGTCTCCATAATTCTTTGTCAGGTTCTTTGCTTCTATTATTTTTTCTTTCATTTATTGAATATTTATCATATTCAGGAATAAAAGTAATGAATGTATGAACATTATTTCAGGCACTCATGTTTTAATTTAAACTTAGCGGAATGGGAATATTCATTATTTGTCTTTTGGCTTTTCTTACAGCCGTCTTAACATTTTTTTCTGGATTTGGTCTCGGAACAATCTTAATGCCTGTCTTTGCGATATTTTTTCCAATAGAAATTGCAATTGCGTTAACAGGAGTGGTTCATTTTTTCAATAACCTGTTTAAAATGTCACTCGTAGGGAAAAGGGCAGATAGGGAGGTTCTTTTAAAGTTTGGCATTCCAGCAATTCTGGCATCATTTACTGGTGCATGGTTGTTACTCAGAATAACCAAAATGCCTTCGCTTCTTGAATATCATTTATGGGACAAGAATTTTGAAATTACTCCCGTAAAACTTATTATAGCCATACTATTAATTATCTTTTCTTTGCCTGATATTCTGCCGGCAGTGCAAAAAGTTCAATTCAGCAGGAATAAACTCGCTCTGGGCGGGGTTCTCAGTGGATTTTTTGGTGGTCTGACTGGAATTCAGGGAGCTATACGCAGCGCATTTCTCATTAAAAGCGGTCTGTCCAAAGAGGCATATATTGCAACAGGCGTTGTTATTGCATCCTTGGTTGATTTCACAAGACTTTCAGTCTATGCATCACGGTTTAAAAAAGCCAATTTGGATGACCATATGATACTAATTATCTCGGCAACATTGGCAGCCATAATAGGAGCATTTATAGGGAACAAACTGTTAAGGAAAGTAACATTAAGGTTCGTTCAGGTATTAGTGGCAATTATGTTATTTTTGATTGCAATTGCCCTGGGAGCGGGAATTCTATAAAATCAGCAGACCATGAACAAAATTCAAAGCATTGTTTTTAAAGCGTTTAACGACTACCATTCAGCAGATCAAGAAATACACACAGGAATTATTGCGGGTAGCATTGAAAGGGGCATTAGAACCTGATTTAGGTGAATAGTGATTTTTTTATTGATACTTACATTCTCCAATTCAAGAAATGAGTACAATTCAGGTGTACAAAAAAATAAAAACCCCTCATTCACAATTGAATAAGGGATATTTTCAGTAGCCCCACCAGAAATACGACATAATGCCGTAACGAATTGAATGTCTGTTTATTAAACTCTTAATTAAAAAATATCTTTTCTTAATTAAAGAAAGTTTATTGAAACTATTGTTAATCAATTTATTAAAAAATATTTTTTGTGCAAAAATGTTCAAAAAAAGTTCAAAAAAGTTCAAAATCATTTCATAAGTTTGTGCAAAACACATTCTTATGAAAGTTCCTGTCATAAAACTTAATAAATCAGGCAAATACACATACGTCTGTGTGTACTACAAACACAGAAACAACAGGATTCTGGTTAATACTAACATAGAGTATGACCCGAATACAATGGATAAAGGATTAACCTTCGAAGAGCAGTATGGAAATCCAACTTACAGAAGGTGGCTGAATACAGTTTCTGATTATTTGACTACGTGTCGTTTACGGGGTAAAGAACCAAATCAGAAAGAATGTTTGGAATATATACAGCATAATTCCGATTTACAAGTCAGGTTGCCTGAAAGCGGAAAACCTGAAAAAACGGTCATGAATTACTTCCAAGACTTTATTAATGAGAAAGAAAAGGAGTTAGGAAGTCATTACAACAGCCAGCGTGTATATAATAGTCTGCATACAAATCTGAATGAGTTCGACAAGACCTACAAACTGACTTTTGAGAAACTGAATAACATTAATTTTTTCTATGAATTCAGGGATTTTTCATATAAGAAACTGGGGCATATTGACAATACGGTAAGTAAAAACATAAGCATATTAAAAGCATTTCTTCGTTACCTTCAAGACAATGAAGTTACAATATTCAAAAGCAAACTGTTCAAATTCAGCATACCCAAACACAGGTCTCAGGTTGTTACTTTAACACCAGATGAAATACAGGAAATCTACTATTGTGATAAGTACGACAAATTTGAAAGACCCGTGATTGATGTTTTTGTTTTCCTGATAATGACAGCAATGCGTTATGGAGATTATGAAGAAATACATAATGCAAGTATTGAAAATAATATCTTGAGTAAAATAAATAATAAAACCAAGACTGAAATTAGCGTACCATTAAACCAAACGGCTCTTGAAATATTAGAGAGGTATAACAATAAATTGCCGCAATATGCGAACGCTTACTTGAACAGAGAATTAAAAAGCATTTTCAGGAAATATGATTTGCTCAAAAGTGATTACAAAAAGATATCTATTAAAAACGGTAAACCGATAAAGAAAGAAGGTAAAAAACGTGATTTTATTACCGTGCACAAATCCCGAAGCACGTTTATAACACTTCTAATAAATCAGAATACCCCTTTGAGTGAAATTATGCCAATGACGGGGCATAAACTGGTAAGTACACTGAACACCTATGCCGACAAGAAATTAAATCCAGATGTAACTGATAAAATAAAGATTTGAAGAAACAATATCAGATATTATCATCATGTTCTCGACAGATTAAAACACTATGCCGTTATAAATCAATACCATTGGGGGGTTAAATTCTGTTCGTGATTTTTTCTCGTATCATTTCTTTCAGACTATAATTGAAATCATCGATTTCGGTTCCAATCTGATTTAAGACATTACGAATTTGCTTGACAATAGATATAATACCATTATCAAGATTAATCATGATAAATGGGGTTATCTCTTCCCCAACGTTAGCGTGTGTATGGACTGTAATTTCAATGTTTTTTTCTGTAAATAGTATGTTTTCCCCTAAAGACCAATACAATTTCTTTTCGGGTTTGTATTTGAAATAATCCCCATCTCCTATGTAGCCAAGGTAATAGATTACATTTAGACGGTTATCAATACCATTTTCTACTCGCTTTTCATTAAGGTCAACAGTAATTGTCGGCAGCGTGTATTTAATGCGGTATTGGTCAGTTAGTTTAGAGACAATATCGGAGTTAGCACCAACATAACCAGCAACATTTTTTGGTAACTTGCTAATTGCTTTGTCAATAAGAATTGTTTGTGCATCAAATTTTGTCTTTAGGGTGGTGTTAAATGCTTGGTTCATATTTATAATTTTTTATTGGTTACAAATCCGTTTTTTCAATTATACGAAAAAAACGCAAAAATGTTACAAATGCCTGACATACATATATTTACAAACATAAAGGCTGACAATTTTGTCAGCCTCAATGGAGCAATGAAAATAATTTATAATTTACAAACCAATTAGTATATAATCCAGTAATTCACTCTTCTACAGCATTATACGATAAATATCGAAAATTGTTACAAAATTGCCCATAATGATTAATTGCAATATCTTTATTAATCCAAAAATCATCCATCATGGAACGCCTTATCGCTGAAAGCAAAACATATAAGTATTACGAGTATACCAATGAAGCAGAATTTGAGAAAACAATTGTAGAACACTCAATACAGATATTTGGGAAGAATACCGTATACATCGACATTAAGAAGAAAATTGGTGATAATATCGTCACAATCCCTGATGGATACCTGATTGATTTTTCCTTTGCAGAGAAGCCTCGATTGTACATCATCGAGAATGAAATTTCTACTCATGACCCTTACAGACATATCGGTTCACAGTTACTCAGATTTGGCATCAGTTACAAAGCCAGTGGCAGGAACATAAAGAAGTTCATTCTGGACTTTTTAATGACAAACAAGGAATACTATGATTTTGTCGAGAAACGCTCTAAAACGGCAGGATACCGCAATATAGACGCATTTTTGGATGCTATTATCTTTGACATTCCTGTTGCTGCAATTGTAATTATAGATAAATCATCCACCGAACTTGAAAATGTATTGGGGCAATTGACAATGGATACTGACATCATTGAGTTTCAGACCTTTGTTGGCAATGATGAACGTATCCATAAATTCATCCCATTCAATGAGGAAATTCGTGATATTGAAGAGGGAGAGAAAGTTGGTGTACGTGTTGAGGAACTTGACACGATTGTTGTTCCTGCTCAGGCAGAAGGATTTCAAGCAGAATTTATTGATAATAATTGCTGGTTTTCAATAAGGATTTCATCTTCAATGCTTAACCGCATCAAATACATTGCTGCATATCAGGTTGCACCAATATCTGCTATAACTCATCTGGCTGAGGTATCCAAAATCGAAAAGTATAAGGACACCAATAAGTATATCGTTTATTTTAAAGAACCTGCGAAGGAAATAAATCCTGTGAAACTTGATACAAAGAAAAAGGGAACTGCACCACAAGCACCGAGATATACTACTTATGAGAAATTGATGAAGGGGAAGGTATTGTCGGATGTTTTCTAAAAAGATAAGCGAGTTTAGAATTCATCAACATCGGTTACTAATTCGTTTCCCATTCTATATTTAATATCATAGTTAATAATTAAATCCAATTCTTCATTGGTAAGTCCTAAATGAGTTGCTAATATTTGGTCAATTTCATCAATAATATGTTTGGATTTCTTAACGAAATATTCTCTATATATTATTGTACCAGTTGATTTATAATTTGCTGTTTTTTCAGCCGAATTAGTCTCCAAATCTATTTGATATCTTCTGAAAGTATCTGTCAACTTATTATCAATATATTCATCTAATGGGAAATTGTATATTATATGCTTCGTAAAATTATGAGCATCACTTGTGACAACATAATACCAATAAAATAGAGATGAGGATAATGCACTTCCGATTAATGGGATTAATTCACTATTAATTATGTTAAGGTCTTTCTCTCCTGTTGATTTTTTTGCTGATTCAGCCTTGAAAAATGTAGGTTTATCCAAAACTTTTGCCCAATATCTGAATCCATAGGAATAAAATAATTTATTCTTTTTAGGATTTTCTGAAACATAGTAAGATATATTTCTTTTGGAAGAAAATAATTTATTGTAGATGCTTAACTCTAAAGGGTTAGAAATCTTTGGAATTAAGTTGTAATTGTGTTTAATTTGACTCAAATCCGAATAGCATAAGTTTTCAAATAAAATGCTTCTTTCAGATGTAGCGAATTTTATTAATCTGGTTGAAAAGAAGTGATGTTTTGACTCTTGTTTCGGAATTAATATAGCAATTGTGAGCCTAATATCCGCTCCTTCAAAAAGTTTTGCAGGGCGACATTCAAAACTTGAGAAATATGCATCACATTTCTTTTTCAGTAGAGATATTGCACTTTCCATCCGTGGTGTGCTTATTAAAGCCAATGGAACTATAAAACTTAAATATCCATTATCCTTTCTTATTTGGAGTGCTCGTTCTATGCAAAATGCATGAAGATTGCCACAATCTATTGTAGAATAATCACTTAACTTATACAATTTTGAAACCTTTGAGTACTCAACATAAGGAGGGTTTCCTATAATTACATCAAAACCACCTCTTTCGCTGATGATTTCATAGAACTCTGCAAACCAATGAAAAGGAAGATGAGAATCAATCCACTCATTAAATTTTACACCTCTTGTTTGTTTATATAGTAGGCTATTTAACTCAAGATTCAGTTCTTTAAGATGTTTTCTTAAATTCTCCTTCGTATTCTTTATTGATTTAAAATCTATAGAACTTGTTAGTTGTTCTTCTTTCCATTCATTGAATGCTATTGACACTAAATTGCATTTTCTTTCAATGATAGGTTGTGCTATCAATCCATCTAAGGTATAACGCAATCCCTTTTGTAACTGGGATTCAGTAGCAAACCCTACTAATGAATTACCAGACCTGATGTTGAAATCGATATCTGGTAATGGTTCAATACCAAGGTTTTCTTTACTGTAATCTGCGTCAACAGTTGCTACTAACTTTAGAAATAATCGAAGTTTTGCTACTTCAACTGCTTCTTTCATAATATCAACTCCAAAGAGATTCTTCAGAATTATGCTTTTAAAAATGAAATACTGAATATTTGGGTGCTCATCATTATATACTAATGAAATTTGGTCTTTGAAAAAATCATTTTTTGTGCTTGGATTTTCTAACAGATAACTCTCCATTCTTTGAAGACATCCTTCGTAAAGTGGTTCAAGGATATTCATTGCTGCAAAAAGGAATGCACCAGAACCACATGTTGGGTCTAATATGGATATGTTTAAGAGTGATTTGTAAAATGTCTCGATAAATTTATAATCGGTTATATTCTCTATAATATCTTGAGCAAATTGTCTTAGATTAAGATTATTTGATATAAAATCAGTGATATTATTAATCGTACCATCCTTGATTTTTCCCCTAATATCAATATATCGTTGCCTTCGTTCAATAACCTCTCTCCAAATTTCATTTGGCAAAGCAACATTTTCAGGTGCAGGTTTATTCCAGTCCTTTCTTAGTTCAATAACATCAGAATGATTGGAGTCTAATCCAATCGATATTTCATCAGGTAAGTCACCATAAATGTTTTCTTGATTAATTCCGTATTTACTCGTATCATAAATATATTTATCCTCACTCTCTTTTAACATTGCCCAAATTTCGTTCTCTGGAAGAAAAGATTCTGGGTATTGTCTTTTGGTTTCATTAAAAAGGTATGGTATTATGCAGTTTTTGCTTATGTAATCTGTTATATCTTCCTTTGTATAATATGCCCCCATCTGAGCACGGTCATTTATATACTTTTCGAAGATATAGCCAATAACATCAGGATTAATATCTTTGCCAGTTGCGGTTATTCGGGTATCTAAATGCCATTCGTATTCGTCAAAAAAGTTGAAAATACGCTCAAACGCCTTGTCCTCAATATCAATATTTTTATATAAATTTTCTAATTCATGCTCATCAAATAACCCACCGTTCAAATATGGAATATTACCTATCTCTGACTTTAATTCCTTCGTATGACTTGGTGCACCTAACCCTTCATGAAATAGGACTAATAAAAATTGTCTGTAGAATGAGAAAAACTTATTTCGCCCCTTCTTTTGCTGATAATCTTTTAATTTGTCACGAAGGTAATTCTTGTTGTCATCTAAGAATCCCTTTTTTTGAATGAAATAACAGAACATTAAGCGATTGAGCATCAATGATGCATACCAATCTTTATTAACCCTATCTTCGATGCCCTGAATGAAGGATAGAAAAGCAGTGTGTTCTTTTTTAAATCTATCATAAAAATGTTTGGTAACCTTTTCGGTATTTTGTTGAAAATTCTCAGATACTCTTTGTGTTACATCAACAATGGTGATTTTTTCCTCTTCGTCCAATGTGAAAAACAAACCTGACGCTCTTTGGTATAATAATTCTGGGTTTTGAGATACGCTATAACGTGTCTCTGTCATTTTGGTTGGTTTCCCAGTCTGCCTCACAACCAATTGCCATAACTGATTTTTCTGGTTTTTATCTAAGAAAATAATTAGATGTTCCTGAAACAACTTTGTGATTTTCGTTTCAATCTTTTTTCTTGTATTATAATCTGGTATATATCCACTTTCATCAGGAAAACATACAAATATCCTAAAACCACTTTTTTGCGCAACTGCTTGCAATTGATATGGTTTATCATCCACAATTATAGATTGATTGGTATTATCATTATTCCAACCCATATCATTGAAAAGTCCACGAAAATTGAACTCTTTTATATAGTCTGAAAATTTCTGTTTTGAAATTGCCATAGCAGTGATTTAATTTTTTAAACCCAGTGTGCAGATAATTTGAGGTTCTTTACTTGGTTGTTCATCAATATTTACTATTGCCAGTTTATCTTCCTCACGCAGAGATATAACTAACGAAGCAAGTTCATCATCACTTATCCCTGATTTTAACTGGCGATTAATAATGTCTTTTGCAGACTCTTTTAAAGGAAATTTGAAAATATCATCCACTGCCTTTTTTAATGCATCACTTACAAAAAGAGTTCCCTCATTCTCATCACAGTAATTTTTTAAACGTGTATATGTTCGATATTTTACACCAGTTTTTTTCCCAAGTGAACCACCAGTTGTAACTTCTTCTTCACGAATGAATTCAACACCTTGTTTAACTAATTCATGGTGATTAGGTAATCTATGTTGAGGTTCGGTATTTTCATCGCACTCGGCAGATTTCAGAATAGTAAGTTGTGAGTTAGTAATTACTTCACCTTTAGTGTCCAGCCATGCAAGCAAATCATTTTCTTCTTGAGTCCGTGCATAGACTATTACTCCTTCATTTTTGGGGTCTTGATTGTTTTTCTTGGTTGCATAACATACATTAGGTAAATCTGGAATTATCTTATTTAAAGAATGGTCTTTGTCAATAGCATTTTTCCAAATCTGGTATGCATAAGAAGCAAGGTCAACTTCTGAATCTGATTCATCTTCTTCAAGAATACCTGCTTTTTCATTATACAAATCTTCCAAATTTACTGGGTCGCCTTCAAAGAATGTTTCATCTGCTCCGACGACTTCTGCGTTTTGTCTAATCCTTGTTCTAAGACGTTCACGCAATCGTATTATGTTATTAATACCCTCTTCAGGAAGAAATGAATAACATAGTATTCTTTCTGCTTTTTGTCCAATGCGGTCAACACGACCAGCACGCTGAATCAATCTAATAATTGCCCAAGGCAAATCAAAATTCAATACAATATGTGCATCTTGCAGGTTTTGACCTTCGCTCAAAACATCAGTAGAAATAAGGACCCGCAAATCTGATTTAGTCTGTATTATTTCGGGTTTATTATTACTAATTGGACTGAAACGATATGCAATTGCTGTTGGATTATCATGGTCACCTGTGACACATTCAAACTTTTTCAAACCTCTTTTTTTCAAATTATCAGCAATATATTCAGCCGTATCAGCAAACTGAGTGAATACTATAACCTTTTCTTTACCATGTTTCTGAGTTAGCAACTGATATAAAGCATTTAATTTTCTATCTGCATCTGGATTCCAATTTTTGCCAAGTGTCAATAGTTTTATTATCGCTCTACTATCGCCAATAAGAGTCTTTTGAAGTGCAGGTGAAAAGAAATCAGACCGAATCCAATCAAATTGGTTCTTATATTCATTGCTTGAAAATAATTGGTACAATTCGGATGCTCTCTGTAAGTAAGTGCTCTCATCTAATATGAGTTTGAGATGATTTGGTTCATTGCCATTTTTATCCGTATCACTGTCTTCAAGAAATTCATCCAAGTTTTGTGAGATGTTTTTACCTATTGGAAGAGGGAGTCGATTTTCAATTGCATAAATGAAAATGTAATTGCGCATAATATGACGGCTAAGTGAAAGCAGAAACGAATATCCACTACTTTCCAACCGTTTAAATAAATTTGTTCTGCAAAACCCCATTAACCTTTTCCCCGCACGAGATAGGTTAGCCATTATCACTTCTTCTTTGTCAGTTGGTTTAATATCTTGTGTTTTGACAAGAAAATTTCCTAATCCATAACGTGGTAATTCAAGGTGATTAATAGTATCAACCACTTTTGATGTATAGAGTTTTGCATATTGGTCATTCGGGTCTTTTATGTCAAATTCAAATTCCACTTTCTTTGGGACTCTTTCAGGAAATGGTTCAAAGTGTCCGTCAGGGAAAATCAAGCCAATTCTACCATTCGTATCATCCTTGACACCATAATTATTTTTTATAAAACTTCTTGTCCGTCTTACCAAATATAATCTCATCAATTCACGCCAATCATCTGCGTATTCACTTCTTTCAAATGCCTTAATACTGCGGATGAATGTTTCTGTATGAGTAGCCAAGAATTGAACTTGTCCAC
This sequence comes from uncultured Rikenellaceae bacterium, assembly GCA_964466705.1. Classification (GTDB taxonomy): domain Bacteria; phylum Bacteroidota; class Bacteroidia; order Bacteroidales; family VadinHA17; genus LD21. The sequence continues at coordinate 183,604 of CAYXSM010000002.1, forward strand.
CCAAACTCTCAATATACCTTTCGGGTGAAATCCCCAAATCTTTGTCATCTTGAATGAAAAGTCGGAGTTGATTTGATAAATCAATATAAGACTTATTATAGGGAGTTGCTGTAAGCAATATTACTTTACTTTCATTCTCTTCCAAATATGATTTAATTGCCCTATACCTACTTCCTTCATCGTTCCGCAGATTGTGACTCTCATCAATAATTACCAATCTGAAACGCTTCAGTTCTGGCAGTCTACGTTGAACTTCACCAATGGAAATTGGCATTGCTTTAAGGTCATATTTAACAATATAATCAGTCCACATTGGCTTCAAATTCGGGGGACAAATTATCAAGGATGAACAATAGTCTCTTTCTTCCATAATTTTTGCCAACGCACATGCGGTGTATGTTTTTCCAAGACCTACAACATCACCAATTAAAACTCCTTGCCTTTTGTCCAATTTTTTTGCGGCAATTTTTACTGCTGCTTGTTGAAACTCTAAGAGTTCCCTCTGAAAAACTCTTGGTATTTGAAATTCATTTAATCCTGCTCTTGCTTCTTGAGATAAGTGATATGCAATTTTTAAATAGATATGATACGGGGGTAGAAGTTTATCTGTTGCCCAACTATTATCTATTATTTCAATTAACTCCTGAGTAATATCTATGCACCACCTATCATTCCATCTGTTATTAAACCAATCAACCAATTTTTCATTGGCTGTTGGGTCATCGACATCAACATTCAGTTCTCCTTGTCTACTAAGTCCTGCTAATGTTAAATTACTACTTCCCAAAAAAGACTTAACTGAAGTCCATTTATCTTTTCTATAAGCAATATAAAGTTTGGCGTGTAGAGTAAACTTTAAATGAAGTTTGACAACCACTTTTTTATCCTTCATTTGTCTGCTTAACATTCGCAGTCCAACCTCATCTTGTTCCGTTGGTGTACCAATTGTAAGTTGCTCTTTAAATTCTTGTGCCAGTCTCTTTTTTAATTTAAATGCTTCTGCTTGGTCAATAAGATGGTATCTATCTTCTGAAAAGTAATCACGAATAATTTCCACTGGCATTTTCTGCATTCCAACCAATAGTCTACAGTATCTATGTGGTTTTTCATTCCCTTCAATAACCTCAGCACCAGACAATAATTCAATTTTATCTGCAACTTCCTTCCAACCTCTTAAATTAAAATACCCAACACAGAAATCAGTTCTATTAGAAAGTTCAAGCGTGTCGTTCAAACCATCTGTCAGGTTCTTCTCAATGTTATCATATATAATCGGCATGCTACTGGATTTTATGGTTTACTCGTTGATAATAAAGATTTCTTTGAAACATTTAGAATTTTGCTAATCTTTTCCAGATTGTCTTTCCTTGGTATACTTTTTTCCGAACACCATGTGCTTACAGTAACCTCACTTACTCCAATTTTATCTGCCAGCCATTTTTGCTTAATACCTTTTGATTTCAATAATTCTTTAAGTGGCATAGGTTTAAGAAAAATTAAAGTTTTTCTGGAAAACGAATTTACGATAATATTTCAAAATTAAATAATTACATTATCAACCTTTCAGATAATAATATATACTTTTATCAGAAAGGGATACAATAATTTAGAATCCCCCTAATGTTCTATTTAATAATGAAAAAATATAACTATGGTGGAAAGAAGTTATATCAGCGACAAACTCACCATTGATGATTTGATAAGGCGAAGTTGGAATCTACGTGATAAAAAAGATTTCACTAAATTTATTGACTTCATCGCAAAATTTGAGCATTACTCCCGATTTAATACTATGCTCGTATACATTCAAAATAAGGAAGTAACCTTTTTTGGTGGAGTGTCATATTGGAAAAAGAATTTTAATCGGACTATTAAGAGATTTGCCAAACCATATATCATTCTTGCACCCAAATCCCCTGTGATGCTGGTATATGATGTTATGGAAACTGAAGGAAAGGATACACCAAAAGAGTTTCTGGATAAAATCTTCGGAGAAAATTTGTTTGAAGTTAAAGGACACATTGACCGAAGGGTATATGAAGGTGCTGTTCTGACAGCACAATCGTGGGGGATTCAAGTAATTCGGAAACCACTTCATTATTTTAAAGCGGGTTATGTTACAACAGCCATAACAGAACGACTCGAAATAAATTTACAAGAAGGAGCAACCACCGAAGAGAATTTTACTGTTTTGCTACATGAATTAGCACATATTCTGTTGGGGCATACAGGTCATAAAGAATTACGTAAAAAAGTAATTGACCAAAAAATTACTTTACCAGAAAGAAGAAAAATATCAAGGAGCACTGAAGAACTTGAAGCAGAAACAGTTAGTTATTTAATCAGCACTAAATTGAAATTGATTAAGCGTTCTGAAGAGTACATTGCTGGTTATCTGAAAAACATTGATGATTTGATGCAATTTAGTTATGAAATGGTGATTAAAGTTGCTGACAAGATTGATAACACCTTTTTAATCCCAACAACTTCCGCCATAAAACCTACACAAAAATCTTTATGGGAATAATCTCAATTTAATAATTGACCTTCAGAAGCATTGATTGAAACAACTCCAACGATATCAATTAAAATTATTTTGCTCCCTACCTTCATCGACATCTTCAACATCATAAATCTGCAGATAGATTGTTACTGCATTGGATTAGAGGTAGTTGAGATTAATAATAATTACGAAATATCTCACCCAGTCTGATTTCGTATTCAGTTAATTCATGAGATGGTGAAAACACTTTGTTGGCAATAATTCCATTCAGTTTATCCCCATATGAGTTTTTATCAATTGCCTCGTATGCACATAGAGGAAATCCATGACCCATCATGATTGGTGTAATGTTTATCGTATTAGAAAGGTCTGTTACATACCAACTGTTGATAATGGAATAGTTTCTGACTATGTTTTTATTACTTGATTTCTCTAAGGAAATTGGATTGTCCTTTTCATATTGAAGATGAATCAGATAACAATCTTCATTCATCAGAATTTTCTTTAACCTCTCAACTTCTGGATTATTATTGATAATATCCAGTGTACTCCTTACAATATCGTCTCGATGCTGATAATTCTGTTTTGGCGGCTCTGTTGTGAGCCAGATTTGAGAAAACAATCTTTTAACGTTAATTTCCATGGAATATCTTCAGTATTAAAACTTTATTTGTCAAAATCGAAAAATCAATGTGGGTAGCAGAGAAAGTATAGAAATATAGCAATTCATCATAATTCATGTAATATAAATCACTTTTAAATTGTATCCGTTCCGTATATCTCCACCATCATTTTTTGAGCAAATTCTATGGCATCATCAAATAAATAATTTCGAATCTCCTCCATGAACTTGCTAAAACTGAATGGCAAGTAAATTAACACTTCATAAATTATATTGAGGGCAGCCTTCTTCCATTCTCTATGATAGTACTCCAAATATTTATACTCATAATCAAGGAAACTTACTGCTTTGGGAGTTTTCTTACTTTCATACTCTTTAATCTTGTCATACGATATTCTGATTATCCTGAGTTTTTCTTCAAATCCTAACCTTCTCGCCAAATCATCAATATTTTCAGGCAACATTTCTCTTATAACTGTTAATGTACTGCCAATTACTTGTGGGAAGTCTTTGAAATATGGCTCTAAAAACTCATATTCTTTAAACACAAATATTTTCTGCTCGTAATAATCTATGGTAAATTCTTCTGGATTAACATTATTGCTTCTTTTGGTTAGAATGGTTGCTTCACCCGCATCGTTAAGTTCTGTCTTTTCCTCATCACTTTCTGTGATATCATTATCACATAGATAGCCGTGTTCCCGTAACTTTTTATATCCGAAGATTATTGTTCTTCTGTCAACCCCTAACATTTCCGCAAATTTGACTTGTGATAAATTTATCACATCCGGGTCATTAATTAAGACGTAAAGCATCTTTAATTCAGCATGGGTTAGGTTATTGCTGATTTCCATGAACTCGGAAATGAATCTATTTAGTTCTATTGTTTTCATATGTGCGATAAAAATATCACATATTATTAAATTATCATTACTCTTTTCACTATTTGTTGACTACGAGGTTATTAATTGAATTAAGACATATTTTATCCTAATATTCTTCGAAAAAAATCAGTATATATCCCACCATCATTGAAGTGTAAAACAAAATCAGCCACATCAAATTGTTCATTTTTGCAATTCGTTATCAATTCTTTATCTCCTTTAAGGAAATCGGTAAAAAAATCAACAAACTCAAAATTGTATCCATATTTTCTGTTATAAAGGGTCAATTTCTCCAACCAATAATTGTATACGTTATCATCTGAACTTAAATCAGGGAAAACATAGCATTTCCTCTTTCCGAAGAATGTAAACTTATAATCCTGAATTAGTGTTTTGCCGCCACTTGCAACCCAAACAAATTCAGGTGCTACAATTGACATAACAACCGCTGATTTTTCGGATTCAACCAGACAGATATCTTTTGATTTATCGTTCAATATCTGATTATGCCCAAACAAACACATCTTCAATTTGAACTTCTTCAGCACGTCATTACCATTATCATCCGTCTCATAATCAATAAAATCAACTACTATACCTCTGTCAGTTTTATAATATAAGTTGTGAAGGAATCTCGGATTTTGCTTTTTACCTTCTTTAATTCTATGAAGATTTTTGTCATAGAAAATTATTTTACCCGTGCATAGGTGATTATCCGTCAGGAAATACGGAAAAACAATGCCGCTATCATGAAACCTGCCCAATTTGTACAAATCCACAACTCGTTGAACATCCTTTTTATCAAATATTTGTTCCAGACCATCAATAAAGTTATTTTGATGATAGTTTTCTGGCTTGCAAAAACACAAGGCTGTCGCTGGCATTAAAGTGTCTGCCTCAAAATAACCGATTTCTGTATCAACATCCGAGACATATTCACCTGTAGTAACAATATTGTCTGGTGGTATTTTATATTCACGGCAACTGCTGCACATTCCATATTCTGGTGGTGCTAATTCCCCAGTTTTAACATTGGCATATGCACTATATTTCCCATGCCTCCCACAATGCGGGCAATCTATTCGCCTCTTATTTGTTAATTTATACAGGTACATGGTTACGCAGATTTATAATATTCACCCATTGATTTTTTGTGGATTATTTTTAATTCCGACCACTTTCTAATTCTGCGTTCAGCAGTACGTTGAGGCATTTGAAGTTCAATTATCGCCTTGTCAATAAATTGTTTTGTTGTAAAAGTGTCGGGTAAAGAATTATAGAAATTCAATTCTATCTCATTATCAAAATTTTGAAATAACTTAATATCAATCTTACCAAGAATATATATGGTATTGTTAATGTAGTAATTAAGGATTTCAGCACTGCTTTTCAGGTCACCAATAGCCAAATATTCATCCTTTAAGCAGCCATCATAATAACAACGAATTCGGTTAAGAATAATAGCAATCCTGAAAATATAACTGTCCATTTTTGCGAAAATCGAGTTGAATGTTTTATTATCAACCCCAAAATCTTTTATATTCATTTCATTTCTCCACGAACTCAAATAATCATAACAACCTTCATCCATTTTCAATTTGGTTCTCATCAATGAGGAATAATTATAATATTCGAGAAAATGGTTCAGCATGTTATTATACGCTTCGCTGAAATCAATGTCTTTATTGGTTTTAAGGTCTTCAAAAACGTTCTTCTTGGAATCAGACTCATCTATAGTAAACAGAAAACGATAAACGTTGCCATTCTCAATTCTTGCGTCTGTGAATATTTCATACAGTGCTTTAAATTGGGTTGTGCCTATTATACTGACATTTGTCTCATTAATATAATTAGATGCTTCTTCACTTACCCTACTTTTTTTCAAACCGTAGTAGTTCCAGAATTTAAGCCACGACTCTTCATCACTGCCAGCACGGAACTTGTTGAAGTCTTTGAATAGACCTGCTATTTCATCATACTGAACAAGAACAGACCGACCATTGTTATGGTCATCATCCAGTATCTGATACATCTTTTCAGTGGAGATATTTTGCACCGCACACTCAATCTGTTTTTTCAAAACAGGAACGCTTGTGAGACTCTTCTCCCTTAACCATTCAAGGATTAATTCATCCTGATTTGGTTCTTGCTTTATGGTTTTACAGAATTCTGCATACTCAAAATACTTTGTGTTGTTGAGTTTGCATTCCTGCCGTAAATTGCGGTCTTTTTGAAGGATTGGAAATATGGCAGCATTAAAGATGTGGCTTTTCAATGTGCCAGAATTAGCGACATGGATAGTCCATAAATTTGACCTTTCAGTCCAATCAGAGGATACCTCTAATTCATAAGAGTTTAATAAAGAATTACCAACAGCATTGAGGTAATTTGTGGCAAGAGCATCTAAGTCGAATTTCTTTGCCTGTGAGACTTTTGTAATTAATTCTGCGAACTTTGGGTGTAGCGCAGAAATCGGAAAACTTGTAAGCATTGTTCATTGTCATTAATATAAATGTTATTTTTTGTCCATTGTTTTGCTTAGAGCATAGCGGACGACAATGAACAAACGTCCGCCATGCAAGCAGTTCGTGCAACACACGAACAAATCTGGAGCAAACCTACAAAACAATATAAGGCGACTTTAATTACTTTTTCAACAAGTTATGTCCTGATATTCAGATATATAGACGCCTTGTATTTTGTATGTTGTTGATACAGAATAACTTATTCCGTCGTTACATTATTACATAATCAGGTGTCAAATAGTCGCTCATATCAATAAAATCATCATCACCTCTTCGTTCCAGTACCCCTTGTGCAAGTCTATAAAGTTCGTCTAAAGTCAGATGATTGTAAATCAGGTTGCGTATCACATTTACTCTGGTTAAACGGTATGCATCTGCAATCACATTTATTTTTTCGTTCTCGATTGTTGTTGGCATATAGCCAATCTGCTTAATCTTCTCGTCATTTGCCATTTTTCATTCCTTTTAATAATTGTAATTTTCTATAAATACTTGGCAAATCAGAAAAACATAAGAATATTCTAAAAAAAATCATTTTATTCTAAGTGGCGGAAATGGCAGACTAATGGCGGTAGTTAACTTGCTGTAAATATGCAATATAGATTTATTTCCGCCAAACCGCCATACCCGTCAGAACCTTCATATACCGTCATTATGTCAAATTTGCATATACATTAAAAACATTTATATGTATTATAGTAATAGATTAATAACCAAAGGTTTTCGCAAAATATATATTAATATATGGCGGATGTGGCGGTTTGGCGGAATGCGCTCTAAAGCATTGAAAAATAGACGTTTCAGGTAATATAAGAACGCCATTTAACCGTCAAGTCCGCCAAATGATTCTGAGATTAATATGATTGAGTACTCACTGCTATTCCATCCCTTCAAAGAACTCCGCAAGGGTCATATCCATTGCATCGATGAAGTTGAATAAAGTAACCAGTGTGATATTTTTATCACCTGCTTCAAATCTTTGTAGAGTATTCACATGTGTTTCGGACATATCACTGAATTCTGCTTGAGTTAATCCATCATTGATACGGTAATTCCTGACGAACCCTGTAATCTCTTCAAATCTGTTTTTATGGTATTCTGGAATTTTTCTTTTTGACATTTTATTAATGGTTTCCTATAAATACCTTAAAGGGTGGATTAAGATGAACTTTAAATATCAAATCTGGTACTAATTGAGTCCCAGAATACCATTTAAGTGTACTCAAAATGTGAATAAGCATGTCAGAAATTGCCGTTTTTAACGCTGAACAGAGCATATTTCACTCCTTAGAGGGTAAAAATCTGCAAATGTCCACCCCGCATGCAGATTTCTTAACGCTTTAAAGATTCGAAAAAATCAAAAATGGAGATTTTATGGTATGATAATATTTTAAGCAATGATTGGAATTGGAAATTTGATTTTCCGAGTTCAATGTTGTTGTAACCATTCTTGCTCAACCCAACCTTCTTTGCCATATCCACATAGATAAGGTTCTTTTCGTTTCGAAGTTCTTTGATTTTCTCCCCAATTTGTTTTATGAAGTCTTTGTACTTAGGGTCAATCTCAGCAGGTTTCATGATTCAAAATTTTACCAAAGGTAAGGATAACCTATTAAAATAGGTTTTTTATCATCGGTTTTTGTTTTTGATGATTTATTGCTTATCTTTGCCTATTAAAGTGGGTTTTCATGAAGCACCAAAACAAACGCATACTTCACATAATCACACATCCAGTCGATGATGACTTCGATATCGCTTATATGATATTGATGTTTTTGGAAGGAAATGAAATTGTTGGGGTAGCAAAAGTTGAGTTAAAGAAGAACTTCATGCCATTTGATAATGCCTACACAAGTTTTTACGCTTGTTCTTCAAACTAAACTTTAATCCAGAGAACTATGATAACAAAAAATATAAGCGGGGAATCTCTATCCAAAATAAAAAACATTCACTATTGCCAAATTATGAAACAAGGCTCAAAAAATGTTTTCCAATAAGTCAAAACTTATAAGAACACAATATCAGGGGTCAATAACCCCTCTTTTTAGCCTGTAATGAGACAAAAAAAATCTCAGACTTAAACGAAAACAAAAAATAACCGAAATATGAAAGTAAAATACAATCGAGTTAGCACGCTTCAACAATCTGGAAATCGTTTCAGTGCAGATGAAAATAAATATGATTTGGTGCTTTTCGACAAAGTAAGTGGAAAAGTACCATTTAAGGAAAGACCCAAGGCACAGGAATTAGTCAAACTTGTTGAACAGGGCAAGGTGAAAGAACTCGTCATAGAAGAATTTTCAAGGGTAGGCAGGACAATTGGAGATTGCATTCAAACTTTGGAATGGCTGGAATTTCATGAAGTTAATGTTGTTGTAAGAAATTTGGGAATACAATCAAGACCACAGGGGAAGAAAAATCCGATATGGGGTCTACTAAGCGCAACGATGGCATCTCTCTACTCGCTTGAATTGGAGAATATACGTGAGAGGACTGCCACAGGTCGTATTGTCTATGTCGCTAATGGTGGTCGACTCGGACGTCCGAATGGAAGCACTGAGAGTGAAAAACGGTTTATGGAAAAGCCTAAAACGCAGCAAATAATCAAGTTACTCGAAAAGGGTAGAACAGTTAGAGAAATCGCTGCAATCACTGAGTGCAGTAGTAAAACTGTACAAAAAGTGAAGCAATTAACTGTGAGATAGTTACTTGCTGGTTTGAAGAAAATCCTTAGTGGAGTAGGGGCAATGGGGGTTGTTTGACGCTATTATATCTGGTTGTAGGTCAATCTTAAGGGATAGCGTTCTGGAAAAACAAGAGTGCATCCTTAGTTATGTGGAACTGTTTCTGAAAAAAAGAGGTTGTCGTTTCTGGCAACCCCCAACAAAATCGCATATGCAACTATTATTTATCAATAATTCATGTTAAATCTGAGAAGGCTGGCTTGGACACTTTTAAGAGTTGCGAGGATTCTAATCACCATCTCTATTGCTTTATTCTCTACCCTATTCTGAAAACCCCAGTTACGAATTTGTTCCTCGGCATATTTTTTTGATGTAAGTATTAGTTCAGTCTCGGTGAAATTGGCTTTAAACACCGTTGAACTCAATTTCCCTTCGAAGTCATCATGATATTCGAGTAAATCAGGCATACCTAATAATTCTAATCTATATTTTATTACGGTATTCCCATCTTTATCCTTTTCAACTTCTCTCTTGCTGAAATCTACCTTTATACTTGGAGTTTGAAACACAATTTTTCTGCTATTTCTTATCTCCTCAGCCGATAGGTCTTTTCTTTCATTTTTGATGTTCTCAATTCTTTTTGCTTCAATCAAGTTTTCAATGTTTTTTGTTCCTACTTTTTTCATATATCTTTTTTTATTGATTACTGATTCTGTTAGCACGCACCAATCCCATTAAGGTTTAAACCTATAGTTATAAAATCCAAAAATCTGTCTGGAACTTGTTGAGTGCTTCGCTGTTGCGATATTTGCATATACGAAAAACAAGCGAAAATGTTACAAATCTTAAAACCTATTTTCACCCGATACGTAGTTCAGACGGCTACTCCCTTTAGTTTATAGATACCAAAGATTCAAGATTGATATTTCTCTAAGAATTTTCATTGATAGACTAAGCAGTGTTATTAACATATGTTGCTTAATGGGGGTTTGGTTATGAAGATAATGAGAAACCTATTTGGGAAAGTTATTCATCAAAGGCTTCCATATTCCGTTTCTTGTAAACCTCATCCCAGTATTGTTTATAATGTTCACCCGTGGAATCAAATCTATCCTGTTGACCCTCATGAATCATGTCATTTGAAATGAAAGTTCTAACATGAACAATATGGTATGATTCCAGATATTCAACGCTACCCAGAATTATTCCTTCCCTTGACCTTCCGAAAAATGGTTTTTGATGTTCTTCGGTATCAGGAAGCCATTCAATATATGCGGAAGCGTTTTTTGACAAATACCTCTTTAGTATCTCTGATTTGGACATCTCTGGTTGACGCAAGAACCGCTCGTTAAACCGCTCAAGAAAATGCCCTGAGTAATGAGTAAGTGTACGCTGATTTGCATCCACCATATATGCCTGTAATCCGTATTTATCAACATAGTGAGCCACAACAACCCATGATGGGTCTTTCACATAATAATCACACATAATAATCCAGTTGTTATTATTTTTCGACTTGTAATCATAAAACTTCTGGATATGCTTGTTTCTGGATTTAATTGCTGGTCTCCGTAATTCAAGCAAAGCATACTCACCCTTCCGTAAAACCACAGGATAGTCCTTCATAATCTCTCGGACTAACTCTTCGGAATTCATAGTTGGCAAAATCATATTTACCTTTTGCTTTGGAATGATTAAGATAATGATTTACGATAAAACCCAAATAATCAAGTATTAATATTTTAACTTTATAATTCAATTACAATATTATGAAATCGGATAAAGCCAAGGATATCGCTTATTCAATTGTTAAGGCAGGTCTGGGAGCAGTCCCAATTGCTGGTTCTGCTGCTGTTGAATTATTTACTCATATTGTGACTCCACCTATTGAAAAAAGACGAATAGCATGGATGCATGATATTGGTGAGAGACTGGAAAAACTTGAAGGTCAGGGGTATATTACTTTGTCTGAATTAAAAGATAATCCTGCATTTATTGATACAGTAATTAAGACAACTCAATATGCCCTGAGAACAAGTGAAGCAGAAAAGATAGAATATTTCAGGAATGCGTTAATAAATACTGCAATTGGCGAATCCCCTGAGCAGTCTGAATCACAGATATTCTTGAACCTTCTTGATAGTTATACTATCTGGCACGTTCGAATTCTGAAATTGTTTGATAATCCAAGCCACTGGTTCGAAACCAACAAAATTGAACCACTTCGGAATGTAATGGGTGGTGGGTTGAAAATTATACTTGAAATTGCATTCCCAGAATTGAAAGGAAGAACCGACTTTTGTAATCTTATATGGGAAGACCTGAAACGGGCAGGTCTCCATAATAGTGGCTCTTTAGGTGCTATGATGACAGGAAGTGGTCTTTTGCAGAATCAAACCACAGACATTGGAAGAAGGTTTTTACAGTTTATCGATATCAAATCGTTGGAATAATATCATCCCATCCATTAATTATTCGAATCCAGCATTATTTCGCAGATATTTGTGTAATGCCAGAAAGAATTACTGGTAAATTTTAAGGTTTTAAGTTTCTTAACAGAATAAGGTCTTCTTAACCAAACACAAGGACTATCTGCCAGCGTTCTTTGCTGCTAATTCAATCCATTTCCCCATATTGTTATAGCCATCATCATCTATCCAATCATAAGTTGTGTACTCACTACTGAAGTATACAGAATTCCCATTGCTATCCTTTCCTATTTCACCAAAGTGATTTGACCCCTTAACTGATGTATTACCATCTTTATCTTTAATTTTATGGATATAGATTCCAAGCATCCCGTTACCTTTCTCGTAACTCTTCTTCAATTCGTATTTTACATATTCACGACTATTTGTCTCTGAGCCAATAAGAACCACTGTAACAGAAGTTCCTTTGAGTTGTTCATCTATCCATTTCTTAATAGCAGCATCACCACTCTGTCTTATTTTTTCAAATTCAGCGGAATCAATGAAACCAGCAGCAGTTTTGTCATCTCTTACAACCCAACTGTTTCTTACGATATTTGCTCTCCAAACATCATTTTTGTAATGAAAACTAAAAAAAGCATGTCTTGCCATGACGTCAATTATTTATTAGGTTTAGTATAGAAATTAATTCATCTATAATTATATCCCATTTACCTGAATTGTTTGCCATTTTTTTCAATCGGTCGACAATCCATTCATCCCCCTCGAAGTACTGTTTTTCAGAAATAATAACTTCATCAAATATTTTCTTCGCAGCGTATTCGGTTGTGGCAATTGGTATTGGGATTAACCCATAGGAATTTGATAATTCAAATTCTTTTAATACACCATCTGCAAGAATGATTTCCCCTTCAGAATTCCGTTTATTCCCGAATAAGAAAATTGCAATCCCCGCCAAGGAAATCATATTATGACGGTATTCCTCCCATAAAACTGGCAACTTTCTTTCCCCAGATTCAATTTGCGGAAAGGGTCTCATAATTAACTGGTCTTCCGAATACTTATTGGGATTCTCATGAATTGTTTCTAATGCACCATTTATTATTGCACTGCCAACATTTAATCCAAAACCCGTTACAATTCTAAAGCCATTTTGAATTAACTTTTTACTGACTACATGAATAAATTTTAAAGCATCATCTTTATCCCAACTACCAAATTCTTCAGCACTTCCAGAAATAAAAATGGTTTTCTTTCTGAATCTGTTGGCTAACTCTTTAAGGATATCTGTTATTTCAGAATAATCGTTAATTAATAATCCTTTTATACCATAACGCTTTAAATCAGAAATTCTTAAATCCTGTTTTCTCTGTTTATATTTGGTATCTTCATCTATATCGCCATTCTCCGATGTTTCTCTTTTGATAAAACAATAGTGCCTTTTAGGATTTTCTCCAAAGTGTAAGTTTAATCTACCAAAAACATAATCAAGGTTTGGGTCATTAAAACTAAATCCGATAAATAAAAATGTCTTTGAAACTAAATCACCACTTAATGCTGTTAAAAATGGTTCATGGGTACGATAATACCTTTCATACTGTGATTTTGTTAATATTGCCTCATCTGGGGATTGAATATCTCCGTGCATTTTATAGACAACAACATCTCGTTTAGGTCTTGTTGTAGCCAGTTGCGGTATTTGATATTTTACATCAACAATTTTGTATTCTGATTTAAGAGTGTCCTCTATCAGTGAGTCATAATTTGTTGTCCAATATGTTGATATGGGTAACTGAGCCAGAATTTTATGATTTTCCGTAGGCTCGGCTTTTTGAGAAAATTCTCGCAGTATCTTTTTTATTATTCCATCTCTACTCTTATTTTCATTCTCATGAAATTGTGCCAAAGAAATTAAATCATGTTCTTTTTCAACGCTCAATCCTAACTCATCTGCAATATCACATAAAAGTTCACACCAATCTACATAACCAGCAGATTTTGACATTCCAGCCCCAGCGAATATGGCAACATTATTTTCCTCTAAATCAAGCAGAAAATCTTTTATGAATACCTCTATATCTTTATTGAATTCTATTTTTGAAGCCATCTGATAATAAGAATTTACGTTGCTTTTATCCTAACCTTCTGGGGGGAACGGGTCACTACTTTTTGGATAGGTTCTTTCTTCTTGAATTTTGCCATCCTGTTTATGGATTACGACAGATGAATCGCCCTGTTTCTTGGCAATTTCAATTGTCCGTTTCAATACTTCTTCTTTAGTGCCTCCAGTAACAGATGCTCTGTCGCCACCTTCTTTTTTACCCTGCCAACCTTCATCGGTTTTTGTAACATGGTAAGTCTTTCTCGTTTTACTCATTGTAAATCATTTTTTAAGGTTATAACATGGATTCATTGTATTGCAAATCTTTTTGACTTACCCAAAGTTACATAAAAACAGTAAAATAGAAGTTTAAATAATATTGATTTTCTCAATGTAAAAGAGGAACATATTTTGAATTATTTATTCCAAATTTTGATACTAATCCAATATATCTCGTAAATTAGCAGAAGTACTCGCAATTTCCTTGTGGCATCAATGATTTCAGACACTTTCTATGCCCGCAATTGCGTGTATTAAATAAATCGCTCTTTGAAATATTTAAAGGCGACACTTCCTTCCATACCTGCTCCAGCAGGATTGTATTGCAGACATTGACTTTCACATATATTATGGTGTCGCCTTTAAACCATAAAGGTCGGACAACCAACAATAAGGCAGCACATCTTCCTTTCATCGAAAGGAAATGCAGCGAGACGTATTTATTCCACACATGTGTTGCTTTAATATGATTGTTAAACGACCTATTGTGAGGCAGTCCTTCTATACCCTCAGCACAAGGGTGAATGCAGCGAGACAATTTCAGATAGGACTGCCTCTTTTTTTTTATTACACAACCATTTCTTAATTTTGGCATAATCCAACCATTTGGCATTTAACTCCTTCATCTTATGAAGAGAATTGTCTTAATCTCATGTGTATCGAAAAAGAAAAGTACTAAGTCCAAGGCTAAAGACCTTTATGTAAGTCCGTTATTCAAAAACAGCCTTGCTTATGCATATGCCTTGAAGCCAGATAAAATATTTATTCTTTCTGCTTTACATCATCTGCTTGACCTTGAAACTGAGATAGAACCTTATAACGTAACATTAAGTAATATACCAAAGGCGAGAAGAAGGGAAGGTCTCATTGTACTAAGTCCTACCGAAAAGATTGAATGGGGAAAGAAAGTTGTTGAAATGCTTTCAGAACGAACAGACCTTCAGAATGACCAGTTTATCATACTTGCTGGACAGGAATATATAAAACCCATAAAGCCTTATATAAAGAACATCGATGACAGGTTGCATAGGTTGAGGCAAGGTGAAAGAGTCAAATATCTGAATACTAACTTAAAGGAGCAGTGAATAATATATTCTTATTAATCAAGGATAAGGGTTTAAAAATCATTAATATTTGTAATTAGCCTTTAAAACAACGCCTATGTTTAAAACGGTATCAGACGAAAAGGAAATAAGGAGACTCCATTCTATTTTTTCGAAGAAAATGGAAAACCATTTGACTGAAAGGATGAATGTGCACGTTGGTTATAAGGGTGAGAATAAATTACTTGATGTTTCTTATTCTTCTGATTTGAATATTTGGTGGACGTTTCAGAGATTATCTGATAGACATTGGAATTCTTTTGGGGTTGGAATCCCTTTAAGGAAAAGCAATAATTCAATAACATGTGAGATTAATTATTCTTTTCAAGGCTTTAATACCAGTTTAGCAGGTGGTTTTGCATCAAACGAAGAGGGTGAAATTATTTTGATACATAGTGGGAGAATAGGTGGTGGAAGAAAAGGAATCGGCAAAACCTTATTTACTGATAACTATATCGGGGAAATAATCCCTGTAAAAGTTAAAAATAATGTATCTGAGTATGCGCCTGTCGGGTCATTAAGTTCTGTAAGATTTGGGAGTCAAGTAGCCTTATTCGTTCACGAAATTTCCCGTATCAAAGAATTATCCAAGAATGTTTACACACCTTCACGAATAGACAAAATAAGGAACGGAATTAAAACCACTTTCAATGAAGAATTTGCTGGAGAAAAAGAGGTAAAACAAAGGGGAAAGAGCATTGCAATATGCGACCACGGGTTGATTGTAAACGAATTTAAAAGACTCTTAGAGGAGAAAGGAGAAATCGTTGCGAATGACAGAGAAAGAGACCTTTATACAATACGCAAGGATAAAATCGATACCGTTTTTGAGTTTAAAACAAATAACGACAGACAATCAATTTATACGGGTATTGGTCAGTTATTATTGAACAATGGAATATTCAAACCTGCTCCGAGAATGGTTTTGTCATTGCCAGTTGGCTTGAGCGAAGATTTTAAAGGAGCAATTAAGTCTTTGAATATTGATATTCTTGAATATCAATGGAAGAATAACAAGACCCTTGAGTTTTTACCCTGAAGAGGTATTAATTTATATTGGTCGAATGATAGATAGTATCCAAATCAGCCAGCGACCAGAACCACATCTCCCCATCATAATCCATATTTGCTGACAGATAATAAGTTTTCTTGCTCTTCAGTTCCTGCACGTATAAGGTAACAATCCCGTCCTCATCTTCAAAATCAATTAGCCTGACAGCAGTAATATCATTGCCAGCCACCTTCTTCTCCAGTTTCAAATAAGGCATGTTGATGGTTAATATCTTGTAACGTGTCAGGATGTGTGGCAAATCAAGCATAATAGAGACTGGTGGAACATATTCCAATACTTTCCTTCCAGAACTGTTGATATATGGTTTATTTGCCGTTGTCATTTATAATCGAATTCAAGCAGGTCATTATTAGTGTGGATGTTTTTTTCAGGGTATGTCAGTTCATTTTTGGCAAAAAGAATGTCCCTGAGTGTACCAACATCAAATAGTTTCCATTGGCATCTGTTTTCGTCCTTATTCAAAGGCTGATTACGGAGCAAAACTTCATCGGTGAGCAAATCAGAAAGCAACAGATAAACTTGGTTATTATAATAAAAGGTGTCGATAAGTTTGACAATTCTGGATGTGGACAATTGATTTCCATCATAACTGAATAGGAAATAGGTTTCACCAGTGGTAACAATACGGTCTTGCACCATTATACAGGGTTGATTGATGAAGAAGGAGTCCATTCCAACCCCGTGGTAAACCTGAAGTAAGCCAAGTATCACTGTATCGTATGGAAAAAAATCTTGTAGTCTCATTTTCGTACAATCAAAGTAGTTTATATAATGTACACATAATCAGGCATATCCACCGTAACCCCCCGTGGAGGGGAGTCCCCCGTGGGGGTGGGTTTCTGATAGCGTGGTGCTCCATTGATATCACTTTTTCTTCTTCATAAATACTTCCGCATATAAAAAGAAAATCGGGTACATATGAGAAATCCTGAAAATTGCTGTCCTGAAAAAATTCCTATAAAAAAAATTGGAAATCCTGACACCTTTGGTTACTCAACCCCAACTCCTTTTCAAAAAAATTCCCCAAAAATTTGAGCAATTATGAAAAAATAAGCCTTATAGTGTTTGTGATGGAACTTGGGTGCGTTCAGGAGATAAATGGAAGCCGATAAATGGTAACACACACATTTTATACCTGTTATGAATGGTTCTTGATGATAAATTGGGCAAAAAAATAACTTACAGAATGTTCAAAAAATGTTCAAAATTCTGTAAGTTATTAATATTCAGTATACATAGTAGCCCCACCAGGAATCGAACCTGAATTTAAGGTTTAGGAAACCTCCGTTCTATCCATTGAACTATGGGGCCTGGAATTACGGGGTGTAAAATTATATCTTTTTTTCAGGATTACAAACTACCTGGCGATATGAATCCGGTGGTCTGGAAAAACCGGGATTAAACGCACCAGGAATCCCCGCCTGCCAGCTGACGCAACCAGTCGGACAGGTCCGCCTGAACAAAATCAGTCGGACAGGTCCGCCTGAACAAAATCAGTCGGACAGGGAACCTGAATTTAAGGTTTAGGAAACCTCCCTGCCCGACTAACCTCGGTCAGGCAGGTATCCATTGAACTATGGGGCCTGTTTTTACAGAATGCAAAAATAAATCACTATATGCTGCTGTACCGGCACTAAATTTAATTCGAATGAAATGGTACGAAGCCAGGTTTTCATGGAATCAGGCAGAAAAACAGGCATGTACACATTAAATTTTTGATAAGTCGCTTAACTTTCATACTTTCACGCCAAAATCATACGGACATGAATTATATCGATTTCATAATCTTGGTTTTTCTGGTGTTCGGACTGATGAAGGGATATACTGACGGACTTGTAAAGGAGCTTGCTTCCCTTCTGGCCCTTATAGTGGGTATCTGGGGTGCGATAAAATTCTCCTCATTCACGGCTGGAAAGCTTTATGATTTTTTTGACATGACAGGCAATTATGTAGGCATTATTGCATTTCTCATTACTTTCATTCTGATAGTGATTGTGATTCATTTTGTCGGAACCGTTGTGGACAAGTTCATTGATTCGATAGCCCTGGGCTTTCTCAACCGGCTGCTGGGGATCGTTTTCGGGGTATTTAAAACAGCTTTGATCCTGAGTGTTATTTTCGTTGTACTGAATGCGATTGATGCCAGGCACCATTTCCTCCCAAAAGAAAAGATAGAACAGTCACATTTTTATAATCCTATAGCTGACATCGCGCCTGCCCTGTTTCCAATTATAGGAGAAGGCAGTTTCGATAAAAGCTTCGACAGATTCAAAAAGAAGCCTGAAGAGATTCTAATATGACCCTCTATGCTATCTTTGCACTTCTTAAAAAATAACAACAGATGAATTTCGTTGAGGAACTGAAATGGCGGGGCATGATTCACGATATCATGCCGGGCACTGAGGAACTGCTTCAAAGGGAGATTACGAAAGGATATATTGGATTTGATCCGACCGCCGATTCATTGCATCTGGGACACATGGTTCAGGTTATGCTGCTTGTGCATTTCCAGAGGTCGGGTCACATACCCATCGCTTTGGTGGGTGGTGCTACAGGCATGATCGGCGATCCGTCGGGGAGGTCGGAAGAAAGAAACCTTCTTGACGAGCCGACACTCAGAAAAAATGAAGAAGGCATTAAGAACCAGCTGTCAAAATTCCTGGATTTTTCTTCAGGCAGCAGGAACAAGGCCATACTGGTCAACAATTACGACTGGATGAAAGAGTATTCCTTTCTTGGTTTTATCAGGGATATTGGAAAGCATATTACGGTTAATTATATGATGGCAAAGGATTCGGTAAGGAAAAGACTCGGGGCCGATGCCAGGGAAGGAATGTCTTTCACAGAGTTTTCATACCAGCTTGTGCAGGGAACCGACTTCCTCCACCTTTACAAGGAGTACGGCTGCAGGCTTCAGATGGGAGGATCGGACCAGTGGGGAAATATCGTGACCGGCACTGAGCTCATCAGACGCAAAACCGGAGGCGAGGCATTTGCAATGACAAGTCCTCTGATAACAAAACCGGACGGCACAAAATTTGGAAAAACTGAATCGGGTAATGTATGGCTTGATCCGGAAAAGACCTCCCCTTATCATTTTTATCAGTTCTGGCTGAATGTGTCCGATGAGGAAGCTTCACGGTATGTTAAAATATTCACACTTCTTGACAGGAATGTTATCTCAGACCTCATCAGAAGCCATGAAATTACACCACATGAGCGTATATTACAGAAGCGGCTGGCTGAAGAGATGACTGTGATGGTACATTCACGCAGAGATTTTGATCAGGCTGTTGAGGCATCGAACATACTCTTCGGAAAAGGGACCACAGAGTCCCTCAGAAGAATGGATGAAAGAACCTTTCTTTCTGTCTTCGACGGAGTCCCTGTATTTGACATTGAAGCTTCTGTTATCGGTTCCGGAATAACCGTTACGGAACTGTGTGCCGGGTACACAAAGATATTCCCTTCAAGGGGTGAGCTCAGAAGAATGGTTCAGGGCAGCGGATTAAGCATAAATAAGGCCAGGGTAGATTCACCGGAAATGATTATCGGTCCCGGTTTGCTGCTTAACAGCAGGTATCTCCTGGTACAGAAGGGGAAAAAGAATTATTTTATCATCAGAACAATCTGATTGTCACGTAAACAGGTCGGCGACAATTATTGATATATCATCAAAAAGACCAGGGTTGTTGTCCGGAATACCTAGGTTCTGGAGCATCCTTATCATATTTAGTTCAACCGGATCACAGTTTGAAATATATTTGATGATCTCACGGGTCTCCATGTCTTCTCCGTCATCATTTTTAAGTTCAGACAGACCGTCAGTATAGCATACAAGCTTGGAATAGTTGTTTACAGTCAGTGTTTCCATTCCGGTCTGAGGCATTTCATCAAGCATGCCTATCCCTACACAAGATGAGTGCAGATGAATTGTTTCGCGGGTTACAGTATCGTATATTACCGGCGGATTGTGTGCTGCGTTTATGTATTCAAGGACACGTGAATTATGGTCATACCTTGCGAGGAATATTGTTATAAACCTTTCGCCTGAAGCATTTGCATTGACCAGGGAGTTAAGTTTCCGCACCAGAAAAGGAAGCTCAATATCGGGTGTGAAGAGAGCCCTGAGGCTGGCCTGGAAGTTTGACATGAGCAGGGCAGCTGAGATGCCTTTTCCTGATACATCTGCGATACAGAACCCTGTTTTTGAATCAGAGAGAGCAATGCAATCATAATAATCTCCGCCCACATCGTAGTGGGGGTAATAGAATCCGCTTACAACCAGCTTGTTGTTTCTTGGCATTGATGTATTTTCAGGAATCAGCTTTTGCTGCATTCTGGCAGCAAGTTCCAGTTCCCTTTTTAAAGCTTCCTGGCGGAGGCTCTCATTGAAAAGCCTTATATTCTCAATAGCCACAAGTATTATACTGGATATTGTCTGCACAAAATTAAGATGCTTGAGCACCGGGCTCATTCCCTTGCCTTCTTCTTCGATATCGCCCATTAGTACAAATGCCAGTGGCAGGTTATTATTATGAACCGGAATGACAATATCGACTCCTTCGATGCCCGTGTCTTCGGGTCTGAATACAGTCTCAGTGTATTTAAGAAGACGTGATACAGGATCAGTATCTGAAGCAAAACGGCCGGGGAACCCTCCGTTAAGCAGGCATTCCCATTTGTCGGAATGTTTGAATATAAGGATTTTACCTATCCCGAGACTGTTTCTTAGTATTGATTCATATTTTGAAAGAAGGGTTTCAGCCGGCAGGTTTGCATTGATTGAAAGAGCAATGTCAAGCAGGGCATCCAGCTTGAATTTTGAGATGTGAAGTCTGTTTTTTGATCTTTGCTTTTCTGCCATTGTCCGCTTATGACTTTACCCTTTCAATATATGACCTGTCCCTGGTGTCCACTTTGATTTTGTCTCCGGTATTTATGAATAAGGGTACCATTACTGTTGAGCCGGTCTCTATCGTGGCCTGCTTAAGAGTATTAGTTGCCGTGTCTCCCCTCAGACCGGGTTCGGTGTAGGTTACTTCCATTATCACAAACTGAGGCAGTTCAACAGAAAGAACAGATTCAGTATCAGCATGGACAACCACCTCCACATTCTGTCCTTCGGTAAGAAATTCGGGACTGTCAATCAACTCCTTGTTAACGTGTATCTGTTCGAAAGTTTCCAGATGCATCAGATAATAACCCAGGTCATCCTGATAAAGATACTGGTAGGGCCTTCTTTCAACCCTTGCCAGGTTAACCCTGGTTCCGGAGGCAAATGTGTTATCAATAATCCTTCCCGATCTTATGTTTCTCAGCTTTGTTCTGACAAAAGCAGGCCCTTTGCCTGGTTTCACATGCTGGAACTGTACGATGGAATATAGGTCGTCATTGAATTCAATAACCAGTCCGTTCCTGAAATCTGCTGTACTTGCCATATAACTCTGTCACTGCTAATGATTAAAAAGTTGCTACCTGTAAATTATGTCGAGAGGATATTTTAATCCCTGAAAGCTTACGATTTCGGCAACAAAGGCCCCTACAAATATATCAAAACGTATTCTAACCGGTAAAAAATTCTTATCAGCTGTAAACCAAAAAGATACATCTTCTTCCGTTTTAAAAAGCCTGCCTTTTTCAGTGACAGGATTGAATTTAAGGCACTTCATTCTGCCAATTTTAGTCTTAATTTCTTCCTCACCAATATATCTTAATTTTATAGGATAGAGCTCATCCGTGAACCATGTCATTATTGTTATCACTTCTCCTTTGTTAAGTTTTTTATGATAAGGAAGATATTTATTTCTGAAGAAATAAAAACATGACAGGATATCATGAATTCCCGGCTGCGTGATATGTATGCCTGTAAGATCGCTTGTCAGGATTGCCGAATCGGTTCTTGTTGTATGATCGAAAATGACTTCGTTATATCTTGTATACCTGCCTTCACGTATGTTTCTGATAGAAAAGACCGGCAGTTCTGATGAAGGGTCTATGTAGCTTTCATAAATATCTTTTACTCTGAATATTGCGTCAGCGACACCCGTTGTTTGCCCGACAAGGACAGAGTGGTATACTTTCTTACCCCTGAAAGTGTCGGGTTTTAACTCAAGAGATGCAATGCCGCCCTGAATAATTCCGTAATGAATCTCGTAATTGATTTTTTCCCCGGGTTTATAGGCTGAATGTTGTCCGCAAATTGTAAGGGATAAGTAAAGAATAAAAGATATGCTTATAAACAGTTGTTTCATAATATTAATCTCTGAAATTCAAATAAGGCAAACAAATTACCTGCCAGAGATCTTCTTCTTAGGTTGTGAAGTTATAAAATCTTTGAGATAGAAAGGTTCGAAATATGCAACATCTTCAAATCGCTGATCTTTAAAAGCTTTATAAACAGGAACGTACATGTGTGATGCAGAATTGGTGAATTCATCGATGTGTTTAATGTTTTTTCCTTTCAGAATGTCACGGCATTTGGCAGCACCGTCACCGAATATCAGTATCAGTCCGGACTCTCCGGCCGTGCTGAAGGTATTTTCATTTATGATTTCAGCGGCTGTTTCCCTGACTACTGTCCCTTCAGGGGAGAAAACAGCATAATACACTTCCATTCTCCGGGCATCGATCATGGGAACAAACAATGAATCACTGTTTGCACCGTATTTTTCTCTCAGGTCGTCGGTAATTCCGTAAAACATTGAAAGTGTTGTTTCGACGCTTA
The DNA here is from genome assembly GCA_964466705.1 of uncultured Rikenellaceae bacterium. Taxonomy (GTDB): domain Bacteria; phylum Bacteroidota; class Bacteroidia; order Bacteroidales; family VadinHA17; genus LD21. Next base: position 206,533 of record CAYXSM010000002.1, read on the forward strand.
TCAAAGGTATTGAGGAAGCGTAGGCTATACCTTTGGCTACTGAAACTCCTATGCGGAGGCCGGTATAAGATCCAGGACCTTTACTGACAGCAACAGCTTCAAGACCGGAAGCAGTCATCCCGCCTTCGGCAAGAATTTCGGAGATCAGAACCGTAAGACCTGATGCGTGAGACCGGCCTTCTTTATTTTCTTTCAGGGCCACAATGCCCTTACTGTCGCAAAGAGCAACAGAACAGATTGATGTTGAAGTATCAAGACACAGTATCATTTAATAAATGGTAACCGGGAAATATTATTTCAGGGAATATAGATCTTCTCTCTTAACGATTTCTACCAGGGAACTGTCTGCAAGTTTTTTGCTTATTGCGCTGAAGGGGGCTGATATAATTTCATCTCCTTCTGAAAGGCCTGAGATGACCTCAATATAACTGTTATCCTGGATTCCGGTAAGAACATCTTTTGCCAGTGCTCTTTCCCCGTCGGTAATGAATACTATGGTCCGTATGTCTTCATCGGAAGTGCTCAACACCATCTTTGTCGTGTCTGTCCTTGTGGTAACGGATTGTATCGGGACAGCAATTACATTCTCTCTTGTCTCAGTCTGAATATCAACAGTTGTTGACATTCCCGGCCTGAGAGGATTGTTTTTCCTTCCTGACGACAGATCCTGATATGATTCGGGCAGGACAAGGATCTTAACATCAAAGCTTGTTACCTGGTCGGCAGAGACTCCCGTTGTTTTGGCCGAGCTTGCTATTTCGGTCACCACACCTTTGAATTTTCTGTTAAGGTATGCATCAACCTCAATAATTGCTGTGTCACCAGCATTTACCCTGACAATATCATTTTCATTGACTTCTACCCTGGCTTCCATCCGGGTAAGATCAGCCACGCGCATCAGCTCGGTACCAGCCATCAGGTTTGTCCCGGCTACTCTTTCACCCAGTTCCACCAGAAGCATGGATACTGTTCCTGTCATCGGCGAGTATATCGTAGTCTTGGTAAGGTTTTCGCTGGCTTCTTTAAGGGAAGCTTCAGCGCTTACCACTGAAAACTTTGCAGCCTCCAGCTCAGCTTTTGCCACAGCGTAGGACGCTTCAGCCTGTTCATAGTCCGCTCTGGATATGGTCTGCTCGTCAAATAACTGACTGGTCCTGTTGAATGACAGTTCAGTTTGTTTGAACTGTGCCTCTGCCTGGCCAAGGCGTGCACGGGCCTGGCTTAATGCGGCCAGCGACCTTTCTTTTTGCGAAATATAAACATCAGGCTTTATGCGAAGCAACAGCTGACCCTTCTCAACATAGTCACCCTCCTTAACAGTCAGCTCAACGATTTCGCCCGATACATCAGGGCTGATCTTTACTTCTTTCTCGGGCTGGATCTTTCCGTTAGCAGTAATAGATTCCACGATTTTCCTCCTTTCAGCAACTTCAACGGCAACCTTTACTGTAGCACCTTTTCCAAACCATCCTTGTTTTTTGCCGATGATTGCAATTATTATCAGCACAACCACAAGCGGAACAAGAAACTTAAGTATTTTGTTGGTTTTCATATTTATGAGTCAATATCTTGTTTATATGATATCAGTTAAAATATTCATTTAAAGTATTTATGGCAGCATAATTTAATTCATCAATAAATGTATTTCAGTCATTAAGACTGATAGGCAGCCCTTTGTAAAAATCAAGGACTTTTGTCTTGAAGATGAATTCATATTTTGCCTGCGCCATATCTGACTGAGCATTAAGCAGCTGTGTTTTGGATGCATTGTAGTCAAAAGGTGTTATCATACCGACGTCAAATTTCTGTTCGGAATACCTGAACGATTCTTCTGAAGACTTCACTGCCTTTACACTTGCATTATATTTCTCCAGGGCGGCAATTGCGTCGTTGTAGGCCAGCTGGATGTCTTTGTAAAGCTGTTTTCTTGTACCTTCAAGGGCATACTGGCTGTTTTCAACCGCAAGTTTTGAGTTGGAAATATTTTTATTTACCTGCCATCCGTTAAGCACCGGGATATTAAGGGATAATCCCAATCCGTAATTCTTATTGTTTTTCAACTGATCCTCAAAAGACTGCAATCCGGGCATATCTTCAATAAATGAATACCTTGTCCCGAAGGTATGGCTTAGTGAAATGACGGGACTTCTGCCGCCTTTTGCTATTTTCAGATTGTATTCGCTTGCCGTAAGTTTCAGCTCAGAACTCCTGATCTCAGGTCGCGACTGCGATGCAAGATTAAATATTTCGTTGACATCACCCGTGACAACTGAGCTTGTTCCGATGTCAATATCAGGGACGACAATCTCAAATCCTTCAGGGGATTCAATCTCCAGAAGCTGCGTCAGAGAGAGATAAGACGTCTCAAGCTGATTTCTCATAGTTATCAGGTGAAGTTCTTCCTGGGCTGCCTGAGCCTCAATCTGTAAAAGATTACCCCTGGCAACACTTCCTGCTTCAACAAGCTTTCTAGTCTTTTCAATCTGCTGCAGTGTAATATCAAGCTGATTCTCATTGGCTGATACCAGTTCCCTGTTCAGGAGTATCTGGAGGTATGCAAGTGCAACGCTCAGGGCTATATTGTCGCGGATACTCTGCAGATCCTGCTCTCCTGCAAGCAACTCATATTTATTCTTCTGAATAGTGTTGACGTTCTGAAGGCCATTGAAAATATTCGTCCTCCCCCCTATGTAGAAATAGTCGGAGAGGATGGTCTGGTTGTAAAATGTGTATGTATTCTGATCAAGAGCCCTGCCAAATGAATAATCATGTGACACTGTACCATTTATTGATGGCAGGAGATCAAGCTTGGACTGTTCCAGGGAATTCTTCCGTACTTTTGTTTCGATCGTCTGCTGTTTGATACTGATATTATGATCTATGGCATAATAAATACATTCTTCCAGTGTCCAGACCCTGCCCTGGCCATTGCTTGATGACAGACCCGGAAACACAACAAAGGTAAGCAGGATACATAACTTTTTCATCGGAAATATATGTTGTTATCAATAATTCTTATAAAAGGAATAGACCACGTTAAACAATTTCATCAACTCAGCCGGGTTGTGATAAGCTGGTAAAATGAGGTACGAAGATAAATAATATCCGAGACAGAATAAATATTTTCTTGTATTTAACAAAAACACGGGTCGTGAACAAAAAAGCAACTGTTGCAGCCAGGCTTTAATGCATCCCAGTCTTTGTAAAGACAACCATACTTCAATGTTGATGATTATCAGGTGATACTGATTTTTAATTATCTTTACACAGGAATTTTTCATTTAATATTTAAATATATGATTAACAAAGAATTAAACCTGAAACCAGGAGTAATTTCCGGAAATGATGTCAAATTGCTTTTTGATTTTGCAAACAGGAATGATTTTGCAATTCCGGCAGTGAACGTGGTTGGTACAAATTCGGTGAATGCTGTTCTTGAGACAGCCAGAGCGGTGAATTCACCCGTTGTGATACAGTTTTCAAACGGGGGCGCCCATTTTTTTGGCGGACAGGGATTACCAAAAGAAAATCAGACAGGAGCCACTGCCGGTGCAATATCAGGAGCATTGCATATCCATAATGTGGCAGGGCTGTATGGTATTCCGGTGATAATTCATACAGATCATGCGGCACGTAAACTTCTTCCATGGATTGATGCACTTATTGAAGCCGGAGAAAAATATTACAGGGAAAACGGAATACCACTTTTCAGCTCTCATATGCTCGATCTTTCGGAAGAGCCCCTGGAGGAAAATGTTGAAACATGCAAGAGGTATCTTGAAAGGATGAGCAGGATTGGCATGACACTTGAAATTGAACTTGGTGTTACAGGAGGAGAGGAGGACGGAGTTGACCATACCGGAATCCAAAGCTCAAAGCTGTATACTCAACCGGAAGATGTTGCTTATGCATACGGCGAACTGTCAAAGGTCAGCGACAGGTTTACCATTGCAGCTTCATTCGGTAATGTTCACGGAGTATATAAACCAGGAAATGTTGAACTGAAACCGATTATCCTCAGGAACTCGCAGGATTACATCAGGGAGAAATTCAATACCGGACCGAACCCCGTGAATTTTGTTTTTCACGGAGGTTCAGGATCAGAAAAGCATCTTATTAAAGAAGCAATCGGCTACGGTGCGATCAAAATGAATATAGACACTGATTTGCAATGGGCTTTCTGGGATGGAGTAAACAAATACCAGAAGGAAAAACAGGGTTATTTGCAGAGTCAGATCGGCAATCCTGAAGGTGAAGACAAGCCCAATAAAAAATATTATGACCCGCGGATATGGCTCCGAAAGGGGGAAGAAGCATTTATTGAAAGGCTTAAGGAAGCTTTCGCTGACCTGAATGCACTGAACAGATGCTGAAAAGCTCAATTGCATGTTTTAGACAATCTGAAAGGGATCATTCCCTTAAGGACCGGAATGATTAGGCTGGTTGTCGGAAAATCACTGCGGGATATGGTTCAGATGCCGCCATCCCTGGTTGGGCTGTGTAAGAAAAAGGTAATCAGTACTTTATTTAAATCGGCACATAAAAGTTTTTAAGATTACAATAACCTCACAGCCAATCTGTTACAGATTGGCTGTTATAATTATGTTAAAAACTAAATAAAACTTAAATAAAGAATAGATGAGGTTTTGATAAATTAGAAGCAGGATTCAAACCGTTAATTTTTGAGGCGGATTTCATATAAGGAAGAAAACCTGAAAAGGACCAACAGGCTTTCGCTGATGCTCAATAACAGGGAAATAAAAGCATTTGGCATTTACTGCAGCCGTTACAGGGTTAAGAACAAATCTGAATTTCTCAGGGAAACAGTTATGAAAGCCATTCTCAAGAGGTTTGATGAAGAGTATCCATCACTCTGGGAAGATAATGAACCTTCTCTTTTTTAGAGGAAATAATCTGAGGCAGGATACTTAACCATGGGATTATTATTCAATTGAGAGCACATTTTTGTGTAGCTACCAACACTTTCCTGCAATTTTTACGTTTACTTAAAGAGAAAGGAAAGATATAAATCCGCTTTTCTGTTAATGAAGCTGTTCAAAAAATACGTAACCAGGCCCACCAGAAGAACTCCTGCAGTATTGCTGGAAGCGGGCAGGATTATTATAACCGGCAGATCGATATCGGAAAATCCGCGTGAATTCTACCGGCCTGTTTACGAATGGATCAGAGAGTATGTCAATGCAGATCATACCATGACATCAGTAGAGTTTGGGTTTGAATATATTAATACAAGCTCCACCAAATGGATTTACAACATTATCAAATTATTATCTGGGGTGGAAGATATTTCCGAAAGGGTGAAAGTTATTTGGTATCATGAGAGAGGTGATGATGACATGAATGAACTGGGGTTGATACTGATGTCGCTGGTTGAATGTCCTTTTGATATAGTGGAAGTAGCTGAGATGAAAAAAATCGCCGGGGATCCGGTTTTTCTGAAAACCCTGTGAACAATTCTGCAGGATGACCTCCTGAATCATTGGCCGGGTATATATAAAAATTTTTCTAATTTTGCATCATCATTATAATGACCCATGGTGTAATTGGTAACACATCGGATTTTGGTTCCGCAGAGTCCTGGTTCGAGCCCAGGTGGGTCAACAGAAAAATTTAAGTAAATCCCTGAATAATTATTACTTACAGGGATTTCACTTTTTATGACTAAAAAATAACTGAAAACGATCCAATTTTAACGGTCGTTTTAATAATTCTTAGATTTCAATTTTGCCAAACAGTTAATTTACCATTTTCAAAGTAAAGATATGTATCCTGATTATTGTAGATCCATTGTTCATTTACACCCCATTTACCAGCTGTCATATTAATTTTGTCTGGTTTACCCCGGCTTTCAATAGCCATCTTAATTGACATTCCAATCCATATGTTGCAATTCATAATCTTATGGGCAACTAATTCGTCATATTTCTGTTAACCGTTTTCAGATTATAAAAGCTGGAATACAGCAGGTTTAAGCATAAGTCGATATACCGGGAGAGGGAATCAACGTACAATCATTTCAATTCATAACTGTTGCCGGCGCTCAGGTTTATTATTGCAGCTGATATTATAGTCACGGTCAGATACCCAACATTTGAAGAGAATGTCACCCTGGCCAGTATCGCGGTCATCAGAACGGTAAAGAGCTACTTTCCGGAAAAATACTTGATAAATTAAATAAAAATGATTATATTATAAGGAATCAGTCTAATTCACTAAACGTTGCAAGCTGATATTTCTCAATTAACCTTTAAATTATAAAACGATGAGTACAAAAGAAAAAGTAAAAAAACAGATTGAAGAAATGGACGACCAGATTGGTATTTGGGAAGCCAAAATTGAAAAGGCAAAAGCAGAAGCCAAAGTCCAGTATAAAGAGAAGCTGGCTTCCTTGAAGGCCAAAAGAAATGAAGTGAAGGCCAAGTATGACGAGCTGGCTGATTCAACAGAAGAAAAATGGGAAGAAGCTAAGGATGTATTTTCTTCAGCTTCTGAATCTTTCAAGGAAGGATTTAACAAGCTTAAATCTTTGTTTAATTAAACGGGAAAGTCGATTTTTCAGGCCACCCAAACCGTAGCCTGAAAATGCCAGTAATAAATCTGTTAATAATAAAAGTCATCTATTATTAAATTACATTTCATCAACTAAAAAGCCAAATTTTGAAACGTCTTGAAAACAAAACAGTAATAATTACCGGTGGCGCAGGTGGAATTGGCAGTGCCACATCCAAAAGGATGATTGACAAAGGCGCAAAGGTTCTGATCACTGATTTGGATGAAGATGGCTTGAAAAAAGTTTCAGAAGAAATAAACTCACCTGATTTGTATTACATTACTGCTGATGTAACTGCTGAAAAACAGGTAAAAGTTTATGCTGAAGAGGCTAAATGGCTTTCCGGACATGTTGACGTTTTTTTTAATAATACCGGTACAGAAGGAGAGGTAAAACCGCTGGATGAATATTCGTTGGACTTATACAACACAGTAATAGCGGTGAATTTACACGGTGTATATTATGGTTTACGCCATGTATTTCCTTTTATGAAGGGAAAGGATGGTTCTTTCATCATTACTTCGTCAGTTAAGGGAATGACAGGCAAAGCCAGTGTGTTGCCCTATGTGGCGGGTAAATATACGAACAATGGTATGATGCGTTTGGAAGTTCTTGAGGGAGCACCAAACAAAATCAGGGTAAATACAATTAATCCTGAGCCTGTTGACAACCCGATGATGCGTTCACTGGAAGAAGGTTTTACCCCGGGAGAAACAAAAGCTGCAAAGCAGTATTTGGAGAAATCCATGCCACTGGGCCGCTATGCAAAGAATGAAGACATTACCGCACTGGCATTATTTCTGGCCAGCGATGAAAGCAGCTTCATTACCGGAACCGTCAATCCTACTGAGGGCGGCATGACTGCATAAACCAATTGTTAAACTGTAAATATTTAACTAAAATCTTATATAAAATGAAAACACTAGCTTATTTAATTGACGAAATTGACAAATCCAAAGAATTGATTCGCTTTGCAGCATTGTTTGCCAAAGATATCAAGGCGAACCTTCATGTTTTGTATGTTCAGTATCCACATGTCTATGGTACCAGTAGTTACATGGGTGCGTCGGGTGCTTCGGTTGCAGGATACCCCTCGCAGCTTCAAAATATTGCCAATGAGGTTAAAGAGAAAGTTGCCGGATTTATTAAAGAAATTAAAACAGAACACTCCGTAACCTCCTCCATTGAATTTAAGTCTGAGATAGGCGCTGCACCAGCAATAATCAAAGCAAAAGTTGAAAACAATGAATATGACATGGTAATGCTTCAGGGCCAGACTGAGCAAAGTTTCTGGATGCAAAATTCTACTATTATGGATATTGTCAGAAATGTACCTTGTCCAGTCTGGATCATACCGCCAGATGCCAGGTATCAACCCTTAAAAAGAATCATTTACGCCACAGATTACAACGAGGAAGACATATCAACACTAAAAAGCCTGATTGAGTTGACAAAACCTTTTGAGCCGGATATCTTAGCGCTGCACATCTCGGATGATGATAAGTTTGAGATAAAACTGAAAAGTGAGGGCTTTGCCGAGATTCTTAATAAAAAAACAGGTTCCAACAATATTTCTCTTAAGTTGATAGCCGACAAGGAAGGAACAGATGCTGTTGAAATTCTTGTAAGAGAAGCTGAAAAAGCAAAAGCAAATCTCCTGGTGGTGTTAAAAGAAAACAGAAACTTTTTTGAGCGTTTATTTAAGAGTAGTTTTACGGCAGAACTTGTTAAGAGTTCTCAATTGCCCGTACTGGTTTTTCACAAAGCGAACTAACTCTTTCAAAAAATATAACACAAACCAAGAAACAGGAGATCTTTAAAAGAGTTGTCGTAATATTGTAAAATTACATACAATGAATATAATATGAACTAATGGTCAATCAGGCAGAGAAAGAAAATACTACCATGAAAACGGGTACTAATATCTACGTATCGGAAGACAATATCAGAAAAAGAGCTTATGAGATCTGTTTTGAGCCTGGGAATATGTATACGCCACCCGAAGCTGACTGGCTGAAACCTGAGGCAGAATTAAGAAATGCTTCATACAAAAGAAACGGGAGGAAAGTCATTAACAACCAGTTAAATAACATAATCAATTTAATCGAAATCTAAAGTAATTAAACCGGATGGAGAAAATAGGATTAGCCCTGGGCGGCGGAGCAGTTTTAGGCGCCGCCCATATCGGCGTAATTAGAGCATTAGAGGAAATTGATGTTGAAATAAGTTTTGTTACAGGTACCAGTATAGGTGCATTTGTCGGGGCTTTGTATGCATTTGGAAATACATCGAAGAACATTGAGGAAATAGCGCTTGAGTTAAGCTGGACGGATATATCCGGAATTGCAATTTTTGAAAGCGGATTATTATCCAATGCTAAGCTGGGTAAGCTTCTAGAGAAAAGCCTGGGCGAAAAGAAAATAGAAGATGCTGACATACCTCTTGCCGTTATAGCTACCGACATCGTTAACGGAGATAAAGTTGTTTTGGACAAAGGACGCGTGGCGCAAGCTGTAATGGCAAGTACTTGTATTCCAGGGGTTTTCAGCCCCGTCGAACTTGATGACAAACTACTGGTAGATGGAGGAATTGTAGAAAACATACCCATTGATACCGCAAAGAACATGGGAGCTGATTATGTAATAGGTGTTGATTTAAACGCCAACAAAACCTACCATAAGCCCGACAGCATACTTGATGTGATTATCAACAGCTTTCACTTCACCCTGAAAGCAGCATCCAGATTTCAGACAAAAGATGCCAACCTGTTGATCACACCAGACCTGTCAAAATTTAATATGGTAAGCACAGACCAGATCAAAGACCTGATAGAACAAGGCTATAAAGAAGGAAAAGAACAGTTGAAAAAGGCTGATTTACACATAAGGTAAACTATTTAAGCTGTCAGGCGATGAAATATCCTGGACACAAAACAGAGGAAATTTCGCACCCTGTTTAATTCTGCCGATCCGGTATGGAAATGAAAACATCTCCTGCCGGTGGAGTCTGAAAATGACACGGCCTTCCAAATACCTCCTGAATCCACAGCAATTTATTCAAAAAAAGATGTATTATCCGATCAGCACATATCGCTTGCAGTTCCAAAAACAATTCGGTTTTAAAGATGCCAGTAAACTTTTGGCGTATTTTGATAAACTCGGAACAGGAACTATTTATGGTTCACCGGTTTTTGAGGCTGTTCCGGGCAGTGTGCATGGTTATGACGTCATTAATCCGCATAATATCAGCCCCGAAATAGGAACACGCGAAGAATTAGAGTTGCTGTGTGAAAAATTTAAAAAGAAACATATCGGGTGGTTGCAGGATATTGTTCCCAATCATGTGGCATATGACACAGGTAATCCTTGGTTGGCCGACGTGTTGGAGAAAGGCAGGCAGTCCCCGTACTCCGGTTATTTCGACATCAGGTGGTCAACCAATGAACCTTTAATGGCCCCATTCCTGGGTATTGAGTTGAACAGTGCCATTAGGAAAGGAATTATAAGACTGATTTTTAAAAAAGGGCGCTTAGTTTTTAATGTTTACGAACAGGATTACCCGGTCAATCCAACCTTATATAGTAAAATATTACAAAGTGAACTTTCCACAGCCCATTCCGCGTTCCACAAATTATCTGATAATATTTCCAAACTAACCGGCAAGGCGAATGCTTATAAATCTTGGGAATTGTATAAAAAAAGCCTCTCAGACGCCGCTTCTGATCCAGGAATTCGAGGATACATAAATTCATGCCTGGAAAGGATAAACAAATCGGATACATCTCTCCGTGAACTCCTAAACGAACAAGCTTACCAGTTATGCAACTGGCAGCTTGCACATCAAAAAATCAATTACCGGCGCTTTTTTACAGTGAATGGACTGATTTGCCTGAATATCCAGAACAAAGAAGTTTTCGATGCTTATCACCCAACAATCCTTAAAATGGTTCAGAAGGGCTTTTTTCAGGCATTGCGCATCGATCATATAGATGGTTTGTATGATCCGGCAGAATACCTTGACAGGTTGAGAAAGGCTGCCGGAAATGAAGCCTACATTGTTGTTGAAAAAATCCTGGCACACGATGAAGTGATTCCAAATAACTGGCCTGTTCAGGGAGAAACCGGCTATGGTTTTTTGGCAGCAGTAAATAATGTACTTACAAATAGCCAAAGTGAAAAGCAGTTTACAGACTTTTATAAAAGTATAAGCAGGAACAGTGAACCTGTTTCACGACAGATAAAATCGGGAAAGGAATTTATTCTCTGCCAAAGAATGGCAGGTGAGCTTGAAAACCTGTTCCTGGACCTGAAACATGCCCTGAAATCACTGAAAATAGACATTGCATATATTGATCCAAAAAAAATCAAAAAAGCAATTGGGGCTTTTTTAATTGAGTTTCCGGTTTACAGATTTTATGGCAGGGAAATGCCGCTAACATCTAATGAAGCCAAGGCTATTTCTGATATTTTTGATTCCATAGTTAAATCTCAGGCATACCTGGGTGAAGCTGCCATTCTGCTAAAACAGCTACTTCTTGAAAAGACGGGGAAAGGCAACCATGTTTTCGATGAGAGGATGCAACACTTTTACCACCGGCTGATGCAAATGACCGGGCCATTAATGGCAAAAGGAGTTGAAGATACCTTAATGTATAGCTACAACCGGTTTATATGCCATAATGAGGTTGGCGATTCACCAGAACGTTTCGGGATAAGTATAGCTTCCTGGCACTCAACGATGAAGCAGAGGCAGGAGAGAAATCCCATGACCATGAATGCTACATCAACACATGACACCAAAAGAGGAGAGGATGTCAGGGCACGGCTCAATGTGCTCAGCTGTATACCTGTTGAGTGGCTCCGGGCGGTGAGTGAGTATATGAGGCTTAACAGTGAACTGAAAAATGACGGTATGCCTTCGCCGGAAGATGAATATTTTATTTATCAGACACTTACCGGTATGTTTCCTATGCCCGGTGAAAGGGAAGTCGATATTGAAGAAAGACTAAGGATATATATTCGCAAGGCCCTTCGCGAGGCCAAGGTGCACAGTAACTGGGTCAGCCCTGCTTATATATATGAACAGGCAGCAATAGATTTTACCCTTGCCCTGTTAAAAAAGAGCTGTCCTTTTCGCAGGGTTTTTGATAAAATGCATCTTAAGATTTCAGATTTCGGTATTGTCAATTCATTATCCCAGCTAATACTCAAATGTACAAGCCCGGGAATACCCGATATATATCAGGGCACCGAGCTGTGGGACCTCAGCCTGGTTGATCCCGATAACAGAAGACCAGTTGATTATCATAAAATAAAGCGCTTGCTGGGAGAGATAGATTTCCTGAAGGAAGATAATACCCGCAGGGCTGGTGATGTGCTGTGGAAAGAAAGGTATAATGGCAAGATCAAACTATGGCTTACACAGATCCTGCTGTCATACCGGAGGACAAAACAGGATTTGTTCCTGCATGGCGATTATATATCACTGGATACATCCGGAACCTACAAAAATAATGTGCTTGCCTATGCCAGGAAGTACAGAAACAGCTGGCTGATAGTTGTGGTACCTCTGTATTTGCCTGTTATCTGCAAAGGCGATGAGAAGATGATCAAAAGATTTGACTGGCAGGATACTTCTGTATTATTACCCCCTAATGCCCCGGGAGAATGGACTGACCTGACAGATGAAAAGAATAAGGTAAAGACAGAAAGGGATATCCGTCCAGAAAGAAAATCATTTATAAAAGTGAATAAGCTCTTTCAAGTCATACCCCTGGCTGTTATAAATGCAGAGAAAGAGGAAACAGGCAGAAAAGCGGGCATACTTTTACATATAAGCTCACTGCCGGGCGGCTATGCTACAGGTGATATGGGACCGGAAGCATATTCCTTTGCGCGGTTTCTATGCCGCAGCGGACAGAAATACTGGCAGATTCTGCCCCTTAATCCCACTGATGAAAAGAATGGATTCTCTCCCTACGCATCGAACTCGGCCATGGCAGGCAATATATTGCTTATAAGCCCTGAAAGGCTGGTTGAGCAGGAGTTGCTGCCGGCAAATGAAATAGAAAATGTATTTACCGGCAAGGCGGGTAAAGCCTCCTTTAAGGAGGCCCTTAAATTGAAGGAACGGTTGCTTTCTGTTACCTGGAATCGTTATCTGGAAAAAGGGTACCAAAACTATACACTTTCTTTTGATGAGTTTTGTGAGAGAGAATCATACTGGCTCGATGATTATGGAATGTATGTAATATTGAAAGATCTGCATAAAAACCTGCCCTGGTATAAATGGCCCGCTAAATATAAGAAAAGATATCAGCCAGCACTGGATGCCCTCCGTGATGATTATGCCGGCAGCCTTGGCAAAGTAAAATGGTGCCAGTACTTGTTCTTTATACAGTGGAAGGAACTGAAAGATTACTGCAGACAACTAGATATTGAGCTCTTTGGTGATATGCCTATTTATATCAGCCATGATTCGGTTGATGTATGGACTAATCCCAGGATCTTCAGTATCGATGAAGAAGGGAAACCTCTGGCTGTGGCCGGTGTGCCACCTGACTACTTTAATGAGAATGGTCAGCTGTGGGGCATGCCGGTTTTCAACTGGGATGCTATGAAAGAAAACGGCTATGCCTGGTGGAAGAAGCGAATAAAAAGGAACCTGGAATTGTTCGATCTGATACGTTTTGACCATTTCAGGGCCTTCTCTGCTTACTGGTCGGTGCCTGCCCACCTTAAAACAGCCAGGGATGGTGAATGGAAGCAGGGCCCGGGGATGGACCTATTTCATGCTCTGGCAGATGAATTCGGCACATTGCCTTTTGTTGCGGAAGATCTGGGTGATATAGACGAGCCGGTGCATATACTGAGACGCAAGGCCGGCATACCAGGAATGAAAGTTTTGCAGTTTGCCTTTGGTGATAATATGCCAGTGGCCGAAAATATACCTCACAATTTCACATACGACACCTTTGTATATACAGGTACGCATGATAATAATACCACTGCAGGATGGTATAAGAAAGAAACTTCCTCTGCCGACCGTAAACGATTATCCGCATACATTGGCCACAGGGTGAAAAAAGATAATATACACCGGGTTCTTACACGTCTGGCATATGCATCAGTCTCACAGGCTGTGATAATACCTTTGCAGGATGTGCTGGGGCTGGGCGAAGAGGCTGTAATGAATGTACCGGGTCGCAGTGAAGGCAACTGGACCTGGAGGATGAAAAAGGGTATGACAGATCAAGACATTTCCGCATACCTGTATGAGATAACAGAAACCTATGGCAGATTATAACAGATAAAATATAAACCGGAAATTAGGAATTATAAGACATTTGCCATAGTACTATAGCCAACCGTTTTGTATACAGGCTAAAAATGCGCTGGCGGGACAGTCTTCATAAATTAAAATACAATTCTGAGGAGGAGTTTTTAATTGTTAAGGGTGACCTCCCATGCTCCGGGTTCATTTATCGTGAACTCAAATATTACCTCATTCTTGCCTGTTCTCATCTTGTTCCAGATGAGGTATTTGAGTTTAACGTCCAGAGGGAACAATACATTCTGAATACCGTACATTCTGCCGGACCGGTATTCGGATCCGCTGCTGTAGGCAAGAGAAAAGTTCTCGACGGAAATGTTGTCAGAACCAGCCTGTAACAGTAAAATCCTTACTCCGTCAACCGAACCTGACTTAATGATGGTTGCACGTGCAATATTCATGCTGCGTGTAATCTGATATGGTGCTATGAGTTCTTCACCGATATATTTGTCATTTTTCCAGTAGCCTGTGACCAATGAGTCCTGGTAAACCATTTTACCCTTACCTTCTCTGACTCCGTTTTTCCACTCTCCCTCATAATATGGACCGTCTTTCCATTTATAGGTTCCTTTTCCTGATGGTAAACCTTTAACAAACTGGCCTTCATAGAAATCAATACCCTGGGCAGTTCCCTTTCCGTGTGCCAGCCCTCTTTTGCATCCTCCCGAGTAGGTTCCGGAAATACTTGGCATAACTACCTTGCAGGTACTTAGCTGAGCTTTAACCGGGTTGAATAACAGAAATAGAGCTGTAATTATTAATATTCTGATTTTCATTTTCTTTCTGTTTTTATTGGTAAATGAATACAAACCTGTCAAATTTACACAATTTGAGCTAAGTATATAACAAAAACCTGCCACAATGGTTTAATTTATCGATGTCGTTGCTGAAATGCAGGTTGGCAATATAAACAAAGCCATATCTGAAAAGGCTCATCATTCTTCTGTCACAACCCCTGAATTTGAGATGAATTACTGTGCCGGGATATATACCTGCCTTATAAACCCATGCAAAAGCAATCAAAACCAGTGCCAACAATTTACTTATCCTTTGATATCAGTCAGATAACCATCCGACAAAATACAGGACAAAAAAAGAGGCTGCCGGAGCAGCCCCTGATTTATTCGTTATCCTATAAAATATCTGAAGTATTATCAGCTTTTGATAAGATCAGGTTCAGTTTACTATTTTGCCCCGAATTTATATCCGATCGATACGGAAAGAACACGGTGACTGGCTTTATAGTCACCTTCTGAATCAGGAGAGGTGTTTGCAAGGCCTAAACCATATGAAAGACCGACCTGAATGCCATTTATCTCAACGCCTGCTCCAACAGTCAATCCATAATCAAGTCTCTTAAGATCTGCATCTTCGCCTGATCCCCATTCGACGTCCTCAGTATCTGTTTCGGTTTCGCCGCCAAAAGACATTTCAGATTTATATTTCCCGATTAACCCCATACCAAGATAGGGACCGACAGCTCCGTATATTTTGCCAAAATTGACATCATAAGAAGCCTTGGCTGTTAAGGGAATATCAAGATAAATCAGATTTGCCTTCAGCTTGTAATCAAAACCACTTTCTGATTCATCTATTTTAAATCCTTTGGTCGAAGCAATAAGACCTGTTTCAAATGAAAAAATGTCATTTATCGGAAACTCAGCAGTTGGACCAATATGAAAACCCGGATTCATTTTAAAGTCCTCGCTGTAGGTTTCGTCTTCGTCTTTGACCAGCATATTGGCGAAATTTACCCCTGCTCTTAATCCGAATGTCTGAGCATAAGACTCTGCAGTTACTGTCAGTATAACCGCCACAAATAATAATTTAATAAAGATTTTCATTGTGTTTTTTCATAAGTTTTTCCTACTCATAAGGCTTTTCGGTTTCTCCCCGTTTTTATGGTGGTTCCTGGTCTCCACCTACATCAGTTCAAATATAGTTTAATAATGACCTCAGATATACCATTAATGTTTGATTATGCAGTTTCAAAGCTAACAAAAACGAAATAGTTAACGATGATTTTAATAATAATATTTTGTGGTCTGAAATATTTATGCAAATAGAGGTTATTAGTAGAATAATCCGGGATTTTAATCAGGATAATTCGTATTGAAATTTATTTTACCGATATTTGATATTGGATAAAATTTAGCAATAAAGAATTAAATTTTTGCTCACTTTTAAAATTGCACAAATGAAAATATTTAACTTTTTCGTTTCAGTCACATTAGTATTGGCAACACTTCTGGCGATAAGTTCATGTGCCGTAAATCCTGTGACAGGGAAGAAGCAGATAATGCTTATGTCAGAAGCCCAGGAGGTTGCACTTGGCGCGGAATATGATCCGCAGGTGGTTGCCAGTTTTGGGGAGTACAAAAATGATGTCCTGGTAAATTTCATTCAGACAAAAGGAAATGAAATGGGAAAAATCTCCCACCGTCCGGGCCTTGAATATCATGTTAAAATTTTAGATTCGCCTGTTGTAAATGCTTTTGCTGTTCCCGGGGGTTACATTTATCTTACACGGGGGATACTAGCCCAGCTTAACAATGAAGCCGAGCTTATTGGAGTACTAGGACATGAAATGGGACATATAACCGCCCGGCACTCAGTCAGCCAGCAAAGCAAGCAACAACTGGGACAATTGTTGCTGATAGGAGGTATGATTGCCTCTGAAAAATTTGCACAGTATGCAGAATATGCGCTTCAGGGTATGCAGCTGCTCTTTCTGAAGTTCAGCCGTGACAATGAACGTGAAGCTGATGCGCTGGGAGTTGAGTACTCATCCAAGATCAGCTATGATGCTCATAAAATGGCTGATTTTTTCCAGGTGCTGAATAAAATGAATATGGCCGAGTCTGTGGGAGGAGTTCCCACTTTTCTGTCAACCCATCCCGATCCGGGTGACCGGTATAATTCGGTCCATCATAGCGCATCAGAATGGCAAAGCACGTTGAATTATCCTGAATGGAAGGTAAATCAGGACAGTTATCTTCAGATGATAGACGGGATCGTTTATGGCGAGGACCCCAGACAGGGTTATGTCGATGGCAATACATTCTATCATCCGGAACTGAAATTCAGGTTCTCTTTTCCAGTGGGATGGAGGCTGGAGAACCTGCCAACCCAGGTTAATATGGCTCCTTCCGAGGGCAATGCATTGCTGGTTTTTACTCTTGCCCCGGCAAACTCCCTTGAAGAAGCCGCACAGGGAACAATAGACCAGCTGGGTCTTACGCTACAGGAAAGCAAGAGGACAACGGTTAACGGAATGCCTGCACTTGCAACAGTATGCAGCCAGGTTTCACAGGACCAGTCAACCGGTCAGCAGCAATCTTTGCAGATACTGTCATATTTTATTGATTATAACAGTACTTACTATATTTTTCATGGTGTTGCCGCTGCTCAGAATTTTGGAAGTTATTTCCGCATTTTTGAAGCAACAATGCTCAATTTCTCCAGGCTTACTGATCCTTCAAAGATTAATGTGAAACCCAGAAGAGTTCAGGTAAAAAGAGTTCAGCGTACAGGCACACTTGCAAACGCATTCAACTATTATGGTGTATCTCAGGCAATGATGCAGGAACTTGCATTACTGAATAACCTTGAGCTTACAGATCAGGTTCAGGCCGGTAAGCTCATTAAGATAATCGGGGAATGACAAGTTTCACAAGTTGAAACAAAACAGCTATGGTCGGATTTTATACTAATAAACCAACATATCAATCAAAACCAATCAGATATTTATAAAGCTCGCTTTTGGTTGAAAGGATGACGGTTGTAGTTGTATCAAATGTCCTTTCGAAGGTTTCCATTGATTTGGAAAAGCTGTAAAGATTCCTTGCTGAGGATGACTTGTCATAAGCGGCTGCATAAATGGCAGTTGCCCGTGCGTCGGCTTTCCCCATTATTTCTTCGGCTTTGCGGAAAGCTTCCGACTGGATGGTTTTAAGATCCCGTTCTTTTTCACCGTTAATCTTGGATGCCTCACCCTGTCCTTCAGACCTGAATTTCTCTGCTATGCGGAATCTCTCGCTTTTCATCCGCTCATATACCTGAACCCTGACTTCTTCAACATAATTAAGCCTTTTCAGCCTGAAATCAAGTATTTCGATACCCAGGTCCTTTGCTTTTTCGTTAGCCGATCTCAGGATCATTTCCTGAATTTTCTGGCGTCCGGTGAGTATTACAGAAAGGGTGTCTCCTACCTCTTCTCCCGAAAGATCTGACGGAATGGGCGTCCTGTTGCTTGTACGGACAGCTTCCTCAAGATCATGGTTCGCGATATAATCACGGGTTTCACCATCGAGTATGTCATCAAGTCTTGACTGTGCTCCCCTCTCATTGGTGAGCCTCTTGAAAAACTGCAACGGGTCAGTTATCTGCCAGCGGGCATAAGCATCGACAAAAATGAACTTTTTGTCTTTTGTTGGTACCTGGTTCGGGTCTCCATCCCATTCCAGAAACCTTTTATCGAAATAATTGGGTTTCTGGATAAAAGGAAGCTTTACCTTCAATCCCGGAGTTATCTTGGCTTGCCCTACGGGTTTGCCGAACTGTGTAATCACAACCTGTTCGGGTTCTTTTACTATATAAGTACATTCCAGGATAAGAATCAATGCAATAAGAGCAATAGCAAGGTTTATAATGATTTTTTTGGTTTTCATAGCCATACAGTTTTATTTTTCTTTGAGTTGCATCTGAAGAAGCGGCAGAACATTGTTGCCGTCTTCATCAGTTATAATTTTATTGCCAAGCTTTGGAATAACCCTTGTCATGGTCTCAAGGTAAATTCTTCTCTTGGTCACTTCAGGGGCTTTAATATATTCACTGTATAAAGCATTGAACCTTGTTGCTTCACCAAGAGCATTGTTGATGCGTTCAGCAGCGTATCCTTCGGCTTTCTGAATCGTTTCCTCAGCCTGTCCACGTGCTCTTGGAATGACCTTGTTGTATTCTGAGCGGGCCTGGTTTATAAGTGTTTCCTTTTCCTGCTGTGCCTGGTTCACCGCATTAAAAGCATCCTTGACAGGATCAGGGGGATTTACATCCTGAAGTACAACCTGTTCTATTTTTATTCCTAGTGAATACTCAGAGCACAGTTTCTGCATCTCCTCATGCACGCTGTTAGCTATTTCCGTCCGGCCCACAGTAAGGACCTCATTTACTGTTCTGTCGCCGACAATTTTACGCATTGAGGCTTCTGAAATATCGCGCAGTGTGGTGACCGGCGATCTTACCTTGAAAAGATAATTATACGGGTCATTGATCCTGTATTGTATAACCCATTCCACATCAGCGAGATTAAGGTCGCCGGTAAGCATCAGCGACTCACTTGCAGCTCCGCCCTTTACATACTCCGACTGTATTCCGGGAGTAACGGTGCGAAAACCAAACTCTTCCTTCTGCTGCCTTTCGACAGCCACCTTGTACTTCCTTTCAAGGATGGGAATTTTCGCGTTCAGTCCGGGGTCAACAGTCCTTATATATTTTCCGAAACGTGTAATTACTG
This sequence comes from uncultured Rikenellaceae bacterium, assembly GCA_964466705.1. GTDB lineage: Bacteria > Bacteroidota > Bacteroidia > Bacteroidales > VadinHA17 > LD21. The sequence continues at coordinate 225,951 of CAYXSM010000002.1, forward strand.
CCACCTCTTCAGGATCAACCTGGAAGAATGATCCCAACAGCAACATGAACACGACTATTGCCAGCAGGATTTTTTTGTACCCCGAAAGATATTTCTTCCACCCGGGAGGAATATTTTCAAAGCCTCTGAATTGATTGTAATTCATATTATTTTCATTTTAAGTGTAAAGGTTAAAGGTAAGGGTTTATGATATAAAATGCCAATCTAATTGATAATACCACCGGTAACGGATGGGAAATCATACTTTACGGAAATTCTTCACCAAACTATTCCGGCAGTTTAACCGGGATTAATAGTATACGATTTCCGCTGAAAAATTTATGTAACTTGCCTTTATTATAACTGGAAAGCAAATGAACTACACAAGGCGATCATTCATTAAAACAGCGGGCATGGGAGGATTGGCTTTTGCCTCTTATCCATTTTCTCCAATAACCAAAGGCTCAGAAGCGATAAAGGTACTCAATCCATATAACCGTGTTCCGGTAAGTCTGATTATAGACGACTCGACATGCCTGGTGAATATGGCGCATTATGGAATACCTCAGTTCGCGGAAGTATTTCCTGAACAATATAAGCAGGAATGGAGGAAGCTCCCCCGGGAGATACCCGACAGCTTTGTCAGGGAATTTGGTGAATGGAGCCATGATAACGGAGTCAAAGGTAAGTACAGTGTAGTTCCTTATCCGGCATGCACGGGATGGATAAACCGTTTTATTCCCGGGTGGACAAAAAGAGAACTAAATGACAGCCTGAAACTGATAAAGGAGATTATTCTGCCCAACTGGGACATTCATCCGGAAATGGTAAGTCACACCAGGGTTATCGATATTAAGACAGGAAAGCCGTATCCTTCAGCTACGCCGGAATATATGGAAAACTGGGAATGGAGTCAGAATAAAAGTGCTGATGAACTTGCTGCCTATCAGTCTTATGCTCTTTCGATCCTTAAGGAAGCAGAACTGCCATGCGAAGGTATAACAACCCCGGGCGGGTACGCCGCCCGTAATCAGAACAATCTGGCTTTGAGCACACTGGAGTCGGTTCGTGATATTTATGGTGCCGAGATACCGCATTACTTCCGCGATCTATACACTGAAAAAGATAAAAGTGTAACCCCTGAGGTCTTGCACGCTTCCGGACTGGATGGCAACGATCCGAAATGTGTTGTCTCAGTTCTGGGCTGCACAGGAGACTGGTTCGGAGGATGGGATGGGCTTACCCCGGGAAGTGCTGACAGATTTATTTCTGAAGACCTGCAGTCGGGACGGATGACTGAAGTTATTGACAGTGGTGAGCCTGCCATTATGGTATGTCACTGGCCGGGGATCTATTACAATGGAGAAAAAACAGGATTCAAAGTCCTTATGGAAGTCAACAGGCGGCTAAACCAGAAATATGATAATATTATATGGATGAAATTAAGTGAGATAGCAAGATATTGGGCGGCCAAAGAGCTCACTTCCATCTCGTCAGCTGAAAATACCATTATGCTTAAAGCCCCTTATGCGACTCCGGGTTTTACACTTAAAGTAAAAGCATCAGTGAGCAAACCACGGATAAAAACCTGTGGGCAGGAAAAATCATTGATTAAGATAACCAGCAGGAAAGACATTGCAAATGGTACCTGGTACCAGGATGGATCCGGATCAATACTTTGTTTTGAACTGGGTAAAGGATTGAATGAGCTGATTATGGACTAAAAGATAAATTCGATGTTTTAACGGGCCTGGATAATTTAACCGGCTGGCACCAGGAATCTTTACCATCAAAGACCCCCGTGAACAGATAAGTTATAAGTCCGTTTTCAATCAAAAGCTGTGGCCTCTCGCGACGTGTGCAGAGAAGAGAGTAGTTACCAGGATAAAACAGTGTATGATCGTAAAAAACGACCGGATCAGACTTATTCCAGCTAATTCCGCCATCCTGAGTAAAAAGCTCCACTCCCCATCGTTCATGACCGCTGATCGCCCCTGAATTGTCTTCACAGACAAGGCAGATCCTGTCTTTTTTCTGATAAAGATAAAAATCCTCTATCCTGTTATTTGGCCATACATTATCGTTAATGATGGAAAAGGGCCCTCTGTAGGATTCAGATCCGGCAAGGTAAACTCTGAGATCATGGTCGCGGTAAACAAGTTTTATCCTGCCTGCTTCCTGAAGGATGGCAGGATTGTTTGATTCGTCTTCAATCAGTGGTTTATCCGAGCGCATCCAGGGGCCTGAAATATCAGAGGCTGCAGCATACCCGACCCTTCGTTTCAGGGACTCTGTCCCGGGCAGGATGGTAGTGAAATCACTTCCTATGTAAAAAAGCACATATTCATCGCCAATTTTATGAATGGTCGGGTTGTGAGCCATGTTCGAATCCCAGAATGCGCTGTCTCTTTCCCCGATCACAACTTCAATGAATTCATACGGACCCATGGGAGAATTTGCGACAGCTCTCACTATCTCAGAGTTTTCTCGATAGTTTTCCGGGAACATTCTGTCCTTTATCCATCTTGATGCGAACATGTGGTAAAGAGAGTCAACCTTTATAACAGATCCTCCCCAGACCCAGTAATCCTCCATCCTGAAACCGCTCTCTTCCGGTATCGGCTCATATGAAATGCCTGAATCCCGGCATGAAATAAAACAGGAGGTGATCAATAAATATAAAGCAAATCTCATGGTCACTATAGCAATATTTATATGATTACCGGTTATTTGCTTCTATATACCATACCAGAGTTTCTATAAAAGAAGATGCCCTTTTATCAAGGCTCTCTTTATCTGCCGGCATTCCTTTTGCGTCAATGACAGTGTCAATGTTCCCTATCCTCATCGGCCCGGTCACGGTAATCGCTCCCATTTTCCACAGGACAAACTGAAGCGATATTATAACCTGGGTGCCAGCAAAATTGCCGTCAGACACGGTAATAAAAGCCACAGGTTTGCGGCGCCATTCAAAAGTCAGAAGATCAACGGCATTTTTAAGGCTCGCAGGGTAACCGCCATTGTACTCGGGAACTATCATGATAATGCCATCGGATGATTTTATCCGGTCCGCAAAATCCGTCATTCCAGGATCGGGGTGTTCCTGGTATTTCAACCTTTCGTCAAATATAGGGAACCTGTATTCCAGAAGGTCTATCATATCGGCAACTCCAATATTTCTTTCTTCGATAAATGATTTGATATAAAGCGCAGCCCTGTGGCTGTTGCGGCCTTTACGGATACTGGGCGAGAGAATTCCTAATCTTAGCATCTTTTAATATATTTTTAATACCGTTTTTTATAATTTTCTATCAGAGTGATACCTGGGTATCCCAATGCTGCAAGTTCCGGGAAATACCTTATTGTTTCCTCACGTGTATAGAATCCTGTCACTATAACGTGGTAATAATCCCATTGTTTAACGATCTCAACCGGCAGGCCAAGCTTGTCAGTTATTCTTTTCTGGGCGCGCAATGCTTTGGCCCTCTGATGGAATACCGCTACCTGCAATGCAACAGATGGCACCGGGGCAGGAGGTTCTTCAATGGCAGGAGCTATCTCAGGTATTTCATAAACAGGCTGAATAACAGAATCAACAGGTATGATCACGGGCCTTTCTTCAAGAGGTACTTCAGGCCCGGGAACAACTGACTCCCTGGCTTTCACCGTCAGGATCCAGAAGTCTTTAATGCCCAGAATTTCAAGTGTCGGGATATACCTTTCCATCTCTTCGGGAGTGCTGAATCCTGTAATACGTACTTTGTGCAGTCCGTCTTCCCTGACAATTTCAACGTTTTTGTCAATAAGTGAAGAGACCCTTTTTGACATAGACAGGGCATTTGATTCCTGGCGGAAAGCGCCTATCTGAATTGCCATGTCAGGGACAAATATATAAGGTACTTTTTCAGCAGCACGTTCTTGTATCATCGCAAGAGAATCCTCTCTTGTTATCAGTACCCTCTGCTGTTCTTTGGCGAGAAGTCTGATTATCCACAGCTCTTTAAAGCCTAGTTTGTTGAGCTTTGCGACATTTTCGTCAACCTCTTCGCGTGTCGGCAGATCAAGTATTCTCACCCGGAAATATTCACCGGAAATTGTAATCTCAACTTTTTTGCCAAGGTTTGCTTCAAGATTCCGTTTGAACCTTTCAGCCAGCTGTCTCGATTTAAACGCTCCTATCTGTATTGCCCAGGAATCTTCTGAGATAGTGTAAAGGGTTTCCGTAATTTCATGCAGGACCATGTAAGTTGTGTCGGTCTTAACGGCTGGTATTTCCTCAGTTACAGGGAGAATGTCCTGTATTGTATCTGTAATCATCTTTTCAAGGATGAAGTCGAGTCCGTCAACGATGTCCCCGTCAATGCCGGCAGTTATACTGAAATTGATTAAGCCCGGTGCAGATGTCATTCCAAGCAGGGAGAGCTGTGACGTGTCGGGACAGGCAAAATAACTACCGGGAGCAAGCCCGAGATAACTGTAATAGCCATCAAATTCAGAAAGGGTTTTTCCTGCCGGAATATTTCCGGTTGTATAAAAGTTTATGATAATACGTCCTAAGCCATTAGTTTCACCGTCCTTTCTGAGGAAAACGGTACCGCTTGCTTCACCTGCAACCATAACAGGTACATCAATCGGTTTCAGAATGTTCGGATCGACCGTAATGCTGAACGTTTCCACCGGGAGTTTCCAGGATATGTTCTCAAAGCTGTTAGGATCAAGTTCAATGAAACATTTTGTATATGGTTCAAGCCCCAGGATACGTATTGTTGTATCTCTTTCGCTTTTTTCTATCCTCCCGCCGCTGGCCCGCAGGTTCAGTCCCTGTGCCCTGGGTTCTCCGGGATCTCTTACACCGTTGGCATTCAGATCAATGAATGCAGTTACCGAAATGCCTCCTCTTCCTACATTTGGCCGGTTATCTGTCCCAAGGTATTTTGTTTTCCGGTCGTTGATAATACTTCCCCTTGCATATTCAGTGAATGAAGCCCGTTTATCGAATTGTCTTACGGAAAAGCCGGTCTGGGCAAAAGAAAAGTCATAGCGGATGCCAAGTTCAGCCATCCTCAGATTGTTCCTGAAATTCTGTTCATACGACATATTAACGTATGCATTGTCCAGAAAGCGCTTCTCAATTCTCAGCTTAGCCGACAAGAACTCATTGTTAGTGTATGAGTATTGGGTCTGAGGCATAAGGATGAAGCCTGCCGGAAGCCTTAAAGCAAGAGAAAGATTGCTGTAAAGATAAGGATCAGCATTTTTAAGAAATAATGCATAAGTTGTGAGATTGGTATTTACTCCGAAAAGTGATCCGGAGAACATCCATTCTCCTGTAGTATATTTTGAGCCCGGAATGATAATCTGATATAAGGAAGCCCGCTGGTAAGATGAATGCTTTCCTATTCTCAGCGGCACCGACAGGGTTGCTTTCCTTTCTTCCAGGTAATTATAAAATATAGCTTCCTGATCTTTGTCGTAAAGCGTGTAGTTAAGGTCGACCTGAAGATTTGAAGGCATCCGGTATGTCATGGTTCCTTTTGTTCTGACCCCATGAACATACTCTCCCATCACAAGCAGGTTGCTGGTCACTCTCAGGGACGCATTAACATATGGCATGAAGGGCCTTGAATCGAGTGAAGAGAGATATTCAAGACCTCCGCCAAGGGTCAGATTGCGTGTCACGCCGTAACTTAATCTGGTCCGCGCGAACCTGCTGTGAAGAGTATCCTCAACAATTCCGCTGCTGACCTGGTATTCGAAAGTGTTTTTTGGCAGGAAACTGAACGGGATAATTATATTCTGTTCCCGGGAACGTTCCTCACCCCATGGGCCGTAAAACTTGAGCATAACCATTGAATTGCCGTATACAAGCGGAATCTCAAACTTAAAAAATCCTGAAGCGTCAGCTTTTACATAGTCGACCAGAACATTATTTACATAAAGCTCCACTATCCATCCGGGGTCTGTCCGGTCGGTGAGTGTATATGTACCGAATGACCTTCTGTATGTTGTTGGTGTATTGGTGAGCTGTACTCCAATCACAGGATTGAAAAGCGTAGATATTGAATGAGTTGCAATTTTGCCGGCCATTACCTGTCTTAATGGCTTAAAATCGTTGTTAACATAACGCCATAGATAATATTGCTGTTTCTGTGAAAGAGGATCAGAACTGTTGTAATACAGGGCTGCGGTGGCTTCACCCCCAGCGATCATTGCACCAAGCGAAAGGTTGAGCCTGGTCGTTGAATTTCCTTCGGTTTCCTGAGTTGAAATGGCAGACCAGTCAGCTGTGCCGAACCTGAACAACGGACGTGCCTGACCAATTGATGTATCAGCCCGGGATTCTCCTTTAAGACGCAACAGGTTCCGGCGGAGCTCTTCCAGCCGCATCTCACGTATCATCGGTAGTTCAAGGCGGCTGTTAATTTTAACCGAAAGGCTTCTGAAATTGAAAACGCATTCAAGCCCAAAAATACTTCCGTAGTATTTTGACCTGAGATAGAGATTTGACTCTGTCCTGATAAGATCACCCGGTTCCAGTGTAAAAGTTCTGTCATTGAAAATTATGATGTTCTCAGTGCGCGAAATCTCAAATTCAGCTTCAGGATCAATAAAAAAACCTGTAATCGTTTCAAGGCCCGGCGAAGGAATATTTTTGATTTTTAGCAGGTTGAACAGATCCGTAACCGGCAGAAAAAGTTCCTCCCCCCTTATGGCTGCATCGATTTCACTGCCCCCCACCATAGGTATTTCGACAAAAATTGAAATCTCGTCGTATTCAGGCAGATCCTGGGAATAAATTTGTCCATGGAGAAAAGGAAAAAAGAACAATAAAAAAAGATTAACAGACCGTATCAGAAACACATGCATACTTCCTAATGACGGATTATTGAAATATGCATTTCTGATTATCATTTTTTAATGTATCACTTTTTAAAACTTATCCTTTTTATTCCCTTACAATAGTAATATCAAAAGTGCCGGCATAACTGCCCGGCGGATTGGCGGCAGCGTTGCCTACCGTCAGGGTACCGCCAATGTAAAGAGGTATTGCAACATTAAAATGGACATTTGAGACAAATGGTGACACGGGGTTTGATTCTCCTATACTCAATGTCATTGATCCTGATGGTATTCCGGCTAGTGAAACGTCCGGGCCATTAAGAATTGAAATAACTGTACCGGGGTGCGCATGTACTTCGAACAAAGCAGAGGAAAAAGCATAACCGAGGCCAAGCAGAGTAATATCACCGGTTGAAGTACGCACGCCGGACGGATCAATTGCAACGGTACCTCCGGAAAGTCCGTTGTAAAATGCCCCGAAGCTGAGGCCCTGGGCCGTGGCGTTAATCCTGATTGGACGGGGAGGCGGTTCCTGCGCTTCAGCCTCAGGGAAAGATACCATAAGTACGAGCAATGTTACAACAGTAAGCAGATACTTCCGGATAAAAGGAATAATATTCTTGCCAGGGGTCGTCAACGTTTAATGCAGATCTTTTTAGTTATTTTGAAATTTCCCGCGATTAAGTTCACCAGTAAAATTCCATCTCTGAAATTATTATCAAATTCATAATACCCTGAGTTATATATTTTTTTTGTCAGGAGAGATTGTCCAACTATGTTATAAATGGCTAATATTCCCGGTCTCCCGTCAGGGAGGTTGATATTGGCTATTACTTTACCATTTGTACTGTAGACTGTAATTACCTGATCTTCAAGCGGGGGATCATGAATGCCGGTTACTGCTGATTCAAGGTTTAGCAGGAACCTGTTTTCATATTCACCCGCAGGAAGAAAGGCTTTATAATCATTGTCGTTCCTCAGATCCTGTTCAGATCCTGTAACCAGGTCTGTGAGAACGACCTTCATGCCGGTAAATTCGCCGGCAGCTTCACATATCCTGAATACGATGTTACCATCAACGTTTGTTTTCAGGCCAAGCGGAATGCTGCTCCGGAAATCAGATGATTTCGGCAATGCGTTAATTGACAATTTTGTCCCGTCGGTACCGAATGAATAAAAGCTGGGGACATAATAATCAGTATTAAGAAGTTTAAGGGCATCAAGGCTGCGATCGAAACCGGCATCTGCTTTTTCATCGAAATATATTACCAGCGGATCGGTTGATGATATGTTACCGTCAAAAGCAGCACAGAGCCTTAATAGCGGCAAGGGATCCTTTTCCTCTGATTTCATAAATGAATGTGTAAGGTCCGTTACCCTGACATCGTTATTCAGGCCCAATGTTCCTGTAACAGGATATGATCCATCAGAGACATGAACAAAGAATCCCTGCATCGACGGTATTATGGCAGTTGCAAGGCCATCGCTTGAAACTCCGCTTGCATATGTACTATATGTACCTCCGTATTCGTCGGTCGTACTGGCTTTGAAATAGTATAATGCATTATCAATATTTGTTTTAGTCCATCCCGAGGGTGCGTCCCAGTTGATAGGGGATGGATATGGATTTCCTATAAGGTTAAATCCCAGTGTATATGGATTATTGTGGTTATACAGGGTGACTGAAAGAGCCCCGTTGTTTACTTCACCGGTAATGTCGGCAGTGATTGAAACAGCTGTCGAACCGAAATTGGCTGCATAACCGGCAAGCGGCTCAAGAAGATCCGTTGGCGTAATATATTCAACCCATCCGGAAGTCGCACTGCTTTCGTTGTACCTGTAAAAAGCCGGAAAGCCGGCGGCAAGATCGACTTCATCATCAAACTCGCTTACTGCCGCAGACTGGAATGGGGAACTCACGTATTTATACCCGTAAGCTGACGGAAGATATCTCTGCATCGTGACATTACCGGAAACTGAACCGGAACCTGATCCGTCAATCAATGCAGTACCGGAAGCTGTAGAAGAAAGGATTAAAAATCCATTTGATGAGAAATTACCAGTTTGTATATTGACAATGCCGGTTACAGAAAGCGGCCCCTGAAGAGTTACACCAGAGCTGTTGTTGATCGTCAGATTTTTTATTGTATTACCCGCAAATAATGATGCTCCTATGACCTGTGGAGTGGATCCGGTAAATTCAACGGTTCCGTCTGAAACATCTAAGGTTCCGTCATTGATAATTGACCCGGATATCTGCAGTGTGTTTCCGGTAATTGTCAGAGATGCACCTGATTCAATTGTTATATTATTAACGGTCCCGGGAGCTCCGGAGTTGATCACAGGTTTATTAGTGACATTGGGTATTAATACAGTATGTGTGAGCTCCGGGATTATTCCGCAGGCCCAGTTGCCTGTAACATTCCAGTCAGCGCTTACAGAACCCGACCAGACCTGACCTGTTACTGTTAGCAAGGCCGATGAGCTGGTTACCGGAGACGTGCCGCAGGTTGTTGTTATTACACATCTGTACTCTTTCCCGTTATTTAAGGTTCCCGGATCTGTTAAAGTAAGGGTCCCGGTATTTGCTCCTGAGTAGATTCCTCCGTCAGTAATGTCTGATTCATCCTCCTGCCACTGGTATGTAAGATCTGCACCATCAACGTCAAAGGTAAAGACTGCGTTGTCACCTTCACAGATTGAAATCGGTTGGGGTTGTGAATTAATTGTAAGACCGGTGAATATGGAAAGATTGACCTCAGCGGATGTGCTTTCGCAGCCATTGACGGTTTGTGTAACTGTATAGGAATAAGTGCCCGGAGCAGTTTGTCCGGTAGAAAATGGATTTGCTGTACTTACCAGATTGCCGCTTTGATCATACCATCTTATATTAACGCCATTTGTTGCTTCAAGATAGGTTATCTGGTTTGAACAATAGTCTTTATCCGGAGCTGTTGGTGCAGACGGGATGTCTGTGATTATTAAATCTTTTGTAATACTTGCAGGACCACAACCTCCGATGTATGTATATGTTATCGGATATGTGCCGGCTGAGGGAGGGGTAAATACATCACCTTCGATAAATGGATTTCCAGAATAAGTACCACCTGCAGGATAACCAAAACTTAATGCTATTGGCCCCTTGCAAAAGCCTTCTGAAGGCAAATTGCTAGTTGTAACTCCAACAGCATCAACTGTATAAAAAGTTGATGGGGATACCTGGTTGAAATATTCGGTTCTCATCCAGCTGTCTGATCTTACTTTATCAGAGATCCTTAGTTCATCAAACCTGCCGTTGAAATAATAGCTTGACTGGAAAGGTTCTTTCCCTATCACAAGATTATCAGATGCTATGCCCAATGTCCCAATTTTTTTGAAAGGTCTTTCGGGGATTCCATTGACAAAGGTCTTGATTGAATCAAGAACATCAGAGCTTATTCCGGCAAGATAATACCACTGTCCTGTGCTTAACACTGTTCCACCGGCAACATTTCTGTTCAAGGAGGGAGTGTTGCCCGAATTCCTTATCTCAAATTCAACCTTATTGTTGGTGTATATCCCGAACTTATAACCACCGCTTGAATTATTCTGATTACCTGCGATTTTCTGATCACGGCTTCCGGCATTCATATAGACCCATGCAGAAACAGTAATGTTACCGGCAAAATTTATATTTGGATTATTATTAACCTGTACATACTCATCTGATCCGTTCAGCCCGAGTGCATTATCAATCACTCCCGAAGGATAAGACGGAGTATTATATGGAGTTCCGGCGAAATCGTTGGATGTAAAATCATCCAGATTATTATCGTCAAGGTGCCACACACCTTTATAGTGACTGTCCCAGACTGATGTAACAGATTGGTCAGCAGTTACCTGAGGATTTCCATAGATTATTTTGATCACTGTATTGGATGAACATGACAATGTGGGAATACGGACCCAGGCGATCAGATCACCATTGGTCCCGTTGTATGTTTCCAACTGATGATCGAGTTGATTATACTGTTCATCTGCAAAGATAATATCGTAACCACCAGGATTATAGACCTGACCTGCTGGTGCGGTTTTCAGAAAATCCTGATCTGAAAGGCTTATCATTAGAGGGAAATTATAAAGATCAGCACCTCCGGCAACTTTGGTATGATCTATTGAGATATTCCTTTCATACGAATAACCCAGAAAAATTGGAGTTTGGCAGGTCGCCAGTGTGAAATCGAATGACGATGTATTGAGGCTGGTAATCCCGGTACGGGAGATTTCATTACCTGTAAGTGATCCGTGTGTCCCCAGGGCCCTCCAGGAGGCATTAGCATTATCTCTTCCTGTTATTCTTGCAAAGGAATCCAGCGGATAGCTGGAAAAGCCATCAGCAGTCAGGGTGATAGTATAAACTGAAGCAGGAGTACCAGAACTGGAAAATCTCCAGTAACCTTCAGTAAAAGCATTATTGAGTTGTGACCCGTTATCCGAGTAAGGTATAAAGTTTTCGGGGGAATCAGGAATAAACCCTGCACTTATATTTATGCCTGTGGATAATGAAGAGAAATTAATAATTGCAGGTCTGTAGTTAGAAGCCGTGCCAACCGGGAACAGATAATCAACAGAAGTGGTTGTGCTGATAGCCCGACTGATCGTTCCAACAATTGTTCCTGAGATATGATCCAGTGACGCAGCTGAATTATTTGAGAGAATTATAGTATTACTGCCTGTTGTAATATTGCCGGCGATCATTGTAAGCAGGTTATTCACAGTAATGTTACTGTTCAGTGTAACTCCCACAGTATTATCGGCTGTAAGATTGTGATAAGTGTAGTCTCCTATGGTCTGGGCAATGGCCCCATTATATATCACAGTTCCCGATGCTGGTGCAGAGTTTCCTCCTCCAATGTTACTTGTAATAATACCGCCTGTAATATTGCCATGGACAAAAAGACTACCATTGCCAGTAAAAAGGATGTATGTCCTGAATTGTGAACTGTTAAGAGTTATATCCCCCATAACTCTCACGGTTCCTGAAGAGATTCTTATATATGAATCCCTGCTATTAGGACTGCCACCGGCACCGGCAGTTGAGTTCGCATTTACTGATCCGGTTGTGAACAAACCGTCATCGACCAGAACAGCTTTTTCATCATTAGGACTATTTGAGTTAAGATATGTCTGACCGGTTACGGTTAGTGAGACACCTGGATTAAACTGCAAGTAAGAATCCTGATTACCCCCATCGATCCGCAAGTTACCCACAGGAAAGGTTACGTCAGCAGTAATTGTAATTGTATGATTATTCTGAATATATACTGTTCCGGCACCTGCAGTTACCCCGGGATAATCACCTGCCGCACAGGGTTGCCAAATGCTTCCATCGTAAACCTGCCAGGATGTACCTGAATTCCAGTTTCCGCTTGCAAGGCTTTGGTAATCTCCAATTGTCTGGCCAATAACGATGTTATTATGCCAGGACACTGAAAAACTTGTAATGATGACAGTTAAAAGCTTTAACAATATCTTTGTTAGAGCATTATGTCCTGTCAGTATATTCATCGTATCATTTCTGGTGCCAGCCAAAGAGGTTAATTGATGCAGGAAAAAGATTAACGGTTCAGTTGTATTTCTGCTCCAGCAAACCTTTCAGGTTTGACGTCTGAAGGTGAAGAATATGTAATACTCAGTTTTCCTGACCTGTAATCCACTCCTGGTGCCTTGTTCAGGCTGAACTGAAAGCGTCTTACAGTGTTTGGAGTATAAACCGCGATACCGTTTGCAATGCCGACACGTGTGATGGTTCCCTGAGAAGATATATGGTCCACGGTAAGATCCCCATAAACAGACATATTACCGCTGCGGTTAAAGACCAGACTTAAGAGTGGTGTTTCATTTTCGACAAAGCTGAGTGATGCATCAGATATGCTGACCCTTGCAGTTGATCCTCCCACCCTGATGATTACTGGTATAGTAATCCCGAATATCGGCGTAAGCCTGACAGATATCGAAGTGCTGTCAATCAGGGTCTCTTCTTTACCGAGAGGCTTTTCTCTGGGGACAGCCCTGAAATAAATATGTGAGCGGTATTCCCCTTCGGTCAATTCACCCTGTCTTATAACCTGCAGCTTTACCACCTGTGATTCCTTTGGACCAAGAGTGACCGTTCTTGGAAAATATCTGATATGCCGGTCAGCAAACCTCTGCCCGGGATCAGGTTCCGTAATTGTCTCAAATCCACCATTTTCCTTCATCCTGATCTGCAATATCGATATTGAGTAGGTTGCTGTATCCTGACCGATATTTGCAAGGTTGAGATCCATAGATCTTCTTGATCCTTCAAAAACCACCCTTTTGGGTGTTATGAGCAGGTCTCCCTGCGCTGCTACCTTTGCAGGCAGGATGGCAAGGACTCCTGAAATAACTGTAAAGAAAAACAGAAAAAACCTTGCTTTGCATAAGCAAAAGGAAAGATTTTTTTGAATTGACCCTATATATGACATTGGAATTTTATTTACCAGCCTGCTAATTGAAGTCAAATGTAACGGTGTATGTTCCGGTGTATACCCCGACAGGATTGTCATGGAAATTACCTACATTAAGTGTGGCACCAATGTAGACCACCTGGAATCCGTCGCTAAGCATTCCGGCTCCCGGACCCGGTGACGGCACGGATCTCCATTCACCAACCGTCATAGTTTTGGCCTCAGATACGTGCTGCAGTATCACCGGGTCCCCGGGCAGTGTTATTGAATACGCAGCGTCAACGTCTCCCGAGACATGAAAGCTGGCAACGTTATGAAATCCGGGTGCCTTGTAAATACTGCCCAGGACCGATATTGTGTTTTCAGGTGCAAGTATAATCTTTCCTCCTTCCGGACCGGGAGAGAATTTCCCGAAATTCAGCTGCGATGTTTCAGATGCGCTAAAAACAGGTACAATTTCAGCTACCACATGTCCTGTGGCACTTACGGGAGTCAGCCCCTGAGAATTTGCAGAATGACCCGTCAGCAACAACAGACATACAATATTCAGAAACAGAACCTTATACTGATCCATCACATTTGTTCAAAATGTACGCCAGAGAATATCTTAATTGTATTCAACTCTTACCTCAAATCCTGCTGCATTCGTATAAAGTCCGGGGGCCTGGGATGCATCAACCTCTAAAGTTGCGCCAACAGATATTGTCTGTGCGCCCCCGGTTAACGCACCTGTTCCTGACGGGTCGCTGACAAATGTGGTTACGTCCATCGTTTCAGTCCCGTTGGTTATTTCATGAGTTAACGGAAGTGTAATGGCATATGTCGAGGTACCTTCTCCTGCAACATCAAACGAGGCAGCAGTAACTGTACCACCTGCAGCAGTGCAGCCACCGGTTACTGAACGGCTGCCATCTGTGCCCACAACTACTGTTCCTGCCACATTTGAAACAAATATGTCTCCGAAGTTAAGGTCTGTGACCCTGGTGATGGCCAGAGGAGTGAGAATTGTAGCAGAAGCGGTTGCAGTAGCTGTTGCTGATGTCTGTGCATAACTTGTTGCTGCAAAGGCAGAAATAATGAATGCCAGTGCAAGGAATTTTGCGATCTTTTTCATCTTTTTAATTTTTAATTAAGCCAGTTTAAGTCAAGTTTACTATATTATTTTTTCTGTTCCGGACGTTCTGCATCGGAAACAACAGATTGTGTTAAAAACTAATAGTTTATGTAATGTGTCCGGACAAATATAAACTATTAAGCAACAAATCACAGCCTGTCATTTTTCAACATATTGACCATCCCCAACAAGTTATTAACAACGGGGAACGGGCATGGTTATTGCATTTGCGTATGCTATTAATGATAAATTGCAAAAAAGCCGAGATTGAAAAATGCCTTAATACTCTGTTATCTGACCATCGGCATTCAGCTGTTTTCGGATATCTTCATATGGGATGTCGTGGATACCCTTCTTTCTCTCAATGGCAAGTGAAGCCAGGGTTGCAGCGGTTTGACCCAGGATCATGAATACAGGTTCCATTCTTATCGAGCCATAAGCAATGTGAGAGCTTGAAACGCAAACAGGGACCAGCAGGTTATTACATTCCTGCCTTTCCGGTATCAGGGCCCCAAGATCTATCTGATAAGGTTTTGGAGGAGCAACACCGATATCGCCTTCATTCTGAACAAATCCTTCCGGAGTGACGTATCTCTGGATGTTATGGGAATCCATTGTATAGGATCCCATACCGGCAGGGCGGGGAACAACTCTGTTTGAAAGCACGTCATTTTCTGTCATCACGTATTCTCCGATCATTCTTCTGGCTTCCCGCACGTAAATGTTATATGGCCAGTATCCGTTATCTTTGAATTCATCACCGGCATAACCCCATTTATTCATTGTTTTTCTTATATCCGCCGGGATCCGGGGATCGGTTCTCATGAAATATAGCAGTCCTTTCTGGTACTTCTCATGTTCCCTGATGATCTCTTTTCTCCTTTCATACGAAGCTTCAGGATAATCCCAGTTCATTCCGATATTATCTGAGCTGAACGGACCGTGATTATTTACATCGGTTTTCATGTTGGGAATCGGATCATACTTGTCAAAATACTCATACCAGCCTGCAGCAGCAACTCTTGCAAGCAATTCATACTTTGAGCTGTCGTACTCTTCAGGTCTGGTTACCGACACCATATTTTCAGGATGCTGTGTAAGGCAGAGCCTGAAGCAGTAAGCCTGGATCTTAGTATCACCTGTTCCATTCTCCCCGGGGGTATCAGCGGTAATAAGCGGCAAAAGTCCGCTTGAAGGATCCCCGGGTATTTTATAAGGATCAATGTTTTCCTTAAAATAATGCCCGTGATGGAAGACCCCTTTCTGAACGCCGTTCCATGTTTCATTGTAAACTGAGTTGGCCTCACGGCCGATATGGTAACTTACCCCCACCGCTGCCATCAGATCACCCTCGTAGGTTGCGTCGATAAAAACCTTACCACGAAACCGCTTCCTGTTTAAAGTCCTGATTGCTTTTATATTCGCACCTTTCTTAATAATCCCGCTTTCCCTGTCAAGCCATTCATCCCTGAAAACAACAATATTATTGTCTGCAATCATTGATTCAAATGCTTCTTCTGCAACGTGTGGTTCAAATATCCACATCGTGCGTTTTTCACCGTCTATTGCCGGGCTCCCCTGGCCTCTGTTGCCATACCCGTCTTTCTTTTGCCATATCCATGAACCGGGCTTCTGATAATGCTGGTAAATAAGTTGATAGAATTCCCGTGCCAGGCCTCCAATCACTTCTTTATTGCCCGTGTCTGTAAATCCCAGACCGGAAGAGGATAATCCTCCAATGTGGGTATCAGGCGAGACAATGATCACTGACCTGCCCATCCGGTGTGACTGAACAGCAGCAATAACAGCAGAAGAGGTTCCTCCATAGATGATAATGTCAGCTTTAAAAACTTCAGATCTGTTATTATTATGGCATCCCTGAATACAAATAAGGGCCGCAAGAATGAAAAAAGAACTTCTTTTCATAGTGATTTAAAATAAGGTTGATTAATTATTCCTGAGCCATAAAAACCGCCAGGGTACAGTGATCGCAAATTTAAGAATTCTGCGGAAATGCAGAAGTCAGACCCTTTCGAACTGCAGTTCCTCACCGGGATCTGTTGTGTCACCGTCGTTATTAATGTCGCGTACCAGCCAGAGATGGGTATCATCAGCCTCCATTTCGCATCGGACGGCCTTTTCATAAAATAATATATTTTCATCGTAATAGGATGTTCCAGGCCCGAAAAAACTAATTTCTTCAGTGCATATGTCCATTTCATCCCTGACGCAGGTACCGAGTTCCTCAAGATAGAAAATATAGGATGAATGGCTGACTTTCACATTACCGCTCATTCCGTATATCGCTGATATTTTTCCGGTGCTCTCGCGCCTTATGACATATATCTCTTTAAATGACCTCTTTGTTAATTCAAGTGTTCGGACAGTGTTATAAACAATATTATCAGAGTTTATGGTTTCGGTAATCTGCCACTTACCTGCATACAGAGGATCTCCTTTGATAGAATCGCATGACGAAAAAATCACCGTTATTACCGTGAAAACTGCAAATACAGCTATTATTGACAAAATGCCGGGTCTTTTCATCGTACTGTACGAGTTCTGTAAACAGTATTTTGTTTTTCACATATAATTACGGTAAAAGTTAAATTATATTGTTACCATTTACCCGTGAAAATCCGGACCTCGCAGCATATGAAGGAGCTGTTTGTAACAAATGTTACAAATGCTTTGATAGTCCGGATTATAAATACTGTTTCAGACTTGCAGGCTAAAATACTGGCAATTCTGAAAATCTGATATTTCCGGGAATTACAAAATATTTTGCATCAACAGGGATGTTTACCTGTACGGATGTCGCTTCCTGGCGCGAAACAATGGTGCCGATCTTCATTTCGGTCATCATAAGTAATCCATTCCATATCAACACTTTGCCAATATCTCCCTTATATACCGAGCATTCTTTCCCCTGGAAGGTCTCTTTTCCGCTCTTAGCCATTCCCATCTTCTCGTACATTGAGGCGGTTAATGATTCCATTTCCTCCCGGGATGTTTCCATCATCATCGTAACCATGGGATTTTTAGCTTTCATTCCTTCTTCGGGTCTTGAAGGGTCCCACATATACTGATCTTCACCAAGTGTTACCGACCAGCCTCTTGTTGATTCGCCCTGTGCTGTTATTTCTGCATAAACTGCGCTTTTCATGCCATACTCATCAAAGTACTGGATAGATTTTCCTGTTTTATCACCGGAATATGTATATTCAATGATCCCTGATCTGACACCCAACGGTCTGGCACCTTTGGTTTCAGCTTCAGATTCTGCATCTTCGCTTTTGGATGCTTCAACTGCTGACCCGGTTTTTTCAATAGGGTCAGGTTTGTTTTTTTGTCCGCTGCAGGCCAGCATTGACAAAGCTATGATCGGAACATAAACAATCGGTAAACTTCTTGTTTTCATAGTAGTGGATATTTATGTTATTCAGATCTTAACAAACTCCACCCTCCGGTTATTGGCCTTTCCTTCGGATGTGGCATTAGTATCAACAGGCTTATTCTCTCCCCAGCCCTTTGATGTAAGCCTGCCGGTATCAATACCCATTTTTGTCAGGGTGCTTACTACTGCAGCTGCTCTCTGTTCCGACAATGTCTGATTGAATGCATCATCACCATCGCTGTCTGTATGCCCTTCAACGCTGAACTTTATCTCAGGGTGATCTTTCATAAGGGTTGCTATTTCGTTGATAATGCCCATCGATTCTGGTTTCAGAGTAGCCTTGTTCACATCGAACCTGATACCATTGGCAATGATCTTGCCATCCTGCAAAAACCGATCATAATATTTTACTCCTCCTTCGGCGATCCTGATATTCTTTATGTAATAATGGCTCTTTTCACTTGAGTGGAGTGCACGGATCGATATTCCTGTAGGATTGAAGCCGAGATGCGGTATATTGATCAGTCTTGTTTCATTCAGATAAGCTTTCATTTTTCCGTCAGTGTAAGCTATTGAAACATGTGCCCACTTATTCTCAAAATTTTCCCCGTCAGGAAGCCTGCTTTCTGCAGGATTTAAGTTCATCCTGTTACCCCATACATCGAGATATGCAGGACCCCTCAGGGATTCCTGGTTTTTCCTGTCATGGAAGTATACTGTAATTGCGTCGTGTGGAATAAAGGCATCAAATTCAACAGTGAATATGTCAGGAAGGTAGTCTGACTCAGGATTTTTGATATAAGGGACAATGGTTGCGCCGTAATCCCTGAACATAATGACGTTTTCGCCGTCTAAAACTGCAACCTCCACATTTCCATCCTGAAGATCCCATCGCGACGGGAACTCACCGTTCTCTTCATCCGCCAGATTGTCTTCGAAGATCACCTTATCACCGGGGACGAAGTCATATCTGGCCCAGTTAAGGGATGGTCCCGTCTCTTTTTTCACAGTAGCTGCAGCACTTTCTGCCTGTTTTGCCTGTGCCGGCTCTTCTGCCTCTTCGTCTGGCTTATCTTTCTTTTTCTTTTTAAAAAGGCCACCGATGCCTTCCTCAAGCTTATCAAAGCCTTTGTCTATTGTTCTGTCAATACCTCTGTTTACCCTGTTTTCACCTTCATCCCTGGTCGCATCTACAGGATCATTTACCTGCGAAATGGCGTCAGGTGATAAAAATATCAGTATGGATACTGCAACTGAAAAAAATAAAAATCGTTTCATGACAATATGGTTTTTAACTAAAGTTAAAACACACAACACTGTCGAACAACAACAAATGAGTAAAAAAGGCTTCTGAGTTAGTATTAGAGGTATTTTAGCTAATAATAAAGCATGCTTATATAGCAGAAGTTATTCGTAAAGATGATTTGTCAATGATTTCAGAACTTTCTTTTTCAGGTTTGGTGAGACTGGAACCACTGATCCGTTTTTAAGCTGAATCGAACCGCCATCTTTTTTAAGGAATTTATCCATATAATTGATGTTTACAAGATGAGACTGATGTACGCGGATAAATCCTGATCCTGCAAGAAGCGACTCAAATTCCCTGATTGTACGGGATACGATTATATGTCTTCCCCTTTCGAGATAGAAATGTGTATAGTTACTGTCAGCCTCCGCCCTGATTATTTCAGCTACTGATATCAGCTGCAGCGCTTCTGCAGTTCGCAGAATTATCCGTTTAAGAGCTTTTCTGCCATTAAGGTTATCACTCAGGGCCCGCAATTTCATATCCTCTTCTTGACGGTTAATGATTTCTGAGGCTTTATATACCGCTGCTTTGAGCTCTCCTTCGTCAACCGGTTTTAATATGTAATCAAGCGCACTGACTTTGATGGCATCTAGTGCATATTCCTGATGACCTGTTATGAAGATTATTTTAAAGGGAATCTGTGAGAATTTGTTCAGAAGGTCAAACCCGGTGCCATCAGGCAGCTCAATATCAAGAAATATCAGATCAGGCTTATGTTTTAATATTGCTTCATGCCCCTCACCAATACTGCCGGCAGTAGTGATGATATTTACTTCCGGGAAATTCTCATTTAGCAGCCTTCTTATCGAATTTCTAACAGCAATCTCATCATCTACAATTATTACATTCATTGGGTTGCGGCTTATTAAATTGCATTCATGAATAAATATTTATATACGGCAGCATGATCACAACTTTTGTTCCCGCAGGCTTGTTGTTATCAAACAGGTCAACTATTTCCATGCCTATCTCCTTTTTCTTCAGTGTTTTTCTGTAGTATCCCAGCCTTTCTTCAGTCAATACTTTTGAAACAGATCTCTTTGCTTCCTTTCCCGAAGCTCGTTCAGCAGCTTCATCTCTGCCAATACCGTTGTCGAGTATCTCAAGCTTTAATAAACCGTTATTAATGCAATAAGAAATTTCTATGTGACCTTTTTCCTTTAAAGGAAGAAGTCCATGTTCGATTGAATTCTCCACACAGGGTTGGGTAAACATTGGAGGCACTGAAATATTTTCCGGATCAATTGCTTCATCCAGTGCAATATTATATTGAAATTCATTTTCGAACCTTAATTTCTGAAGATCGAGATATAATCTGACCGTTTCAATTTCTTTCCCCAGAGGTATGTATTCCTCCCTTGAATTCTCAAGTATATTACGCATCAGCCGGGCAATTTTTGTCAGGAAAATATTTGCATCCTGTGGTTTATCTGCCAGTATGAAATCCTGCACGGCACAAAGTGAGTTGAAGATAAAGTGAGGGTTCATCTGTGCCCTCAGCAATCTCTGCTCCAATCCAATAAGGTCATACTGAGCCTGAAGACGGTTATGACGGATAAACAGAAATGAAATAAGTGCGAGCAATACTAGTAATGCGACAAGGCCATAAAGATAAAGGTTCTTCTCCCTTATCTCATTTTCATGACGGATACTCTCTTCCAGCCGGGCAAATTCAGCCTCCTTTTGCTTTTTGTCAAAATCATACTGGATCTCCAGACGGGTAACCTGCTTCAGGAATTCATCATTACTGATACTGTCCCTGAGCTGTGTATGTTCCTTCAGATATCTGTATGCAAGGTCATCCCGATTAATTTTTGAGTATATATCACTGATCAGAGCGGAGGCATCCGATATAGTCAAAGGCAGCTTCTGTTTTCTGGCAAGGCCATATGCCGTTAATGCGTTCTGAAGTGCTTCCCGGTATTGTTTTCTGGCCTGCAGCACATTTGCCAGTGTAATATAGTAATCGACGATTGCATAATCATCGGTTTCCCTGGCAATATTTACTGCATTTTTTGCAAAGACAAGAGCCGAGTCTGATTGTGAGAGGCGTAAAAGAGTTGCTGCAATGTTATGATATGATGCTGCAATGCCCGTCGGATAATTCATTTTTTCGCTCAGGGCCAGGCCCTTTCTCAGATAAATTAAAGCACTGTCATAATTGTGTTGTGCATTATAAATTTGTGCAATGGTGTTATAAGTTTTGCTTGTTTCCCATAAGTCACCGGCTTTTTGTGATACAGGTAATTTTTTTAAATTGAATTCTAGAGCTTTATCCCATTCTTTCTGATAAAAGTACATAAGTCCGATGCTCCCATAGGCAATTGAAATACCATTTGAGTCACCCTTGTGCTCCCAGAGGTTCAAGGCTTCAAAATATGTATCTATCGCCTGTTTAAAAAGAGCCATATCTTTTAAGATATTCCCCAGACTGTTTTTTGCATCTGCAAGAGTAAGGGTATCACCGATAGAACCGGCTGTTTCAATGGCTTTATGAATATATATCTGGGCTTTGTTGAAATCTTTCTGTTGTTTGGCAAGATACGACAAAACATTGTATGAGTTTATTGTGCCTCGTTTATCACCGGCTTCCTCAAAATAATTAAGGCTATGGGAAGCATAATTTTCGGATTCAGTAAGATTTCCTTTAAAGCTGAACACATATGAAAGCCCGTAACAGGCACGTGCTTTTCCTCTGATATCACCAAGTTCGTTATAGAGATTATATGCCTGCATGTTATAGAAAAGTGCGCTGTCGCCTATGTTATACTTTGCAAGGTAAGCGAATCCGAGAGCAATAGAAGCGTCGGCCATCCCCTTTTTGTAAGATATTTTGCGGGAATCGGTCAGGGCTTTACGGGCTATAAATATTGCGACATCAGTATTTCTCCTTGCCTCTGTAAAAGCATTCCTGGTCTGCAGATTGATGAGGGCTGTGTCAATCTCCGCAGACTTGACCTGATTAATTTTGGCATCCTGAATATGGGTAACCAGAAGTATTGTAAACAGGGCAGCATGAACGGTCATTGCTCAGAATTCTTTCTCTTAAAACGATTATTTAACTAATTTATTAAAAAATCACAGATGTTAAAAGAGGCTGAGTTTATTTGAGGCTTATAAAAAGTAATGATATATGATTTTTGCTTAATTTTGAAAAAACCTCTATGAATGAGAGTTTGGTAACCACGCTTTAACCGGATGAGGATTACTAGTAATGTAGGGTATTTTTCTCAATGTCTTAATAATATTAAATCCTGATAAAATGTGTTATGATAGCGTTGTCAAAACTCCGGATTAGCTCAATATGTGTAATACTTACGTTTCTGCTTGTTACATATGGATGTCTTATGGTTGATAAGCCTTTTGATGAATTGACAGACGTAGATGGGAATATTTATAGTACTAGACAAATAGGTGAACAAATATGGATGAGAGAAAATCTTAAGGTAACTCATTATTCAGACGGGACAGCAATACCTTTTGTTTTAGATAAAGAGAGCTGGAATGCATTAGGATCATCAGGCAAAGCCTATTGCTGGTACGACGATGATCCGGCAAATAAGGAATCTTATGGTGCCCTGTACACCTGGGCCGGAGCCATGAACGGAGCAGCCAGCAGCACTACAGTCCCCAGCCGTGTGCAGGGAGCATGTCCTCTCGGCTGGCACATACCAAGTAACAAGGAATGGGAAATCCTTATAAATTTTATTTCCGATTTTGGATTGGGTTTTGGAGATAATGTCTTTGATGTAGCAAAATCTATGGCAGCTACTACCGGCTGGGCCTCAGACAATACACCAGGTACACCAGGTAATGACATGACCAATAATAATACAAGCGGTTTTGCTGGAGTGCCATGTGGTTTCAGGACTTCAGGCGGCAGCTTCGGGTATTACCGTTCCTGTGCAGTATGGTGGAGTTCAACTGCAGATGGGCAATCCAATGCCAAATTCTGGATGTTATTAAATGATTCAATCAGCGTAATTAATGATATTGAGAGTAAAACTTATGGTATGTATATACGTTGCATAAAGGACAAATAAAGGAATACATCCACCCGAAATTCAGGATTTATTACTACTGGTTTTCATTCCCGATCTATAAACTGATATTGCCCTCTTTCTGGCAAATTCATGATCGATTATTTTAGCTGGATATGATGATTTCTCCGTATCCCCGACCCACTTCCGCATGTATTCCTTCCTTGGATCAAATTTCCTTTGCTGTGTTTCAGGATTGAACACCCTGAAATACGGAGCTGCATCGCAACCGGTACCGGCTGCCCACTGCCAGTTGCCATTATTGGAAGATAACTCATAGTCGAGAAGTTTCTGGGCAAAATAAGCCTCTCCCCAGCGCCAGTCGATCAGAAGATGTTTACAAAGGAATCCTGCGGTAATCATCCTGACCCTGTTATGCATGTAACCGGTGCTGTTAAGCTGCCGCATTCCTGCATCAACCATAGGATATCCGGTTTCCCCGCTGCACCATTTTTCGAATTCTTTCTCGTTATTCCTCCATATAATATGATCATATATCTTTCTGAAGTTGCCGGTAACCACATCAGGGAAATGAAATAGTATCTGCATAAAAAATTCGCGCCAGATAAGCTCATTTAAGAAGCTCATATTCTGCTCCAGGGCGGTCTTTACCAGCTTTCTGATGCTTACTGTGCCAAAACGGAGGTGTGGCGAAACATAACTGGTACTGTCTGCAGCCGGAAAATCACGGTATTTATGGTAGCCGGGAATTACAGACAGATCATAAGATCTTACCCTGATATAACTCCTGGTAAAGCCGATTTGTCCAGGAGATGGTAAAGGATAACTGCAGCTATGGAAATTATTATATCCGGCGGTTTTTACGGGGGGATTTACGGAGTTCTTTTCTATATATCTTTCAAGCCACCTTTTTTTATAGGGAGTATAAACAGTATAGGGATTTTTGTCATCCTTAACGATTTCACTTTCCTCATATATAACCTGATCTTTGAACCTGAATAATTTGATCCCTTTCCTGTCAAGCTGTTTTTCTGCCTCATTATCCCGCTTTATGGCATACGGCTCATAATCCTTATTGATGTAAACAGCATGAATGTCAAAGGTATTTGTGATTTTTTCCAGCTTTTGAAGGGGATCTCCCTTCATTATATAAACTGAAGAGCCATATTCATTCAACCGGGTGTTTATCCGGGCGAGGGTTTCATGAATAAAGCTAATTCTTGCATCGTCGTGGGGAAGTTCATCAGTTATGTTTGAATCGAAGATGAAAACAGGCAGAACCGGAAGGCCGGTTGCTAATGCACTGTTCAGGGCTGTATTATCTTCAAGCCTTAAGTCCCTCCTGAGCCATACAATGTTTATCTTCATTTAATTTCAGGTTAAGCTTAGATTCAGCCGGATTATCGTGTATAATTAAAGACGGACACCGGTCTGTGTTTAATTGAGGTCAAAGACCCGTTTCTTAGTCCTTTTCCATGGCCTCTATTCTCCCGGTCACCAGTTTTGAACTGATAATAACCATCGGAAGTCCTGTACCGGGAATCGTTGAAGCTCCCACATAGAAAACATTCCTGAAGATCTCATCATAATTTTTCGGCCTGAAGCCTCCGATCTGCATCATCTTGTGAGAGAGTCCGAGTCCGCTTCCCCGGTGCAGATTAAACTGATCCTGCCAGTCTTCGGGAGTATAAACAGTGCGTGAAACTATCTCCGGTCGGATATTTCTTTTTATTCTTAAAGAAAAATCATCAATAATGCTGTCAACTATTTCATCCCTGTCAGCCCAGTTTTTCTTGAACCTGAGATCAGGCACCGGGCATACGAAAAACAGGCTCTCGCCCCCTTCGGGTGCACAATCAGGATTTGAACTTGAAAGAACATTTACATAGTAATATGGTTTCTCAAGTATTTCCGGATTCCTGAACACTTTATCAGCGTATTCCCTGAAATTGTTTCCCAGGTAATAATTATGATGATGCACTCCGGGCAATTTGCATTTAAGTCCAAGATATACAGTCAGCGGGCCCATTGTCCATTCTTTCCTGTCAAGCTTTTCTTCAGAAAAATCAGGGCGTTTAAAGATTTTCCCCCTGAATACAGCAGCATCAGCATTTACAACGACTATATCCGACGACCATTTTCTGCGGTGGTTATCTATAAAGCACTTAAGTTCTTTACCGTCAGACTCAAAATCAACTATTTCGGTGTTATAAGTAATTTTGACTTTTTCCTTTTCGAGTTCACTTATCAAACCCTCAATGATCCTGTACATTCCGCCTTCGACGTTAAAATAACCGTCATGCTGGAACTCGGTATATGATAGCAGGGTATATACACCAACGGTATCAAAAGGTGTGCGCCCGAGGAAAAAGGCCACCAGGGAAAGGATCTGTCTTGCATCTTCCGATTTTACATAGTGTGAGACCTGCTGCCAGAAATTTCTGAAGATAACCGGAAGGTGCACCGGATTAACCTTCATCAGAGTTACCAGATATTGTAATATTGAATCATAATTGCTTTTAATGACAACATCAACCGTATCATGAAAAAGACGACCGCTCTTTTTGAGATATCTCTTCATTGAATCTTCAAAATCAGGCTCTTTATCCCTGAACTGTTCCGCAAGCCTGGCAATATCTTTGTAAAGAAAATATGTCACCGGACTGTTTTTAAAATTTACCGTATAAAGAGGATCGAGTGCATAATATCTGAACGGAAGCCCGATGTTACAGTCACGTGCAAAATCTGTGAACTCATATGACATGCTGAAGAAGCTTGGTCCGATATCGAAAGTAAAACCATCCTTAACAAGCTGATTAAGTCTTCCGCCAGCCTTACCGTTCTTTTCAATAATCTCTACCCTGTAACCTTTTTTGGCCAGACGCAGAGCTGTTGCAAGACCTCCAAGTCCTGCCCCTACTACAAGTACATTTTTCTTATTCATGAATTCAGGTGTTCATTTTTTTAAGCAGAGCAGGATACAGATCATTGCTGACATACGAAAATCCTGGTTCCATGTTCAGAATTTCTTCATAAACAGCCTTTGCTGACTCAGGCTGATTAATGTAGGTGTAAGACTGTCCTATAATAACAAGAAGACTGAGATAATTCCAGTTTTCTGTCAGGTCTTTCCGGTTTCTTTCAAGGATCTCCCTTGCCCTGAGAAAATACTCAATACCCTCCTGCTTTGAACCGCCGAAAGCTGACGGCATATAGAACTGAATATTGCCGTACTGTATATGTGCAAGGTAATTATCCCTGTTCAGGGCAAGAGCAGTTCTGGCATGCTCAATGCTTTTTAACCCGTTTACCGGGGCCGTAAGCTTATTTAATCCAATCCTGAAACCATAAAAAGCGCATTTATAAGCATTTATTGTTGAAAGATCATAATTGCGAGCCTCAAGGATCTCAACATTCCGTTCGGCCAGTGCAAGGTATTTTTTCGCTTCCTCTCTTTTTTTGAACCCGATGCAATATCCAATATAACCGTACTGGTAATTTACCAGCTCAAGTATCATTTCATTGCTTTCAGGGTTCTGGACTGCCATACGGTCAATTACTTCTTTCCAGATATCCATCCTGTTATTCACATAGGCTTTGTATATCTCCGATCTTTGTCCGGGGCATAAAAATGGAAGGCATGAAATAAATACCAGAAAAAATATTACTCTATACTTCTTCCTTTCCATTGAAACTTTCTGAGATGCTTATTAATAAATGCTTTGTATATAAATAATCCGAGTGAAATCTGCAAAGGTATCATAAAAACAAGATTATAAAAGATATTCTGCCGGCTGGCTGCTGAAACAATAACACGGATAACCAGTAATGCAATGACATACAGGAAAAAAACCATCTTGCTGAAAACCATCATCACCGCCAGGAATCCGAATGTAGTTATCAACCAGAAGAGGACAGCCAGAATAAATGAGTTGCCGAAAAAAGCAATCACATTTTTTGAGAATCCGTTTACAGAGTCGGCGAAACTATGGTACATTCTGCAGGTTATATCATTATCCCCCAGCAGGCAGGCTATCCTGAATCCTGATTTTTTAAAAAGCCTGGCAATAGCGATATCTTCAACTTTATGGTTTCTGAATGTTCTGTGAGGCATCAATGACCTGTATGCGTCTGCACTGAAAAACATAAACTGACCATTGGCAGCAGACAGCGAAGAAAACCGGAGTTTTCTGACAAGTATGAGGGGAAGCAGGGTAACCAGTATATAATTCATATTGGGGACAGTTATCCATTCGCCATATGTTTTGATTATCTGCTTCGGGAATATGGAAATAAGGCTGGTATTGTTTTTGAGAGAAAATGATATAGCATTATTTATCAGATTTTTACTTATTCTGACATCTGCGTCAAGAAACAAAAGATAACTTCCTTCAGCGTGTCCGGAAAGAGAATGGCAGGCGTAATTTTTTCCCAGCCAGCCGGAAGGAAGGCCATCAGAGTCGATCAGTCTTATTTGTCTGTACTTTTCAGCCATTGCCATTACAATAGTTGCTGTATCATCCGCCGACTGATCATTGAACACGATGATTTCTATATTATCATAATCCTGATCTGTCAGGTCCCGAAGAATGTTTCCGATGTTGTTTTCCTCATTTCTGGCAGGGATCAGAACCGAGATAAGGTCATTTGAAATTTCTTCAGCCTGCCGCAGGTAGCTACGGGACAGCAGATTCGTAAGTGCAACCAGCAGTTGTATTATGGTAAAAATGATCGCAAGGCTGGCAATTATGGTCATAATGAAGCACTTATGCGTATATTTTCGGCGACACAACAGGAATAGAATATATTGAAATACTTCTGTAAAACTTCAACAGAATAATCGGAACCGGAGTACTCCTTAAAATGCATTATCAGGCCAGGTTTGGCCTCCGCAAAATATTCAATCAGATTTACAAGGAATATTATCTGAACCGGAGATTTTACTTTCCTGAGAATGTATTCAATCCCTTTTTTAAATTTTAAATTCTGATTATGAATCGACTCAATCTTCCCCTGCGGGAACACAAGGACCAGGTTTTTGCTGTCAGCCAGTAGCCAGGAGG
This sequence comes from uncultured Rikenellaceae bacterium, assembly GCA_964466705.1. GTDB lineage: Bacteria > Bacteroidota > Bacteroidia > Bacteroidales > VadinHA17 > LD21. The sequence continues at coordinate 254,124 of CAYXSM010000002.1, forward strand.
TATAATTCAATGTTTCAATAATGCTCCTGGATCCTTTTTTTACCGAGTATCCACCTGTTCTATTAAAGAACATATGTTTCTTTAACTGATCCTCCTGCATCATAAAATAGAACTTCCTGTGAAAGATTTTCATATTGAGATACTCAGCCCAGAAACCATCCCACCAGCTTATATGATTTGTTATCAGAAGGACAGGCAGGTTTTTTTCATGATGATCGCCTTTAATAATCACACCATGAAAATTCCTGCTGATTTTCCAGCGGGTGTAAAGACGGAAGAAAGGATAAATTAGCGGGTGATGGGAGGCTTTGTAAATCATTCAGCAAGGTTAAAAAAGATGGTCAGAATAACAAAAAACAGAAACTGGACCAGCAGAACAAACGGAGCAATCCTGTTGACTATCTTTATTCCTGCCAGTTTAACAGATGAATGGAAGATCAATGCCAGGATGAACCATGCTAAATAATTTTTCAATGGAGCTGTTCCTCCTTCAAAGCTCCACATATTCATAAGCGGGGCAACCTGTTCAAGAACAAGATCGTAGAAGAGCATCAGCATCGATGCAAAAAAAACCTTGAAAACAACGGGATGAGCCGTCCGGTCGGTAATAGCGGCAGTGCAATAGACCATGAATATCCAGTTGACTCCAATTAACAGAGGGGTGTCTAACAGTTTTATACCAAGCCCTTCTCCGTAGCTGTAAATTCCGAAAATGCGTCCGCTATTCACACCGTAAGCTTCAACCAGGAAGCCTGCTGTGCAGATGGCTGAGAAAAATATGAATTCCTTTAATAAATTTCGTGGCCGGTGATAAACCATGATTACAAGAAGGCTTAAAACAAGTGCCAGCGGAGTGAGTTTTATGAAAATATCCCTTGTGGAGTTGAGCATTATTCCGGAAACGCCAACGCTGAAAAAGATGATCAGGACCACCTTTACTATAGTTGCACTGGTTGGCTGAATATTTTTTATAAAGCTTAAACCGGTACTCATTTCTGCGATTCTGATTTTTTATGCGACCATCGTCTGAAGTAATTCATAAGTAGAAGATTGAGGAGAATAAGACTGAAACCATAAGTAAAATCTTCCACAGGCACTGTAAAAACCCTTATCCCTGTAATTTCATCAGGATTGTACCAGACTACCTCTTCAGCTATGAAACTTCCGGTAAGTATGCCGTTAATAATCAGGAAAGGTATTATTATTATCAGGAATGAGATATAAAACCTGTTCAGTAGTTTTTTACCAGCTGAAATACTTATCAGCAAAACAATGATCATCACTGAAAAGTACAAAGCCGGGTAAGCTCTTTCAGAATTCAGGATAACACCAATTAGCAGAACTGCCGTTAAGATAACGGTTGTGATCCTGGTTATTCTGTCGGTAAGCATCAGATCAGGGAAATAAGCTTTTAATACATAGTGAATAAAAATACTGGAATATGGGATTAAAATAAAGAAAAGCCATTCCTCAAGGGGAAGGGAAGCAATAATTATTCCTGAATTATACCGTGGATTGAAACCCCATATTCCCCTGCCTGTGAAAAAGATATCAGCAAGAATGAAGGGGATGGCGGTAATGACCAGGGCGGGAAGCAGAAAGGGCCAGATTCTATAAAAAGAAACCTTCCTGTCAAAGCTTAAGAAAAAAGGAATTATTACAGAACTGATCAAAAGGATTAGATACAGAGACATCTTTTCCGTCGGGGATTGGTTATTAATGCAGCAGATTGATAATAGCAAATCTGCAAGGGCGATTCATCATATTATTAAGCTGTGTTAAGGTTCAACGTATTATTGGATAAAATTCAGGACAACATAAATGATCAGCACCCGGCATCATTTCGGATCAAAGTACTTTTTATGAAAAACCAGCAATCCATAATTGTTAAAATCAGAAACATTTCTTGGCTTATGATGAGCATCATGTGCTTTGACGATTGCTGAAATATAACGATTGGTCAGCTTTCTGAAGATCGGCAATCGTTTATGATAAACAACATCATGTATGAAGAAATAGGTTATCCCATACAATGTTATGCCTGCGCCAATGGCAATCATATAAGGATTTTCCCATGACAGCCCCAGTATTATCAGTAAAATTGCAGGAATGGCATAGATAAGGAAAAAAAGATCATTTTTCTGAAGGACCGGTTTCCCGGCGATATCAGTAAGATGGTGATCCTTGTGCAGCGACCACAGAAATCCATGCATAACATATTTGTGGTTTGACCATGCTACAAATTCCATAAAACCGAAGGCAATCAGAATCAGGAGTATTATCAGTATAACCATATTATGAGTTTTTAAGTTTCTGTATGTACAAATTTACTTTCTGATGGATCTCTTTAAACCAGACAGTATAATCGGCAGGATTTTTTTTAATATCAGCATGAAGTTCAGAAAATGATACAGCCTTCCATTCTTCAGCTTCGGAAGTATTAAGATAGGGTTTCTGGTCGCTCACACCGTAGAACACGTGATCCAGTTCATGTTCAGTAAGTTCATTATCCAGTTTTTCCTGATAGGTGAAAGTGAAAAGTTCAACAAGACCGCATTCTAATCCCATTTCTTCCCGGAGCCGGCGCCTTGCTGATTCCAGGTTTGATTCACCGGGGAGGGGGTGAGTGCAGCAGGTATTCGTCCACAGGCCTTTTGAGTGATATTTGTCAAGAGCTCTTTTTTGCAGGATCCATTCACCTCTTGAATTAACCACAAAGACCGATACTGCCCTGTGAAGGAGAGCTTTCCTGTGAGCTTCCATTTTACCGGCAATGCCTGTTTCATTATCGTTCCTGTCAACCAGGATAACAAAAGGCTCATCCATTGGGTCAGTTCTGATAGTTTTTCAAACCGTGCAATTTAAGCCTGAAAGAAAGGTATGTCCTTAAAAGTATAAAAAGCTTCATGAGATCGGATACCCTTAACCTGGTATTCATAAGCTTTCCTGCAGGTGTCTTTTTGATCTTTTTCAGAAGCTTATTGTAGTAATTGTATGCAATCAGTACACCCAGTCTGGAGGATCCGGGAAGTTTCATCATTCCGGGCAGGGATTCGGCAAAGTCAGACTCTATCTCATCGATAATGATATTTTTTGCTTCCTCGTTGAAGTCGTTTTGGATAGTAATATGAAAGTATTTTCTGTTGAGATACTCCGTGTCATCTTTTATGTCCCGGAGAAAATTTACTTTCTGGAAAGCCGCTCCAAGCTTTCTTGCTGGCATTTCAAGCTCCCTGAACAGTGACTCATCTCCCATAACGAAGACTTTCAGACACATAAGTCCGACCACCTCTGCAGAACCATATATATAATCATCAGTCTCGCTTTTTGTATTATGATTCTGCTTGACCAGATCAGTTTTCATACTATCGAGAAATGCCCGGATAAGATCATCAGGGATACTGTATTTTTTTACAGTAAGCTGGAACGAATTAAGAACCGGATTCAGGCTTATGCCGTTTTCTAATGCTTCGTAATAATCGTTTTCAAATTTTTCCAGAAGGTCTTTTTTGTTGAACGAATGAAATGTGTCAACAATTTCATCGGCAAATCTGACGAATCCGTAGATACTGTAGATGGCATCCTGTATATCATGATCCAGGAGGCGTACAGCACCGGAAAAAGATGTGCTGTATGAAGCAGTAACGAGCCTGCTTGTTCTGAATGATATCTCATTGAAAAGCCTAAGCATAAATACTACCTGTTTACATGGCTCCTAACAACAGCTCAGATACTTTTGTTCAGGGTTTCATTTATTTTTTTCAGCTCCCGTAAGATCCTTTGAAAGCATGTCCCTGATCTGTACGCCATAAGAATCAGCTTTACGGAGACCAGAAAAACGCCTGCTTCAAGCAATATATCATGGGTCATGCCTTTGGTAAAGAGGGCGAGCGTGAAAAGAATAAATGTAACAGTTATTACGATTATTGAGCTATAATCTAAATGCCTGTTCATGGTTTAACTTATTAATTTTGTGATTATTTATGAACTTTCTTCATCGAAGATCAGAATAGCAATAAATAACGCTACTGAATGTTTAATCAGGGTCCAAAATACAAATTGATTTCTGATTTATCATAAAAATATGATTATTTCAATGCCCCTTTTGATCATAAGCTTCTGGAACTGAACGTCGAAGATGAAATTACAGCCGAAAATTGATCTGCAGACTCAATTATGGGAACCCTGCTATTCAAATGCTTTTGCAGTATAAATTATATTGCCACAGGCGCATCCTGAAAAAACCTGTAAGCCATTGAACACCTATATATTAAGAAAAATGACCATCATTGTAGCATGGGGGATAGGAATAATGAATTCAGGTTTAAATACTATCATACTATTGGCCATACCCCGGTATTAGTCTCTGGTCTATGTAAGTAAATATGCCGTGGATTGCGATCAGGGGCCGGATATATTCTGCAATGATTTCTTTGTCTCAAAAAACAACCGACTCATGTTTTAATCAGAGCCTTAATGAAATATTTTAGGGTATCATTAATGCGTTAAGACAAATTCAGTCTTGAAACTTCAATATTGTGCCGTGAACCCTCTTCTTTATCTCCTCATAGGCAGGGGTAAGCTCTGAAGATGTAAAATTACCCTTCTCTATGTCTATCCGTTCAAATGTCATAAGATAAAGGTCGAAGATAATTTCCAGACTAAGCCGGGAATCAACTTCCACCAGATGTCCTATTTTGTCAATAACGTCGGTGGTCTGCAATTTATATTGGTTGGCAAGCGAATAATACTCCTTAATCAGGTTTCTGAACTCAGGTGTGACAGGGCTTCCTGAAGCTATGTCTCTTAAAGTCTGTCGTGTCAGGCCATGTTTATCAATAAGGTCATCCGCAAAGTAATTCAGATTGCTGAGCTGATCTTTCTGAAAATCGCGAATGATATGAACCAGATAACTGAATATGGCACATGGAGTTGCTGCTACTTTAACATCGAAAGGCGGTTCTTTGAAGGATCCGTCGTTCTGTTTCCTTAATCCTGAAAGGTGGACGAATATTGATGCCGGGGCTACTGAAGCACCATTGGCGTACTCCAGGAAACCCTGAAGATTTGTAAAACCATCATGATTAATATCATAACGCATAGATCTGGCAAACGCCTCAAGGGTCCAGAGCGGAATTCTGAAGCGTTCGATTACAGCTCTGAGCTCTTTCTGCAACGGATTACAATCAAGTGATGTGATTGTCATCTTCAGCCATTCGTCAACATTCGCACTGAAAATCATTTTATCATGATCAGACATATGTAAGTTTCCTGCTTTGTGATTATCTATCATGTCATCTATCAACCTCATGAATTTGTAACAGATCTCTGCAGCACAATATCTTTCCCTGTCCCAGAAACTGGCAGCGATCAATATATTAGGATGGTCAGTAATATTTTGAAAATCAATAGAATTAAAGATATTCAGAAATTTTTCTTTTTGAGAGTTCATTAATAAAGATTAGTTAATTGTTACTCAGAACGGCGCAAGCGTCTTTCAAAATACGTTCAGAAGTCAATTTTGCGGAGATAAGAACATTTGGTATACCGTTTCCGGGATGGGTGCTTCCTCCGACAAAATAAAGATTTTTATATTTTTTGTGCCTGTTGTGCGGACGGAAATAGCCCATCTGGAAAATGTTGTGTGAGAGACTGCCGAAAACAGATCCTCGTGAGATATTACAAGCTGATTCCCAGCTTTCCGGAGTAAAACAGACTTCAAATTTAATATGTGCCTCAATATCCTCAATCCCTGCTTTTTTAAGGCGTTTGATCACTGCCTCTCTGGCAGTATCTCTGATCCGATCCCAGTTTTGCCGGTAATTCTGGTCAATATGGCCTGTGGCAACAATAACGGAAAGAGTATCCTGATTTGGCGGAGCAGCTTCCGGATCTGTTCTTGATGGGGCATGCACATAAAAACTCGGATTTTCACTAACAACTTTATCGTTGAAAATACGGTCAAGACCTTTTTTGAAACTATCTGAGAGAAAAACGTTATGATGGTCAAGCCGGGGGAACTTTTTATCAAGACCCCAGTGAAAACATACAGATGAGCAGGAATATCTGAGTTTATCCAGGCGGGATGAGGCTTTTTTGTCAGGAAGAAGGCTACGGTAAACGTAAGGAAGATCTGCATTTGCAATAATGATATCAGCACTGACTGCAGTTCCGTCAGGCAAAATTATTCCTGAAGCCAGTCCCTTTTCTATGATTATCTTTTTGACAGGATAGTTGTAATGAAATATGACACCTGCTTTTTCTGCTTCTTGAGTTAATTTTTCAACTACCGAGAACATTCCGTTATGCGAGGGAAAGAACGAACCTTCAGTCAATTCCGCGGCCGGAACCATCGAGAATAATGCAGGAGAATCGAAGGGGCTCTGTCCAACATAAATATTCTGGAAAGTAAATGACATTAACAGATGTGGGTGCCTGAAAAACCTCATGGTATATCTATAATGGGGAGTAAACGCTTTTATCCTGAAGAGCAATGGGATGTTTTTCAGATTTATCATCTGGAAAACATTATAGAAATTTCTGTCAATAAGTTTTCCCATACTTTCATTGAATATCTCCATGCCTCTTGAAATGTAATCAACAGACCGTTCATAGCTTCCTGGTTCAATATTTTCAAGCTGCACCTGCATCTTTCTCATATCAGAGGTAAATTCCAGATTACTTCCGTCATCGAAAAAAATTCTATAAAGATTATTCAGCGGTACGATATCTCTGTCCTCTTCAAGCTTTATACCCAGAGAATTAAAAATCTGTTGGTAAATTCCGGGCATAAGAAGCATGGTAGCCCCAAGATCGAACCGATGTCCCTCGCGCTTCAATTGTCCACAACGACCTCCGGGGGCTCCGTTCTTCTCGTAAAGACTTACCCTGAATCCGCTCTTTGCCAGGTAAACAGCGGTAGCTATTCCTCCTATGCCGGCACCTATAATAATTACCGTTTTATTATCTGGCATCAGTTAATAACATAAATGCAATACATAAATTTGCATAAAAGACCGGTTAACATGAAATTTGCCTCACTTTTATGGCATCCAAAATTAAATTTTCTTTCTTTCACTCCTGCAGTTTAAGTGAATTTAATAATAATTTTATCAGATTTAACGCTTCTCTTTACAGGAGTTTTGATGAATTAATACCGGTCTTAAACAGGAATAACTCTAATCGATGGTTTGAGTAAGTTTTTTGATTACCCGGAATTCCACAAAGAACTCTTTGGCAATAACCCTGAGAAGGGTATAAACAGGCACAGCCAGCAGCATTCCGACCAGGCCCGCAATTCCTCCCCCGATTATTATCACAAGAAATATTTCAAGAGGATGGGATTTGACACTCCTGGAGTAAATAACAGGAATAAGGATGCTGTTATCAATTAAATTAGCCACTATAAAGATCCCGATAATTTCAATGGTGACAGGTAACAATTCATTATAAGATCCGGTGACAAGGGTAGAGGTAACGCCTAGAATAATGCCGATTACTGTGCCTATTACAGGTCCCAGGTAAGGTATAATATTCATTACACCCCCAAAAAAACCTATAAGAAGAGCATTTTTTACTCCGAATATCCACAGACCGATTGTAATAAGCGACATTACACCCAGCAGTTCCAGCAGTACACCAATGTAATACCGGACAAGCAGGTTTTTTGAAACGGTTATTACTTTTTTTGTCGCCTCATGATGTTTCTCGGGAATGAAAAGGAGTAGCCCTTCCTCAAACATATTTTCATCTTTAAGAAAGAAGAAGGCAATAAAAAGGATTGCAAAAAGCCCCAGGAAGATATTTCCAGCCATGCTTATAAAACCGCCGATAAGAGAGCTGACATTTCCCAGGTTAACCAATGATTTGGCTTTTATTACAAGGAAATCCTGAAGGGTCTGTCCGTCAGGTATGGCACCGATATCATGAAAAAGCTCATCAATAAATATCATCTGACCCTGGAGGTTCTGAGCAAGCCTGTTTACATCAATCCTTGAGATAGTTTCTGCCTGCTTAAGAATCATCGGAACAAAAACGGCGACAAATCCCGCAGCAATGAGAACGATAATTGTCAGCGAAAGTAATGCACTGACCGTATGCGGGATGCGAATTTTTCTGATATGAATTTTATCAAAAAGGCGGACAAGAGGGTGACCTATAAATGATAGCACTGCTGCAATAAGCAGCCAGATGATTATATAATAAAACCGCCAGATGAAGAATCCTATAATCAGAAGAACCAGGATGTATCCTGTGTATTTCAGTACCTGTTTCATTGAACATAAATCTGTTGCAGAACAAATTTAAAAAACATTTGTATTAATAAATTATTATTATTCAGTTGAATATAATACAGTTAAGAAAATGATGATTTTTGGTATCGCCATCCTGAAATTCATAACACTTAAGTTTCTCGGTGGATATGATTAATGCATTATTATAAGCTCATTTTTCATCACCGTTGTTCACAGAAATACTGGCCTCGAATGAATAATCTCCTGAAGCCACAGTGCAGCTTGTCATATTTTCAGGACCTTCAGCGATCCGGATAAGGCCACAGGAATTCAAGGGTATACTGTTTACATTGATTTTTTCCGGATCAGGCTGGGGTATCCTGACTGTGGCTATGGAGTTTGCCGGAATAGTTATTTTCATTTTCAGAATACCATCAGTGAGAGCCCAGTAGCATTTTATTTCACCCTTTACAGACTTATGTGAAACCTCAGCCCATGCAATGTCTCCAGTTATTTCAGGGGAAATCAGGATATGTTCATAGGCTTTTGATCCGGGAAACTGCCGTATGCCGCCTATCCCGCTGTAGAACCACTCCATCAGGTGGCCCAGCATCATGTGATTATTGGAGACATCCCTAAGGGCAGCCCATGATTCTGTAAGGGCTGTTGCTCCTCTAGCCAGCTGAAATCCGTATCCGGGAACATCTGACCTGGCATTCATCTCATATATTACCTGCGAATATCCCTCCTGCTCAAGTACTCTTAAAAGATACCGGTAGCCGATATCTCCGGCCGTAAGTGCCATGTTATTTTCCCGGATTGATCCCACAAGATTTGCTACCGTTTCCTGCCTGTATTTTTCATCAGTCATACCAAAAAACAAGGGCATGGCATATGCTGTCTGGCTTCCGGTTGAATAAGTCCTGGCTGCCGGATCAAAAAAGCGTTCATTAAAAGCAATCCTTATGTCTTCAGAAAGGTTTTTGTAGTAAACGGAATCATCCCTTTGCCCTGTCAAACCAGCCATAATACTTAAGAGCAGGGCATCATAAAAATAGATCGAGGTTGCGGTAACTTCTTTTGGTGTAAGCTGGGCTTCCCCGGGAAATTCTGGTCCAAGATCGTACCAGTCGCCAAGGCCGTGCGAGATTATATGCTTTTCAGAAGTACCGGTCAGGTAGTTTACATATTTTTTCATCATGGGGTAAGCTTTTTTAATGGAATTTATGTCTCCATACCACTCATACATGCTCCACGGCAGAATGATGCATGCGCTTCCCCACTCCGGAGAATCCCTGAATCCACCATAAAAAGGGACATATTCGGGGGCTATATCAGGTACCAGACCGTTATCAAGTTGTGCTTCCATCATGTCATCAATGATCTTGTCATAGAGATTATGAATATCATACACAAACCTTATTGAATTACCCATAAGATGAGTTTGCTCAAGCCATCCAAGCTTTTCCCTGTGCGGGCAGTCGGTTGCCACACTTGCCAGGTTGCTTTTAATTGACCAGTTTATCAGATCGTAAATAGAATTAAAAAGGTCGCTGGAACACCTAAAGCTGCCTGCAACGGGGGAGGAATTTCGTGTATGCAGCATTTGCAGGGATTCAATTACGGGCAGGTTATTAAGATTTGGCCGGCCGGCAGGGACAGCCCCTTCAGCCTGGACGTACCTGAATCCGTAATAAGTAAACACAGGAATCCGGATCTCCTCTTCGTCTCCCCTGAGCACATAGGTAAAATAATATGGCGACCCTGATGCTTTCTGTGTCACATGCATATCTTCATCAACAAGTTCTCCGGGAATGAGTTTTATTTTCCGGCCTTTTAAACCTTTAATTTTCAGCTTTACAATTCCCGAAGCGTTCTGCCCGTAATCATAAATATGTATTGTATCATTTACTGATGTGATATTCTCCGGGTCGAACACCTGCATGACCCTCATGGGATGGTCCTTTTCAGGAACAAGACTGCCTTCAGGATTTTTTACCCTTAAAGCATTATTCCATCCTGAATCATCAAATCCGGGTTCAGCCCAACCATCCTGCTCAAGAGTGGCATCATAATCTTCCCCGCCGTAAATGCTTGTATATACTACAGGAGAAGGACAGGTTTTCCAGCTTTCATCACTGACAATTAACCCGGAAGTGCCATCGTTATAGGTGATCAATATTTTAAGGATCATTTTTGGGGCTCCGTAGGCGATAACGAGTTTTCTGTACCTTTCCCTGTTAATGTTGTAAAAACCGTTACCTGTAATTACACCCGCACAATTAATCCCGCGTTTAAGATATTCTGTAACATCATAGGTGTTGTAATAACATGTATGCCTGTAATCGGTCCATCCCGGTGAAAGAAAACGATCGCCAATCCGGCTTCCGTTTACGTAAAGTTCATAATGACCGAGGCCGCTGATAAATGCAAATGCACGACTGATTTTTTCCCCGACCATGAATTCCTTCCGAAAGTAAGGAATTATCATCCGCCTCTTTGCGATCTCGCCCAGAGCATCGCCTGATCCATGAACTCCCGGGACAAGAAGAAGTGAATCAGGTATCTCCTCGTATCCTATCCATTTTGCATTATCCCAGTCTTTATCAGCGAACAGGCCTGTTATGAATGACGCCGGCGCGCTCCAGTCCGAGGGACAGTCATTTTCATTCCATATACGGACTTTCCAGAAGTACTCAGATGAGGATTTCAATTCTGGTCCTGAATAAGGTATCCATGAGGCAGCTGAGGAGATTATTTTACCCGTGTTCCATAAACAACTCGAATTATCCTTAAGATTACCCGGATCCGGATCAAGAATGATCTGGTAAGCACTTTGGGCTGCCCCTCTGTAACCAGAGAAAACAATCCAGCCAAAACAGGGATTCTGATCTGTTCCTGAAGGATTTTCAAGGTTGTTGCACTTAAGCAGGTGAGGAGCAAATTCAGTTTTAATATTATTACTGCATGATACCAATATAAATGCAGTAAGAAAGGTGAAGACTATGTTCTTCATGGCAGTATGAATGTATGATTACTACGGCCTGGTAACCGGATATAATAATAAAATTACCATTCCTCCGGGAATAACTTACTCAGATATGAAAATTTCTTCGATTCCGGCATTAAATACTCTGGCAATATCGAAAGCAAGTTTCAGTGAGGGATTGTATTTGTTCTTTTCGAGAAAAACAATAGTCTCACGCCTGACATTCACCTTTTTTGCGAGATCCTCCTGGGTAAGATTATATCTTGCCCTGTACTCCTTTATCCTGTTATTCATCCCTGACGCCCCTGTAATTAAAGATAAGCCAGCAGACAGCCCAGGTGATTGCCATTCCAAGAATACCAGCACCCAGGATTTCCTCTGTGTCGAGGTTAATCCTGTCTTTAATGAAAAGTATGGCAACCCACAGGTAAAGAGAAATGTAATACGAGAAAGCTGCAGTTTTCAGAAGAACCTTCCTTGACATTTCATCTTCAGGGGGTTCACCGCGTTTCGCAGCTGAAAGTCGTTTATATCCTATGAACAACGCAAAAGCGACTACAAGTACTATCACAAGGATATTTAACAGATCGAAGGTTTTAAGGGTTCCGCGTGCAGAAGTTAACCATAATCCGGTTGTCAGCAACACCAGTGCAGCCACTGCAAAAATGATCATTCCTTTTTTCATCCTGATTAATATTAAGTTATGTAATTCTAACACAAAGTTAGAAATATATAACATAAGTAACAAATTTTTCAGGAATTTTTTTATATGGACAATGTTTGATGCACTGCCGGGATGATAAAAAAGAGGTTGTATCCAATGAAATTACAAATGCAGGATTTTAATTTCAAGGACACTTAATACAACCTCTTTTTTTTCTGAGGCAGACTGATAAGACGGGGTGATTATTTTTTCAGCAAATCACGGATCTCCGAAAGGAGTGTTTCTTCTTTTGAAGGGGCTGGTGGTGGTGCCGGGGCTTCTTCTTCTTTCTTTTTGGCTGCATTCATTGCCTTAACGAACATGAAAATAACCCATGCAACAATCAGAAAGTCAATTACCACCTGAATAAAGCTGCCATAATTCCAGGTAACGGCAGGAGCTGCCTCGGTGGCTGCTTTCATCACAACCTTGAGGTCGGTAAAATTGACACCGCCCAGAAGCAGTCCTAACGGAGGCATAAGAATATCATTCACAAGCGATGCTACTATTTTTCCGAAAGCAGCACCAATTATGATACCCACGGCCATATCGACCATGTTGCCTTTCATCGCGAAGGTTTTAAATTCGTTTAAAATTTTCATTTTTGTCAGGTTTAAGATTGGTTAATCAGAAATTATAGGAGAGTCCCACTCCGAATATCTCTTTAAACTGTACTCTGCTACCGGGGTTGTCGAGTTCATACTGGCTGATGATCCCGTCATTATTCCTGTCAACAGGGATTTTGATATTATCGTCATAGAGAAGGTGTGTATTGATGGTCACCGAGATATACTTGTTAATTTTCAATGCTATCAGTGTTTCCCAGCTAACATCAATATTCTGAGGATTTTCAAGGTAGTTTGAGAACAGATCAAGCTTTGTGGTGAAGGCTATATTTTTTAGCAGTTCTTCCTTAAAATCATTTTTTGAAAAGACGATCCTTAAATATCCTCCCACTTCTCCCCGTAATTTTTCTCCGGGGGTGACGCCAAATGCCCCTGCCTCTGAAAGACCATCATCTTTAACGAAGGTAAATTTACCTGTAAATGGTGCAATGAATGCGTCAAAGTGCTGATCTGGCTTATAATCAAGGCCAACTGCAGCAAGGAGATAAGCCGGAGCAAAAAAGCCGGAAATCCTGTTATTGACATCGGGGTAGTTATACCCCGGGCTCATTTGAGTCTTAAAGTTCAGAAGAGCAGCATAATAGAAATTCTTAAATGCTTCCAGGCCATATTTAGAAACAAGATCCAGCCTGTCATCAGTTTTCATAAAGTCAGCATCTTTGCTTTGTTTAAGCAATCCGTAACCGATATCAAAAGAGTTGTCCCAAACAGATTTGTTGTTCCTGTAGTTCGCATAAACACTAAAGATACCGTTAAAAGCTACCGAATTCTGACCTCCTGAAGCCCAGTTTTTCAACGATGTATGAGCCAGGTTTAAGGTTGCAACACCTCCCTTTTTCCATCCCATTAATGTGTCGGCATCAAGGTTCCTCAGTTTTTTTTCAGCTTCAGTTGTTTGTCCGTTGGTACCGGCAAGTGGAAAAGCAGAAACCAGGATAATCAGAAATAAATACCTGTATTTCATGGAGTAAAAAATTTTGTTTTATTGAGAGCAAAACAAAGACCAAAAAACGGTATCAAAAAATTGAATACAAGAATCACAAAGCTTAATCGCTAAAGCAGATAAACAAACATACAAAATACATTGCCATATATGCTTTGCGCAATTTTGCGCATCCTGTTTACAGAAAAATCCTTTTTTAAAAGAGAGAGAGGGTTGTTCTATTATTCCACCTCCTTGATATCAGCTTTGGAAGCATTCCTCTTTACTGATTCAATTCCATTGTCGCGTCCCGATTCACTTTTATAGTTCTGGCTCGTGCCGATAATCTGACTGTTAGCTGCTGTAAGAGCAAATCTGAACATGTTTGAAGGGGTGGTTGTTTTGACGAATCTTTTGGGATCTGATGCATTTTTCTTTACCGATTCAACACCATTCAGGCATGAGGCTTTTGTTGTATAGCCTTCACTGCTGAGTATTGTTTGTCCGTTATCTGCTTTCAGACGGAAGCGGAATTCATTTTTCTTGCCGCTCTGGTAAACTTCAAATTTTGCCATTTTATTTTAGTTTTGGTTTATAGATGTAAGTCGAGAATTTGCTAAATCTTTATCTAAATATTAGTTATCTTTTAGCCATATTGATCATAAAAGTACTAATTATTCAAATATAACATTATTTTGAAAATGTGACCAGAAAAATTCAACTAAACTGTTAAATTGCAGGTTGGTGACCAACACACAAACAGGATTCAGATGTATTATGGACATAAAAGACAAATTCAAAGAACACATAGACAGAGGGTACTATTGTAAAGGCGATAGTATAATACTTGGTGGTGCCATCCTGGATGGAGAAACAATTCCCGGTGCCCACATAAAGATTCCCCTGAAGACAATGAACAGGCATGGCCTTATAGCCGGAGCTACTGGCACAGGCAAGACCAAGACCCTGCAGGTTATATCAGAGCATTTATCTGAGAAAGGGGTGCCCGTATTGTTGATGGATGTGAAAGGTGATCTGAGCGGCATTGCTGTGCCGGGGACAGAAACTGCTTTTATTACCAATCGTCATTCCAAAATCGGACTGCCTTATTCAGTAAGTGGGTACCCTGTTGAACTTTTTTCCCTCTCGAAGCAGGATGGCGTAAGGCTCAGGGCAACTGTTTCAGAATTTGGTCCGGTACTTTTGTCGAGGATACTTGATCTTAACGATACACAGGGAGGAGTGCTCTCGGTAATATTTAAATACTGTGACGACAACAATTTGCCGCTGCTTGACCTTAAGGACCTGAAAAAGATCATCCAGTACATAACGGAGGACGGCAAGGAAGCAATTGAAAGGGATTATGGAAAAATATTTCCTGCCTCAACGGGGACCATTCTAAGGAAGGTCATCGAACTTGAACAGCAGGATGCGGATTTGTTCTTTGGTGAACTCTCATTTGATATCAGGGACCTGCTCAGAAAAGATACTGACGGGAAAGGCATTATCAATATCATCAGGCTGACAGACATTCAGGAAAAGCCGAAGCTTTTCTCAACATTCATGCTCTGCCTTCTGGCAGAAGTATACAGTGAGATGCCTGAGAAAGGTGATGCCGACAAACCTGAGCTTGTAATTTTTATTGACGCGGCACACCTTATTTTCAAAAATGCAAGCAGAACACTTCTGGACCAGATAGAAACTATTGTCAAGCTTATCCGTTCAAAGGGCATCGGGGTCTTTTTTGTGACACAGAATCCAATGGACGTTCCGAATGATGTTCTTGCACAGCTTGGTCTTAAGGTTCAGCATGCACTCAGGGCTTTCACGGCTGTCGACAGGAAGGCAATCAAGCTGACGGCAGAAAATTTTCCCCTGACTGATTATTACAAAACCGACATTGTTCTTACAAACCTTGGAACAGGCGAAGCCCTTGTTACTGCTCTTAACGAAAAAGGGATACCCACTCCGCTTGCAGCGACGATGATCAGAGCTCCGATGAGCAGGATGGATATACTATCTGATGCGGAAATTGAATCACTTAACAGAGCATCTGTTCTGGGTCCAAAATACAACCGGATAATAGACAGGGAGAGTGCGTATGAACTTCTTTCCGGAAAGATTGACGCTGCCCGGAGGCATGCTGCTGAAGATATTGCCAGAAAAGGTAAGGAAAATACAACGGCAAAAGGAAGATCCGCGCGGACCACTACCAGGAGGCGGACTGCAGTAAATCCTGTGGTTAAAGTGCTCACAAGTGCCACATTCATACGGGGAGTGCTGGGAATTCTGAAAAAGGTCCTATGATGATTTCGGTCTTTTCAACACTGATACCTGAAATTACACTGCATACTTCTGAATTCTGAACGGGAAAATGGCTGGCAAAACCAGAACCCCCAAAAAACAGATTTGGTTCAGAAACTGTTGTAAATATGGTCCCCTGAGTGATGAAGGGAATGATAGTGAAGACGGATTATTAAACGCCTGAAATGATTATATGCAAACCCTTTGTTCAGGAGGTTATGTCAGATGTTATCACATTATAGCTTATTTTCTGACTGCGATACTGTCCACAAGGTATCTTGAATCTCCGCGCCACGGCAGTGTACCTTTTTTCTCAATATAATGCACAATGACATTTTCCCCCTGGAGGGTATCAAACTGAGTTGCAAGATCTTTTCTGGTAACAGAAAAGAAGAATTTCTCGGAAGCAATTGCAACATTTGAAGTGCTTGAAACACTGCTCAAAATCAACTCGCCTTCATAAGTTTTGAATAAAAATCCTTTATTTGAGAATTTTTGCAGCAATCCCGCCCTCATTCCTTCACTGTACGTATAGTAATACTTGAAGTATGTAAATATTGCTATGAATAATACAATGAAAAACATTATCCACCTTAATATCTTTTTGGTCTTCCTAACAGCTCCCTCCCACCGGGAAGATTTAGCCTGAATCTTGTCAGCTGCCATTATTATAGGTTTAGTTTTTAATTCTTCAGAATAATTTGTTCACCCAGCAAACCGGGAATTAAAATTAAATTATTTCCGGATATAAATTCAGGTCAGGGATATTATTATTTTAAGATAAACACAAATTTTCACGCCTCAGCCACCCTGTTCCTGGCAGGCTGATCACTGTCTGCGGTTGCTGTGATTTGTTGTCTTTACTAAATCGCTGTATCTTAAGGTCATCGGCCTTGAAAGATTCAAAGTAAAGAGTGGTTACATTGTAAAATAGCTTCTTGAAGAGTTGTCCGGAAGCATTGCATGCCCGCTGTTCAACATCATCCCGGGCACTAACCATATGCTTAACATATTTGCGCTATGACCTGTATATTGAACCAATTGTATGGCTGTGGACTCTGACTTCAACTTAACCTTTCTGATCCTGATCATAGGACAAAAAAATAGGCGTTAGTGCGGTAAAAATCAATTTATCGACATTTTATTATTCATATTCAGTATGTTAGAAAAGGAAACCGCACTAGTTTTGCAAAGCGTCATAAGTCAGGAACCGTTCTCTGCGCAGGGATCCACCACTAAAATACGCCGGAGCACAGCAACGCACCCTTTTTTTAGGTGCTTACGATCGCTGCTTTTATAAGAGGTGTAAAGGGTATACTGAAGAAGGTGTTATGCAAAAGCCCGGTCGTCTGAAAAGTCAACAGGGATGACAATCAGTTAGCGCAGCCGGAGTCTATTGTTTCAGGGAAGCACGTGAAAAAATATAATCAGGGATCTCCTGGTTGAATTTAATGCTTGTCATCTTAAATTCAGTCCCGTCACCCTGTTTGAGCATATCCTTGTAGACCATGGTCATGGGAAACCAGCGGCCGTCAACCTGCGTGACATCTGTCAATGTGGTTCTCTTCAGCAGCTGGCCGCTCCTTGCGTATAATTCTTCCTTCAGCGGCACATACCTTTCGGTATCTACCCACATTTTTCTTGTGTAATAAGATACGTCAGTCACTTTTGCAGTGAGATCGAGGACATAAGTGTTACGGTTGTCAATCATTTCCGTACCTGCCAGTTCTGCAGCGTAAACATCGGTAAGTTTCCGGTCGTCCATCATATCTTCGTATGATAGATCCGAACCCATTACAGACTGTCTGAGCATATGTCCGGATATCTGGATAGTCCTGTCGGTTGAAGGAGAGTATATCCAGAGCTGGGTTTCAAGCTTGAGCATCTTGGTGCCCTGTTCGCGTGCTGGTGAAAGATACTCGGTAAATGCTTTTTTTTCACCTTCTGCGTAGGTTCTTGAGGTTATTGTACGGCTTGTCCTCGTTCCGTGGATTATCATGGATGATTCGAATATGCGATTTTCTGAAGATAAATTATTTTCGACCCGCTGCAAAACCTGTTCCGCATCCGGCTGGACGTAACATGTCAGTGAGAGTGCTGCAAGGATAATAATTGAAATGGTTTTCATAATGTTATTCTTTTCGTTTATGCTTCCAGCTCTCTGAAGAGTGAAGCAGTCTGACGTTTATATATCCCTATTCCGGATAATAAGGTGCCAATAACAGTAGACAGTAATCCGGGGATGAAACCCAGCCAGAAATCTGAAGGTGTTATCCTGGCCCTTATCCTTTCGGGGAACATCATGGCAGCTCCTTCCATTATCCCGGATATGTTTATTCCGTATTTCTGCACCAGCCATGCAAAAAAGAGTCCAAGGATTGTGCCAATTACCGATCCTGCTATACCTATCATTACCGATTCATAGATCATGGTACGGTATATATGTCCTTTTTCCTCACCTATTGCGAGCCTGAGCCCGACCTCACCGTAACGGCGTAGTCCTCCAAGAAGTCCGGCATTCCATAAAACAAGTGACATGGCAAATACGAAGACAACTGAGATGTAGACTGACCAGACCTCAGTCAGTGCCACATACTGGCCCATTGTACCCTGCTGACTCAGACTCCTCATAACAGGTGTATAGATATCTCTCTCCCCGTCGGTCTTGTTATTGAACCTAAGGGCAATATTTTCCGCGATATCGTTGTTATAAAAACCGTCACGGAAGAATCCAAGTATTTCACCTGCAGCGTTTTCCATATCCAGTGCCATACGTATATCTTCTATGTCGGCTATTATCAGACCCCTGTCGAGTATTTCCTGACCTGTTCTGACTGTTCCGGAGGCTATGAAGTTGTACATTGTCATACTGCCGAACATAGTTGATCCCATAAGGGTAACCTGATCCCCCGGCTCTACCCCCAGTTTTCTGGAGAAGGGTTCGCTTAGCAATACCTCGCCGGGTTGGGAGGGTAGTTTTCCCCTTACAAGTGAGTTGATAATATTAAGACGGCCGGGTTCCGGTGATCCTTCAGAAAGAAGGTCAGCTGCTATTCCTGCAGCCGGACCCTGCGCCCTTGTTTCACCTTTCGCATCCGGAGCGTCCACCAGCCCCCCGAACTGTATTCGCGGGGACCAGGTCATATCAGGATAATCAATCTTCAGTTTATCAATAAGTGAGTCTGTCTCCATGAGAGCAAGGTCGTTTGGAATCTGTTGCATCTCCCCGGCGTAGCCATTTGTCATTACCTTGATATGACCGTATGAGAAACGTGCGGTGAGCTCAATTGTATCGCCCATAAAACCCTTGATATAGGCATGCATCAGCACGGTTAGCATGACACCGATCGAAACCACTATTACCGGCAGCCGGCTGCGGCTGCTGTCTCTTAAGAGACCTGTAAGCAGGAACTTTATCATTGTATTTTTCCTCTTAATGCGTCAGTCGGATTCATCTTAGCAATTTTCCTTGATGGCCAGTAGCTGACAATTGTTGTTACGACCAGAACGAGAACGGTTGTACCGGCTACCAGACCTGCACTATAAACGGGATAAAGTGTCTGGGCAATAGCCATGCCAAATTCGCTGGTATCAATTGGCATTGTCCAGCCTGCCTTGGCCTGCCACAGGAGAAAGGGCATCCCGTATGCGGCTGAGAGGAGGGCTGCAAGCACTGCATACATTGCACCCTCGGTTGTAAAGAGTCCTACCACTTGTTTCCTTGTGTATCCCAGTGCTACATAGGTACCTATCTCTTTCTGCCTTCTGAAGATAGAGAGCACCTGTGTGTCGAAAATGGCCA
This sequence comes from uncultured Rikenellaceae bacterium, assembly GCA_964466705.1. Classification (GTDB taxonomy): domain Bacteria; phylum Bacteroidota; class Bacteroidia; order Bacteroidales; family VadinHA17; genus LD21. The sequence continues at coordinate 273,704 of CAYXSM010000002.1, forward strand.
GCATTGCCAGGAGAAGGAGGATGCCATATAATACTGATGTTCCCCCTGTTTTAACTTTAATAAGATCATCAACCTGTTTTGTCAGTTCTTCCTTTGATTTATGGACCCAGCCATTCATATCAGGACGCTCTTTCTCACTGTCGCGGAAGGAGAAGAGGGTTGCTTCATTCTGCATTCCTGTCATCTCTCTCAGCTTCTCCAGGGGTATGTAGATTTGTCCTGCATCAACAGCAGGCACCGAAACATTGAACATGTCTACGATCAACAGTTCTGCAGCATCAAAGGTGCCGTTGGCATCGCGCCACTGCAAAACCACCCTGTCGCCTGTTCCCATCTTAAGTGATTTGCCCATCAGAGTTCCGATAACTGCAGGGATGGCATCAACCATCACAGTATCGAGCCGTCCTGTGGGAAGCATGAAGAGAGTCTGTTCAGGACTTATGCCTTTAATAGTAACATGTTGCAATCTGCCCTGAGGATAAACGGAACCCTGTATTACAAGGTATGGTTCCATATCCCCGGCAGCTATCTCTTCCGCGAACTCAGGAGGGACAGGAGCATGACTGTCGGTAAAGGTAAAGGGATCAAACGGGTCATAATCTTCATGCCAGTACTGCCCCCCGGCTATCTCCCAGTTGGTCATATCGTTCTTTGCCTGGAGATCCCAGCCGGCCAGCACGCCTTTTATCCATATTATCACAACGAATGAAAACGATAGAACTATAACATTCAGCCATGTTCGCAATCCTGCTCCTATCAGGTTACGGAATGCCAGTTTAATTGCCAGTTTCATTTCCGTCAGATTTAATCATCGGTTCTTTCTTCCTTTTCAATCCTTCCGTCAGCAAGGAATATTTTCCTCCTCAGATAACTGATCACCTTATCGTCGTGTGTAGCGAAAAGAAAGGTAGTCTTCAGCTCCCTGTTAAGGGTTTCCATTGTTTTCAGGATATTATGCGAGTTGGCGGCATCGAGGTTGGCAGTAGGCTCATCTGCCAGTACAAGAGATGGTCTTTTTACCATCGCCCTTGCTATCGCTACCCGCTGGCATTCACCGCCTGACAGCTGAGGAGGCTTCTGTTTGACCTTATCAGTCAGACCAACCCATTCAAGGGCATCCATCACCATTTTTTTTCGCTCCTGAGAGCTGTATTTAAGCAGCAGGAGAGGGAACTCCACATTTTCAAATACCGTGTGAACGACCAGCAGATTGTAGCTCTGAAAAATAAAACCAAGATTCTCTTTACGAAGCCTGGCGGCCTCTTTTGCAGTAAGGTTACCGACAGATCTTCCAAGAACAACAGCTTTGCCGACCGAAGGCACATCGAGCGTTCCTACGATGTTGAGCAAAGTTGTCTTTCCGGAACCACTGGGGCCTACCAGGCCTGCAAATTCACCCTTGTCAAGAATCAGGTCAATTCCGTTAAGAGCAATAAATTCTCCCTTTCCCATCGGGAATTTTTTCACAAGTTTTTCAATCTCTATTATATGACCATTTTCCATACGGATATGTTTAGTGGTTGAAAACGAACATTAGCTGAACACCTTTTCCTGCATAAAGGTTTTCGGAACCGGTCTGTGCAGGGAGTTGTCCGGTCTCAGGATTCCAGTATAACATCAGATATAACATGGTTTTATCAAATTGCTTCTGCCAGTTGACGAAGTTATAGGTTTTTTTATCTGTCCAGTTATAATAAACAATGGCACTCAGTCTGTCGAAAAGCCCTACAGGGTAATTAAGTGTAAACAGCGAAAATGATGTCCTGTCAGAAAAGGCAAAGGGTTTTTCATCCCATGAGATCAGCAGGTGCTCATAAGCCATGTAAAGACCGTTCCCCAAGCCGAATGTATAATCAATCCCGGCATTCAGTATCTCCTGGTTCGTGAACTGTCCCAGATTCTTCCCCTTTCTTGTCCATGAGCCTTCAACCCAGACTCCTGCCTTAAGATCCCATTTGGCATCAAAGCCTAACCTGTTTTCAGGGATTTCTGCATACTGATCGGTGAAAAACATCATTCCTCTGTTGTCGGCCTTCCTGTGATGACAAGAGATTGCAGCTTCGCCGCGAGGAACCGGTAATTGCAATCTTCCTCCGAATTCCGGGGTATCCCTGCTGACCGGTACAAGTTCAAAACCTCTCGGATTTTCATTACCATAGAGTCCCCATAACCAGATATTTGCATTATTAAGAAAATAATACCTGAACAGTAATCCCCATACACCATCAGTTAGATTGAGCGGATCGCGCGAATCCATCTGGTCGAACCACATAAGAGGCCTGAGCAGTGATGCTGAACCGAAATTTATCTTCTGAAGTCCGGCCCGAAGTTCCAATTGTTCTGAAGAATAGCGGATCCAAACCCGGTATGGACTAATACTATAATCGGAAGAGCTCTTTCCATAGAGATTGAAAGAGTATGTGCCGTATGTGTTTGCGGATGCTTCGAGATCCAGAAGTTTATGCCCTGTAAATCCTACACTGTAATTAACTGACGGAATATAACGTCCTGCGGTAATAATGGGCAGATCAGCATCCTGATTATAGCCTGACCTAAGGGAGAGCTGTCCGCTTATCCTCAGCGAATCAGAAACTTTGCTTCCACTGCTTTGTGAGAAACAGTATATCATATTAGCAAGAAACAAAGCAATACTAACGATGATTGTGGTATTTCGCATGTATGCCTGCCTGTTGAAAGAATGTCATTTTAAAATTAATAATAATCCAATTCATTATTGATGGTGACAGCATACGGGTTCCCATGTATCCTATGCCTTAGCCATTCAAGCATAATCCCGGTTTTAGTGATCTCATACAAAGAGCAGCAGGCTTATCGCCATAACCAGCATACCGGCGATCAGCCCTCCTATGGCTACATGATGTTCACCGTATTCCTCGGCAGTGGGCAGGAGTTCGTCCAGGGATATATAGACCATGATACCGGCAACACCGCCAAATATGGCACCAAATGTAGCCTCATTGAATATATTCTTAAGGATAAAAAATCCGATTAAAGCTCCCAGTGGTTCTGCAAGACCTGACATGAATGAGAGCCAGAATGCCTTCTTTTTGCTTCCGGTTGCATAATAAACAGGAACAGAAACCGCAACTCCTTCAGGGATGTTATGAATTGCAACAGCGACTGCTATGCTGATCCCAAGCGCCGGGTCGGACAATGCAGCAAGGAATGTGGCAAGGCCTTCGGGAAAATTGTGAACGGCAATTGCAATAGCTGAAAAAACACCCATTCGCATCAGTTTGTGATTTCCGTTTTTCACGGATGAGCTGCCATTTCCAAGTTGTTTCATTTCATGGGGATTCTCATAGGAAGGAATAAGTTTGTCAATTATGGCGATCAGCGCTATTCCGGTAAAGAAAGCGATCACGGCAAACCAGTAACCTGTTCTGGCACCATAGGAAAGTACCAGCGAATCTTTTGCTTTTACGAAGATTTCAACAAGTGACACATAAATCATCACTCCTGCAGAGAAACCCAGTGCACCGGCAAGGAATTTAGGATTGAATTTTTTTGAGAGGAAAGTCATCATACTGCCGAAGCCGGTGGAAAGGCCTGCAAATAGAGTAAGCCCCAGAGCAAAAATCATATTATCAGTATTCATAGCATCTTATATGTTCCTGAGAAATAATACCATGATGTTTTTCAACGGAATTACATATTCAAAAATAGTCATCTGTTTCTTATTTACGTCAAAGGATTAAAATTTCAGGTATTTTATGTGGCCAGACGGCTGCATGCCTTATAGATTATAAATATGACAAGTAACAGGATGACTGATGCAACAAGAAAAGGCATAAATAAAGACAGTGATGAGACACCAAGTGCGGCAGCATGTTCTCCTGTGGCAACGACAGCATTTCCGGCACCGGCTGTCAGTTTGGATGAAGCTAACCTTGCCATTACGCTGCCTCCCTGTATTGCTGCAGCTGCTCCGCCCCCAAACAGGAAACCGGCTGCCCATTTCAGGAAACCGTTATCTATTGGCAGGACTGAAGTCAGCAAAAGAGTTCCCCCGCCTATCGCCAGGGGGGTTGTAATTGAATCCAGGAGATTATCAATAAACGGGATATAATAGGCCAGTATCTCTGCCAGAGTAGCCGTACTGAAACTTATTATTGCCGGCCAGCCGGCCAGCCACTCGAAGCCTTCATTCACCGGAAAGATACCTGCCCTTGCTGCAATGCTTGCAACAAGCATGGGTACAAACACCCTGAATCCTGTGCTGGCACTAAGCCCGATCCCAATAGCGATCGCAGTGATTACTTCCTTCTCCATATGCTGTTAATTTCTTGTAATCTACTTACCCATTCCCGAATTTAATTATTTTTCATCTAAAATTTGTACAAATTGTTATATCTTTAAAAGAATATCTTTTGCAATTAAATTCATAAATTTTCTTTGTTCAAATGAATCTAAATAATTACAGATTATGAAAGAAAATGAAAAACCAGGCCCGGAAGAACCGGAAAAGGACCGTCTTATTGATAAAGCTAAAAAACTTGTAGATAAAGCAGATGACTTTATTGATGAGAATGTTGATAAAATCAAACAGAGCAAGGCCTTCGGCAAAGTGGCTGAAGCCTATGAAAAAACTGAAGATTTTGTCGAGGACAAAATAGATGATTTCAAAAAGAGCGAAACCAGGGACAAGCTTGAGGCTTTTGCAGACAAGGCAGAAGATAAAGCAGGAGAAGCTCTTTCAAAGCTTAAGGATCTCAGTAAGAAGGTTGCTGAAAAAACTGCCGACAAGCTTGAGGATATTGCTGAAAGCATCAAAAAGAAAACGGCCGGGGACGAGAAGAACGATATGGCCTAAAAATAATTATGGGTTGTCAGTTAAAAAAGATATAAATATAATCCGGTTGAGATATTCATTTTAAAACTGGAGAATTTCTTTACCTCCCAGTAATCTTTTGTGATTCCTTTTACATTGGTAAGTTTAAACCATTCAGGAAGAGCTTCAAAACGAACGGATAGTTTTTTTGCCACCTTCCATTCAGCTCCTGCCCCGAAACCCAGGATAACGCCGCTGAAGTGGGATTTACCGGTTTGTCCGGTGTAAGCATCAATACCTGATGCTCCATTTTTAATATTCATCGATGGTAAAGAAATATCTGATGCTATATAAGGCCTGAATTTTTCGGCCTGATTCAGATAGAATGTCAGTCCCAGGAGTTTGATGTTGTGAATCAGCATCGAACCGTAAGAACCATTTACATGACTGAAGTTGCTTCTCGAAATCTGGTAGCCAAAATCAAGTGATCCGTTTTTGAAAGTAAGTCCGGACTGAAATCCAAAGGTAAATCCCGGTTCGATTTCCGGAACAAAAATTGTCGCAGCGTCGGTAAAAAAATAATCTTCACCGTTAAAATCCCCACCGAGCGTAAAGTATTCAGCCTTAATGCCGGTGTAGAAACTGAAAGGAAAGCCTTGTATATCATTCTGACCGAATGTTTTTGCTATTAACAGGAACAGGAATAACAGGTTAATTGCTTTTTTCATATGTCACTTAAGAGTTTGATTAATTCATCTGTCAGTTGTTTCTGATTTTCAATACTGCTAATATCGTAATTGAATATCTTCTGCGTGATTTCCACAACCTCTCCCGAGTCAGGATGAACAAGGTATACCATTAGGAGAGTGGAATTGTCGAGAGCAAATGCATTGGGATCGTAAACGATTCCTGATGTTCCGTACATGGCGCTTTGATATCCCGAAGCAGCTGCCGATGCTACCGAAACAGCTGCATTGCCAATAATACGGCCCGCCGTCGGTTTTATGGTCTTGCAGTAGACCACAGCAAGGAATGAATGCTCATGATAACTGCTGCCGGATAGATTACTGGCTGAAGAAATATGACTCCAGCTGTTAAATCTGCCGACCGAAGGAGAAAATCCATAGTACTTTAACAAGTCAGGCCTTATGGAATGCAAATAATGCATAATATGTTCGGGAACTTTTACTGTATCAGCTGGTACCACCGGATCATTGATGATGAGCCGCCATTCCCCCGGGCTGCCTGAAGATCTCTCAGATAAGAGTGTTAGTATATTCTTGCTTACTTCTTTCGATTGGATGTGAGATTTCTCGTATCTGTCGAGATTGCCGATTCCTTTGTGAAGAATAACATCCACCTGTGGCGGCAGCAAATGTAACATGGCACCAGAAAACTGATACCGGTATTCTGTATAAATTTCTGATCCTTCAATTTTGTTGAGAACAAAACTTACTTTCTGTGGAGAATCCCTGTTAACCCAGATTGTATCCTCATAGTATCCTCTTTTCATTGCAGAGAAGCTCGTTTTTGCTTTTTTGCCGGCAAACATCACCTTGTATGGAATTTCTTCCTGGCCTGACTCAGCTATATTGCTGTATCCGTAATATTCCCCGTGCCTGAGGAGGGCTCCTTCAGGTTTTGCACTGATATAAAAAATTCGCGAGGAACAGTGCGTTAAAAAGAATGGCAGGATAACCAAAAGGTATTGTAATGATTTCATATACTCAATTATTTTTTCCATAAAATGTAGTTTACCGTAAGATTGAAAATAACCGGGTTTTTTAATGTACCATAGTGCTGCGACTTATCAGAAGTTCCCAGTTGAAAATTGCATTCTGCACTAATATTGTTCTTTAAGACATAACCGACCCCAAAGCCTATTTCCGTTCCGAAATTGTTCACATCAAGTTTAAAACCTTCAAAGAGATTGGAATATCCAAACAGGCAATTCAGATATAAAGATGGTTGATTATCAAAAGGAAAGAAAGTAGCTCCCAGTCCGGCTCCACCTCCGGCAAGCCAAAAATTTTCGGAATATTCCGTATCTGTTTGATGCTTGAAAATATTGGTCCTGGCATTCCAGCAAACAAAGAATTTATCAGATGGAGCATACCCTATTCTGAAATTTGATGAAAAGCAGGGCCGGAGGTAATTATCTCCGAATGTTGAGGCATACTCCTGATAGTTAATCAAACTTATTCCGCCTCCCAGACCCAGACTGATTATAAACTTGTTTTTATCACCTGGCACAGAACGGCCTGATATGATTTCTCCAGATGCTGTAAAATTCTGATTTCCCTTTTTCTCCAGTGTAAATGCTTTGGTAATTTCAGAATATGCTTTTCCGTGAGCAATCAGCTGAAGTATAATAATTAAAAATGCTGTACTGAATTTCATATTTAACCTTGTTGAGATGACTATTTACATTTTACCAGTGTATATCAAAAGAATATCCCGTCTCAAAATACCATTCCTGGGGATATCCGAATAAGAAAGTCGGCATGGCCTTTATAAAAAAATTCTTATAGTATCCACCTATGGTAAACCATAATCTGGAATCTTCAATGAGCTCTGTGAACATATATTTCAGGTCCAGACCAGCTGCAAAATTTTCTGATTTATTACCAAAAATCAGGTTTGCCGACAAAGCAGGATACAGGCCGGTCCAGTCGAACTGAAGCCCAATACCTCCTCCGGCGGCAATGCTGTTATAAAATCGGTAGAGATAGTTGCATGAGAACATCCACATCCACGCATCTGTCCATTCGATGAATGCCTGACCGTGAGATACTTCAACCAGGTGTTTTGATCTGATTTCATTGTCAGGCATATCCATATTACCAAAGCTCGGTGTGTTAATATCATTAGCTTTGTAAAAGACATCCTGTGCGCCTGCAGTTACATGAGCAGTAAAACAAATGATAAGGGCTGTCAACATCCGGTAAATTTCTGTTTTCACAATATTTTTGCTTGTTGGTCTGATTTGAAATGGCAGGAGTCTTATTTTCGTTACAGAAAAATCATATTTTTATTGGAAATTTTCTGTGAACTGTAACAAAGCTGGTATAAAAATCATATCTATAAAAATGGAGGTTGATTTCCATCTGCTGGTAAAGCGTATAAAACTTTACGATAAATCTGCCCTGCAAAAGTTGAAGGATGTTTCAGGAATTATTATAAGGCAATGGGCAGAGAAGGATAAGCAGGAGCTTAGGTGGATGGCTTCATCAGGAAAGAGTGTTGATTACATGCATCTGATTAAAGATGTAATCATTCAATATGTTGAAATGCAGCACGATTCAGCGGAAGATATAATTAAGTTTGAGCAATTCAAAAATTATCTTATCAGGAAATTTGAAGAAAATATGAGATCTTTTTTTTCAGAATTCATATACCTTCTAAAATATAATGATCAGAAAGCCTGGAAGATTGTGTTTTATGATCTTGAGAAAAGAGCCGCAGGCTGGTTTTACATGCGAAACATGATGTTAAATAAAGATTCTTACCCTGTCTTTTGCGATTCTGTCGAGGTTTTATATTCAAATTTTATGAAAAAGGAGTTAACATTTCCTGATTCCTTCTCATTCAAATCATATTTTTTCAAGACTCTTGAAAACAAATATTATGAATCGCTGAAAGATCCCTATCTTAAAAAGAGTGTTCCTCTTGATTCAAGGAGCTTTCACCTGTTTACAGGAAATGAAGGTGAACTGAGGGTTGAACATTATGAAAGACAAAAAGTTCTTATTAACGCTTTTGGGAAGCTAAACCACGAAGAACAGGCTGTTCTTAGAGGATACTTTTTTGAAGAAAAAAAGCTCAGGGATATCGCTGAGGAAACGGGACAAACGGAGGAAAATATCAGAATTAAAAAACATAGGGCATTGAAAAAGCTTTTCAATCATTTTAAACTTATCAGATATGAATCATAAACAGGCGGAGGAGCGGAATATTGCAGAGCTTTACCTTGCTCACAGATTGCCACCTGATGAGGAACTTGCCTTTGAAGAGCATCTTTTAACCTGTAAGAAATGCAGGAAAAAAATCCGGAAGCTCGAATATGCAAAGGAGGCTGTTAAATTGTCAAATCAGGAATTGTTCAGGGATTCAGGGCAAATTCAGGCAAAAGGGGATAAAAAAATAAGGAATTTCTTTTCGTTTTATCATATAGCAGCTGCAATAATTGTGATTGTAGCTTTTACCGCTATCGTGATTATATTTTCCGACAAAAAAATGTCTCCCTCTGTTATCTCAACTATTCCAGAAAAGGATTATAAATCATTTACGCCCGGATATCAGGCAGACAGCTCAGATCTTATAACAGATTCGGACAGTTCACTGGCGGGGGCTAAAAAAGAGATGTCGGATTATATTGTGGAAAATTTCACACCGAGTTCTTTTTATGAAAAACTTGTTAACGAGAATTACAGGAATACAGGGCTTATAATAAAAGATCCTGTCGGGGATACACTTCCACATTTACCTTCATTTGCATGGGAGAATTCCGTTTATGAATCACTGATACTGGTTATAACAAATAATCATGAAAAGAAAATTTTCACGGGGATCATAAAGAACGGATCCACTCCGGATGTCAGTATCGGCCCGGGGCTATATTATTGGCAGTTACAGGATCAAAAAGAGACCCTCTTCACCGGCAGATTTATTATTTTACCGCTCAATGGCCGATGAGCCCAAATCCTCCCCAGAAAAGAGGATAGGAGGTTTCATC
>CAYXSM010000003.1:0-150145 GCA_964466705.1 uncultured Rikenellaceae bacterium
CCGTCTCCGTGATCGAGTGAGTTCAGGACCGAATTGCGCAGCCTTCGGTCGGAAATATCTGCAACTGCAAACTTATCTACAACCAGTTCGATAAAATGTGTTTTATACCTGTCCAGCCTCATTCCCTGTCTCAGCTCCTTTATCTCTCCATTATTAATCCTGACATGCAAATATCCTTTTCTTCTGAGCTGTTCAAAAAGATCCTTATAGTGACCTTTCCTGCCCTTTATCAAAGGAGCAAGAAAATAAACCTTTTGTTCTGAAAAGAGTTCCTTTACCAGCTCAACGATCTGATCATCCGTGTATTTAACCATCTTCTCACCTGATGCCCAGGAATAGGCATCTGAAGCTCTGGCGTATAACAGCCTTAGAAAATCATATATTTCTGTTACTGTGCCGACCGTCGAACGGGGATTTTTATTTGTAGTCTTCTGCTCAATCGAAATTACCGGACTAAGGCCTGTTATTTTATCAACATCAGGTCGCTCCATACCACCCAGAAATTGCCTTGCATAAACCGACAGTGTTTCCATATACCGTCTCTGTCCCTCGGAGTATATGGTATCAAAAGCCAGTGATGATTTGCCGCTTCCGCTCATTCCTGTAATAACGACAAGCTTGTTGCGGGGAATGGTTACATCAATATTCTGCAAATTATGTACCCTGGCACCAAGAACTGTAATCTCCTTATTCATAACCGGTAATCAGCCTTCATTCATTTGATTTAGCAGACCAGCCCTGTTATTTGTCCTCATATCTTCGGCTGGAATTTTAATAAGGTATTCCTTGTTGTGCCGGGGTGTAAGATAAGGCTTGCGGAGCCACGGATTAAGAAACTTCAACATCTTGTAGTTTGTTCCGAAACTTTTAGCAAAGGCTGCAAGGTCGTTCACAGTAGTGTCAACTTTCACTTCGTAGTAATCAAGCTCCGGGTAAAGATCTTTCTCTTCAATGTTAAATCCATAACTCTTCGGATCATTAATTACCAGCTTGTACGCCACAACCCTGAAAATGTATCTGGCAGTTTCTTCAGCGAGAAGAAGGTTATAATAGTTATCCTCTTTCTGGATCCGCAACTGATTGTCAACAGCAGCCCTGCCCCCGTTATAAGAGGCGGCAGCAAGTGTCCAGTTTCCATATTTCTCATACGATTTAAGCAAATAACGGCAGGCAAATTCAGTCGACTTTCCGAGGTGATACCTTTCATCCACCACATCATTTATTTCCATGCCGTCTTCCCTTCCGGTTGCCGCCATAATCTGCCAGAAGCCTGTGGCTCTTGCCGGAGATACCATGTTACTGTATTCGCTTTCGGCCGCCACAAGATATTTGAAATCATCAGGCACATTATATTCATGAAGAATCTTTTCAATGATCGGAAGGTATCTGTTCGCTCTCTTGATAATAAGTATGGTCGATGAGTGCCTGTAAGAGCTGATAAGCAGTTCTCTTTCCAGGCTCTCGCGGGTATCGAAATTTTCGAGTGGCATTCTTTCTCCGGCAAACGTAACCTCCTCCGGTATTCTGACAGGTTTATTGAGATAGATCTCATCAGGAATATCTTCAGGATCAGGCAGCTCTACCGATCCTTCAAAACTCTGGTTCATTATAAAAATAATCCCTGCAAGAAGGACAAGTGACAATGCTGCCGTAACAGCGCTTCTACCAGATTTTGCCATAAGAATCCCGAGATCTTAAATAAAATGCAAAGGTAATATTTTTGAGCCTCATAAAATAAGTTATGAAACACTAAATACCACAAAAAGAGTAAAGGGAGAAAATTATCAGAATTTATATGACAGACCTGAAAAGATCCCAAAGGAATAAGGATGGGCTTTCAGCCCCTGAGTATCACTGAAAGGATTCATATAGTATCTGAAGGTTGGTTCAAGGTTAAGAGAAAATCTGTCCGAAAGGTTATATTCCATTCCCATACCTAAAGAACTGCTTAGCATGAACTGGTTAAGGCCGTCAGTTTTTCCAACATCAAGTCTGTTACCGTCAAATCTTGTATAAACCGCATTGTTTACAAGGAAGTTGTAAGATACCCCTCCTACCAGGTTTATGTCAATATCTTTGTCAAGCAGCTTGTATCTTAAAATCAAAGGCATCTCAATATAGCTGAAACTCTGATACAGAGAGCTGCTCATATACTGCAGACTTGCCTTGGCCGGATCAAACACATCGTTTGTATATCTTGTAAGCACCCTGTCCCCAATCCCGTCACGAAGGAAGATGTCGGCATTTTCAGTATAGATTCTTCCTGCTGATGTCATAACCTCAAAATTACGATCACTTTTGGTATAGATGTATTTCCCAAATCCTCCGAAAGAATATATATCTCCAACTTCCTGTCCAATTGACGAATAATAAAGCCCTGACTGCACACTCAGTTTTCTGCTGATCCTGTAAGCGAATGCAACACCACCGGAATAGGAGAGCCGTGACTGTTCAGATGAGCCCATCTGTTTTGAAATACCATTGTTGTTCACCTGTGGCCTTGGATAATATGTCGGGGATGCCATCGCAGTAACAGACCACCGGTCAATTTTTGGAGTAACCGGGTATACCAGGTAGTCTCTGACTGAAATGTCGTTAAAATACGAAGTGACATCTGCTTCATTGATCTCACTTCTGGCGATCAGATTTCTTTGTAATTCGTCAGACCTGTTACCCTGCAACATCCCTGCGACGCGTGAAATTAATCTTTGATTCCGGCGCTGTGATGCCTGATAATCTGTGGTTGATGTGTCATTTTGTGCAGGAGCTATGGTATGGTCCGTACCTGATCCCTGAGGCATATTATTGTCATATATTGCTGATTCTTCAACAAGTAACGGAACCTCATCCTGCACAACAAACTGATCAGTGTTAAGAACGGCAACATCAGTTTTGATAAGAGAAATATTTTCACGACCCAGTCTGTATGCCAAAAAACTGACAGATAATATTAAGATCACGGCAGCGGCAGTCCGCAAATAGATCAAAAGCAGCTGATGCTTTCTAATAACTGGTTTTATTTCACTCCAGACCCCGGCTGGAGGGAGGACTTCGTAATCTTTGAGTCCGTTCCTGAACAGAAGATCAATATTTGCATTTCTGTTAACCATATATAATCTTCTTTTGCTCTCCTGCATAGAGGCTTAACTTCTTCTGAAGGATAATCCGTGCTCTGGAAAGGTTTGATTTGGATGTGCCTTCCGAAATATTTATCATCCGGCTTATTTCCTTGTGGGTATAACCTTCTATTGCAAAAAGGTTGAATACCATCCGGTATTTCGGAGGCAGCTCTCTGATCATATCAAGCAGATCCCCTGCTTCAAGCCCTGAATAGTCTTCGTTATCGGGATCAGCGTCAGGCTCGGGTATGCTGTCGATATCGTCAACCCTGTAAAGATGATTTTTTCCCCGGTATTTTTCCAGGGCGGTATTGACGATTATCCTTCGCATCCAGCCTTCAAATGAGCCTTCGTGCTTATAATACATCAGATTTTCAAAGATCTTTATAAATCCATCCTGCAGGATATCCCTCGCTTCATCATCGTTTCCTGAATACTGAAGGCACGCGGCATACATCTTCGCTGCATGTCTTCTGTACAACAGTTCCTGATCACGTTTAATGCCGGCCAGACAACCTTTTATAATATCTTTTATATCCGACAAGAGTTTGATCTTTGTATGAAATAAAGATACAAAAAAATCATTATATATCCGGCATTTCTATGAGAAAGATGAAAAAACAGGATTAATGGTTGCGTCTTTATAGGAAATAAGGTATTACGGCCCTGCCGGGGGCCAGCCGGGGCAGTTATAAATGAATGACCTCGCCATAGGCTGCCGCTGCTGCTTCCATGATGGCTTCCGACATCGTCGGATGAGGATGCACTGCCCTCATTAATTCATGTACAGTTGTTTCAAGTTTTCTTGCTGTTACAATCTCTCCTATCAGCTCGGTGACGTTAGCCCCTATCATATGGGCTCCAAGGAGTTCGCCATATGCAGAATCGAATATAAGTTTCACAAAGCCATCTTTTGATCCGGAAGCACTTGCCTTACCTGAGGCCGTGAAAGGGAACTTGCCAACTTTGATATCGAAACCGGCATCCCTGGCTGCGGCTTCAGTATAACCGCATGAAGCTATTTCCGGATTGGTATAGGTGCATGCAGGAATGTTATTGTAATCAACCGGTTCGGGATCCAGACCGGCCATCTTTTCGACGCATACAACAGCTTCAGCAGATGCAACGTGTGCCAGGGCCTGTCCTTCTGTTATGTCGCCGATGGCATATACATCCTGCGCTGTTGTGCGGTAGTACTCATCTGTAACTACTTTCCCCTTTTCCGTTTTTACACCGTGATCTTCAAGACCCAGATCCTCTATATTTGAAGTCACCCCCACGGCTGAAAGGATTATATCTGCTTCTATCACCTCCTCACCCGACGGGGTTTTAACCACTGCCTTGATTTTTTCCCCGGAAGTATCTGCCGATTCAGCTGTTGATCCTGTTAAAATCCTCATCTTAAGCTTTTTGAATGCTCTCTCCAGTTGCTTTGACACCTCTTCGTCTTCGTTAGGAACAATACGCGGTAAAAATTCCACCAGGGTTACCTCTGTTCCTATTGTCTGATAAAAGCTTGCAAACTCGGATCCTATTGCTCCCGATCCGACTATAATCATCGATCCGGGCTGACTGCTCAGCGTCATGGCTTCCCTGTATCCAATGATTTTCCTGCCATCCTGCTTCAGGTTAGGAAGATCCTTTGACCTGGCCCCGGTAGCCAGAATTATTCTTCCCGCCGTAAATATCTTGCGTGTACCGTCAGGGAACTCTACTTCAACCCTGTTTTTCCCTGCCAGACGCCCGGTGCCCTGGATCTGTTCAATCTTGTTCTTCTTTAAAAGAAAATTAACTCCCTTGCTCATCCCCTCGGCAACCTTTCTGCTTCTCGAGACAATAGAGCTGAAATCGGGCTTTACCTGCCCATCTACAACAATACCATAATCAGCAGCGTGGTTAACATAATCAAATACCTGCGCACTCTTAAGTAGCGATTTGGTGGGAATGCAGCCCCAGTTCAGACATATTCCTCCCAGTTCCGCTTTTTCCACAACAGCGGTTCTCATTTTTAGCTGTGACGCTCTTATTGCAGCCACATATCCTCCGGGGCCGCTGCCAATGACTATTACATCGTAATCCATTCTCCTTTGGTTTTTAGTCTAAATATAACACAATAGTTATGATATTGTTTAAAAACAGATTTCAGTGGGTCTATAATTTCCTGCTGCCTGTCAGGTTGAGAATATGCGGGTCCTAACGTTTTTCATTGCTGCTGGTTTTCAAACCCTGACTTGTATTCCATGTCTTGGTTCCGGTGAAAAGTCTTGCTATGACCCATATTACTACCAGCGTGAAAATTATTGTTGCACCAACAGGTATCCCTGCAAAGTATGAAACAGCATATCCTGAAGTTGTACCAATAAACGCCGACACAATCGACCAAATAACAATCTTATGGTATTTACGGGTGAAAAGCATTGCAATATTGGGAGGTATAGTCAGTAATGAAATTACCAGAATAACCCCTGCCATCCTGATATTCAAGACTATGGTCAAAGCCATCAAAGCGGTTGTAATATATTTGAAGCCATTTACAAATGATGAATAAGTTCTGGCAAAATCCTCATCAAAAGAGATATAAAGTATTGCCCTGTAAAAAAATCCAAAATAGAGGGTAAGTATTACCGACATCACACCAAGAGCAACTATGTCGGCTGTAGTAACAGTAAGAATACTTCCAAAAAGATAGCTCATCAGGTTTGGTGTGTAACCCGGCGCAAGATAAATGAAAATTATGCCTGTAGCCATACCAAACGCCCACAGAATTCCAATAGCCGAATCTTCTCTTATTTTCTGCCTGACTGAAAGGTATTCCACCCCAAGTGCTGTTATAATACTGAACAATGCGGCACCAAATATTGGATTGATGCCTGCAAAATAACCTATGCCTATGCCGCCAAAAGAAGCATGAGAAATGCCTCCGCTGAGAAAGACCATTCTTCTGCTTACTATGTATGTTCCTGCCAGCCCGGCAGTCACGCTGGCAAAGAAAGCACCCAGAAGCCCTTTCAGAATAAAACCGTATTGGAAAATACTTCCTTCCATTGATCAGTGGATTTTCAAAACCGTATGGGGAACAACTCCGTGAGTGACCAGTTGAATGGGACAACCATAAGCAAGAAGATCCTCACTGGTGATCTCAGATGATGGATGGTAATGAAGTGTTCGGTTTACACAGGCAAAGGATTTGATATGTGCCGAGATTGTTCCTATATCATGCGAAACCATCAGAATTGCCATCCGTTTATTCAGGTCCTTCAGCTTCTCAAAAAAATCGTTTTCAAAGTTGGCATCGACAAAAGTGCCCGGTTCATCAAGCAGTAACAGCTGCGGGTCACCTATTATGGCACGCCCCAGAAAAACCCGCTGAAGCTGACCCCCTGATAGTTCTCTCAACGATGTATCTGCAAGACCAGAGAGGCCCAGCTCAGTCATTACCATCTCAGCCCTTTTCCTGTCAGCCTTTGACATACTGCTTACAAGTTTCTTTCGTATCATCAATCCTGACAGTATCACATCCTTTACAGTAACAGGATAATCCAGATCACCTGTGGAAATCTGCGGAAGATATCCAATATGGTTATTATCCAATAATTTATCACTGAATTCCACCCTTCCTTCTACAGGCTTAATAAGCCCGAGAATGATCTTCAGGAGTGTGGTCTTTCCCCCTCCGTTAGGACCAATGACCCCGATATAATCATTCTCATAAATGCTGAAATTCACATCCCGGAGCACCATATTTCCGTTGTAAGCAACCGACAGAGAGCTCATAGCAACCAGCAGGTCAGCCATATAAATGAAGTTTAATATTAATCTTTAAAGCTGCTGTAAAGGATATTTATTATTTCCGTGACTGATTCCAGCCAGTTTTCCGAAAGAGGGTCAATGATAACCGGTCTTGCCCCTGTTTCATCTGCAATCACTTTTGCATTCCTTAAATCAAATTCTTTTTGAACAAGTATTATTTTAAGGCTGTCATGCCTGGCAATATTAACAAGCTCCATAAGCCTTGCCGGAGAAGGTTCTTTTCCTTCGTGTTCGACAGAGATCTCCTGAAGGCCATAATCGCGGGCAAGGTAACCCAGGTTAGGATGGTATGTCATGAACTTTTTTCCGGAAACACCCGAAAACAGCTCTCTGGCTGTTGAATCCAGTTCTCTGATCCGGTCATTCAATGCCTGGTAATTATCATTTATCTGCTGCATGTGGTCAGGATCAATCCCGGCGAGCAGGTCCCTGACAGACCTGGCAATTAACATTGCCGACACGGGGGAGGTCCAGTAATGAGGGTCTGCAGATTCAAAATGTATTCCGTCATAGTCTGACACCAACGGCTCTATGACATCTCCAAGAGAAAGCTTCTTCATAGAAGGATTGATTTCATGGAAGCGTTTAAGCCAGGCAGTCTCAAAGTCAAGATGACCGTTGCTGATATAGGCTTCTGACCGGCGGAGCTTACTGACCTGGTCAGGAAAAGGTTCATAAATATGAGGATCAGAGCCTGGCGGAACCATTACATTTACTTCAAAGTTATCACCTCCGATTTCCTCAACAAAGTATTTGAATGGAGCAATACTGACTGTTATTATTTTCCTGTCAGAGCTTTCTCCTTTCCTTCCGCAGGAAAAAACAGAAAATAACAGAAAAATCAGTGACAGATATTTCATCAGCAGGAAAAAAATCTTGATTACAAATTTAACATTAGTAAACAAATGATCCCGGCGTTGGAAATAAAATAATATGGATTATTTTTGACAACGAAGCTCCTGTTGTCAGCTAAAGTAAATTAATAATGAAGAAAATTCTCAAACTGCTAACTGCAGCACTAACATTAATGCTGCTTCCGATGGTACTTTATCCTCAGTTCACGGATCATAAGGCTTTGTCGCTTAGACTCGCAAATCTGGTGCGTGAGCACCCGGACCTGTGCAATATTAAATCTCTGGGAAAAACAGATAGGGGAAGAGATATCTGGCTCATGACGATCGGCATAGGTAATAAAGATGAAAAGCCGGCAATAGCAATAGTGGGAGGCATTGAGGGCGATGATCTCACAGGAAGAGAACTATCCGCAGGCTTCGCAGCCACTCTGCTGCGTCATGCTTCCGATCCTCAAATTAGTGACCTGCTCGGAAAAATTACATTCTATATTTTTCCCGATGTGAGTCCTGATGCGTCAGAACAATTCTTTTCCTCAAAAAAATATGAACGGAACGTTAACAGCCGGCCCACAGATGACGACAGGGATTTCAAGGTAGATGAGGATCCCTGCGAAGATATGAACAATGATGGTTATATATCTCTCATTCGTATAGAGGATCCGTCCGGGACATACATTGAAAGTAACGAAGACAGACGGATCATGGTAAAGGCCGATCTCTCCAAAGGTGAAACAGGCCGGTACCTGGTCTATAGCGAAGGGATTGACAATGACAAAGATGGTCGTTTCAATGAAGATGGCGAAGGGGGCATATGCTTTAACCGGAATTTTACTTACAACTATGAAGAATTCGGGCTTTATTCAGGCCCGCATCCGGTTTCAGAGACCGGGTCCAGAGCTGTTGCAGATTTTCTTTTCGATCATTTCAACATTTTTGCAGTGGTTTCGTTCAGCCCCCAGGCAAATCTTCTGCATGCATCAGACTTACACGAAAGCACTAACAGAAACGGGAATGAACAGCATGATACCCCTGAACAAGAGTCAGAAAGGATAATAACCTCAGTGCTGAGGTCAGATGCTGTAATTAACAAACTAGTGTCAGAAAGGTATCGTGAGATAACCGGCGCCCTTGATTCACCACCCGTTGTTCAGGCCAATGGCAATTTTGCCGAATGGGCTTATTTTCATTATGGAAGATATAGCTTCAGTACACCAGGATGGTGGTTCCCTGTTGAAAAAAACGAAAACCCGGAGGCAGCATATCTTAAATTTGCCGATAAGAAAGGCTTAAAGGATGTTTTTATACCATGGACCGAAGTAGCTCATCCGGATTTTCCCGGAAAGAAGGCTGAAGTAGGAGGTATCAGGCCTTTCATGATGAAGACTCCTCCCTGCGATACTCTTGAGACTCTCATAAATGCTCATTATGAATTTATTACATCTGTTGCTGCTATGCATTCCGGGCTTGAATTTCTTGACGTAGAAGCAGAAAACCTCGGAAAGGATATTTTCAGGATCTCCCTTAAGGTCCATAATAAAGGCATCCTCGCCACCTGTGCAGAGATCGGGGAACGAAGTATCTGGACAAGAGTCATGAGGCTTTCGTTGCTCCCGTCAAAAGGCCAGTCGGTTATCAGCGGATTTAAGGTCCAGAATATCAAGCGGCTCAACGGAAACGAGTCAGCTGAATTCTCATGGCTTGTTTCAGGAAAAGGAGAAATTGAAATACTTGCCGGTGCTCTTAATACCGGAATGATAAACAGAAAAATTGAACTCAGGTAATCGGCTTAAAAATATTTACACTAAGATGAAAAAAAGACTCGCATTCCTTCTCTGCCTGATAATTGTGCTCCTGGTTTCAACACCGCTCACTGCCCAGAATCCGGAATTGTTCTTCAAGGCTGCCGGTTCGCCTGCTAATCCCAAAGTACAGGTCACCTGGAATAAATACCACACCTATGAAGGGATCAACGATATCTGCAAAAGGCTTGCGATGGCCTATCCCGGTCTGGTAACCCTTGAGTCGGCAGGCAAATCCTACCAGGGAAGAGATATTGCTGCCCTTACCATCACTGACAAGAATTACGGCAATCCTGATCACAAGCCAGGTTTTTACATTGACGGCAATATTCACTCTAATGAGATCCAGGGAACTGAAATGGCTCTTTATACTGCCTGGTATCTGTGTGAGATGTTCGAAGAGAATAACTTCATCAGGAAACTGTTGAAAGATAAGGTTTTCTACATCCTTCCCACTATAAATCCTGACGCCCGGGAATATTTCATGAATAATCCCAACACGCCTCATTCACCAAGGTCAGGTCTTGTACCCCTGGATAATGACCGTGACGGTTTGTATGACGAGGATGGATATGACGATCTCAACAACGACGGCATCATAAGCCAGATGAGAAGAAAAAATCCTGAAGGAAGATACAGGACTGACCCTTCTGATCCAAGGCGTCTTATTGAGGTTCAGCCAGGGGAAAGAGGAGAATATGAGATTCTTGGCTTTGAAGGAATTGATAATGACGAAGACGGGGCGGTGAATGAGGACGGTATTGGGGGTTATGATCCCAATCGTGATTACGGATTCAACTGGGAGCCATCCTATGTTCAGCACGGTGCCGGGAAATATCCTTTCTCTTTTCCTGAAAATCAGGCAGTCCGCGACTTTGGGTTCAAACACAGGAATATTGCTGCCGCCCAGTCGTTTCACAATTACGGCGGGCTTATATTAAGGGGCCCTTCAATAAAAGGAGGAGGTTCTGAGGTTTACACCCGTGAAGATAACCATGTGATGGATGCCATTGGGAAAAAAGGTGAACGAATAATCCCGGGTTATAAATTCATTACAATATGGAAGGACATGTACACCGTATACGGCGGTGAACTAGACTGGTGGTATGGTGCCATGGGATCGTTTGTTTATTCAAACGAACTCTGGACAGGTTATCTGATGTTTAACGATACAACTGGACAGGATGATCGTTATGAGTTTGACAAACTGCTCTTGTTTGAAGATGCCTTTATTCCGTGGCAGGAAGTTGATCATCCTGACTATGGCAGGATCGAGGTCGGTGGATTCAATAAGAATTTCGGACGTATACATCCTGGCTTTTTACTTGAATCGGATGCTCACAGAAATGCCGCATTCTGCATTTACAATGCATGGGTTACACCTCTTCTTGAAATAAGCAATATAAATGTTAAGAACACCGGAGCCGGATTAAAAGAAGTCTCTGCAACTGTTCACAACCGGCAAATGCTTCCTACACATTCAGGAACTAATATGAAATATAAAATAGATCCTCCTGATTATATTTACATTGAGGGCGGAGAAGTGATTGCCGGTATGCTGGTGACCGATAAAGACAGGAATATTGCGCATGAACAGAAAATAAATCCTCAACGGCTTGAAGTTCCTAACATCCCCGGCTATGGACATATTAATGTAAAATGGATCATAAGGGGAGGTAATACTTTCACGGTGAAGGTTGAAAGTGTAAAAGGAGGAAGAACATCTGCAAGGTCGGAATAAAAAACAGGAGGCCTGTCTCAGAATATAAAACAGGCCTCAGTCATAAGGGAATGAAAATTTAAAACGTCTGAAGAGAGATCCTGAAATTCCCGGTTGCCTTTGATGCAGTGATAAGGAATTTCCACGCTCCTGTCTTATCTGCATTCTCTTCTTCAGAAATTCTGAATGACTTTTTCCAGTTAAGGTTTCCCGATTCATCAATTACGATATCGGAATATGTTTTACCATCGGGCATCACAATATTGATGCGTATCTCCCCTTCCTTGCAATTGCCGTTTACAGACATTACGACTGAGGTTGCTGATTTTTCAACATCGAAGGAGTAGTCTCTTGAAAAGGAATTTTCCTTTATACTTTTCGAGAAGGTCCATGCTGTTCTCTCCACATCATCATTCATGTCATGCCCCAAAAAATAGAATCCCTCAGGCGTATGAAAGTAGCTCCCTCCGAAAGGGAACAGATTATCCCTGTTAAGTCTGAAATCCCTGATTACTTCACGACTTTTCTCCTGAGCTATGGACTGCATCTCCTTAGCTCTTTTCCTTGCTTCATCGATTGAACGGAGCTGATGGTCATTTAATTTCAGCTGTTCTTCCAGCATCCTTCTTTGTTCGGCCATTTCTTTTTTATGCTGGTCGATCTCCACCTGAATCTGCTTCTCAAATTCTTTTTCTCCCTTTGCTTTTTCCTGAGCTCCGGCAGTCCCGGATAATATACCTGCAAAAACAAGGAGAAATGTTGCTGTGATAAATTTTTTACTGTTCATGGCTGCCCTTTTTATTTATTAACAAAGATAGAAAGCCCAACATTCACATAATGTTAATGATGCGTTAATGCTGAGTTAATGTCACGGAGTGAGTCGTACCATGTAAATATTTTGAATAATTTTGAATGCAAATCATTATTATGAAGAAAAGAAATACAATTTTCTTTCTTGGCATTATTGCAATCATCGCACTTATTGCAGTTCAGATGTTCATACTCAGGGGGATGTGGACCCAGAAAAATGAAATGTTCGACCTGCGGTACAGACTGTTATCCCAGGAAGCAATAAGCTGGCTATCAAGAAGGTATTCCACAAATGGCTTTGATACGGCAAATTATATAATAAGCAAATATTCCGAGAAGGTCGTTACGGAGGAGCTGCCACTTATCAAAAACGATTCAACACTTTCAACCACAAAGAAGAATGTATTATTATATGTAAAGCAGATACTTGATCAGGAACAGGATCTTTCGGAATTCCTTGCTGCATATTTTGAAGGTCAGGGATTTGAAAAAGACTTCAGTCATGCGATTGTAATAAATCTGCTCGATCTTATCGATTTCGATGAAAGAATCGGGATTTTTGAAAGGGAGAATTATCTGGGCAGGCCCAGAGATGACAGTTCGGATGTCAGAAAAAAAATATACACATCAAGGATCCTGGTTAACCGGTATTATTTTGAGGACAACAATTACCGGCTGCTGTTTGATTATTACATTGATTTTACCGACAAACAGAAGCTTATACTGAGAGACAGTGCCGCAGCCCTTATGTTAAGCGCTTTAAGCATTGTTGTTGTGACCGTCCTCTTTATGATAACATACCACAACCTGCTGGAGGAGAAAAGACTCTCAAGCCTGAAGACTGATTTTATAAATAACATGACCCATGAACTCAAAACCCCTCTTTCAACAATAGCAGTTGCCGGCAGGACACTTGAGATGGAAAAAATAAGGACAAATGAGGCAAAGATCATGGAGACTGCTAAACTGATAGGCAAACAAAGCGTACACCTCAACCAGCTCATTAATATGATTCTTGAAATAAGCATGTGGGAACGAACCCAGTTTGAGCTTGATAAGAAGAAAATCCCGATCGAAGAGCTTATGAATGATATTGTTGAGAGTTTTCGCTCTGGTTACGGTCACTGTGCTGATTTAAGAAGTGAATACAATTTTAATGGTGCAATTGTTGATCTTGATGTGATATATTTCACAACCCTTGTCAATAATCTGCTGTCAAATGCTGTTAAATACTCAGACAGCCACCCGGTAATTAATGTTGAAGGTTTGGCAGGAAATAATAATGTATTGATAAGGGTAAGCGACAACGGGATTGGCATCAGTAAAAGTGATCAGAAGCATATTTTTGACAAGTTCTACAGGGCTTCATCAGGTAACATTCACAAATACAAAGGCCTCGGGCTCGGGTTATACTATGTCAGGAAGATTGCCGAAGCACACGGAGGGGCCGTTTCGGTTTCAAGCAGGCCCGGCAAAGGCAGCACATTCACGGTTACTTTACCTATTAACAATGACATATCATGAAGGTATTATTAGCTGAAGACGACAGGGACTTTGGAAATGTATTATCCCAGTATATAACAATCAGTGGATTCAGCGTGACCCTTTCAAGAGACGGGAAGGAAGCATGGGAACAATTTAATAATGACAAATTTGATATCTGCGTTCTTGACGTGATGATGCCTGACATGGACGGGTTTACACTTGGAGAAAAGATCAAAAGTGTCCGCCCCGACATGCCGGTAATTTTTCTTACTGCCAAGAGCCTCAGGGAGGATATTGTCCGCGGTTTAAAGATTGGTGCAGACGACTATATTACAAAGCCTTTTGACCCGGAGATCCTGATACTCCGCATTAATAATATTCTGAAAAGAGCATATGCATCCGTATCGGATGAATACAGCATATCATCAACAGTTCTTAAGTTTAGCACTCTCGAACTGATATGCGCCGGCAGGAAAGAGAAACTTACGCTCAAGGAGGCCCAGCTTCTCAAATATTTTTTTATCAATAGGAACAGGGTCCTTGCCCGGGAAGATATACTCAATGAAATATGGGGAGAGGATGACTATTTTCTGGGCAGAAGCATGGATGTATTTATCAGCAGATTGCGCAAATACATATCAAATGACAAAAACATCGATATTCGCACTGTAAGGGGTACCGGTTTCATACTTGAAGAAATGGAACCTGGAACTGAATCCATCGGTAATACTGCTCCGGGCATTTAGTAGAATAATATTGAACTTAAATCACAGCCTTCCAGTTACGGATACGCATAGGTGTAATCATAGAATGCCGGACCAGATCTAATTATCCTGCTTACTTTCGAGCAGTTCCTTTACCTTATCATACAGGGCTTCTCCCCTCAGATTTCTTGCAATTATGATCCCATTCTCATTGATCAGAAAGTTGGCCGGGATTGCGTTAACGGCATATAATCTGGCTGCCGAATTATTCCAGTATTGGAGATCCGAAACATGCGTCCATGTAAGCTTATCATCCTCGATAGCTTTCAGCCATGCATCTTTTGACTGGTCAAGGGATACCCCGAATATATCAAATCCTCTTCGGTTGAACTCTTTATATACCTCTACCACGTGCGGATTTTCCTGACGGCACGGTCCACACCAGGCAGCCCAGAAATCCAGGAGCAATACTTTAGGACCCAGTTTTGAAGAAAAAGTAACAGGATTACCTTCCGGGTCGTTCATTGTAAAATCAGGTGCTTTCTGGCCTATTGCCACCAGCTTCATCATCTCAACTCTTTCCTTAAGCTCCTTCACAACAGGTGTATTTGCCACTGCAGTATCCATCGCATTTATAAGCGATTCAATCTCATCTGCCTCCATCTCATAACTGATGCTTCTGAGTATTGACGGTGAAACAAAAGATGCAGGATTATTCCTGACAAATGATTTCTGAAGAGCGATCATTTCATTCTGAATTTCTTCGGCCTGCGTTTCAAGTTCTGCAATCTTTTCTGCGTCATCGTTCTGACTTGCAGTCTGATATTCATTATAAATCATTGCATACCTTTCATTAAGGACTTTGTTGTCATCAATAAATCCCTGGTACTCATCCTGGGTCCTTGAACCTGTTATCCGCGCAGCGAAAAGCGAATCGAGCTTTCCGTTAATGGATATTTCGGAATTTTCAAGGTAAAATGTGGTCCTCATCCTGGTATCTTTCACTGACAGCATTACCATTTCCGGATAATCCACCGATCCCCCTTTCATTCTGAAGGCACCATTACGGGCAACAGCAGAATCGATGCTGACCAGTCTTCCTCCGTCTCTTTTCTGAAGTAGGAAAGTGACGCTGTCAGCCCCCTCGATATTTCCACTGATAAGATACCTTGGTTCTGAAGAACATGAGGCCAGAACCATGCCTGAAATAATGAGGTAAATTAATTCTTTCATTCCGGATAATTTAAGGTTTTTACTTTGTCCCGATTATTAATGTCGCGCAAAGATATGAATAGATTGACAATCCGGATCATTTTTTAAAATAATTGTCGATAAGCTTCAGGGCTGCCTTATAAGATGTGATGGACCCCTCAAAAAGCTGTTTTTCGATCGTGGGCTCCAGGCTTCTGACTGCTTCATGGCTGTAAAATGAATTACTGAGGTATTCCATTATGGTGTCATGCATTCTGACGACCGCCTGTTTCTGTCTGAAATCCTTGAAGAATCCTGTTTCCCTCGTAAATCCGACATAATCTATAATGATCTTCCAGAGTTCATTTATTCCTGTATTCTGATGTGCTGAACAGGTTACCACCTTTGGCTTCCAGCCCGACGGAGGCAGTGGGAAAAGATTCAGCGCGCTCTCAAATGACGCTCTGGCATTTTCGGCATTAAGTAAATTTGCACCGTCAGCCTTAGTAATAGCAATAGCATCAGCCATTTCGATAATGCCTCTTTTTATTCCCTGCAATTCATCACCTGATCCGGCCAGCATCAGCAGAAGAAAAAAATCAACCATGGTCCGGGCTGCGATTTCCGACTGCCCCACACCTACAGTTTCGACAATGATAGTATCAAAACCAGCTGCTTCGCATAATATTATTGTCTCCCTTGTCTTGCGTGCCACGCCTCCAAGAGTGCCGGCAGCGGGAGATGGTCTTATAAAAGCTGAGGGGTGGGTACTGAGCTTTTCCATTCTGGTCTTGTCGCCAAGAATGCTGCCTCTTGTATTTGTGCTGCTCGGATCTATTGCAAGAACTGCCAGTCTTCTTCCCTGCTCAGCGAGTCGAAGTCCAAAAGTTTCAATAAAAGTGCTTTTGCCGGCACCCGGAACACCGGTTATGCCGATTCTTACTGACCCGGTGCTGTGGTGAAGACATTTTTCGATTATCTCCTGTGAAACCTCATAGTGCTGTGGAAGTGCACTTTCAGTCAGGGTTATAGCCTGACTAAGCATGGCCATTTCTCCTGACAGAATGCCATCTACGAACTCATCAACGGAGTATTTTTTTCTTTTTTTTCTTCCCCTGGCTGTAAAAAGAGCCGGATTGATGCTTGGAGGCGGAGAAATCCCTGCCTTTATATTAAGTGCGCTCCTGTTACTTTTATCATCCTTCATTTATCAGCCAAATTACGCAAAAATAATAAAAGGGTGCCTTAATCTGCCAGGACACCCCTTAATAATGAAATCTTCCTTTTCTGTTCATTTACTGGCTGAAGGCTGCTGGTCAATCTCTGCAGTCAACATAAGGACAGCTTCCGATTTTTTTGGATCGTTGGTATAAACATATATCGCCTTTGTCACTTTGCCTTTATATCCGCCTGAATTAAAAGTGGCTTTGATGGAACCCGATTCTCCCGGCTTGATGGCCTGACCCTGGGCGCCCTGCTGGATGGCCGTGCATCCGCATGTCGATCTGATATGTCTTATAATCAGATCTGATTTTCCACCGTTGGTGAACTTAAACTCCACATCTTTTTTTGAGGCGCCCTGCATTTTGCCGAGATCCACATTTGTCGCTTCAAGCTTGAAGACGGGCGCATTTGCCAGATCATCCTTTGAAAGACCAGAAAAATCCTCAACGAGATTTGCAGAAACATAGAAATACACTCTTGGTTGCTCAACTCCGTTCGCTTTAACTTTTATCAGGTCGCTTGCATGACCCCATTTCTGATTCTTTGTAGCATCATAAGTCCCTTCAATAATACCTTTCTGTCCGGGCTTCAAGGTTTCAGGATTTGCCTTTAGGGTGAGATGGGACGGAACATTGTCAAATTCTATTTTTACAGGTTCCTGTGACGGGTTAATAACCTGCATTACTCTTATTTTCTTTTCGGTCTTCTTTACATTTGTAAATGCCAGATGGTTGCTTTCAAACCTGACAGAGCCCACTGGAAATCTGAACAATTCTTCCATGGTTTTTTCACGCGGGATGACTTCTCCCTTGATAACAAGTACAGCCACCTCCGGTTTACCATTTGTGTAAACAGTTAGTGTTTTGTTGAATGATCCCGGACGATTAGCCGGGTCATAAATAGCGGTTATTTTGCCTGTACCGTTCGGTGGTATAGGGCTTTTGGTCCATTCAGGTAATGTGCATCCGCACGAAGCTGAAATGTTCTGAATTACCAGCGGCTGGTTGCCGGTGTTCATCACAGTAAAATCAAATTTCTGTTTCCCTGCTTCCTCCTTAAACTTACCAAAATCATGCTCAGTGCCTGAAAGTTTCATTGCAGGCTGAGAAAACAGAATATAACTTAAAGAAGCCAGGGATATGATCAGAAATAACCTTTTCATAACAACTTATATTTTTAAAAATTAATCATATAATTAACATCTTATTTACTTAACGGATATATCTGCTTTTATTGTATCCGGAAATGCAGTTTATCCGAACTTCCCTCTAAAACGCAAATATCAGACCAAAAATTACTTCAGCCTTTCAGCAACAAAAATAATAAAGTTTGACCTTCTTATTTAATTCAATAAAGAATATCTTTGTTCTGCCCGGGATTAATGATTAAATGGAATAAAATTTGATGGTGTAAAACCGTTTATTATCCCGAACAATCTTTATGAGATACATATACAGATTTCTTGCCATAATATCAGGTCTGTTGATTTTTCTGAATACCGAAGGCCAGTTTTATAACGGGCATCAGATGCATTTCGGAAAAAACAAGGTCCAGTATTATGACTATTACTGGTCATATTACCGGTTTGAAAATTTTGACTGCTACTTCAACGAATACGGACGTGATCTTGCACAATTCACTGCTGATTACGCTTTGAAAAAGCTGGATGAAATTGAGGGATATTTCGACTACACCCTGGAGAAAAGAATTATATTCGTCATTTACAATAAAAATGCTGAATTCAAACAATCAAATATCGGTCTGCTAACATTCGATGAAGACACGTATAATACAGGTGGATTCAGCAGGATCATCAAAAATAAGGTGAACCTGTATTATGAAGGTGACCACATTGCTTTCCGAAACCAGATAGCCGAGTCAATTACCGAAGTTATCATTAATGAGATGCTGTATAGCGCCGACTTCAAGGATCGGATCTCAAGCTCCTCTGTCATTTATATGCCCCAGTGGTACCTGAAAGGGCTGGTTAAATACGTAGCCTCGGGGTGGAGCTATGAAACTGAAAACCGGGTCAAGGATGGTATCATGTCAGGCAGGTACAAGAATATCAACCACCTTGAATACGACGATGCAACATATGCAGGCCAGTCCTTCTGGAGGTTTATTGCCCGCGAACATGGCGACGCCCTGATACCTAACATTATATACCTTACAAAAATCTATAAGAATGTCGATGACGGATTCCTTTATGTACTAGGCCAGAATCTTAAATCACTGCTGAAGGATTGGAAGGAATACTATCAGAATGAATACTCGGAAGACAGCGGTAATCCTGCAAATGATGGAAGAACTATCAGAAAGTCAAAAAAAGAAATATTATTCCAGCAGGTCAAAGTAAGCCCAGATGGCCGGCACATTGCATATGCCACCAATGACTGGGGAAGAAAGAGAATATACCTTTACGATGAATCGACAGGCAAGCAGAAAATTATCTTCAGAGCAGAACCCAGGTTTGAACAGAAAACGGATAATACTTATCCTGTTCTAGGCTGGCATCCCGGCGGGAAAATTTTAACATACATAAATGAGGAGAAAGCGGGACTGGTAATGTATTTTTACAGGATCGATGAAAATAACACTGAGAAAAGAAACCTTCTCTATTTTGACAAAATCCTTGATTTTGCATATGCGCCGGAAGGATCAAGACTTGTTTTCTCTGCTGTAAAAGACGGATTGACTGACATTTATATTCATACTATTGCTTCAGGAACCAATGAACAGATAACACGCGACGTGCCTGACGACCTTAATCCCTCATTCCTCAAAAACAGCCCCGGTGAAATTATTTTTTCTTCTAACAGGTTATCCGATACCTTGCATAATACGGCTGATCCCTTCGAAAAAATCAGTGAAACATATGATCTTTTTGTTTACGATACCGAGAAGCGGGACAATCTTCTTCTGAGACTTACGGAAGGGAAATATAACAGCAGATATCAGTCCAAAGGTTCCGCAAAAAACCGCATCACATATGTCGGCGACAACAATGGAATATTGAACAGGTATACCGCAGCTTTCGACAGCACAATCAGTTATATAGACACTACAACCCATTACCGATACTTTATTGATTCAAAGCCTGTTACCAACTATGACCGGAACATCCTGAACCATTCAGTGCTGGATGAGCAGGATACTTGGGGAGAGGTCCTTTTCAATAACGGGAAATTTCACCTGCGGAAAGGAGATGTTTCTTCATCCTACCCTGTGCCGGAAGACCAGATTTCAGTAACCAGTTACAGAAAGGAACGGGACCTGATGCTGCATAAGGCCGACAGTATTGAACAAATAAGGAGATGGCTTGTGGCTGAAGACAAAAGAAGAAGGGATACACTTACCAAACCTTTGTACGAGTATTATGTCACAGACGAACCAATTAATATAAACCATTACATCTTCGAAAAGGAAAAACAGAACTACTATGATGAGCTGTGGCGAAAGGAATATATGGATATTGATCTCGACACGGGCAGATTAGACTTACCACTGATACGTATCTACGAGACATCTTTCTACAATAATTACATTGCAAATCAGATAGACTTCAGCTTCCTGAATAACACTTATCAGGTCTTTAACGGAGGTGCTCCCTATTTCAATCCCGGACTGAATCTTCTTACCCGGTTCGGCATTCTTGATCTATTTGAAGATCTGAGACTGACCGCCGGATTCAGGTTCTCAGGTAACTTCGACAGCAACGAATATCTGCTGAGTTTTGAAAATCTTAAGGGTAAGTACGATAAGCAACTGATATTCCATCGCCAGGGATTCTTCAGCAATAATGACACAAGCCTTTTCAAAACTCACACGCACAGCATCTATCTGTCATATGCCAAACCATTAAATCCTGTCTTTGCCCTTAAAGGCACTGCTTCATACAGATACGACCGCCATGTGATCCTCGCCAGCGACGTTCCGTCACTCAATGCCGACATACTGGCAAGACACTGGGCAAGTCTTAAAGGTGAAGTGATCTTCGATAATACCCGGAAAAGAGCTGTTAATATTTACTACGGAACAAGATTCAAAATCTTTACTGAATACTATCGTGAGATAAGCGGAAAGAAGTCAGATATGATTGTTGCAGGTGCCGACTTCAGACATTATACAAGGATACACAGGGAACTCATTTGGGCCAACAGATTTGCTGCCAGTACATCTTTCGGACCCACCAAACTTGTTTACTACCTTGGAGGGGTTGATAACTGGATGGGATATCTCTTCAACAGAAACACAATGTTCGATAATTCCATACAGGTAAGCCCTTCAGAAAATTATGGATTTCAAGCACTTGCCACCAACATGAGAGGCTTCAGGCAGAATATCCGGAACGGAACCAGCTTTGCCCTTATAAACAGTGAAATAAGGTGGCCCTTTGTTAGATACTTTGCAGGCCATCCCCTGAAATCCAACTTTCTGAACAGCCTTCAGATAGTCGGTTTCGGTGATATAGGTTCTGCATGGACAGGAAGAGATCCCTGGTCAAGCAGGAATGCATACGACTTTGAAGAATTCCGGAATGGTCCGGTAAGAGTTATTCTTGACTCTAACCGGCAGCCTATTGTAATGGGTTTTGGTGCCGGGCTGAGGGCTCAGTTGATGGGCTATTTTATCCGGGCTGACTGGGCCTGGGGTGTGGAGAACAACTATGTTCTGCCAAGAATATTCTATTTGTCATTCAGTCTTGATTTCTGACAGACGACTATTAAGTCTCTCCGGATGAAATATATAAAAGAGGTCGTAAAACAAAAAGCATCTTCACTTAAAGATGAGGTGATCCGGATCCGAAGGCATCTTCATCGCTTTCCTGAACTGTCATTTAAGGAAACTGATACTGCACTCTTTATTGAGAAATACCTTGATGAACACGGAATACATGCCCGTAAACGGATTGCCGGAAATGGTATAATTGCAAGGATAGACGGCAGAAGCGAAAACGGTATGGTCATCGCAGTAAGAGCTGAAATGGACGCGTTGCCGATAACGGAATCTCATTCCACAGATTATTGCAGCAATAACCCGGGTGTTATGCATGCCTGCGGCCATGACGCCCATATGTCAATGCTTCTGGGCTGTGCCAGGATCATTTCTGAACTAAGTCATTGCTTTGACGGAACACTTCTTGCCATCTTTCAGCCTGGTGAGGAAAAATCACCCGGCGGTGCAAAATTAATCATCAATTCGGGAGAACTTTCAAATCCCAAACCTGACATCTTTCTCGCTCAGCATGTGCTGCCCGAGCTGGAAACAGGGAAAGTGGGCTATATACCGGGGAAATATATGGCTTCCTGCGATGAAATCTACATCAGAATCCACGGTCAGGGTGGTCATGCTGCCCTTCCGGCAACCACAACCGATCAGATCTATATCGCCTCAAAGTTAGTCGTAAAGCTGAGGGAAGGTATGGCAGCCAGGATCGCAGAGAATAATATCCCTACGGTCCTGGGTATCGGGAAAATATCCGGAAGGGGAGCCACAAACATAGTTCCCGATACTGTCGGGATTGAAGGAACCCTAAGGACATTCGACGAAAACTGGAGGCAAAATGCGCTCGAACATATCAGATTTTTAACAGAATCAACAGCTGCAGAATTCGGGGTGAAATCTGAAATAAACATTGTCAGAGGATATCCGGTCCTCTGTAATGATACGGTGCTGACAGAGAATGCAGTAAAGCTCAGCAGGGAGCTGCTGGGTGATGAGAATGTAGAAGTATTTGAGGATGTCAGAATGAGCTCAGATGATTTTTCCTTCTATTCCGGTCTGGCACCATCTTTGTACTACAGGATAGGATTAAGAAAAAAAAATGCACAGGTAAAAAAGCTTCATACACCTGAATTTGATATTGATGAAAATGGTCTTGAAACAGGAGTTGCTAATTTGAGCTGGCTTATACTAAATTTATTGTCAAAAAGTTCAAACTGAGGAATATTAATCTGTACGATTGTAATAAAGATTCTTTTTCATTTGGAAAATTATTTTTCATTTGGAAAATTAAGGGTATGTTTGCATGATTAAAGTAATTCTTTAACTAAAAATCATTGAAATGGCTTACAAAATCAGTGAAGATTGTACTGCTTGCGGCACATGCATAGATGAATGTCCGGTGGAAGCAATATCTGAAGGTGACATCTATAAAATTGATCCGGATATATGCACCGATTGTGGTGCATGTGCAGATGTTTGCCCTGTCGAGGCAATTCATCCAGAATAGTACAACAACTTTATTTAATGAGGAGGCTGTATTTTACGATACAGCCTTTTTTAATCAGGGATCATACCTCGATTTAGCCAGAACATCCTGAAGATCCAGATTGTTCATAAGCTGCTCAAGAGTGATGCTGTTATTCTTCGCCATATATGATTCAACAATCCTGAATCCCGTCCATACTGCTGCCCTTCCCGGCGATTCACCAGTGAAATAACTTGTAAAAGGCGCATCTCCGATAAGCTTTCTGATTGTTAATCTGTCTGTTCTGAACATCAGATCATTCTCAATAAGATAATGCCACATCTGGCTCTCATTGTTCCTGCAGAACTTCATCTGCTCCGGAGAGAATCCAAACAGCAGTTCATCGGATGTTTCAGGCAACATGCATCTCTGAAAATACTTCAGCTTGCCTTCGTGCAGTATCCGCGTCATTACATTATCGACCGGATAATTCATCGATTCGTATTCCCATTCCGACGCACCCCAGGCATAAATGCAATCCGGAACCAGGTTATCCGGTGTCATCTTTGAAGCCATATACTGGTAAATCTCCAGACGCGGATAAAATTCACAATCCGCTCCGAGATATTTATCCAGACTGATGCCAAGAATGGTGTCACCAATAATTATGCTGCTGTTAAATCCAGTGATACAAGTATAAACAGAAGGTAACTTCCTGCCGGGGTAATAATACAAATAATGACGAAACGCCCTGGCAAGATCTCTTTCAACCTCTGCCAGATCAGGATAGATGTCCATTGTCATTTCAAAAACCTCGTTGTTGAGCCTGTCAGTGCAAAATCTGGTAAGATACTCAGGAAATGAGGGATCATCTATACTGCCGGTGTTAATAACATAACTGAACAATTGAAGGAAATCGCCATATTCTTCCTTAAGCCTGGGAATCACTCCGGCTATCTCCTCCGGATTTGGAAGAAACAGATCTTTCTCAAGCCTCTTTATGTTAACATCGGCTTCAATGGATGATATCCTCACTCTGTACTGATTGTTCCGGCATGAGGTTAATCCAGTTAAAATAATAAATACCTGCAGAAAATACATAAGGCTATTTTTCATGTCTGACTGTTTAATTCATTTTCATTCCTTCCGGCTAAAAGTATATCCGCTGCAAAAAATTTCTCAACTGAATACACTTAAGCAAGTCACCTGCGATTGATCAGCGATCTTTATCCGTTGTATTACAATGAAGCACTAAAATAGATACTTTTTCTTAAATGGAACAAATAACAACGCTTCATCGAGTTCTGTTATTATTTGCTATTTTTGAGATTAATTTCAGAGTTCGCCCGGAAACTGAGGCCCACGACAATGGAGATATTTCTGCCTGTTGAACGCCACAGAATTAAACAGACTCTTACAATGAAAATCACTGTTGCTCAGCTTAATTATCATATAGGGAATTTCGGCAACAATAAAAAGCTGATCCTGGGTGCAATTGAAAAAGCCAGGTCTGAAGGATCAGACCTTGTCGTGTTTTCGGAATTGTGTATACCGGGCTACCCTCCTCTCGACCTCCTTGACCGTGCTGATTTCATTGATAATTGCATCCGGACAGTAAATGAGATTGCAGACAAATGCACAGGGATTGCTGCAATTGTAGGTTCACCTACCGCAAATAACAAACCTGAAGGTAAAAAACTCTTTAATTCGGCCCTTTTCCTCTCTGAAGGCAAAATATTGTTCTCCGCCAACAAAGCTCTGCTGCCAACATATGACATATTTGACGAATATCGCTACTTTGAGCCTGAAAAAAGCTTCAGCACATTCACCTACAAAGGTAAAAAACTGGCAATCACCATATGTGAAGATCTTTGGGACGAGCAACCTTTCGATAATGAATTCGAAAAAAACAGGCTGTATACTGTTTCTCCCATGGAAGAAATAATCAGTCAGAAACCTGATATCATAATCAATTTGGCAGCCTCTCCCTTTTCCTATACAAAAATTGAAGCCAAGGAAAATATTTTTGTCAACAAAGCATTAAGATACAATCTTCCTGTCATTTCAGTAAACCAGACCGGAGCCAACACTGAACTGATATTTGAAGGAGCCTCTGTTGTCGTCAATGCCAAAGGTAAGATCTGCCGCCGTCAGCCATTTTTCCGGGAAGCTGTTGATACTTTCTGCCTGGAGGAAACCCTCAAATGCAGTGAATCAGACAACGGGCCGGAACCGGACACCATCCAATTGATACACAAAGCACTTATTAGCGGTATCCGTGACTATTTCGGTAAGATGAACTTTAAAACAGCAGTAACAGGATTGTCCGGTGGCATAGATTCAGCAGTTGTACTTTGTCTTGTCACTGAAGCCCTTGGCAGGGAGAATGTTACAGCATTACTCCTGCCCTCCCGTTATTCATCCGAACATTCGGTAAGCGATTCCATAAAACTGGCCGTAAATCTTGGTGTCAGGTATGAGATCATATCCATTGAGGAATCATTCAGGGCATATGAAGACGCTCTTTCACCTTTTTTTGAAGGAACGGATCCTGGTGTAACAGAGGAAAATATACAGGCAAGGATAAGAGCAACAATGCTTATGGCATTTGCTAACAAGTACGGAAGCATACTCATTAACACCTCGAACAAGAGTGAGGCCGCTGTCGGGTACGGAACGCTTTACGGTGATATGGCCGGCGGATTGTCGGTAATTGGTGATGTCTACAAAACTGACGTTTATAAGCTTGCCCGCTACATTAACAGTGAGACGGACATAATCCCTGACAGCATCCTTACAAAGCTGCCTTCCGCTGAACTTAAACCCGATCAGTTTGACACCGATTCACTTCCTGAATATGATATCCTTGACGCTGTTTTATATCAATACATTGAACTTCAGAAACCTGCCGGAAAAATCATTTTGCCGGGAATAGATAATTCTGTTATTGATAAGGTTATCAGGATGATAAACAACAGCGAATACAAACGATATCAGGCTCCCCCTGTATTGCGGATATCCTCCAAGGCATTCGGTGATGGACGAAAAATGCCTCTGGTTGCCAGATACTAGGAGATGGAAAATATCATGAAAATTGAAAAATCAGGGAACGCGGGAATAAACAGATGGTGACCTTCTGAAGATCGAAGACTGATTAAATTCCTTAAGTTTTCATGTATTGACATGTATCCGAATCAGACTGGAAGAAACTTTCAGCAAATCTGTCCCTGAACGAATCTGCTCACACAGGCAAAAAAGTCATCACAAATGTAATCCGTTGATGTGGTCAATCACTGAAGTAAATACAAAAGACCCTGACAGATTTAAGGTCATGATCCCGGTTAATGATCAGCTTGTGACAATCGCCAAAAAAAGCAAGAATCTGTTATTCCCTGAAAAAGATCCTCTTGACCCTGCCGGGGATCGATGTAAGTATTTCATAAGGGATCGTACCACATTGTTCTGCAATCTCATTGATTGATATGTTTTCACCGAAAATTTCGGCTTCGTCACCTTCGGCGGCCCCGGTCCCCGTAATATCTGCCATGCATAAATCCATACATACATTACCGATTATTGATCTTCGTCTGCCATCGATGAACAGATTTCCGTTATTATTTCCGAGCTTCCTGTTCAGTCCATCTGCATAGCCAACCGGAAGGATTGCTATAATCCTTTCATTGTCTGAAATGTCCCTGCATCCGTAACCAACGGGCTCACCGGCGGGGATTCGCTTAATCTGGCTTATCCTTGTTACAAAGCGTCCTGCCGGCTTCAATTTAATCCCTTCGTAATGCCCGGCACCGTAAATGCCAATTCCAGGTCTGACCATATCGAACTGGTACTGAGGGAACCTGATAATGCCAGAAGTGTTAAGAATATGCCTCAGAAATGAATATCCCAGTACATTACTTATCTTTGATGCTGCCGCCGAATAAATTCCGGCCTGCCTGTGTGTGAATTTGTCAAGCGCGGGAATATCGCTCCCTGACAGGTGAGAAAAAACTGACATGATCCTTATACAATCGAATCTGCTAATCCTCTCAGACAGCCTGTCAATCTCATCAGGCATAAATCCAAGCCTGTGCATCCCTGTGTCTATTTTGATGTGCACGGGATAGTACATCAACCCGTGTTTCGATGCTGTATTAACAAACCGCTCCAGTGAAACAAAACTGTAAATCTCCGGCTCCAGGTTGAATCTTATAAGCTGATCGCACGATGACGGATCCGGATTCATCACCATCACCGGGATCGTGATTCCTGCCTTTCTGAGCTCAACTCCTTCATCAGTATTGGCAACAGCAAGATAACTGACCCTGTGGAATTCAAGAAGTGAAGCAATTTCCGAAGATCCGGCCCCGTAAGCAAAAGCTTTTACCATTGCCATTAGACGGGTTGAAGGATCCAGATATCTCCGGAACTCATTTATGTTGTGTGATATTGCATCAAGATTGATCTCAAGGGTTGTAGTATGGATCTGCTGCTCAAGCAGCCTGCCAATCTTTTCAAACTCAAATATCCTGGCCCCTTTCAAGAGAATTACTTCGTCACTGAACATGTCACCGCCTGAAAGTCTTATCAAGAATTCATCGGTGGAATTGTAAAAAACTGATGACATATCGAATAGGTCCCTGTTTCTGCATAAAGCCTCCCCGATGCCCACGAACTTATCTATGCCGTTTCTCCTGACCAGGGTCGCTACTTCAGTGTACAAATCTTTCTCTTTCCTTCCGCTCTGGATGAAATCGGAAAGGATCAGCACAGCTTTCCTGTTATTTACACGTTTATTAAGATACTCCAGAGCCATTTCAAGTGATCCGGGGTCGGAATTATAATAGTCCTCAATAAGCTGACAATTATTTATACCGCTCTTCACCTCCATCCTCATTGCTACAGATACCAGCGAGGCGAGTCCCTCCCTGATAATATTATAATCTATGCCCAGCGCAAAACATGCAGCTGCCACTGTTATGGCATTTTCCACAGATGCCCTGTCAATGAAAGGGATACTGCATTCCATTATTGTGCCACTGAACACAATCTCCGTGTTGGTCCACCCGTTGTCTGAAACCATCTTCCGTACATATACTGCTGCACCCTGATCATAGAAAGATATATCAACCAGCTTTTTCGATTTCAGGCCCGGGTCTCTCCTTATCAGGTCACTCAAAATATGGTAGTCAGCATTGAAGATTATCATGCCTGCATTAGGGAAAAGTTTGAGCTTTTCAGTCGCTTTCTCCTTATCGTTATTAAAATTCTCACGGTGGGCATCTCCTATGTTTGTAATTATCCCTACATCGGGATCTATAACTTTCTGAAGGTTTTCCATCTCTCCGGGGAAAGATATGCCTGCCTCAAATATCCCGTAATCATATTTGTCCTCGAGCTTCATTACCGACAGAGGCACACCGATCTGGGAATTGTAGCTTTTAGGGCTTCTGACCACAGCGCTGCTGATCCCAAGAATATCTGCCAGCCATTCCTTGACTATTGTTTTACCTGTACTGCCTGTTATTGCAATAACTGTTGACCGGAATTGTTTTCTTTTCCATGAAGCTAAAACCTGAAGAGCTGTAACAGTATTGCTGCAGATGATAAAAGCGGCATCCTGAAAGTACTCAACTGAAGAAGGAATATTGCTTACAACGAATACCCTTACACCCCTGTCGTAGAGAGATTCCAGAAAACTGTGCCCGTCATGATTTTTACCTGTTATGGCGACAAACGCAACACCGGCCGT
Organism: uncultured Rikenellaceae bacterium; assembly: GCA_964466705.1. Taxonomy (GTDB): domain Bacteria; phylum Bacteroidota; class Bacteroidia; order Bacteroidales; family VadinHA17; genus LD21. Next base: position 28,656 of record CAYXSM010000003.1, read on the forward strand.
AAAGAACATATTTCTGCTGTCGGTAGCAAAGTCATCTGCAACAATATCATGACGGCCGGCAAGCCTGCCGCCAGTAATAGCTGCGATATCATCTGAGGTCAGAAGCACATCAGTCTTTTTTCATGGCTTGATAATAGCAGCTTCTGCAAAGAGGTTCATATTTATCTTTTTCACCCAGAACAACAATGCGGGCCTCATCTGATTTTCTGAATGAATATTGAGCCAGGTTACCGCACCTCACGCATATAGCATGAACTTTGGTTATATATTCAGCAATTGACAGAAGTGCTGGCATGGGGCCAAACGGTTTTCCAAGGAAATCCATGTCCAATCCTGCGACAACAACTCTTACATTGCTGTTTGCCAAGTTGTTACACACATCCGCGAGGCCCTGATCGAAAAACTGGGCTTCATCAATCCCTACTACATCGACATTTCCGGCCAGAAGCATTATTGAAGCTGCACTGTTAACAGGTGTTGATCTTATCGATTTTTCATCGTGCGATACGATCCTGTCATCTGAATACCTCGTATCAACGGCCGGTTTGAAAATTTCAACCTTTAATCCTGCAAACTGGGCTCTTCTAAGGCGACGAATCAACTCCTCCGTTTTGCCTGAAAACATTGAGCCCGTAATAACTTCTACAGATCCCCGTTTCCCCTGAGCTCCGCCTAAATTTTCAGGAATGTCCATCTTTTTAAAATTCAGTAAGCTGTATGCTAAATGTAAATATATACCGTTATGACTTATGGAATATTATTTACTTTTGCAAAGTAAGGAAAATGGTTTGTTTTAATTACATTAAGTGTTATGGATTTAAATGCGGCGATTGATATTATTGTGAAAGACCTTACCGAGGCCAGTGGTATTATTGATGATCTTAAGAATTATCCGGGAATTCCTGTACTCCAGATAGAGCTGGCAAAATCGAAATGCATGAGTGCTGCAGGACTTATTGCTTTGTTAAAAGATCTCCAGAAATCAGATATCAGGGGCCAGGAAGCGAGGCAGATAATCAGGGAAAATATTGCCGGGGACACAAAACCGGCCGATAAAGTTACGCCAGACGTATCCGTCATAAGCGAAAACACGGTCACAATGGAATCGAAAGAGATTTTCCAGAAGGAAATCATCACCTCTCCTGTTCCGGATACTGTCACAATGAACAAGGAAGCAACCGTATCCAACGGAAAAAAAACAGCTTTATCGTCGACTATTGCTGACCAATACGCCGGCAGACCAAGTTTTAATGAGCAACTTGGCGGAAGGATACATGATGACGATATACTGGAAAAACTTAAGACAAAACCTGTGACAAGTCTGTCTGAGGCTATTGGGGTAAACGATAAATTTCTGTTTATCCGGGAAATTTTCAACAACAACTATGATGCCTACAACCAGGCAATTTTTAAACTTGACGCAGTACATAACCTGACAGAGGCAACTGAGATAATAACGAGCTTTTCAGGTGAAAACACCGATGCCGAAGTTGTCAGGATTTTAATGGACATTGTTAAACGCAAGTTTCCCCCTCATGAGTAAACTTTTCCTGGTGCCAACGCCTATTGGAAACCTCGGGGATATTACATTCAGGGCGGTAGAAGTTCTTAATAAAGCTGATATTATTCTTGCAGAAGATACACGCCATACCGGAAGGCTTCTTAAACACTATGGGATAGGTACTGCCCTCATGTCGCACCATATGTTTAATGAACATAAAAGTGTCGAAGCCATCTGCGCAAAGATCGTTGCCGGTAAGGATATTGCACTTGTTACAGATGCCGGAACACCCGGCATATCGGATCCGGGCTTTTTGCTAGCCAGAACCTGCATCACCAAAGGCATTGAGGTTGAAACTCTGCCCGGTCCAACATCGGTGATCCCGGCTCTTGTTAACTCCGGCCTTCCGTGCGACAGATTCTGCTTTGAAGGCTTCCTGCCTGCAAAAAAAGGAAGAAACAAAAGATTGTCTGCCCTCAAGGATGAACAAAGAACGATGATTTTCCTTGAATCACCTTACCGGCTTGTAAAGACACTTGAAGAATTGGCCGGATTTTTCGAACCCTCACGTGAAGCGTCTGTTTCCAGGGAACTGACCAAATTGCACGAAGAAAATATTCGGGGAACACTGGCTTCTCTGGCAGATCATTTTAAAATCAGACCACCTAAAGGAGAACTAGTTTTAGTGGTCGGCGGAAAAAAATAGTTGATAAATTTCTGCTAAATTCACCCAATTGTTACAGATTGGAAATGAGATTGCATTTCTTTTTTTTCTTGTTCTTTTCAACCGTCATTCATCAATGGCCAGTGGCAGGTCAGATCCTTAAGGGTAAGATCACGAATGTCTCGGGAGAAGTGGTTCCGTATGCCACCGTTTATGTGCAGGAAATCAGACAGGGAACCATATCAAACATCAGGGGAGATTACGAAATCAGGCTGCCGGAAGGAAACTATGTTGTAATCTGTCAGAGCCTTGGATATGAGCCTGTTATTCTTGAAATAGCTATGAAGGCAAATGCAGTGGTCGTAAGGGATGTGAGAATGCCGGAACAACTCTATGAGATACCGGAGATAAGTATTTCAGCATCAGGAGAGGATCCGGCTTATGCAATAATGAGAAAAGCCATCGGCCTTGCCCCATACCACATAAACCAGGTGAATTACTACAAGGCAGACGTTTATCTGAAGGGAAACCTTTTTATAAAAAAGATCCCCGGGATATTAAAGAAAAGACTGAGCGCAGAACATTCAGATAATGCCGTTACAGTCTCTGCCGGAGGAAGAAGGGATAATGCTTCTGCAGATATAAGGGAAGGCGGTACATATCTCATGGAGTCTGTTAATGAGATTGAATTTAATGCACCTGACAGGTACGTCCAGAGAGTGATTTCGTTTCACAGTACATTCCCCGACAATGATTCTGAAATATCACCCATGGATTTTATCCAGGCCAGCTTTTACCAGCCTTTAATTGCTGACATAGCCATATCTCCCCTCTCACCACAGGCCTTTTCACATTACAGGTTCAAATATGCAGGCGCTTCCCCCCAGGGCGATTATATTATCAATAAAATAGAGGTTATCCCCAGACGTAAAAGTCAACAGTTGTTTCAGGGAATCATTTATATAATTGAAGATTTGTGGTGCCTTCACAGCCTTGACCTGACAAATGAAAACCTTGCCGGAAAAGTAAGAATAAGGGGCGTTTATATTCCGGTAAAGGAAAACATATGGCTTCCTGTCAGTTATACGATAGATTTTAATTTCAGCATGCTGGGAATAAAGGCTGATGCCGGATATGGCAGCTCGGTCAAATACCTTGAAGTTACGCATAATGAACAGCTTCAGAGACCTGAAGATTATTCCTCCGTCTCCCGAACTCACTATCATACTCAGGATACCACCCAAACTGCAAACCGTCAGAAGATTGAAGAAATTCTTCAGAAAGATGAGCTTACCAACCGCGACATGGTCAGGCTCGCTAACCTGATGAAGAAGGAATCTGCCGGGGCATTACCAGATTCAGCGCGCAACAATCTTGAAATCAAAGACAACACTGTTTATATAATAGAAGAGGATGCCGGGAAAAAAGACAGCCTGTACTGGTCAGAAATCAGACCCATTCCGCTTTCTGAAACAGAAATAAGAAGTTTCAGGATCAGAGACAGCACCTTACACTATTCTATTGTAAGCAGGGATACAACAACAGATTCAATACAGCCGGTCAGATCCCCGAAAGCAGGTCCGGCAAAACGATTTATCAGGGTCGCCACCGGTGGACATACATGGCGCACCCCCGGATTATCCTTCACATGGGGGGGTATGGTCAAGCCTGAAGCTTTTAGTTTCAACACTGTTGATGGTTTTGTTTATGGAACTGATTTCAGGATGACCGGAACTTTTGGAAATAAAAACACTCTGTCTATTTATCCTGATATTAAGTATGCATTCAGCAGGAAAAAAATATTGTGGCGTGTAAATGCGAATTTTAACCCGGAAGGATTAAGGGAAAGACAACTTTTTATCAGGACAGGAGCTATCTCCCGGGATATGAATTCAGGGACTTCTGTTAATCCATTCATAAATACGATGACATCCCTCCTTATGAAAAATAATTATATGAAGCTTTATGAATCTTCTTATTTTACAGCAGGTTACAGATCAGAGATTGTTAACGGCCTGACTGCCGAATTCAGCACAGGCTGTGAGAAAAGAAAAATTCTTGACAACACTACGGACTTTTCACTGGCAGGGTCGTCACGTAATTATACCTCCAATCAGCCGGCAAACAGATACCTTGATCCCGAAACACCCTACTTTTCCACCCTGAGCGATCATAGTCATTATAATTTTGTCACAACATTTTCATATACTCCTTTTCAGAAGTACAGTATTGTAAACAATCGAAAAATTAACAGGGGATCAGAATGGCCGACATTCAGGCTGACATGGAAACATGGCCTTAACGGCTATCCCGATGATTTAGGCGGATATATCCATTATGACATGTTCAGATTCGAAGTATACGGTAAAAGGGAGGCAGGCGCCTTCAGTGAGTTGAACTGGAAAGCCGGTGCAGGAGGATTTGCAGATAACAGAAAGATCTCATGGTTCGATTTTTTCCATTTCAACTCACAGCCATTCCCAATAATTCTTGATGATTTTTATGATGCTTTCATGCTTGCAGATTTTTATTCCCTTAGTTCTCCGGAGTTTTATGGGGAATTTCATATAAGGTACACATCACCTTACCTGGTGCTAAAGTATCTTCCCGGACTGAGTAATACGCTTATTCGTGAGAATATAAGACTGTCTTACCTGGGATCACGTTACAACAGTACTTATACTGAGATTGGATATACTCTCAGTGAAGTATTCCTGATCCTGGAGACAGGAGTATTTGCAGCATTTGACAACCTCAGATATAAAGCTTTCGGTGCCAAAATAATCCTGAGGATCAATTAGATAAACGGTGGTTCATCGTTAAAATCAGCATCATGGTCGAATCCCCCTCCGGGTCTTTTGAATTTATCATGGTTCATCTTTGAACCCAGCGTTATGCTTGGAGCAGCTTCCATGACATCGGCACCACCCTCAAAATCAAATTCATCGATCTCGACGAACTGTGCTCTCTCTTCCCTGAACCTGAGTTTTATGTCATCGACGGGTCCGTTACGGTTTTTGGCGAGTATTATCTCCGCTATCCCTTTTGTAGAAGAACCATCTTCAAATGTTGGTATGCCGAACTTATCCTGCCTGTGAATAAAAACCACCATATCAGCATCCTGTTCAATGGCTCCTGATTCACGAAGGTCGGAAAGGAGCGGCCGTTTAGTGCCCCCTCTCATTTCAACAGACCTGTTGAGCTGTGACAGGGCCAGAATGGGAACATTCAGTTCTTTGGCAATACTTTTCAGTGATCGCGAGATATTACTGACTTCCTGCTCACGGCTTCCGGCATTTTCAGGCCCCGACATAAGCTGCAGGTAGTCAACAATAACTATATCAAGCTTATGTTGTGCAACGAGTCGCCTGCATTTTGCCCTCAGCTCAAAAATTGAAATTGCCGGTGTATCATCGATGAAAATCGGTGCCGTGACGAGTTTTTTTATGCGTGAATCAAGTTGTTTCCACTCCTCTTCACTCAGGCGTCCGTTCCTTATTTTCTCACCAGATATGTCTGTTTCGGCAATTATCAGCCTGTTAACCAGCTGAATCGAAGACATCTCGCAGGAGAAGACCGCAACTTTCTTTCCATGATCAATTGCCATATTTCGGGCCATTGACAGTGCAAAGGCAGTTTTGCCCATGGAAGGACGGGCAGCAATGATTATCAGCTCAGATTTCTGCCAGCCTGAAGTAAGCCTGTCAAGCCCTGTAAAACCTGAAGGTATTCCCACCAGTGCGTCCTCCCTCTTTCCCGCCTCTTCAATCTCCCTTATGGCTTCCTTAATTACCATATTTATCGGAGATACCTCTCTTTTGATGTTGCCTTCAGCTATCTGAAAAAGGGCATTTTCAGAATAATCAAGCAACTCCATAACATCGCTTGTGTCATCAAACGAACGGTTCTGGATCTCAGTTGACACTCTGATCAGTTCGCGCTGGATATACTTCTGGGCTACTATTCTGGCGTGGTAATCGACATTGGCCGCTGAAACAACCTTTGATGTCAGCTGCGTCAGATAGACCGGCCCTCCCACACTCTCAAGCTCATTATGAGCCTTCAGCTCCTCCATTACTGTATAAAGATCCACAGGGTACTCCCTTGCTGACAGATCACTTACTGCTTTGAAGATTTTCTGATGGCTTTCCTTGTAAAAGCTTTCCGGTTTCAGAATATCCAGAATGGTTATCACCGCTTCTTTTTCAAGCATTATTGCACCAAGAACTGCTTCTTCCATATCTATTGCCTGAGGAGGCACCTTTCCGAAATCAGGTAACTGTGCCGGAACAGAACGCAAGGTCGACTTTTGCTTTGCCATCAATGTTTTGTGCTGATTTAATGATACTTAAATGAAAAAATATAATGTACCGGAGCTTTTCAAAGGTATAAAGATCCGGACTGAATAAGCCGTTTAACATACACTTTTATTACAAACAGAATAATGTTAAAAACTTGTTGAAAACCACATTGGATGATCATCGCAATCGTATGCAGACAGAGAATGAAACCGGGACAAAAAAATATTGGATGCTGTTTTGTTACGGATTCTGAAGCCCTTAAGGTACTGTTCTTCGGCGGACTTTTATGTCATGCTGATGGCAAAACAAAATACTTGTATTAACTTAGTAGGAAATGATACTGAATGGTTGTCTTTCCAAAAGCTAAAATAAATCTCGGACTACGGGTCACCGGCAGGCGACCCGACGGCTTTCATGATATCGAAACCATATTTTATCCGGTCGGGCTCTGCGATGCACTCGAGTTTGTCAAAGCTGATGCAGGCATGCAGGATGACATTCTGACCATTACAGGATATGATCACGGGATACGTCATGAAGATAACCTTGTTATAAAAGCTGCGAGAAAACTCAGGGAAACCTGCCGGCTTCCATATTTGAAAATCCATCTCCACAAGATGATCCCTTCAGGAGCAGGCCTCGGGGGAGGGTCATCCGATGCGGCATGCTTTCTTAAAACAGCAAACAGGCTGTTTGACCTGGGCCTGAATAAAGATGAACTTCTGAAACTTGCCCTGAGCATTGGCAGTGACTGCCCCTTTTTCATAGATTCTCTGCCCGCACTTGGAACTGGACGGGGTGAAGTTCTTAAGCCAGTGGAAAAAATTCTCGGGGGACTATATATCATACTTGCAAATCCCGGGATCAACATCAGTACGAGAGAAGCTTATGAAAATTGTATTCCGGAAAAACCCGGAAAAAGTCTTTCGGAGCTGATAAAGAACCCGGTCAATGAGTGGAAAAACCTGATAAAGAATGACTTCGAGAATTATGTTTTTACCAGGCATCCTTCTGCTGCACTCATTAAGGAATCATTTTACAGGGAAGGGGCGCTGTACAGTTCTCTGTCAGGAAGCGGCTCAACAGTGTACGGATTATTTCCTGAAAAGCGTGACCCACCGGGAGACTTAAAAGATTTTGTGATTTACAGCGAAGTGATTTAGATCCACTGGCCCCTGAACTCATTCCATCTCAATGAGCAAGGCGCCCTTGGCTACTTTGTCGCCCTTGCTGACGGGAATGCTTTTTATCCTGCCGTCAACACTGGTTTTAAGCCTGTTCTGCATTTTCATCGCATCAAGGATCATCAGGTCATCTCCCATCTTCACATTTTGTCCTTCAACAACCAGAATATCAAGCACTGTTCCCGGAATAAAACTTCTTATCATTTTAGAATCGGCAGGAACATAATTCTTCCTGTTCAGGAACCTGGTGCTAAGTTTCGTTTTATATAAACTGTCGTTTATGTTAAGTATGCTGAATTCTTCCTGATCTTCCATCTCTTTTTCATTTTGCCTGTAACCTAGAACGGGGGCAGTCCGTGCTTTTTAGCCGGCATAGTAACATCCTTGTTTTCAGATATTTTAATGGAATGTATCAGAAACTTCCTGGTTTCAGCCGGCTCAATAACCGCATCAATATATCCCCGTGAGGCAGCAACATACGGATTGGCAAACTTCGACTTATATTCCTCAACCTTCTTTTTCCTCACGGACTCAGGATCATCTGATGACATAATCTCTTTTCTGAAAATTATGTTTGCTGCCCCTTCCGGTCCCATCACCGCTATTTCCGCTGTCGGCCATGCAAAGACGAAGTCAGCACGCAGATGACGCGAACTCATGGCAATGTATCCCCCTCCATATGCTTTTCTTAGTATAACCGTTACTTTTGGAACCGTTGCTTCGCTGTAAGCATAAAGTACTTTCGCTCCGTGCCGTATAACACCGGCATGTTCCTGATCGGCCCCGGGCAGATAGCCTGGCAGGTCAACAAACGTAATTATGGGAATATTAAAGGCATCACAATATCTTATGAAGCGTGCTGCCTTGTCAGATGAATCAACATCCAGCACTCCGGCCATTTCCAGAGGCTGGTTAGCCACAAACCCCGTTGTTCTGCCATCCATCCTGCCAAATCCGATAACAATGTTCCTGGCGTAAAACTCCATAATCTCAAAAAAGTCAGAATTGTCAGCCACGGCCTTAATTACATCTCTTACATCGTATGGTAAGGTCGGATCTGAAGGTACTATCTCCTCTATAATGAACTTTTTATCAGGCTCGGCCGGATCAAAGCTGCGGGCTTTTCTGGCATTATTCCAGGGGATGAAGGTTATAAGCCGTTTTATCTGTTCAAAGCATTCTTCCTCACTTCTGGCAAAGAAATGAGCATTGCCCGATATCTCGCTATGTATCCTTGCTCCTCCAAGATCTTCCATCGAGATCTCTTCCCCAAGGACGGTTTTTATCACTTCAGGGCCTGTAATGAACATCTTGGATATATTATCCACAACGAAAACAAAATCCGTAAGCGCAGGGGAGTAAACAGCACCCCCCGCACAAGGGCCAAGTATTACAGACAATTGAGGAATAACACCGCTGGAGATAGTATTGCGAAAAAAAATCTCACCATAACCTGCAAGTGAATTAACTCCTTCCTGTATCCTGGCTCCACCTGAATCGTTGATACCAATAAGTGGTATCCTCATTTTCAGGGCATGATCCATTATTTTTGTGATCTTTCGGGAATGCATTAGGCCAAGTGAACCTCCGGCAACGGTAAAATCCTGCGCGTATATTGCCACCGGTGCTCCGTAAATAGTTCCGGAGCCAATTATCACCCCGTCGCTGGGCAGGGACTTCTTGTCCATATCAAAATCCCTGGCATCATGTTCAACAAACAGGTCATATTCATTGAAAGAGTCATCGTCAAGGAGAGCCATAATGCGCTCACGGGCAGTTCGTTTGCCCATCGCCTTCTGCTTCTCTATCGCCTGTTCCCCTCCACCCAGAAGGGCTTTTTTCCGTTTCTCCTTTAATTCAAGTATCTTCTTCTCAATAGCCATGTGTGAATGATTCGTGTCAGGAAAAGCATATAATATCTCTCATTGCAAATTAAAACAATTACACCGACTAAGTGTCATTATTTGGGGGCAAATCTGTACAGAGCGAACGAAATTACCAGATAAATAATATTCGGTATCCACATTGCCAACATAGGATCCAGGTTGCCTTTAAGCGAAAATTGTGAAGAAAACTGCAGGAAAAGGATATAGGAAAAGCTTAAGCCCAGACCTATACCTATATTCATCCCAATGCCTCCCCTTGCCTTCCTTGATGAAAGGGACACTCCTATAAGTGTCAGAATAAAAACCGCAAAGGGAGTTGCAAAGCGGCGATGTTTTTCAACGAGAAAAAGTTTCAGCTCATCCGATCCCTGAAGCTTCAGAAGTTCAATGTAATCATTGAGTTCATTATAAGTCATTGTGCCGACAAATCCCGGACTTCTCGAAAAATCTTCAGGCTTGATATTCAGGACAGTATCAGCCAGACTTCCTTTTGTAATATACTCCTCCATGCCTCTTATATCCCTCCTGTAATAGTTGATGAGCTTCCATCTTCCTGCTGCGGTATCCCATCTTACTGAATAAGCAGTCAGCTTCGATTCCAGTTGTCCGTCTTCGTTGAACTTTTCTATCGTAAAATTACGGCCGGCATAACTTATGGGGTTGAAGGATTCCATGTATACATAGACATTCTTTTGCACCTGCCGGTGTATGTTCATCACCGGTATCCTCCTGTTTGTCGGCCTGTAATATTTGTCTTCAAAATCCATCCTCTTGAAATTGGCATGCGGAATAACAAAATTGGTAAGAAGGAACGCCAGAACTGCAATAAAGAACGAAGAAACAAAATATGGCAGCATCATTCGCCTGTAGCTCATTCCGCTGTTCAGAATTGCAATGATCTCGGTATTGGCCGCCATCTTTGATGTAAAAAATATTACGGAGATAAATACAAAAAGCGGCGCAAAAAGAGTTACAAAATAGGGTATGAAGTTCATGTAATAGTCAAAGATCACAGCTTTTGCAGGCGCTTCCCTTTCCATGAAATTGTCGATCTTCTCAGCAAAATCAAATATTACTGCAATGATAATGATAAGCACCATTGAGAAAAAAAATGTGCCCAGGAATTTCCTTATAATATAGACATCAATAATCTTTATTTTCAAAGCGTCTATAAGCGCTGCGACAGCTTTTTTATCATCTGGTCTTTCCATCTTTTAAAGTTGCCTGCTTCAATTTCTTTTCTCGAATCGGTTACCAGCTTCATAAAAAAAGCCAGATTATGTATGCTTGCCAGCTGGGCTCCGAGTATTTCCCCGGAAATTATCAGATGCCTCAGATATGCTTTTGAATAATCAAGGCTTACTGATGAAGGCCCTTCAGGATCAATGGGGCTGAAATCGTCTATCCATTTCTTGTTTCTGATATTAACCGTGCCACTGCCCGTAAATAACATTCCATTTCGTCCGTTTCTTGTTGGCATAACACAGTCGAACATGTCTATCCCCCTTTCTATAGCTTCGAGTATGTTAACGGGAGTACCTACACCCATAAGGTAACGTGGTTTATTCCAGGGGAGTATCTCATTCACCACTTCAATCATCCTGTACATTAGATCTGCCGGCTCCCCGACCGACAATCCTCCTATTGCATTGCCTTCCATCGATGCTGAAGCAACCTTTTCTGCCGAAAATCTCCTGAGATCTTCAAATGTACTTCCCTGAACAATTGGAAAAAGATACTGGGGGAAGCCCCATATTGGTTCGGTACATGCAAATTTCTCAACAGCCCTGTCAAGCCACCGGTGAGTAAGGTCTGCCGATCTTTTTGCATACCTGTGATCACAGGGGAAAGGCGGACATTCATCAAGAGCCATAATTATGTCTGCACCAAAGATCCTCTGAATGTCAATAGTGTTTTCAGGGGTGAAAACATGTTGTGACCCGTCGATATGAGACCTGAAAACAGCTCCTTCTTCAGTAATTTTTCTGTTTCCGGCAAGTGAAAAAACCTGATAACCACCGCTATCCGTAAGTATTGGTCCGCCCCAGCTCATAAAATTATGCAGTCCTCCTGCTTTTGCCATTATTTCAGTCCCGGGACGGAGATACAAATGATAAGTATTGCCCAGAATGATCTTTGCCTTTATCTCATGCTTAAGATCCCTCTGCATAATTCCTTTGACAGTGCCCGTCGTGCCGACAGGCATGAAAACCGGAGTAGGAATATCGCCATGGGCAGTCCTGATCAGCCCTGCCCTGGCACTGGTGTCCTTATCCCTGCTCTGAACAATGAACATAATCCGATCTGAATTTTGACCGAGCAAAGGTAATTTATTCATTCAGCCTGTTAAAATTAATAGATATAATTTTTGCCTCCACCCTTTGCTTTGCCGATGATGATTTTTAAAAACACCTTTCTGACATTCATAATTAGTTGCTAATATTGTAACGATATTTTATGGTCGTATGATAATCCGTTCCGGTTTGTTCTTGAACGTTGTATATGCAGTATTCGGATTGGCCCTGCTTGTACAGCTTTTTTATTATATCTATTTCTATCTGAGATTCTGCCTTTTTGCCGGCTATGGCAGGATATCGCCGGATGTGCCTGTATCTGTTATCATATGTGCCAGGAATGAAGAGGACAATCTCAGGAAATTTCTGCCTGCAGTTCTTGAACAGGAATATTCCGGTTTCGAGGTTATCGTTGTTAATGACTGCTCGGAAGATAATTCATTTGAGGTACTTGGAGAATATCTTGCCAGGTATCCTCATCTTAAAGTCTCATCAATCACCAGAGATCCGAAATTTACTCACAATAAAAAGTTTGCCCAGTTCATTGGAATAAAGGCAGCAAAGAATGATGCACTTCTTTTCACAGACGCAGACTGCAAACCTGAAACAAACCGTTGGCTGTCGGGAATGGCATCCGTTTTTGACAAAAAAACCGATTTTGTACTCGGTTACGGCGGATACTTCAAGGACAAAGGTCTGCTCAACAAATATATCAGATATGAGAGTATGATCATTGCCATGCAATATTTCGGGATGGCCCTGCGCGGAATGCCATACATGGGTGTCGGCAGAAACCTGGCATATAAAAAATCTGTTTTCTTCAGGAACAGGGGATTCAGCTCTCACAATCATATAATATCGGGAGATGATGACCTTTTTGTGAACGCCAATGCCGGCAGTGAAAACACACGGGTGGAATACAGCCCTGAAACACATACAAGATCAGTTCCCTCTCCCGACATAAAGACATGGTTCAAGCAAAAAAGAAGACACCTCACTACTGCAGTCCACTACAAATTCCGTGACAGGATTATCCTTGTTGCCGAGCCTGCCTCCAGAGTGCTTTTTTATGTCTCCGCAATAATACTCCTCGTAAAAGCACACCTGTTGCCCTTTGTTGTGGCCGGACTGATTATCAGGATGACAACCCAGGTGGTTATTTATTCAATGGCACAAAAAAGGCTCAATGAACCGGGATTACTTTTTTCTGCAATAATATTTGATATATTTTCTCCTTTTATTAATCTCCTGGTTTATTTTAGCAATTATCATAAGAGCTCCTGCAAAAGTGTATGGAAATAGTAAGCGGATTATCGGATAAGGCAAGAAATGATCTCCTTCTTGTAACCAGGGCGCAGAAAGGTGACGACAAAGCATTTGCCATACTGATGAACCGTTACAGGGATTCAATATACTTTATGCTGCTGAAGATGGTCAATAATTCTTCAGATGCCGAAGATCTGACTATTGAATCATTCGGTAAAGCTTTCCGGAATATAGATCTTTTTACCCCTGAGTTCGCCTTCAGCACCTGGCTTTTCAAGATTGCCACCAATAATTGTATTGACTTCATACGTAAAAAACAGGCTTCACCTGTCCCGGTTGATCAGGTCTATGATGATCTGGACAGTCTTACCGTTAATCTTCAGTCGGATCTTCCGGATCCCGAGGAGGCCCTTATTAACGATCAGAAGATAGCCGTACTCCGGAAAATAGTCAACCAGCTCAAACCCCGCTACAGAAGGCTTATTGAACTAAGATACTATAAAGAATATTCATACGAGGAGATAGCTTCTGAACTCAACCTTCCCATCGGAACAGTCAAGGCTCAGCTCTTCAGGGCCAAATCCCTGCTATATAACATTTTCATTAAAACAGGCGACAGGTAGTGCCAGATAATATCAAGATGTATTTCCCCGGCCTTTCTGAATTACAGAAAGAGCAATTCTCAAAACTTGAGGAAATATACCGCATCTGGAACTCCAAAATAAATGTGATCTCCAGAAAAGATATCGACAATTTTTTCATTCACCATTTAATACACTCCCTGTCTGTCGCTAAAATAATCAATTTCAGACATTCGACAACCATTCTTGATGCCGGCACCGGCGGAGGATTTCCCGGGATACCGCTTGCTATAATGTTTCCGGAATGCAGTTTTACTCTTATAGACTCCATCGGGAAAAAGATAAGTGTCGTATCTGCAGTTGCCCTGGAGATTGGTCTTTCGAATGTCATTCCCGTAAAAAGGAGAATAGAGAATGAAAGCGGCAAGTATGATTTTATTGTAAGCAGGGCTGTGACCAGCTTTCCCTCGTTCGTTGAACTTACCTCGAAGAACGTCGCAAAAAATTCTTTAAATGACCTTCAGAACGGCATCCTGTACCTTAAAGGGGGTGATCTGACCGGTGAACTGGGCCGGTACAAAAAAATGGCGCGAATCTGGAATATATCAGGATTTTTCGACCATCCTTTTTTCGAAACAAAAAAAATCATTCATCTGCCTCTGTGATCTGTGAATTTTGATTGTAGCAATTGTTGTTTTTCAAAAAATGTCTATCTTTGCGCTCTGAATAAAAAAGAGTACTTGGAATTTTATACAGAAAATCATGAAAAGGACATATCAGCCATCAAGAAGAAAGAGAGCTAACAAGCATGGTTTCAGGGAAAGGATGTCGACACCCAATGGCCGTAGAGTCCTTGCAGCCCGCAGAGCAAAAGGGAGAAAAAAGCTTACTGTCTCATCAGAGCTCAAACCAAAGTAAAATATTGCCTGAAATATCTTATGCAGGGCTGGTTCTCCAGCCCTTTTTTTTTCACTACTTTTACCGGTATCATAAAAAGAAATGGCTGAACTGGTTAATCTTGTTCCCGATCCTGAAATACGGGCAATTGCACAGAAGATTGTTGAAGGGATCCGTATTGCACCCGGAGAAGGGTTAATGCTGTATAATAAGGCTGATCTTCCGTCACTCGCCCTTATGGCCGGGATTGTGCGAAGAAGAAAGAATGGCAATTATGCATTTTTCGTCCGTAATTTTCATATCGAACCAACAAATAAATGCATCTACAATTGCAGATTCTGCTCATACCATAAGAAGGACGGTGATCCTGAAAGCTGGGAACACAGTCATGATGAGATCATGGATATTATAAAAGGCTTTGATGACAGACCCGTCTCCGAAATTCACATTGTCGGGGGGGTGCACCCTCATCATGATCTCCATTATTATGGAGCTCTTCTTTCAAGGATTAAAAAACACAGGCCTTCCGTTCATATAAAGGCCTTCTCCGCGATCGAGCTGGAACATATGATACTTAAAACAGGGGTGAGCATTACCGAAGGGCTTAAAATGCTTAAGGAATATGGACTGGATTCAATACCGGGAGGCGGCGCTGAGATTTTTGATGAAAAGATCAGGGCAAAGATCTGTCCTGAAAAAACAGGTTCCTCAAAATGGTTAAGCATACATGAGACAGCTCACAGAACAGGGCTGTCGTCGAATGCCACAATGCTTTACGGCCATATTGAAAAATACCCGCACAGAATCGACCACATGGAAAGGATCCGGACACTGCAGGACAAAACCGGAGGATTTAACGCCTTTATTCCACTCAAGTACAAAAAGGAAAATAATCCAATGTCAGGAACCGGGGAAACAACTATTATTGATGATCTGAGGAACTATGCAGTGTCGCGGATATATTTGGACAATATCAATCATATAAAGGCTTACTGGCCGATGATGGGTAAAGAATCGGCCGGTCTGAGCCTGTTGTTCGGAACAGATGATCTTGACGGAACAATTGACGACACAACAAAAATATATTCCATGGCAGGGTCGGGTGAAAAAAATCCTGTAATGACAGCAGACGAAGTATTAAAGCTTATACGCGATGCTTCTTTCACCCCGGTGGAAAGAGATTCTCTTTATAATTTTATAAATATCTTTGCGTTATAATTTAATGTCAGAATGCCATTATGAGCCTAAAAGACTTTATCCTCAGTAAATTATTTGTTAAAAATCTTGCACTGGCGCTGGTCATTCTGATAGGAGTGATAATGATCACACTGGTATGGCTGAATTTCTATACACGTCATGGTCAGGCAAAAGCTGTTCCCGATTTCACGGGACTGACATTGGAACAGGTAACTGAACAGGCAAGAAGAAACAAACTCAGGTTTCAGATAGTAGACTCAGTTTATACCAATGCAGTTCCCCGCGGTTGTATTGCCGAACAGAATCCCCGGCCGGGTTTCAAGGTCAAAAAATGGAGAAACATCATGCTGACAATGAATGCTTTCAATCCTGAAATGACTGCCATGCCGAATCTGATTGACCTGCCTAAACGACAGGCGCTTGCCCTTATTGAAAGCGCCGGGCTCGAGATGGGCACCCTGAGATATATTCCTGACATTTCAATTGACGTGGTCCTTGAACAACTATACAATGGAAGGAAGGTAGCTGAAGGAGATTCACTCCAGAAAGGATCTGTTATTGACCTGGTTCTGGGAAAGGGCCTGAGCAATCAGAGAACATCAGTGCCTGACCTCGTAGGGCTGAAGCTAGGACCTGCAACAGATCTGATCCTTGGTGCATCCCTTAACCTGGGGACTTTCATCTATGACAACACAATCACTACCGGTGAAGATTCTGTAAATGCTTTTGTTTACAAACAAAATCCAGAATATAAATTTGATGCAACCCTGCAGCTTGGCTCTGCAGTTTATCTGTGGCTCACTGTCGATTCTGCCAAACTGCCTGCCGACACTGCTTCAATACGCATTGATACCGTGCGGATCGCCGGTGTTCATGTCAGGCATCTAAACTAATCTGATGACCAGGAAACTAATTACATATATATCCCTCTTCAGTATTTTAATTATACCGGCTTCAGCTCAGGAAATTGTTACCGGACTTCAGAAGAATTTACTTGTATCGGACCGAAAGGAGTCTCGCAAGGATTCAAAGGCCCTGGCTGCTGACACTCTCGAACTTCCTTTTTTTGATGACTTTTCCGTAACTGATATTTTTCCTGACAACAGAAAATGGAGCGACAGGTTCGCCTTTATCAACAACACATATACTGATAATCAGATCACGATCGGAGTTGCCACACTTGATGCCCTTGATGATGAGGGGAATTTATACGAATCTGCCCTGGGCGAAATATTTCAGGCAGACCACCTGACATCTAATCCGATTAATCTGAATTATGCCGCCTCGGAAAACATCTGGCTCAGCTTCTTTTACGAGGCAGGGGGGCTGGCAGACCCGCCTGAAAAAAATGACACCCTCATTCTCCAGTTCTATGCACCCGAAGAACTCAGGTGGTACTCCGTATGGAAAGCTGAAGGGGATACAATCAAAGGATTCACACGGGTGATGATCAACATTAACCAGCCGAGATTCCTGAAGAGCGGATTCAGGTTCCGGTTCATTAACCATGTGAGTCTGCCAGGTTTGCCCCAGGAAAGATATTCCGAAGTCGGCAACTCCGATCAATGGAACATCGACTATATATACCTTGACAGGAACAGAAGCATTTCAGACACTACTGTTGCAGATGTTGCTTTCCGGAAACCAGTAAGATCGGTTCTCAAAACTCACGAGGCAATGCCCTGGAAACAGTTCCGGCAGGTATACCTCCAGGAAATGGGCTCGGGGATCTCAATCTACTACAGGAATAACGATATTATTACCAGAAATGTCACACGGAATTTCACTGTAAGGGATGTATTCAGAAATTTGCAGGTACATTCATTTTCAGCCGGTGCAACCAATATCGCCCCTCAGTCAGATGTTGATTATGAAGCAGCCCTTATTTATACATTTGACTCACCCGGCGAAGACTCAGCCCGCTTTCTTATCACATGCTACCTGATAACTGACGATTTTGACCCAAAGCAAAATGATACGGTAAAATACTATCAGGATTTTGGCAATTATTTTGCCTTTGATGACGGCACCTCTGAAGCAGGATACGGTATCAATGGCCTTGGCTCACGAAATGCCATGGTCGCACTAAAGTTCAGGTCCTTTGTCAGGGATACTGTCAGGGCAGTTAAAATATGCTTTAACGACAGTTATATGAACAGTAACAGGCGGGCATTTGATCTGATGATCTGGAGTGATAACGGAGGTATCCCGGGAGATATGATATATTCTGCCGAAGGGTTGATGGTTGAGCCCGGAGATGGTAATAACGGATTCTATACTTATATTCTCCCTGATGGTGTGGAAACTGAAGGTATTTTTTACGTCGGCTGGAAACAGCGTTCCGAAACATTCCTGAACGCAGGACTTGACATCAATACACCGCATAACGGAAGACAGTTCTACTGGCTAAACGGCGAATGGAACCAATCACAGGTTGCAGGTTCTCTGATGATCAGACCAGTGGTTGGCGATCCCATTAAAACTACATCTGTAGATGATATTCCGGATCCTCGGCAGATGCCTTCTTTTAAAATCTATCCCAACCCGGCCTCGGATGTCATATCCATTGAACTTCCCGGGGGAGAACCACATCACCCCGTTTATGTTTCTTTTTTTGATATGTTTGGAAGACAGGTGAAAACAGTGCCTTATGACTCCATAATCGATATATCCTTTTTAACCAAAGGAATCTATTCTGTTGTTGTAGTGGAAAAAGGCAGGAAGACTGGTTTTGCCCGGCTTGTTAAAGTGAGGTGAAATCGGCAATGGAAGAGGAACTGATCAATGAACAACAGGAACTTTTTGAGCATTACCGGCTTAACGTCGAACCGGGCCAGTCGCTGCTGAGGCTCGACAAATATCTGTCAACCCGGCTTGAGAATACCTCAAGGACCCGCATTCAGAATGCCGCCAGCGCCGGAAATATTCTGGTAAATAATATTCCGGTAAAGTCAAACTACAGGGTACATCCTGGTGATCAGATACGGATAGTTCTTCCGGATCCCCCGAGAGAAATTAACCTTATACCGGAGAACATACCTCTTGATATTATCTACGAGGACGACGATATTGTAGTCGTCAATAAAAAGGCCGGGATGGTTGTGCATCCGGCATATGGAAATTACACGGGCACCATGGTCAATGCCCTCATGTGGCATTTCAGTGAAATGCCGCTCTTCAGGTCAGGAGAGATGAGACCCGGCCTTGTTCACAGGATCGACAAGAACACATCCGGGATCCTTGTTGTCGCAAAAACTGAACTATCACTTAACAGGCTTTCCAGACAGTTCTATGAACGAACTACCGACCGGAAATATACAGCCCTGGTCTGGGGTATACCCAAACCTGATGAAGGGACAATAACAGGTAATGTGGGAAGAAACCTGCGCAACAGAAAGATAATGCAGGTATTTCCCGACGGAAGTCAGGGAAAACCAGCTGTTACACATTATAAGGTCGTAGAGGAGCTCGGATATGTCTCACTTGTCGAATGCAGGCTTGAAACCGGCCGTACTCACCAGATAAGGGTCCATTTCAGCCACATAAAACATCCGCTTTTCAGTGATGACGAATATGGCGGCTACATTATCCGCAAGGGAACAACTTTCACCAAATACCAGCAATTTGTTAAAAACTGCTTCAAAATTATGCCACGACAGGCATTGCATGCAAAATCTCTGGCATTTGACCACCCTGTAACGGGAAAAAGGCTCTCTTTCGATTCCTGTTTGCCTGACGATATGCTAATGGTAATTGAAAAATGGAGAAACTATATCTCCGGAAGAGATGATCAGTAAGCCTGCCAGAGGCTGAGGCTGAGGCTGAGCCTGCCTTTACCAGCTGCCTCCTGCGCCACCGCCTCCAAAGCTGCCTCCTCCAAAACCTCCGAAACCACCTCCACCGCCTCTGCCAAATCCTCCTGTTCCTGAGAAACCTCCCCAGCTTCCCTTGTGCTTGCTGCTTCCGGAATTCATCATTGTTAATAACACCCACAGCGGCAGGCCTTTGCGGCTGATATGCTTTTGATTGGAACCTCCGCTGCTCCGGAAAAGCATCAGGGCAATGAAAAATATAAGAAATAAAAGTAATGGAACCAGACCGCTGTAATCATCGTTGTTCCTGTTGAGATAATCATCAGCCGGAAATTCACCGGATGCCAGTGACATAATGATATTTGTTGCCCCGTCGAGACCCTCAAAGTAATTTCCCGTCTTAAACTCAGGGATAATCTCATTATCAATTATCTGTGCACATACAATATCCGGTATAACTCCTTCCAGTCCATAACCCGGAGCTATAAAAACCTCTCCACGTGACGACTCTGATGTCTTTGCTTTTACAAGTATCAGCAAGCCGTTATCCTTTCCTTTCTGTCCTATACCCCATTGCTCTGCCAGACGGAAAGCATAGTCTGAACGGTCGTATCCGTGAAGATCGGTGACAGTAACTACAGCTATTTGTGTTGATGTTGAGTCGCTGAAGGCCATAAGCTTATTTTCAAGGGCAACCTGATCCTTATAATCCAGCATCCCGGCAAAATCATTGACCAGCCGCGGGGGAAATGGTTTTTCCGGAAAATCCCCGGCTGAAATCTTTCCTGCGGATGATGCAACAAGAATTGCTCCGGTCAGCAATAGTGCTGAAAATCTGTATCTCATCAGGTATTAATTAAATCTGGATCATCAAAAGATACACCATCCGGAAGTTCGTTCACGTCGTCCTCTTCAAACGGGAAGTGATCCCTGAGCTGTTCCCCGGAAAGAATTATTGCCTCGACAAGTCCCTCGGTGAACCTGTTTTCCCCGAACTTTATTTCAAGAAGCTCTTTAACATTGTCCCAGAAACCTTCCGGGACTTTCTCATTTATGCCGTTATCGCCAATGATCGCAAACTGCCTGTTCCTTAAGGCCATATAGAACAACACCCCGTTTCGTGCCCTGGTCTCATGCATTTTGATCTTTTTAAAAATCCATGCTGCCCTGTCAAGAACGTCTCCGGCAAGAAATGTTTCGATATGGACCCTGATTTCTCCCGAAGTTGCTTTTTCTGCCTGTTTGATGGCAGAAAGGATCTGTTCCTGCTGCTCCTTCGAAAAGAAAGTTGAGGCTTTTATTTCCATTATATTAAACTGCTGTTTAAAACTGCACCTGGGGAGCCCTTTCTGCCCCTTCCATCGATTCAAAATAGGGCCGTGAAGTGAATCCGAAAATTCCGGCTATCATATTCTGAGGAAACTTTTTAATATAAGTATTGAATGCCCGGGCAACCTCATTGAATCTTGTACGCGCTACAGAGATCCTGTTCTCCGTCCCTTCAAGTTCTACCTGCAGATCTCTGTAATTCTGGGTTGCCTTTAGCTCTGGATATCTTTCAATTACCACCATAAGACGTGACAGTGCAGAACTCAATTCACCCTGGACTGCCTGAAACTGCTGCAGGTTATCAGGAGTCATATTTGCAGGATCAAGTGTAACCTGCGTGGCCTTCGCCCGTGCTTCTATTACCTGCGTAAGCGTCTCCTGTTCGAATTCAGCTGCTCCTTTTACAGTATTTACAAAGTTTGGAATCAGGTCGGCCCTGCGCTGATATTGTGTTTCAACGTTGCCCCACTGACTGGTGACACCCTCCTGAAGAGACACCATATTGTTGTAAACTTTTACTCCCCAGGAAATAAAACCGAGGACAATCAGCAAAACAAATCCTCCGATGATAATCCAGATTAAGCAACCTTTTTTCATTTTCTTTATTTTTAAGTGCAAATCAAAGTTAATATATTGATTTTATTCATCGCTTAAGATCACTGTTATTTTCATTAATTGCTAATTTAGGCCTCAAAAACCATCAGAATGAGATGAAGACAATTGCAATTGCTGCCGGAGGAGACTCTTCAGAATATAATATTTCGATAAAGAGTGCTGTTGAAGTTGAAAAAGTGCTTTCAAAAGGATACATAACATACATTATTGTTATCCGGGGCAACAACTGGTACTGGGAAGACAGTAAAGGACGATATCACAATGTAGATAAAAACGACTTTGCCCTTATAACCGATGAAGGCAAGGTCAGGTTTGACGCAGTATTTATTGCAATTCATGGCACTCCCGGGGAGAACGGATTGCTTCAGGCTTACTTTGACATGATGAAAATACCCTATACAAGCTGTGGTTCATTCTGCTCGGCGCTTACCTTCAACAAACATGCATGCAAGCTCTACCTTAAGGATTACGGAATACCGATGGCTGAAGCAATACTTCTCAGGAAAGGAAACATCAAAGATCCGGCAGGCATTATCAGCAAGGTCGGGCTTCCATGCTTTGTAAAACCCAATGAAAGCGGATCAAGTTATGGAGTAACCAAAGTGAAAACTGAGAAAGAACTGGTTCCCGCCCTTGAAAAAGCCTTTGCTGAAAGTGCCGAAGTGCTTGCCGAAGCCTTCATGGACGGACGAGAAGTTGCCTGCGGAGTTGCACGGACAAGGTCAGGCAAAACAACTATGCCTGTTACTGAAATAATCAGTAAAAATGAATTTTTCGACTTTGAAGCAAAATACACTCCCGGAAAGTCAGATGAGGTAACGCCTGCTGATCTCCCCGGGGAAGTTATTAATGACATACAGCTATTAAGCTCTGAAATATACGACTACCTCGGCTGCAGAGGGATTGTCAGAGTCGATTTCATAGTTATAGGCAAAAAACCCTTTTTCCTGGAAATAAACACCGTTCCGGGCATGACAAACGAGAGCCTTATCCCCAAGCAGACAAAGGTTGCAGGTATCGATCTTTATGAACTTTACTCAGCTGTCGTTGAGGATGCTATTGAGAATTCATCTGCGGCACAGTAATCCATCACCAGGAAAAGTGTGTTGTCTTATTACATCTGAACCACCTTCTTCAGACTGCGGCGGATTCATTCCTTAGCCTTTTTGAGGGCCGCCGTGGTAGTATAGTACTTTGTTATCATGCCAGGGACTTCCCACTCCGGAAGTCTTCCGGCCTTCAGGAATTCAAGAAAAGCCTCCGTAACCTGCCCAAAGTGTTCTTCATGCCCCACCCTGAGCTCAGCAGGAATATTTACCATAACGGAATTCCTCTCTGCTTTTTCCACAGAAAGCCCTTCATATGGAAGATCTTCAATGGCAGCCCGCAGTTTTTCAGTCATTTCGTCAGGAGACAAGCCTCTGATGTTCTCGATGTACAGGGTAGGAACGAATTTTTCGTCAGCGCCCTGCTTTATTACCAGATTGCATTTAGTACCGCGCATTACAGAATAATGGGTGTCTCCGCCACCGGGAGGTGCCTGGTATTTCCATTCCACCGATACATTTGCCCATATTCCCCTGATCTGATATTTCATTTCCCCGTTTGCATATACATGCAGGTTTCCGTCCTTAACGTCTTTCTGCAAAAAATCCGGGTAAGTTTCAAGTCCGGTAACATTCCTGAACTCTCCAGGTGTAATTACTGTCGGCCATCTTCTTGCTTCTGCCATATTTATATCTGAAGGACTCAGTATAAGCTCCGGAAAACATTCCCACTGTATCAGATCCACGAGATGAGTGGTCACATCAACTATTCCCTCTCCCTGCTGGTCAACATCAAAAAACCAGGCAGGCCTGAGCAGGGGCGTACCCGATACTATTTTGGAGAAATGATGAACACTAACTTTGGTAACAGCCGGGTCATCAATACTCCCATTGACAAGTGTCCCGAAGATTTCTTCCCTCTGCGATAAAAGCTTTTGAAGTATTGTGGTTATCTCAAACCTTTCCGTCATTATGTCATAGAGCAGGATCCCCATCTCTTCAGCCATGGCGAAAGCCTTCTCAAGCTTCGGATAATCCCCGGGCAGAATGATCATAGGCTTGTCGGCCAGAACATTCATGCCGGAATTTACCGACCGGGTAATATATTCAGCCTTTTTCCTGTTATTACCCGACAACACCACTACATTACCCTGACGCTCTTCCAGCATTCTCTCGAAGAAATCGTTTCCCTTATAAACTATTTCATTCCATTTTGTCGGATTTTCAGTACGTGTATTGTATCCTGATAT
Organism: uncultured Rikenellaceae bacterium; assembly: GCA_964466705.1. GTDB lineage: Bacteria > Bacteroidota > Bacteroidia > Bacteroidales > VadinHA17 > LD21. The sequence continues at coordinate 52,479 of CAYXSM010000003.1, forward strand.
CCTCTCAAGATATTGCTGTACATCAGGCCCTTCCGGAGCATATACATGAACATCGGGTGAAACCTGGTCATACATCGTCTTCTGAACAAGAGCCGCATGAAAGTGACCCGGATCGACTGTTATCAGTTTTACCTGATATTTCTCTTCCATCTGACTACGCTGTTTTTGTCGTGAATTTCCTGAACCGCATGCATATAGTATTACCGACAGCGGAAGGATCAAAATTAGAAGTTTTTTCATCTGAGCATATGTTAAAAGTTATTTACTGCATCAATAAATGCATCAATGTTTTCATCTTTCACTCCCGGAGGCATTCCCCCACCGGCCGACCATAAAATACTTTCATGACGATGAGTCTCTTTCATCATAGCATTTACCCCTTCGGTTACCTGACCGGGAGTGCCTGCCGCAAGAATATCCCTTGGAGGCAGATTCCCTACCAGCACAATACCGGGGCCTGCCAGTTCACGTATTCTGGCTGTGGAATGAAGGAAGGAGAAATTGAACATATTAACCCCCATATCCTTCAGATATCCTGCTGTTATAAGTCCTTCAGCATCATTGTGAAGAAATCGTATTTTCGATCCTGTACAACCAAATATCCTTCTGAACAACGGTACAACATACTCCCTGAAATCAGCATCTCCGACAAATCCGATAATATCATCAAGGATGAACACTCCCTCTATAGTCGGGAAACAATCTTTCTGCCATGAGATCCAATCACATACAAAATCGGTAATCCCCGACAACAGCTTATGCGAACGCTCAGGCTCAAGGGCGAGAGCTGTCATGAACTCAGTTGTTCCCATCAGAAAACTGGCAATATTAAACGGTCCTCTTGAAATTGCAAACCTTATTTCATGACCTGCCTTCCTTATTGAATTGTGATTCACCTTCAACCTGTTGATCATGAACGGCAGCAGGCCGTCAGTTCTGACGTCAGGAAAAGTCAAATCATCAATATCGATTATGTCTTTTATCACCTTCTCCGCATAAGGCATATTATCTTCTGCGAATATCAGCCGTGATCCATAGGCCGACGGCTCCGTGCACATTCCATATTCCGACCAGAATCCCGGAAGAAACCACACCCCGGGAAATCTGCTGATTGCCCTGAGGTTGGCTTTAAGCCACAGTTCATCCGATGTGTAATAATCTATCTTTGAGATCCCGTACCATTCAGGAATCCAGGGACTGTCAATAATAAAGCCCACAGGTCTGTAAGAAGGCTGCCTGCCGTCAGCCAGGGCAACAAGGTCATACCATGAGAGATCAGTCATCCGGAACGAGTTAATCCTGTAAATGTACAGATGTTAAATTTGTGAATTAATTTCAAGAGAAAAAAATTTAAATATCCCTGCTCATGTTTCTGGCCATTCTGCTCACTTTTTTCATCATCCTTTCATCTTCCCTGGCCAGGCAAATTAAGACGCAATATATTAATATATAACATATTACGGGTTTGCATAAAACAAAGAGGCTTACCGGTGAGAAGAATACACCAAAGACTGTGTGATGCAGTCCCGGAATATAGTTCAAACCAGTCGAAAACAATCCTGATGATGTTCCGGTATGTGTCTCTCCCTCATCAGAATTTAAATGTTTCCATTCTGTAAGTATCGATCGGGTCACAGGTACAGACAAGGTTTCTGTCGCCGTACCCGTCATCAACCCTGCCGGCTGATGGCCAGAATTTGTTTTCCGCTATCCACGGAAGGGGATAAGCTGCTTTTTGCCGGCCGTAACTATGGTTCCATTCATCCGCCGTTACGACGCCTGCTGTATGAGGTGCATTATGAAGAACGTTATCTTCACGGTCGGCATCACCTTCTTTTATCTGTTGAATCTCATCCCATATTGATTTCATGGCTTGTATAAATTTGTCGAGTTCCCTGAGTGATTCCGATTCGGTAGGCTCCACCATCACTGTGCCATGTACAGGGAAAGAAAGAGTCGGGGCGTGAAATCCGTAATCCATCAGCCTCTTTGCTATGTCTGATTCTGTTACTCCGGCCTCAGTTTTGAAGCTCCTGCAGTCCAGTATCATCTCATGAGCAACAAAACCGGTTTCTCCTTTGTAAAGAGTTTTATACCATCCTTTTAACGATGCTGCTATATAATTAGCATTAAGGATCGCGATCCTGGTTGCCCGGATAAGCCCGTCAGGGCCCATCATCCTTATATATGCATGGGATATTGTCAAAATATGTCCGCTCCCGAAAGGAGCAGATGCTACGGCTGTAATCCCGTGCGATCCTCCTGTTTTCACAACCGGGTGGGAAGGAAGGAACTCAGCCAAAATGTCAGTTGTAAGTATGGGACCCATTCCGGGACCTCCGCCCCCATGCGGTATTGAGAATGTCTTATGAAGATTAAGATGACAGACATCAGCTCCTATATAACCAGGACTGGTCAATCCTGCCTGCGCATTCATATTGGCTCCGTCCATATAAACAAGGCCTCCATTATTGTGAATTATTTCACACATCTCCATCACCCCGGCTTCAAACACACCATGGGTTGAGGGATATGTTATCATGAATACTGCAAGATTGTCCCCGTGCTCTTCGGCTTTTTTTCTCAGATCCACTATATCAATGTTTCCATTGTTATCACACTCGACAACAACCACCTGCATTCCGGCCATAACGGCACTGGCCGGATTGGTGCCATGGGCTGATGAAGGGATAAGAGCTATGTTTCTGTGCCCCTGACCATTCTTCAGGTGGTATTCCCTTATTACGAGTAGTCCGGCATACTCCCCGGCCGCCCCGGAATTTGGCTGAAACGAAACAGATGAGAACCCGGTCAGCTCTTTAAGGGCTTCACCGAGCTCATCCATAAGCTGATAATATCCCTGTGCCTGGTTTTCAGGCACAAAAGGATGTATGTTCCCAAACTCGGGCCAGCTCATCGCAAACATCGAGCTCGCTGAATTGAGCTTCATTGTACATGAGCCAAGTGAGATCATACTGTGAGTAAGGGAAAAATCTTTTCTTTCAAGCAGCTTGATATACCTCATCATTTCAGTTTCACTGTGATAACTGTTAAATGCTGCAGTTTTAAGATATTGCGATTTTCTTATGAACTTATCATCGATATTATTGCAGGTGCACATTTCCTTAAAAGGCACCGACCTTTTTCCGGCAGCCATCGCAAAAACCGTTACAATGTCGTTTATCTCTTCCAGGGTTGTTATCTCGTCAGTACTGAGAACCACAGAACCATCAGAAGGATAGAAAAAATTTATCTCCCTGCTTAAAGCCACTTTTCTGATGTCCTCCTGTGTAACACCTTCAGGCAGTTCCATCTTTAAAGTATCAAAGAAGCTGTCATTGATCTGCCGGTAACCCAGTCTGACCAGAGCATCGTTTACAGTACCGGCTGACTTACTGATGTGTTCAGCTATTCTATTAAGCCCATCAGGACCGTGATACTGGGCATACATACCCGACATGGTGGCGAGAAGTGCCTGTGCAGTACAAATGTTGGAAGTAGCTCTTTCCCGTTTGATGTGTTGCTCTCTGGTCTGAAGTGCCATTCTTAAGGCATGATTTCCCTGGGCATCCACTGATACTCCTATTATCCTGCCAGGCATGTTTCTTTTCAGATCATCCCTTGTGGCAAAAAAGCCGGCATGCGGGCCTCCGAAGCTCATGGGAAGGCCGAAGCGCTGGTTTGAGCCTACCACTATATCCGCTCCCCATTCACCGGGAGGTGTAAGTATGGCAAGGCTCATCAGATCAGCCGCCACTCCAACCAGAGAACCCGCTGAGTGCACTTTCTCACAAAATTCGCGATAATCCCTTATCCGGCCTGAACCTGCAGGATACTGAACAATGGCTCCAAAGTACGATTCATCGAAAACCGCATTTTTATAATCACCTCTGACAATTTCAATTCCAAGAGGTCGCGAACGGGTAGCCAGCACGTCAAGTGTCTGAAGGAACATGTCATCATCAACAAAGAACTTCCTGGCTCCGGCTTTAACGGCAGCGCGCGAACGGGCGTTGAACATCATGATCATAGCTTCTGCTGCTGCAGTTGACTCATCCAGCAGTGAAGCGTTTGCTATCTGCATTGCTGTAAGCTCTGCGACCATTGTCTGGAAGTTAAGCAGCGCTTCAAGCCTTCCCTGCGATATTTCAGCCTGATATGGTGTATATGAAGTATACCAGGACGGATTTTCCAGAACATTCCTTACGATCACCGAAAGAGGTGCAACTCCATAGTAACCCTGGCCTATGAACGAACGGTAAAGCTTATTCCTTGACCCTATTCTTCTGAGTTCGGCAAGGTATTCGTTCTCACTCAGTGCCTGTGGCAGCCTGAGTGGTTTCCTGAGCCTTATTGACTGAGGTACGGCTCTGTCAATAAGCTCATCCAGTGAATTTACTCCCGTGATCTTCAGCATGTGAGGCAGGTCACTATCACGGATACCATTATGACGGTTAACAAAGTTATCAGCAGGCATATTTTAGCATTTATGAATTAACAAATGAAAAAGAATTGAGTTTCATAAACGGCTAAAATAGCAATTAGAAACCACTTTGGGAACCTTATTGATCAGGTGTTAATAAAATATGGATTTGAGTTTATTTCTGCTCCAACTGTTGTCTTTTCTCCATGGCCTGGCCAAACAACAGTCTCGGGAGGAAGAATAAATAACTTTTCTTTTATACTGGTTATGAGAGTCCTGTAATCGCCTCCGGGAAGATCGGTTCTGCCAATACCTCCGGCAAAGAGAGCATCGCCGGTAAAGACGACATTATCCTTCTCCGAATAAAACGCCAGGCTGCCGGCTGAATGCCCCGGCACATGAAGAGCCCTGAGGGTTGTATTCCCAAAAGCCACCTCCTGGCCTTCAGAAATTAAGCTACCGGGCTCCGGCGGTGGATCCATTGTAAGTCCCCAGAAAGCAGCATAATTCAGGGCATTGTTTCTGTTGGGTTCTTCCAGCTCATGACACACAGCCTTTAGTCCATACTTTTCCAACAAATAATTGTTGCCGAAGATATGATCAAGATGACAGTGCGTATTCAGCAGTAATTCCGGCTCAAGTCCTTTATTATCCAGCCAGCCGGCAAGTCTGCCGAACTCGCTGCTGTCATAGCATCCGCAATCGATAATTGCAGAGCTTCCGGTTTCATCCGTAAGAATGAATGTGTTAACCTCTATGGGTGAAAAAATAAATCTATATATTTCCATCTGTCGTTCAATCAGTTTACGGTCCCTTTAAGCAAAGGGACAAAAACAAAGCTGCCATGGCTTGAGTAATCGTATTTTTCCTCTCCGGCACGTTCAACAACTGTCATTGTCTGTGAGAAGCTGCGGCCTAAGGGTACTACAAGCCTCCCTCCTGTTTTCAGCTGTGCAAGAAGATTTTCCGGGATCTCCGGAGCAGCAGCAGTGATAATTATCCCGTCATACGGGCCATACTGCGGTTTTCCCTCATACCCGTCACCATAAAAAAAGTCAGCAGAATATCCCAATGACGTAAGTATTTTCTGAGCCTTCAAATAAAGCTCCCTGTAACGTTCGATAGTATATACCTTTGCACCCATTTCTGCCAGAATAGCAGCCTGGTAACCAGATCCGGTACCAATTTCAAGGATCTTATCCCTTTTTTTCACTCTCAGAAGCGAGGTCTGCACAGCTACAGTGTATGGCTGCGAAATTGTCTGTCCGGAAGATATCGGAAATGCCTTGTCGACATATGCATGGTTAAGAAATGCCGGATCCATGAACAAGTGCCTTGGAACAGTGTTAATTGCCCGGAGAACCTCTTCATCATCTATGCCCTTTTTCCGCAGCTCTTCAACAAGTTTTTTTCTTTTACCTTTTGCTTCGAACGATTCTGTCATCATCGAGACTGGTGAACGGATTTGCGATAGCAAAAATAAAAAAATTGTGGTTCGGGATTACAGCTGCGCAACGGCAAAAGTGATCTTTTGCGACATCATAAATTTTTTTCAACACTTTTGGTCACACAGGCTGCCTGCTGAGGATCTTACAAACAATATTAAAAGTAACATGGAGCCTTTTTATGCGTCACTTTGTTACTGCTGATTTATCAGGGCCTTGAGCTTTCATAGCTGAGCAACGGTTACAGCAGTAAGCGGCCAGGTGGAGTGAATATGCTGTCTGTCTTGCTGACTCAGCTTTTTAAAATAGTCAGGAAAGCCTGAACCTGTCCACAACCTTATAAACAGGACCCGTTCCAAGAAGAATGCTCTGATAAAGTATAACGCTTTCGACCTTAATGGTTTGAAATTCCGTTTCCCTGTATTTTGCGATAATAGTTTCCAGGGCACCTCTGTCTTTTAATGATTTTATCCTCCCGATTGTAAGATGAGGGCTGAACTGCCTCCCTTCAGCAACGAATCCCGCCTCGTCAAGTCCTTCCCGGATACTGTTGTAAAGCACGTACAGCTGTTCTGTTTTCTCTGCCCCGAGCCATATAACTTTAGGGGCCTTCCGATTTCTGAAAATCCCTGACCCTTTGAGGATAAATTCAAATGGCTGTACTCCTGAGCATTTTTGCTTCATTACCATGCTGAGTGGCCTGATCCGGTCCTCTTCTGTGTCGCCCAGAAAGGCAAGTGTCAGATGAAGACCTGAATTATCGACCCATCTGATATTCTCAAATGCCAGTCCGGCCCTGAATGCAGTCAGGGCCTTGGTAAGATTTGTTCCGGGTTCAACATTAACGGCAATAAAAAGACGCTTCATTTGATCATGATGTTTTATCAGATACTGGTAAGCATAAGCTCCGGGAAGGTTTTTTCACAGCCGTCCAGCCTCAATTTCGATCAGGATCAGCTCAATAAGAAAATCCTCTCCCATAGGATCATACTCTGCTTTAAGGTCAGTACCAAAGATTCGTGCTATAAACTGCCAGAACGAAGCAGAAAAACTGCCCCGGTATTGCTTTATAAGTTCATAGGAAGTATTCTGTGTCTCCCTGTCGATCAGCTTTATTAGGAGACGGCCCTGTGTTATTGTCATGCTCCTCGCATCATCTTCATATTCACCAAAAACCTGTTTTTCAATGTTTCTGAGGTATTTTTTCCTTTCGCTGTCACCCTGGATCTTTTCAAGCTCATGATTTACTTCATCAAATTTTGATCTTACAACAAGTGCATATGGATACACTTTTTTCAGGTTATAGATTAGCCTCTGGTATTTGTTAAAAGGAAATTTCTTTGATTTTCCGGGATGACCCACAACAAAAACTTCCTTTATTTCAATCTCGGGAAGAGAGACTCCGTCCCGTTCAACCGTATACAGATGGTAATAATTCCCCGGAAGTGTATCATAACTCTGCCCCCCTGTGTCAGTCTGGCCTGATAACACAGCACTTAAAAGAAACAACAGTATAGCAGGAGCAGTTTTCAATCCAAACCTTTTTTTACAAATGTATCAAATTACGGGCCATTAGATAAAACAGTAATTTATATTCAAAATTGTTTTAAAGGCTGTGGAGAAATACCCAACATTAATTGAAGCACCTGTATTAACCGGTGCTTCATATGCTATCACTAAAATATGATCACACTTAATCACGTTTTAACAAACTTGTTTCCAGGCGGGAATTTATTTGCATTTCGATACTTCCGGCGCGCTTTACATAGTAACATCCGGTACGGCAATATTGGCAAAGGGGACTGACTTTTCGTCTCCCATAACTTCCTGACAGGAAGTATTTCAGGGTATTATCCGGGAAATTAATTTTGATTTGAGGCCTCAAATCATTAAATTTGATAGATAAGCGGATGGTACCTGTAGTTTACCTAAAACATGATTCCATGGCAAGTATTATACCCGGTTACGAATATGATATATATATAAGCTACCGCCAGGAGGACAACAACCACGATGGATGGGTTTCAGAATTCATCGACCACCTGAAACGAGAGATCAAATTTACATTCAAGGAAGGCATCTCGATTTATTTTGACGAAAATCCGCACGACGGATTACCGGAGATCCTCAATGCAGACAAAAGCCCTGGGTCAAAGCTCAGATCTGCAGTTTTTATACCTGTCATCTCCCATACATATTGCGACCCTGAAAGTTCTGCCTGGCAGAACGAATTCGTCGCATTCAACAAAATGGCATCAGCCGATGAGGCTGGCAGAGATATAAAATCACCCTCAGGAAATGTCTGCAGCAGGATAATCCCTGTAAAGATCCATGATCTTGACTATGAGTATAAGGAACTTCTTGAAAAGGAGCTTGGTTGCAGGCTGCGTTCAATAGATTTTGTATTCTCAGGCGCTGGTATAAGCAGACCTCTGAAGCCGGATGATAATCCTGATGAAAACCACAATAAAACCTTCTACCGCGATCAGATCAGAAAGGTTGCCAGCCAGGTTGTTGAGATAATTTACGCACTTCATCCCGATAAGAACAAGAAAGCTTCCAGTACATACCAGACGATGCCGGGGTATAAACACGCTGATAGTGCTCCCGCTTCAATTGCTGAAGCTTTTGCACCGCCAAAACGTTTCCCGGGCAGACAAGTAGGTCTGGCTATACTCTTACTGTTACTGATTCTGGTTCTGATATTCCTGGTTCAAAAACTCGTATAGAAAGTTCGCCGGAATACATAGAACCCTGATCTGTCCATGCTATAAAACTGTCTCCGATAACTTCCGCTTCAAGGCTGCTTTGAGAAGCCCGGTCTGCCTGAATGTGAACAAGACCTGCCATTAACGTATATCCTTATCCTCCCGCGAGAATGGTAAAAGTTCCTTTTTCTTTATTATCAACCCTGCAAAGTCAGCTGCGGCTGAAATGAATTTTCGAATGATTTTCTTTGCCAGACATTTTCAAAAAACTAAATTTGGAAAAACCCTATTCTATGGCATTGCAGGTTGAAGATATGGACGATCAGACAAGGTTCAGACAATTGCTCAAAATACCCTATGACGAACTGCTGTCATTTGTATTCGATCAGATAAAAATAAGATCGGCAGTAATGATGTTTTTCTGGTCCGTTTGTGTTTTTATCATTGCCATCGCCCTGACAGTCAGGATCAATATAGCTCCTTACTATCCCCTTAAGACAATAATATTTCACACTCTGCTGGGATTGTTGATTTTCCCGGTACTCTATATCCCCGTTCATGAGTTGCTTCATATAATCCCCTTTTTTGTGTCAGGGGCAAAAAGAATAAGGGCAGGTATGGATCTTAAGCAGTTTATGTTTTACGTCACAGCTCACCGGCATGTTACCCCTCCTGTACAATTTAAGTTTGTGGCCATTATGCCATTCATTATTACGGGTATTGTTTTTTTCGGACTCATCCTGATTGTTCCCGGTGTGTGGAAATGGAGCCTTTCCCTGTTCCTGCTCGTTCATACCACAATGTGTGTGGGCGATTTTGCCATGCTTAATTACTATTTCATTCACAGGAACAAAAAAATATATACCTGGGACGACTTTGATGAGAAAATCTCATATTTTTATGAAGAAATATAGAAGAAAGGATGATGTGAATGCCTCATGCGATAATTCTGAAAAATAACTGTTTAAACTATATGATATGAAAAAATCAGGTCTTATTGTTCTTTTAATTGCTGCTGTCTGTCTTTCGGGTTTTGGCCAGAGAAAAATTGTAAATGTTCCCGATCTGCCGGGCTATGTTACCCTCAAATGCGATTTTCACCTTCATACGGTATTTTCTGACGGTAACGTATGGCCTTTAAACAGAGTGTCCGAGGCTTATATATTCGGGCTCGATGCCATCTCAATTACCGACCATCTGGAATACCTTCCGCATAAAGAATACATACCCACAGATCATAACGCAGCCTGGAAAATATCACAGGATGCCGCCAGAGAAGGGAATATAATTCTTGTTCACGGTACTGAAATAACCCGATCCATGCCCCCTGGCCATCTCAATGCACTATTTATTACCGATGCCTCCGCCCTGGCAAAAGACTCTGTTCTTGATGTGATAGAGGAAGCCGTAAAACAGGGTGCTTTTATCCAGTGGAATCACCCGGGATGGAAAGCACAGGAACCGGACGGCATACCCAAAATGTATGACATCCACCGCAAACTGATTGCAAACAAATGGATGCACGGAATAGAATTTTTTAACGACAGTGAATACTATCCGAAGGTGATGACATTCTGCCTTGAAAACAATCTGGCGGTCATAGCCAACAGTGATGTGCACGGAGTGATCAGTGAAAGATACCCCGCAAATAAGGTGAAAAACAGGCCAATGACTCTGGTATTTGCCAAAGCGAGAACACACGATGCCCTTAAAGAAGCAATGTTCGCCGGACGCACCCTGGCTTATTTCAATGATATGATAGCAGGAAAGGAAGAATATGCAAAACCTTTTTTCCATCAGTGCATATCTGTTTCCAAACCATATCATGAAAACGACAGGAATATTTACTTCGAAGTGACAAATAAGTCTGACATCCCTTTCCATCTGGTTAATGGCATGGCAAATGCACCTGCATCGATCAATCTGGAAGCTAATTCTGTTACAAGGGTCGTTGTCAGCAAAAAAGTGAGTTCACCCCTGGTGTACGATGTGAAAAATATCATTACCGGTGAAGACGAAGTCCTCCGTATAGAATTGAAATATTAACATGTTGTCTGCCCGCGGAAAGCAGCCATGAATTTACCTGGCAGCTGCGGGCCAGCCGGAAATCACCAGTAAACCTGCACCGCCTGAAACGAGAAAATAAGATCAGGTATCAGGCACCTACCTATAACACTGAGGCACTCAGGTTTGGATTGTGCTCCATCAGGTAGTTTTCCAGACCCTGACTGTTAAGGATCAACCGGGCATCGTCCCAGCTGACGTGATCTTTCAGTTTAAGGGATTCAAGGATCCGGATTATCGAAAGAGGCACCTCTGCGGTCTCTCCGGCGTCCTGTTTTACAAGATAACCTATCGAATCAAAAAGTACTGCGTTAATTTCAGTGAAACTCAGCGGCTCGCGGGAACCATACTTTTCTGTCCATTCCTTCTGTGAGATGACATCATTTACATGACTCATTATCAGATACGTGGCTCGCCCTATCAGCTTCAGGTTACTGGGATTAAGGGTGGTCATGGTATTGCCAATGATCCGTCCCAGTATTGCCATAATACCTGTTGAATGGGCATTGAGCAGCATTTTCAGTGCAATCTGTTTTCTCAAAGTGATTGGATCAGGAAACGGGGCAAGTGTGATTTCTGTCTCTATGTCGGGGATGAAGGTCCTTTCGTCTTTGAGCTTCCGGCCATCTGTCACTGAGATTATTGCCACACGACCCCCTTTCTCTCTGAAGAGATCAGCAAATTTCCTGAAATCCGATCCGGGATTGTTTATCTCATCCAGCTCATTATCAATACATACTATAACACCCAGATCGCCGGCTGAAGGACCCCTGTTTTCAATATTCCACGATGAGAATGAAAGGTCGTAAAGTTTCTCCTGATCATTTCCGGCATTTTCAAGACTTTTCAATGCCACCTCTCTAAGATAAGGGTCCTCAATCTTTTCCCTGAACGGAGTTTCGTAGAAAGACTTCTCAAGACCCCTGAAACCTCTGCCAAGAAAGTTGATCCATGCTTCTTTAATGTTCTTACCTTCAGTCCACACCTGTATCCATGATCTTCTGCGCTGGCTTTTGATTGTATCGAGAGGAAACAGCCTGAAGGTAGGGCTCCGTTCGGTACTGTCAATAAAAACCGTGACAAGGGCTTCTCCTGCGAAATATGTTGCGAAATGACCCTTGCCATAAGTTTCCGCTTCAGCTTCCGTGAATCCGCACAGTGAAACGACGGTTTTGTCCACGCTTTCCTTAACCGTCCTGAAGGAAGCTATTCTTTTCTGAAGGGTCATTTCATCAGTGAAGCCTATTGAGGACAGTTCGCCGTTGCTGAGATAATTTCCGAGGAACCTGTATAATGCCTCTTCAAGTATTGAGCCAAGGACAAAAATCTCGCTTGTTGTGGCCTGCATCCTTGTTGAACCTGTTATTGACTGAGGCCCGGTGGTGAGATTCAGTTTTGTAATTGCAGGATTTTCAATAACTTTCCTGCTCCGCTCAAAGGGAATCAGCAGATTGTCAGGATTGTTATAAACAAAGTAAAGATTACGGCGAGCTTCCTCAGTTTTTTCCACGGTCATCTCCCCGTACTGGTCCAAAGCTTTCAGGATGGTCCCGATCACTGACGAGGTCTCTCCGCCTTCTGTTACACAGAATACAACATCCCCCTTTTTTATGCCCCTGTCAACGAGCTGCAGGCTGCCTATAAGCTGAAGATCTTCGAAACCCTCCAGTGAGCTTATAAGTGCCCTGTCTGCTCCGGTCATCTCTCCGATGAGATAATCCTCTATATTTTCCGCCACATGGTCTCTGACCTTTTCCCACAATGGGCTTTTTTTCATTTTTCTCCAGAAAGGCCTCCAGAAAGAGCTCTCCATCTGCTTGGCAAGACGACCTGTTGATCCGCAGCCATAGTAATATATTTTCCGGCCTTCTTTTATTGCCCTGTATATGGCATCAGCAGCCTGCCCAAGAAGCCGGGTATCATCTGCCAGCTCCTGAACCTTACGTGTAATATCTTCATCCACGGAAAGAAGCATCTTCAGGCCTTCTACAGTATCTTCTTTTATGGAAGAGCTGAGGTTCCATGTTTTAGGGTGTCTCTGTTCCGTAAGAAGAGAATAAAGGTGAAACTGTTTTTTGTTTTCCACATAATCAACCGACTGCTCAGAAGGTTTTATTTTAAGATAATCGAGAATTGAATCCATTTTGTTTGTGTTTATATTGCTGTTTTAATTTACTGGCAAGCCTTAATTCTTCTGTCCTGATCCTCTGCACTCATCTTCCGGCTTTTTAAAGGTTCCCTGAAAAGTATCGGTACTTAACTTTGCCGAAAACATACATCTAAAATCTTTCCCTGCCGGTTTTCAGCACATCATCTCCCTCTGCGACAGGGCGAATCCTGAATGAATACTCATATCTCCTGTCGAGAAACCGGTACCGGGGATGTATTTCTGCGCCCCATGAATCATCACCTCCCACACCCATCTGACCGAGATCAACATTCAGGTTTATCAGTTCTCTTGGCTTGATGTCATTGGTGTGGGTATTGGCACTTTTTGCATCTTTCCTGTACTGCGAAAGTCTGCCTGGCGACTCAAAATCGTCGTGTATATATTTAAGGGCAGCAAAGCAAACAAGAGGATTTCCGCTGATCATTATCCCCTCTCCGTTCCCGTTAGTAAGAGTAAGCCACCTCGTATCTGTTTTGTAGCCGTTCTCCTGAGGACGTACATAGGGTACATACTGATCATCAACGGTACTCTCATAGAGTCCTGTCAGGGCTGAAGTTTTTCTGTCGGAATAGTTTTCATGCGGCCCCCGGCCAAGCCATCTTAAATTCATATATTCCTCCGGAATCTGCATCTGCATGCCCATCCTTGGTATCTCAGGGATCATCTCAGATATTTTTGAAAATTGATTTTTTACAATAATATCTGCTGATCCGTAAATGGAATAGGTTGAAACATATCCCGCTATTTTACGGCCGTTTTCGTCGGGTATATCATACTCGAATGTGATCATTACCTTATCCATCTGTGGCTGGCTGACAGCGACCTTTCTTATAATTGTTCTCTCACCCGCTTTTTTCCATACAGCAAGTTTCCTTTCCATTCCATATCCATAGTCATTGTCGGTGGGAGGTCTCCAGAAATCTGGTTCAGGACCTTTCCTGAAAATATTTTTCCCTTTATACACGAATGATTCCATCCGGCCTTTTTCAAGGTCAAAGGTAACACGCAGATCATTGCCGCTGACTTCAAGCTTTGTATCTGTAGTACCTGTATTAAGAAATGCAAGCTCATCGCGTTTCAAACCAACAGGACTGCCTTCAACCGGAAGTTTGAACTGCTCGTAAGCATAGATGTGGCCTTCCGGAACAAAATTCCATTCATCATCCCTCGTCATTCTTATATTGAGGTAATACCCTGCTCCTGGTACAGGGTCGGCGATATCTGAGGGGATCCCGACTAAAGTCTCTTCTCCGGGATTGATGTCTGGAAATGTTATATTTCCCGATTTACAGACTATACCGTCTGAGATCACCTCCCAATCAAATATAAATTCCGAGAGGTTGGTGAAATCATATTTGTTCTTTATCCTAATAAGCCCTTTAGCCAGATCAACAGCTTCAAAACCAACGTATTGATAGACTTTTCTCACCTCATTAAGACCAGGTTTGCCTGTTCTGTCGGGCCATGTAAGCCCGTTGATGCAGAAGTTTCCATCGCTGGGCATGCCTTCTTCCCCGTAATCGCCACCGTAAGTCCAGTACTTTTCACCATATTCATCTGTCTCAAGAAGGCCCTGGTCCACCCAGTCCCAGACAAATGCTCCCTGCAGGACGGGATATTTTTCTATCACATCCCAATAATCCTGAAGGTTACCGGTTGAATTCCCCATGGAATGTGCATACTCGCACATAATCAACGGCCTGTCATTTTTTGGATCTCGGGCGTAACTTTCTATCTGTCCGATCCTTGTGTACATGGGGCAAATAATATCTGTATGCCGTTCTGTTGTATTGGTGAACTGCTCTGCGCGTTCATACTGTACAGGCCTTGTTCCGTCTCTCTGTTTTGTCCATTTGTAATTGTTCAGAAAATTATGACCATCGCCCGCCTCATTCCCGAGAGACCATATTATAACCGAAGGATGGTTTTTATCGCGTTCGACCATTCCTTTCATTCTTTCGGAATGAGCAGCCGCCCATTCAGGTTTATCCGCCAGAGTAACATCCTTGTCATATCCTATCCCGTGTGATTCAATATTTGCCTCGTCAATTACATAAAGGCCGTATCGGTCGCACAGGTCATACCATAGTTCCGGCTGAGGGTAATGAGATGTCCTGACGGCATTTATGTTATTGCTCTTCATTAACCTGATATCCTTAAGCATGGTTGCCTCATCAACCACATGTCCGGTAACATCATTATGTTCATGAAGATTGACGCCTTTAAGATATATGGCCGATCCATTTACAAGAAGTTGCGAATTAACGATTTCGACTTTACGGAAGCCGATCTTTGAACTCACACATTCAATAGTCTTACCCTTTTCATCTTTGAGGTTAATTATCAGGGAATAAAGATTGGGGGCTTCTGCTGACCACTTTCGAATTTTTTCAATATCTCCGGTAAAATTCACAATTGTCTCACCGCCTTGCAGTTCAACATTTTTCGATTCTGAAAAGATTTTCCGATCGTTATCAACAAGTGAAGCTGTCACGCTTACATTGGCGGGTGTGTCACTAACACTCCTGAGGTTTACATCAAGCTTAAGTTTACCATCAGCATAATTGTTGACAAGGTCTCCAACGGCATAAAAATCGCTGATATATTTATCAGGGCGGGCATGAAGGAAAACACTTCTCTGTATTCCGCTTAATCTCCAGAAATCCTGGTCTTCCAGATAGCTTCCGTCGCTGAACCGGTAAACTTCAACGGCAAGAGTATTGTTGCCTTTCTTAAGGTATCCGGTGATATTGAATTCGGCCGGAAGCTTGCTGTCCTGGCTATAGCCCACAAACTGTTCATTAACCCAGACATAGAAAGCTGAGCTTACTGCTCCAAATTGCAGGAAGACCTCTTTGCCCTTCCATGCAGCCGGAACTTTAAAACTCCTCTTATATGATCCCACCGGATTCCATTCGTGATCAATATACGGAGGGTTCACTCTGAAACCATAACCTATATTCACATAAAAAGGAACATCATATCCCTGGAGCTGCCAGTTTGAAGGAACCGGTACCTGGTCCCAGTCACGGGTGTCATAGTCATCCTTAAAGAACCAGAACGGACGGCCATCAGGAGTATCTGAATAATGGAACTTCCAGATACCATCGAGTGCAAGATAATACGGGGATTCAGTCCTTTCGCCATGCAGGGCGGAAATTTCATCCGGGAAGCCTGTCAGAGTTGCATGCGGCGGTTCCTTATTTATATTAAGTACTGCAAGGTTCTCCCAGTCGCGAGGCTCTTTTTCGGTAAAAACAACATCTTCATATTTGCTGAACCTTTTGCATCCCGAAAGGAGCAGGGATAGCATCAACAAATAACTAAGCAGTTTTTTCATTTTGCAGCTGTTTTTAAAATAGGTTTCTCCTTACAGTCCATTGAGATGATAAAAAACGCTCCGGATCATCTTACTGAGAACCTGTAACCTGCAGAGACCTGAAAATAATTGTTTTTCCATGGATCAACATATCCATAATCATTGGTAACTGTCAGCAGGCCGTGAAAGTATCTTAGTGAAATATTCAGCCTGAAGGGAAAGACTGCTTCTGCTCCAAAGGTAATTCCTATATCGTATTCCTCATAAAAACTTCTGAGATTTGAGATCTCACCTGTCTCGAGGTCTTTCTGCCGGGCTGAGATCAGGTGTCCGAACTGTGGTCCGGCATGAATATTAAAGGTTCTCACAGGGTGATAGCTGACCAGAACGGGTATCTCTATGTATGTCAGCACATCTTTCATGTGGTCATAGGCGTCCCTCCATCTCGATCCTTTCACCGAGTACAGCAACTCAGGCTGTACGGCAAACTGATGAGTAAAAAAATAATTAAAATATCCCCCTAAATTGATGCCCGGTATCCTGTGTACATCATAATCATCAATATTCGGGCAGGACTGGGTTGCATAATTGACCCCCGCCTTTGGTCCGAAGCTGAATTTAGGCAGAGATCTTTTATAATATTTTGTATTCATATAAGACCTTTTCTGCCCGGTGGCAGAATAAAACACCGAAGTCATTAAAACAGCGATCAGCAGCAACATTGTCTTTTTCATATTGCACCCTGAATTATAAACTAATAACTTTCTAAAAGTAGCCAAAATATAATTCCGGGCAAAATTAAAGCGATACCCGTTCCATTTCCCACCAGGTATATGAGTCCTTTTATCGGAAAACATGTCTGTTCAGGTCACACGGATTGTCAGAATAATCCGGTTATCCGGCCATTGTCATCAATGTCTATTTTTTCGGCTGATGGCACATTCGGTAATCCCGGCATTCTCATAATTGTACCCGCGATAGGAACAATAAAGCCGGCTCCGGATGATAGTTCCACCTCTCTGATCTTGACAGTGAAGCCCCTTGGCCGTCCCTTTTTTACCGGATCATCAGAAAGGGATTTCTGGGTTTTGGCAATGCATACAGCAAGATTTCCAAAACCCAGTTTATCGATTTTGTCGAGCTGGTTTTTAGCTTTTATAGTATATTCAACATGATCGGCTCCATACATTTTCGTACAGATAGTTTCTATCTTCCTCTCAAAAGGCCATGACAGGTCATAAAGCGGTCTGAAGCAATCGGGGCAGGTTGTGACTGCTTCGAGAACCTTATGCGCCAGATCAACAGCTCCCTCACCTCCTCTGGCCCATGATTCGTTGATGGCAATTCTTATTTTTTGAGATCTACAGTGTTCGGCCAGAAGGTCAAGTTCTGCCTGTGTGTCTGAATCGAACCGGTTAACAGCCACCACAGGCCTGAAACCAAAATATTTCATATTCTCGATGTGCTTGTCAAGGTTGTCAAATCCTCTTTTCAGAGCCTCCGTATCCTCATCCTGGAGTGCTGACAGTTTAGCCCCTCCATGATATTTAAGGGCCCTGACCGTTGCAACAATAACAACGGCATTCGTTTTAAGATTGCCGAACTGGGATTTGATATCGAAGAATTTTTCAGCGCCAAGCTCACTGGCAAAACCTGCTTCAGTTACCACATATTCACTAAGCGAAAGGCCGGTTTTTGTTGCAACAAGTGTATTGGTTCCCTGGGCAATATTGGCAAAAGGTCCTCCATGAACAATGGCAGGTGTACCTTCAAGAGTCTGAACAAGATTGGGTTTTATGGCATCCCTGAGTAGTGCTGTCATGGCTCCGTGCGCTTTTAGGTCACGAGCAAACACAGGTTTGTCTGAATAAGTGTAACCTATAAATATGTTCCCAAGCCTTTCCTTGAGGTCCATAAGGTCATTTGCCATGCATAATGTCGCCATCACTTCCGATGCTGCAGTGATATTAAAGCCTGATTGCCGCGGAACACCTTCGGTAACCCCTCCAAGACCTATGACTATATCTCTTAGGGACCGTTCATTCATATCCATCACCCTTTTCCATTCAATGGTCCTCGGATCGATGCCAAGATTTCCGTCTTTCAGCTGAATGTTGTTGTCAATCAATGCCGCTAGCAGATTATGAGCCTTTTCAACTGCGGTAAGATCTCCGGTAAAATGAAGATTGATGTCTTCCATCGGTATTACCTGAGAATATCCTCCTCCGGCCGCCCCTCCCTTGATGCCGAAAACAGGACCTAAAGATGGTTCACGAAGAACAACGGTTGCCTTCTTTCCGATTTTATTCAGGGCCTGTGCTAATCCGATCGAAGTGGTGGTTTTACCTTCTCCGGCCGGAGTGGGAGTAACTGCTGTAACAAGTATCAGTTTCGAATCCTTCATGCGTTCCTCATCTATGTAATGCAACGGGATCTTGGCTTTGTATTTTCCATAAAGCTCCAGGTCATCATAGCTGATACCCAATATTTTAGCTATCTCTGTTATTGGAAGCATCCTGGCTTCCTGGGCAATTTCAATATCCTGCTTCATTGTTCTGATTATTTGTGTTTATTATCTGCAAGATAACAAATGTATGTTATGGAAGTTTAGGATGATGAATTTATCACTAACGTTTGTGGAAGTTTCTTCAGCCTGAGAAAATGCCATTCTTATCAAAAAAACAACAGGTTGAGGGGTGCAGAGTTAATCCGGGATTGTGTGTTCTTCTGCCGGAGTACAGTTTTTCCGCGGTAATGCTCTGTAAGTAATCTCTATGGACGATAAATAATTTTAAAATATGAGGATTTTTTTGTAACTTAATAGGATATTTATTCTTCAAAATCAGTTGTATATGGATAAGAAGATTAACCATCTGATTGATAATTACAGAAAAGGAAGAACAAGCCGCCGGATTTTTATCAAAAAACTGGCAGCTCTAACCGGGAGCACAGCTGTCGCTATTGCCCTGCTTCCCGTTGTTGAGGAAAGTGATTTTGCCTTTTCCGGACTCACACAGGACACCTCATCAGTTGTAAGTGAATTTATTGAGTATCCCGGTAAAACAGGAAAAATGAGGGCTTATCTTTCAAGGCCTGAAAGAGGTAATAAATTCCCGGCTGTGATAGTGATTCACGAGAACAGGGGTCTTGTACCTCACATACAGGATGTAACAAGAAGAATGGCCGGTGAGGGTTTTCTCTCACTTGCTCCCGATGCCCTTTCTCCGGTTGGAGGCACACCGGATGATATCAGCGATGTCGGCTCGCTGTTTAAGCAGCTCAACAGCGAAGAAACCACCAGGAATTTCGTGGCCGCTGTCAAATACCTGAAAACACATCCTCTTTCGACCGGCAAAGTCGGCTGCACAGGTTTCTGCTGGGGAGGTGCGCTGACCAACCAGGTTGCAGTAAATTCTCCCGATCTTGATGCGGCTGTTCCTTACTACGGAAGACAGCCTGCACCGGAAGATGTTGAGAAGATCAAAGCTCCGTTAATGGCCCACTATGCGGAAAATGATCCTGGAATAAATGCAGGCATTCCCGCTTTTGAAGAAGCTCTAAAGGCATACAATAAGGAGTATAAGATATTTGTCTACGAAGGTACAGGACACGCCTTCAATAACGACACCAATCCCGGCAGGTATAATGAAAAAGCAGCCAAACTTGCCTGGGAGCGAACTGTTGCATTCTTCAGGGAAAAGCTGGAGTGAATGACATTAAAAGTAAACTATTTTAGGGCATCTTTTTTCCACACTTCACGGAGGATACGGATAAACGGAAGGATGTGACTGAAAAAACGCCTGTATCCGCTGCACAGATAATTCAGGCCCGGTTCGCCATCAGGAGTTCTGATGAAACGGTTTTTCGGGCACTCTCCATTGCATAACTTCCTGACTTCACATCTCAGGCAGTATCCGGGCAAAGATTCTGATTTTATCCGGCCAAAAGCTTGTTGGCGATCGCTGTCAAGAAACTCCGCCAGCGGCCTTTCCGATATGTTCCCCAGAAAATGATCTTCATCAACATAATGATCACAGGAGTAAAGATCTCCGTTGCGCTCAAGGACCGGAACCCCTCCGCAATTCTCCCTGAAAATACATAGTGTGTGTTCCTGATCAAACGCAGCCCTCAGTGCTTCCTCAAAGATCTGGACCTTTATAGTTCCGATATCTCTTTCCTTCCATTCGTCAAAGACAGTGCACAGGAACATTCCGAACTCTTCCGCCGGCACTGTATAGTTACTCACCCCTGCATCTGATCCCCTGATGCGTTCCACAAGAGGTATAAAAGTAATGAACCCGGCTCCTGCCCGCCTGAAAAAATCATACACAGCAAGTGGGTATCCAACATTAACAGAGCTTACAACACAGAGTATTTCAATCAGAATGTTATGCTTCTGCAACATTTCGAATCCGCTCAAAACCCTGTTTAGAGTCGGTTTTCCGCCATCAGTAACCCTTAACCTGTCATGTAGCTCTCCGGGTCCGTCGATACTTATGCCGACCATGAATTTTTCATTGGATAGAAAACTGCACCACTCTTCATCAAGAAGGGTTCCGTTAGTCTGAATCCCGTTTAAAATATTACGTCCTTCAGGCTTGTACCTCTTTTGCAATTCCACTGCCTTTGAATAGAAATCCAGTCCTGCCATTAACGGTTCTCCCCCATGCCATGAAAAAATAATATTCTCTTCAGTGGACGCTTCTATGTGCTGACGTATGTAATTTTCCAGCACCTTGTCAGACATTGTGTCTGAACAGGTACCCTTGTAAAGATTTTTCTTTTCAAGGTAATAGCAATACCTGCACCGGAGATTACACAGAGCCCCAGCGGGTTTTACAAAAACCTGAAACTCGCGCGCCGGTTTTTTCATTTGCAGATAG
The DNA here is from genome assembly GCA_964466705.1 of uncultured Rikenellaceae bacterium. Taxonomy (GTDB): domain Bacteria; phylum Bacteroidota; class Bacteroidia; order Bacteroidales; family VadinHA17; genus LD21. The sequence continues at coordinate 73,491 of CAYXSM010000003.1, forward strand.
TTTACTTAAGATCCCATTCGACAATTTTCAAATCAACCCGGTTCCCCGTATCCTTCCTGATACGCCAGCCCACAGGATAATAATTGTTTACCCTGTTACCGACGTTGTTAACAAATCCCAGGGGTATTCCCTCGTAACTTACCAGGTTCCATCCTTTTAGGATATCCCCCGCGTAAAACCTGCCCCGGCCAAGGTATTGCAGTGACTGTTGCAGGTTAAGATCAGCAGAAGGGAAACTCTCCTTCTTTAAACAGACCGACATAGCCAATTCATGTGATGGCTGATGATCAGTGCCTTTCGCTGTGAATATTTCTGTCCCGGCCCTTATTATTCGCAGAGTGCCGGATAAAAGGGACAAATCATTATATGAGCAGGGTATGGCCAGAATGCTCTGTCCGCTTTTATACAATCTTTCTCCCGGAAAGCTGGTCCAGCCTTCTGCAGTTTTCCTTTCATGAGCGGTTATTTTCTTATGCTGCCATGGCGCCAGCATACGGATTTTGTTCTTCTCATCGGCTGTCTTCCTTATGACCGTAATAAAAAACCCCCCACCCCGTATCTTACCCGGATAAAATCCATAACCGTAAATGCCGTTATTTTTTATTTCAGTAATACCATCAGGATCCTTGATGTCTATTCTTTCAGATTTGCACTCCATATTGTCTGAAAGCCATAGAATATTTTTTTCGTTCTCATCAGGATTAAAAGTACATGTGCTGTATATCATAAATCCTCCACTCTTAAGCGCCGGCCATACATCCTTCAGGATCCGTTTCTGTCGCACAGAACAGAAATATGCATTATCGGCCGACCATTCCCTCAGAGCAACCTGGTCCGGGAACATCCCTTCACCTGAACAAGGGGCATCGACCAGAATCAGATCAAAAAAACCGGGTATTTTTCCAAACTCTGAAGGATCGCTCTGTGTAACAATTGTATTCGACAGACCCCATTTTGTAATATTTTCAGCGAGTGTTGAGGCTCTTGACCGGATGACATCGTTTGTGACAAGAAAGCCATTTTGACTTATAAGTGATGCCAGGTGAGTACTTTTGCCACCAGGTGCACCACACAGGTCAAGCACCCTGATGTTCTTTACATCATTGAAAAGCTGTTCATAGATCGTTCCCAGGAACATCCCTGAAGCTTCCTGGGAGTAATAGCATCCTGCGTGAAACAGAGGATCATAAGTAAATTCAGGCCGGTCACTGAGGTAAAATCCTGAATCGCACCATTTGACAGGAGTTGACCCGGCAGGAACCCTGTTCCACTTTTGCCTGTTCAAACGTATACTTGGCGGCGCCTGACTTTCCAGCGATTTAAGCAGAATCATCGAATCAATGTAGTGCTGGCTCTTTATACGTTTTACAAATTCTTCAGGGAGCATGCGAATGATCTTGATGTTTTGACTACCTGTTTCTGTACCGGTATTAATGCTCTTTATTTGCTACGGAACAAAAAGATAACTGTGACGCCGTCAGCCTGCAGGTAAACCGGTTCCAATTATTCTTCAAAGCTGTTTTCACCGGTAACATGACGGTAACCGGTGAATTTTCTCCACAGATAATAAACCGGTATCCCAAGGATTACTATGCCCAGGCCGGGAAATGTGTAATTCGGTTTATAGATCAGAAGGATAACCATTATGAATACAACCGTTAACACGTAAATGGCCGGGATCACCGGATAACCGAATGCTCTGTAAGGCCTGTTTATGTCGGGGCGCTTTATTCTGAGAATAAAAATAGCCAGGATTGTTATCGCAAAGAAAATAAGAACTGCAAAGATGACATAATCAAGCAGGTCGCTATAGGTACCCGATAAACACAATAATACTGACCATATTCCCTGCACTATTATGGCAAATCCGGGGACTCCTTTTTTATTTATTTCGCCCACCTTCCGGAAAAAGAGCCCATCCCTGGCCATAGCGTAATATACTCTCGGTCCTGCAATAATAAGTCCGTGGTTGCATCCGAAAGTACTTATCATTATGAAAACTGCCATTATTACTGCTGCATGGTCACCCATCAGGACATACATTGATGATGTTGCCACTCTGTCGTCGGTGGCAAACTGGATTCCCCTGCTTACGACATCTGTGCCGTCAGGAGAGCCCATAAAGGGCAGAGTCTTAATATAAATGAAATTTGTAAGAAGGTAAATGACTGATACAAGAAGGGTTCCAAAAAGCAGGCTCAGGGGTACAGTACGCTTGGGCCGGATGATCTCGCCGGAGATATATGTCAGGTTATACCAGGCGTCTGATGCAAACAGCGAACCGACAAGAGCTGTACCGATTGCTGCAACAAGTGCAAACCCCGAGATACTGATAATCTGATTATCAGGCCCTGCCTGGCTTGCCTGCCAGAAGACTTCCCTGTTGACTTCAAACGAAGTAATGCTTTTGGCTGCAAGCAGCCCTATAACTATGAAGCCGAGAAGTACAAAAACTTTTGTTGATGTAAATATGTTCTGCACTGTTTTTCCTGTAACAATGCCACGTGTATTAAGCCAGGTGAGGAATATTATCATGGCAATGGCCACGAACTGTGTGCTGGTAAATTTTATAGGGCCAAGCATGAACAAAATGTTCTTTTCAGAGATCCATGGCAATATCACACCGCTGAATTTGGCAAAGGCAACTGCCACAGCAGCAATGGAGCCGCTCTGGACAACCAGAAAGGTGGTCCATCCGAAAAGAAATCCTATCAGTGGATGATATGCTTCACGAAGGTATACGTACTGTCCTCCCACTTTGGGCATCATTGCTGCAAGTTCACCATAACTGAGGGCTCCGATGATTGTAATGACCCCTGTTATCAGCCAGACGATCATAAGCCAACCGGGAGAGCCAACATTTCGTGCTATATCCGCGCTGACAATAAAAATGCCGGAGCCTATCATCGACCCGGCGACAAATGAAATCCCGTCAAAAAGGTTTACACGTTTTTTAAGGAGATTATTCTCTTTCTGCATTGATGGGCAATATGCAGGTAAAAATAATCAAACATTTCAGAAAATCTTTTCAGGAAAGTTTTTGTTTCCTGAATTTTCCTGAGAACTGCAGATCTTCGCAACAAGTTGCGGGCACCGGGTTTACGAACCCGGCGAAGCCAATCCGCTCACGGGGATTCAGGGTAATTCAAATTACCAACACCCTCGGAGATCATCCTTTAAATTGCAGCAAGAGCTCTCTCACAGGCAATGAGGCTGGCAGAAAAAGATCGGATAATATTTGATATTCCGGCGACCGGCGCTTAATTGTCAAACGGCACTTCCCTTCCTGTGAGTTGTATCCTGCCCGTAAGAACCTGTGTGAAGCGGGGATCAAGATAACCGCTGAAACCAGGTTGTTTGCCTCCTGCTGTGATTGTGAAGAAACCAGGTTCAATAATTCTTATGTTCTTCCTGTTTATTATCGAGAACTGTCTGGGTGCAAGTGTAAATTCCACCAGCCTGCTTTCCCCGGGTTTCAGGCTTATCCTTTCAAATCCTTCCAGCTGGCGTACTGGTCTCGGGGTTGAGGCTTTTTCATCCGTCAGATAAATCTGCACAACCTCGTCACCCTCTCTGTCTCCTGTATTTTTCACCGTCACACTTACTTTTACGGATTCACCTGCAACCGCCTGTTCAGGCAATGTCAGATCGCTGTAGCTGAAAGTTGTATAACTAAGCCCGTATCCGAAAGGATACAAAGGTTCCTGCGTAAAAAATCTGTATGTCTTGCCTTTCATGTTATAGTCCTCAAAAGCAGGTATCTGGTCTATCGATTTGTACCAGGTAACCGGCAGCCTGCCGGCGGGATTGAAATCACCGAAAAGAACATCCGCTACTGCATTTCCTCCCTGTTGCCCTGGATATCCCGCAAGCAGAATTGCAGCTGCTTTTTCCTGCGCTTTATTTACCGACAGTGCTCCTCCGTTCATAAGGACCACCACTACCGGTTTACCTGTTTCCGTCATTGCTTCAAGTAATTCTTCCTGGACTTCAGGAAGATCAAGATCGGTACGATCGCCGCCGGAAAAACCTTTGATCTGTATTCTCATCTCCTCACCCTCAAGCCTTTGAGACAAACCAAGAACCAGAACTATCAGGTCTGCCTCAGCTGCTGCTGCAAGGGCGGTCTCTTTCAGTCTCCTGTCAGGCCTTGTCCAGAGAAGCTTAAAATCAGCATCACCGCCATAGTTTCTGTAAAGCACCTCTATTTTATATTTTCTGCCTGCCTGAAGATCAACATAATACTCTCTGTGAAAGGCATGATGCTCATTTCTTTCACTGATTATCCTTTTTCCGTCAAGATACAACTCGTAACCTGAGGAGCCCCAGCTTCCCAGGGCATAGGTTCCGGTTACGGGAGGTACCAGAAATGTGGTCCACTTCACGCCAAAATCATCATCAGGCAGGTCATACCTGGGAGAAAAATGTTCCCAGTAGAAATTCAACTGGTCATCCATCTTGGTAAAAACAGGATCACCATACATTTCCCTGTTATTATAATATTCGCCAAAAACTCCCTGTCTGCCATCAGGTGTAAAAAGATATCGTGACGGTATTACTGTCAGATTATGAATACCTTCAGCAAGATCACAGCCCTCCGCATAAATGATTTTTGTATCTGGTGTAAGCTTGTTTCTGATTCCCCGGAGCACGGTCACCGGATCTTTCGGGATCCCGTTGTAATTGCCTATAAGCGATTCAAAATTATCTGCATTGGGCCCAACCACGGCAATTGTTCTGATATCTTTTTTTAACGGCAGAATATTGTCTGAATTTTTTAACAGCACGATTGATTTCTGAGCTGCTGTTCTCGCAAGTGAATTATTATAGTCGGAGCAATTTGCAGAGAAAGGTATGTGTGAGTATTCAACTATCTCATCAGGGTCGAACATGCCAAGTTTAAACCGGGCAGTCATTATCCGGCCCACTGCCTTGTCTATATCTGATTCTGTAAGCAGCCCTCGCTCAAATGAAGTCATAAGCTCCTTGTAATCGGAGCCGCATTCGAGGTCAGTACCGGCCTTTACAGCCAGGGCTGCCGCTTCCGCAGCGTCTTCTGCATAATTCTGGAACATCCAGAAATCGGATATGGCTCCACAGTCGGAAACCACATATCCTTCAAAACCCCATTCATCCCTGAGGATTCCGTACAAAGCCTGGTTTGCGCAGCATGGGTGGTCGTGGAACATATTATAGGCTCCCATGACGGAATAAACTCCTGCGTCCACCACCAGTGTTCTGAAAGCAGGAAGATATGTTTCACGAAGGTCGGTTTCGCTGACCTTCGCATTGAATGAATGCCTGAGAGATTCAGGCCCTGAGTGTACAGCATAATGTTTTGCGGTTGCAACTGTCTTCAGGTATCTGGGGTCGCCACCCTGCATACCCCTGACAAACTGAAAACCCATTCTGCCGGTAAGAAAAGGATCCTCCCCGTAAGTCTCATGCCCTCTGCCCCACCGTGGATCCCTGAAGATATTGATATTCGGTGACCAGAATGTAAGGCCCTGATATATGCCTGCTTTCCCTCTTCGCTGGAATTCATGATATTTTGCCCTTGCCTCATCTGAGACCGCATTCGCGACATCATACATTAATCCTTCATCCCACGAATTTGCTATTGTGATTGACTGCGGGAACACTGTTGCAAAGCCTGCTCTTGCAACACCATGAAGAGCTTCGTTCCACCAGTTGTAGGCCGGTATTCCCAGACGGGGTATTGCCGGAGCAGTGTAAACCAGCTGATGAGCTTTCTCTTCAAGCGTCATAACAGACACAAGGTCGGAAACCCTGTCTTCCGTTGGAAGGCTGGGATTTCTGAATGAATACCTCATATCTGGCTTTTGTGCATAAAGAGAAAAGAAAGAAAACAGGATGGAAAACATCAAAGAGCAAATAACCTTTCTCATAACAGTCAGATTTTATAAATAGAATTACAAATTATGAAAAACAACGGAGATTTAAAAAGAAAAATCTCTTCTTTCACTGCTTCCTTCACCGGATAATAATCTGACAAATTGAAACACTATGCCTTTTGAAGAGAATAGTTATTCCTGTCACATCTGTCTTATCCCAATGGTTCCCAATTTGTACCAGCCATCAGGTGTTCTCCCGGCAATAGCCAGATTAATCACCGGAAGATGTGTCTGACGGTCTGTGATACCAACCTGAAGCTCATAATCACCTTCAGGCAAATCTGCCGGTATGAAGAGGGAATCGTCATGGATATTATCTCCGGGGAGCCAGGCAGTAATGTCTGCATCAGTGATCATTATCCTGCTTTCTTTATCATTTTTTAGTCTGACAGCCAGAAGGAACTTCTTGTAGCAGGGAGCCACCCCTTTGTTATCCCACCACGATTTATACGACATTTTACCACCGGGAGATACGGTTTCGGGATAGATAAAGCTCCTCAGGACGAAGCGGTATCCCATCCTTTTAAGCCACCCGTCGATCTGAGGCCTCCACTCCTCAGGGATTCCTGACGATTTATTATTAAAGGAAGATATATGCCATTTCAGTGTTTCATCAATAATATACCCGACCTCTTCAGCAGTATATCCCTGACAGTACTGACAGGTTCCTTTTTCTGCCACCCAGCTCCTGAATGTCCCACAGACCTCAAGGCTGACAGGTGCGCTCTTCCAGGCATCTTTCATTCCGAAATTAATTACAGATTGCGGATAATAGTCGAACATATGATTCCATCCATCCCCCCAGAAACCCAGATCTCCTATGCAATCAACCCTCCAGCCAACATTTGCCTTTGACAATCCGTATTTATTTGTTGCCTCATCTGTCAGCAGCATGATCAGTGGAGTTTTTTTGAAATTGTCCGTATACGCATTAACAAGGGCTTCGCGTGTTGTCCGGGTCAGGATCTCTGAACCCCGGCCTTCACCCCAGAATCCGACTATGGAGAGGTCAACGGCTTCAAGGTCGGGATGACCGTCATAACGTTTGCCAATTTCCGATATCATTTTGCCGAAAGACGCAGCATAACGCGGGTCTTCAGCATCAACCCTCCAGCCCTCGCCCCCTCCGGGAAGCCACTCATTCCTCTGTCCCACAATCGCCCGGTACCAGTCAGGAACATCATTCACGCTACCTGAACCCTGACCGTATGGTGCAATACGCAGCATGAGAGTCTGCCGCCGTTCACGGGCGGTCTTTAATGCTCTGTCAAGCATCTCCCAGTTATATTTTCCCTGATCGGGCTCAACATATCTCCAGTAAACCCTGAAATAGGCAATTGAGGTCATCGGATGTTCAGGATTTTCAAGGTTACCGTCAAATTCCTGGTAATCTATCGGAAAACCTTCGGTCCAGCCAACCCCTTCATTGATATCATCGCCGTTGAACCTCTGAAATGTCGTAAACCCAATACCGGGGTTGATCAGAACATCCTCAATTTCTTCAGGTATTACACGAATGACATTCTGGGCTCCGGCATTATTAACAAACATTGATAATAAGAACAATGTCAATACAGAACAGATTTGACTCCTGGTCTTTTTCATTTTTATGTGGTTTTCTGTTAAACTTCAGGCATTTCATTGTTTTTTGTGAGCTGTTTTGGATATCAGTTGTGTTTCTTTTTTCAGGTTAAAATGCAGCGGCAGGATCTTCCGGCCGGGTAACTATACCTTGTTTACAGCTTTTACCAGTCTTTTATCGTCGAAAATAATTTCAGTTTTTGCTTTTCGGGTATTGTTATTCCTTAAGATCAGCTCATTGCTGTTTAATCCTTTCAGTTGAATAAATTCATTACACCCGTCTGTTGCTCTGGAGTCAGATATCATGCCATCAGTTACATTATCCAGAGCAATGGCGGGATATCCGCCCTCCTTCAACCCCTGTCGGCCGGAGAAAGATCTTATTTCAAAATCAGACATATTTTTCATCGAAAGAGCGCTTTGCCATCCCCATTCTGTTATATCATCATCCCATCTTACCGATAAGTCATGTATTCTCAAACCATTTACATTTTCTAAATGAAGGGCATGAGTGGCACGCTTGTCAACAGCATCTTCATGAGTCATGAAAATCTGCACATTCTTCATGGTGATGTTTTCAATCATTTTAATATCAGGACCTTTGATCAGACTCGTACCTCTGACCCGGGCAATTACCGTATCTACCACGATATCCCTTATCCTTCCCAGGCGTGATGACTCATTGCGCCTGCTCAGGACGAATTTGCACATTTCGGCACTGCCCCACCAGTTCCAGTGTCTCCTGGCTGTTTCAATCGTTAGATTGCTGAAAATAATATCGCTGACTATAGCTCCGTCCTGTACGTTTATGCCAAATCCTTTGTTTGAGTTACGGATTACGCAATTGCTGAAAATAACGTGCCTGATATCTGCATGTGTTTCGGTGCCAATCATGAGGGCTGTGGATGAAGATGAAAATACGCAATTGGTAACAACAATATTTTCAACACAATTAACGGTTTCCCGGCCTCTTCTCCGGGGTGTTTTGAGAACGACAGAATCATCTGCCGTGATTATAACGGAATCAGAAACAGTTACATTCCGCGATGAGCAAATATCAATACCGTCAGCGTTAACGCCTTTTTCCAGGTCGGAGTAGATGTATACTCCCCTGATAAAAACCCGGTCACAATCATTCAGGCGGACATTCCATAGTGGTGAATTAATTATGGATATATCGCTTAGATGTACATTTGTGCAATTATTAAGGATGCACATGTAAGTCTGCATTCCGGTACGATAATACCGGCGCATGTCTATACCTGCTTTGCGTGCGATTTCAATCTCTTCAGCTATTTCCGGGTCAACCCCCCGCATTTCTGTGAATTCATATCCCGCCAATCCGTCCAGCCTGCCCTGGCCTGTGAGTGAAATATTGACCGCATCTTCGGCAAAGATCATTGTATTTGCACCCTGAATGACAAAATCAGTCCTGTCCTGGCTTAGATAGAATGTCGATCCTGATTCAAGGTGCAGGTTTACATTATCCTTTAATTGTATGGTACCCACAGTATAATCGCCCGGGGGGACATATACTTTTCCCCCTCCTGATTTTGCACATGCATCGACCGCTTCCTGTACCTGAACTGTAGACTTGTCCTCTCGCTTTCCCGTGGCACCGAAATTTCTGACATTGAATACATTGCCGGAAGCCATCCCTTCATGATCTGAGGCATCATAAACCATAGAACCGAGTAAACCTGCTCCGGCCATTGCTGCCCCTCTTTTGATCAGGCTGCGGCGATCAAAATTTCCTGAGAAATCATTTACACTTGTTTCCACAGTTCTTCGTTTTAATCGATTAATATTCTTTGCAAGTTATCCTGTCTAATTTATGAATACTTTTCCTTATAAAAGTTCTGGCAAATGATTTTCCCGTTGCCGTCAGGCTTTTTTCAGAATGAAAATCAAGCCAAAATAGTTCCAGTGGTCTTAAAACTGACTTATTACAAATTGTTCTTCCCTGGCATGGCAAAAAATCATAATTTGCAGGAATAAGTTATCTGCCAGCCCCCGGACAAACAGTATTGATCAGTATTCTGTTACTTTTGGGGATATTTTTACGTAAATAAAAAAGCGATGCCCATGATATGTAATTTTGATAAAATATCCACACTTCTGATAGGATGCTCGCTGATGTCATCCTGCGTGCCCGGAAAAAAGGAAGGGGCCGGGGAAATAAATCCCAATATAATATTCATTCTTACGGATGATCAGCGATGGGATGCCCTTGGCTATTCCGGCAATGACATCATCGTTACCCCTGAGATGGATAAACTGGCCGGTGAAGGAGTGGCCTTTAAAAATGCCTTCGTAACAACTCCCATAAGCGCAGCCAGCAGGGCATCAATATTTACCGGTCTTTATGAGCGCACTCACGGATACACTTTTGAGCAGGGTCCCCTGGATGAAATTTATATGCAGCACAGCTATCCTGTACTGCTTAAAAAGAATGGCTATTTTACAGGCTTCTTCGGAAAGTTTGGTGTCTCATATGATAATATTGAGGAAGTTTTTGACGTGGCTGATATATACGACCGAAATGGCGAATACCCTGACAGAAGGGGTTACTTCTATAAAACCATATGTGGTGACACAGTGCATCTTACAGAATACACCGGCTATCAGGCGCGGCAGTTCATAAACAACGCTCCGGACGACAAGCCATTCTGCCTGTCCCTGAGCTTCAGTGCACCACATGCTCACGACAATGCTCCTGAACAGTATATATGGCAGGATAAATCGGATAATTTATATAGCGATATTGCAATCCCTCCACCTGTACTCGGTGATCAAAAGTACTTCAATGCCTTGCCTCAGGAAGTGAGGGAAGGTTATAACCGTTTGAGGTGGACATGGAGGTTCGACACTCCTGAAAAATATCAGAATAGCGTCAAAGGTTATTATCGTATGGTCAGTGAGATAGATGATGAGATCGGAAAAATCAGAAGCCTCCTGAAAGACAAAGGAATCGCTGACCGGACCGTAATTATTTTAATGTCGGATAATGGCTATTATATCGGAGAGCGGCAACTTGCAGGAAAATGGCTGATGCATGATAATTCTATCCGTGTGCCCCTGATAATATATAATCCCGCCCTGAAAAAAAATGGTGATGTCAGCGACATGGTACTAAACATTGATGTTACAAAGACCATCCTTGATATTGCAGGGATGGATCCCCCGGATGAATATCAGGGGATCAGTCTTGTTCCGTACCTTAAGAATAAAAAACCTGAGTTGTTGCGTGAAGCTATACTTTTTGAACATCTTTGGAAGCTGCCTCAGATACCTTCGAGCGAGGGGATAAGGACCGAGAAATGGAAATATTTCAGATACAGGTATATTGATACGCCGGAAGAACTTTATGATCTTGGGAATGACCCGCTGGAGACAAATAATCTGTCCCAGGATCCGGCATTCAGCAGCATACTTGACCAACTCAGAAAAGAGTGCGACAGGCAAATAGAAAAATACTGCAAAGCCAGACTGGCAAATACAAACAATCCCGAAAAAGTATCGTTATAAATCCTTAATTTCTGTTATTCTGAGCTATACTGCAAGGATCAGGTGCAACAAAAAGTGTAATGAACCTTTATCACCGTACAGGCGCGGGTAATTTTGTCTGAAACATTTCAATCTGACATTATATTATCCGGTATCATCTGTTCTCGGGTGTTCTTAAAATGCCTGGCCGCCTGACTTTTGGCAGTGAGATCCCAGAGGTTCATATTCAGCTCTCTCATTGCGAGTACAGTTGGGATCCATGCCTGGGTCCATCCCGTTTCGATTGACCATGCGCCCCAGCCGGAATCAGCATTCGAGCCAAGATATTCCCATTGCCTGTAATCGAAAGCACGGAACCATCCGCCATCAAGTTCTGTATGTTTTTCACTTCTGACCTGAATGCGGACCAGGAAATCTGCTAGCCTGTCGGCCATCCTCCTGAATTGCTCCTCTCCGGTGGCCGCATATGCTTCATGAAGACCCAGAAAAGTGAAATTGCAGGTATAAAGCAGGTCAGATACAGGGTCTCCGTTCTGCTGTATCAGAGGTGCTTCATTGGTGCCATAGAGTGCATTCGATGGCGAAGGGATATAGTCTCCACGGTCCGGTACACCAAGTTCTTCCCTTATTGCACCCGAAGCGTCCTGACACTTTTCGATATCATCTGCTATGAGCCGTATCCATTTTCTGTACTCCGGCCGGTCGTCAATCCGTATCAGCCATGCCAGCGGAAGAAGCATCCGCCCACGCTCCTGCTGGATGCCATTTGTCCATCGCCATTTGTCAGGATAACCTTCCATCATTAAAGTTATCGCTTTCCGGGTTTTCTCCAGCAATGGCTCCCAGTGGGTCTTGTGGTACAACCAGAGATATGAGGCCCATGTCCAGGCCTCGTAATGAGGCTGGAGGAGAATAAGGTCCCTGTTCAGATAACTTTGCCAGCCTTCACGGAGAAGATCGGGGTTCTCGAGGCGGCGGCCCCTGAATCCGTTAACTCCTGTCGTTCTGAAGTTCCCCAGTATATTTTTCACCAGTACCTCGTCCCACCTGTCCGTACCAAGTATTCCCGATGTTCCCATACATCCAAGTATTGCCTTAATATCATTATCCTGATATAATGCCTGTGCATTGCCAGGGGCCCAGAAAAGCAATCCGTAATTTGATAGTGCAGGATCATTCCGGAACAATCCTGAATTGAAATAAAGCCAGTCCAGCAGATTTCCGGCAATCTCCCTCAATTGATCATCATTATCCATTTCGCCTGCCAGTGCAAAGGCGAGCGAGCTCTCGCCGTTAGAATCACTGCGGAGCCACCAGCGTGTGGGTTGGCTTCCGTCGATCCTGATCTCTGAGGCTATCCCTTCCAGCACTCCGAAGCTCCCGTCACCTGGTTCTGAAACGGGACGGGGCGCTGCGTTGTTCACTGCAGGAACAGTGGTAAGAATATTCGAATCATCCAGTTTCCACAGATCTTTATACTCTTCCCATCCCTGCTCATTAAGAAGCATCCCGGCTCTGGTGTGCCAGTCGATGCCCCGCCTTACAGCTGTCCGGACAGCGTCAAGGGGAAGCTTCTGCACCGCGCTAAATGACGGTTTTACATCAGGAGTCCATTTAAGCTCCCGTACCGGGGCTCCCTCCCCTTCTGCAAAATGCAGTATATGCGCAAGAAGTGCTTTAATCTGTTTCTGTGGAGCATAGCGGGCAGTAACAAACTGGCTGATCTTGGTTGCAGAAACAAGTATACTGCCGCCTGATAAGCAGAAAAGTACCGGCCTCATCTCTGTATCGTCAATACCATAAGCTGCAAGCTCATAACCGGCAACCTTGCCAACCGACAGAAGCGGATCTGAGGCCAGGAAAGGAATATAATGGCATCCGTGTAAAAGAAGTATCTGCAATCTGGATAGATCCTTAATAGAATCTGATGTCACGACAACCCTCTCCAGAAGTGTCCTGACAGGTTTTCCTGGCTTCATGCCGGGAAGATATGACGGATACTCAACGAACAGCCTCAGGTTCTTCTCTTTTGCCCTGGCGAAGAGAAGGGAGTCAACAGATGTAACTCTGTCAGGATATCCGTCAGCTAGGATCATTACACCCGATCCCTCCCCTGCGTTCTCAACAGCTTCTTCAGGAGTATTGTACCGTATACAAGCTATGCCGTTCTCCCTTAATACAACAAAAAGGTCGTTATCCTCATTGCAGCTAAGTGTGAGATTTGATTCTATTCCTCCTGTGCATCCAATTGCAAATGACGCCATAAGGATCACTATTGCTTCAAATATAAATCCGCCGGAACATATCTTTTTCATATTCAACTACTTTGGAATTGTCCTCACTTTATACAAGTTTATATCAGTAATGGTAATTACCTTGTCCGGATTCTTAAAATAGATGTTATGGGTCCACCAGCTTATCTCGCCTTTTGTATAGACCAGCTCCCCGGTTTTTTCATTGTAATTCACAGATTTAACATTCACCAGGTCCTTTAACGGTTCAAACGGGGCGAACTGTCCGGTATTAGTATCAAAGATCCAGACGTTTTTCCCTGTCGTAAGAAGAAGCCTGTTTTCCGATACTATCGACAAATCATGTCCACCGTTATCCGGAAGAAAGTAACGTTCGATGAGCCTGAGCTCTGGTTTACCCGAAACGGAGCTTTGTAAAGAATATGACCTTAATTGATCGTAGCCCAGGGCAAAAAGCAGCCTGGTCTTATCCATCCATACCACACCGTGACCTGAATAAAGGCTGTCTCTGTACAGAACCTCCTCCGGTTTGTTAATGTCGTAAAGCTCAAGGCTGTTTCCGCCTTCAGCAGTTGACAAGGCAACAGCTATAAGCCCGCCGGGCAGCAATTCGGCAGAGTGAGCATTAGGGACCCTGGCATAGAACAGGCTTTTCTTTGTTTCCCTGTCAATCAGTACGGCTCCTCCTCCCGAAGAGGTAACAAGGATCTTTCTGCTGCCATCGACCGGCTTACAATCATCCGTGGGTACCATAAGCTCCTGATATTCTGACGGAAGATCTTCAGCATCAGATACTTTCCACCTCCAGTTAATCTTAACATCATCAGCCCGGGAAGCCTTCTTGTCAATAATAATCACCTGATCGTCGCCGCAGGCTATTATTTCATCAGGGCGATCAACACAAGCGCAAAGGATTGCCGACACTGCAGGCAGAAAAAAATATGTTAATAGGCTCATTATTATTTTTTTATATACAAAGGTTACTGATAGGAATTAATTGATTTTCTATGTCTGATCATTAATTTAGTCAACCTTGTTGTTGTTCAGGGCTGAAGGTGCCCCATATCAGGTTTCTATAACTAAATTCTGTCCGGCGGCAATCCTTTTATTGTTCAGTTTTTTCACTTTTGCACCTCTTAGTCCAAAACTATTTAAAGAGATTTCCCCGCTGATAACCGTAAGTTCAGCCCTGTTTCCCTCAATTTTGCAGGTTCCCCATGCAGAGCCGGTGGTCCAGAAATAATTTCCGCTCTTACCGGCAAAGGACATGGTTTTATTCACTGCCGAATAATGAAATCCGCTTAAGGCATTAATTGCTGCCCAGCTGGTCATCGCCCTGGCATAATGATGTCCGCACTCCGGTTCATTGAATGGATTGCGCTTCCGTCCGTTAAATCGCTCACGGATGCTGCGTATGCATTTTAACCCGTCCTCCGATTCTCCCTCGTAGAGCATACCTATAGCGGCTGTGTACTCAAAGCCTGTCATGGCTTCGGTAAAGTAAGGGAATGGCACTTCAAGCCGTCCTTTCGGCCAGCTTGCCATAAGTAGTCCGCTCTCATTTCCCGCGACATAGGTACGCATGTTATTGAAATGATCTGAGAAATCTTCCAGGTAATTATACTTCATTATGCTCCTGAGTGTTGTTCTTATGTTGTCAGGGCTGGCCAGGTACCCCAGTCCGCAGATGTGAGCCATCATCTGCCCGACAAGCTGGTCAACCAGGCAACCTTCCCCAAGCTGGAAACCAGGTTCTCCCGAGGTATCGGTCCCCATACCTGCTGTTAAACCGGGAGCAACAGCGTCAGGTCCGGATGGGGGCATTATTTTCTGGATATAATACTCTCCGTTGAAAAGATTTTCATCTGTCCATCTGCTTCCATCCCTGAACAGGCGGTTGCATTTTCTTTCAAAATCTTTATCTTTCAGAAACATTGCCATTTCTTCAGCTGCGCGCAAGGCACCCAGATACCAGAATTGCATCTGGGGATTCGGGCCATAGTATTCCACATCCATCGTATTATGCTGGCACCCTTCCATAACTCCGTCCTGATCAGCATCCCATCCACCATCAATCCAGGCAAAGGAAAGAACTCTTTTAACCATCTCCCAGTTATCTTCCAGAAAAACATTGTCGCCCGAAAGCTGCCAGTCACGGTAAAATTTCATAATGGTACCCAACTGTCCATCAGCTGCTGCCACGTGTGATGCCTGTGCATTTGCCAGCGGAAGCGAGGTACGAAAACTCATGAATCCTGATGGTCCTGTAGAGTAATTGAACTCGATATCACGCATGGTTCTGGCCAGGTCGTTGAACAGGAACGCTGTCGCCTGTTCATAGTTCCATACATGGGTGCATGATCCCATACACGACCCGAAGTCGTCCATCACCCCTTCCCATCCCATCATATGACCATCGGGGAGCCTGAAAACTGTTTGTGACCTCATAGAATTCAGGTTGAACAGGGCAGCTTCCTTCACTTCATCCGGGTAACTGCTTTCAACAACTGCCTTCACAAAACAAATTGTTTTATCCTCCAGTTCTCCTATCCTGGGGATAGTTTTAAGCGCAACATCCCATGCATCAGCATATTGTGTACTGTAATAATTCCCCACCCTTTCCTTTGACCATGCAAAACGGTTGGGGAAATTCCATGTTATAAAGAAATTAAAAGAAGCTGTTTCTCCGGCCATCAGCCTTTTAGTGACAGCCAGGGATGCCATTGGATCGTCATCCACAAGCTCCTCCTTGTCAGTAAGCCGTCCGTCGGCGCTGAAATCATCCCAGAAATCAAGTATTGCCCTGGCCCAGGCATTGCCTGCAGATGAACGACGATATGTAACGTCCTCCTGTCCGGTGGTTATAAGAGCAATTGTTCCCCAGGCCGGGTCAGTCTTACTCACTCCGTCAGAGTACATGAATATTCCTTTCACTGATCCTGATTCCCGATATTCGTTGATGTTATTCGCCGCTCCTTCAAAAATCTTATCCCCCTTCCAGTCGAGACGGTATCTACTGCCATCCCTTCCAATGAAATTACGCATGTTGCCACATACCGAGACCTCCATTTGTCCTTCCGTAAGGTTTGCAACCTCATATGTAAGGACAGCTATCGGTATACCGCTGTCATCAGCATTACCAGGGATCAGTGGATTAAATCCCCTGATCCTCACCTTAACAGGCAGGTTTTTATCTGACAGGTTGACCTGCCCGAAAGGATAAGCGGCATCAAAAGATGCTGAAGTGAAGCGGGGCAACCCGTGGTGGTTAACCGCACGGCCTTCCTTATGATGGTATTCCATATCATCAAGAGGTCCGATAAGGGCTTTTGTCCGGGTCATCCCATTGTCCTGTTTCACATAAATGGCAAAAAAAGGTGCATCATTTCCTGCAGTAACGGTACTGAATCCTTTTGCAGGCTTGTTCATGATCTCCCAGTCACGAAGTTCTCCCCTTCCTCCCAGTGACACAGTTCCTGTGCCTATACCTCCAAGCGGTAAGGCTATATTATACAGATGATCAGAATCATAACGCTTCAATACCGGCCACTCACCCGGCTGGGCGAAGCCTGAAAGGACAGGGAGAAAAGCCGGAAGCAGAAGTTTAAATACCATTTTGTTCATAAACCCTTTTTTTTTGTTTATTTATTTTTCAGGACAATCAGGAATCCCCTGAAGCCGGGAACGATAAGATTAGTGAGTGAGACATTCTCCTTTTCCTCCTGAAAATCCTTTATGGCAGGCATGAAGATCCCGACTTTTTCCGGATTAATTCCAAGCCTGTTCCAGTCAACGTCTATCGTCACCTGGTTGTTTTTATCTGTCCAGTTTGCAACAGCAATGACAGAACTGTCACTGCCTCTGAACAAAGATGCCTTGCAGGAGTTGTTGTTGCATTTTACAGGACAATCGCTGTCCCAGTATCCGGCCAGCTCCTTTTCTGATAATCTATAATCGTCAAAGAATTTCCAGAGATGTTCAGGAGAGTTCCTTACCCATCCCGCCCGGTTTGTTATGCCGTATACCATGCCCCTCCAGGGATTCCCTCCTCCTTCGAGCATCT
Organism: uncultured Rikenellaceae bacterium; assembly: GCA_964466705.1. Lineage (GTDB taxonomy): Bacteria > Bacteroidota > Bacteroidia > Bacteroidales > VadinHA17 > LD21. The sequence goes on from CAYXSM010000003.1 coordinate 90,809, forward strand.
GACCCGGCAATCCGAAAGGAATGCCTGAAACTTCCACGAGCCAGTGGTCGGGGGCACGGTTATAGTCCCTACCCTCTCCGATCCAGACAAGGTCGAAGTACGGAAGCATGTCCATGTAAAGATTAAGACAGTTTGTCCAGCCGGCCCAGTCGTTGAAATGGTTCCAGCTGTGAAGATCTATTCTTCCTTCAGGACGCGTATTGTCGATCACCTTTCTGGCACGCATGAGCGTAAGCCGGTCGAGTGCCGAGTCATCAATATATACACCGTCTATTGACAGGTTTTTTACCATCCAGTCGAGACCGGAGATATAGAAATTATTCAGGCGGCTGTCAGGCGTTGTTATGACTGACAGGTCGGTCTCTCCCTTGAATTTTCCCTCCTCAATGGGATTATGCCACGCGGGAATATATTTTTCCCTGAGGTTCTTTACCAGCCATTCATTTGGTCCCTTAGGATTAATGACCGTACGGCTTTCATTCCCCGGACCCGGGAATAATACTTCACCGTTCAGGCTGTAAAACGGCCAGAACTCCGGCAGGTTTTTCGTAAGCTCCCTGGTAGTATAATAAAATTTGATCCTGAGGTCTTTGTTATGGACATCGTTTATCAGAGCCTTAAGTTCGGGTATGTTGGCATCAAGATAGGGATAATTGATAAACGGATAGATATCTTCCGCGTGATGTATATTGATAATGTTTGCTCCTGCTTTTATTGCCATATCAGGTTTTGCTGAGGCATTAACACCTCCTCCGTGAAAATACCTGTCGTTGAACTTAATATTCTTATCTATCAGCTTGAAGGGAGTGATCAACAGCTCAAAATCAAAATTCAACACCTCCCCGGCATTCATTTCGCGGCTTCCGGAATATGCATTTACCAGCACCTGATCACCTTTCTGACCGACATTGACTCCCCCTTTATTGTGGTTTCCCCATGACGGGGGCAGGTTCAGTGGGTAAAAAGCATAATACACATTGATCAGAGGGCGCCTGTAATTTTCTGCTTTCAGTTTAAGCCTTAAGCCTCCGGTAACTGATCCTATCCAGATCATATCCTGGTTCTTTGAAGTATCCCAGTTCCACTTCCAGTCCGGTGTACGATAGCCTCCTTCATGATCAAGTCCCATCATATATTCAGCTTTGTCGGTAACAACTGGTACTTCCAGCCTTATATCATTTATCTTCAGTGTTGATTTGGCGGTGAGCTTCAGCCGGTAATCGACATAACCGTCGAATTCCATCTGTCCGGTGACCTCAAGGTCAAATTCGTCAGAGGTATTGAGCACTGTCCATCCAGTTTTTGCCGGAGTGGTTTCGGTGAACTTAATCTCGCCCGGATCAAGAATGATGGTCTGACCACCGGCCTTCTGTATAATAAAGCGGAATGGGTTTTTCACCACGGGCTCTGCATTGTCAGATAAGGCCTGATTAGAATTTGTGAAATAACTCACGATCTGCGATGGTAAACCGTCGGGTCCGATAGTGAGGTCACGTCCAAAGATCTTAATTGTACTTTCCTCAACTTTGACAGGAGTATATCCTTTGGTAACCTCCTCATCCATCCCTGCAGTGGAATTGAGCCAGCTCAGCCGTGAAAGCCTGCTCCCTTCGTCATAACCATGATTGGCGATCTTTTCGCCGTTAACTTTTATCTTCACCGGTATTGTCTGCTTTTCGCCATCTGCCAGAACCGAAAAAACACCCCTGTAAGTCCCTTTGCCTGCTTCTGAGAGATCAACACCGAACCAGAGTGCCTGTACCCTGCCAGCCTCTGTTGTTATGGTTTTGGCAAACGCATCACCTTTGAAGTCGATCCCGCCCTTATTGAAACATGTTACGGATGAAGCCGGGATCATTTTGTTTCCGTTTCCCTTCAGACCGGAATATTCTATCTCAATATTCTCCAGATCATCATGCAGAGCCCAGACACCCAGCTGGAAAACAAAATATTCCCCGGGGTTTGCGGTCAATGTAAACTCCTGGCCTGACAAGCCTTCAGGGATCCTTTTTTCCGGTATCGAGTCGAACCATTTAAGAGGATACTCCCTTATTTCAGGAAATACGAGGAATTTCTTCTGCTGCAGCTCTGAAGAGTATTTCATTAAGGCATCAACCGTATTAACATTATCAGAAATGTCATCCGTTAACCTTCCGGCACAGGAAGAAATCATAAGCAAGACGATCAGAAAAACTGCTGTTCTCATTTGGTTATTTTTAATTATCAATAATCAGAAGGTTTGTTTAACAACTTAACAAAGAAGGTAATCTCTGTCATAGAATCCCCATTCCTCCTGTGCTGCACCCGGTGAATACTGGAACAACCCCGGCCAGGGCAATAAACAGGTAAAGACTTGTTTTCGACATAAGATCAGTATTTTAACTTTGTTATCTGTTCGATAATTATTTTACAGGTCCTCAGATATCGTCTTTGTAGTAGTTTATTCCCAGGTGCTGCAATACGGCAAGATGCTTTTGCAGGCGTTTCATGAAAGAATCCAGATCTGTGACACTTGAAGGTGACCATCCGCGTTCGGCAATTGAAAGAAGCCTCGGAAAAAGTTGTTTATCAACAAGTTCCGGTTCACGGTCAATATGCGACCAGAAGTTTGCCTGGAGTCCGAGAACATGCCCTGCCTGTTCTTCAGAAAGATCTTTAAGCGGATCGAAACTGTAACCACGCTCCGGGTTAATGGTTGTATAAGAATAATCAAAATAGCAGTGGCTTGTGGGTGACATTACCACATCCTGCCCCTTTTCCGTTGCTTCCTTTGCTCCTCCTATCCAATCCATAACGGCGGCATTCGGAGCCAGTCCGCCTTCGGTTATTTCGCTCCACCCTATCAGTCTGCGCCCCCTGGAATTGATATGCTTTTCAACACGGCTAATAAAATAGCTCTGGAGCTCTTTTTCGTCACTCAAACCTTCATCCCTTATCCTCTTCTGACACTTCGGACAGTTCTTCCACCGCGCTTTTGGAGCTTCATCACCGCCGATATGAATGAACCCGGAAGGGAAAACCTCAACTATCTCATCAATGACATCCTCAATAAGAGTAAACGTATCTTCATTTCCGGCGCACAGGATATCAGGTGTAACCCCCGGGCCTTTAAAGAACGGGAATATCTTGTCAGCAATTTCCCCGGTGCAGGAGAGCTCAGGATAACAAACAAGCACTGCAGTGCTGTGACCCGGCATTTCGATCTCAGGGACAACGGTTACTCCCCTCAATCCGGCATACCGTATGATATCTTTCATTACTTCCTGCGAATAAAAACCCTGGTGGTTTTCAGGTTCATTGTATTCAGGGTGGAATTTTGAGCCCTTTTCTGTAAGTTCAGGGTGTGATTTTATCTCTATCCGCCATCCCTGATCATCTGTCAGATGAAGGTGGAGCACATTCATCTTGTAATAGGAGATCCTGTCAATTGTTTTCTTCAGGTATTCCGGTGACTGAAATGTCCGTGAACAGTCAAGCATCAGGCCCCGCCAGCTGAACCTCGGAAAATCGTTTATTGATACACATGGTACTTCAGAAGGAATCCCTTCAGTTCCGGCAAGCTGACACAGAGTCTGAATTGCATAAAAAACACCCGCATCCGACCCGCCTGAAATTTCTGTTTTTCTCCTGCCAACCTTCAGATTATACCCTTCCCGGTGCAGTGAGGTGTCAATCGCCAGGAATATACCATTCCCTTTCCTGCCTGTGTTTACAGGCCGGTTAATACCAAGCTGTTTTACTGCCAATAAGGCTGTTTCCTCAAGTTCAGAAGGACAAAATATTCCGGTATTTTCTGTGATCGTGAAATGACCGGGAAAATAATCTGCCCGTACAGGCTGAGGAATTAATGCGTATGAAGTTTCAGCGGCTTTGTTTTCCTCGTTAGTACCCGGTTTGCAACTGTATGTAAAAACCAGTAAAATTGCTGCAGATAAAAGAGCTGAGATATGTTTCATTTGACAATCATTAATTGTCTGTTAAGATATAAAATCCTGTGTTAATTTATACGGCTGTTTCCTCCCGGTTCACCTTCAGACAATGGTGTCAGAATTTCAGCTTTATGTATTTCAAATCTATATTTGGTTACGGTGCGACTGTTACCGGCATACATTCCAATCCGGTCTGTGACATTATCCCGGGGGCATGTCTTCTTCCCTTATATAACGCCCTGTCTGCCGGAGTGTTTTTGCATCTATTTCCCTCAACCGGCCATCATAATCAGGCCCGACATTAATGGAAAAAATATTGCCGTACTTAACAGCACCCAGGTAGTCCTGATAAAGCTTTTCGGCCGGAAGGCAAAGGTTGTCATGTTCGGGCAATGAATAGAACCACATAGCCCCGCCTTTGTGCTCTGGCAGGATAGGATAAGTAAATTCAGCCACGAGGTATCCTTTGTAATTTGCCTCTGCTTCCCTGTTGTAAACAGACGCGGTTGTATCATTGACTGAGCCGGGTCTGCCCATCTCCCTAAGGCATAATCTGCCGGCTGGTTCCCCATGATTGAAACCCACAAAACAATTCGGCTGAAATTTGTGTACCCATTCAACAGTCTCTTTATGACTTAATCCACCATCTCCCACTGCATGGTCCATCCAGAAAAATTCAATTGGTCCGTAATCCGAGCATAGCTCCTGCAACTGTGCTTTTTTCATTTCAGGATTGATCCCTGATCCTGCATGGTGTCCTTTACCGTCAACGGCACCGGGCCAGTTCCAGTCACCCTCCGAAAAATAAAGTGCAAGCTTTATCCCATACTTGTCGCATGACTTCCTCAGCCTGGCCAGGACATCAATGCCCAGCGGGCTGTTTGTTACTTTCTTTTCGCTTGTTTTGGTATCCCAGAGACAGAAACCGTCATGATGTTTCGAAAGAAAGAGGATATATCCCATCCCGGCATCCTTTGCGACCTGACACCATTGATCAGTATCACATCCTGTCGCTTTAAAATACGAAGCATCCTTATCAAGGGCGGGAGTCCATTCCTGTCCTGAAAAGGTGCTGAAAGACCAGCATATGAACATCCCGAATTTCATATCCTTTATTTGTTGCGACCTGATCTGATCGTCAACTTTAGTAAGGTAGTCTGCTTTTTTTTCACGGCAGCCTGCAACCAGAATTACAAAAAGTACTCCCAGGATAATATTTCTGTTTTTCATAATGATTCTGTTTTAATTTCATTTTATTCCTGTTGGCTCAGCCTGGCCGGTGGTCTTCACCTCTATTTTAAGTTTTAAAAATCCTTCTGTTGGAAATCCGGCATCGACCATAATGCTGTTCCTGCCTTTAACCAGAGAAGGAATTTTTTCCATGTTAAATGTTTCAATCAATTTCCAGTTCCTGTCGAAGAGCTGAAGGTTTCCTTTTCTGTCAAGCTTCAATGTCTGCGATAGCTGCATTCTTACCGGAATATCCATCGTGCTGTGGTTGTTTATCTCTATGGAAATGTCATCTGCATAAGAACCTGCATCCTCTTCCCCGGTAAGAGTTATCAGGAACATTATAGGTTGTCCGTCATACGGGTTTTCAAAACCGAAGATGCTGTGCACCGGCTCCCCCGGCTGTCTTATCTTCCGTTCATGTTCAAACCTTTCTATATGATAAGGATAGAGATTCCAGGTATTCCCGCCTGTCTGTTCAAGATGAAACTCATTATTAATATCCTGCATTCTAAGCTTCTGTTCAGGAGTGAAAGCACCTGCCATTCTTGCAGTTTCCCAAACCCTGATTGCATCAAAGATCCGGTCACTTAGCCCGTTTGCCTCTACATTCCTGAGGCTCAGGTTAAAAGCAAAACCGGCATCGAATCCTGCAGCTCTTGCAAGAAGCCACTCAGCGTCTTCTAAACTGGTACCGGGGCTCATACTGAACCATCCAAGCATATGAGGCAGCAGGTTGCGGCCGAAAAAATCCTGGTTCATAAGCCTGTAGCTTGTCTGACTTTCCCTGAATCCCGCGTACCATGGCTCTCCCCAGTTATATCTTGTATTAATGTGCCAGTTGAAATGTCCCGGATTACTGGCATCATTGATCACCTTTCCTTTAATTTCAGGGTCAAGATTATCATACCATATCTTTGTGAACATGTTCCTCGCGTACTGTCCCATTCCTGTGGACCAGACTCCTTCAAGTCCGTCAAAGGAGGTCTGAAGAAGGCCTGTTTCATTGAATAGCTTCGCGATATTCACTGCAATTTCTTCCGAAAGCGAGGCATCGCTGAGAAAGACCTTGTAAGGATGGTCCATCAGCTTACCGGCTTTATCGCCCTTATTGTGTGGTGCTGCTTTTGTCCCGAAAGCTCCCCTTACGCAACCAAGGAGCTTCCATGGAGCACTCCCTGAAACCTCTCTGTACCTGATGATCTCATCGTCAATTACAACCGAATGAAGAGTATTGTTGCCCGTCTGGTTGAAGAAGTCGGGTGATTCAATACCGATCTCTTCCACAGTTGCATCTATTGAGACGGCAAGAACACTCTCACCCACCTTCGCCAGCCGCTTATCGGGTATGGGTGTTACATACGGATCATTTGTCGTTATAAAATTTGAAAGAGTATGTACTCCGAGCCTGACACCCTGTGCCTTAGCCCTTTCAACACATCTTTTCATGCTCTCCCGGTTACCGGGAAATGCTTTTTCATCGAGTTTGAAATGGCCCCAGGTATCGAAAGGATCTCCATGATAGAGATATCTTAAACCGGCTTTTTTCGTTAATTCGATGGCTCTGTCGAGTGTTTCTTCACTGAAATCAACAATAAGGTAGGAAGATGCTGCAGCCCTTGATGTTTTTGCCCACTCCCCGTCTATTACAGGATGTGGCAGGCCCTCGGCAAGCTCTATTTCACCGATAGTTTTAAGTGCATCACCAGCAGGGCAGCCGAACAATGCTATTTTGGATCCTTTTACTCCACCGTCATTAAAGGCCGGCGCAACATATTTCTCATGTCCCCAGTTAGAGATTACCCTGTCGTTTAACCTGTTACGGCAATAAGCCTGTAAAGCGCTTCCGTAATCAGTTGCTTTGGCTGTCTGTCCTCTGTACAACTTCTTTTTTCGCCAGTCTTCTTTAATATCTACAGGATTATCTTCAAAAATATTGAATGAAGGTTCTATATCATTCTCTTCCGTCGGATACCCTCCCAGGGTTTTGACATTCAATGACTGTATCCCTATAGCAAATTCACCGTTTTGCACAACACCCACGCACTCACCGATGGTTTCACTTATCGTTGTGGGATACGGCCCCCAGATAACAAGCTCGACCTTTTCAAAAGGCCTGATATCAGTAAGTTCAAAGGTCAGATACCCGGGTCTGATTCTGACAGCTATTTGAGCATTGACCTTGTTCTTTTCGTACCTGAGTGTCAACTCGCCCCCTTTGCTTTTCAACAGTGCAGGATGCTCAATTTCCCCGTTGCATCTTATGCTGAGAATAGGGACATAACTTCCTGAAGGGATATACTCCTTATTATTCCTGCGGTCATAGAGGCTCGAAACAGCTCCTTTGCTGTTTACACTCAGCTTAAGACCGGCAGTGGTCCATGTGATTTCACCTTCAGCCGCAGCAGCCTGCACAGCTAAGTTGAGAAGAAAAAAAAGCGTTATTATTCTCATAAAATATCTTAATTGAGTTTATACATACTGATATCGTCCGTAAAAAAGGTCAACAGAACCTGCTGGTAAAGTTAACATTATCTTGATCCGGCAATCTGCTCCACCTCCCTGCTTCCGGTTTTGAATGTTTCCGGAATCTACCCGTTGACAATTTTAATCTTTGCCTTCGCGGGAAGTCCTGTGTTAAACGAAGTTTAAGATAGATATTTACCGGCAAATGGCCTGAGGAAGATAAGATTTATTTACACTGCCGCCTGAAGAACTCATTTTCTGGATGCAACAACTTTAGCTGTTTCACTTTATTCCCGTCAGTCCTGCCGGAGCTCTGGAGGTCGGTTTTAAACCCCTGCTATATTTTACCTTTTTAAGGGCTGAAATTCAAGACAGCGGTCCGAGATTTCAGGTCTCATGTATTTCCTGTACTTATCAGGATATCCCAGGTCCCATGGAGAGGGTCCGACCCATTCCGATTTTTTTCCTTTGATCCTTATATAACCTTCGCCCGAGATTTCAACAAGAGCAAATAGCGGGTCCCTGAAGGGAGCAGTGTACTTAATCCACGGGAAGTTCCTGTCAACGTCTTCACTGTACCTTACATGTAAATACTGATCTCCAAGCCAGTGATACGACATTGACCCTATTGTTATGTACCATATACCGTTTATTTCTTCGGCATAATCAAAATGTGTATGCCCGTTAAAACATGCTATGACACGATTTGAAGGATGCATTTTGTTGTGCTCTTCCAGAATTTCCTGTATCTCCCTGTGGTTCTCAATTCCCCAGTTTTCATCAGGCTCCGGATTAAAAAGCTCCTGATGCGAGAATATAATTACGGGACGCTTTGTCCGGGACAGATCATTCATAAGCCATGCTTTCTGTTCAGGCCCGATAAACCTGAAGTATGGCTTTGCATCGGGGCTTTTTTTATCATTTCCATCCAGGACTATGAAATGAAATCCTTTTTTATCGAACGAGTAATAGGAGCCCGCCATATCGTGCATATCCAGTACCTGTTGCAATGAAAATCCGCCGTCGGTTTCATGGTTGCCTATAACATGGTATCTGTCACCAGTGAATGAGTCCCAGATGTTCAGGTAATGACTGTAATTTGTGTCAGGAGTTACAAAATCGCCCAGTTCGATTATGAAATCAGGCTTTTCCGCATTCATGGCATCTACAAATGTCTTCAGTCTTTCCTCTGCATCATGCATAAGAGTAAGATGAACATCAGAGCAGACCCCAAAGCTTACCGTATCGTTTTTGCAGGCCTGCAGGCCGGCTGTCACAAGTAACAGGACAGGTAATAGGATAGGATAAAATAAACGTTTCATAGCTTATCATAAGATTAATTAACTTCAGGATTTTTTGTTCTTTTTTATTATTATGCCTTTTCACGATCTTCGTTTCAGCATTTAATGATGAAGAAACGCCTGTCATGAATTCTGTTTTTAATTTTATTTTCAATAGTTTATTTACAAGATAACAGAAAGAAATCATTATGACCTAAAAGGTGTTGTATTTGTTGTAATCACCCCTGCTGTTCAGATTATGATACCATTCCATGCCATCAAACGGAATATATTTTGTTTTAACCATTTCGAACAGGTCTGATATTTTCAGTTTATTTTCATTAATCAGCTTTCCTGCAGCAGGAATAACTGATTTCCTGTAAATTGCATGCAAAGGTTCATAATAATCAACTCCTCGCACAGGCATAACAATGTCTGCTCCTTCTGAAAGCCTGAGCATTTTATTCACAAAATCAATCCTGATGTCAGGAATGTCACAGGCAGTAACAAAATTCAGATCATTACCCGAGCTGAGAAGGCAGGAATAAATACCCATCAGCGGTCCCATATTTTCCACTTCATCCGATATCACCCTGTGATCAAGAAAACCGTACTTCTCTTTATCACCTGCTCCTATTAATATTTCACCAAAATTCAGTTCAAGCTGGTTTACTATATGCTTTATCATAGGAGTACCTCTTACAGGCAGCATGCTTTTATCCAGCCCTCCCATCCTCAGGCTTTTACCCCCGGCGAGTACAATTGCAGTGACGTTTCCAAATCTTACAGGTTTCATCCCGATATGAATATCTGCGTAGTTATCGCCCAGACATACAGGACAAAGTTACCGTTTTTGGGTCGCTGTTAATAACTCAACCTCATATTTATCATAAACAAATAATTCCGGTCCAGGAAAAATTACTGTATCTTTTACGTGTAAAATAATCTGTTATGCATCAACAGGAGATCTTTTCCGGATTCAGTCCGGACAGAGCCAATCTGCTGCCTCTGCTTCATGCCCTGCAGGATAATCATCCGCAGAACTATCTGACGGGGGAAGTTTTAAAAGCTGCAGCCAGGCATTTCGGGGTCAGTCTTTCATGGATCTATGGTGTAGCAGGATATTATTCAATGTTCAGCCTGAAACCAAGAGGCCGGTATATTATAAGAGTTTGCAATTCACCAGTATGCAACATGATGGGATCGACCGGTATCATTGAAGCTCTTGGCAGCATTCTGGGTATTAATGCAGGAGAAACCACTCCTGACGGGCTGTTTACGGTTGAAGAGGCTGAATGTCTTGGTATATGCGATGTTGCACCGGCGATGATGGTAAATCGCAAAGTATACGGCAACCTCACACATGAATCGCTTGGGGATGTTATAGATGAGTTGAGAATATTAAAAAACGAGCCTGAATGATCAGGGAAAAGCGTATTCTTCTCAGGAACTCAGGTATCATTGATCCGTGGAGTATTAAGGAGTACATTGATTCAGGGGGCTACAGTGCCCTTGCCAAAGCCCTTGACGGAACCCCTGGCAATGTTGTTGAGGAGGTTATATCCTCCGGGTTGAGAGGCAGAGGTGGTGCAGGATTCCCAACAGGAGTCAAAAAGCAGGCAGCTGCCGGCAGAAGCGCGGGTACCACAAGCTACGTAGTCTGCAATGCCGACGAAGGAGAACCTGGAACATTCAAGGACAGGGTGTTAATGGAGAGCAACCCTCACCTGCTTGTTGAAGGAATGATAATAGCGGCATTTGGCATAGGAGCTGAGAAGGGGTACATATATATCAGAGGTGAATACCGTGATTCGATCGAAAGGGTTCAAAATGCAATAGATCAGTCATATGAAAAAGGATACCTCGGCCGGGATATACTTGGAAGCGGATTTTCATTTGACCTTGAAATTAAATATGGTGCCGGTTCATACCTTTGTGGCGAGGAGCTTACCCTGCTGGAGTCTCTTGAAGGAAAAAGAGGTTATCCAAGAATTAAACCACCATTTCCTGCTGAAAGAGGATTATGGGGTAAACCAACATTGATCAATAATGTTGAGACACTGGCCAACCTGCCATTCATAATTGAACACGGAAGCTCCTGGTTCAGGTCATCGGGAACTGAAAGAACACCTGGCACAAAAATATTTTCCATAAGCGGAGATGTCAAAAGGCCAGGCTCCTATGAAGTTGAATCAGGGGTTATACTGAATGATCTTATAAATGATATCGCAGGAGGGACCCGAAACGGTCATCCGTGGAAAGCAGTTCTGCTCGGTGGAGCAGCAGGGACTTTCGTGCCTTACAGCTTTTCGGACCTCTCATTATGCTATGAGCGATTGAAAGAGAGAGGCGCCACACTGGGTTCAGGGGCAGTTATTGTTGTTGGCAGTGACAGAAAACTCATACCGTTGATGCAGAGTATCCTGAGGTTTTTCATGCATGAAAGCTGCGGTAAATGTGTGCCCTGCCGCATCGGCACGGAATATATACACGGGAAGTCACTCCAGATGACCGGAGCCGGTTTTGACACACGAATAATCCTTCTCGAAGAGATTGTGAACCATGCCAGGGAAATGGCAAAAAGTTCACTGTGTCCCCTTGGACAGTCACCAATACTTTCCCTGGAAACACTTCAGAGACATTTCAGTGAAACGCTTGCCAGGGAGTAAATTAGCCACCTCGAACAAAAGAAATGGTTACTATCACGATTGATAATAAAACGATACTGGCACCTGAGGGTGCAAATCTGCTTGAGCTTGCCCGGCAGAACGGAGTTGACATTCCCGGGTTGTGCTACCACCGAAAACTGTCCCCCACCGGGGCATGCAGGCTGTGTCTTGTAAAAATAGAGGGCATGAGGGGCCTGATAACCGCCTGTACCGTCAAGGTGACCGATGGCATGAAGGTCATAGCCTTTGACAGGGAACTTGAGGATGCGAGAAGGTTTCTGCTGAACTGCCTGCTGTATGAACATAATGATGCCTATGACGGAACCTATCCTGATGAAATGAGAGACCTTGTCATAAGGTACGGGCTTGATAAGCCGGAGAAGAGGTATCTCAAACCAATCTGGGAAAAGCCTGACTATGAAAAAGATGATTCTTCGCCGGTACTGGTTTACGATCCATCAAAGTGCATTAAATGCTTTCGATGCATAAAGGCTTGCGATGAAGTTCAGGGCAAAAATGTGCTTTCATTTACTGAAAGAGGCATGAAGTCATATATTATTGCCGGAACGGGAACATGGGGAGGGAGTGAGTGTGACGGCTGCGGCGAGTGTATCCAGCTATGTCCTACCGGCGCTATCGTTGAAAAACCTAACCGCGGTATCATAAGGCTTGAAAAGATCGACAATAAAGTAATTACAACCTGCCCTTATTGCGGTGTTGGATGCCAGATAGAGCTTCTTGTCCAGAGTGGCCGGATAGTAAGAAGCAATGGCGTTGAAGGTGTCTCTCCCAACGACGGCCGTTTATGCGTCAAGGGACGATTCGGGTATGAGTTCGTACACAGTCCCGACAGGCTCACAAAACCACTGATAAGGCGCAATGGCAGGTTGGAGGAGGCAACATGGGATGAGGCCCTTGATATGATAGCACAACGGTTCGCTGTGATAAGGAATAAATATGGTCCGGATTCCCTTGCCGGATATGCATCAGCAAAATGCACCAATGAAGACAACTATCTTTTTCAGAAATTTATACGTACCGTATTCGGTACAAACAACATAGACTACTGTACGCGTCTTTGTCATGCGTCGACAGTTACTGCCATGCTGAAGTCTATCGGCGACGGTGCCGGAAGCAATCCCATTGAAGATTTTGAGACAACTGACTGCCTTTTTGTTACAGGCAACAATATAATTGACACTCATCCCATAACAGCAACATATGTAAAACGGGGTGTTACGAGAGGCCAGAAAATAATCGTCGTTGATCCTAAATGGACTCCTCTGGTCCGTTATGCCACTGTCTGGCTCCAACTAAAACTGGGTACTGATGTAGCTCTTCTCAACGGGCTTATTCACATAATAATAAGGAATGGATGGGTAAACAGGAAATTCATTGAGGAACGTGTTGAGGGTGGGATAAAGGCTTTCAGAAAGCTTGAGAACCTGACGGCAGATTATACCCCGGCCCTTGTGTCGGATATCACGGGAGTGCCTGCCGAAAGCCTGAATCTTGCTGCCAGGCTCTATGCTACCTCACCCACATCAATGATAGCAACAGGAATGGGCATGAGCCAGCAGGTTACCGGAACACACAATGTTTTCTGCCTGATAAACATGATGCTCATTACCGGACAGGTAGGGCGTGAGAGATGCGGGATTAATCCGCCAAGAGGTCAGAATAATGTCCAGGGAGCTACTGATGTCGGTTGTTCACCTGTAAACTTTCCAGGATACATTCCCGTTATCAATGATGATAACAGGCGAAGGGTTGCAGAAGTCTGGGGCGTACCTTTTGAATCGCTCTCACCGGATCCGGGGCTGACAACTGTTGAGATCATTCAGGCTGCCTATGACGGCAGGATAAAAGGTATGTTCATCATGGGCGAAAACGCAATGATAAGCGACCCTAATCTGAACCATACCGAAGAGGCCTTAAAGAAGCTGGAGTTCCTTGTTGTTCAGGATATTTTCCAGACAGAGACAACCCGTTTTGCTGATGTTATAATACCTGCTTCATCATGGGCTGAAAAGGAAGGGACCTTTGTTAACAGCGACAGGAGAGTGCTTCGGGTCAGAAAGGCTGTTGAGTGCCCGGGCGAAGCAAGAACGGACTGGAAAATAATACATGATCTTGCCGGCAGGATGGGCAAACCCATGCCGGAATACGGGAATGAGGGTGAAATATTTGATGAAATTGCCAGAGTAACCCCCATTATGGCAGGAATATCTTATTCCAGGCTTGAACAGGGAAGCATTCAATGGCCCTGTCCCGACAGGAATCATCCCGGCACACCGACTCTGTATCTCGACGGATTCAATACCCCCACGGGCCGTGGCAAGTTATTCCCCGTTGAATATACTCCCCAGACTGAAAAGGTTGACGGAGAATACCCCCTGATGCTCAATAGCGGCAGGCTGCTTTATCATTATCATACGGCAACCATGACAAGGCGCACCAAAGCACTAAGGGATTTCATTGATGAAGCGTTTATAGAGCTTAATCCATCTGATGCAAAAAAATACGGTCTGACTGACGGCGGCAAAGTACGCATAGAGTCTCGCCGCGGAGAGCTGGAAACCATGGTAAGAATATCGGACACAGTGCTGGAAGGCGAAGTTTTCATGCCCTGGCACTTTACCGAATCACAGGTTAACAGGCTGACGAGAGATGAACTGGACCCATACAGCCGGATAGCCCCGTTCAAACTATCGGCAGTCAGGATCAGAAAGATATGACATATATTCCAAAAAAAATATCAGCAGCTCTGAACCAAATCCTGTAATCCTGATCTGATTAGCATTCGTGTCCGGTATAGACCGGACAGGTACGGCTAAATATTCAGGGCAGGTTTTATTGAGTTATTAAAGCAGGATTCAGCACAGTCAGGTTTTTAACGCTTCCCCTGCGACAATATATTACTATAAGATTCCAGGAGTTCAGCAATCTTCCGATGCCCGTTGTTCATGGCAAAAACAGCTGCATCATCGCCGTCGGCATCTTTTAAAAAAGGATTGGCATTAAATGCCAGCAACAGCTTAACCACCTCGGTCTGCCCTTCGGCCGAAGCGTACATTAATGCAGTGAAATGCTCCCCGCTGTCGGCTATGTCAGGATCTGCACGATTATCCAGCAAAACTTTAACTGCTTCCGGATACGGACCCGATGATGCCATCATCAGGGCTGTGCGTCCGTAGTTATCACATAAATTTACGTCAGCATCCTTTTCAATAAGAATTTTTATTATGTCAGCATATCCGCTGAATGAGGCATACATTAAGGCAGTACGTCCCTCCTGATCTGTCGAATCCGGATCGCTTCCATTGTCAAGTAGTTTTTTCACTTGTTCTGCCTGGCCATTATACGAAGCTTCGTGGATTGTCATTTCTGATAACTGTGTAATCTCATCAATCTTAACAGGAACCGCGTCTTCTGCCTGATTTTTGCCCTCATTCCGGGTTTTGCATTCCGACAAAAGAGAACACAGAACTGAAATGAGAAAAATATAAAAACCTTTTTTGATCATTCAGGATCTGTCATAAACCATTTTCCATGCTAAACTACCCTTTGCCTAGTCCTTGCCCCTGAAATACTTGTTTAAAGTATAATCAGGCTGCCATTGATCGGGTTTCCGTACGAGCTTTTTATGATCATATTCAGCAGGCAGAATGACAGGTGCAGTAAGCGCAGCCGAATCATTGGCTTTGATCTGCCATTCTTCCATAAGGTCAAAAAGTTCATCCAGAGTTGCCCTGTAATTCACATCACCCGCAAGATTATTAAGCTCAAGCGGATCTTCTTTAAGATTGAATAACTGATTGTAATTTCTTTCAGGATACCTTATCAGCTTCCATTCATTGTCTCTTACAGCTCTTACGGTATTCCTGTAGATGGTAAACAGCGAATTTCTGATACCGTTGGAGTCACCTCTAATAACAGGCACCAGACTTTTTCCGTCAATGTCATCCGGTTGAGGGAGCAGGCATAATTCTGCCAGAGTAGGATAAATGTCAAGCAGATAGACCAAAGCTTCTGTGACACTTCCCTTTGGGATACCGGGTCCAGTGATAATCAGGGGTACCTTCATACTGTGCTCGTAGAGGTTCTGCTTTCCCAGTAATCCGTGGCTGCCCGCTGCCAGACCGTTGTCTGCAGCATATACAATTACGGTGTTTTCAAACAGACTATTATCCTTAAGTGCCTTTATTATGTCACCTATCCTGGAATCAAGATGTGTAATAAGCGCATAATAATCTGACAGAACTGATCGTACCATGGTTGGATCGCGGGGCCATGGCAACAGGTTCTCATCTCTTACAGTAAGGTCATCAAACTGAAATGGATGAAGAGGCATGAAATTTCCTGGTAAAGGAAGTGTCTGATCAGCATATGTCTCAACGTATCCGGGGGCCGGGGAATATGGATCATGGGGAGCCGTGAATGCCACATAGCAGAAAAAAGGGTTCTTTCTGTCTCCTGCAGCATATTCTTTAATAAAGTTTATTGCTGCTTCTGCAAAAATATCTGTTGAATAACCTTTCATTTCAGGCTCCGACAGGCGGCCATCAGCAAGATCCCGGGCCGGGACTTTGAAATGGTCACTCATACCTCCCAGAAATACTGATGCGCCTTTTTGAAACATTGATTCGAAAGCATTTTTTTCATTATGCCATTTGCCTGTGGCAAACGTTTCATACCCGTTCGAACTGAAGAGCACAGGCATTGTTTTTACCCCTTCAAGCTTATCATATACATTATGCAAATACTTGCCTGTCATCAACATAGCTCTGCTCGGCGCGCTAATGGCCCCATGATGACCCCCCATTACATAAGCGTTAGCGAAACGGATCCCGTTCTTTGCGATGTTATCAATATTGGGAGTTCTGATATAAGTGTTTCCGGCACAGCCAAGGGCGTCAGCTCTCTGGTCATCTGCAAGCAGGATCAATATGTTCTGCTTCCCGGAGCCTGGGTCTGCAGCCTTACCAGAGGGCTTCCCGTTATTGCAGCTTATGCAAGCCCCAACCACAAGCAGGGATGATAATGATATCACCGGATGTTTCATGATTTATCTCTTTTGTGCTTCAAGAGTTTTCTGAATGAACAACTGATTCAATTCATCAGAGTCTCCATACTCTGATCTCAGTTCTTCCAGTCTTTTATGCAGCATATCCCTTACTTCAGCATATGCGGGATCGTCATAAATATTTTTCATTTCTGAAGGGTCGTTTTCGAGGTCATACATTTCCCATTCGTCAATATCATAGTAAAAGTGCATCAGTTTGTATCTTTCCGTTGCCACACCATAATGGCGTTTTACCATATGAACCGACGGATATTCATAATAGGTGTAATATACTGCATCCCTCCATTCGTCTGTTTTTCCGCTAACAAGATCCCTGAATGACATACCCTGCATTTCATCAGGGATTGTTACCCCGGCATAATCAAGAAAGGTTGGTGCAAGATCGAGATTCTGGACAAGCCTCTCGATTTTTGTACCCGGTTTTATTTCCCCGGGATATCTCATAAGAAGGGGGGTTTTAAAAGATTCCTCATACATGAATCTTTTATCGAACCATCCATGTTCGCCAAGATAAAAACCCTGGTCCGATGTATAGATAACTATTGTATTTCTGTCAAGACCGGCTTCTTGAAGATAATCAAGAACCTCTCCGACCCCGTCATCAACAGATTTTATGCATCTCAGGTAATCTTTTATATAGCGGTTGAATTTCCATAATGCAAGCTCTTTGCCCTCAGGTTTTGCTGCAAGGAACTCCTGATTCTCACTTTCATAAGCAGCCATCCAGTTCGCTCTCTGTTCAGGGTTCATTCTTAAGATATCATTATAAAAACCGGTGGTATCTCCGGCAGGGTCAACAATTAGTTTGAAGTCATGTCCCCACATTGCATGGCCGTCTATTTCCATCTCCTGTGTTCTGGCAGCCGTTCCCCTGCCTGAATAATCGTCAAAAAAATTAGCCGGCGGTTCAAATGTCACGTCATCATAAAGATCCACATACCTGGGTGCGGGCAACCAGTTCCTGTGAGGAGCTTTCTGGTGATACAGCAGGCAGAATGGCTTGTCCGGATCTCTTTTATTCTTCAACCAGTCGAGAGCTGTTTCCGTAATTATTTCCGTGCAATATCCCTCAATTCTCTTTCTTTCTCCGTCGATCAGAAAATCCGGATTATAATATTGCCCCTGACCGGGAAGAACCATAGAAAAGTCAAAACCCTGAGGCTGGCCATCCAGGTGTATCTTGCCTATCATTGCAGTCTGATAGCCATTGGCCTGAAGTATCTTCGGAAAGTTTTCCTGGTCCCAGTTAAAGGGTTGAATGTTATCCACCTTGCCGTTGACAAAGCTGTGTTTCCCGGTAAGCAATACCGCCCTGCTCGGAGCACTTATCGAATTTGTGACACAGGCACGGGTAAATATAGCTCCCTCGTCGGCCAGCCTGTCAATGTTTGGTGTCCGGTTCAGCCCATAACCGTATGCACTGACCGCCTGATAAGCATGGTCATCGCTCATAATAAACAAAATGTTGGGCTGACCTGTTTCCTTTTTCTGCTGAATATTGCAGCCTCCTGCAATGCTTGTCCCCGCAGTAACGATTGTAAGAGTTTTTAAAAGATTTCTATTCATAAGATGATCAGATGGTTAATTTTTAAGCTACAAGATAGGTAATTTTCAGAAAAGAACCTGTCATTTTTTGATCCGGTCTCCGGTTAACCTGTGTTTGCTCATAAATATTATCAATGAACTTTCAGCCTTATCAACCGTTATGCCTGATCAATCTGCTTCCTGTATACGATCATTTGCCTGTCAATGCCCTGCTCGCCGGAATTTATACTGACATCACTGCCCTGATTACATGACAGTCATTATGGCCTGTCATTCATAAATCCATCTTTCAGCAGGGTTTTATGAACACATACCGGCTGGTCACCCAGATTCTTTATGATGTACCTGCCCATAACAGCCGGGACTATGACTATGTCAAGGTAGTTCTGGATATAGTATAACCCCGGGTCATCAACAGATTGTATCATAACCCTTTCGCCATCCACCAGGTTCAGGACATGAAATCTTCCGCCGGTATTATCCTCGACAGAGTGCTCGAACTCCAGTCTTCGCAGGCTGAAATACAGAAGATCATGGTCACCGATAATATATTCAGCCCATTTGTCTCCCTGTCTGAGTAGTAGCGGATCCTGAACCAGATTTTCCCTTACCCACGAGGAAGTTCTTTCTTTTCTTACCGAATTTTCACCATGCCATGTATGAATAGGCCTTGGAACTCCATCAAGATCGGAACGCAGATAGTCATACAATTTATATGTATATGATCCAACGGTAAGGCTTCCTATTTCGAGCACTATCTGATTGCGCCCCGATGCATGAAGAGTGCCTGCAGGCAATAATATCTGTACCCCCGGCCTTGATGGAACACTGTTAACATATTTCTCATAATCAACAGGAGTGAAATCTTTTTCTGATCTTTTAACTTCCCGAATAAACTCATCAACATCAGCTCCTTCATTGAATCCCAGATAGGTTTTTGCTCCGTGACCAGTCGCTACGACATAGTAGCTCTCATCCTGCCTCCCGTGCTCATTGAAATTCCTTATATTGTATTCATGGTCTGAATGAACCTGTATTGACATATTGCCATTGCTGTGCCAGGTGTCATCATAATTAAAACGCACAGGAAAATAACCTTTGAACTTTTTGACACAGTCTTCTCCCATCAGATTAATGCCTTCTTTTTGCACAAATGTGAAGAAAGGGAACTCGGTCTTAATGCAGCCTGCTTCAACGACAATACTCACCTCAAGAGGTATGAGATCATACACCCACGCACAATTCCTCATGTCATCGGGAAGTCTTCTAAGCTTTTTAATGTATTGTCCGCCCCAGATACCCTCGAGGTAGACAGGTTTGCACCGTATCGGGTATTTAACCAGCGCCGACATGATGGAGTTGAATGCCCGCCATGGTATGAGCTTAATGTTATCGACTTCATCACTGGCTGCATAAAAATCAATGGCTCCATTGTCCATAAGAACTTTTCGCTGTTTAACAGCGACCTCAAAATCAATATAATAGCATCGCCGTATGAATTCCTTTATTGGCCTCGCAGTTAAGTCGCCAAGGTTCCTGAAATACCCTTTCCTGGCTCTTGATATAACACTTTTTGGGGTGACATCGAAGTACAGAATATAGTCGTACAAAGGCCGCAATGCCCTGACAGTACATCCGCATCCGAAAACGATTATTACTTCGCTGTCACCTCTTCCTTTTCCAGCAGTTGCCAGCCTTTTAACAAGTGCTTTTAATTTTTCCCCGTCGAGCATATTTTCATATGTGCCATCATAAAGCCGGCCGAAAAGCATCACAGGGTCCTTTTCCGGATCAGTATCCAGATTTTCTGCAAAGAGATGGTCAAGTTGATCTGAAGATTTGAATATTCCAGAAAAATCAATAACCGAAACACTCAATGAATTAAGGATTAGATGCTGACTGACCAGGTTTATGATCTGTTCCCATTGCGCTCCGATATATCCGTCAAAGGCTATGACTATACTGCGGCCGTCTTCTTCGCGCGATTTTCCGATCAGCAGTTTACCGAGATATTCCGCTGATTCAGAAGTTCCTGATGTTATTGAACGGATGGTTTCTTCATCCAGATCGGGTCTGTTAACTGCGGTTTGATCATCATAGTCAAAGGGGCTGAACATAAAACTCATATGGCTGGATTGTTTAAATTTATTTTATGCAGAAGTATAGAAGATCCTCTTTGTTGACATCGGTGAATGCCCCCGTGCAGATTGAATATCCTTTTCCTTCGATCGTGTAAGGCTGTGACCGGTGTTAATGAGCTGAAACACGATATGGAAGATCTGCCTTCCTGGAGTACCCGGAAAGAACTGAATACATGTCGGAAGTTGTGCTTTCCAATTGGAGTTTCCTGGGGATTTCATAAAAATACTGAGAATCACGCGCCAAATTTAGCAGAATTATTACTTTCCCTTGCAAATGATTTGTTAATCAATTATATTATACATCATTATTTATATCAATTCAAAATTTCCAGGAATGAAGAAGTCTGTATTAATTTTAATTTCAATTACACTCTTTTCCTGCAGTCAGCAGAGAAAACAGGTGAACACCGACCTTTTAAGGTTTGACACATTTCCGCTGGAAGTGCCTGAAGAGAACGCACTGCTGGCGAGATGGGAAGAAAAGCCCGTGCTTGAGACCATGCTGGTGAATGACATGGAACAGGAGACAGGCTGGCGGGTTACAGGCATAGGTGAAATGAGCTTTACCGAGGAACGTTCCATGGACGGTAAACGGTCCCTGCGCTTTCGAACCTCGTTGCGCGACGAAGAGCATTACAGGAGAAACCGCAGTGCATGGGACTCTTTTGAAGCCGGACAGGGAGGATCATCGTCTGTTATATTGGAGTTTGAAGATCCGCAGGACTGGTCGGCATTCAACAGGTTGTCATTCTGGGTTTATGTACACCCGACAACAATGCCGACTTATTGTATCAGCATCCGGATCATGAATGAAGGATTCGTCTCAGGAGCCACAACATCAAGGAGAGATCATTTCATCCATGACCTTAAACCCGGCATCTGGAACCACATCCTTTTTGAAATTCCGCATCTCGAGCGGGATAAAGTGACAATGTTCAGTATAAACCAGACTCTCAGGGGGCACAATCCGGAAGAGGAAGGAATAGTGACTTATGACTTCGATCAGATTGAGCTTCAGCGTGTAGAAACGGATCAATATGAAGGATGGAATGTTGCTCCCGGGAAATTTTCATTCTGCCATGCGGGGTATAAACCCTCGGACATCAAGGTCGCAATGGTTGGTGAGGGCGCAGGTGATGATTTTCAGATCATCGACCACAAAAACAAAGTTGTTTTCTCAGGCAACCTGAAAAACATTGAGAACAAGAACGGGAAATTCATTCTGGCTGACTTCACCGATCTGACTGAAGAAGGATTATACCGTATCCGTACCGGATCCCTGACCTCTAATTCTTTTCCTGTCGATAAAAACATATGGTTGCAGCCTGTATTCAGAGCAATTAATTGTTACTTCTGCCTTCGCTGCGGGTTCCACGTACCCGGTATTCATCTGGAATGCCATAAAGACTGGCAGGGCTTTCGGGGAGATGAGAAAAAGATCATCAACGGAGGATGGCACGATGCCGGTGACCTGTCACAGGGATACTGGCGTACAGCCATGGCAGTGTATACTATGCTTAACCATCTCGAAGCCCTGCAGGGAACCGGGGAAGCTGCCGCACTGACTGAAAGAATAAAGGCCGAAGCTGCATGGGGTCTCGACTGGCTGCTTAAAACACGGTTTGGAGACGGATATCACATGAGCTGGAGCACAATGCGTATATATACTGACAATGAGGTTGGGACTATTGATGATGTTGTATCTCCTGCAGCCAACGTGCCATGGGAAAATTTCCTTGCCGCTGCAGTACTCAGCAGGGCCTCTCGCTTGCTTCACGACGTAAACCCAAAGCTTGCGGAACAGGCAGGGATCGCAGCACTGGAAGACTGGGAAGCAGCAGCAACATCATTAGAGGGCCGGAATGTGGCCGACTACCGTGAAGCCTCATGGGGCGTTACCTCTTCTCTCCTGCTGGGCAAAATGACAGGTGACCCCAGGTATAACGAAAATGCTGCAAAGTATGGCAGGTTACTTCTGCAATGCCAGGAACAAAGTTTCAGGGATGGTATTCCCGTAACCGGTTATTTTTACACCTCAACAGCCCGTGACAGGGTAATTCATAACTATCACGCTGCTTTTGAGGAAGCACCCCTGATAGCACTTGCAATGCTGTGCACGGAAATGCCTGATCACGAAGACTGGATCGACTGGTACAGTGCTGCCGTTATGCACAGCGAATTCTTTATGAAACCGGGAAGCCGTATCGCTGCACCATATGACCACCTGCCCAATTCGGTCTGGAGAAAAAATGAGGTAATGGAAGAAAAAGATGAAAAGCTCCGGAATGAACTGCTCCAGCAATTCAATGATGGTACTCCGTTAGGAAATGATTATGTATTACGTACTTTCCCCATCTATTATAATGACCTGTTCCACGGTAACACCAATATCCACCTTTCCGGTACCTGGGCCCTTGCCGAAGCTTCCAGATTACGCAATGATACTGAGGGGATGAATCTGGTCAATAAGCAACTTCAATGGGTTCTCGGAGCTAATCCGTTCGGACAAAGTCTGATGTATGGCGCCGGATACGATTTCGCACCTCATTTTGCATACTGCCTTAAAAACATCGTCGGATCACTCCCCGTTGGAATGGATTGTATGTCAGGCGACCAGCCTCACTGGTCAGCTACAAACACTGCCACATACAAGGAAATCTGGACAGAACCTGTTTCAAGATTCCTTGGTGCGGTATCAGTTATCTCTTCTCACGAAAATGAAGGACTCCCGGATAAGGACAGTAAACCGGAAATCAGAGCTGAGGCTGCTGAGAATGAAGATGGAGTTGTTACCGTTAATGTGAAATTAAAAGGTACTGGTAAATACGATATCAATGTACTTGTTTTTAATGCTGATTCTGATTTTACCGGCAGGCAGACTGATCTTTCTGAAGGCGGACAGGAAGAATTCAGTTTCAACCTGAACGTTACCGATCTGAATAAGCCATATGTAGCTGTGATCACTGCAGGTGACAAACCGTTCCTGCGGACTGAAATTGCCGGGTCATATATTAAAGCGGAGTTTTAAACCGGAGTAATGTAGCTTCAGTAAATAATCCTTATTACAGGAAATATTTAAATATATATTAGTGGGAAAAAGAAAAGGACACAAAGCCAACATAACAAATCTTCACTTTGTGTCCTTTTTGCTACCCTGTCCTTACGGAAGGATTAATACAACTATGATCACCGCCACAGGGGGAAGGAATTTTTTGCCCCGGGGGTGGATTTGCTGCTCCATGTGTCGCGGTTCATGATATAGTCAGCAGTGAATCCTGCAGCTGCAAGTCAACAGTTTTTTTTCAGCGATCCCTGCTTTCAGTGTTTTATCTTCTCAGAATATATTGCGTCCACCAGACCATCTTCTGCGGCATCGGCTCCAAGCTGCCAGAACATGATCCCTCCCAGTCCGTTGTCAATTACATAACGCGTCTTCAGCTTTACTGACATGGTATCATCGTAAGTGATGAATACGCTGTCCCCTGCACTGTAAAGATAAGGCGCCTTTGCCAAGGTATCCCAGTAACGGCCATATCCGTTCTTGTCCTCCATTTCTTCCCTTATTCTTGCATAGCTTCCACGACCTCTCCATCTTCCCCTGTTCAGCTGGTACAATCCATTGTTGTCAGGAGGCACACCCTGCCATGCCCTTCCGGAAAAATTCGATCCTATAACTATCTGTGAGGGCTTTACACCCTTGTCGATCAGGTATGTTACTATTTTCTCCGTGGAAAAAGGTTTCGTCGAATCGCCTGATTCAATGATTTTTGCTGCAGCCGGTGTATCCTGAATATCTTCCATTTTTATCCAGCCCAGATTTGTATGATGCGATGTATAGGGATCACCGCCTCCTGCCAAGTCATACGACATAACATTGATGTAGTTTATACATGGCATAACCTTGTCAAGCTCTATATGATCATAGGCTCTTTCCCATCCGGCTCCGGCGAATGTAAGAACCTGATGCTCACAGATCCTGTTGAGCCCTTCCCTAAGCTCACACATCAGGGCTGTGAAGTTCTCCTTATCCTCAGGAATATAAGGATTGCCAATTCCCGGTAATCCCGGGTACTCCCAATCTATATCCAGCCCGTCCAGCTTATATTTGCGGATAAATTTCACCACGCTGCTGACAAATATCTCCCGGTTAGCGGCACTTCTGGCCATCTCGGAAAAGCCTCCGGATCCGGCCCAACCGCCACAGGCTATCATTACCCTGAGGTGTGGATGTTTCTTTTTTTGTTTTACTATGGCCTTAAGCATGAGATCCAGCGTATCTTCCGGGAACTTCATTTCGTTATCGATAACTTCCGTGAAAGAGAAAATAATATGTGTCAGTTTATTGTACGGAAGTGCTTCGGGATTGAAATTTTCCCATCGTGTATAATAGTAAGCCATAACATTTGCTCCGTCATCTGCAGATTGATCGTCCCCCGTCTTACAGGAAAAAAACGAGGTCATAAGAACGATAAGGATTAAAGGCAACAATTTTCTCATAGTCAATGATTTTAAGATTATTTAATTTGTTTTACAGCTTTCAGTTTTATGCATCCTGGCAGATAAAATGAAAAGGGCCTTCAAAACCCGGGATTTCCGGAATCGAGATAATACCAGTATGTGCTTCTTAAATCCTTCTCAATTCCATTACCACCTGCCGATCGTGGTCTGTCCATTGTCATCGTCAATATGTACTTTGAGAAACGCGATTCTGTCTCATCGCTTATTTTCAGACTTCCCATGCCCTGCAGGGGCCCGTGCGCAGCCTCGAATAACAATACTGCCTCTTCAATGTGCCTGGGTATTTTCGTGTAACCCAGCTCTGCCAGCCTGTCTACCTCATTTACCACACCTTCGATGTCATTATTAAGCATGAAATAAGCCATTTTATATTCAAACGCCTTCCTGTTGGCCGGATTTGATCTTGATAGAGAAATAATGTTTTCTTCGGGATTTCTTATCCTCACAAGAAAATCATCATGCGGTTTAAGCTTCAGCTTTTCACCTAACTCAGGGTCAGATTTGATCAGTTCAGGGTCTTTCACCATTGCTTCATATCTGCTTGCCAGTCCTCTGTAACGGAGGGTCCTCTTTAATATTCCTATATATTTTTCAGCAACTTTATAATGCCCGTTAATAAGGTTTGTTTTGATCAGCAACTTGATGTTTTCAGGGCGGTAGCCCTGAATGACCATCGATTCGAAAGCCCAGCGGTGTACTTCATTGATCAGGCCGATGGAATAGTAGAAATATACCCCCCGGAAGATCCTGTTCATACTGATCTCCGAGCTCCATGGGATCATTATCCCGTTTGATCCGAAATCCTGGGGTGCGAAGAACATCCGCTCGCACATCATGCCGTTTTCCGAAAGTGCGGTATTATAATAGTATTGCGAGACAAGGTTTTTATACTGATTCTCTTCCTGATGTCTGATAACTCCGTCCCAATCATGTTCGAAGAACATCTTTTCGAGAAAAAATGCTTCCGCGGTGTCTTTGCTGTAATTCCGTGACATACAAATGATTGTTACCACTATTACAAACAAGGAAGTAACCGTTGATATGTATCTGCTGATACGCTTACCCGGCTTAATCAAGCCTGAAAGAACAACAAGCAGTGGATATAACACAAAGAATAAAATTAAAATCCATATGACCTGCGGATTAGTGTAATTATCCCTGGAAGGCAGAGGATAATACAACAGTTGAGACCATGGTTCAAGGAAAATAATCCGTTTAAAGGCAATCAGCGTGACACCCGAAAAAGTCAGAAAGGATACGGAATAAATCAGTTTTCCTCTCAGAAGGCTGTGCAATATGAACATGCCAAGAAACAACCATGCATATGCTCCGGCAATATAAAAGAAAACCGGAAACAGGAGAAGGATTGTGAGGCGCGATACCTTTGAGTCCGAACTAATAGCAATTAATAAATATAGACCCGCCAGCAGAAATCCCAGATTGTTATGAATCATGTAAAAAAAGTCTGTCTGCATCAATATCAGCAGGCAGGATGCAATAGCAGCGAAAAACAGCGAAAATGAGCTTCCGGGTGATAGTTTTTTGCTTATTTTCATGAACACTAATGCAATTGAAGCAAAAATTACCGACAGGATAAAAGCTCCGTAAAATATGTTGAAATAACCCTGGCTCAGGAAAATGCCGGCATATTCAAGCAAGCCACCCGGCTTTGAAGCATATTGCCTGAGATAGCCGGAGGAGAAAATAAATAAAGACTGGTTTTCCTGGTAAAAGAAAATGTAGTTACCAAAAAAATAAAAATATACTCCCGAAAGAAAGAAGACCAGGGCTGTTAACCAGCATACATCATATTTACAGACTTTTACTCCATCTGTTAAATTTACCTGCCGCTTTGAGGATTTTTTTTTGCCCGGTACCCTTTTCATTTAAATGTACTTATATCTCATAGTGCAGCTCATAAGCAGCAATGTTATTTTTCCCCGGCCCAGCCGGCTTTTAAAGCTTCTTTTTTTGCTGCATATTCAAAGTCCCGTGGTCCGGTGCTTATTCTGCTGCTGACAAATTCGGGTTTGTTAATGGTCTGCACCATCTTTGCGTATAATGCAGGATCTTTCTGGGGTAAAACAAAAGGTTTTCCCGGCTGATCTGCATTACCCATCCAGGTAAAATAGGGCCTTGCAGTCAGTCCGTCACCTCTCTTACTGCTGAAGACAAGCCATTTGCCATTTGTTGACCAGCTGTGATAACTTTCTGTTTCACTGCTGTTAACTGTCATTGGTTCAGTAACGCCTGTATGGATATTGTGAAGGTACAGGTCGGCCTCTTTATGCCATATTGAAAAATTACCGTTATTGTGAAGAGTAAAGACAAGATATTGACCGTCTGGCGAGATCCTTGGAAAGGAAACACTTTTTTCAATTGAAAGAGCATCAAAAACAACTTCAGTCTTTCCAAATGTGAATGATTCCTGATCAAATGCCTTTCTGACAAGATCATATTTGATCTCCGCAAAATCCGAGCTGTCAGCAGTCTGCCTTGCCCTGCAATAATATAAGTATCTGCCATCAGGCGACCATTCCGGGAAAGTTTCCAGATAGGGCATGGTGTCCTTCTCAGCCACCGCAAACATTTCATTTCTTTCAATGTCATAAACAACCAGTGATGAAGCAAGATCAGTGACCTCAATATTATATTCCTGCGATGCATGAAAGCTCTGCACGATGTTATTTGATGAAAAGGCAACCAGCTTTCCGTTGGGATGCCAGGCGGGATATACAGCCCCGTATTTCATTTCAGGGGTCTTTAAATCTCTTCTGACGACTTTATTTCCTTCCGTGAAATATGTTCCGCCCACTGACCCCCTGACATGTACAAGTAATTTATCAGGATCATTCCTGCAGAAAGAATGGCAGTTAATACAGTTTGTTTCAAGCAACTTATTTTCCACCAGTATTCTTTCCCGGTAACTTTCCATGCTGCGTAAAATGATCCTGAGCTGTGAATATGCCTCGTAACCCGGAAAAAGAAACCTGTAGCATAACCATGGATCTATTGGATCGCTAACAGCAAAAACAGTTACGGGGTCATATTTTGTAGAAGCTCCTTCACTGTCGAGAGAAATAATATCAATGCTGATTTTTTCCCCGTTAATTCCATCCAGAAGTTTTTTCCACGCCCGCTCAGGGAAGCGGATAATGCCATCAGAAGACTTTATTTTTATGTTAAAACCGTTAGACGAAGAAACTGATACCGTGAACGATTTCCCTTCTTCCTTGATCCTGAAATTGAGAGGAGCAATATTCTGAGGGATGGTTACCCCGGAATAATCAGGCTCAATGGCTGGCTCACGATCCGCATTCTTAAGAGCTTCACCTGATGAACTGCAACCTGTCATGAGAAATGCCTTGATAATAAAAACAACTATCAGTGGAACTACGATCTTTTTACCGTATGTGTTCAATATCTCCGGCATCTCATTCCGGGTGTTTTACAATGTTTTATATAAGGTAAAAATATGAATTATTTTTTATGACTCCCGGAAACAAATAACAAAAACTCAGAATATTCGTCTGCATTGCATGCAATAGCCATCCTGTACCATTGCCATCAGCCAAAGTACCTGCTTTACCTCACCCCCTCAGTCCCCCTCTCCCGGAGTGAGAGGGGGAAGACCACTCAATAGCTTTCAGATAATTTTGTTAGTGTATCATTTATTTTTTCGACCACCAGATCGCTGTCATTAATAATCCTGCTGTTTGTAAATCTTAGCACTTTTATTCCAAGTCTTTCAAGCTCACCTGTACGAGTTTCATCATGAACCTGGACTTCCTTTCCTGCATGAATTTCTCCATCTACTTCAATAACAAGTTTCAACTTATGACAATAAAAGTCAGCGATGTAGAATTCAATCGGATGCTGCCGGCGAAATGTAAATCCCGATTGACGGAACTTCCGGAGTATTTTCCACATGGCCCTCTCTGCTTCAGTCGGATTCTTTCTCATCTGCAGAGCAAGATTAAACAATTCGGCCTTCGCTCCGAAGTACATATTTTTTTCTATTACCTTTTTCATAGTTTTCATTCTTCAGTTAAAAATATGCAAAAATATCCTGAATGTGATAAGCCCCTCCCACCTCGGGGGAGGGGTTTGGGGAGAGGCCGGCAGTAAAGCTAATACCCTGTACCATTGCCATCAGCCAAAGTACCTGCTTTACCTCACCCCCTCAGTCCCCCACTCCCGGGGTGAGAGGGGGAAGATCCTGGATTTAAGCCCATACCAAACCGGGGGAGGGGTTTGGGGAGAGGCCGGCAGCAACGCTAATACCCTGTACCATTGCCATCAGCCAAAGTACCTGCTTTGCCTCACCCCCTCAATCCCCCTCTCCCGGAGTGAGAGGGGGAAGATCCTGGATTTAAGCCCATACCAAACCGGGGGAGGGGTTTGGGGAGAGGCCGGCAGCAACGCTAATACCCTGTACCATTGCCATCAGCCAAAGTACCTGCTTTGCCTCACCCCCTCAATCCCCCTCTCCCGGAGTGAGAGGGGGAAGATCCTGGATTTAAGCCCATACCAAACCGGGGGAGGGGTTTGGGGAGAGGCCGGCAGCAAAGCTAATGCCCTGCATCATTGTCGGATTTTGGACAAACCCTTAAATTATCTGAAGCTTGATAAAAAGGTGGTTTTTTAATATCTTTAACTCACTGAAATATTTAATTCTCAAACCTAATCTTACCAATCATGAAACATACGCGGATTTTTGTTTTCATTTCCTTCATTCTTCTTTTGATCCCCGGGATGCTTCAAACATCGCTTGGACAGGAGAAGCTGGTCATTAACGATCTGGAATACTTTGAAATGCCGGGTCTTAATGTGATGGTATTTGATGATTATTACCCTGTGGGGCGCCAGAGCGGGATTACTATAATTCAGAATGGCGAACGTGTTGCTGCAAACGGTGATATAAGGTTGGCCGGAATAAGGGCGACCATATCTGACCTGGACAAAGCGGCCAAAAAGGTTGACAGGGCCTCAGGAACTATACAGGCACAGGTAAACCACCCTGTCATTCCATTCAAATACAATGTAATTGTAAAAGCTTCAGGCAGCAAAATAAATGTAACCGCTGACCTTGACCAGCCTTTGCCTCCTGAACTGGAAGGGAAGGCATGGTTTCAGATTGAGCTCTTCCCGGCAATACTTTTCGGAAAAAGCTGGAACATGGATAATCAGACCGGATTCTTTCCGACTGATTCATACGGACCAATGATCGGCAACGAACTTAAGCCATATGCAGTCGGCAAAGTCCTTACGGTGGCACCCGAAACAGAAGCTCAGCGCCTGACAATAAGGGCCCTGAAAGGAGATCTTGTACTCACTGACGGAAGGATTGATTCAAAAGCCCGCTGGTTTATTGTACAGACTGCGATACCTTCCGGTCAGACAAAAGGCGTTGTCGAATGGGAAATTGAAGCTGTACCCCTGAAAGATTATGTTGATAAGCCCGTTATCCATATAAGCCAGGTTGGGTACCTTCCTGCAGAACCCAAAAGGGTCGTAGTCGAACTTGACAAACGTACAACAAATGTGGAATCAGTCGAGATATTCAGGATCAGTCCTGACGGCTCGCGCACCCTGGCATTTTCGTCAACACCTCCCCTCTGGGGTAAATTCCTCAGATACAATTATGTTGTTTGCGATTTCACAGAGCTCAGTGACCCGGGTATATACGTCGTTAAATATGGTGATGTAAGCTCTAATCATTTCAAGGTCGGGGATGATATTTATGAGAGATATGTATGGCAGCCCACACTTGAGTATTTTCTGCCCGTACAGATGTGCCATATGCGTGTGGAACAGGGAAGCAGGGTATGGCACGACTGGTGCCATCTCGATGATGCCCTGATGGCGCCGACAAACCATATTCATTTTGACGGCTACAGGCAGGGACCTGAAACTTTTGTTGATTTTAAACATCCCCAGCATGTGCCTGAACTTGATCGCGGAGGATGGCATGATGCCGGAGATTACGACCTGCGTGTTGAATCACAGGCTGTTACAACATGGCGACTGGCCAGGATGTATGAACTTTTCAACATCGATCTGGACGTTACCACAATCGACCAGCAAAACAGGGTGGCGGTAATCCACAGGCCCGATGGAATTCCTGATGCCCTTCAACAGGCCGAACATGGCATTTATACGATTCTTGGAGGGTATAAAGGATTGGGCGGAAGACTTTACCGGGGCATAATAAGCTCTACCACAAAACAGTACGGACTGCTGGGCGACGGAAGCGCTATGACGGATAATCTGATCTATGACCGTGATCTTCCATCCGGAGCAAAAACTGCCTATAACTCTTCGCTAATGGATGACCGTTGGGTGTTTACCGAAGATCACCCGAGACATGAGCTGGTTACCTCTGCATCACTGGCTGCCACTTCGCGCGTGCTCAGGGACTGGAGACCTGAAACTGCCGCTGAATGCCTTAAAACTGCTGAGGAGATATTCGAAGTATCCGGCAAAAAAGATATGGTAAACGAATATGTGGCTGCCGCAGCTGAGCTGTACATAACCACAAAGAATAAAAAATACCTCGATGCGATCATTTCAAAGAAGGATTACATACTTTCAAATATGAAAGGATCTGCATGGGCAGTTGGGATGGTTTACGAGGATATATCCGACCAGGCTTTCAGGAGAGAAATGGACAAGGCCGTAAGGAATCTTGCTGTCCAGCTTGACAAGGAAAATGAGTCAACCCCGTTCGGCGTGCCCTTTAAACCCAATGTATGGGGCGACGGCTGGACAATACAGTCGCAGGCAGTTCAGCACTATTTCCTTGTAAAAGGTTTCCCCGGCGTTTTCAAGCCCGACCGCATATTCAATGCTGCACAATTTATGATGGGATGCCACCCCGGATCCAACACTGCTTCCTTTGCCTCGGGTGTGGGTACAAAATCCCTTACTGAAGCCTATGGAGTCAACCGGGCTGATCTTTCATACATACCGGGCGGTGTTGCATCCGGCACCGCGATCATCCGGCCCGACTTCCCCGAAATGAAAGATGAATGGAGTTTCCTGTGGCAGCAGACCGAATACGTTCTTGGGGGAGGAGGGACCAACTTTATGTTCATTGTTCTCGCAACCGAGGAACTGCTGAGGAAATAACCACGTCAGGCCTCAGAAGGACTGACTGATATGCACCCTGCGGGGCAAACAGCCACACATGCCCCGCATCCTGTGCATTTTGAAATGTCAACAACAGGTTTGACATTCAGAAGATTATTTGTGACAATAAATCTGATGGCATCGTATTTGCATGCTTCCCTGCACTTTATGCATTCCCTGTTGTTCTGAAGATAACAGTCGTTTATGGTAATCTCTGCCTTGCCCATGATCAAACGTGATTTTTCGTCAACGCTGAAGGGGGAGATCGCACCTGTGGGACAAACCCTGCCGCACAGGTTACATGTTTCAAGACAATATCCTGAACTGAAATTTACTTCCGGAGTCATCCATGACAGAATGCTATCAGCAGAGGTATGAGGAAAGATGATCTTTGCCGGGCAGGCCCTGACACAGTTACCGCAACGGCAGCAGATAAGATCGAATAGTCCGGATTTTACGGATGCCGGTGGTCTGATATGTTGCGCCGGGCCGGCTTTTAAAAACGGTGGGATCATCATGCCTGCAATTACACCTGCACCCGACATTATGAAATAACGCCTTCCGTTATTTCCGGCCGGGATTTCCTGCTCTTTTACCGCGAATATCCTGTAAAGCTTTTGTCCTGTCTCCCGGAGAATAGTCTGCAATCCTCCCAGAGGACAGATCCTTTTACACCAGATGCCCGGCAACAGGAGATGCATCACAAGCAGAACAGGAAACATTGAAAAATATAATAAAGTTGAGGACTCATATCTGCCTGAAAAGACCGTAAAAAATCCGTTGAATATTGCCATCGGGTCTGATATTACAAAAACCGGAAGCCCGAAAATGGCCGCTGCCAGTGAGAAAACTGCAATCCATCTGCCAATTTCAGGTACATTCCTGTATTCAGTTGATTTTCTCTTGCTGAGCATGGATACCCTGTCAAAACACCAGCCGGCAGGACACAGGTATTTACAAAACCACCGCTTGTGTAAAATTGTCAGGATAAGAACAGGCAGGGCGAAAATATTCAGTAAGGTAAAAGTCTTTAGTGCGAAGACCGAGTTTAGCATCATGAACGGACTAAGCCAGGAATAAAATCCTGCTGCTCCCTCCCACAGAGCAGGTATTGCAAGAATAACCGCCAGAATAAATGAAACGGTACGTATGCCTGATGGACTGAATGAGTCTTTCATCCCAGCCAGGCTCCCTGTTGTATGAGCAGATCTCTCAGCTTTCTGATGCTTATATTTCTTGGAGCTTCCCCTTCCCTCACTGCAAGTCCGGCTGCAGCTCCGGCACCTTGTCCCGTAACAAGGCAGGTACCTATTATTCTTGTGTCTTCAACAAGGTCTTTTTCAAAGCAGAAGCAGCGTCCGGCCACCAGGAGGTTCTCAGTCTTTTTAGGCAAAAGTGAACGGTAAGGGATCTGCCACAAAGGACGTTCTGAGGCAGGTATCTTTCTGCCTTTATAAAGCATGGTTGTCCACGCGCCGCTGATACCAATCACATCGCTGAAAGACCTGTATGTCATCGTATCTTCAAGAGTGAGCCGGTACTCTCCTTCAAGTATCCTCGACATGCGTACACCAAGCTGTGAAGCCGTATCCAGGAGAAATACCTCCTCATGGCCCGGCGTATTTCTGATATCCCGGACATTTTCCCATATCGACTTACGGTACTCCATCTGAAGCTTTGAAAGATTCAGCACGTCAAGTGCATCCTGCTTTTCCTTTCCCCACATATTTACCCAGTTAACACTTTTAACAGGGGTCGGACCGCCGATATTCTTTTTCACATACCCCGGCCTGTTTACATCAATACGGTCTACGTTGCCCAGCCTGTGAACAAGTCCAATGGCATAATTCATAACATCATAGCTGTCTCCTGCAAGATGAAAAAGGTCACCGTCGCCTGTACAGTCGATCACTACTTTTGCCAGAATGGCCATCCTTCCCGACTTGCTTTCAATGAAAGCACCCTTGATTACATTTCCATCCATTATAACGTTTGAGGCCCATGTATGATAGAGCATTTTGACGCCTGCCTCACTTATCATTTCATCAAGGACATATTTGGCCGCCTCGGGATCAACAACCGGATTCACCTCATGAATTGACATACCGAGGTCAGCAAGCCTTTTTGACATTTCACCCCCTATTCCGTAGATAACCTGTCTTTGCCTTTTCTGCCTGTCCACAGCATGGGTTGAAAGAAGAGGCAGTACTAGTCCGCCTGTCCATAATCCACCCAGATGGTTGTAACGTTCAACAAGATAAGTCTCAGCTCCGGTCCTGCTTGCCGCTATGGCAGCTGCAGTACCTGCCGGGCCTCCTCCGATAACAAGCACATCTGTTTCGGCAAGTACCGGAATTTGTCTTTCAGGCTCACGGACCGTTCTTCCTGATGCCTCGTTTGGCAATGCGGCTGCATTTGCCCCGGCAGCTTTATCAGGCCCGGTTCTCCGGTTACAGCTAATTCCTAAACCTGCGGCAGCGCCTGAAAGAAGAATCCCTGACACAAAATCTCTGCGTTTCATCTGACGGATCATTTAAAGTGAGGAATAAAAATATAAAATCCGGTTGAAAAACAGCCCGGATTAACATCAAAATCTGTTGTATGTAAGCAAATACAGAGAACAAAAAAAAGAGGCTGACGTGCAGCCTCTTTAATTAACCTAATATTTCAGATTTTATCATTCCGGTCCTCCATCCCACCAAACTTTACCAATAAGCCTGTCTGGCATAGTGGCACCTGTTTTGTAGTTTGGATTACCTGTAGCTTCGTATGCGGGGATCATAAGCTTGGTAGGTATCTGGCCATTGGTGGCGTTACCCGGATAGTTGGTCGGAACCAGCTGCGGAAAGCCTGTTCTTCTGTAGTCTGACCATGCATCCCACCAGTTCATCCATTTGCATGCCCACATCTGTTCGCCGATCATCTCCAGAGCAGGTTTGGTTACTCCGTAAGGATAATTGGCAAGATACTGTGCAACCTCTCCGTCAGAAACAGATAATGACGGATCATAAACGGTGTACATCTGCATTGCAAGCTTGACTCCTGCATTGTAATGCTGCTCGGCAGTGCCCGGGATACCGGAACCGATGCCTCTTTCAAGAGCTTCGGCCATCAGGAATTCTGATTCGGCTGCGTTCATGATCTGATATGGTTCATCATCCTGCATCATAAGGAAGTTAACAGCCGAAAAATGCTCATAAGGAGTTGTCGGACCACCCATCATGGTGTTAAGCATGGCGCCGTCAAGTCCGTTGGGCAGGCCTCTTTGCAGGAGAGGATCCGTTTCAAGATAAATAACCTCATTGGCAGTCCACTGGATAATGCCTCCGGTAAAGATCATGAGCCTCGGATCATCGTCATCGGTTGATTCCTTGTCAGGTCCCATAAGCCAGTCGACCAGGGTCTTGCTGAGGAAGGAACTTGCCCACTGTCCGCCGTCACCGGGATAAAATCCGCGCGAAATGCCGTTCTGGTTGGTCCATTCGCTTGGTCCGAGAGCCAATTCGGCAAACAGGTTGTCGTCATTGCTGGACATAACTCCGCCTGCAACAGCTTTTGTCACATAGGTGTTTGCCAATGCCGCATCCACATTTGAAACTCTCATGGCTAACCTCAGCATGAGCGAATAACCGAATTTTTTCCATTTTGCTATGTCGCCATGATAGAAGAAATCTGCTTTGCTAAATCCTTCATCGAGGTTTGAAGTGCTGAGTCCGGCACAGGCTTCATCGAGCTCTTTCAGAAGATCGGGATAGATGTCCTTCTGCTTGTCATACTTGGGCTGAAAAATTCCTTCCACGCCCCTGTTGGCCTCAAAATAGGGGATGCTTCCATACCAGTCGGTAAGCCTGTGGAAACTGAGCACCCTCAGTATCCTTGCCGCGTGACGGGTATTGATCTTCCTCCCTTCGTCATATCCTCCCGGGCCTGTCTGCTTGATTATCTCAAAGGTCACTCTGCCATCACCGGCGAAGAAATGGTCCCACGGAGCATTTGATGGTTCCACATCGTTCTCAAGGTACTTGTCGCCTACAGATATCGTACCCGTACTTGTGCTGGCAAGCTGCTGTATAGCATGTGCGCACATGCCGATATTTGTTCTCCAGTCGGTATACCTGTTGTCACGCAGACCATTATTTGCAGCGCTGAGTTCGGCAGCGGTAAGAAAATAGTTTACGTCAATGGTATTCACCGCATTGGGGTTGATGTTCATCTCGTGCAGGGCATCCGTATCACAACCTCCTGCGACGATTATTATCAGCAGCGCACTAAAGATCAGTTTTACTGTATGTTTCATTTTTCTCAAATTTTAAAGGTTAGAAAACAACCCTGACGTTAAACCCGTAGGTGCGGGTTGTCGGCATACCAAAGTAATCCATACCCTGTGCGTTACTATCCGTGTAATTCGATTCCGGATCAACATTCTCTATGTTCTTAAAGAGTATTGCCAGGTTTCTTCCCACAAATGATACGGCAAGGTTACTGAACGGAGTTTTATTCAGTATCTTGGCCGGCAGGCTGTATTCCACAGATACCTGCCTCAGCTTGATGAAGGATGCATCATATATAAAATTCTCCTGTGCGCGTTCACCAAGGTTTGACCAGTACCGTTGTGTCTGATCCTGATCCAGCGTCAGAGTGAATGGTTCGTATATCGGCGAGCCGTCGGTATTGGTCCCGGTCTGGGTAACGCCTTCAATAACCTTCCCTCCTTCACGGTCCTCAAGTGTTTGTTTGTGCAGTCCCCACTGGGTCAGACGCACATTGGTGCCGGAATAGATATCGCCCCCGAATTTGAAGTCGAGAAGAGCATCGAGACGGATACGCTTCCAGCTGAGTGAGTTATTCAGACCGCCGGTGAGATCAGCGACACCATTCCCAAGTATCTCGTAAACATCAGATCTTACCGGAGAGCCGTTTGCTTCATATACTTTATTGCCCTGTGCATCTGTTTTTTGCACATACCCGGT
The DNA here is from genome assembly GCA_964466705.1 of uncultured Rikenellaceae bacterium. Taxonomy (GTDB): domain Bacteria; phylum Bacteroidota; class Bacteroidia; order Bacteroidales; family VadinHA17; genus LD21. The sequence continues at coordinate 127,774 of CAYXSM010000003.1, forward strand.
AATCATACCGAACGGATACCCTACTATATGCTTTATGTAAACCGTTCTTGTACGTGGTTCCTCAACATTCAGCTCGGTTATACCTTCACTGAGTGCAATCACTTTGTTCTTGTTCTTCGAAAGGTTCAGTGATATATCCCATGTAACAGGTCCCTGAACAGGAGTGCCGGTTACAAGCAGTTCAATACCCTTGTTCGACAGCTCGCCGATGTTAACTGATGTTGATAAGAATCCTGACGTTCTTGATATGGTGGCGCTCAGAATGTCATCCGTGGTCTTCTGGTCATAGTATGTGAACTCGAGACCAAGCCGACCCTGGAAGAATCTCAGTTCCGTTCCGAATTCAAGCTCGGTTGAAAGAGCCGGAGAGAGATTCGGGTTTGGAATATTATCTCCGCCGGAGAATGTTGCAATCGGGAGCCCGAGGTGTGCCACACCTGACAGCCCATATGTAAGGTTTGCTGAATAAGCCCCCACGTTTGCTGTTGCCACCTGGCCCCAGGCTGCCCTTAACTTACCAAAAGTAAGTACCTCAGGCAGGTTCCGGAATGCGTCGGTGAACACAAAGCTTGCTCCGACTGACGGATAAAGCTTGCTGTTGTTGGCCGGGTTAAGGACAGAGAACCAGTCGTTCCTCGCTGTGGCGGTCACGAACAGGTACCCCCCGTAGCTTAATTCAGCCGAACCGAACAGAGAGTTTACTCCCAGCTTGCTGTAGCCGTAGCCGAAATTCCTGGTGACGGCATTGTTAACCGAAGTAAAGAATGGGATATTGAAACTTGTACCGTTGGCATTGATACTTTCAGCTTCCCTTATCATTTTGTTACCTCCGACAAACGCATTGATCCCGATCTTGCCAAAAGTCTTGTCTCCTCCGAGGATCCACTCCTGGTTGATTTCCCTTACGAAGTTGGATGTCTCGTTTTTGGAACCTCCGCGCAGATAACCTGTTCCCTGTGGAACAAGGAAATTATTGTTCCTGGTATACCAGTCCATACCTACCTGCCCCTGAACCCACAGCCATTTGAAGATACTGTATCTCAGGTTTGCAGAAGTGATGAAACGGTCCCTTATATTCTCGTTCTTGAACTGGTAAGCAACCCACCATGGATTCTGCAGCCAGTTGTTATTGGCCTGCTGAAATTCTTCACCCGTGGCTTTAAGGTCGGGTGTTTCCACTCCGGGGGCCACTGCTCCGATTTTGTTGGGATCGCCTCTCAGATCATTTATATCAACAGTTCCTGCCAGGCCCCAGATTGCAACCGGAATGTTTGCAGGGCTGTCATGCACATACTGCCTGTTATTCGTTTTTTCATTCGAATACATTACCTTGGCGTTGAATGTCACCCTCTCTCCATATTTCCCGTTCGTTGCAAGAGAAAGGTTCCTCCTCTTGAAGGTTTCGTTCGGAATTATGGCTGAATTGTCAAGGTCGGAGAAGGAAAAACGGAAAGTCTGGTTTTCACTTCCTCCGTTCAGGGAAAGGCTGTTGGTCCATGAGTGACCTGTCTGATAGAAGTCCCAGCTGTTGCCAACGTAGGAATAGGGCCTTGAGACGCCGTCGAACTGAATAACCGAAGAACCGTCATATTTCGGTCCCCAGTGTCCGCCGGCTCCCCATCCCCATGCCTGGAGCTGCGAGATAGCCTTGGAATAAACCCTTGGGGAACTCGGATCGTTGGGATCAGCGTTGGCCAGTCCGCCCGGACCGTACAATGTTTGCAGATCTGAAAGATTGATCACCGACTCAAAAACATAGTTTGAATTCAATTCAATTCCAAGTCCTTTTCTTGCTGTCCCTCTTTTTGTTACAATGTTGATGACACCATAACCGCCTCTGGAACCGTAGAGTGCTGCTGCGGCAGCTCCCTTGAGAACCGTTACCGATTCAATATCCTCAGGGTTAAGGCTGCTCATTCAGTCACCCTGGTCAGTTCCTCCCCACACTCCTGCGCGGCCGAACTGCGTATTGTCCATCGGGATCCCGTCGATAACATAAAAAGGCTGGTTTGTCGATCCGATCGACTTGTTACCCCTGATTATAACGCGGGATGAACCTGCAGGTCCCGTATTTGCGTTAGACACGTTAACACCTGCCACACGTCCCTGGATAGATGAGCCCAGGTTGATCTCACGGGCCTGGGTAAGACTCGTCCCCGGAACTTTGGTAATTGAAGACTGCAGCGCTTTCTGGCTTCTCTCAATACCAAGCGCTGTCACAACAACTTCGCCGAGCTGCTGTACATCTTCCACAAGGAATACGTCAATTGTGGAACGGTTGCCTACCGTAACCTCCTGTGTGACGTAACCTACAAATGAAAACACAAGAACGGCATCGCTTCCTGCGGAAATGCTATACCTTCCCTGCATGTCAGTGTTTGCTCCGACAGCGGTTCCTTTGACAACAACCGCGACTCCCGGAAGTTCTGCACCGTTTTCATCCTTTACGGATCCGGTCACCACCCTCTGCTGGGCCAGCAACGAATGAGAGAATGCCAGCCATAGCAGCAAAAGCAGTGTCCGTTTCAAAATCTGGTACACTTTTTTTCTGATCATAGGTTTTGGATTTTAGGGCATCAAAAAGAGATTTTTTCCTGATACCATTGTTAAGTCATATCAAATATATGAAATCTTTTGAAATTTCCAAATCAAATTTCCAAAATATTAAAAAATCATTAAAACCGCATTAAACAGCTTTAATGCTTTTGTTCTGCCGCATTCTGTCTGTCCCGGTTAAACTCCTGCTCTCCCTCTGTAAGCTGTTAATCCCGGCGATGCTGCAGCAACCGGGGGTCAAACTCTATTCAACAACGATCTCGTCAATATGCATCCTTGCCGGCTGACCGGCACCCGGATGTGCTTCCGGAGTGTTCCCTATCGTGTGTGCCAGAACCCTGACATACCTGGCATCCCGTGGCTGAAAATCGACAATGAAATCTCTCTGGTAGGAGTCATACTGGTCTATGGGAAGGGTATTTTCCACACTTCTCACCAGTTCAAAATTTTTACCGTCAGCCGAAACAAAAAAGTCGACCCTGGCCGGAACAATGCTCAGCCAGTACGCAAGCTGGTAAAAAGCACATTCGATATGTCTGACTTTCTGAATGCCTCCGAGGTCAATCACTGCATCGAGGTCGGCGCCCTGAAAATCAAGCCAGTTATAGTCCGTGTCATGACTGCCCCGTATACCGTCGGTAAGCATTTCCCTTTCCTCCTCCCGTATGGCTGAAATGTCGGGGCTTAAAAATTTTACCGGCTTTTTAAACGCGAGGTGTTCATTCATTCCCTGGTAAAACAGGCGATACATTGCAGATCTGTACGCTTCAGGAGTTATGTTCCACTCTTTCAGCCTGGTAACTCCCTGTCTTATGCAAAGGTCAACAAACGGATCGATCATAGACCGGATTTCCGGCTTAACTACCCATCTGTTCCCGTCGTTGATGAATACTCCTTTCTCACCATAGAAATTTTTCTTGGCCTGCTCCATGATGGCAAAATGTACCGGTAACCTTGCTATTCTCACTCGTTCCAGGATATTTGCTGAATCGGCCACGGATGATTCGGCTTTGTCGAATAAGTCCATATAGTTTTCTATCAGAGAAGGAGTCAGGTAGCTTACGGCCGCTTCATTGGGTGAACCGAAAATACGAAGAGGCCGGTCAGATTCAACCAGGGCTTCTCTCATAATGTCGATATACTGACGGATGTACTTTCCTGCAGCTCCGTAATAACCGTCGAGAAAATCGTTCATAATGCTGTCAGCGTCTGCACAGGGATCCCACATAAGCTTTGAAATAAGATATGGGCGAAGCTCGGCAAATTCGCCCCCCACTTCACGGTTGCCCTGCTCAAACATTGCAGTCACGCTGTTCTGAGCAAAAAATTTCAGGTTTGGCTGTAAAACATGAAGGTTGGGAAAAGGGCTTACAAGATTGGGGAACTGAATGACATAATCCCATACTATAATATCACTTGCTATTTTACCCCATTCCTTAACGTCCCTTACAAAAGCCATGCTCATGCTGTCAGTTGCCTCGGCGAAAGGCCTGTCGCGTCTCATTTCAATGCTGCAGAGCATGATGTTGACATTTTTCCGGGGCTTCAGGGTTGCAGGCGCCTTACGGCCGTACTCGTATGCAAGTGTTGATATCATGTGGTCCGGAAACTCATCAGCGACCTGGTTCACAAAGTTTATAATAGACCCTGAAGGTGAACCTTCCCTTTCGTCAATTGCCCGGCAGTTATCACACATGCAGTATTGCCTGTTGTCGTTCTGGCTCACTGACCAGTACAGAGCCTCAGGGTTTGAGGCTATCTTTTTGCGAAGGTTATCAATTGTAATCTTCAGAACCTCCGGGTTGGTAAGGCAAAGCTGCGTTGGTATCCGCCTCCCGTTGCGCAGGGCATAATATTCCGGGTGATCCCTGAAATATACCGATGGCGGTACAAGACTGCTGAATGTATGCACCCATGAACCCCATGCCGGCTTGCCTCCGTTCTCATCGTGATTGAGCCTGTGCCAGTCGGAATATTCCTGGTGCCAGGTAACGCGGTAGTGAGTATCTCTGAATTTAATGACCGGGATCTGCCTGTCGTTTATTTTTCCAAGAACTATGTTCTCCTGTTTTGGAACAATTTTCACTTCAGGACTGTACATCCTGCAACCCAGATAGTTCTCAAGAAATGCATAGACGCCGAAGAGTGCTCCCCTCTCATTTCCTCCTGCAATAATAAGCCGCATGCTGTCGGTCATTATCACGAATCCGTCTGCTTCAAGCTCTCTCAGGCTGATCCCCGTGTTAAGCCGTGGAAGCCTGTCGTTCTGGCCCAAAAGTATCTCATAACGGCTTCCTTTTTTGTCAGCAGTGACTATAGGCAAAGCCGCGCCCGAGATCTGCATCAGGTAGTCCTGGAGAACTGTGGCGGCTTTCTGTTCATGAACGGAAGGTGATGAAGGGATCACTATCCTGTAAGCGCTGAAACCTTTGTCGGCCAGTATGATACCCTGCGAGGCAGGAATTGATTCTGTTACCGCATTTTTTGATTTCCTTTTCTGTGCCGAGACAGGCTGAAGGGTGAAAAGGATTGCGGCAGTAATAATTAACAACCTGAACATAAACAAATTCATGTCAGTATTGAATTTCATTATTCTCATATTTCCAATAGTTGATAAGATTACGGATCAGGGAAGGTATTCCAGTATAAATGCCAGATCCTGACCTATATAATTAGCATGAGATCCGGTTATGCGCATATAGGGCGGTGAGAATGTGATGGTCCCGTCAGTACAGGTGATCTCCCTGTCAATAAGAAATGCCCCCCTCCAGGTATGGTAGACCTTAAGGTTGTATTTTCCTTTTCTGAGAGAAGACACTGTTATCTTTTCCCCGGCAACATCGGCATCAGAATTTACCACCCATCCGAAAACAAATTCGTTGCTCTTCATGGCATACGCGTCACCTCTCAGGCACTTTATTTCAGCCGGAGTGATGTTTGTGAGCCTTGAGAAAGGTATTTTGTCGGTAAATCTCCTTATGCTTGTTATCTGTGCGGTTACCACATTGTCATTTACCATCCTTGAATAAGCCCACCAGAAAGGAGTCATTGCGGAGCCTGTCGCAAGGGTCACCCAAAGTGCATTATGATACATCGCCAGATAACCGGGCATAGACGGCTCGTAGAAGGTGTGGTCCCAGCCTGTCTCCCCGTTAATCACCGGTTTGCCGTATCCATGCCACAGCTTCTGGTTCTCTTTGGCATAATTCCTGTAGCTGCTTGTCAGAGGATTAACACTGGCAGAATCGATGGTGCCTGTCATGTTGATAGGGAATCCCTGTGCCTCATAAATCTCACGGGCTGCGATATCAAATATCTGGTAGCCTTCGTGCCAGAATTCCTTTATCCCGCCGCTTCTTGTACCTGTTGTGGGACGGTCCCAGGGATCATTTGCTTTGAAATAATCGTGTACCTTTTTACCCCAGGCAGCAGCTGCAAGGCTGTCGCCTGTGACCCATCCGTCGGTACCGTTTACCTCATCTACCACGAACCAGATTGCCAGAGACCTGCTGTAACCCCACCGTGCTATGAAATACCTGTAGAGCTTTTCCTGGTATTTCCATGCAATGTCGCTTCTGTAAAAATCTTTGGCACTGGTTACCTGCTGATAAGGATTGCCCCACCATCTTATGTTTCCACCTCCCCAGACGGTCTCGGAAAGATAAGAGTGGAACCAGAGATTAAGGCTCAGAAGTATGTCCCGGTTCTCACACATTTCGAGCAGCTCGTCAAGACGGCCACAGATATTCTGGTCATAACGGCCCATGCCGCTGCCGGGTGTCTCAAGAGGTGTTATGAATGTGCTTATGAAATTCACTCCAAGGGATCTGAGGTTATCCAGGATCTCCGGTCTCACATTGCCCTGGTTGAAAGTGGTGTAGCTGTCATTGTACCAAAGGCCGACGCCATAAAAGTCTGAGCCGTCACGGTGGGTAAGGTACCGCTTGTTGCCGGCTACCATAAGGGGGCCTTTCTTTGAGGAATTCACAGCGACAAATGATCCGGGACCTGAAGTGGTCTTTCCTCCTTTATCCCTGACAGTTATCGTGTAACTCCATACTCCTGCCTCATCCGGTGAGAACCTTAATTTCCACAGAGTTCCCCCTGAATAGTAATAAAATCCCGGAATTGTCCATTTTTTCCCGGCGGGTGACGTAAATACCGCCGTAATATCAATCTCATCGGGATCGAAAGGATTTACATACTCATTACCATTATTAATATTGAATGAGACTTCAAATTTCTCATATAATCCCACGGTATCAGGCCTTTGACGAAGCATCTGTATTTCAGGTGCTTTGATCGCAAAAGTACCGGTGATCGTAATTGTAAGGATCACCAGGCATAAGAAGATGAATTTTTTCATATCTGATATTTTTAAAGATTGTTATTAATACTGCCGGTCTTGTGGTTGATGCCAGCCATGTCACTGATTACCGGTTACCGGTCACCATTCCGGCATCAGACGGGAACCAGATACCAATCACCCTTAACCGTCATAAGGTCCGGTCAGCAACCAGGAACAAGGCCGGTAAGAACAGATGCTATTTTTCAGCTTCAAGTTCATCCATTCTTTTATACATGGCTTTGAAAGTATCCCAGGGAGTATAGGCAGGATTTCTTGGATGAACAGCGCCTTTAGCCCTGTCGGTGAGGTTGCCATAGAAACCGTCGATGAATCCTCCGGTATCCATCCATGTGGTCTGTACCATTCCGTAATATCTTGGTTTCATCTCGGGTGTTGCGTATTTCCTCCACCTGGCCATATCTTCTGCCTGTATCACTGCTGTAGGAGGTGTTCTCCACGGGCAGGTAACAACCCTGAAACCCTTCATTGCAAAGTAAACAGGCGTCTGGTCGGGCCTTTCGTAATGCCAGTCACATATCACCACGTCTTTTGGTATCATATCTATGGCTCTCCATGTGTAATTGTAAGCCGCTTCCCAGAAGCCCATACCGGTTATTTTTCCTTCCAGAAGGCGGTCGCCCCATATCCATAGTTCTCTGTTCTTCTTATCCAGATGGGTTTTAACCCTGTTTACTTCTCCCGCAAAAAGCTCAGCCTTATCTACCCCTTTGCATCGAGGGCATTTGTCATCGCCAAGGTAAAAAACTTCATCCATGCCTGCATGGAATGCATCAGCTTCATAAACATCACAGAGTTCATCGATAACTGCAAAAAGAACCTCGTGAACATCGGGATGCAGCGGACAGTAACTTTTGCAATAAAGGAAGTCATCGTTCGGCCAGACATACTTTTCGGGCATTTTGATATGCGGTGTTTCATCAAACTCGGGGAAATGGGTAAGCAGGTTACCCGTTCTGTTTGCCCACGACTGGTGGCCCAGCAAATTGATCTGCGGAATGATCCGGATGTTGTGTTTGCGGCATACCGCAACAATTTTTTTGACATCCTCCTTCGAAAGTGCGATCGAATCGCTCAGCTGGGGGTAGGACTGAAACTGATAGTTATAGTCACCCAGCAGAAGGAGGGTATTGACGCGCCGGGGGACCAGCTCATCGCTGATGAATTTAATGAACCGGTCAAGATTTGCAGGTCTGGGGGTGTTGATGCAGAAGCCCCTCACCTGAAACAGGTCTTCTGATTTCTCCTGTGCATTTGCATTTTCCGGTAGTACGGACGAAATGAGCAACAAGGCAATAAATAAAACGATGTTTTTCATCTTATCAATGTTTTGGTTTGAAAATGGGATATTATAGGGTTTATTTTTTGTTGCTTCAGTTGTCTCCTTTACCTGCAACAATGTTCAGATAGGGCTGTATCGGGTCGCCGTTATCGTCAACAATGCCGAATGCTCCCGATTTATAGTTCCAGTTAGCGTATGCTATGTCGTATTCTTCAAATATCGATATCATATCCTTATACCAGGCAAGCTTTGCAGCCGGGAAATAATCACGGAAAATGCCGAATTCACCACAGTACAATGGAAGGTTAAGTGATGATGCCACCCTGATGGGCTTTTCCATCATCTTAACAAGGGTATCGCGGTTATATACACGCAAATGTTCGGGTTTATTGCTGTTCAGCACAATCTGCCCGGGATAATTCACTTCTCCCTCAAAATCTCTGAGATTTGTCCATCCTGCCTTGTAGTGGGTCAGGAAAAAAGGCTCATAAAAGTGATAGCTTAACACTATGTTTGTGTCATTTTCCGGAACCCTCAGTTCATCGAACGTTGACGCAGATTGCCACATGTTCGATCCTATAACGATAACACGGACAGGCTCCCACTTACGAAGTGAATCGACCATCCTGCCCAGCAGAATATTCCATTCTTCAGGGTCATCAGCCACGGGTTCGTTCATCGGTTCATATGCAACCATGCCTGCAGGCCTGTCCTTCATAAATGAAGAAAGGTCCTTCCACAACATTATGAACTTATCCTGTTCGGCCGGGTCGGTCCACAGAGGTTTATCATCTTCGTTGAAATGATGAGAACGAAGGATGTGAAGATCAACTATCACTCTCATCCCTGTTTCCTGACACCAGTCAAGACAATTCTGAAGAAGGATGAAAGCGTCTTCATTCCGTTTTCCTGTTTCATCCCACATTTGTACTTCGTCGATTGGCAGACGAATATGGTCGAAACCGGCAGAATCGATGAATTTTACGTCTTTCTGTGTGAAGAAAACAGCCCGTTCTTCTCCCCTGCGCTGGCTTTGCGACAACCAGTGGGCAATATTGGTACCCCTCATGATTTCAAATGAATCGAAGGGAAATGATCCGGCTCGTTCATCATGCCCGCTGCGGCAGGATGAAAAAGTAACGCCGGCCAGCAGAATAGCAGCAGAATAAAGTAAAAATTTTTTCATAGGGTATGATATTAAGGGTTTATTGGTCACATAAATGCTGACAGATTCCGAATGAGCGTACCGGGTTGTATGTGATCGTAATGTAAAATGCAGTTATGCTGCACATCATCCGTTTTCAGAAGTGCTTAAAAAATTCTAACTGATATAAATATAAGAAAATTAAATCACATACCGGCGGTCAGCGTATCAATTTTTCAGACTTCGTATACGCTTTGCCTCTCTGGCGGAGTACCCTGCTGATATGGCGTCTGTATTCAGATTATTATTATATTTATAGAAATCATTCATTCAGGCCTGACATGAAAAATAACCTTAGTACAATACGGAAAATGAAGTACAGAAATACCTGCCTGGTCAGAAGTATAATTTCTGCCGGCAGAATGGTTCTTTTATCCCTGGCAATTACCGGATTTTACACTGCAGGAGCTACAGCTCAGGGGATATCGAGAGATCTTAATGTGGATCTGCTGATAAACCATGCCGGCTATCTGCCTGATGCCGGAAAGAGTGTTGTGGCCAGAGGAACCGTGGCCGGTTCTTTTGAAGTGATCGATCTTGTTTCGCAAAATGTTGTGTTCACTGGTACATTAAAACCTTTCAGTTGCGATTTCGGGAATTATTCAACCGGCGATTTCTCAGGGCTTACAAAAGAAGGTCATTATTATGTGAAATGTGACACCCTCCGGTCGTATCCTTTTAAAATATCTCCTGCTGCCTATCGGATGGCGATTAACCTTATAACCGGTTATTTTTCCCTCCAGCGCTGCGGCTCAAGCACAACAGGGTATTTGTCTCCCTGTCATTTAGACGACGGAGTAAGGATGGATAACGGTAAGCACCAGGATGTCACGGGCGGATGGCACGACGCAAGTGATCTCAGAAAGTGGGTAAGCGCAACGATCTACGGAATGCTTGGATTGTCTAAAACATATGAGCTCATGGATGAGGCTGATCCTTCCAGAACTGCAGTTCTTGATGAGCTCATGTGGGGTAACCGGTATTTTTTAAAGATGCAGGAGCCGGCAGGATATATAATGAACTTCGTGGGAGGGGACGTCCAAAAGCATTCTGACAGCAACCGCTGGACAGATAATATTATTGGTGCTGAAGGAGGGGAACTGGGATTTGTAAAGCCAACTGCCGGAAAATCAACCGCTGATATGCTGCTGTTTGGCGCAAAGGATGACAGGGTTATCAGAACCGATCCTGCCGAAATGGTGGCGCAATATAATTTCGTCACTTCGGAGGCAACAATGGCCAGGATAACCTTATCATCTGATCCGGAATATTCACTGAAGTGTCTTGAGGCAGCCGTAAAGTGCTTCGAATGGTGCCTTCAAAACCTGAAGGGGGCAAATCCCGGAATGACAGGGGCATCAATAATGGCGGCAAACGAGTTATATAAAACTACAAATAAGGATATTTACAGGGATTTTGCGGTAGAGCAGGCCCGAAAACTGAAAAAACTTCAGGCAGAGAAAGAAGAGGGCAACCCGTCCGGATTTTTCTTTACCTCCGAAGAGGGCAGTGAACCATACAAGAATATTTCCCGCGGATGTCTTGAATTCATTGCTGTCGCAGGCCTTGCCGAGACCCTGCCGGATCACAGGGACATTAGTGCCTGGAAACAAATGTTGTCCGGTTATGCCCTGAATTATGTCAAATTGATGAGCGGGAAGAACAGTTTCGGGATAGTACCGTACGGACTTTTTACCGGACAGGATCCGGGAGGAGACAGGAAAGCCGGGAAATACTGGTACAGGTATTTCATGCAGCCTGAGCTGAGCTGGTGGGTCGGGATCAATGCCAACCTGGCATCAGCAGGCATCGGATTGGCAAAAGCCTCAAAAATCCTCAATGACCCCGCTCTAAAAGCACTTGCACAGAAACAGCTTGACTGGATTACCGGAGTAAATCCGTTTAACAGTTCAACTGTAATTGGCATTGGATACAATCATCCCCCGCATTTCGGAGGAAGCACATTCCTCCCCAAAACTCCCGTGCTGCCCGGTGCCGTGCTTAACGGCCTCGGAGGCGACTCTGTCGATCAGCCGGTGATCGGGACAGGCAACTGGCAGATATCGGAATACTGGACCCCAATGGTTGCGTATACTCAATGGCTTATGGCTGAAATATCTCATAATCATTAAGATACCTGCCTGCAGCAGAAGACTTTTCCAGACTCAGCCCGATCAAATCAAACATACAACTGAAGAGGGAAATCTTAAAAGTATTATATTGCAAAATTATATACCGGGGTCAAAGTTGATTTATGCTTTTGACAAGAAAGAGCAGTTAAAAGTATGAGGATTTCGAAACTGAAAAATATATCCATTGGTAAATTATCCCTGATGGCAGTGCTGATGGCTGTCACATTATCCACATTCAGCCAGGAATTGAAACTATTTGAGCAATTACGCCCGGGGAAAACCGGTATCCGTTTCATTAATACAATTACCGAGGCGCGCGACTATAATGCACTGACACACGAAAACATGTACAACGGAGGCGGTGTAGCGGTAGGAGACATTAATAATGACGGACTTGAGGATATATATTTCGTCTCCAACATGAAATATAACAAACTGTATCTCAACCTGGGCAACATGAAATTCAAAGACATCACAGCCAGTGCAGGTGTCAGCGGAAGGGAGGGCTGGAAAACAGGGGTGACCATGGTTGATATTAATGCTGACGGACTTCTTGACATTTATGTTTGTTACTGCGACAAGTCAAGTGTTGAAAAGAGGAGAAATCAGCTTTTTATAAATAAAGGCAATCTCAAATTTGAGGAAGCTGCAAAGGAATATGGAATTGATTGTCCTACTTATTCCACTCTGGCAGCATTTTTTGACTATGATCGTGACGGAGATCTCGACATGTTTCTTGTGTCTACCAACGTACAGGTTTTAAGAGGACTGGAGTTTGAGGAGGCCAGGGTAACCAACGATCCTTATGCCGGAGACAAGCTATACAGGAACGATGATGGCTACTTCGTGGATGTAACTGCAGAGTCAGGCATCATTACCACAGGACTGGGTTACGGGCTGGGAGTCGCCATCTCGGATCTAAACAAAGACGGGTGGCCTGATATTTACATAACAAACGATTACATAGAGCCTGATTATCTGTATGTAAACAACGGCGACGGTACATTTACCAACAGGATGACAGAGCATGTGCTTCATAACTCCCAGTCTGCCATGGGTAATGAGATCAATGATTTCAACAATGATACCTGGCCTGATATTTTAACCGCCGACATGCTGCCTGAGGATAACAGGAGAATAAAGCTGCTGTACGGACCTGAAAACTATATGGAGTACGCCCTGATGGTAATGGAAGGATTTTATCACTCCAGCATGCGCAACATGCTTCAGCTTAACAACCGCAACGGGACCTTCAGCGAGATAGGACAGCTTGCAGGGGTTTCAAATACCGACTGGAGCTGGGCCCCTCCATTTGCCGACTTTGACAATGACGGATGGAAAGATCTCCTGGTAACGAACGGTTATTTCCGGGATTATACCGACCGTGATTTTCTGAAAATGAAGTATGATTACTTTGCACAGCAGTCGCGTGCCAGGTTGCCGATAGATACTTTTTATATTTCAGGCTTCATGAAATCCACTCCGGTTCATAATTATCTTTTTAAGAACAATAAGGATCTTACTTTCACTGACAAGAGCCTTGAGTGGGGCTTCGGGAAGAAAGTATTTTCGAACGGGGCGGCCTACTCCGACCTTGATAATGACGGGGACCTTGATCTTGTTATAAGCAACCAGAACGAATTTGCTGCAATTTACCGGAATAACATCCGTGAATCCGGTCTGGATGCCAACTACATCAAGATACGACTGAAAGGAGAAAACAAGAATCTCGCAGGCAATGGAAGCAAAGTTTATGTCTTTTCGAAGCTGGGACCGCAATTCCAGGAGCAGATGCCTTCCCGGGGATATCAGTCGTGTGTGAGCACAATCCTGCTTTTCGGTCTGGCGGATGCTGAAATTGCTGATTCCGTAAAAGTTGAATGGCCTACGGGCAGTGTAAGCATTCTTACCAATGTCAAAGCCAATCAGCTTATTGAAATAAATGAGGCTGAAGCCACGGGTGATCTTGTTATCCCGGCTCAGCCTGTTACATTATTCACCGAGGTGGTATCTCCGGTCAGCTACCAGCATACCGAGTATGGTTTCAATGACTTCAGCCGCCAGCCGCTGCTGATCTATATGCCTTCAATCTGCAGTCCCGTAATGGCCTGGGCTGATGTTAACGGAGACGGACTTGAAGATGTCTATGTGGGAGGAACAAAAGAGAATCCCGGAGCGCTCTACTTTCAGTTACCTGACGGAAGCTTCAGGATTTCCCCAGACTTCGTTTATGCTGCCGATTTTTTCTGTACCGACGCCGATGCTCTTTTCTTTGATGCAGACGGAGACGGAGACAACGACCTTTATGCTGTCAGCGGCGGATATCATGATTACGGAAGGAATAACAAAGGCCTGCAGGACAGACTCTACATCAATAATGGCTCGGGAAGGTTTGAGAGAAAAGAAGATGTCCTCCCTCAGATGCTAATATCAAAATCGTGCGTGGCTGCTGCTGATATTGACGGAGACGGAGATCTTGACCTGTTCGTGGGCGGCAGGATGATGCCCGGAGAATATCCGAAGCCCCAGGAAAGTTTCCTCCTTCTGAACGACGGTAAAGGGCGTTTTACCAATGTTGCACAGACATATCTTCCCGACCTTGCCCCGGGAGGTATGATAACAGATGCTGAATGGACGGACCTGAATAACGATGGCTGGCCCGATCTTATTACGGCCGGCGAATTTATGCCGATCCGGGTCTTCCTCAACATTGAAGGTAAATCGTTCAAAGAGGCAACAAATTCCTATTTTGACATTCCCGAAGGAGGATTCTGGAATACCATTGCCCTTGACGACATTGATAATGATGGTGACATAGACATTATCGCCGGTAATTTCGGAACAAACTCCCAGATAAAAGGATCAATAAAAGAGCCCGTGGAAATGACATTCAAGGATTTCGACAACAATGGAACTGTTGATCCCATTCTCTCTTATTATATCCAGGGACAATCGTATCCCTTCCCGAGCAGGAATGAGATGCTTACCCAGATAAATACGCTTCGGAGAAAATTTCCTGACTATAGTTCCTATTCGGATGCCAGGCTCACGGATATGTTTTCACCTGAAGACCTGAAAACTGCTGACGTACTGACTGCCACAGAACTCAGAACGGTCATTTATATTAACACGGGCAGCAAGTTCGAAAAAACATACCTGCCAACAGAGTCTCAGTTTTCGCCTGTTCACGCTATTGAGATCTTTGATTACAACAGCGACGGAAACAAGGACCTGCTGCTTATGGGTAACCAGAATGCGATGTGCGTAAGGCTGGGAGTTATGGATGCAAATTACGGCCAGCTTTTCGAAGGCGACGGAAAGGGGAATTTCAGATACATCCCTCAGGATATTTCAGGTCTTAAGATAATAGGTGACGTCAGATCGGTAAAGACCATGAAGATAAACGGCCGGCTGTTCCTCTTTGCAGGAGTAAGCAACCATGGAGTGGTTGCATATATTATGAATTCAGAATGATTTTCCGGAGGCTTCCCTGTCTTTTATAGCCTGGAAATACTTCGTCAGATTATAAATCTGGTGTGCTGAGCATCGATTATTCTGTTATTATCCCTTTCCCCTGTTCAATAACAATATAGCGGTCAGAGGCTATATTGTCATAATGCCCGACAACTCCGTCGGACCAGGCAATCTCAAGCAGATCAACCGTTTTGTTTTCCCCAAGTCCTATATGAAGGCGGGGATCATTGTTGGAAAGATAGCCGGTGGTCCATTGGTTTACCAGCACTTGTTTCAAGGATCCTGCTGTCACAGTTACTTTGGCAGCGATTGCAGGTCCCGGTCCCTTTGGACTTTTAAGAGTGATACCGAGCCAGTGGTTCCTGTTTCCCCCGTCGTTCCTGAGGAGTACGGGAGTGGCCTCAAGGTCAACGTGTGACACCACAATATCCAGATCCCCGTCATTATCGTAATCCCACACTGCCATTCCGCGTCCTGACCGCTTCTTTGTGAAATAACCGCCAAGCTTACGGCCCGCATCCCGGAAGTGTCCTTTTCCGTCGTTCTCAAGCAGCAGCTGATATTGCAAAATGAGTTCTTCCGCTGTTCCATTGGCTGCGAAAATATCCAGGTCGCCGTCATTGTCATAATCAAAAAGGGCAGTGCCCCATGTTCCTTTCCCCTCAAGATATCCCTCAAGACCGCTTGAACGGGTTATATCCTGAAAAAGACCATTCCCCAGATTACGGTAAAGGGCCCCGTATGAAAGATCAGAAACGAGAATATCGATCAGCCCGTCACCATCAACATCGCCTATGGTGCCATGCATCGAACCCTCACCAATACCTTTGCTGTTGGATGCCACACCCGTTGATATTGCAATCTCTTCATACCTGCCGTCAATATATTTGAACAGATAGTTAAAATGATGATCATTGGCCTGGAAAACCTCAAGTGTTCCGTCGTCGTCATAATCAAAAACGACCAGTCCCATGCATTTGGAGTCGGGATAATAGAGATTCACTTTTTCGGTGACATCTTTGAAGGTCCCGTCGGGCTGCTGTTCATAAAGCATTGAAGCCTGACCCATGTATTGTGAAGGGTGTGGCATAATTTCCGGTGATGTGGGATCTACGATAAGAGTATCAAAAGCAAGGAAGTTTCCAACCATAAGATCAAGTCTCTCATCTCCGTTATAATCCCAGAAAATAACACCTATGCTCCATTTTGTAAATCCGTTCAGTTTTTCCGGCCCTCTGAGCCCCAGGAGATCTGTAACATCGGTGAACGTTCCGTCTCCATTGTTCCTGTAAAATACGTTCGGCCCGTAATTCAGAAGGTAAAGATCCTCGTCACCATCATTATCATAATCAATTGCCCCTGCCGCCATGCTCCAGTTTATGTTGTATATTCCGGCTGAAACTGTAACATCGGTGAAAGTGCCATCACCGTTATTCCTGTACAATGCGTCAGGTGTATCTTTGAAAACTATTCCCTCCCGGTCAGATATGCCTTCAATGTAGGTTCCGTTCATCAAAAAGAGATCCATCAGCCCGTCATTGTTATAGTCAAATATGGTGACACCTGATCCGCTGCTTTCCAATATGTTTTCATAAGTATAATCACCGAAATTGTACCTGAAGTCGATGCCGGCCTTAACAGTAACATCGGTAAAGGTGATTTTATTCTTCTGGCAGGAACAGATGAGCGGGAGAATTGCAACAATAATCCTGCATGCAGAAAGGCTGCTAAAAAGTCTCATCGGGCTCCGGCACTTTACTTGTTGGTGATTTTAATCGCATTCCGGAAACCATCCAGGGTTACTTCCCGGGTATTATACTCCCTGTGATACAGCCGGAGATCAGGATCATCAGGATAGATATCATTTTCGCCCGGGGGATAGCTTTCCATACCGTGGAATGGCAGAGGAAGAACTGTATTTCCTGCGGCGGTGTTCATGTCCCCGTCCTTGACCCATCCTACGCTGCGGATCAGAAAATCTCTCTTCCAGCCATTTTTAAGCTCGGGCAGCATATCTGCGTTGAATTCAATCGTGGTCTCGTCACCAGCATTGGTGATAATGTATTTATTATCAGGTTCTGTCAGAAGAGGAAGCACATCACCAAACCTTGTATAGAAACCTGTAAGGTCTCTCCACCTCCACGTTGTGTCAATCACGGA
Source organism: uncultured Rikenellaceae bacterium (assembly GCA_964466705.1). Taxonomy (GTDB): domain Bacteria; phylum Bacteroidota; class Bacteroidia; order Bacteroidales; family VadinHA17; genus LD21. The sequence goes on from CAYXSM010000003.1 coordinate 144,948, forward strand.
ATAATCAAACCAGTGAGGGCCGTAGCGTCCGCCTTTCCTGAAGCTTCGCGAGAATCCCCTGAAATGAAGATCAGCTGCAAGAGGCTTCATATTTGTCGCAACCATGGGAGCATCTGACCGTCCGTCTGCGAAGAAAATATGATCCCAGTAAATCTCCATGTTGGTCCTGATCCTTACCCTGTGGTCGGATGTAATATATTTCCCTGAAAGATCCGCTATGACCATCTTATCTTTGCCCATCGGAAATCCGAGGTTTTCTATTATGGTTTCCCATCTGCCCTCTTCATTAACCACCTGGACACACGGAGCAATAACTTCCAGCGCATCTGACTGTGAAAGTGAAAAATTAATGCTTGCATCCGTAGGGAAAACCCAGCCACGCATGAAAAGCAGCATACTGTCTCCGTTCCCGAAATCGCCAGGGTCAAGTATAAGGTCCTTCATTTCAGTAATCCCCTGAAACTTATCCAGGCTGAAATTTGAAATATATTTATCGTCGCATTCAGTAATGAAAGGAAGCAGGTCATTTCCATCCCCGTCGACAGCCGATACCGGGATCTGTTTCTTGCCGGTCTGAAAGACATTGTACCCCGGGAACGGTGGCGGAGTAAACTGCTCCTCAACATAAATATCAACAGAATCGGGATGGTCAACTGCAACAAGCTCAATCATATCGATATACATTGTTTCCCAAAGCTCGGCAGTTACCTGGATCGAATATTTCCCGTCCTTTGGTCTCAAAAATTCTCCGGGTATCTTGATATAATCATCAGATGCATCAGCAAAGCCGTAGGCAGTTTCTCCCCCCATTATTCCCAGAGGCATTCCCAAAGCACTTCTCCAGAGGATATCTTTAATAAAAACATAGCTTTCACCGTTCCATGTATACAGGAAAGGACAGGATCCTTTCAGCATCTGGTTCTCAATAAGCGACTGGTTGGTCTCAGGGAAGAACATATTCTGGGGAACCCCGTTAGTCCATGTAATGCGAATCACGTCAGCCTTTGACCTGTTCCCTATCCCGAAATGGATATTCGGGTCCGTTACAACTTTTGCCTGGTACAGATCGCCGGCACGCAATTCAACTTTGGCCCCTATCCCGTAGAAATTGTTCTTCGCACTTCCTGTCCGCAGCCCGACGAGCTTCATATTTATAAAATGACCGGCATTCCCGCCGTCGTTTCTCAGAAGATATACTCCCCCTGTTACGCCTCCGAGAATTATATCAAGGTCTCCGTCATCATTGTAATCCATTAATGTTAACTGGCCTCCGGAATTAATATCACCGGGTAATAAATCTGATGCATCAGTAAATCTTCCTTTACCGTCATTCCGGAAAAGGAAAAGGCCCCTGCCCCCTTTGATTGTCGATTCACCGCATATAAACAGATCCTGGAAACCATCATTGTCAAAATCAATAAAAGTAACATCTCTGGCAATCAGATTCTGCGTTACCCTGAACATTTCCCTGCTTCCCTCAGCAAGAAGGAACGAACCGTTTCTCTGGTTCCTGTAAAGTATATGATTGCCACCTTTGGGCGACAGAAGGAAAAGATCGAGGTAACCGTCGTTATCATAATCGCCGCAGGCGATTGCCACATAACCACCTTCATCTTTAAGACCGGCAGCGGCGGTAATGTCCCGGAATATTCCCTGGCGCTGATTTGAATACATTGAACCGGCGCCGTTACCATTAACTATAAAAAGATCTGTATCGCCATCATCATCAAAATCACCAAAAACCGCATCGCGGGTATTAAGATTTCCTCCCGGCAATCCTGCCCTGGCGGCCTGTTCCTCAAAAGTACCGTCGGCATTATTTCTGTAAAACCTGTTCTGTCCATTCCTTGCTTCAAACAGATCAAGATCGCCGTCATGGTCAGCATCAAAGAAAAGAGCCATGTTTCCCGATGTCCTGTCACCGGTCTTTGCTTTTGCCGTAACATTTTCGAATGTTCCTTTACCCGTGTTACGATAAAGGATGTTCCCTCCCTCTCTCATAATGTACAGATCCATATGACCATCATTATCATAGTCTGCAAAAACAGCAGAGTATTCCTTTCCCGTATGTTTCAGCCCGGCTGATAAAGTCACATCACTGAATCTTCCCAGATCGTTTTTCAGGAGGTAACACCTGCAGGCGGTGCCATCAGGATTACATGAGCTGACATAAATGTCAATATCGCCGTCATTGTCATAGTCAGCTGCTGCAACCACGGATGGATGTCCCGCACCGGCACCGGGGGCCTGACCTTCATGCGCCGGAACAATACTGAGACCAGCCGTGGATGTGGCATTTGTAAACCTTACAGTCTGGGCAACAGCTGCCATGTCGGTGGTCTGTTCAATCGTGGTCTGGTCGAAAGTGATCAGAGGGAAGCCCACCAGTGACCCGCCAGGGCCTTTAAGATCCATTATTCCTGCCTGGTACGGAGATGAAACCTTGAGATAATTATGGAAAATCACAAATGAATTTATGGCTTTATCTTTATCCTGTGTCCTTAAGGATGACAATGTCAGCCCGTAATATTCTTCCGCTTCCCTGGGGAACTCCGGAAACTGTTTTTTCAGTATTTCCATCTGCTCCAATGCTTTGTCAGTCTGGCCTTTGCGGATATAAATCTCCGTAAGGTTAAGACGGGGGACAATATTGGCCGGAGCACTCTCCACCAGTCTTCTTACATACAGCTCTCTCTGGGATCCTGATACTTCATCAGTCATGGTTGAATAAACTTCTGAAATATCATAAAGTGTTTTTATGTGATCCAGAGAGTATTTCAGAGCCTCCTTCAGTTCAGCTATTGCACGTTCGCGTTCGTTGGTCATCTGATAAACAGTCGAGAGGATCAGTCTGATATCAGGATCCTTCGGATCGATCCTGATGGCTTTCGCGAGTTGTTTTTTTGCTTCCGGGTAATTTCCCATTCTGAGGTACGTAAGTCCGAGATTTGCATAACCCAGTTTCTGATCGGGAGCCAGCTTGATGAACCTGAGAAATTCTTTTTCCGCTTCTTCAAGCCTGAATTCCTCAAGATAGGCAAGACCCAGGGTTCTGACACTGATAAGCTCCTGCGATCTCTGCTGGCTTCTCTTCTGGGCATAACTGCAGCTCAGGCAAAAGAAAAGGCAGACCAGTAACATGGTGAAGAACCTGATCCTTTCCGGTATTAATACTGCTCTCAACCTGTCATCATCCCTGAAAGAATACACTCCCCTTGAAATTTCCATTTCTTTATGATTATGTTATTCACGTATGGTTCAGGCAAAATTAAAAAAATAATACCTTGTTCAGGTAATATTTTAACTATTCCCTTTTCCCGGCTTCACTTTGCAGGCAGGTTATCCGGGGCAGATTCAGGCACCCCGTTTATCACCCCGGTAAAAATCAGCTTCCCTGTCCTGTTGCCCATATTATCGAACCTGACCGTTCCGGTTACACCTTCGAAGATCATTTCAGCAAGTGCTTTTTGTATCTTTTCCCGGTCGTTGCAGCCAGCAATTCTGACAGCTTCAATAATTAAATCCATTCCGTCAAATGCATAGGCTGACACCAATCCAGGGGATGCTCCATATATTTTACGGTATTCCCGGTAAAAAGCCAGGGTTTTTGAAGCAGACCGGTTCCACGACGGAATCAACAGGTTATTATCGTAATTCTTCAGTTCTGCATCCGATAATACGTTCTCATTCATTAAATGTATTGACCCATAAACAGGCAGATTCATTTTGCTCTGAAGCATCTGCCGGAATATCTTCAGAGAAGCTTCCGGGCTGCAGAAAATAATTATGCACCCGGGGCTTATTGAACTGACATGCCTGACCAGCTTATTTAAATCATTTTTATAATCATCATATTGGAAATGAGAAGGATCCGATTTGTCCTTCTGCCTGACACATCTGATCAGACTGGTGAAGGCCAGCTTTGAATCATAGTCGTTTTCATATATAACGGCAGCCGGAGCCAGTTTCTTCCTTTCGTAAATTTCTTCAACCAGTGTTTCTGCCTGCTGCAGATCGTTAGGGACACAGTTAAAGAACCAGGGCACAAATGCCTGCGAAAGTGTCGGGTCTCCTGACCATGCCGAGACGAAAACCACAGTGGCTTTTGTGGCAGCCTGCTCGACAAGGTGGGCATTTCGCCCGTCATGAGAACCGAGAAGAGCCCATACTTTCTCATTAAAGATAAGGTCCACGGCCTGCTTGGAACCTGTCCCCCAGGGACCTTCCATCGATCGTACCACGAGCCTGAACATCCGGCCGTTAAGCCCTCCTTCCCTGTTTGCATTGAGAACTGCAAGACCGGCGCCACGGACAGCGGCCCGGGATTCTTCGTCAGGTATAAGCAATCCTATTTTTATAGTATCATCTGATTCGTCACGGGGATTGGCAGGAGGTGTTTGGTAGAAGGTAAATGAAAGTGTTGCAAAAATTAGTACAGAAGCAGATAAAATATTTACTGACATCATGCAAAAACCCTCTTTCGCACTCATAAGACAGAATGTACGGGAGCAAAAATCTCCCTGCCGATGGCTCTGGCAATGCCCTTAAGGTCAGCCATCAAAGCAGTAAATTCATCGGGACTGAGTGACTGGTAACCATCGCTAAGGGCTTTTTCGGGTTTATAGTGAACTTCAACAATAAGTCCGTCAGCACCCGCTGCAACTGCGGCTTTTGACATCGCAGGCACCATCCATCTGTGGCCGGTGCCGTGGCTTGGATCGACAATAACCGGAAGATGACTTAAATGCTTGAGCATTGGAACTGCGCTCAGGTCAAGTGTGTTCCTGGTTGTTGTTTCGAATGTGCGTATTCCCCGTTCGCAGAGTACAACCTGGTCATTTCCCTGATTAAGGATATATTCGGCCGAAAGCAAAAACTCCTCGATGGTAGCCATCATGCCACGCTTCAGCAATACCGGCTTCCGCAAAAGTCCTGCTTCTTTAAGAAGAGGATAGTTATGCATATTCCTCGAGCCTATCTGCAGCATATCAGCGTACTCTGCAACAAATTCAACCTGCCGTGTATCCATTACCTCGGTGACAAATGGCAATCCTGTTTCCCTCCTTACCTCACTGAGGATCTTTATTCCCTCTCTTCCGAGCCCCTGAAAATTATATGGAGAAGAGCGTGGTTTAAATGCTCCGCCTCTCAAAATAACTCCCCCATATTTTTTTACCGCCCGTGCCGTACGGATCAGT
>CAYXSM010000003.1:150155-225829 GCA_964466705.1 uncultured Rikenellaceae bacterium
ACAGAGCATGGTCCTGCAATTATTACAACTGCACCCGGGCCAATCTGAATACCATTTACGTTTACATGAGTAAGGGCAGGTTTTGAGTTTCTGTCCACTTTCGGAGGGACAGAGCATTCTACTTTAATTGCGGGGTTATTGTCAAGGTTTTTTTCCATCTTATTTCCCTCTGCATATTTTAGTAACCCATTTTAACTTTCTTGTATATTACATTTTCCTGTTCAAATTTTGGAGCAGGAGTGAATTCAAATTTGCCATTGTTAACTTTTGCCATGAAGATTGGCCTGAGGTTATTAAAGGCTGCGTCAAAAATGACTACACCCGTAACACCCCTGTATCCCTGAAAGGTTTTAAGATCTGTGAGAATATCCCTTATCAGCACGCGATTCAGTCCTGCTTTGTGAATTGCTTCAATGATCATATTTATCGCGTCATAGGCATGAGCGGCAAATACATTTGGCTCCTGCCCGTATTTTTTGAAGTATTCAGCCTGAAATGTCTTTAATTCAGGATCATTGGCATCAGGATTATACTGGCAGGTTGTAACCACGCCATCTGCATGTCTGCCGGCAGCCTCAAGAAATTCAGGATTGACCATTCTGTCGGATCCGTACACAGGCTGATCCATCCCCAGTTCGCGGATCTGTTTTACTATAAGCCCCGATTCTTTTGCGTTACCCCATAAAAGGATGGCATCCGGATTGATCTTTTTAATCCTTTCAAGCTGGGATCTGAAATCAGTCTCAAGGTCATTAAAACGCTCTTCAATTATGGGAGGAAATCCGATACGTGTGGCTGAACGGTTGAAATGCATGGTTCCGACCCTCCCGTACCGGTTATTGGCCCGCATCATTGCAACCCGCCTGTGTCCGTCAATAGTATAGATCTGTTTCACCAGGGCATAGCTGCTCTGCCTGTCATCAGGTATGTTGCGTAACACCCAGGGAATGTTTGTCTCAGTGTAGGTGGGATCGGGATCACCCGGGTTGATGACGGGGATTTCGAGCTTTAGCGTTGCCCTGATAGCAACATGTGAGTTAATGTCGTCAATTGTTCCTACCCATGCCCATACTCCTTCATCGTCCATTTTTACTACCTCATTGGCAGCGGCGCCCCACAGGCCAAAATCGTTGTGTATCATCAACCTGAAAGGCAAGCCATTATATCCTCCCTTTTTATTTGCTTCATCGATGGCCATTTGTGCTCCCTGCATCATCTGTACGCCAAGAGGCTGGATGATCGATCCTTCAAGAGGACCAAGGAACCCAAGCCTGATTTCCTTAAGATCTGTCGGAGGCGGTATTTCACGACCAGCCCCGTAGAACCAGGTAGGTTCAAGAAAATGATATTTATAAGCTTTCTGGTATTTATCATAAGCAACCAACTCATCCGGTATATTACCATAATTTACATTGCTTACCTGTGCTGATGCCGGAGATAAAAATATCAGAAACACTACGGCGATAAAGATCCCTGATACCGTTTTCATATTCTTTCAGTTTAGTTTACAAACAGCGTACGCTTCAATTTCCACCAGCAGGCTTTCCCAGCAGAGCCTTGCCTGTATCCCTGTACTGGCGGGTAAAGGATCAAGGTTCATCCATCGGAAGAATGTGGTCCTGATCCTGTTGAAATCTTCATAATCCCTTTCAATATCCCTGAGATAATTTGTTGTCCTTACCACATCGTGCCATGTCATGTTCTCAGCAGCCAGCAGATTGGTAATGTTCAGATATGTTCTCCAGGTCTGTGCCCTGAAATCACCAATATGTTCGGCTTTGCCTCCCTCATTTACGCTGGCTGTGCCCGAAACCAGCAGTATCTTATAACCTCCAAACTCAAGCCGCAGAGCTCTGGTAAAAGATGAGGGCCTTTTATAGTCGTAAGCCTCATTTATTACCTGCGGGGCATGCACGGCAAATTTATCAACAGGTGGGCGTTCGGCGTGAAGGGCGGGATAGCTGTATTCACTGATCAGATTTTGGTCTGACAATATTCCAAGCTTCATCATTTCAGAGCGCTCACCTTCGGTAAGCTTTGACAGATCGACCAGAATTTTTGAATCCTCCATTTTATATGTTTAAAAATTATTAAAGACCGGCATTATGGCTTAAATGAATTCCGTTTATCAGTTCTCCCCTGCACACACCCTTTGATGTGGCAACCCAAAGAACATCATTCTCCGCATCAACACCTATTATGAAATTATGTGATATGGAAGGCGATAAAGGTATTTCATTAACAACACTTGTTCCTTTCATAACAAGGGCCTTCCCGTTGTCATCATCGTCGTTCTTCTTGTATGTAACCCAGGTTTTCCCGTTAAAACTGCTTAATCCGTTATCGCTGCACACAAATACGACAGGGCCCTCGGCTCTCAAAAAGTTTATGAAATTGCTGGCCAGACCACTGTCATGGTCGAAATAACCATTCCAGTTCTTGCCGTCGTACCGGCTCATTCCGAAATATGTGGAGACCCATAAAATGCTGTCGGAGTATGATGTTGCAGTGGTGATATCGTGTATGACCCCGTCATCCGGCTGTAGATCGATTTCCATAAATCCGTCCGGATCAATATAATCCCTGAAATGCCTGGTCCGCATATTGTATTCAATAACTCCTCCTCCCCAGGCTGCGATCCAGACTTTTCCGTCACCGGCCGAAAGTGCGTAGGTCCAGGGTTCGTGCATCGGTGCATTTTGTTCCGTAAATATCTCCCATTGCCGGGTCTGTGTATCATAATGCCCTGCACCGCCTCCGGTTGCTACCCATATATCTTTTCCGTAGCAGAATACATTATAGACAAGATCATTGGGCATGCCGCTGTTGAACTGGTTGAAGGTCTCAAATTTTCCTCCCGACCAACGGTTAAGTCCGCCCAGTGTACCTATCCAGACATCTCCTGTCTGTGCGCTAACATCAATTGAGACTATCCCGTTATGAGCAAGGCCATCTTCTGTTGTATAAGTTTTCCATTTACCGTCCTCATAAACTGCCAGTCCGTGATGTGTTCCGACAAGAACCCGGCTGCCGTCAATACGAACGGTGTAGCATTTATCCGACGGAAGGCCATCCTTTTCGGTAAAAGTTTTCCAGTTGCCATATACAGGCATTGTATCAGCGTAATTCTTCAGAACGGACCCTCTCTCAAGCTTTTCAAATGATTCCAGGGTCGGGTAATCCGAAGGATTAAAATCCGCTTCTTTCGTACTGTGAACACCGGCAGTCTGGTTCTTGCTGTCACCCCACGGCACCAGTAAGCTTAATCCAGCAACAATAGCCACTGCAAGAACTACACCTGAGACTATTACGAACCTGCTTCTGATAAAATCTTTCATATCTCTATTTTTTTCTTTTGATAAATCTGGCCATGAGTGTTCTGTTTTTGTCAATATAATATTCCGGCCCGCTTAACGATTTCAGATATTCAATAAGTTCATTGAGCTGGATTTTGGTAAAATCATTAACCGCTCCGTGGATATCATCCTCTGCATATATAGTCCATATTTCTTCCAGGGTCAGTGCAAGTCCGTGGTGGAGATAGGGAGGTGAAGCATAAATATGGTTAAGATGAGGAGTATCAAACAACATTGAGTCATCACTTGCAATCAGGGTTCCCACATCTTCCATCTGCTTGTGGGTGAAATAGGGAGGCGGATGACAGGTTATGCAGCGGTTCTTTTCAGGGATCTCATTTCCAAGGTTATCATGTGTGCGTTCAAATAATGCTTTACCGCGCAATTGAATATCCGTCAACTCCCCGGCAGGATTATACAGAAGGTTTGGAGGATAGGGATTGTCTGTTATAATATATGCAACAAGGGCGTCAAGATTCCTGCTGTTGAAAGGTTCGGTACGTGTCAGCACTGTTGAGAAACGCATACCATCCTGCTTGTATATGGTGTGGTTCTTGCCGTTCCATTTGAATGGAGGCGTATCGCCAATATCTCTGAGGGACTGGGTGTTTGCCAGATTCCTTCCCATATCTTTTGAGGCCATATTATACACCAGTCCGTCTTCGTGGGCATCCGGATGACACGTATAGCATGAATACTGATTCTGGAAAGTATGTCCGGCATTGTTAAGAAGCCTGCGTCCCTGCCTTGCCATAGTGATTCTCCCGGGGCCTTTAAGGTCAATAGTGCCCATGATCTCCAGGCTGTCGGTATTTATTACGGCAATCCTGTCCTCAAGGTGTTCTGCCACATATAATTTTTTACCGTCAGGCGAAAGAGCAAGCCCTTTTGGGTTTGCCCCGGTCGGGATGCGTTTAATAACATACCTGTTGCTGATACCCAGATGATTGGAATAATATTCCAGCATCTCTGTTGTGGATTCATCAATCAAAGCCCTTACCGAATCAAGATCGATAACTGAGATCAGGTCTACACCTGACTGTGATATAAAAGCCCTTTTTCCGTCGGGGGTTATAGCGATATCAAACGGATCGGCGTAATACGAATTAGGCTCATCGACAAGAAACTGTATTATTCTTCCTTCAGGCTTTTGTTCAATGACGCCAAAACCGTTGGTCATCATAAAGCCTCTTTCAACCTGTATTGAAGGCACCAGGTTTTTAGGCCTTATCAGCGGCATGATGGCCAGCTCGCCGTCAGGAGTGAAATCAACATTCTCCATCATATATGCCGATCTGACATCCATGCGGTCAGTCACCCTTTTATGCTGGTCATCAATCACTGTCAGCTCACAAACCACAGGTTCTCCGTAAGGCATAAGCAGTGCACGCCTGCTTGTTACATACAATTTGCTTTTATCAGGAGCCATTCCGATGCCTGTCGGATTATTCCCTGCACTCAGCCTTTTATGTTCACGACCCGATTTAAGATCAATTACTGAGATATCGGAAGTATATGAATTTACAACATACAGATAATGTTCATCCGAACTGAGTGCGATACCTGCCGGGCCATTCCCCGTTTTCAGGGTGTCGGTCACTTTTTCTGCTTTAAGATCTATAACATAAACATTATCCGACCATTGATTGCTTACATATGCTTTTTTGCCGTTTGCGCTCAGGGCAATACTATGCGGGCGAACCCCGACAGGGATTTTCCCTTTCACTTTTCTTATTTCCGTATCTGCTATTATCAAAGCATCGCCTTCTTCCGCCAGAATATATAATCTTTTGCCGTCTCCGGACAATGCCATATTGAATGGTGAATAATAACCTGCATGGATAAGCTTTGGGATGAGACCCTCTCTTTGTGTGTATAAATGACAAGAAAGGCAGTTAAGGGAATGATCTTCAGCCGCAGTGATATAATTCACATGAGCTCTGGCCCATGTATGTGCCGGACGGTATGCAATAATGCCCGCCACAAGAATAATAACAATTGGCGTAAGTATCAGAAAATATTTTTTCATGACAGAAGATGATTTTCCATTATTCAAGTTCTACAGTTTTCTCTTTGATCTCACCAAAATATGTAGGGATTACCACAGGCGGTTTCTTCACTGCTTCGGCCAGCCTGTTCTCGGGTACAATTTCCGGATCTTCATGACAGCCTACACATCCGCGCCTTTCGTTAGGACGCAGCCACAACCAGGCACAGGGGCCACTTTCAACATTTCCGCTGTCATCGAGCGTCCGGATGCGAAAAGGAGTGTCTGCAATAACTTTCAGCTGGAACGATCCGTCCATTTCCACTGTAACCTTACCGTAGGTGGTATCAGTTCCCAGCACTTCAATCATGTGCACTTTACCGAATTTTCCGGGATTGCCTTTCATGCGAATATCCCTTACGTTAATATCCTGACAGAATAATAACCCGGTTTTAACCATCATATCAACCTCGCTCGGCAGATTTCTGGGCCGCTCATATTTCATTACTCTCGCAATATCAAACACATTATAATCCGGATCGTCAAGAACAATTTTACCAGTAGTATTCCTGACATTATCAAACTCATAAAGGGCGTAATGATCCGTGCCAGGTTTTTTATATGATACGAGCATTTCATTACTGTGCAGCGGCAGAACGGCGAGATAAGCACCTTCTGTTGAGGAAGTATGATCAGCCCTTGAATTCAGCGGCTGATTGTAACTTACTGAAGCGATGGTCCCGCCAGACAGGCTTTCACGGGTATTCTCTATAAAGAATATCCTGCCGTCATCGGTTTCTGCTCCTCCTTTCAGAAAAACAATGCTGTCGCTCCCTTTATAGAATAAATCAGCTTTTGTTCCGTCAGGCCGCAGGACCATTAAAACCGGATTGCCATGTTCAGGCAACAGCTGCCGGCTCACTGTGAGTAAGCGCCCATCTTTCAATACCGTTGTTGCAAAGTTTGCAACGGGACTAAATGTTAACTGGTTCAGGGCCGATCCGTCCAGTTTGCAGGTAAAAAGGCTATGCGAGATTTTAACAGTATCATTTTCAGTATATTTACTGAAAACCATGCGGCCATCGGGCAGGTAAGAAGGATCTGTACAATCTTCGGTGAATGATGTTATCTTTCTGGTTTTCATCTTTCTCAGATCCATCTCCCAGATCTGCCAGGAATCGCTTTCAGACTGCCTGCCCGAAAAAAGCATAAATCTGCCATCGTATGATATGTCGGGAGAACATGCGGAGAAAAAATTACCGGTCAGAACCCTGATTTTTCCTGGCCTGTCAGGATCAACAGCGGCTAAACGGGCACCTGTCAGGTAACGCCAGGATTCACCGGTACAAAAATCTGCATCTGTGCTGCTGACAGGAACTTGTGTAATAACCAGCATGCCACTCATTGCTCTGCCTTTGCACGAAGGCAGCACGGCGCTTAAAACAACTGTCAGCAGTATTGAGGCCAGTATTTTTAATCCGTTATATGTCATAAAGAATATAATCTATGGTTCTGTTATTTCCAATATCTGATTTGGCCTGACATTTTCAAGGACCTGGAACTTCCCGGAGGGCCAGATTATTTCAATCCTTTCAACCGTATCACTTTTTGCAAGGCCGAAATGTATCCTGGGATCATTGGTTGATAGATAACCGGTGGTACTTTTCCTCTGTGCTATCTGCGTTCTGCCTCCTGCGGTCAGTTTCAGTCTCGATCCTATACCATCCCTGTTGGATGTTGTTCCGGTAAGTTTCAGAGTGATCCAGTTATTCTGGTTTCCTTTGTTATTTCTCAGAAAGACACATCTGTCGTTGAGGTTCACAATAAATATGTCAAGATCTCCGTCATTATCATAATCGCCAATGCATGCACCCCGTCCCACATACTCCCTGTGGAAATATTCTCCCAGATCAAGTGATATGTCCCGGAATTTTCCGTCACCTTCATTTTGAAAAAGCTGGTCTTCCTGGCCGTAAAGATGTTTAAGAGCACCGTTGGTTTTAAAAATGTCAACATCGCCGTCGTTGTCATAGTCAATAAAGGATGATGACCAGCCCACAAACTGGGCAGCTGCCATGGAAATATTGGAAGAGACCCCCCTGTCAGCAAAAACTCCGTTACCTATATTTTCATAGAGAGAACAATAGGTGTCATCAGACACGAACATATCGATAAGTCCGTCACCATTATAATCGGCATAGTCAACCGACATGCTTACAGTTGCTTCCCCACCCTGACTGAAGGCTGTTCCGGACTTCGTGCCCCAGTCTGTAAATCTTTTTCCACCTTCATTGTGCCACAGATAGTTCAGGGTATGATCATTGGCAACATAAATGTCCACCCAGCCATCATCGTCAATATCTGCTGAACCTACTCCCATCGCCCTTCCGTCAATATCCACTATTCCCATTTCATCTGTCACATCTGTAAATGTTCCGTCACCATTGTTACGGTACAGTACATCCTTCTGGGCATCATAAGCCATAGGGCCCGGAAAACCGTCGGGAGCATAGTAATATTTATATTCAGGGTCAAACTCTAGGAAATTTCCCACATAAACATCAAGGAATGAGTCATTGTCGAAATCGAGCCATGTGGCCCCGATGCTGCATTCCCTGCCCCCTCCCACATTTGCCTGTTTCGTTACGTCTGTAAAAGTCCCGTTGCCGTTGTTCTTGAGTAGTACATTGGGGCCATAATTGCTGAGATACAGATCAGGATATCCGTCATTGTTAAAATCTGCTACCGACACACCCATGCTGTACCATGGCCCTCCGACGCCTGCTTTTCTGGTAACATCCTCAAAGGTTCCGTCACCCCGGTTCCTGTAAAGATGGTTTCCCGGCAATCTGTCAGGTTTTTCACTCTTTATCAGACCTTCAACCCATGTGCCGCTGCAGGCGTATATGTCAATCCAGCCATCCCTGTCATAATCAAGGAATGCTGCTCCTCCCCCGTCCGACTGGACAATATTATTAAGCTCCCTTTCTCCTATCGAGTGAATAAAGTCCAGCCCGATAGCCAGCCCTATTTCCTGGAAGAAATCTTCGCTGGGAGGAGGGACGTTTTCCGAAGGTTCGTTTCCTGCCCTGGTTAAGGGACTTTTATCAGACCTGCAGGCAGGAAACAGCATCAGGCAGATGCAGTAAAAGCAGATGGAATATTTAAATATGCTGCATCTGTCGTTGTTCTTAATTACAAGCATTGGCGAGGTTTCTTAGGGTTTACGAAATACTATCTTCAGGTTTGAAAATATTACACTTGTCTGCTTCTTTTTCAAATCTTTAAAAGTTTGAATTTTTACATCATAAAATACCTTAATGTACTTTACAATGGAATCGACAATTGTTATTTACGGAATTTGGGTTAGTTGATACGATTTTGTGGTTATCAGATGTTTTAAAATTAAAATATGAGAAAATTCTCATTAATTTCTCATACACTTCAAACATATAATACCCGGCAATACTTTTCGGGCTTTTTAAATGCCGTACTGCTGTACTGGCCCGGTACAAAAGGGAATTATAGAATTTTTACTAATATTATACGGACCGGATTAAACATAAATTAAAATAAGATTAAAATATAGTTAAATATAATCTTGGCCTTTTAACTATATCTTACTTACAATGAGATACTTAAAAATACCTGCAATGTTTCAGGAATGTGTACGCAGTTTTACGGTTACACTTGTACCCTTTCCGAGCCGGGATGATATTATTATCGTACCGTTGTGGTTACGGATAATTCTGTCAGCCAGCGACAGTCCTATACCGGTTCCTGCAATGAAAGAAGTGTTTGCACCCCTGTAAAAAGGCTCAAATATTTTTTCAATATCTGCATCCGGGATACCAATGCCATTGTCTTCCAGTATTACCTCGATATATTTATCATAATATCTGACCTTTATTGCAACCGAATGATCGTGTGAATACTTGCATCCATTTTCTATTAAATTGGAAAATGCAACTTTCAGGAGCGATTCATCGCCCATTACAGTCATTTGATCGGAATCGTTCAATAAATTATCCAGTAAAATACTAATGTGAAAATCATCATTTAGTTTTTCCGTCTCCTCCTTGATCTGCCAGAGGATCTCATCTATTCTTACTTTACTGACTGCTTTCACCGGGCTTTCAGCGCTGGTACGGGCTATAAGGAGCAATTTGTTTGAGAGGTCCGTCAATGCTCTGATATCTTCAAATACCGATGCGAGCGCCGCTTTGTATTCGGAAAGGGAACGGTCTTTCATCATCAGCACTTCAATCTGTCCGCTTATAGAAGTAAGAGGTGTCCTCAGTTCATGCGAAGCATTGGCGATGAAACTTTTTTGCATGGCAAATGCTGTTTCAAGCCTCTCAAGCATTCTGTTGAATGTTACTGCCAGCCGGCCTATTTCATCATTGCCGTTACCTTCAGGAACCCTCAGATCGAGGTTTGTTATTGAGATCTCCTCCACCCTGTTGATCATATCCGAAATTGGCTTGAGAGCCCTTCCTGCATAGAACCAGCCTGCAATACAGAACAATAGCAGACTCACAAGGCATACGACAAGCATAATTGTTCTCATTTTTTTCAGCAAAAGGAGTCCGTTCCTGTCAACAGCTGCCCCGATCACCACGAATTGCTGCAGACTTGTTGTATGCAATGTTCCGAGGACTTCAAAATCATCCTGCCTGAAAAAAACATCCTTGTTTGATTTTACCTGCCCTGTTACGGAGCTTATATCTTTTAGTTCCCAGTACCTGTCTGATGAATAAATCGTGTCTCCTGCATAATTCAATATCAGTATTTTTTCATCCGGCAGCCTGGCCGGATAATCAGTACCTGCTCTCAGAATCTGGTTAATGTTAAATTCATAATTGTCAAGCACCAGCTTTGCAGTACCTATCGCTCTTGATTTCAAGAGATTATAAAACTCATCACGGCGAAAGTCAGCTGAGAACAGATAGATTGCAGTTGAGGCAACTATCATAATAAGCCCCCCCAGCATCAGAAACTGCAAGGTTAATCTGGTTCTTATTTGCATGATATCAATCTCCGAAAATATATCCGAAGCCTACTTTTGTACGGATCAGTTTTTTACTATGTCCTCTGTCAATTTTTTTTCGAAGAAAGTTGACATAAACGTCAACAACATTTGTACCGAAATCAAAGCTTACGTCCCAGACCTTTTCGGTTATGTCATTTCTGGACAAAACACGGCCGGCATTTCTCATAAAGTATTCAAGCAAAGAAAATTCCTTGGCTGTCAGGTCTATTATTGAATTTCCCCTGGTTGCAGTTTTTTTATCAAGGTCAAGCTCAAGATCAGCAAAAACAAGCTTATTGGCTGTTTTTGCATTCGTATCAGCGGTCTTAACCAACACCCTGACTCTGGCTAATAATTCCCTGAATTCAAACGGCTTAACAAGATAATCGTTTGCTCCTGCCTCGAATCCTATAATTTTATCATCAGTTGTACCCAGTGCTGTAAGCATCAAAACAGGAATATTTGACTTCTGTTCTTTAAGCTTTTTGCATAAATCCAGCCCGCTTATTCCCGGTATAATTATATCGATAATGTAAAGATCGTAATCATAAATGCGGGCCAGCTTTTCAGCAGACAACCCGTCGTATGCAATTTCCACATCATAGTTGTTCTCTTCAAGTCCTTTTTTCAGGAATGAAGCCACCTTCGGCTCATCTTCAACAACTAAAATCTTCATTATTGTTCCTAACGGTTTTATCCGGCAGACCGGATTTCTTTCACTGGCACCATCCGGTTTACAGAGCCGGCAATTTCCATGGGTTTCTGTAATCAGGTGTAAGGTAAGCATTGGCTCCCTCATCATTGGTAAACCTTCTTCCATCCCAGACAAGCTTTTTTCCTGAACGGTAAGCAATATTACCAAGCTGTGAGAACTTTGCGATGTGTGCACCTGTTTCAACGCTTGCGTTTGTATCCGGATTGCGGCCGGCAATGCAATCAAGATGGTTTCTTACATGATTTTTCAGTCCCTGACCTTTCCCTTTCTTCAAACTGACTGCTTCCATTCGTGCCTTTCCGCTAACAACTTCCGGTATCACTTCCCATCCGCCTCGGTCGATGACAAGAGTACCGTTTTCCCCGACAAAACCCAGACCATGGTTTCTTCCATAGGCTCCGTCATCAATCCCAATGGCATGGTCCCATAATATATTGAATCCGTCAAACTCATAAAGGGCCTGAAGCGTGTCAGGGGTTTCGCAGGCATCATCGGGGTAACCGTATTTTCCACCCATTGCCACAACTGACTTTGGAGCAGTCACGTTCATTCCGAAGAGAGCAAAGTCAAGAAGGTGAACTCCCCAGTCGGTCATCAGTCCTCCGGCATAATCCCAGAACCAGCGGAAGGTGAAATGAAACCTGTTCCTGTTAAACGGACGTTTGGGGGCCGGTCCGAGCCACATGTCATAATCTACACCCTGAGGTACAGGCTCATCGGCCAGAACCGGAATTGAAGGACACCAGCCCTGGTAGGAAAAAACCCTTACCAGCCTTATTTTTCCAAGAGCACCCGATCTAATATAGTCCACTGCTTCAAGCCAGTGCGGGTCACTCCTCTGCCACTGTCCAACCTGAACTATACTTTTGTACCGCTGGGCAGCCTTTACCATTATATTGCATTCTTCGATGCTGTTTCCAAGCGGCTTCTCACAATAGACGTCCTTCCCTGCCTGGCAGGCTGAGACCATCTGAAGGCAATGCCAGTGATCGGGGGTCCCTATTATTACCAGATCAATATCCTTATTGTCAATAAGCTTACGCCAGTCTCTGTAGAGGTTCGCCGGTTTCTTGCCCCGGATCTTCTCAACATCGGCAGCCCGCCTGTTCAGCACGCTTTCGTCAATATCGGACAATGCTATGCAGTCGGTTTCAGGGTTTTCAAGGAAGGCTGAGAGATTGCTGAAACCCATGCCATTACATCCAATGACCCCAATGTTTATCCGGTCGCTGGCCGGAACAGATGAAAAGGCACCGGAAAATGAAGATGAAATACTGAGCCCGGCTGCTGCCAGTGAGCTATTTTTCAGAAAGTCCCTGCGTGTTGTCATGTCATTATTAATTTATTGTTAATTTACCATTTTCTAGATTTTATCGGGCACAACATACGGCTCACGGTAGATCCGGGACAGAAGCATGTCAGCTTCCGGGTCATTGACGAATTTTTCAGAATTACCCATGAACTTCAGGCTTCTGCCAACACGGTATGAGATATTGGCCAGCAGTGCAAGGGAAGATGAATGGAATCCCTCTTTAATATCACATTTCAGAATTCCGGTGTTTCCTGCCCGGATGGCATCGATAAAATTTGAATACAGGGTCTCCTTCTGATCACCGTTTAACTCTTTGGATCCGGCAAAGGGTTCCCTCTCCCTCCGGCGGAAGGCCTTCCATGTGCTGCCGCTGATCTCAAGCCATCCTTCCGTACCGTAAAACAGATTTCCCACTTCCTGTCCGCTGCTTCCCTCATGGTTGGTATATCTGCCGCGGGTTTCGAATTCAAGAATGGTACCGTCAGAATACTTATATGTACATGTTTGTGTGTTAGGTGTTTCCTGGGTAGTTTTATCATGCCCGTATGTTTCAACGTCCCCGTAGACCATAACACCTTTGGTCCGGTTTTCCGGTATTACGGGATCCTCTCTAAACCCGTAGATTCCACCCTCGCTGAAAACCGAAACAGGATGCTCATATTTGCCAAGCCCCCATCGCGCTATATCAAGCTGGTGAGGACCGGTATTACCGGTATCCCCATTTCCCGTATCCCAATACCAGTGCCAGTTATAATGGCTCCTCTTTTCATTATACGGACGGAATGGGGCGGGACCAAGCCACATATCGTAATGGAATGTTGGAGGAGGAACAGAGTCCGCTGCCATTCCGTATGAATCACGTGCCTTAAAACAGAGCGCCCTTGCCATATAAATTTCGCCAATTCCCCCGGAATGAAGGAACTTTATTGCCTCAATGACATTGGTATTGGAGCGGTTATTCAACCCGCACTGGACAACAAGACCGGTTTTTCGTGCTGCCTCCACCATTTTTCTTCCCTCCCATACATTGTGCGAGGCGGGCTTCTCAATATAAACATGCTTGCCTGCCTGGCATGCCCAGATCGTCGCAAGTGCATGCCAGTGATTCGGCGTCGCTATCGAAACAGCGTGAATCTCTTTATCATCAAGCACTTTGCGAAGATCCCATTCAGTCAGAGGCTTTACGCCTGTTTTATCTGTCACCATTTTTATGCGTGACCCGAATAGCAGCTCATCAGTATCGCATATAGTTTTCAGATTAACGTTATGTGAGGATCTCAGGCTGCACCAATTGTCAATGTGCACGCTGCCCTGGTTGCGTATCCCTATAACCGCAATGTTTATACGGTCATTTGCTCCTTTTATCGATCCATAGGAAGCAGCACTGAAGCCTTTGCCTCCGATGACCAGACCGGCTGTGCCAAGAGCTCCGGCCTTTATAAAATCCCTTCTTCCAGTCATGTCAATATATTTTTCAGGTAATTTATTAATTTTTATCTAATCATTCCAGTCCCTGCGGCATGTAAATCATAATAATTGTTTTTTCCATTTTCTTATTACCCGGTTATAACAATTCCCGGCATGATTTTAAGCAAAACAGAATCTTTGGTGTTTGTAAACTCATTATTCCCGTTTCCGGTTCAGGCTGCAGCCAAATTTTCTCCTGCAGCCGGGTCCATGCTATCGATCCTTCCATCCGGATATATGTCAGATAAGGTACAACAACAAAATATTTCACATCAGGTAGCAAAGCAGGGCTGGTTGGATTGCCATCTGCCTTTTGTAAAATCAGGGAAGGGGACCGGAGCGTTCCGTTCAATTGAAATTCCTGAAAGTTCAACAATAGCGGTCATCACTGCCGAATCGTAAACATCGATAGGGGTGGGACCTTTCATCCTCACGGCTTCGATGAACCTGCTCAGCATAATATAATCAGTTCCGCCATGGGACTGTCCTGAATAGTCTTCCGCCCACCATTTGTGGTTATATTTTTCTTCATAGGGCTTCCATGGTTCCCACTGGTGATATTCAGGACTGACATCAACCAGGTATATTGAGTCCTTCTCTTCGAAATAGACACCTTTTGTGCCCTGCAACATCCAACGGTTTGAGTAAGGCCTCGGCAGCTGCATGTCATAATTTACAACAACCGTTTTTCCCGTCTTCGTCCTGAGGACCGAGGTTACAATGTCGCCCTGGAGATAGTTCAGGTTTGCGTTTGGATGATCGTTCCCGAATTTTCTTCTGAAATAGGCATTAATGCCTTTTGATGCTGAAGCCGTTGATGAAATTTCAGTAAAGATATCACCCCGGTTAATGTCGAGCCAGCTTATCACAGGTCCGACACTGTGAGTAGGATACTGGTCCCTGTTATATTTAAGAAGGTACTCTGCAGCCCACCTTTGTTCACCCGTTTTACTGTCGAAAAACCAGTGATCGATGCAATCATGTGAATGCGCACAATGGCAATGAACTATTTCTCCCAGCATACCCTTGCGCTTCATGTTCAGCAGGGCAAGATTATCTTTCCTGAAGCTCCAGTTCTCGAGCATCATACAAGGTATTCCCGTTCTTTCCGAAGTCTCAACCAGCTTCCAGGTATCAGCAATGGTCAGGGCAGCAGGAACTTCGATCCCGGGACAGGTGCCGTTATTCATGGCATACAGTGCAATGGCTGAATGGGAATCCCAGTATGTGGCTATAATTACAGCATCGAGCTTTTCTCTCTCCAGCATTGTCCGGTATGAGTAAGCATCTCCTGCATATATCACAGGAGGTTTTTTACCTTTGGTCCTGCACAAGGCAGCTGCTTTGTCTGCCCTTTCCTCAAACAGGTCACACACCGCAGCAATTTCCACGCCCTTAATCGTCAGCAAATTGCTGACATGCGAAGTTCCCCTGTTCCCGGTACCTATGACCCCCGTTCTTACTGTCCCGTGATCTTTTGCATAATAAGGCGCTGCCGCCGGCATAATACCTATGCCCAGAGTCGCAGCTGTTCCCGTTCTGATGAAGTTTCTTCTGGATACTTTTTTCATTGTGGTTGATTTTTGAGCTGATTTATTATTGCTTAACATAATTCCTTGCCGCTTCCACAAATGCCTTCATATTGGCTTCAGGAGTAATCGAGGGAAGAGCGCAGCCTGAATTAAGAATAAAACGGTTCGTTTTGGAAAACATATCCAGCAGTTCGTTTGTTTTTCGTGTTACCATTTCAGGGGTTCCCAGTGCAAGAACGCCGCTTGGATCGATGTTTCCGATAAAGGTTGCCTTGTCCTTCAGTACGTTGAAAGCATATTGTGCGTCAGTCTTGTAGTCAATTTCAAAACCATCAGACCCGGTCTTTAACATTTTATCCAGTATAGGAACAGTATTTCCGCATATATGAAGTATATAAAATACTCCTTTACTGTGGGCCTCTTCAACAATCCTTTTCTCATAAGGCATTGCGTACTCCTCATATAATTCAGGAGGTATCATCTCCGGTCCGGCCGGGCTGTCTCCATTTGATACCACATGAGCCCCTGTTTCTACCATTAACCTTATGAACTGGCATGTTGCTTCAGTGCAATATTCCAGCAATTCGTGAAGATGTTCAGGTTCTGCTGTATACAGGTCTGTCATCCAATGCTCGGTGCCCCTCATCATACTTGCAAGTGAAAAAGGAAGCTGATCGCAGTTCCCCCTGACAAGTATCTCGTCACCGAAATATTCTTTTACGCGTCTGACTGCTTCAAGCCATATCTGAATATACTTATAAGCCCCGACATCAACAGGCTTAAGTGAATGCATACTGCCGGGCGAATCCAGAAATCCTCTCAGCGGCCTTCCCGGTTCATGCTCGGGAAGATCGACCGGGACACCAATGCTGCCGGCAAGGGTTACCGTATCGACGTCAATAAGCACACCGTCAAGATCATATTTCTCAACAGACCTGATAAAAGCTTCGGCAATAAGCCCGGGGTCCTCCCTGAATTGCCCCATGGTCAATCCCATCTCTGCAGCAGCAACCATAAAATTGTGAAGCATAACAGGTATCCTGTCAGCAGGCTCACCTTTCAGAGCTGCAACCATTCTCTGGTATCCGTTCATAATTAATCTTTTTGAAAATAACTGACTGAAATATTTCTACTCTGAACTAAATGGCAAAATAAGGTTTATTACCCTTCCATCTGCCCCTGGTGAAATCAGGGAACTTCACAGGCTGTTTTTTAGATATTGAAATTTCCGACAGCTCAATGATCGCACTCATGACCGCTGAATCATATATATCGAGAGGTACAGGCCCCTTTGTCCTGACTGCCTCAATAAACTGACTCAACATCACAAAATCCGCTCCTCTCAGCGTCACTGCCGGAAAGTCTGTCTGCCACCACCTGTGAACGTGCTTCTCTTCATAGGGCTTCCATGGTTCCCATTGCTGGTAACCCGGACTTAAATCAGCCAGGTACACAGCGTTCTTTTCCTCATCATATATACCCCTGGTACCTTGCAGCATCCACCTGTTTGCATATGGCCTGGGCAGTAACAGGTCGTTGTTTACAACCAGTGTTTTGCCCTTTTCTGTTCTGAGGATGGATGTAACAATATCACCCTGGCTGAATCTGCGATTTGCGTTCGGATGATCCTTTCCGAATTTCCTTTTGAAAAAATCATTAATCCCTGCTGACGACGATGCGACAGAGTAAATTTCGGTAAAAACATCCCCGCAGTTTATATCCATCCAGCTGATGACGGGTCCGACAGCGTGTGTCGGATATTGTGACCTGTTATGTTTAAGAAGGTACTCAACCTGCCAGTTGTCCATTCCTGTTCCGGGGTCAAAGAACCAGTGGTCGATACAATTATGGGAGTGTGCGCAATGGCAATGGACTATTTCCCCAAACATACCAAGACGCTTCATGTTCAGAAGGGCAAGGTTATCTCTTCTGAAGCTCCAGTTTTCAAGCATCATGCATGGAAAGGATCTGCTTTCTGATGTCTCCACAAGGCTCCACAGATCATCAACGGACAATGCTGCCGGTACGTCAATGCCCGGATAAATAGCATTCTCCATGGCATAGAGTGCTATCGCGGCATGTGAATCCCAGTACGTCGCGATGACAACAGCATCAGGATGTTCCTTGTCCATGAGCTCCCGGAAGGAATCTTTTTTCCCTGAATAGATCTCAGGTTTTTGCCGTCCGGCGTCAATGCATGCTTTTGCTGCATTCTGTGCATTACTGTCAGACTCATCGCATACTGCCGAAATGTTGATCCCGTCAATCTGAAGGAGACAGGCAAGCAGCTTAATCCCTCTTTTGCCGGTACCTATTAGCCCGATATTTACTATTATTTCATTCTTGTCAGTAGCAGCCATTTATCTTATCTGTTTACCTCCAATACCTGTCCGTCCGACAGCAGGCGTTCTCTAAGCTTCTGATAATCTGTACTCTGTATTTCAACATCTTTATCTATAGCCATCGATGCCGCTGTTGCAGCAGACTGACCCAGCACCATGAATACAGGTTCCATTCTGATGGATCCGTAGGCAATATGTGTTGCACTGACGCAGACTGGTATCAGCAGGTTGCCACATTCTTCTGGCTTTGGCACAATTGACCTGAAACTCACCGGATAGGGTTTTGGAACCGATGCTTCCACATTTCCTTCATTCTGAACAAATCCGTTCACATCCACATATCTTTTAACGTGATGTGAATCCATGCCATAGGCGCCAAGCCCTACAGGATCATCTGCCGTTTCAAGACCTTCACAATTCTTCTGGGTCATAACATAGTTGCTTACCATTCGGCGGGCTTCCCTGACATACAATTGTGTCGGCCAGCCGTCATCGTTATCATACTCGTCCTTTGGGGTACCCCATCTCGAAACGACATCTCTCACTTCCCTGGGGATCCGTGGATGAAAGGCCAGCGTCCACATCAAACCCTGCTGATAATTTTTATGGCGGGCAATAATTTCATCCCGTCTTTTATAATCTGCTTCCGGGTAATCAAAGTTTTGCCCTATAAAATCAGTAGAGAACCCTTTCTGGTTATTGGTATCGGTCTTTCGGTTGGGCATGGGTGTGTTTATCCATGGCACCAGAGGGTCTCCATAGTTATACATATTTTCAACAGGTCCCTCGGCAGCTTCATAATTCCTGAACAGAAGCTCATAATCCGCTTCTTTGTAATTTTCAGGTTTTGAGAACGGGATCCTGTTTCCCGGATGGTCAGTAAGGGTCATGCGGAAACAGTAAGCCTGTATGCCTTTGTCACCATGACCATCAATACCCGGCGGACCTTCATGTATAAATGGCAGCAGTCCGCTGGAAGGATCACCTTTGATAACATACGGGTCTACCCCGTCGATGAAATTATGATGCAGCGCATTCCTCGAAACTGTTCCCCTGATCGTAAGCCCCACCTTGTTAGCCTGAATCCCGTTCAGCGTTTCGCCATATTGCTTGTTCGGCTCGCGTCCAATGGCATAGCTTACACCCGCCGAGGCCATCAGATCTCCCTCGTAAGTAGCATCGATGAACATTTTGCCACGATATAACATGCCCTCTTCCATTTCAATGGAAATTATCATATTTCCTTTCTTCTTAACACCGTCTTTTCGCTCAAGTCTCTGCCCGCATACAAGTTCTATTTTCTCCGGAGCCATCATGGTTTCGTAAACCTTCAGTGCGGCCGAAGGTTCGAACGTCCACATAGCATCTTCGTTGCCGGTGTTACGTCCTTCCCTGTAATCCTCACGGCTCTGCCATTTCCAGTTTCCCGGGTCATCATAGTATTTTCTGATATTCCTGTAGAATTCACGTGAAATACCTCCTATGGCATCTTTATTTCCTATATCTGTCGCCCCCAGTCCTCCGGTTGTCAGGCCTCCTATCCGCGATGTAGGTTCAATAAGCAGGACCGTTTTACCCATTCTCGAGGCCTGTATGGCTGCAGCGATCCCCGCTGAGGTGCCTCCGTAAATTACAATATCATATTCCCGTGGCTCTCTGATCTCGCCCGTTAATATTCCCGGAAAGATCAGCATGGCAAGAATATGCGACAACATAAATTTTCTGGATTTCATTATTTTTTGGTTTGATCAGTATCACATGTAATACCTGAGGGTTTTTTAATGCGGCCTTATGCCCGGACCACAAATTCTTTCTACATAAAAATCATCTCTGATCCGGTTTTAAAAATAGCAGTATCAGATGAAATGAATCCCGTAGTCCGCAATTATTTTTACCAGCATACTGAGGTGCTTTTTTCTGCCCCATAGCCTCTGATAAAAACAGAATCACCGTAAAACTCTGCAATTGCAAAAGAGTTTTCCTCTTTTTCCACCATCCCTCTGAGTGAAACGTACCAGACGCCGTTATTCTGAACAGATCCGCTCTGGTGAGTATGCCCGTTCATGAGGATCAGCCGGCCCTTATATTCTTCAAGGATTTTTTTGATCTCACCTGCATTCCAGAGATTTTCGGCCTGATTATCGGGGAACACCGGGAAGTGACAAAGGACAACAACGTTTTCGTCTGAATTTTCAGCTTCGTTCAAATGTTGTACAAGCCAGCCGGTCTGATCCCTGCCGATCCCTCCATTCCAGTCGAAGGCGTTGGGCGATCCTGATCCTTCAAGAGAATCCAGAATTGATCGGGCCAGCTTATAATCGGAACTGTTTTTCCCGTTTGCATAGAGGCTTATATCCGTCCCGTCAAGAAAGATAAACCTCCAGTCTGATCTTAACATGGAATAGTATCTGTTTGAATGGTTCAGCACACTGTCAATTTTTGCCTTGTAACAGTCTTTCACACTGAAATCATGATTGCCCATTACTGAATAAAATGGTATGCGTGATTCATTTATGATACACGAAAGCGGTTTAAAACTGTCAAAGTCATTATCAATAAGATCCCCGAGGTTTATTATGAAGTCAACGTTCTCTGTCCTGAAGACCGACATTGCCTCTCTTAATTTGGCCGGTGAAGAGCGGTAATATCTCGACCCCCTGTTATCAGCATCGGAGTATTGAACATCGGCAACTATGCCAACCGTAATTAATGGCAGTTCATTTTCCTGCCCCGGAGCCGGATCAGTATTAATTACAAGGGATACAACGAGAAAGCACAGGCAGAATCTTGCCATAAAATTTATATAAGTGCAACAATAATGTTCTCTGACATGACTACGGTCATTTTGTGATCTGGCGGAAATGACTTAAAGATATATCATCATTTTGTTAAACGCAAAGAAGATTGCGGAGTCCGGGTTTCATAAACATCCTGAATTCTTGAGCTAGTTTGATGTAAAAAGGTTAAATCTTTCAATTTCAGGTCTCTGGTGTTCTCCGCTCATTATGTCACCGATCCGCCTGATGATTTCGGGATATTCGCCGGCCAGGTCTCTTTCCTCGGTAACATCTTCGTTAAGATCGTAAAGACTGATCTTCATATTGCCGTCACGAATTGAATCGCGGATACCTTTCCACGAGCCCATTCGCACAGCCTGCTGGCCTCTTCTTTCAGGGTACTCCCAATAAAGGTATTCATGCTGTTCCTGCCTGCCTTTTTGAATTATTGTTGGTATAAAACTCAATCCGTCAAGATCACCAGGCTGACCGATCCCTGTTATGTCGCAAATTGTGGGAAACATGTCCCATGCAGCACAGACATGATCGCTGACCACCGGCTTGTCTGTTTTACCGGGCCAGGCAATTATCATCGGCACACGGATACCTCCTTCATAAACAGAACCTTTCAGGCGGTCAGATGACTGGTTAAAGGGTTTCGCATTTTCAAAAAACTGGCTGACAGCCCCTCCTGTTGTAACCGGGCCATTATCGCTTGTAAAAAAGATAATCGTATTCTCATACAGACCTTGTTTTCTGAGCTCCTGAACCAGGCATCCGACCTGATAGTCGAGATAAGCAACCATAGCGGCGTATGTTGCCATCGGGTATCTGCACGGGAAGTAACCCCTGTTCCCGGTGTATGGCTCTTCGTTCCCGATCTTTTGTCTGTATTTTTCAACCCATTCTTCCGGTGCCTGGAGAGGTACATGAGGAATGACTGTTGTAAAGTGGAGAAAGAACGGCTTTTCCCTTGACGCCTGAATAAAAGCTATAGCTTCGTCGAGCATCAGTTCCGGAGCATACTCTTTCAGATTATATCTTGAATAATTTTCTTCCCTGTAAGGATCCCCGTCACCGTCAAGTTCTGTTGTATGAGGAGCTACCAGTTCATTACCCAGCCTTATTATTTCTTCGTTTCTCCACAGATGCCCCGGGTAATAGGTATGAGCCTGTCGCTGACAGTTATATCCAAAGAAGAGGTCGAATCCCTGTCTGGACGGCACTCCTTCTGTAAAAGGAGCTCCAAGTCCCCATTTACCTATGCAGGCGGTTGAGTAACCGCTTTCCTGAAGAAGTTTACTGAATGTCACTGTTTCCGCGGGAACAGGGTACTGACCTTCGAGTGAGGGATCCTTTTCCATCTCGAGGAAGTTCCATACATCACCTCTTTCCGGCCATTCATGGTTTCCCCTTATGAAAGAGTGCCCTGTATGCCTGCCCGTTAAAAGCACGCAGCGTGATGGGGCGCTCACGGGAGAGCCACTGTAATACTGCGTAAATCTTATTCCCCTTTGTGCCAGTGAGTCAATATTGGGGGTCTCAATTATTTTCTGGCCATAGCAGCCAAGGTCGTTATATCCCAGGTCATCAGCAAGAATGAAAATGATATTTGGCTTCTGGGAGGGATTTAAGCCTCCTCCTGTGCAGCCGGCAAGTGAGATTGCTGCCAGCCCTGTTACTCCCGGCAAGATCAATCTTCTGATCTGTTTTGATTTCATCATTTGCAGGTAAATTGCTCGTTATATAACTTAAAGATTAAAGATAAAAAAAGGAGGTTGAAATTCAACCTCCTCACCAGAAAAATCACTTATTCAATCAAGCTGTCCTGTTCCCGGACCAACGTCCCACCACATTCTTCCCTGAAGAAGGTCTACAGTCTCTTCAGTAAAGCTTTGTCTTTCAATAGCTTCGTAGTAGTTTTCAGGATTTACATTACGTTCTGCAATTGGCAGCGAAAACCTGCGGAACATTTTGCCGGCTGTAACATTGCCGGGGTAGGAGATTAATTCACCTGTTGTGCTTGTCCAGTTTGCATAGTTAAACACAGGAAATTTTACTCTTCGCCAGTTTGAATAAACCTCATAGTCGTCCCCCAGCATTGAAATCCATTTCTGTGTTGATATCTGTTCAAGCCTCTCTTCAAATGTCCCGCTGCTCAGGTATGGATTCTGAGCCAGATAGGCATCGACATCCTCTTCGGATATGACTCCTGAATGAGGCGGTACGCCTGGCCACAGTGCCCAGCGGGCCATTGCAGCCCTTACAGCATTGTTATAAGCATCTTCCTCGGTTATTCCGACGTTCCAGCCTCTCAGTGCTGCCTCTGCAAGCAGCAGATATGCTTCTGAAGGTTCCATGGTAACAATTGGAGATCCGCGATTGATGTACAACAACGATGGTTCGGAATAAGTATCAAAATCGGAGGGCTTGGAATTGATGCTTCCGTTGACCATTCCACGCTGATTTTCCGGTACATTGTCTGCTATATAGGAGCCTCCCGATGGTACCCACACAACGGAAATCACAGGCAAACGCGGATCGCTGGTATTTTTTAGGTGATCAATAAACTTTGCAGCCCACTTACTTCCTTCAACGTTGTCCCCGCCGGGACTTGCAAAATCGCCTGCTATCATCGAGGTAACCTTGGGGTTCATTTGACCCGTGATATCAGCATATTCTATATATGCAATATCGGAAAAGTCGGTCATCACACCACCAGCAGCAGCTTTTTCTACCCATAATCTTGCCGTTTCCGGCTCAACCTCGGACATACGCATGCCTAATCTCATCATAAGGGTATAGCCAAACTTTTTCCATTTAGCTATATTTCCGTTAAAGTAAGGGTCAGCATTCCCGAAAACATCCGGTTTAGTGTTGTCCATTGAGGTCAAAGCTGCATCCAGCTCATTCAGCATTGCCTTGTAAATGCTCTCCTGTGCATCATATTTCGGTTTCAGGTTTTCATTCCCCTGCATTGCCTCAGAATAAGGAAGATCTCCCATTACATCTGTCCTTTGATGGAAAGCCAGTATCCTTAATATTTCACATGCAGCTCTTTTGTTTACGTTCTCAGGGCCGGGGATCTGGGATACAAGCTGGAAAAGACGGTTCCACTGATTATTATATACGGCAAAACTGCCTACAGTACCATTGAAGTTGTAAAATTTATCGCCGGTAGCCGGTACTTCCTTATAGGTGGCAAAATACTGGAGTCCCTGGCCAAGAGCCCTGAAGTTCTCTCCGGGTCTGCTTTCAAGTACGGCTGAAGTAAAAGAATACTGCGGAATGACAAACTCAATCTGGTTCGGATTTTTGTTCAGATCGGTAAGATTTTCCGTATTACACGACGGCATAGTTGAAACCAGTGCGATTGCACATGTCGCAAATATCAGTTTTGTTATTATATTTTTCATGCCAATAGTTTTATTAAATTAGAATACTAAATGCAGATTAAAACCAAAATTCCTGGTAACCGGCATTGCAACTCCCTGACTACCCTGAGCATTACCGACAGTCTGCTGCATCTCTGGATCTATGCCTGCCTCTTTAACCCGCTTATCCTGATATATGGTTAGAAGATTCAGGCCTGTCAGTGCGACAGAAGCTGATTCAACTCTCATGAATTTTATTACATTTACCGGCAGCTCATATCTCAGGATCATTCTTCTCAGTTTGACAAAATCCGTTTTGTATACAAACTGTCCGGGATATGCACTTCCGAAATTATTATAATAGGTATCCAGATTTACCACTTCCCACAGTTTTGTATAAGGCTCCCCTGTCTGATCAACACCACTTACCGTCAGGCCGTTTTCCCTTCCCGGCAGTGTCGGAGGGGTGAGTCCGAATCTTGTAGCGTACTGTATAAGGTTACTGTAGCCTACGGCACCGAATTTTGAATCCAGGTCCACAGTAAGATTAAATCGCTTGTACCTGAAGTTATTATTGAATCCCATCAGGTGAGGCGGATTGCCCACACCCAGATCTTTCAGCTCCCTGTCTTCATAACCTGTTGCCTTGTTATAAACAAGAACACCATCGGCATTTCTTTTCATGACATAAGCTCTTACAGTTGAATATGGAAGACCAACGGCGTTTATCATTGTCGGACCACCTATAGCATTACCCAGCGTCAGTACGTCGATACCTTCGGCAAGCTCTACTATTTTGCTCTTGTTATAGCTGTAATTGAAGCTGACATCCCAACTGAAATCCTTTTTCTCAAATGGAGTACCTGTCAGACTTATTTCCCACCCCTGGTTTGTTATCAGACCAAGGTTCCTGGGGCCTGCTGAATAACCTGTTGCCTGTGAAATGGGAGGAAACAGAATATCATTCTCTGTTTTTCTGAAATAATAATTCACATCCAGGCCTATTCTGTTTTCCAATACCTGGACCTGAAATCCTCCTTCACTCGTAGTGGCGGTAATCGGCCGGATATTTGGATTCAAAAGGGCGTTTGGATTGCTTAATGTCGGCAGAGCATATGCATTTACAGTGCTTACGGTATAGGTCTGGTTAATGCTTCCTGCATTAACCGTTGCACTGCCGACCTGGGCCCAGGATGCACGCAGCTTGGCAAAATTTATAAAGCGAGGCAGATTAACAACCTCAGACAGAATAAAGCTTCCTCCGACCGAAGGATAGAAAATACCGTTGTACCCCGGATTCAATACTGAGAACCAGTCCTGCCTTCCCGTAACTGTCAAATAAACAATGCTCCTGTAATCGATATTAGCTTCGGCAAAAAGAGAATTGGTCCCGGTCGAGGTTTGCGAGAGGTTCACAAGATCCCTGTTTTTAAGGTTTGTGAGACTGTAAAAATCAGAAATAACCCATTCGCTGCCATTTGCAGTACTGCTTCTTCCAAAATCTCTTTCGCTGCTTGCCCCGCCAAGAAAATTAACCCCTATTGTTTCACCAAAAAATTTATCGAAGAAATTGGCTATAACCTGAAAATTGGTTTTATCCGTCTGCGACTCTGATGAATTAAAATACCCCAGGGGAGTAAAAGCATTGGTATTGGGAACATAATTCTGATCCCTGTAAAAATTGAAATCTTTCGCCATCGTACCCTTTATGAAAAGGTTTGGCATAATGTTAAGCTGTACGCTTGCTCTTCCTATAAGACGTTGGGCATGATCCTGGTTATTGGCCTGGTATGATACATAATAGGGATTTACAGCGGCAGGGACCGGATTCCATTCAAGTTCCCTGCCGGTCAGAGCATTAATTCCAGGTCTGGATGGATCAGTACCCCTCATATATCTGACATCAACAGTATTGGCTGCAAGATAAACCGGCCATGCAGCATTCAGCTCCGCATACCCGACATTTGGCCTGTTCTCAGCATCTATCAGATTATATTGTGCGCTTGATTCAATTACAACGAGATCATTTTTACCCAATGCTCCCCTTAAGTTCATATTAACTGTTTTCCTGAAGAATTTTGAGTTTGGTTGTTGATCCTTTGCACGGGTATCGCTTAACGATAATCTCGCCTGCATCTTTTGACCACCGGCATTGAATGCTACCGTATTGGTAATATTCTGGCTCGGATTGTAGAAGTTTTTTATATTTTGCTTTACCGACACCGGTGAATACGGACGCTCAACGCCGTCAAACTGAAGAACCATGGTCCCGTCCATTTTTGCCCCGTATGCAAGGCGTCCCGAGCTTAAAGCCTTGGCAGGGGTATCAGGCTTGACCCCGTCATTGCCCTGTCCGTAAACGTACTGATAGTTTGGATATACAGCAGGGACTCCCATGTTTGCATCAGATGTTACTTCTATTCCTATCCCCTTCTGAATTGTACCCTTCTTCGTAGTTATCAGTATTACTCCGTTAGCAGCCTGGCTTCCGTAAAGAGCTGCTGCTGCTCCCCCCTTAAGTACTGAGATTGATTCAATGTCATCGGGATTCATACTCGAAATTCCATCTCCCCTGTCAACATTCAGTCGTGTTGAACTTGTGTTGGCGCCTCTGTTTATGTTGGTAATAGGCATTCCATCAACAATATACAGAGGTTGCTGATTTCCGTTAAGTGATGTATTGCCTCTTATTATTACGCGGCTGGATGCTCCCGCTCCCGCGTTTACCTGTAAGGATTCAACACCCGCTACCTTTCCTGTAAGAGACGTAGCAACGTTATTCAAACGTGCCTGGGTAAAAGTTTCGCCCCGCACCTCCTGAACAGCATAAGCGAGTGTTTTCTGAGCCCTGCTCAGACCCAGTGCCGTGACGACCACTTCGTCCATCTGCAGCATGCTTTCTTGCAGGGTAACATTAATTACCGACTGGTTGCCGATAGTTACCTCCTGGGTAGCATATCCTACAAAGGAGAACTGAATTACAGCTTCACCGCCCGGTACAGCTATCGTGTATTTGCCATCCATGTCGGTCAAAGTACCGGTTGTGGTCCCCTGAACAAGAACTGTAACCCCAATAAGGGGTTCGCCGTCTGAATCTATTACTGTTCCGGTAACCTGTCGTTGTTGATACTCAGACAAAGATACTTCAGGCAAAATACTTTGTTTTAGTGGTTCTGTCGTAAGGAGGATCTTGCGATCAATTAATGTGAAGTTCACATTTGTCCCGTGAAAAAGCTCCGGAAGAACCTCTGTTATCAGCTTATCTTCAACCTCGATGTCAACCACCCTGTTCACATCTATCTGCTTCTGGTTAAAGATGAAATAAAACTCACTTTGCCTCTCAATTTCATCCATTACCTGCTCCAGGCTTCTGTTCTCCACGTCAAGTGATACTTTTGCGATCTGTGAATAAACAGAGCCGGCAAAAACACTTGAAATATTGAAAAGAATAATAATAAGTGCAATTTTAAGTTCCATAAGTAGTTTTTTAAGGGTTGGTGTTACCCGTAAATAGGATTTTTTTTTCATAACTTTGAAAAGGTTTAGTTAGGTTATTATTACCGAATAGTGACTTAACATCTGTACAGGAAAGCGGTTCCAGCGCTTTCCTGTTTTTTTTATCGTGTATGTTTCATAGGCGAATCAGGTTTAAGGTTTTAATTCATATTAATTGGTATCAGGTGAAATTATCACTCTCATTTTTGAATAGATTTCATCAGATTGAAGGCCTCTGTTCTCGACCCTGTATTTCAAAGGAAGTCCGCGCTTCAAAAGGCCAAGTACCTCCTCAAGGTTTTCATCAATAAATGTTGCCCGCAAGCGGAGGTCCTCAGCAAATTTGCCATCAACTACCACTTCTATATTATACCAGCGTTCAAGCCTTCTGGCTACGACATCTATAGGGTCGTTCCTGAATATCAGTTTTCCATCGATCCATGACATGTACTTCTGAGGCTGAACAGTTTCCGTTGAAAAATCCTTCAGGGTTTTGTCGAACTTGACCAGGTCGTTAGGGCTCATGGTATACGAGTTTTTCAATTCCAGGTCGTTGAAAAGAAGTTTCCCTTCTTCGAGTACAACCTCAACATAGTTCTCGTTCTCGTAAGAAGCAATATTAAACTTTGTACCAAGTACTTCCACGATTATTTCATTTGTGGAAACATGGAATGGCCTGTTATTTTCGTTCAGCACATTAAAGTATGCCTCTCCTGTCAGTATTACCCTGCGATTTACGCTGAAATCTTCATAATACTTCAGACTTGAATTGCTGTTCAGCCATCCTGTCGTTCCATCAGGAAGGCTGAATTGTGCCCGGGTCCAGGCAGGAGCTGTAATCTCAACCCATGAAAGATGTTCAGCAGGAGCCGGTTTATTTTGCCTGAAAGTAAAATATATTGCTATCGGAAGCAATAGTATTGCGGCAATTCTCGCTGACCATGTAATAATATTTCTGAATGACCAGCTCCTGTTTCTTTCTGCAATCCCTTTGTTAATATCATAGTGGATCCTGTATAATATGTGGTTGAGATCCTTTTCTCCTGGTTGTGTACTGCCACACAGTTCATACCACTGCTTCCTCAGTAACTGTTTCAGTTCTTCTTCACCGTATTTATCACAGAAAACATCCCTGATATAGTCTAAATCATTACCGGAATATTCTCCATTGAAGAAACCGGTTATCCTTTTCCTGCCAAATTCAATTTCCGACATTCGAACCTGTTATTATTTTTTATCCCTGTTCTAATCTTATTCCGCCCCTCTTTAAAATAAAAGGTTGTCTCAATATATTCCGTGGCATCGGCACTGACCTGTTTTGCCTTTTTTACCCCGGTGAGACAACCTTTTGTCCCCTTTTCTGCTACATAAAAA
Source organism: uncultured Rikenellaceae bacterium (assembly GCA_964466705.1). Taxonomy (GTDB): domain Bacteria; phylum Bacteroidota; class Bacteroidia; order Bacteroidales; family VadinHA17; genus LD21. The sequence continues at coordinate 178,919 of CAYXSM010000003.1, forward strand.
TATCTGAACCTTAATTAAAACGCTGCCTTTCCTGTATTATAATGTTTACGTTGTCCTGTTATTAAAACCGGACCTGTATGTGCAACTGTAATATCCCCCACTCAGATGATACTCCTACCCGGGTCAGGAAAATTTCATTTTTTCATGTCAGATATCACCTTGTCCTGTTCATTCTGGTTCTTGGAATGACAAGTGGTTCTGCGAGACCATTAAGGTCATAAACAATCTGGCCACCCTTTATTGTCATTTCACATTCAAACTTCTCCTTTCCTTCCATTTTATAACCATTTTTATCCCAGAATCCGAATTTGCCTTTTCTCATATTCAATATAGCAACGTCTGCTTCAGAGCCTTCTGAGAGATTGCCCAGATCCTCTCTCCTGAGCGTTTTGGCCGGGTCCCATGTAACAGACTTAATCACTGAATTCAAATCCATGCCCATAAGAAGAAATTTTGACATAATGTTTAAAATATCCTTCATTGATGAATTCATACTGCCTATATGGAGATCGGTACTTATGAAGTCGGGATAAAACCCATCTTTAACCGCCGGGACAGCCTGAAAATAATTAAAACTTGCCCCACCATAACCGACATCAAAAAGAATACCTCTCCTCCTTGCTTCCCAGACGAAGGGTTTCAGTTCACCCTTTGTATTTACTATAGCCTCTCTTCCTCCGGGACGTGTTTCGCCTGTTTCAGGGCTGCCTCCATAGCAATGTGTATAAATGTCACCGGGTCTGAAAACCTGCATAAACAGTGTGTCAAGTGAAAGAGCCGGACTGGCGCTTCCAAAATCTACCATAAGAGGGATGTCGGCAAGAAGAGATGCTTCTTCCGCAAGTTTAACCGGAGTCCAGTCCCTGCCACTGTAATGAGCCAGCTTTATCCCGACAATATCTTCTGAATGTTTTCTGGCGAAATCTGCTGTCCGTTTAGGGTCCATGTCTTTAATATTCTGCTCAAATGGCCCTCCCCTCATACCTTCACCTACTATATTAAGAAATGCAAGAACCCGGGTTCTGGACCTGTCAATTGTTTGTCGCTTAAAATCATCAAATGTCCTCCATCCTGCACAACCTGCGTCAACAACAGTCGTTACTCCCACGCGGAACGTAAACCCATCCGGAGGTACTGAACTGGGTCCGTTCATGTATTGCTGATCAAGTTTTGTCCCGTGAAATACATGTACATGCATGTCAATGATCCCCGGAATGACATAAAGCCCTTCAGCATTAACACATTGGATCCCTTCTCCCGGATCAATGTATTTTGCAACCCTGGCTATCCTGCCGTCTTTGATAGCTATATCTAATACTTCATCGATATTGTTTTTTGGGTCGATTACGCGCCCTCCCTTAATAACAATGCTGTAATTCTGTGCGCTTAAAGCAACAGACAATAGTAAAATACCAGCTGATAGTAATAATCGCTTCATAATGTTAATTTATAAGAGTTTATTGAATAAGGCCAATGAGCGGCTAAAAGAGTTCTGACTCTGACAGAATCCTGTTAACCAGTTAACTAATTTCTGTTTAATTATACGGATGCTTTCAGGAGTTCTTCTCTTATTCTTGAGGCTACGATCTTTTCCTGGCCAGAGATCATCTGCCATGGTGCCACAGTGATAGAGCCTCTTCCGCCGTTGGCTTCAATTGAAGGATTTCCGTTGCTTAAAGCTTCCAGAAGTTCATTTGCGCTAATTTTTATCTTTTCGGGGCTCCACGAAATATTAAGTGTAGGCGTATGATTTGCAACCGGAGGAATGTGCACACTGGTTGTAACCCCGTCAATGTTCTTCACGGCATTTTCTATTGCAGCGACCCTGCCTTCCCACATCTTCCATTCCTTTTCATGATCCCTGTTTATATACATTTCGAGGGCAATATACATTCCCAGGATCTCTTCCTTGTTCACCTTCATTCCCCTTCCTATGTTGCCTCCGCGGGGCGGTGCGCTTAACCGGGCAGCAGCAATCAGATCCTTTTTCCCCATCAGCAATCCTGCGCTCTGAGGGCCTCTAATGCCCTTCCCTCCGGAAATGCAAACCAGGTCAAACCCCATGTCGTTGTATTTCCAAAGGTTCTCGACCGGAGGAACGTCGGCTGCTATATCTATCATCGTCGGTATTCCGAATCTTTTACCAAGAGCTACCCATTCTTCGTGAGTTATTTTACCATTTGGTCCTGCATAGTTCAGGAACCACATCATAGCAGTTTTTGAGCTGACAGCCTTTTCAACATCGTCAGGGGTTTCGACTTCAACAAGGGTCACCCCGGCATTTTTAAGCGCATGGGAATAACCATGATTATGTGTTTTCTGCACAAGAACCTCTGATTTCATACCCTCAAGGTTGGGAAGCTGAGCAACTTTTTTTGTGTCCATTCCCGTCAGAACGCCTGCCGTGCCAAGCACCATTGCAGACCAGCATCCGGCAGTGACCATGGCAGCCTCAGCATGAACCATCTCCGCAATCTTTGCACCTGCCTTGTCCTGCAGCTCATCAATCAGGCAAAATTCCTTTGAGCTGTTCCTTATCGCATCCAGGACATAATCGTGCATAATGGAACCGCTGATTGCAGTAATTGTTCCCCGGGCATTAATAAATGTACGTACCCCGAGCTCTTTCAGAAGGTTCCTTTTTGGTGCCGCGATAGCAGCAACCGGAGAGGCAGCAGCTTTGTTGAAAGGAATCAGACTTCCGAAGACTGCTCCCGCAGCCGGAAGGATTGTCAGATTTTTGATAAGATTTCTACGTTTCATGTCTGTCAGATTATAGTTAATATTAAATGTTCGTAATCTCATTTATCCGCCTTATGCCTTAAAATACCATGAATCTTATACAAAAACAAGATCATGATCTGCTGTTCATATCATAATATCCATATCTGTTCTGATACACCCGGCCTGGACTAAATTAAACCTTGGCTCTTTCTTCGCCCGCCATAAAAGGAACAATTAATGATATTACCTGGTGTCGTTTATAGTTTTCACGCAATGAACAACATAAAGAACAAAACAAGAGGATAGTTTTCCTTCTTAACCCTTGTCCTGATGTATTTTAAGGCATCCGTCAGCTGGTTCTCAACGGTTTTGTGACTGATCTTCAGCTCATCAGATATTTCTTTAATGCTCAATCCCTCAAATCTGCTCTTGACAAAAATCTCCCTTCGCCTTGACGGAAGCTGACCTACAATGTCTGATATATATTCATAAAGGGAATTGTAATCAACTGTATGGAACGTCCCGTTATCAATGTCATCTTTGATACCTGCTTTTAAATATTCAGAAATATGCTTTTGTTTTCTGAAGTGTTTTCTGATAATATTAAAACTTATCGTAAAAATGTATGATTTAAATGAGAGCTCCGCCTTGAGGGACTCTCTCCTCTCCCAGATTATTGTGAATACTTCCTGTACCACTTCTTCAGATTCGGCATCCGATTTCAGATAACCGTTTGCAAAACGGAACAAACGGCCGCTGTATTCAGTGAAAAGTGTGTTGAATGCCAGAAGATTCCCTTTTGACAATTTTTTTACCAGCCTTGATTCATCCTCTAGTGAATGATATTTCATCATATTCAAAGCAAAAACAGAACAGCGGCTTTAAGCAGGCCAAAATAAAAATAAAAGATGAATTATCATAATTCCGCCAAAGCAGCAGACGAAATGTCGAATTTAATTAACTCAGGTTGATTTATTGAAACCCGGGTTATCCCTTTTCAGTAAAGTTGTTATCTGGCCAGTTTTCCTAAAGGGTCGCTGATAGTGGCATCTCTGGTTGCTGAGGTGGCTATCCTGATAAAATGGTGCAAGCGGTCGGTGCTTCAGGTAACCGGACAGGGGAGTACCGGGCTGCGCATCATCACCATGGGAGACCATGACAGATTGTGAAGTCAGACTACAATTACCTTTCCAACAGGATTCCGGACCACATAAACGTCAGAGCCTATACCAGCCGGATCATCCTGCAACATTCACTCAGGTAGAATAATTCTTCATTTAACGGTAAACCTGTAAATAGTCTGAGTGGCAAAAGTTTCTCCCGGATTCAGAACTGTTGAGGGAAAAGTCGGCTGATTTGGGCTGTCGGGATAATGACCCGACTCAAGACAGAAGCCTGTCCTGAAGTTGTAAGCTATCCCTCCGTGTCCTTTCTGGGAACCATCAAGGAAATTTCCCGTATAAAGCTGCAATCCCGGCTGATCAGTAATCACCTCCAGAACACGGCCGCTTACAGGATCATAAACATGAGCATCAACTTCTTCCTGGTTATCGAGCACGTAATTATGATCATAACCGCGCCCCAGAACAAGCTGGTCATAGTCATCATTAATTCTTTCACCAATGGTGTGAGGCGATGTAAAATCGAGGGGTGTTCCCGCAACAGGCCTGATCTCGCCTGTAGGTATCATTACAGAATCAACAGGAGTGAAAGCAGAGGCTTCAAGTGTAAGCTCATGGTCAAGAATATCGCCACTGCCTGCCCCATGAAGGTTGAAGTATGCATGGTTTGTTACGTTGACAACGGTTTTTTTATCGGTCGTACATTTGTAATCCATCACCAGCTCATTATCATCAGTCCAGGTATATGTGACCTCTGCTGTTACTGTGCCGGGAAATCCTTCTTCCATATCAGGACTGATATAGGTGAATCTCACGGCAGGACTGTCACCTCCCTTAAGCACTTCTGTGTCCCATACCACGCTGTGCCATCCGCCCGGTCCGCCGTGCAGGGTGTTTGGTCCGTTATTTATTGGAAGAGTGTATTCAATCCCGTCGAGAGTGAATTTCCCTCCGGCTATCCTGTTGGCATAACGTCCAACAACTGATCCGAATGACATATCACCATTCAGGGTCTCCCCGAAGGTATCAAAGCCGAAGGTAATGTTGTCTTTAGCTCCATTCCTGTCAGGAACTTCTATCCAGTTTATTCTGGCACCATAGTTTGTGAGCCTTACAACATTGCCTGACCTGTTTGTCAGAGTAAGCAGGTAAACCTCTTTTCCATCGTGGTTGCCGAATAATTCCTGTCTCGTCATTTTTTTTGTTTTTGCTGACTGGTTGCAGGCATTAAAAAGGATCGCCGCACCAAGCAGAGTTAGAGTTATCAGAAAGATCTTTTTCATTTCATTAAAAATTAATATGTGCTAATTTAATAAACTTTCCGGGGTCCGGTTACGTACTGCAAAATTTTAAATCCGGGAGGCCGGTGTTTTATATGCTGAATGCAAAGTCAGCTCCGGAATATTTTCAGCCCTTCATTTCCCTTCTTTCGGTATGGAAATCATTTTCCCGTCATAAATAACCGATATATCAGGGGGCCGGTCCGGATCAAAGGCTACCGGATCATTCCTGCCGGCAAATATAATATTGAATGATCTTGTTTTCAGCATACCCGGAAATTCTCCTTTCCTTTCTCCGATAAGCAGCTCTCCTGTTTCGTCATTATAACTGAACTTAATAGTACTGCAGGCTCCCTTTTCATAGTTGTAGTTTATCCCTTCATCCTCATATAACGTAAAACCGCAACTGCGGCCTGTATAAATATAAAGGGTGACAGGATCGGCAGGTTTTTCTCCGGTGTACCGTATATCGGGGCCAACCGGTATTATTGATCCCTCTTTAATAAACAGCGGCATCCGTTCGCAGGGAGCCTCAGCCAGATAATGTTGCCCGCCTTCATGAAAAACTCCTGAGTACAGATCATACCAGCCTGTTCCCGAGGGAAGACAGACCTCCCTTTCCCTGGCTTTATATTCATACACAGGAGCTACCATAATTGACGGGCCGAACATGTACTGGTCGCCAATATCCTTGACGCTTTTATCATATCCAAAGTCCATGACCATAGCCCGCATTATTGTATAATCATTGAAAAAGGTCAGGCCGGCGAGTGAATATATATAAGGCATCAGACGGTATCTCAGCCGGTTGTAGTATATCATGCTTCGGTATGCAGGATGGCCTTCCGGAGAAATGTTATAAACCTCACGGTAAGGATACTGTCCGTGGCTCCTGAACAGGGGACAGAATGAACCGAACTGGTACCAGCGGGTGTTAAGCTCCCTCCATTCTTCCATGTCTTCCGAGCCTTCTTTTGCCATGATATACCTTCTTTCCACACAGAAGCCGCCAATATCCATTGTCCAGTAAGGGATTCCCGACAGTGAATAATTAAGAGCTGCCGGGATCTGTGCCTTCATGTCCTCCCACCGCGCTCCTATGTCGCCGCTCCACGTTGCAGTGGAATAGCGCTGCAATCCCGCAAATCCTGACCGGGTAAGAAGAAAAACCCTGCCCTCAGGATCAACGCTTCTCTGCCCCTCATAAATTGCCATGGCATTCATCAGGGCATAGGTGTTGAAGTACTTTGTTGAAGGCCCCATCGCTGTGGGGGTAGAGAGTTTTTTACGGTATTCCGTTCCTGCATTGGATAATATGTCGGGTTCTGAAGCATCCATCCACCATGCATCAAAGCCTCTTTCATATAAATGCTCCCTTATCTGGTCCCAGAACAGCTGCCTGGCTCCCTGACTGTACGGATCATAAAACGAGCCTATGTATCCTTTCCCAATCCAGTCCCTGATGCTGTCGGTAACCGCCTGTCTGTACATCCAGCCTTTACTGTCAAACTCCCTGTAATGTTCTGTGGTATAGTAAAATTTGGGCCATACCGATATCATTATCCTGGCATTCATTGAATGTACATCATCAACCATGCCGTCAGGATCAGGGAAGAATTCGGGATCAAATTCATGAGAACCCCATGCATCTTCAGGCCAGTATGACCAGTCAAGAACAATATTGTCAAGAGGGATTTTTCTTTTCCTGTATTCACTGACCACATCAAGGAGTTCGGCCTGCGACCTGTACCGTTCGCGGCTTTGCCAGTATCCAAAAGCCCAGGAAGGCATTACAGGAGCTTTTCCTGTCAGTTTCCTGTAACCGCTGATCACCTCATCAATGTTATCCCCCCTGATAAAATAATACTCCATCTGGTCTCCCATCTCAGAAGAAAATGCCAGGGCACCCTGTTCTTCAGTGGGCCGGGGGCTTAGGGCTTTGAGGCCTATATAAGATACTGCCCCGTCTGGTTTCCATTCAAGCTTTATTGGGTATTTTACGCCCTGCTCAAGGTTGATGCTGAATTTGTATATATTTGGATTCCATGAGGTTCTCCAGCGCTCCGGTACAATGAGTTCTTCGCCGATGTATAATTTTGCATAACCGGCATAATAAAGCCTGAAGTGATAAAGACCCGATTCTTCAGGCTCAATGCTGCCTTTCCAAACAACATCGGAACCGTCTAACGGAAAACCCTCCGGCAGGTTCTTCACCGTCGTCAGGTTTTCATAGTCTATCGACGATTCATTTCTGCTGACAAACACCCTGTCCGCACCAGACTCGTTTGAGTAAAAGGCCGTAAGACCTCCTTCCTTCCCCTCGTCGTTATAGAGTCTGAAAAGGTCAATCCGGGAATAGTCACGCGGATCTCCGAATTTTGTAAGGGAATAGTTATCCCAGAGAACTCCGTAATTCTTATCTGAAACCACAAAAGGAACCGATACTTTGGTATTATACTGGTAAAGGCTTTCATTTAGCCCTTTATAGTTGAATTCATCCGACTGGTGTTGTCCCAGGCCATAAAATGCCTCATCAGCAGGAGATTCAAAAACCTGGCTGAATGCATATCCGTCAGTGCCTTCTGCTGAAACCGGGCTGAAAGATTTTCCTCCGCCGCTTTTTTCACATAACAATGCCCTGTCCTCAGAATCAAAAAAACCGATCTCTCCGGTTTTCAGCAAAAGCTTAACCTTTAACTCCCGGGTGGAGAGCAACAGTGTGTCTGTTAACTGCTTAACAGAAAAGTAAGGATTGCCCGCCGGAGAGAAAATCACACACAGGCTTTTGTCTGAAGAATATATTTTCGTTGTTGATGCTGCAACATGTATTATCCTGTCTGATAATACTTCTATTCTGATCTGCTTTGCGGCTCCGGCCTTTGCCGGCCTCAGCTTTACAAGAACACCGTTCTCCTTTGTATCCCATGTCGTACTCGAGCATGCGGTAAACAGAAGATAGACCAGCGACAGCAGGAAAAGTTTTTTCATCGGCAGAGTGAATTAAAGTATAAATATACCGTAAAACCGGGGACAAAGGCAGCTTATTTCATTTAAAACCGCCAATCGTAACCAGCTGCTGGTTCAGTCTTAATGATTTATTGAATACTCGGCTTCAATTTCAGTAAGCAGGTCATCACGGCAAATGTCGGCCTCAATATAGATTGCCGGTGCCGGGGAGTAATTCTCATCACAGATCTTTCTGACCAGGCTGAAGTCTTCTCTGTTCTTAATATACACTCTTACAACGGAAAACCTCCCATGTGCCTGCCCCTGTTTTTCCCCTGAACGGATCTTCCGCCCTGAATCCGTAAGTTTACTGATGTTCCTTATGGTGACACGGGTCTGTTCCTCAATATCACCTGTCCCGATTGTTTCCTGCCCTACGATGGAAGCAGTTCCTGAAATGTACAGGGTTGAAACGCTTCTGTTTGCCAGAAAGAGAGCCCGCTCAAACTGCGGCTGATTTTTTGCTTTCCTGTCCTTCCATACCAGACCTTTGAGGACCTGCTGCCCGTATTCGTAAGCATTTATCTGATCAGGATTTTCAACGCTTTGTATCTTAAGGGAATCATCTGCCTCCACGGCATTAAAATCGATAAGTACCCCGCCCAGCTTCATCCCTACACCCGTAGCTGCAGGGTATCCAAGGCAGGTCCTGAACCTGCTGTAGTATTCACTCCGGACCTCATTAAAATGCTGATAATTCTGATATCCTTCCCTCATTTCAAGTATGTTGCCGATAAAATTCCATTGCCGGACAATGTTATTGAACGACATTTTTTCCTGAAAAAGGATTTCTGCCATCTTGTCAAAAGCTTTCGCGGCAGCTTCCCTGGTGTTATCCGGATATTCGTCAGTGCCAAGTCCGGCAGCCCAGATTTCCCTGCCACAGCCTGTTGCAACAACAACATAAGGCAGGGCTCCGGCATATTTTGTCCTGATCTCATTCGTGGCCCCGGGAACGAAAAGTCCTTCTACTGCAATACTCCATGGATTTTCCGGAGGATGAACGGTTACACAATATGCAGGTACAGAGTATCGCAACCTGGAGGACACCGACACCCCGATAATCTTTTTTATATCCTTATATGATTTATAATCAGGTATATCCGCGAATATATTCAACTTCACCGGTCTCAAACCTTCCGTAACCATTCTCTCTATCTGACCGAGGCATTGATCCCATTCTTCGGCAACGGTCCCCTGTGATAATGGCATTATTATCTGATATCGTTTGATCATATTTGTCGCATTTTGATCTCTCCTGCCGGTGAACCGGGGCTGATTCCGTTATTTTTCTCCAAGAAGCTGATTTGCGGCCAGCACCAGGAACATAAAGTTTGTTGCTCCTCCACCCATAACATATTCCTGCTGTTGCCAGAGAAAAGGCCAGTCCAGCAACTCCGGGAAATCCGGTCTGATAAGGGCGGTTCCCGACGATACACCTCCCGGAATATACGACCAGTCTGCACGGTTAACTCCATAGGCAACGATCGTTGATCTTGCACCGACGCCTGAGGCAAACGAGGATGTATTTTCACCGGGATGGACTCCCAGAATGAAATTCAGGGCGTTGAAAACCTGGTCAGAAGAGAATATATCCGGGAAGGCCTTGTGAAGATAATACTGTCTGACTCCAAAACTCTGTATATCCCAGCCTGCGCCCCAGACACGAGGACGGTAAGGAACACCGTAAGGGGTCTCTTTAGATTGTGCTTCAATATCTTCCGAGAGGCTTCCGAGAGAACTTCTGACAGAAGCAGTGAAAGCGGGGTTGTTAATTTTTGGCAGAGTTCTGCCTATAAGCCAGCCAAGGTTTCGAATCCCCTTAATAACTGCTGCTTCATTATCGAGTATAAATTTTTTATACTGATCGTCTCCCGTCGTGAGAAAGAGTTCAGATGCTGCATGGATTTTTGCATTAACTGCAAATCCTGCCAGCTCATACTCATTATTATAAATAGCCTTCGCAATATCGAGGCACTCCTTTGACAATTCATCGTTGAATCCTTTCAGTGCTCTTGCTGCTGCAGCAAGGTGTGCAGCTGTAGTCAGCTCTCGCGGCGGATTATTTTCAGTAAAAACCCAGCGGTCGTCTGCAGGAGAAGAATGCGTGGCTGTACGCTCTCCTTCCTTAAGGCCGGGGTCGTGGATCAGTCCGTCGGTCATTGTCATGCCATCACCAAGGAGAACGTACTGGCGTATTGTCGGTGCTATTATTCCCCTGTATAGCCGCCCGAGGTTCTTATATCCGCCTGCCACCGACAGAACCCCGTGTTCAATCTGCTGAAGAATATCTGATTTGCCGTCGGGCTGGTGTATCTCAACAATCCTGCTTTTCTGATCGACGTAAGTTTCGTCATAGTATCCTATGCCAAAAGCTTCCAGCGCCTGCACAAGAATATATACCTCCCCGCTCTGGGATTCAACCCTCAGGTCATAATCCCCTGCATCATGCCAGCCTCCTGTATTCAGGTCGGGAACATGATCGCCCGGATTATATCTGGTGAGAGTGGATTCCCTTTGAATATATCCGTCAAAATGATTATGATTCACGGGGGCCATCCTCGCATCGTCCATATGACACAGCCCGTGCCATACCCGGTATTTTTCATTTATTCTCATATGACACATCATAACCGGAAGGTAATATTCAAGGGTCGGCTGCCACACATCTCTTTTAAAAACATCCGGGGCTATCCTGAAGAACTGCGATTGCCCAGTCCCGTACCTGACTGAATAAAGGCCTTCCTGTTTCACTGATGAAAAATCAAACTTCAAATAATCATACCGCAGAAACCTTCCCCATTCTTCGGTTTCTCCCCTTGCTACCACAATCTGACTGCCGTCTTCAACGACCCTGACAAGAACAGGCTGCTCCCTTTGTGCATCATTTTTATCAATCTCGATGATCGCCACTTTTTTCTGGTCCGGGTGATAACCTATCTGCGAGACCTGAACAATCGGAGTACTCTTCCATCCCGGTACAACATGCGGTGTGATAACCCATTCAACGGCATTTTTTGTGGATCCTTCCGCGACGAGAGTCCGCACCACAAACCAGCCGTTATTATGAACATATCTTCCGTCGAGAAGCTGCAGATCTCCGGTTTTTGATTCTATTGTTATTCTCAGCATATTGTCCTCGGGGGCCACAACAATTTTTCTGCCTGTGGCAAAAGGCTGCCCGGCTACTATATTTCCTTTATTGTCTGTTAAGGCAGGTCCGTTGGGCTGTCTCGGGAAGATCCCGGATTTGTTGTCGATCATCCAGGTCTTTCCGAACAGTATGCCCGGGAAAAGCTCCATATTGAACCCCACTTTTCCAAGAAATTCCCCGGGAACGGGTGTTTCAAGATCTACCGTGACAATGACAGATTCTCCCTGAGACCTTACTTTAACAGTGTAGTTCAGTTCCAGATCAGGATATTCTATGGGATTAAATCCTTTCCTGTTTATCTCAGGATTGGGATAAACAAGATCAACCGTGATAAGATTGCCGGCCGGGTCGACTTTCCGGTCGAGCTGCTTCGGTATGGGCTGCCACTGCCCGGGAGTTTCATCAAGACGAATATCTCCGTTGGTAGCCAGACGCCTGCCATGCATGATAACTGCCACGCCACCCTGGTGACCTTCGGGATAAATATCCTGGAATGCCATCACATTCACTCCTCCCCTTTCGAAATATTCAAGATCATTAAGAAAAAATGAGGATTGCTGAGCAAAGGTTAGTTTCGCCAATAACAGCAGAAAAACAAGTAATAATGATTTTTTCATTGACAGACAGGTTAATGGTTAGGTAATCAGAAATCAGTAACCGGTTAACGACAGCTATACAAAATGTAACCGGCAGTTCAGTTCAGTGTCAGTGATCGGTCTTATACCCAAATATACTAATTCTTATTTTTTTAAACATATGTTCATTTAAATTCTCTATTCAATTATCCATTCATAGACGCCTGATGAAAAAGCCCTGTTCAGTTTAACCTTAAGTTTAACGGCTGATGTTTTTACAGGGTCAAACATCAGGGAATCCCAGTTATTTTTTGTAACTTTGTAAGATGTACGTGCCCTGACAGGCGTCCAGATATTCTTATTAAGGTAGAGCAGCTGCCACTCATCAGGAACACGGCATCCGCCATCTGGTCCGTCATCAAACCAATAGACTTTCGTTTTTGTAACCGTGGCGGGCTTTTCAAAATCATACTGAATATATTCCCACCTGTCCCTGCCCGGCCACCAGTGATAATATGTTACCGAGCGATCGTTTGAACCGGATGGCACATCCTGGTCATTTACGGCAGCAAGGTCTCCTTCGGGTCTGCTTGCCCTGATCCTGCTTCTGAAAGCGATTGTTGGGGCAGGCAGTGGTCTTGCACCTGCTGTGGTAACCGGCATCCACACCCTCATCTCTCCGCTGCCGCGGTTGTTCCATAACGCATATGGTATAAGCCGGACCTCCTGCTGCGTGAGCAGCTCGATTCTGCCATCAGGCGTTTTTGCTGAGCGCGCCCCCGAAGCAGCAATGACCTGTGTCCCGTTAAGCAAATCCTCCCTGTACCCTGTCGAAAATCCTTCATTTCCCAGGACCAGGCTCAGAACATCACCTTTATGATTATCGGGCCATTCTGCACAGTATATCAGAGGTCCCCGCTGGATGGCAACCCTGCCGGCATTCTCTTTAATCCTCTCATCAGCTAACACCCGCCTTACCGGCATTGGCAGGAAAAGGTCAACATTATCCCCTTTTCTCCAGGTTCTTTCAATAACCGCATAGCCGCCGGACATGACAGGCGAGACAGGAACAGCATTGACATAAAGTCTGAAGGAATCTGTATTGTGTTCTGCAAACCTGTATAGCCCTCCAGGCAAAGCTTCATTCAACGACCATCCGGGAACCCTGATCTTAAGAGCAAATCTCTTTTCGTCCTGCGGATTTATTGTGATACTTATATCGCCGTCATAGGGGTATCTGGTTTTCTGGGAAATATTTAACTTATTTTTTTCCATAATTATCTCAGCTTCATTTGAGATATACAGGTTCACAAACAGTTCATTATCTGTTACCGCATAAACATATCCCGGTATTGCAGGAATGAATCTCGCAATATTTGAAGGACAGCATGCGCATCCGAACCATTCGCTTCTTTGGTGCTGACCTTTTGACTCGAGAGGGTTTGGATAAAAAAATCTGTCTGCCGATAATGACACGCCTGAAAGTGCTGCATTGTAAAGTGTTTTTTCAAGCACATCGATAAACCTGCTTTGCCCGTGCAACAGAAAAAGCCTGTGGTTCATAAATATGTTACCTATCGAGGCACAGGTCTCGCAGTAAGCCGTCATATTGGGTAAAAAATATGGTCCGGCAAATCCTTCATTACCGCCTGTGGCTCCAATGCCTCCGGTCACATAGATCTTCCTGTGCACTATGTCTTCCCAGATGGCGGTGATCGCCCTCAGGTATTCCTCGTCCTCCTGTATGGCAGCAATATCAGCCATAGCCGAGTACATATATGTTGCACGCACTGCATGGCCGGTGGCTTCCGTCTGATCGGCCACCTTACTGTGAGCCTGATTGTACTGGTCTCCCCCCGGGCCGCGTATATCAAGGAAGAAGCGGGCAAGGTCAAGATATTTCATTTCGCCGGTTGCCCTGTAGAGTTTTACAAGTCCAAGTTCAATTCCCTGATGGCCGGGATACACCTTTATTCCGTCGCAGCCGAAATCCCGGTCAAGAAGATCAGCTGATTTAAGGGCAATATCAAGAAGCCGGCGTTTGCCTGTAGCCTTGTAATGAGCCACTGCAGCCTCATAAAGATGACCCAGATTGTAAAGCTCATGGCTGAGCACCGAATCAAGGAGCCATCTTTTCTGATGAGCCCACTCATGCAGGCCCTCCCCTCCGTGAATCTCAGCAATGGTCCTGTTTGTATAAAGATAGCCGTCCTCCTCCTGTGCCAGGCCGATCTTCAGGATCAGTGTATCCAGATATGATTCCAGTTCCGGGTCAGGGAATGTCTGCAGTGAATATGCTGCTCCCTCGATGATCTTAAATACGTCTGAGTCGTCAAATGGGTAAATGGTGGCAAAACGCCCTGTATCCATACCACCAGCAATCTCGAAATTCTTCACTCTTCCTGTTGACTCGCAATGGCTGAAAGCAATCGGGATTGTCACTTCTGCATTCCTTAATATTCTTGGGGCCCAGAAATCGTCCGTGAGCTTCACTGAAGTAAAAGGCACAGGCATGACAGGATAATCCCTGAGCTCTGACCTCTGCTCCCTGCAGCCGGTAATGATCATCATCATCACGGCAAGAGCTGTCAATGACATGCCTGGTTTTCTCATTTTCCTATTTTGACAATTCCAGGACAACAACTGATTTTGAAGGCAATCTGACTGTCAGTACGCCGTCCTTGTATCTGAAATCACTGAACGGCTCCGGTTTCACTTTTTCAGGTTCACTGAATGTGTTGTGTGAATTTATCGCATCTGATGTGAGAATTTCACCCGTGACCGAGCTGAAAGTTTCTCCTATTACCGGGCAGGCCAGTGATATTTCTTTTCCCGGATTGAGGTTAGCCAGCGAAATATTCACCCTGCCCCGGATGTCAGCTGAAGCTGAAGCTGAAATTGCAGGGATACTGTTGCCTTCAAATGTATATTCTTCGCATCTCAGGTCAGTGCTCAGCAGACGGGCATCCTGATGAACCCTGAACATCCTGAAAACATGATAGGTAGGGGTCAGGATCATTTTATCATCCCTGGTTAATATTACTGACTGGAGAACATTTACCGTCTGTGCCAGATTTGCCACTTTCACCCTGTCTGCGTGAACATTGAATATATTCAGATGAACAGCTGCAGAAAGTGCGTCCCTGAGGGTATTCTGTTGATACAGAAATCCCGGGTTTGTAGCAGGTTCAACATCAAACCAGTTTCCCCATTCATCAACCACAAGTCCTTTAATTTTTAGCGGATCATAACGATCCATTATGGCTTTGTGCCCCTTTATTATCGGGTCCATCTGCAGGTTGGCACTCAGGGTACGGAACCATTCCCTTTCACCAAACCCGGTTGCAGATCCTTTGTTGTTCCAGCCGTCAACAAGAGAATAGTAGTGTATCGATAACCCCTGAAACCTGCCACGTGTGGCCTCGTCTTTCATGAGAGTTTCAGTCCACGCAAAGTTGTAGTCATAGGGTCCGCAGGCAACCCTGTAAAGCATGTTCTCGCCGTAGTTGTTAAGATATGTGGAAAACCTCCTCATCACGCTGGCATAATATTCATCCGTCATGTTTCCCCCGCATCCCCAGTTTTCATTACCTATGGCAAAGTATCTCACTTTCCATGGATCTTCCCTTCCGTATTCCTTTCTCAGTCGGGTCATGGGGCTGTCGGAATCAGAGGTCAGATACTCGACCCACTCGGCCATTTCTTGCACGGTACCGGAGCCCACATTGCCGTTAATATAAGCTTCGCATCCAAGCAGTTCGGTCAGTCTCATAAATTCATGCGTTCCGAATGAATTATCCTCCGTAACGCCTCCCCAGTGGGTATTTACTATCGACGCCCTCTTATGCTGAGGGCCTATGCCATCCTTCCAGTGGTAAGTATCGGCAAAGCATCCTCCGGGCCATCGCAGATTGGGGATCTGAAGCTCTCTGAGGGCAAAAAGAACATCATTTCTGATACCATCCGTATTTGGTATGTCTGATCCTTTCCCCACCCAAATTCCCCCATAAATGCAAGCACCAAGATGTTCAGAGAAATGGCCGTAAATATCCTTGCAAATAACGGGGCCCGGATTATTTGCGACAACGACAAGCTGATTGACAACAGGGTCAGCTTCTTTCTGTGCAACTGCCGGCCTCAATGCCGGAATCATAAGTACTGTGATAAAAAGAAATAATTTTTTCATCTCTGTTTGTCAGTTAAGGTTTCTTATAAACATCCCTTCCTTTAAATTTCAGGTTATCCGGACAGCATCGACGACAAAGCTTTTCAGGTTCAGGGATTCACGAAGAAGTTCTGATGGTTATTCATCGTTCAGGTAAGATTCTCCTCTGCAAAGGACCCCAGCTTCCTGTAAACAGAGAATAACTTCCCGTATTTTTCTGCTCTTGCAGGGTCGGGATAGTATTCTTTTTCAAATCCTGCTCCCATAGCCTTCTGTGCAGCAGGGATGTCGCTGTGTATTCCTGCCGCCACCGATGCTGCCATTGCCGAGCCGAGTGCGCATGTCTGGTCAGAGGCTGCAACACTTACCGGTTTGTTAAGCACATCGGCCACGATCTGCATCACGAACGGGTTTTTTTTCGCCACGCCTCCGACAGCAAGAACCCGGTCTATACGCATGCCTTCCGAAATGAATCGCTCGTTGATCATTCTGGACCCGAAAGCCGTGGCTTCAACAAGCGATCTGAACACACGTGGTGCATCCGAACCAAGAGACAGGCCTGATATAGCTCCTTTCAGAGCCTGATTGGCATAAGGGGTGCGCCTTCCGTTAAGCCAGTCTATAGCTACAAGGGCAGTATCCTGATCATTAAGAGCTTCGGCACTTCTGCTGAGCCCGGTTATGATACTTTCAGCTGTTTCGGCTTGTATCTTCTCCTTTGTGAAAGCATCAAGCCAGGTAAAGCCCTGAATTGTATTGGTCACAGGCCACATAAGTAGATTGGCAAACCAGGCGTATACATCACCGAAGGCCGACTGCCCTGCTTCAAGTCCGGTCATGCCCGGAATAATTGATCCGTCGACCTGTCCGCAGATGCCTTCCACAAGCCTGTCCCCTATTTCTTCCGGTGATACAACAAGCATATCACACGTTGAGGTTCCCATTACCTTTATCAGGTTATAGGGTTTTATTTCTCCTCCCACGGCTCCCAGATGAGCGTCAAACGCCCCCACGCCAACTATGGTTCCCGGCCTGAGCCCCAGTCTTTCAGCCCACTCTTTCGTTAAGCCTCCAGCAGGAACGTCGCAGGTGTATGTTTCGGTATATAACCTGTCACGAAGCCCTTCCAGCAAGGGGTCAAGCAAAGTCAGAAACACCGGGTCGGGCAAGCCCCTGAAACTTTTGTGCCACATGGCTTTATGTCCCGCGGCACAACGGCTTCTCTTAATTGTAAGAGGATCAGTGTTTCCCGTAAGAAGGGCAGGCATCCAGTCGCAATGTTCGACCCACGACCAGGCGTTTGCCCTCACTTTAACATTATTCCGCAGAATATGAAGCACTTTCGCCCAGAACCATTCCGATGAATAGACTCCGCCTTCGAATCTTGTAAAATCAACTCCGCCCCATGATTTGCTGAGCCTGTTGATTTCTGACGCCTCCTTTACAGCGGTGTGATCCTTCCATAAAACGAACATTGCATCCGGATCGTTATTAAATTCAGGCTTCAGGGCAAGAGGGGTGCCTGCCCGGTCAACCGCTACCGGTGTCGATCCGGTAGTATCTATTGTAATGCCTGCAATATTTGAGGTCACTTCGCTTCCCATGCCGGCCAGGGCACCTTTAACAGAATGCTCAAGACCTTCAAGATAATCAAGCGGGTGCTGGCGGAACATATTGTCTGCCGGACTGCAGTAAAGCCCCTCTTTCCATCGCGGATACTCAAAGACCGAACTTGCCGCTGTTTCCCCGTTTCGTGTGTCAATAACAACTGAACGGACGGTATCGGTCCCGTAATCAATCCCGATAACATACTTTGAAGTCATATCAATTCAATTAATCATTTGGCTTGCTGTTTCTGGCCGTAATAAGAATCTTTTCCATGTTTTCTTCTGTAATGCTTCTCAATGAGGAAAGCATCAATTTCTTCTTTTTTACCCAGGAGTACGGTGTAAAATGCGATGCGTGCTATCTCTTCCAGGGCTATTGCGTTGCAGACAGCTTCCTCTGCATCGAGCCCCCAGCAGAATGGTCCGTGGCAGTTTACAAGTACGGAAGGAACAGCCAGAGGGTTTGTCCTGCCAAGACGTTCGGCAATAACCCTGGCCGTATTGATCTCATAGTCTTTAGCTGTCTCTTCTTCCGTGAGTTTCCTTGTGCACGGCACCTCGCCATAATAATGATCGGCATGGGTGGTTCCAAGAGGAGGAATATCCCTCCCGGCCTGGGCCCACGCTGTGGCGTAGGTCGAATGTGTGTGCACAATGCCGCCTATTGAGGGAAATGTTTTATACAGGTACAGATGAGTGGGAGCATCTGTAGAAGGTTTTCTATTTCCCTCAGCCACACTCCCGTCAGGTTTGAGTACTACCATGTCTTCCATCCGCATTGCCGAATATTTTATCCCCGATGGTTTGATCACAATGAGACCACCGGCTGAATCGCGAGCGCTGACATTTCCCCATGTCTGCATGACAAGTCCGCTGCCGGCAAGATCAAGGTTGGCCTTTAATACTGTTTGTTTCAGTTCTTCAAGCATTTGATACTATTAAGTTTCATAAAAGAATTTCATAAGATCCCCCTGGCCAGATGATAATACATTTCATTCCACCTCAGTGTGTTTTTAAAAGCTGTCAGATCGCATTTTTCATCTATCAGCAGGTATTCTATTCCAAGCATGGATGAAAAGTCTTCAAGGAATTCGGAGGTAAGCGCTGTACTGAACCCTGTATGATGGGCTCCGCCCGCCATGATCCATGCTGAAGCGCTTGTCTTGAGATCGGGCAGGGGATTCCACAGAACACCGGCTACCGGAAGATTCGGCATATCCGGACAATTAACTACCTCAAGCCTGTTCACCAGTATTCTGAATCTGTTTCCCATATCGAGAAGCGAAGCTGCGACAGCTTTACCGGGTGCAGCCCTGAATACCAGTCTGGCAGGGTCATTTTTCCCTCCTATTGACAGCGGATGAATTTCAAGACGAGGTTTCTCTTCTGCGACAGATGGGCATACTTCGAGCATATGAGCCCCGAGCACCAGCATATCAGGCGGCTCAAGATGATATGTGTAATCCTCCATAAAGGAAGTGCCTCCCGGCAGGCCTGATGCCATCACTTTCATTGAACGGACAAGAGCTGCGGTCTTCCAGTCTCCCTCAGCACCAAAACCGTATCCTTTTTCCATCAGCCTCTGTACAGCAAGGCCGGGCAGCTGCTTCAGCCCGTGCAGATCTTCAAATGTTGTTGTGAAAGCTTTAAAACCTCCCCCGGTAAGGAATCTTTCCAGTCCTGCTTCTATCCTTGCAGCATCCCTCATGGAATCTGAGCCAGCAACATCACGGTCAACCTGATACGAACTCATGTATTCATCGACAAGAGCATTAACCTCATTATCGCTGACTGCCATAACCGAGTCGGCCAGATCACCTGTTCCATATCCGCAAACGGAAAATCCCAGTTGAAGCTGTGCGCTTACTTTATTCCCCTCAGTAACAGCTACATCCCGCATATTGTCACCGAATCTGGCAATCCGCAGATTACAGGCATCATCGAAAGCCGCAGAGGCCCTTGACCATACGGCTATTCTTTCAATGACATCCTCATCCTGCCAGTGGCCTGTAACAACTTTGCGATCCAATCTCATACGCGTGGTCATGAAGCCAAATTCCCTGTCACCGTGAGCTGACTGGTTGAGGTTCATAAAGTCCATATCTATTGTGTCCCATGGAATTCCCCTGTTCATCTGGGTATGCAGATGCAACAAAGGTTTTGCAAGGGATCTCAAACCTCTTATCCACATTTTGGCAGGAGAGAAGGTATGCATCCAGGCCACAATTCCGATGCAGTTTGAGTTGCTGCTTGCATCGAGGCATAACTGATAAATTGAACCGGGAGTGGTCAGTACAGGTTTAGAGATAATCTTTACCGGCAGCTTCGGAGAACCATTAAGTGCTTCTGCTATGGTAAGAGAATCTGAAGCAACTCTCCGGAGGGTCTCCTCTCCATAAAGATGCTGGCTGCCTGTGACAAACCAGATCTCCTTGTCATCTAAACCGATCATTACCAGAAATATATGTAAAATGCTACAATCACAATTATTATCAGACCTGAGAAAAAGAGATCCCAGTTATTCCATCCGGCCCTTGTAACAGCTTTTTCTTCGGCGGAGGCGGAGCCGAAGTACAGACCCCGGATGGCCACAGGATCGGCCCTGGGGGTAAAAAAGCTGACTACGATCATGAGCAGTATCACAATGAAAAATATAACTATCTCGTAATGGAGCCAGTTAGGTGCAAGGAACAGTTTGTGGAAGATTGAATCATGGCTCAGGTTTCCGCCGAACACAACAAAACCCAGCCGTGTCATTCCGAGGATAAAACCTGAAACCAGTCCGTAAAGCCCGGCTTTGGGCGTAGTCTTTTTTGACAGCACCCCGAGAAGGAATACCGCCGCGATACCGGGGGCCAGCATTGATTGTACATCCTGAAGGTAAGCGTATAAGAATTTACCGATGTTTTTCATAACCGGTATCCACAATAATCCAAGAACGACGACAACAACGGTTGCTATCCTTCCCACCCTGACCAGTTCCTTTTCCGGAGCCAGTGGCTTGAATTTCTTATAAAAGTCAACAGTAAAAAGTGTGGCGGAAGAGTTGTAAAGAGAGGCAAGTGAACTCATTAAAGCCGCAAGTATGCCTCCCACAACAAGCCCGGTAAAACCTATCGGAAGTAATTCCTTGACCATGGTAGGAAATGCGGCATCGGAATCCGTGAGAGTCATAAGGCCTTTCTGGTTAAGAGCGTAAGCGATCATGCCGGGGATAAGGAATATAAAGACCGGAGACAATTTAAATCCTGCTCCGAGTATGGCCCCTCTCCTTGACTCTGCCTGGTTCCGGCCCGAAAGGACGCGCTGGACAATAAACTGATCGGTACACCAGTACCAGAATCCGATAATTGCTGATCCGAGTATAACCCCTGTCCATGGATATTCAGGGTCAGCCGGGGACCGCATCAGATTTGTCATTGTATCCCCTGCTTCATTGACGGGCACTGCCCTGCATATAGCCATCATTTCCGACCATCCTCCCAGCCTGATGAGCCCTATGACAAGAATCGCCAGAGAACCTATCAGCAGGACCGGTGTCTGGAGAACAGAAGTGTAAAGCACCGCCCTCATGCCTCCCAGTGTGGTATAGATGCCTGTCAGAAGGACAAGGCCAATGGCGCTGATCCAGAAGAAGTCTATGCCAAACATGGATTCTATCCCGAAAACCTCCTTAAATACAACTCCACCTGCATATACTGTCACGGCAACTTTGGTCAGCACATAACTTACAAGGGATATTACGGAAAGGAATGATCTTGAACCTTTGTTATATCGTTTCTCCAGAAATTCAGGCATTGTAAAGACTCCGCTTCTGGCATAAAAAGGCACAAAAAACCAGCCCAGGATAAGAATTATCCATCCATGCATTTCCCAGTGTGCCATTGCCATTCCGCTTGAAGCTCCGGCTCCTGCCAGACCTACAAGGTGTTCCGATCCGATGTTTGACGCAAATATTGATGCTCCAATTGCTAGCCATGTTGCATCGCGTCCTGCAAGAAAATAATCAGTTGAAGTCTCTTCTTTCTTTCTGAGAACCCAGATAATAATAGCTGCAAGGCCCAGACAAAAGAGGCCCAGCACGATCCAGTCTAATGTTGCCATATTGAGTTATTTATATAAATGTGCAGGTCAGGTGAGTTCATTAAGCAATTCAGGGAAAAGGTATTAAATTATATCTTTGTATGCAAATTAATGTATTAGGAAGTCCATTCTTTAAGCGCGGCCTCTATGAAGTCGATTATTCTCTGATTCTCCGGTTTGCCTGTACCGGTTATCAGAAATGGTTCTCCGAATCTGAAGTGAATCGGTTTTCTGCTGTCAAGAGGGCCCAGCTCCTTTATCAGCCTGCCCTGACCCCAGAAATCTGTCTTAATGGCCATCGGAACCACATGGACACCGGCCTTTTTTGCCAGCTTTACCCCCAGGGAATTGAATTCTTCCGGGTTAAATACAAGGCTTCTTGTACTCTGTGGAAATATTATGATCGATGTGCCTTTTGAAAGCAGTTCTATCCCTTTGGTCATCACAATCTCAAAATCTTTTCTTGCATCGATCCTCCCAACTACAATCGGATCACGCGATCTCATAACATGACCAAACAGGGGATGCTTTACAAGGCTTTCCTTAACCACAAAGGTTACTTCGCGGTGAGGTGCGATAAGTGCCGGAAGGACCATTGTTTCGAGTGTGCTCATATGATTGCCGATGAATACAACAGGCTCAGGGACCTTTATTATATTTTCCATGCCTGAGATATGAAACCTGCCGCCAGTCCTTTCAATAAACCTGAAAATGAAGAAAGAGGAATCAGCCCATGCCCTGGTATCGTATATTCCCCTGATTGCCTGTCTTCTTGTCTTCAATACGATCCCTGCATATTTAATCGTGAAATACAACCTGTTGTTAAGGAATAACCTGTCACTGATACTCCTTTTTTCCTTCAACGGGGTGTCATATGAATATGAGCTAAAGTATCCTTTCTGCATAAGAACTGAAAAATTTATAATTCTGCCGGCCGTATAATGTACAATATTCCGTTGAGGAAAATTGCAAATACATTATCGGTTACTTCTGCCCGCCATTATCAGGCTGCATCAACGCATCGCGGTATTTTTCCATAAGCTCCCTGTTCAGGTCAAGGGGCGGTAAGGCTCCTTCGGGAAGGAACGATTTGTAGGGATGCTTTTCTGAATATTCTTCAAATTCATCCCTCACCTTCTTCAGCAGGTCCGGCTTTGTTATCAGATCGAGAGCTGAGGCAGCCATTACCTTTGCACCCGCATTGAGTCCCTTCCATGCAGCGCTTCCATAACCTGCAGCAACAGTTGACCAGTGATGACCCACCGCTCCCGGTACGCCCCCCGGAAAATTGAGGGTGGCTGTAGGTGCGACCAGTGTAACCTCTCCCACATCAGTCGATCCGCCGCCCACCTGGATGGAGGAAGGTTTGCTCCACGGGCTTATTTTTACCGGATAACCTGTCTCTTTTTCTCCCAGCTCCTTCTGAAGCATTTTTGCAAAGTTATGCTCTTCTTCAGTCCATTCCGGCAATCCGACAAGCTCTATATTCCTTCTTATTGTTTCTGCGACACCCCTGTTGGCGTGTTTCTGGTGGATCGCGGTGAGAACAGTGACAGTATCGAGAACCGTTCCTGTAGCAATTGCCGCACCTTTTGCACAGTCAACAACCCGGTTGAAGGTTTCTTCAAGCCTTTCATCCGTGTTCCTGACATAGTACCAGACCGAGGCTTTATCGGGAACCACATTCGGAGCTTCGCCTCCTTCTGTAATAATATAATGCATTCTGTACGTATAGAAGAGGTGCTCCCTGAGGTAATTGGTTGCCACATTCATCAGCTCAACCGCATCAAGGGCGCTTCTTCCGCTCCATGGTGACCCTGCCGAATGAGCTGTCTTTCCTCTGAAGGTGAATACGGCTGAAATAATTGCATTCTCATGTACGCCATATCTTGTTGAGAAATTTGAGGAGGCATGATTATCTATAACGGCATCAACATTGTTGAAAATTCCCTCCCTGACCATATAGGGCCTGCTTATTATCGTTTCTTCAGCCGGCGACCCGTAAAATTTCACCGTTCCCTGAAGATTGTGCTGTTCCATGCTTCTTTTCACCGCTATCACTGCAGCGATGCCCGCAGCGCCCATCATGTTATGACCACAGCCATGCCCGGGGCCACCCCTCACTATCGGATCCTGCTTCGGCGTAAGAGGTTTCTGTGATAACATCGGAAGGGCGTCATATTCACCAAGGACGCCAATTACAGGTTTCCCTTTGCCCCATGTGGCAACAAAACAGGTGGGCATACCTGCCACTCCTGTTTCGACTTCAAACCCTTCTTCTCTTAGCGTCCTTATCAGCAGGGCGGAAGACCTGAATTCCTGCATCCCCAGCTCGGCAAAACGCCAGATGGAATCCGAGATAATGCCGTATTTCAATAATACTGAAGAGTCACTAAGGTATTCAAGCGCGGTCTTTTTTGCTTTGTACATACCTGCTTTTCCCGGAAAATCTTCGTCTTTGTCCTTCTGGGCTGACACAATGAATACAGGAAAAATAATACCGGCGCAGAGTAAAATCAGGGTGTGTTTAATATTCCGGGTCTTCATATCAGATGGCTTAAATTAATGCAAGATACTTGCTGTCTACAAATCTAATATATTAATTGTAAATTTATCCACTTACCGCAGGTTTTAAGGATCAGTTAAAACCCATTGAATATGAAACTGCAATTGCTTGATGCAGTAATCTTTTTCGCGCTGATATTAATAAATGTCGTTTTCGGGGCCAGTTTTTTCCGCAGGAACCGGACCACGGAACAGTTCACAACAGGAGAAAGGAGATTGCCTTCCTGGGCCGTGGGCATGTCAATTTTTGCCACATTTGTCAGCAGCATCAGTTTCCTTGCCCTGCCGGGTAATGCCTATATGAGCAACTGGAATGCCTTTGTCTTCAGCCTTTCCATACCTGTGGCATCAGTCGTGGCAATTAAGTTTTTTGTTCCTCTTTACAGGAGTATTGGCAGTGTTTCTGCTTACTATTATCTCGAAAAACGGTTCGGAAGATGGGCCGGAACATATGCCTCATTATGCTACATACTGACCCAGCTTATGCGTACGGGAGCGATTCTGATGCTTCTTGCCCTGCCCCTTAATGCATTGTTCGGCTGGAATATTAATGTCATAATAATACTGACAGGTATCGCGGTGATCATTTATTCTATGCTTGGAGGCATACAGGCAGTAATATGGACTGATGCCATTCAGGGGATCATTCTTATAACCGGGGCAGTGCTGAGTGCTGCTTTCCTGACTTTCTCCATTCCGGGAGGAGCCCGTCAGGTATTTGACATTGGAATGAGCTCTGGCAAATTCAGCCTGGGAAGCTTTGGTCCGGGCCTTGCTGAATCTACATTCTGGGTAGTTCTGATATATGGCCTGTTTGTTAATATGCAGAATTACGGAATAGATCAGAATTATATTCAAAGGTATATGAGTGCACGCACAGGTAGAGAAGCAAAGAGATCAGCCCTGTTCGGGTCTTTGCTTTACATACCCGTATCCCTTGTATTTTTTTATATAGGTACGGCATTATTTGCATACTATTCCGTACAGCCGGATCTTCTGCCGCCGGAACTTAAAGAACCCGGATCGGCTGACAAGGTTTTTCCCTACTTCATCGTAACAGGATTGCCTTCAGGCATAACCGGCCTGCTTATTGCAGCGATCTTCTCAGCCGGAATGAGCACTGTATCTACAAGCCTTAACAGCACTGCAACGATAATCCTTACAGATTACTACAAAAAATATTTCCGTCGCTCAGCCGGCGAAAAGTACTCTATGAGAGTGCTTTATCTTTCATCTCTCATTACAGGCCTGGCAGGTATCATAATTGCACTTTTACTTACAGGAGTAAAAAGTGCTCTTGATGCATGGTGGTCGCTGGCTTCAATTTTCAGTGGCGGAATGCTCGGATTGTTCCTCCTGGGATATATATCAAAAAAAGTGCGGAATGCCGATGCCCTGGCCGGAGTTATTGCAGGAGTGCTTGTGATAGCCTGGCTCAGTCTTTCGCCGCTGTGGCCCTCCGGTGGCTTACCGGCAGGCTTAAGGAATCCTTTTCACAGTTACCTTACCATTGTTTTTGGAACTGCAGCTATATTTGTGACAGGATTCCTTTTAAGCAGGATTGTACATACACGAAAAAACCATAATAAAATCAGCAAATCTGTATCTGAATAATGAAAAAAATATTGAAAATCAGTTTTTTATTAATGTTATCCGGCTTCCTCCATTCGCAGGAGCCCTATACGGGAAGGCAGTGTATAGTAAAGTCCGGATTCATCTATCAGGCTGAAGATGTTAATTTTCCGGCATGCCATGCTTCAACTGTCATCCATACACCGGGGGGTTTGGTGGCAGCCTGGTTCGGAGGAACGGCGGAAGGCAATCCTGATGTGTGCATCTGGACGAGCATTAATACCGGCGGCGGGTGGTCAAAACCGGTTGAAACAGCGAATGGCATTCAGCACAAGGGCAAGCGTTACCCCTGCTGGAACCCCGTTCTTTACAGAGAAGCGGATACTCTTCTTCTCTTCTATAAAGCAGGCCCAAGCCCGTCAGCATGGTGGGGGGAATTGATATATTCTGTTGACAACGGCCGATCCTGGTCGTTTCCCCGGAGGCTGCCTGAAGATATCCTGGGGCCTGTAAAAAACAAACCTGTACTTCTCAAAACAGGGGAACTGCTCTGTCCGTCAAGTTCGGAAAACGATGGATGGAGGGTTCATATGGAATTTACATCCGACCTTGGATTTACATGGGAAAGAACCCGGCCTCTCAATGCAAAGGAAATATTTGCTATTCAGCCATCCGTGCTTTTTCATCCGGGAGACCGGCTGCAGCTGGTTTGCCGCAGCAAAGGATCTCAGATCCTTACGGCATGGTCATACGATAACGGCAGGCATTGGACAGGCCTGATGCCGTTCGGCCTTCCAAATCCTGACTCGGGTATTGATGCAGTGACCCTGAAAGATGGCAGGCATATTATGATATATAATCATCTGACAACCGGAAGAAACACTCTCAACGCTGCAGTATCGGATGACGGGAATAACTGGCTGGCCGCAGTCCTGCTTGAAAATGACCACGAAAAATCTGAATATTCATATCCGGCTGTCATTCAGGCTGATGATGGAATGGTTCATATAACCTATACCTGGAACAGGAAACTCATAAAACACGTGGTCATTGATCCGGATAAAATAATAACACGCTCCATGAAAAACGGCAGCTGGCCTGAAAACTGAACACTGTTTTCTAATGCAAGATCCACCTGACCAGCAGGCTCAGATGAACCCGATTCTATATCACCTGAAGGCTGACGGGCTGTTTTGGCAGCATATCCGCCTGTGTGACAGCAGGGTGAATATTATACCCTGTAAAACAATTGTAGTATCGTCAAAGGCAAAATAAGCTTTCTTCCCGGTCATGCCGCTTCAGGAAGGCATTTCTGTTTTATACAATATATGGGATCAGCGCTTTACGGTTTTCAGGATACCCGGAGAACCTCGCTTTATACCATTTATGCGAGGCAATTGCCCTGGGATACAGGTTTGCAAGCGTAAACAGTGCAAAGGCAAACCCAGGCAGAGACCAGGTCATTACCGCCCATCCTGTCCATTCAATTATTTCGCCGAGATAATGAGGGCAGGAAATGTATCTGAACAACCATCCCTGAGGCAAGGTATAACCGGAAGGATTATTTTTCCGGAAAGCCCTGAATTTTTCATCGGATACCCTGTTGATTATGAAGCCTGCGGAAAAAAGGATTATGCCAGCCGCAAACTGCCATGATGACAACCATGAAGAACTATAGCTGTAAATGTGGAACACCCCGTATCCGTTTACAAAACCATTCATGCAATTAAACAGGAACGCCATTGCTGCCAGCAAGAGAGGGAAATTTTTCGTTGAACCTGCCTGCCTGAAGGGATATATAAATGTCCTGCCGAGATAGTGGCTTAGCCACAGGAAAACAAAAATGCAGCTGACGATATTGATCCGGCCGGATCTGATAAAAAAGAAGAACACCAGAAAAGGCGAAGGTAACTCCATAAGCATCCATGCCCATCTGCTTTTAATGGTATAACCCCAGCCTTTTCTCAGGAACTTGCCATACGGAGCAGTTACAAAAAAAAGGGCAATGAAAACAGCAACTGCAAAGCTGAATATTGCACCAAGCGCATAATTGTACAGGCCGATCATAATGCCATGTTTTTTTGGTGTCAAATCTATTATTTTTTTGAATAGCGCATTAAGATCCCAGGAACGCATTTTTCAATATATTTGACACAGAAGCAATCACTTGCCATGTAAATGTATAACGCCTGAAAAACAGAGCTTTCCGGGACTTTTAATTCACACGGGCCAATGGATGCATAATTGCTTTCGTCGTCAACCAAGAACTATTACGGAACATCAGTGGCTTTTTCGCTGCCATTTGAGTCCTGCCAGATAAAGAACATAGTATGTCAGATCTTGAACAGTATTTTAACAGGTTCCGCTGCAACATAACCGGAGCAGACACTGAAATTGAAACACCTTACGGTTTGAAAAAGCTGGTTTACGCCGACTGGATTGCCAGCGGGAGGTTATACAAACCGATTGAGAGGAGAATATCGGAAGAGATCGGTCCTATGGTCGGCAACACTCATTCCGAATCGACTGCTACCGGCAATGCAATGACGCAGGCATATCATCTTGCGCAAAAAATTGTCAAGAGACATGTCAATGCAGGTGATGATGATGTCCTGATATTTACCGGGGCCGGCATGACCTCTGCCATAGCAAAGCTGCAGAGGATTCTCGGGCTGAAGGTACCGGAACAGGCAATTAATTATTGTGTATTCACCAACGGGGAGTACAGATCGTGCAGGGATATCCCAAATGAAAAAAGGCCTGTGGTATTTCTTACGCATAGCGAACACCACTCAAATCATACTTCCTGGTTTGAAACACTGGCTGACGTGGTATTGCTCAACCCATCTCCCGATCTCACTGTTGATCCCGACAGCCTGAGAAAAGAAATTATCAAATACAGGGACCGTCCGTTGCTGATAGGTTCCTTCACAGCATGCTCAAATGTTACAGGTTACATGCCTCCCATATACGAACTGGCACGGATAATGCATGAGTACAACGGTTACTGCTTTATCGATTATGCTGCTTCTGCACCTTATGCAGACATAGACATGCATCCTCATAACAGGATGGAACAGCTTGACGCCGTCTTTTTCTCTCCGCATAAATTTCTTGGGGGACCGGGAAGTGCCGGTGTACTGATCTTCAACAGGGAGCTCTACAGAAATGATATACCCGACACTCCTGGCGGAGGCACTGTAAAATGGACCAACAGATGGGGTGAATACAGTTACATCAGCGATATTGAAGTGAAAGAAGACGGCGGCACTCCCGGTTTTCTGCAGGGAATAAAGGCAGCTCTCGCCGTCAGCCTGAAGGAGGAAATGGACACAAAAATGATCCGCCTGAGAGAGAAGGAACTTATAGATCTGACATTCTGTAAATTATCAGAAACGGACAGATTGCACATACTTGCCGACAATATCAGAGACCGCCTCGGTGTTTTTTCCTTTTACATCGACAATGTCCACCATAACCTGGTAACAAAGCTTCTCAACGACAGGTTCGGCATACAGGTCAGGGGCGGATGCTCATGCGCCGGGACATACGGACATTTCCTCCTTAACGTTGACTTCAACCTTTCGAAGGAAATTACAGACCGGATAGAGGCCGGAGATCTCTCGCTCAAGCCCGGTTGGGTAAGACTTTCCTTGCACCCTACAATGACCGACGAGGAGGTCAATTTTATTGCTGAAGCCATCTCACTAGTATCGCAATATGGCAACGAGTGGGCAAAAGATTATACATACGACAAACATACCAACGAGTTCTGCCACAACAGCTTTGCCAAGAATGGCCCTGAAGATTTCAGGAAATGGTTCATATTGTGAGCCGATCCCTGTAAAATGGCAGCTTAATATAAGATCTCTGCTTCTTCGGTGTCTGACAGAGATATCCGAATTTTTTTCAAAGAAAAATTCAATAAAATTTGGTCATATGAACTAATGTTCATTATCTTTGTATTGAACTATTGCTCATAATATGTCGCCTCGTCCCACGCGTCTCAGAAAAGTAAGCAGTCCTCCTGTGATTTCAGGATTCAAGCCTTACGGTGCAAAGGGGGCCGGAAGGGATGCCGGCACGGTTTTCCTCCATTTTGAGGAATACGAAGCCGTAAGACTCGTTGATTTTGAGATGCTGAACCATTACCAGGCTTCACAGGAGATGAATGTGTCACGTCCAACTCTTACACGCATTTACTCAAAAGCGAGGCATAAAATTGCTGTTGCACTGGTTAAAGGCAGACAGATAATTATTGAAGGCGGGAAAATATATTTTGACAGTGAATGGTTTTTCTGCAACACCTGCAGTTGTTATTTCAACAATCCTGAAAAGCAGGAAGCGGTTAAAGAATGTCCTTTATGCAGAGGAAGGCGTTTTTCCATATACAACAAAGAAATTACTGAGCAGGAAGAATTTATGGCAACAACCAAAACCCAATAAAATGAAAATCGCAATAACAAGCACGGGAAACAATCTGGAAAGCAAGCTTGATCAACGCTTCGGACGTTGTTCATATTTTGTGATCTATGATACGGAAACCGGTGGTACGGAATTCATTCCCAATCCGAACAAAGATGCCCGTGAAGGCGCCGGGCCGGCATCCGTACAGATTGTGGCCTCACGTAACGTAAGCAGGATAATCTCAGGAGAATTCGGGATAAAAATAAAATCTATCCTTGACAGTCTGAAGATACAGATGATAGTAATTAAAGAACCTGAAAAAAGCATCGGTAAGATAATTGAAATGTTGAACAAATAAATTCATTGATATGCCACGCATGAACGGAACAGGGCCTGAAGGAAAAGGCCCAAAAACAGGACGCGGCCTGGGTCGCTGCAAAAAGAAGCCCGATGAAGAGGATGTCTCAAAACTCGGAAAGGGGATGGGGAAAAAACGCAAAGCGGGCGGAGGCACCGGAAAAGGTAAACGGTTGCAGGGAGGTTCGTAAAAATAAGTCAGTAAAAATATTTAAAACGATATGAAAAAATTTATTGCCGTCCCGTTGGAAAACGGGAAACTGTGTGCTCATTTTGGTCATTGTGAGCAATTTGCCATTGTTGAAGCTGAAGACACAAGCGTAACCAATGAAATTCTTGTAACACCTCCTCCTCATGAACCCGGCCTTTTGCCAGGCTGGCTGGCTGAAAAGGGTGTTACGGATGTAATTGCCGGAGGAATGGGCCAGCGTGCAATCAGTCTTTTTAACCAGCAGAAGATCAATGTTTTTGTAGGAGCTCCCATGAAAAGTCCAAAAGAGCTGGTAAATGATCTCCTCAGCAACAATCTTGTTGCCGGAGCTAATTACTGCGATCACTGATATGATCAGTTTTGGTCCTGTCCCATCGAGAAGGCTGGGCAAGAGCCTTGGGATAAATAACATTGTTTCGCCCAAGGTATGTTCTTATAACTGTATATATTGCCAGGTCGGCAAGACAATAAGGAAAAGCTGCTCAAGGAAATTATTCTTTGAGCCTGCATTGATTTATGAAAATACAGCCCGGCACCTTGAATCTCTGAGTCAGGAAAATTACCCTGATTATCTGACCTTTGTGTCAAACGGAGAACCTGTTCTTGACATTAATCTCGGAAGGAGCATTATGTTGCTTAAAAAGCTGGGCATACCTGTTGCAGTTATAACAAATGCGTCGCTTCTTTCGAGCGGAAAGGTCAGGGATGATCTCAGCAAGGCTGACTGGGTTTCTCTCAAGACAGATGCTGCCGACAACAAGGTCTGGCAAAGGATTAACCGCCCCTCACGCAAACTTGATTTCACAACACATATTGAAAGTATCTTTCAGTTTGCCTCCGACTATAAAGGCAGACTTCATACTGAAACTATGCTTGTCAGAGGTGTAAATGATTCTGCTGAAAACATTTCAGGACTGGCTGCCGTCATAAAAAACATCAGCCCCCTGACAGCATATCTAGCCATTCCAATCCGGCCTCCCGCAGTATCCGGTGTAAAAGTTCCGGACATCGACAGATTGAATTTTGCATGGCAGCATTTTACACAACAGAACCTGAAAGCCGAGTTTCTGACCGGATTTGAAGGTACTGAGACAGGATACACGGGAAACATATATGAGGATATCCTGAACATTACAGCTGTCCACCCCCTGAGGGAAGACTCGCTTATGAGGTTGCTGGAAAAGGACAAGGCCGGTTACCATGTAGTTGAATCCCTGATTAATCAAAAACTCATAAAATCAGTCCTGTACG
Source organism: uncultured Rikenellaceae bacterium (assembly GCA_964466705.1). Taxonomy (GTDB): domain Bacteria; phylum Bacteroidota; class Bacteroidia; order Bacteroidales; family VadinHA17; genus LD21. The sequence continues at coordinate 210,997 of CAYXSM010000003.1, forward strand.
AGGGTAAAAGATTTTTTATCAGGGAATATCATTATGAAAACTGAACACCTATGGAGGTTCCCATAATTTTATACGGCTCTGCTGTCCTCCGAAAACACTCGGCAGATGTTCACGAGGAGGATGATGTAAAGACTCTGGGTGAAAATCTGTCCATGACCCTTAAAAAAGCAGGAGGGGTTGGCCTGGCAGCTCCACAGATAAACATACTGAAAAGAGCTTTTGCAATTGACACAACGCCCATGTCGGAACAGGATGAGAATGTTCCGGCTTTTGAAGGGATTTTTATTAATCCGGTTATTCTCGGGAGCACAGGCAGGAATGTAATCTTCAGGGAGGGTTGCCTCAGCATCCCTGATATTTTTGAAGAGGTAGCGCGTCCTGAATCTGTAGTTGTAAGGTATCAGGATACATTTCTCGGAATTCATGAACAAGAATTTTCGGGTATCATAGCCAGGATCTTCCAGCACGAATATGACCATCTGGAAGGTATTCTGTTCATTGATAAAATTAACCTGCTGAGACGTAAGCTGATCAGCAGAAAACTTAATAAGATCAGGAAATTATCAAAACACTGAAATAAAATTGAAACTGTATATGAAAACAACAGATGTACTGATAATCGGAGGAAGCGCAGCCGGAATGGTAGCTGCCCTTACCGGTAAATCATCGTGGCAGGAGAAAAGTTTCACTCTGGTAAAAAAGCAGAAGGAGATGATGGTCCCCTGCGGTATACCTTATATCTTCGGAACACTTGGTGGTGTTAATCAAAACATTATGCCGGTTGATTCATTGCTCGAAAAATCCGGAATAGACTCAATGGTCGGTGAAGTGTCGATCATTAACCCTGAGAACAAAAGCGTGGAGTTAATAACAGGTGAGGCAATAAAATATGATAAGCTGGTCCTCGCAACCGGATCAACACCTGTTAAACCACGGTGGCTGCTGGGCGGCGACAGGGAAAATGTTTTTGTTATCCCAAAAGACAAGATCTACCTTGAGGAAATGAAGAATCGTCTTGCAGAGCTCAAAAGGGTTGTGGTAGTAGGAGCCGGCTTCATAGGCGTTGAATTTTCTGACGAACTTACCAAGAACGGGAAAGAAGTGGTTCTTGTCGAAAAACTTCCCGACATCCTCAGTCTTGCATTCGATAAGGAGTTGTCAAAAAAAATAGAAGACATCCTGACCGGGAGAGGTGTAAAAATAATTACCGGGAACGGCATCAGGGAAATAAAGGGAGAGACAAAAGTTGAATCCGTGATCCTCGAAAATGGCGAAATAATTGAAACCGATGCGGTGATACTATCCATTGGTTACAAACCAAATGTGGAGCTTGCGCGTAAATCTGGCATATATGTCGACGAGAGCGGATTTATTGCCGTAGATGAGTATATGCGGACTCATGTCAAAGATATCTTTGCTGTCGGCGACTGTGCCCAGAAGAGAGATTTTGTTACACGCGGACGTGTTCCCACCATGCTTGCCTCAACTGCCTGCGCAGAAGCAAGAATTGCAGGTATGAACCTTTTCAATCTCAACGTTGTCAAAACGTTCAGCGGTACTATTGCAATATATTCAACGGCAATAGGTGATACAGGCTTTGGTACTGCAGGGGTAACCGAGGCAAGAGCAGAACAGGAAGGCATTGATGCAGCAACAGGAACTTTTGAGGGTATTGATCGTCACCCGGGAAATCTTCCCGGGGCTCACAGGCAGCTTGTAAAACTGATAGCTGCCAGACATTCCGGTGTTATAATTGGCGGTGAAGTGATCGGAGGAACAAGCGCCGGAGAACTGACAAATGTCATAGGCCTTATCATACAGAACCGAATGTCGGTGAATTCACTCTTAACATCACAGATAGGAACCCATCCATGTTTAACCGCATCTCCTGCCGGATATCCTCTGATAAAAGCTGCCGAGATCATAGCCGCTAAAATGAGATGCGAGTAACAGGCACATCGAAACTATCGTTACAGTATGATTAAAATAGCGGTGGCCAGCGGCAAGGGAGGTACGGGAAAAACTTTTGTTTCTACCAATATTTACCATGTCCTGAGAAGGAATAATTATAATGCAACACTTGTGGATTGTGATGCCGAGGCACCTGATTCATCAGCTTTTTTCAGAACTGAATTATTAAAAACGAGTGATGTCACACAGCTCGTTCCCGTAATTAACAAGGATAGCTGCACCTTCTGCGGAAAATGCCATGAATATTGCAATTACAATGCAATATTCATTCTCCCTCCAGCCAGGGTTATAAATGTCATGGAAGACCTTTGCCATGGTTGCGGAGCCTGCAGTGTAGCATGCAGTTACGGAGCCATCACCGAAAATCCTGTTTCACTGGGGCAGGTTAATATTTTTTCCACAGATAACGGTTCGGAACTTATTGAAGCAAGGATGAATATAGGTGTGATGTCGCCGGTTCCCGTAATAAAAGCCGCCATACGGCAAGTCAATAACCATACCGACATAGCGATACTCGATTCCCCGCCGGGAACATCCTGTCCCTTTATCCAAACAGTTGCCCGGGCAGATTTCGTGATACTTGTGACTGAACCTACCCCTTTCGGGCTGAGCGATCTCATGCAGAGCGTGGAAACACTCGATACCATGACCAAACCTTATGGCGTGATAATAAACCGCGCAGGTCTCGGAAACAATGAGGTACTGAAGTACCTGCAGGCAAAAAATATCCCGCTTTTAATGGAAATACCTTTCAATAAGAAAATCGCCATTTCATGTTCTGCGGGAGAAATTGTATCTGATTCCGATACGGATTTTGCCGGCAAACTGCTCTCAATGGTCAGAAACATAATTTCAAATTATGGAGATAGCAATAATCAGCGGTAAAGGAGGAACCGGGAAATCAAGCATCAGTGCCGCATTTGCAACACTGGATGGGAATGTGGTACTGGCTGATTGTGATGTTGACGCTGCCAACCTTTTTCTTCTGTTTAATCCTTCAACCGAAGAAGAGGAGGTCTATGTTGCCGGTCATAAGGCAGTAATTAACTACTCATTATGTACCGGCTGCGGATATTGCATCGATTTCTGCCGCTTCGATGCCATCAGCAGCAATAATGACATGGTAGTCGTATCTGAGGTCTCCTGCGACGGATGCTTCCTCTGCTCACATGTCTGCCCCGAAAAAGCCATCGATATGATCCCGAATAATAAAAGCCGTATGTACTCAGGATCATTCAGGAATGGGAAAATGGTCTTTGGCAGACTAGCCCCGGGAGAGGAAAATTCAGGGAAACTGGTGAATATGGTAAGGAATAAGGCCCGGAAGATCTCAGAGGAAAACGGACTTGAAATCATTATACTTGACGGACCACCGGGTATCGGCTGCCCGGTAATATCCACCATCACAGGTGTCGACAGGGTAGTTATAATCACCGAACCAACCATCTCCGGCCTGCTTGACCTTCAGAGAGCTGTGGGTGTTTCCCGGAAATTCAATTTGCCGGTTTACATAATAGTGAATAAATTTGACCTCAATTTTTCCATGACCCTGGAAATTGAAAAATGGTGCCGGAACAACGGTCTGGTTTCAGCCGGCCGTTTAGGCTTTGACGAAAGAATGGTAACATCGATGGTTATGGGTAAAAGTATTATTGAATTTGACGACAATCTTGAAATAAGCAAGGGGATAAGAAAAATCTGGAACAGAATTCTAAACTAAAAACAATCATGAACAAACTCTTTGAAAAGCTTCCGATGGAAGGTGTTAAAAATATTATAGTAATTGCTTCGGGAAAAGGCGGGGTTGGAAAATCAACCATAGCAGCCAATCTGGCGATCTCGCTCTCAAGGAACGGATATAAAACCGCACTGGTTGATGCGGATATTTTCGGACCTTCTATTCCGAAAATGTTCGGTATTGAGAATGAAAGGCCGGAAGTAACAGCCTTCGGTGACAAGGAAATGATATTCCCTGTTGAAAGGTTTGGTGTAAAGATAATTTCCATCGGATTTTTTATCGACAGGGGTCAGTCCCTGATATGGAGAGGGCCAATGGCTGGAAAGGCAATAACGCAGCTGTTTGAAGATACACAATGGGGAGAAATAGATTATATGATCATAGATTTCCCTCCCGGAACCAGCGATATCCAGCTTACAACCGTACAGAAGCTCAGCCTGACGGGTGCAATAATTGTTACAACCCCTCAGGAGATATCGCTTAATGATGCCAGAAAGGCAACCTCAATGTTCCTTAATCCCGATCTTAAGGTGCCTGTGCTCGGTGTAATCGAAAATATGTCATGGTTCACTCCTGAGAAACATCCTGATGAAGTATATTACGTTTTCGGCAAAGGAGGCGGACTTAAGCTCGCCAAAGAGTTTGATACGATGCTGCTGGGACAAATACCGCTGGTTATAGAGGTGGGTGAAGCAGCAGAGCAGGGAAAAAGCGTATTCAACCAGACCAGCAAGACAGTTATCGATGCATTTGAGAAGATAACAGAAATGCTTCTCTCAAGAATCGGAGACAAAGCATGATGTTTTTTTGAGAATATTGCGGAATTCAAAATAAAAATGTTACTTTTGGGCAAAATCATGTTACGATGAGCGTTGCCCGCTTCAGTGTAAGCCTGGAAGAGGATCTTCTGAAAGAACTTGATGAATACGTTCATGACAACAGATTTGCCAATCGTTCACAGGCCTTAAGGCACCTTATAGAAAAAAATATAGTTGAAAAGAAATGGCTCTGCAATAATGAGGTTGCAGGGGCCGTGGTGCTGTTATATGACCACCACAGGAAGGAGATCCTCAGCAAAGCAAATGAGATACAGCATGAATACTTCGACGTGATCCTTTCATCCCAGCACTACCACCTCAGTCATGATATATGCCTTGAAATAATTGCTGTAAGAGGCGTGGCAAACAAACTTACCGAGTTATCCGAAAAACTTATAAGCATTAAGGGAATCAGACACGGCAAACTTGTTATGAGTAAGACCGATTAATTTTTTTATATGTATAGTAATACTATTTATATATTTCGTAATACTTTCGTTGAAAATAAATCTATGAAAAAGCTGATTTTTGCCGTATTGGCATATTGTTTCACTGCCATGACGGTCATACCCCAGGAAAAGATACTGTCAGTACTGGATGACACAATAAGCCTCAATGAAGTTGTAATTACCGGCACAGCCGTAAAAGTTAACAAACATAATGTTCCGATGGCGGTATCGGTTGTAAACAATCTTCAGATATCGGAAAGTATTGAGACTGCCGTCCTTCCGGCATTAAACGGACTTGTGCCCGGACTTTTTGTAACAGAGCGGGGTGTAATGGGTTTTGGAGTGGCAACCAATGCCGCAGGCCAGATTTCTATAACGGGTGTCGGGGGCAGCCCGACAACGGGTGTTCTCATGCTTATCGACGGACACCCTCAGTTCATGGGGATCTTCGGACATCCTCTGCCCGATTCATATATCACATCAGATGTGGACCGTGTGGAAGTTATCCGCGGCCCGGCATCCATACTGTATGGCTCTAATGCCATGGGAGGCGTTATAAACATAATTACAAAAAAGCAGGTCAATGAGGGTTTTTCAGCTAATGCACACTTAATGTATGGCGCTTGCAACACACAAAAATACATGGCTTCAGCCGGGTATAAAAACAGGAAACTGACACTTTTTGCATCTGTCAATCATGATCAGACTGACGGTCACCGGCCGTCTTCCGATTTCAGTATCACAAACGGTTACATGAAAGCTTCTTATGAGCTTAATAAAAATATTAATATCGGGTCTGACTTCAGCCTGGCACAATTTGATGCCACCGATCCAGGGCCTGACACTCTTGGTGCCGTTCCCGGAAATACTCTGGATATTGTAAGGGGTTACTGGGCAATGACAATTGATAATAATTTCGACAAACTGTCAGGAACCATAAAACTATTTTACAACTTTGGCGAGCACAGGATATCTGACGGATTCCATTCAAAGGATGCAAATTACGGATTGAATATTTACGAATCTGTGAAATTGTTTGAAGGCAACACACTGACATTTGGAGCTGATTATCTCACATATGGAGGGCGGGCTGAAAATGAGCTTGCAATGCAGGGAGAGGGGATCCTGTTCAAGGATACAACCCACTATGATGCAGGCTTGTATGGATTTATGCAACATACTTTCTCGAACCGGTTCACAATTAACGCAGGTATCCGGATGCAGATTCACCAGGCTTACGGTACAGAATGGATACCTGCAGGAGGGTTTTCGTGGAGAATCGGGAGCCATATGACATGGAAGGCTTCTGTATCAAAAGGCTTCAGGAGTCCCACGATAAGAGAATTATATATATGGAATCATAATTCTGACCTCAGGCCTGAAACCATTCTGAACTATGAAACAGGCATTGCAAACTCATTCTTCGGACAGAAGCTGAAAGTTGAAATCACCGGCTTTATTCTCAATGGAGACAACATGATAATTACCGTCCCAATGTCAGGGCTTCAGAATGCGGGGAAAGTTAACAACAAAGGGATTGAGCTCGCATCAAGTGCTACTCCTGTCCAAAATCTCGCACTCAACCTAACTTACTCATATATCCACATGAAAGACCCGGTGTATGCCACTCCCGGGCATAATCTTCACACAAGCATAAGCTACAGGTGGAATAAATTAAAGATCACCGGAGCCATACAGCATATCATCAATCTTGACACCGACCCTTCACCCACTAGGGAGTCATTTGAGAGTTATACACTGCTGAACTCCAGGGTATCATACCGTCTGCTGAAATTTGCCGAGATCTTTGCAAGTGCTGAAAATATCCTTAATCAGAAGTATGAGAACAATTTATATTATACTATGCCCGGAGTAACCGTTTTCGGGGGAATGAAAATGAGGGTTCCCTGATATCTCAACGATACCTGAATAAATTTGCTGAAACATGTCAGGTGTGTTGTTCAGTCAGATCTGAATCTATTCTTAATATGGATTATCCTTTACCTGAGAATAAGACCAGAATCATTACGAGATCCGGTCCCCCGGCCGGGCATCAGAAGTCCAATACACATCCGGTCTTTACATGGATGATCCCAAATGAATCGTAAAATGCAGCCAGTGCAGGAAGCTCGGTACAATGAGAAGGAAGTACGTGTTTTACTTTATTTTTCTCAAGATATCTGATTGTCTCAATGGTCTGCCTGTCATATTCTTTCAGATGCAGGCCCCCTATGATGCCATATATTCTTTCAATACCCGTCACTTTTCTTGCATGTTCTGCCGTATTGACGATGCCTGAATGGCCGCATCCGGTTACTATAAAGAGCCCTTCATCCAGAATAAATACAGCGGCGCTGTCGTCCATCACAAAATCAGGTTCTCCGTTCTCAAAAACAAAAGATGTGCTTGCCGATTCGAAATCAGTCTGCCTCGGAATTTCTCCCAGGAATAATATTTTTTCATCAATGCTGTAATGCGTTTCTGTGGTGATCAAACTGAACATCCCGGATAATTCCTGCCTTGTATATTTCAATCCTATCTCCCTCCGGTCTCCTTTTCTGTAACGTTTAACAAAGCATCCCGGGTGACAGATAAGATCATTCCCCTTCACATATTCAAGTCCGTTGCCATGATCAAAGTGCCCGTGGCTCAGAATCACCTTGTCAACGTCACTCAGGTCTACTTTCATCTTTTCGGCATTTCTGAGGAACAGATCACTCTGGCCAGTGTCAAAAAGCAGTTTCCTGCCATTGTGCTGGATAAGATATGACAAACCATGCTCGGCCATTGTGAATGCACCAGCGCAGTTCTCTGAAAGTATTGATATCTTCATGTGGTTTTTATCCAAATTTAATCTGTTTTATTTTTAAATGAACCTTTGTTCATATAATTTTATCGCCATAAAAATGGCTGTCAATAATGCCGGGGGGTGAATCCTGTCAGACATGCACCTTCACCAACCGGCATTCCGTGAGGTAAATTGATTTGGGATCTTGTACCACCCTGGCTTTTTGTAATTTCTGTAAAATAGCATAAGAATTGAACTACCAGACTTTCAGCGTTATAATAGACAAGGCGAGCGTGGACCATTTAAAGTCATGGTTTGAAGAGTTTGTCCTGGATTATACATCAGGTGACGATGACTTCCGTAAAAGTGCAAAACTTAAGGTTATCCACACAAAAAATGTCTGCAGTGAGATACTGATCCTTGGAAAGTCCCTAGGTCTTACGGATGATGAGCTCAGGCTGGCGGAAATAATAGCACTCCTCCATGACATCGGACGCTTTGAGCAACTCAGGCAGTACATGACCTTTTCCGACGGTTTGTCTGACGATCATGCAGACATGGGAATCAGGCTGATAAGGCAGCATGGCCTGCTGGATCATTTCAGCAGCCAGGTCCGTTCGGTTATTTCACGCTCGGTTATGCTTCACAACAAACCCTCGCTTCCGAAAGCTGCTGATGACGTTTCACTGTTCTACCCCAGGCTTATCCGCGACGCTGACAAACTTGACATATGGAAAGTAATTCTCAGTCACTACCACCGTAATGACAATGAAAAGAACGAAATGCTCACCCTGAATCTTCCCGACACCCCGGGTTATTCCGAAAAAGTATACGACAGCCTTTTAAAGGGGAAGATCGTCGACATAAAAAATGTCAGGAACCTTAACGACTTCAAGCTGCTGCAGACAGGATGGATCTACGACATCAATTTTAAGCCTGCCTTCGAATCAATAAAGAACAGGAGGTATCTTGAACTTACAAGGGAAGTTCTTCCACAGACCGAAAAAACAGACCGGATTTTCATTTCTGTCATGGCATATTTGGAAGACCGCATCAGACCGCCGCTGGCTGATGTCTGATTACAGGCCTGATCATGAAGATTATAATAACAATCAGATGCTTGTTTTCTTAATTGTATCAGGAACTGTGAAATTCATGTTCATGGCGAATTCAGTTGCGAATTCATCAACATTTGACAACTCAACATATTGTATGTTACCGAGAATGTGGCTTATCTTTTGTTCAAGGTCCTGATTCCTCAGATATTGCAATGCTCCGATTCCTGCACTGTTCCCTACCGGATATATCCTGCCTTCCATTTCACGTGGAAGCAGTCCTATATCTGTTGCTGACCTGATGTTTATATAATTGCCGAATCCCCCTGCAAGGTAAAGGGCATCAAGATCGCCGAAAGTCAATCCCGTAATCTTCATCAATATCTTAATTCCAGAGAAAACTGCCGATTTGGCCAGCTGGATCTCCCTGATGTCTTCCTGTGTCACCATGATTTTATTTTCTGAATGGACAATGCAGGGTTCTGTCAGGCGGCCGGTCTCATCAATTCTTCCTGTCCGCAGGAGGTAAGCAACCAGATCAACAATGCCTGAACCGCATATTCCGGCAGGTTCACTTCCTCCGATAACCTGATACTTGCCCGGGTCGTGGAAAGCTGAAACGGCTCCGTTGACTGCAGCCATTCCGCAGGAGATGTTTGCCCCTTCAAATGCAGGTCCGGCTGCTGTTGCACAAGCCACGATCTCCTTTCCCTTAACGATGGCCATTTCCCCGTTGGTGCCGATATCAAGGAAGAGATAATTCCTGAATTTCGGTTTCAGAACTGAAAGGCCGGCAATAATATCTGCTCCAACAAAGGCTGACAGGCACGGAAGAGTGATCACCTCCCCCTCGTTATTTATCTTCAGGCCGCTTGACAAGCCTTTTCTTGTTTGCCTGTCAGTGAATTTTGGCACAAAAGGTGCAAGAGCTATTGAAACCGGATCTTCGCCCAGAAGAAGGTGAAGCATTGTGGTATTGCCGACGATCACTATCCTTTCAAAATTCACGGACCCGGGTTCTCTGATCTTCCGGAATCCGTCGAGCTGCCTGTTTATTGAATCAAGAATGACGGTCTGCAATTCTGACAGCCCGCCTTCATGCTCCTGGCAGTAATTTATACGGGATATGATGTCAGCCCCGAATGCTTTTTGGGGATTAAGAAAAGATGATACTTTCTCAATCTCCCCTGTTTTAAGATTGAGAAAATAGATGACCAGGGTGGTTGTGCCAACATCAATTGCCACCCCGAAGACATCCAACCCGTCGAACTCCGGTCTCCGGGCCTTAAAGGGCATTTCTTCAAGATATTCCGTCTGATGGACAAGTATTCTGGCCTCGGTTTCGCCGGGTAAAACAACCTCGATGTCTTTTGCGGGATAATATTTGCAGGAGATCACTTCTCCCTCACCTCTGACCATCAAGGTGCATTTTCCGCATGTTCCTTTCCCTCCGCAAGGTGCATACAGGTTATATCCTTTTTTTCTGAGGATCTCAAGCAGAGACTGTCCGCCTTCGGCTCTTACTGAGGTTATTTCTTCGGCTGTGATTACTTTTATGATGATCATAAGCGTTTTTTGTTCCGCCACATAATCAATGTTATTTTGCGGATTTAGGGTCTGATCTCTGTTTGTGGACGATGATCATCACTCTGAAATTTGTATTTCAGAAGACATTCTGACAGCCTTCTTATAAACAGCAGTCACACCGCAATATCTTTCCTCTGACAGCTCAATGGCTTTTTTAATTTTATCACGCGGAAGATCCCGGCCTTTGAATCCGTATATTGTATGAATCCTGTAAAAATGCTTAGGGTAATCTTCCGTAAGTTCGCCTTCAACCCTGACGTTGAATTTTTCCACTTCGACCCGCATTTTTTTAAGGATAGAAATAACATCCATTGCCGTACATCCTGCAAGAGCTACAAGCATCAGTGGTTTTGGCCTCGGGCCCCGGTTCTTTCCTCCGACAGCTTCCTCAGCATCCAGAACGAGCTTATGACCATTGACTTCCGCTTCAAAGGCCATATTTTCAATCCATGTTGTTTCAACAATTTCTCTTGCCATTGCGATCATTTTTTAAGTGGCCCTCATTGAAATTTATTTAGTTATTTCCGCCCGGATCTGCCGCGATGATCATTAAGCCTGGCAATATTTGGCGAATCGCATTCAAGGCATTGATCAACAGGATGATCCGAGACCATAGTTTCGTGACAATCGTCGCACCTGTACCAGTAATTCTCGGCAACATAGTTTCCTCCGTGGATAATTATTGCCTTACCCTCAACAAAGGCTTTAGCGATTTTTTTTCGTGCCTTGTCATACAGTCTTGTAAATGTAGGCCGGGAAATATTCATTCTCCCTGAGGCTTCTTCCTGGGTAAGATTTTCATAGTCCGCTAATCTTAAAGCTTCATATTCTTCAAAGAAAAGTCCTACTGATTCAAGTTCGCGCATCGGAACCCCGAAAGGCTTATACCCTTCCATCCGGGGGGGCATCTTGATCCGCCTTGATCTTATCCTGTTTGGCATTTGACCTGTGTGTTACAAATGAGTCCTGTTATCCCGCAAATTTAGCTTTATTAATACACCTGCATCCCTTTTACAGGTAATTTTCGTAACTTTATGCATAGTACGGCCCGTAGCTCAGCTGGCAGAGCACGTGACTCTTAATCATGGGGTCGAGGGTTCGATTCCCTCCGGGCCGACAAATAATCAACACATCTGACACTTAGCTGAAAAGATGGTCAGCTGAGCGCCTCTGATCCCATTCGGGTGTGGGCAGAAAATATCCCGGCTCATCAGGTCTCAGATGTTCCTTAACGACTTCATCATTCAACTCTATTCCTAATCCGGGAGAATCAAGAGGCACCGGGGCATGTCCTTTGGAAATTATCGGCTGTGAGCCAGTCATTTTGACCAGGTTTTCCCACCATTCAACATCAACCGAATGATGTTCAAGCGCGAGAAAGTTCTGAGTGGCTGCTGCACAGTGTACATTTGCCATAAACGAAACCGGTGTGCCCGCCTGGTGCAATGCCATAGCCACACCGTGCTTTTCGGCATAATCACCAATTTTCTTTGTCTCAAGAATCCCTCCCGAACTAGCCAGATCAGGATGGACGATGTCAACTGCATGCTTGTCTATCAGCGGTTGAAATCCGTCAAGCAGATATATATCCTCCCCGGTCATGGTTGGGGTTTCAAGTGCATCAGACATGGTTTTCCAGTCGTCAACATACCACCATGCAATAATATCTTCCATGCAGGCAAGCCTGTATTTCTCCAGGGCTCTTCCCAGGCGGATCCCGTTGTTTTTATCAAAATGTCCGAAATGATCTGTGAAAACAGGCACATCCCAGCCGACCAGATCACGTGCTTCTGCCACTATCCGTGCCATCTCTTCGAGACCTTTGTCGGTTATCTGTATCTGGGTGAAAGGATGGAGGGTTCGTCCTGTTGACATATAAAAGTTGTTTGTCTCCCTCATCAGCTGATCATTTTCTGTCCACCATTTCTGGTTTACCAGAGTACCGGGAATATTTCGGAGGACCCTGATGCCAAGGTCCATCTTCAGCCAAGTATAGCCCTGGTCAATCATGCGGTATCTGATCCGCTGCTGCTGTTCCTCCACGCTCTGGCCGCCCGGAGTATCGGCATAGAGTCTTATCCTGTCGCGATACCTGCCTCCCAGCAGCTGCCAGACAGGAACATTGTATGCTTTGCCGCAGAGATCCCACATTGCCATTTCAACAGCAGAGACACCTCCACCCTGGCGGCCGTGATAGCCAAACTGCCTGATGATCTTGAATATCTTCTCGACATTGCATGGATTTTCACCGATTATCCTGCTTTTAAGCATAAGCGCATAGCGTGAATCGGCGGCATCCCTGACCTCTCCCAGTCCGTAAATGCCCTGATTGGTGTCTATGCGGATAATTGCCGTGCCGCCCATCACGGCTGTCTTTGCAGATCTCATGTCAGTAATCTTCAAGTCAGAAGGAGAAGAGGAACGTTTTACTTTTGAAGTGGCCTTTTCAACGGTCTCTTCCATCGACATCATTCCTCCTCCAAGAGCTATGCCTCCGATGGCTGTTTTTTTCAGAAAATTACGGCGGCTTTCACTTGTGGCCGGATTGGCGATTTCAGCCCTGGCGGCTTCAGCTTCAGCATTTTCCCTTTGCCTGTCTTCTGAAACAGTTCTTTTAATAAAATTTTTCATGTTTTTTCTGTTTGGTTATATGAATTCTCTAATGTAGTCATTCAGTTGCAAAATTCATGATCCCGGCCTGTTCTTGCTCCGGGCTGCCCTTTCTTCCTCTCTTTTTTTCAGGAAGGCATCCAGTTCCTCCCTCGGCATGGGCAGTTCCTGTGTATTCAGCCATTCCAGGAAAGCCTTCTCGTATACATCGCGATCCACGACGAATGCTTCATTGATGTAGGGGAACCTGTTTGTGTGAATACAGTGGAAACTGAACTGGTCGCGGAGGGTAATATACTCGCAAAAGACAACGCAATCATGCAGGAGGTGTGGTGGGATTACTGCAATCCCCAGCTTTTTGGCAAGTATGGCATCACCGGGAAGTATTGTTATCCGGCCGATGCGGATGGGGGCGTTGACCCAGGCCGTCATCATCTGCTCAATCCCTGAAGGATCATATCCCCTTATCCAGCCGTTGAAGGTTTCGCCTATTTCTTCCAGGCCTTCATAGTCGCGGAGTGAACCGTTAAAAATGACTCCTCTTTTACCTGCCCTGGCGATTGCATTCGCCAGGTTTGAGCCGATAAGTGTTCCTCCCTCTATTTTACCGTAGGAATCAGCAACATAGATATCTCCCTCCTGCAACTTGATAATAGGTGCATAATTGGTAACGGGGACATGTGTGCCTTCTTTTTCGGCCTGAGCCTGAACATAATTGTTGAAATCAGGCCTCATAGGCATGAACTGTGCCGTCAGCGCCCGTCCCGTCATAACCCTTTCGGGATGAATAATGTGCCATCCGTTTTCATTGAGACCGGTAAAATTCTCAAAGACATTGCGGTAACCCTGCTGACGAAGATAGGATTGAATCTCTTCAAAAGCACAGTTTTTCAATCTTTCCAGCAATGCATCAGGCACTTTCGGCCTGCCGTCATCATATCTCTCACCGGTCCATTCCGGGGTTAAAGCTTTAATTACATCGGGTTGCCAGACCACCTGCTGCGACATGGCGACGAATACAACCTGTACAAATGTCAGGATCATAATTAAACACCGCTTCATAACAATTTTGTTTTAAATAAACGACCATATTAAGATCTAAATTTATGCTCTTTTTGTAAAATATTTAAGCCCGGGCAAAATAATAATTTGGGCCCCGACGGGTAAAGAGCGCATATAACGGCAATAAAGTCGCAGATTGATTCCTCCGGGATTGACTGCAAAGCACATGAATTACCTGACAAACAACCATGTCAGTTGTTTATCAGATATACCATCGGTCATGAAAACCAATATACTATAAGTTATGGATAAGGAGCTTATTCAGGTGGTCTGAAATGAAATACCGGAATGAAGATTATTTTTTGAATTATAGAGCATATCAGCGAACATGGCCTGTTCCTTTTTTGTTTTTTTCAGCATGTAATAAAAAATATTAGCAACTGTTTCGCTCAACTCATTCTCAGCCGCCAGAATGTTATATAGCTTTATCAGACAGTCATCAAAATACAATTCAATTTTTATTAGATCTTCCATGGTCATTTCAGACCCGGGATTAATATTATTATTGAAGCACTCAGTTATCTGGTTTGACAGTTTATCACAGGGAAAATCAAGCCAACAGTTCATTGCTTCAGCTATTTTCTTGTGTCGGCCGAGGTAAGCTTCCCGGTTTCTCTCGTGCTCATAGAGTTCAAAGATCAATGACCTGATTTTTTCATCCTCAGCTTTTTCATATATGTCGAAATATAGCCTGGCAACCTGTTTATGGTATGATTGTATTTAATAGTGTATTTATAGGGTGTCGTGGTATTTTT
>CAYXSM010000004.1:0-180826 GCA_964466705.1 uncultured Rikenellaceae bacterium
ACTGGAAAAGGGTTGATTCCATCTCTTTTCCGTTGATCACAAATATCCCGTTGAATATCTTGTGGCGGCAATGTTCTGAATTTACCTGTGAAAATCCAAACACCTCGCTGTCAGTAAGTTTTCTTCCTACTATGGACGACAGTTTTTCAAGATACCTTATTTCATCATCATTAAGTGCAAGCCCCTCCTGATCGTTATATTTTTTTATGTCCTCAACATGAATAATTTTTTCAGGGATCCTGTCGGTGATGAAAATCAACTGATCAAGATTTCTGTACAACGATTGCAGCATGGGATCATATACCGGATTCACAGAGCTGACGGGAAAAAACTCCTCAATTCGTTGCAAACCGGTGATCCCCATATTCTGGGTTATCTCAACGGCATTTGTACTCCAAGGGGTTATCATCTCTTTTCTTGGTCCGGTGAACAGGCCTTCAATAACCTGGCTTTTGACGGGAAGACTTTCGTTAAACAGCCAGACGAGCTTTTCTATATCAGCTGACGAAAGTGAGGAGGCAGCATCTGCTGCAATGATAGTACCGGTTTTACTTTTGAAAAATAAGATCATGCAATATTTTAAAATACAGATTGAAAAAACAATATTAGCAATAATTTGCGGTTAAATATCGCTTAAAAAGCACTATCTGACCTATGGTACTGCCGGCAGCTTTTTTCCTCATAAAATAAGGCCTCTTCTTTTAAGGAAGGCATTAGGATCAGGCTTTTTTCCCCTGAACTTAATATAAAGATTCAGAGGATTGTCACTTCCCCCTTTTTCGAGGATATTTTTACGAAAGGAGCCGGCTGTAAGCCTGTTGAATATTCCCGATTCTCTGAACATCTGAAATGCATCAGCATCAAGCACTTCAGCCCATTTGTAGCCATAATATCCGGCTGCATACCCTCCACTGAAAAGATGTGTGAAAGAACAGCTTAAATTTGATGAGCTTAAGGGCGGCAGCAGTTCGGTTTTCTGTGTTGCTGAAATTTCAAATTCCGAAACTGTATTTTCAATCGGTCCTGTAACAGTATGCCAGGCCATGTCAAGAAATCCGAAACCAAGCTGCCTCTGGCAGGCATATCCCTCATTGAAAGTGGATGACTCCCTGATCTTTTTTACCAGATCAAAAGGTATTGTTTTACCAGTTCTGTAATGAACAGCCCAGCTCTCCAGCCATTCCTGTTCATAAGCCCAGTTTTGAAGTATCTGCGACGGAAGCTCGACGAAATCGCGGGCAACATTTGTCCCGGAAAGACTTTCGAAGGTGCATTGGGAAAGCATTCCATGCAGTGCATGCCCGAACTCGTGAAGAAAAGTTGTCAGCTCATTGAACGTCAGAAGAGATGGCTTTGACCGGGAGGGCCTGGTAAAATTTGTTACAACAGAGATAACAGGTCTTGTATTAATATCTCCTGAAATTTTCTGTTCCCTGTAGTTTGTCATCCAGGCACCGTTGTTTTTACCTTTTCGGGGATGGAAATCAAGGTACAGTACTGCCTGAAAGGATCCATCATCATCATAAACGAGGTACGCTTCAACCTCACTATGATATACCGGAAGTCCTTTATTTCTCACAAACTTCAGGCCGAATAATCTTTCTGCAAGATCGAAGACTGCCCTGCGGACATTACTCAGGGAAAAATAGGGCTTAAGCAATTCATCGTCAATATTAAATTTCGATTTTTTCAGTTTTTCCGAGTAGTACGCCCAGTCCCAGGGTTCCAGACTCTCTTTGTGTCCCAGATTTCTCGCAAAATCTTTCATGCTCTCAACATCCCTGAGTCCGGCATCGCGCGATGCATTATAAATGTCATCAAGAAATTTTGAAACTGTTGCAGGTTTTCCGGCCATTTTGTCTCCGAGCACCATTTCAGCGTAATTGCTGAATCCGAGCAGTTTTGCCTTCTCAAGCCGTAAATTTGCGATCCCTGAGACCAGGGTTCTGTTATCGTTCTGATTTCCCCTGTATGCTCTTGAGGTATAAGCTTTGAACATTTTTTCGCGGAGTTCCCTCTTGTCGCAGTATTGCATGAATGGAACGTAGCTGGGGTAATCAAGAGTGAACAGCCACCCTCTGTCTCTGCCCCTCTGTATAGCCTCTTCAGCTGCAGCCTCTGCCTTGTCGGAAGGAATTCCCTTTAGATCATTTATATCTGTAATGAGCAATTCAAATGCCTTTGTCTCAGCCAGAACATTTTCTTCGAATTTAAGAGTATGCTGTGCCAGTTCCTCGGAAATCTCCCTGAACCTTTTCTTTTCCCTGTCTCCCAATCCTGCCCCTCCCAGAATAAAATTCCTGTAATGTTTTTCAAGCAGCATCTCCTCCTCGGTAGTCATGCTGACAGATCCTTTATTTCTGTATACAGCCGAAATCCGGCTGAACAATCTATCATTGAGGGTTATATCATTGGAAAAGCGGGTCAGGATTGGTGATATTTCCTGAACTTCTTTCTGCAGTTCACCTGAAGTCTCAGCGCTGTTCAGGTTGAAAAGAAGGGATGAGATAAGCGATAATTTGTCTCCGGCCCTGTCAAGTGCTGCCACAGTATTATCAAAGTCGGGAGAAGCCGGATTTTCAGTGACAAGGGCTATTTCCTCCCTTGCCTGATTTATTGCGTATTCAACAGCCTTCTTGTAGTACGATGTTCTTATCAGATGAAAGGGAGGTGTTCCGTAAGGTGTTTCCCAATTATCAATCAGGGGATTTGTCATAAACAACTATGCGGTCCAAAATATTATTCTGTTTCTTCTTCGGTCTCTTTTTCAAACTTCCCGGCGCCTGCATACTTCGACGGGTATGGGCTGTTTCCCCTGGCTGCATGCCATAATATCCTGTTAAGCAGGTCATCATTGCCTGAATCGACCCCGTCGAATTCAGGCAGCATGCTTTTCTTTGCATAATGAAGAGCTTTTCCCGTAAGAGATGAAAGAGGCTTATTCATTTCATCAAGCGGAATCCTGTTTGGGACAGCCGTGTAGGGAGAAAGGTCAGGATCATCAGCAAAACAGTCAGCCATAGGGTTTGCAATAGCATCCTGGATATTCATCGGAGGCATTCCCAGAACCTGTTCGATCGTTCTCACAACAGAAGGTTGGGTATAAAAAGTACTGATTGTGGTTCTCAGTCTTGAATAAGGGCTTATCGCCAGTGCAATTGAACGGTAGGCTGAAACATGATCCCATCCGGCCTGTGAATCATCTTCGACAACCAGAATCAGTGTGTTTTTCCAGAACCGGCTTCGCGAGACGGCCTCCACTATCCGCCCCAGTGCAAGGTCATTATCTGCTATCATTGCCCTGGGAGTGGGGTAGCCCGGCCTTGTGCCTGCAGTATGGTCATTTGGTAAAGCCATTATCATCAGTTCAGGCAGCTGGTCTCCTTCCATTGCCTCAAATTCTCTCAGCTCCCTGATGAAATCATCAGCCCTCATGATATCTGTAAACTGGTGGCTGCCATACGACGGAAAGGTCTGGCTCAGTATACCTCTGACAGGATCCAGGGTAGTCCGGTTATAAAAGTCTGTTTTTTCCCCTGCCAGGTATTTCTGATAAATATCTGTCCATGTCATTTTTGAGGCAAGAACAGGCACAGATGCTTCACCGTATATTCTCACTTTTTTACCGGATTTCAGGCCATTATCCCAGAGAAATCCTGTCGGGGAGTATACCAGGGCGTCTTCCTGAACGTGCGGGTAACTTCTGAACCATGCCCTCATGTTTTTTTCAATATAATCGGTAACAATTGAAGCGTCGGTCCATTGGTGACCCTCAGCAGAGCATTTACCCGATACATGAAAGTTGTCAAGAAGCTGGAATTCTCTGGCAAGTTTATGAGTGTTTGGAGTAACCTCTTCTCCATAAATACACAGACCCGGATCTCCGTTTCCTTCTTCCATATCACCCAGGATCTGGTCGTATGTTCTGTTTTCTTTTATTATGTAAAGTACGTGCCTGAATACAGATGGTTCACCTATTCTGTCAGGAACAGGCTTTGGGGCAACACCTGGTCTTGGGGCCTCCCTTGCAAGAGTTGCCCTTGCCAGATCATTGACCGCCACGACTGTATCGGTGTAGGTACGGAGTGATCTTTTATCAGGAACCGGGATTACCGAGATGGAGGCTGCCATGTAATGTGAGTTGTAGATAATGTTTTCGGTAGAGGAGTCTCTCATTCCCAGATGAATGCCGTTACCTTCAAGGTTTGCCACATAGATTACTCCGGTTCGTGAAAGTGCAATACCCGAAGGATACGCTCCGGTAGGAATGAATCCGGTTACTGAACTGTTAACAGCACTGCCCCTTCTGGCTGCATTCTGCCCAAGTCTTATAACAGCCAGCGCATTATCCATTCCGTTTGCAACATAAAGAGTCCTGTTGTCAGGAGACAGGCAAATTCCATTCGGAGAATCACCGAAGAAAGGATTGATTTCAGGTTGTAATCTGACGCTGATAGTTTCCGAAACCTCATCTGTGAAAGTGTTTATCACGGAAACGTTGTCACTGTTTGAATTGGTGACGTAAACGAACCTGCCCTTTCTGTCAGCAGTGATCTCGTTAGGATGAAGACCGACAATTATATCTTTAATAATTTTTCCGCTGCCGGGATCAATTACACTGACGCTTCCTTCGTGTGTCGAACCACCTGTATTGTTGTTCACTCTTGCTTTTCCCCACGGAACTCCTGCAACTTCGGGATCATTTTTTTCAGGATGTCTTCCTGCCCAGTTTGTAACATAAAGCTTTCCTGCAGCCATAACCAGGCCATATGGAGCTACTCCAGGGTCTGCCACCCAGATAGTATCACCTGTGGCAAGATCCTGTTTCAGGACCTTATTGTTCCCGTTAAGGGCCACATACAGATACTTCTTCCCTTCCTCTTTTGTGATGATAATTTCATTAGGGAGAGCGGTTCTGGAAGGAGGTTCCGGCCTGTATTCGAAGATACGTCCGAATTCTGCCTTTTTGCCATCCCAGACAGCCGATACAACAAAAGATCTCCCCCTTGTTCCGGTCGCGCTCCAGAAGACCTCCAAACGACCTTTTTCCTGATACCACTTTATTCCGGAATATGTGTTCATTCCGCCCCTCAGGTCAGGGTGCTGGTTATTATCGAGCCGGTATCTGATGGTGTGATCAGGAGTGCTTATAAAAATTATGCTGAAACGTTCTTCCACTGCAAGCCAGTAGTTATCAGCCGATAAAGCAACATCAAGAGAATGGTTTTCACGGGACTCATCGCCAAAAATCAGCTGGAGGCCGGCCGGCTGTATCAACCTGTTATACGGGAGAGTGACCGGGTATGTGTCTGTCATAATCACAGGCGATTCAGTTATTACCTGTGAACTGCCGGTAAGGCAGATAAAGAACAATATTGCAAAAAGAATGTATCTCATAATGATGATAAGTGATTGTGTCATGAAAAACAGATAATTAACCGAACGAAATAAATAACCCGGTTTGACAAGTCAAGATAAGAAAAACATATAAAGAAAATAGTATCGGGGCTATTTTTCTGATTGTGTGATATATCTTTTTTACTCCCTGAGCCCGGGCATAAGGCAGGTAAGATCATGGGAGTCACATGAAGATTTTCAGGGGACTTTCTTTCAAACAGCCTTTGTGCTTTTCAGAATGGCAGATCGCTCAATTCATCATTTTCCGGAGATATATCGTCCGGTGTGAAACCGGAGGGCATGGTATTTTCGGCTTCAGTCTCAGGGCCGGAAGCCCTTTCTATCTTCCAGGCATCGAGGTTGGTGAAATAGTTGATCTTTCCGTCCCGTTCCCATTTGTTGCCCTTTATATTGAACGATATTTTCACTTCTTCATTAAGAAATGACTCATTGATCAGGTCGCATTTGTCCTGGATAAGCTGAAATTTAATATAATCGATGAACACAGCCGCACCGGCAGTATCTTTCTTTTCGATCACAAATTCCCTCTTGCGGAATTTGTCATTGATTTGATTTACCGGATGGATCTCTACAACTTTGCCTGTAATCTCAAACGCCATAATTGCTATTCTTCTCGGATTATAATCTTTTCGATCCTGTCTCCCTTGCGGATTTTGTCTATGACATCCAGTCCTTCAGTAATTTTCCCAAAACAGGTATGCTGCCTGTCGAGGTGTTTTGTGTTGGACCGGTTATGGCAGATAAAAAACTGGGAACCGCCTGTGTTACGTCCGGCATGAGCCATTGACAAAACACCTTTATCATGATACTGGTTTTCTCCGGTAAGTTCGCAATCGATTGTATAACCAGGTCCTCCGGTCCCGACCCTGGGGTCGCTCATGTCTTTTGAGTAAGGGCAGCCACCCTGTATTACAAAATCAGGTATAACCCTGTGAAAAGCCAGGCCGTCATAATATCCTTCTTTCGCAAGCCTGGTAAAATTTTCAACAGTTGCAGGAGCATCATCTTCAAAAAAGCTTACCAGCATCGGACCTTTTGCTGTGTGTATCTCGGCAGTCATACAGTCTCGCTTATTTTATTATTTCGAGCAGTTCTACCTCGAAAATCAGTGTTGAGTAGGGTTTTACACTCGGACCTGCGCCATTTGCTCCATATGCAAGCTCCTGTGGCAGATACAACTTAAATTTTGAACCAACGGGCATCAGCTGCAACCCTTCCGTCCAACCGGGGATAACACCTGATAACGGAAACTCTGCCGGATCATTCCTTTTGATTGAAGAGTCAAATTCGGTACCGTCAATAAGAGTCCCTGAATAATGAACCCTTACAGTATTTTCGCTGGTAGGTTTGGCGCCTGTTCCCATCTTAATGACTTCATATTGCAGTCCGCTTGGAGTAACAGTAACACCGGCCCTCTCTTTGTTCTTTGCTAAAAACTCTTCATTTTCCTCAATGTAATCTTTGTAATTTACCTTGTCGAGTTCCTGCTGCCTGGCAATCTTTTGTGCTTCACGTTCATTAATATATTCCATAATAAAGCCCCTGGCTATATCATCTGACATAACAGGCTTTCCTTTTTCACCATCCACCATGGCTCTGGCAACAACCAAAGGATTAAGATTTATGGAATCACCTTTCAGGGCATTGTAATTTACAATGCCAAAGGCATATGACAGTGAATCTTCATGATTCTTAATTTTCACACCCGATACAGAACTTTTTGCACATGCACCCAGCAGCAATGCGGAAACGATGGAAGATACAATTAATCCTTTGATTTTCATTTGAAGTAGTTTTGATTAAATTAAAATTTGGCGCAAAGATAACACTTTGAGCGATCTGATACGTGGCCGCGGTAATTATTTTTTTAAATTTTTACAGCCCGGATGACATGTCTTTTTCCGGGAGGCCCCGGCAATAAGCTGACCGAAAAACCAGTGTCATTCAGGTTCCTCTTTACTTCACCCTTTGCTGAATAGGTGACAAAGACCGCGCCTGGGGCTGAAACTCCGGCGATTTTTATCATGACCTCTTTTGTCCACATCTCCGGTTGTTTGTCAGGTCCAAAGGCATCATAATAAATAAGATCATATGAACCGGAAGGATTGTAAACCGTAAAATCTGATTTGATTTTTCTGAAAATGAAACTGTCGGTTATATAATAATTGCGATCCCAGGGCAACGAATGTAAGGTGTCGAAGATCTTTCCATGTTCATTTTCGAAAAAATCAATGTAATTCAACGAGTTAATAATTAAGGGTGACAATGGAAATTTTTCGATTGAAGTATATTCCACATATCTTCCGGATTCTGCGGCTTTCATGAAAGTAAGCATGGCATTGAGGCCGGTGCCAAATCCAATCTCAAGAATTCTGACAGGGTCGGCATTACAGAAATCAAATCCGTTTATTATGTAAACGCAGGTTGATTCCCTTATTGCTCCGTGGACAGAATGATAATGTTCATTCAGTTCGGTTACGAATATTGTGTCTGATCCGTCACCGGTCCGGACAATCTTTTTCACCTTCTTGATTTATTTAAGATTCACGGCAATCAAAATATTGTTATACCTTTTTCCGGAATTTCCATGCAAAAGCGGCCTTCGTTGAGTTCAGTTTCTTCATGAACCCCCGTTTTTAAGTCTCACAATAGTCAGTATAGTCTGTCCTGAGGGGAGGGTCTGCAAAAACAGAGTAAATGATTACCAGTCCGACTTGTACCACGATCTGACATCTGTCGCAATCATGCCCGCATTCCTGGCGGCTTCAAGACCAAGTTCCCCGTCTTCAAAAACTTCGATAAAAGCAGGTTCAACATCCATCATTCTGGCGCAACGCAGAAATGTCTCAGGATGGGGCTTGAAGTTTTCAACGTCATTGGCAGTAATGATAATCTCAAAATATTTCCTGAGATCTGTTATTTCGAGTGTTCTTTCAACAGCTTCCCTGTGTCCTCCGGTACCGACAGCCATAGGTAATATGTTATGATATTTCTTAACAATATCCACGACAGGAGCAACCGGCTGAATATGATGCTGCATACTGTAAAATTCAACAAGTTTTTCTTCGATGATCTGTTCGGCCGTTACGCCTCCGTTCAGGCCGCACTTTTTTATCACTTCGTTTGCAATTATCCAGCCCGGACTTCCGGTGTATCTTCGAAGGAATTCGTTGTCCATATCTGCGCCATGTTTGAGGCAGGCTCTTTTCCAGGCTTCAAAGTGATATGGCATTGTGTCGGCAAGCGTTCCGTCAAGATCAAAAATAAGACCCTTTATTCCCGGTTTTATGTCGTATTTCATTTGCAGAATTTGAGGTGCAAAGATAGCAAAATTTAACTTTTTAAGCTAAATACTTAAGGATCCTTTCATTGCAGTTTTCAGCAGCTGTATATTACAGGTTATCATTATCCGGCTGATTGAATTATAAGTGCCGGCAATCAGGAAAATAAACAAGGCTGCAATTTCACCTTTTTAGTCCGGTCTTTCCAGGTTCGCTGTTTCTGTTTTGATTGCTGAGGGCCCGGGATACTGATATTGCGATCCGGAAATTTCTGTTCATAAAACATGTTTTCTAGCTACAGTTACATTGTGAAAGGTAATTCCTGACCTGCAGGTATACATTTTCAGGAGTGAAACCGAATTTTTCGTCAAGCACCTTATATGGTGCGGAATATCCGAATGTTTCAACTCCCCATATTTTCCCCCGGGGCCCTGTCAGTCCTCTGAGGGTAGCCGGCAGTCCGGCTGTCAGTCCAAACACCGGAATATTATCAGGAATGACCGATTTCTGGTATTTTTCTGATTGTTTTCTGAAGAGGCCTTCGGAGGGCGCGGAGACAATTCTGACCTTGATATTTTCCTTTTTAAGGAGGTGAGCACCTTCAAAAAGTGTGGAAACTTCTGATCCGCTTGCGAGCAGGATAATGTCCGGTTTCCCTTCGCAGTCACTGACAATATATGCTCCTTTGTTTACATTAATGGCGTCATTGAATCTGTTGCCGGAAGAAGAAGGAAGGTCTTTAATACCCTGGCGGGATAGTATAATGGCCGTAGGAGTTTTTTTGTTTTCCATAGCGAGTTTCCATGCAATTGTTGTTTCTGCAGAATCGGCAGGTCTGAGAACGAGCATGCTGTTGTCTCCTTTATGATTCTTAAGTTGCTCCATGAGGCGTATCTGTGCTTCCTGCTCTACCGGCTGGTGTGTCGGGCCATCCTCACCTACGCGGAAAGCGTCGTGAGTCCAGATATATTTTACCGGCAGTCCCATAAGGCAGGCAAGCCGCACGGCGGGTTTCATAAAATCTGAAAAGACAAAGAACGTACCGCAGGCAGGGATAACACCGCCATGAAGAGCAATGCCGTTCATTACTGCCGCCATAGTGAGCTCGGATACTCCTGCATGGAGGAAAGAGCCCGAAAAATCACCTTTTGCGAAAGGACGTGTGTTTTTCAAAAACCCGTCGGTTTTGTCTGAATTGGCCAGGTCTGCTGATGCAACGATCATATTCTCTATTGTCTTTGCATAGGTTGCCAGCAGTACTGAGGAAGCCGCTCTTGTAGCTGAGTTTTCCTTGTGTTGAACAGCACTGTAGTCTATTTCAGGAGTATATCCGGAGCAGAAATTGTCAAGTTTCCTGTTAAGGTCTATGTTGGCGTCTGTCCAGGCAGATTTCCTTTGTCTCCACTGTTCTGCCCTGGCTCTTTTATCTTTCAGTATTCCTGAGTAAAATTCCCTGACGTCATCAAAGATGGCAAAAGGATCAGAAATATCCCCACCCAGGCTGGTCAATGATTTTTCATATGATGCTCCGGCCTCACTCACCGGCATTCCGTGGGTTGATGTTTTGCCTTCAAAGCTGTGTCCATGGACATCTACAAGCCCTTTACCCATTACAGTGCTACCGATGATGATCACCGGTCTTTCTTTTTCCATGGTTGCATCTCTGAGGGCGTCCCGGATCTGGTCGTGGTCATTTCCGTCAATTTCAATAGCGTGCCAGCCCCAGGAACGGTATTTGGCTGCTGTATCCTCACGGGTAACATCTTTTGTTTCCGTTGAGAGCTGGATCTTGTTTGAATCATAGAACATAACAAGATTGTTCAATCCAAGAAAGCCTGCCAGTCTGCCTGCCCCCTGCGATATTTCTTCCTGTATCCCTCCGTCGGAGATGAAGGCAAATGTTTTATGGCTGAAAAGTTCTCCAAACCTTGCGGCAAGAAATCTTTCCGCAATGGCAGACCCGACAGCCATTGTGTGACCCTGACCCAGAGGTCCTGATGTGTTCTCAATACCCCGGAGGAAGTCCAGTTCAGGATGACCTGGCGTTGTGCTTCCCCACTGGCGGAAGTTTTTAAGATCATCAACAGTGAAAAGGCCCGTCAGTGTCAGAACAGAATAAAGCATCGGCGACATATGACCCGGATCGAGAAAAAACCTGTCCCTTTTGATCCATTGCGGATCATCCGGATCAAAATTCAGGAATTCGGAAAACAAAATATGAATAAAGTCGGCCCCGCCCATTGCACCTCCGGGATGCCCCGATCTGGCTTTTTCAACCATTGCCATCGACAGTATCCTGATATTGTCCGCTGCTCTTTTGTGTATGTTCTTATCCATTAAAATAAAATATTTACCGTTTCATTTCTGACGGAAACAAAAATAGAACAAATTGTTGGTTGAAAAAACAGAAAACCGCAGACTGAGATTCAAAGGTACTTCCGGTCCTCTTCGGGAACGTCAAAGTATTTATTGTACTTCACTGCGTCGGGACCTATCTTTTCCACGGTGGTTCCACTGATCTTGTAGGTGCACTTCTCTCCGACAATATCTGAGAAATATATATCGAATTCTTTGCCGTTTTCATCAATCATGATGATCCTTACAAGATGATCATATTTAAGACTGTTCAGATGAGCGTGGCAGATGGGACAATTAATAAGGTACTCTTCACCCTCTTCCATGGTGAACGACGGGTGAGTGGTGACAGTATAATTCCCGAGTTCCGGGTTAAGGAAGATCAATCCTTTTTTTGAACTGTTCAGCCTGGTCGCTGAAAGGACTATGGATGTCTTGACATTCAGGTGCCCTCTGCAAGCTTTGCATAAATAATGGATCGCCATAATTCCTCCTCTGAATTAATTAGTTTAATTAAGTTGTCAGCTTCATACTTTACAAGATACGAAATATTTTCACCAAAATCAACACTTTCAGGCTGGATGCCTAAAATAAATACAGGCATTGGGAAAAACTCCGAAAGCTTCTTAAGGGATATGTTGTGTGTGTTATATGTGTTATCCTGTAACATGCTAACGAACAAGAGCTTATAACTACCAGGCGACTCACCCATCTCCACGCAGTCGATTATGATCAGAACGTCGGGTCGCAGGCTGTTTATCTTACCTATATAATTTTCAATGCTGACCTCGGCGGTAATTGAACTTACATTATTGCGGGTTTTTATTCTCTGGCTTATGTAAACACCAATTCCGTCATCTTTTTTCAGGACATTGCCAATGCCCACATAAAGGATTTTAACTCCTTTGAACATCCCGGGGTCACTGAGGATTTCAGGCACCTGTGTAAGTATATTTGACAAGAACCTTACGGAGACAATTGGGGCAGATGATGTTGAACATATTCTTGCGCTGAAGAGCATCCTTTATTTCAATATCCGTATCATAATTTCCGGCAAGCTTAAGCTTCTGGTTTAACATGTTAAGGTTAAGTATTGAGGCAAATGCCCTGGGGCCTAATTTCTTGTGCATGAATAAAATATGTTCCCTTGTGGTGATCACTGCACCGCAATTCTCGCAGATGAGCAATTCTTTTTCCTGGTACTCAACGCTGTTCGCCCTGTCAAATACGGCAATGTCATAAATTTCATCAGACAGAGTTACTCCTTTTCCGGTAATGCAATGTTCCTGACACTGGCCACAGAATATGCATTTCCCATAATCTCTGCGAATTATCCTGATCCCTTTTTCCATTTCGTCAGTAAATGTTATAGCCAGGGGAGGACAGACATTCGCGCAGGTTTCACAACCCACGCAGTTGGCGTCATCAACTACGGGTTTTCCCCTGAAATTTTTAAACGGGACGTGAGATTCTGACGGAAATTTTGAAGTGTATGCAGGTGTTACAAGAGAGATTACAGCTTCTTTTAGTTCTCTTATTTTAGGATACTTCATTTTACAACCTCCTTATATTCGTCCCTGACACTACGTTCATCAAGAGGAGACCCGAAATGGTATGCCCCCCGTATAAGTGCATGAGCTGCCACCGTTGAGCTGAAGAAGAGGATCGGGATGGCAAAAATTGCTTTGAAGCCGGCATCGTTGAATCCGTAATGAAAAAGTACTCCCAGCAGTATACTGCAACAACCAAGTGTCACACATTTTGTCGCAGACTGAAGCCTGTTGTAAACATCCGGAAGCCGTATCAGTCCTATGCAGCCGAAGGTGTTGAAAAGAACACCGGTGCATATCAGAATTATGGTAACAATATCGTTCATTCATTAAGTTTTTTACCCGTTAAATACTTTGCAAGTGTCAGAGTGCCTATAAAACTGAGTATAATCCAGGCAATACCAATATCAAGGATAAATGATTTATCAGTCTGCATTGAAATAATTGCGCAAATACCAACCACCAGAATGCCAAAAATGTCAATGCCCACCATCCTGTCGGGAATTGTCGGGCCCCTTATAATACGGTACAGGCATGCAGCGCTTAATGCAATCTGGATGTATAGCAATATTGTCAGCAAATCATTCATTCCGCAAATTTTTTAATATATTTTTCAAACTTACCGGTGATCTTCAAAGAATATTCTGCCGGATCTTCGGTACTGATATATATCCAGTGAATATAAAATACATCGTCAATAATATCCACGGTTATTGTTCCGGGCGTCATCGTTATTGAATTGGCAAGCAGGGTTCTGGCAAAATCCGACCTGAGGGATGTCTTAACTTTCACTATTCCCGGTCTGATGGGCATAGCCGGATGCAAAACACGGTAAGCAACATCAAAATTAGCCTTAACGCATTCTATAACAAAGAAAAAGAGGTAGACGACAAACCACAGGTATCTGTGTGGCTCAAGGAGCTTCTTTACATCATGAAAATAATAGCGGGCGAAAAGTGAACTGCTTAACAGGGCGGCTGCTGAACCAACAATCAAGTTGGAGACCGTGAAACTGAATGTTATCAGCATCCAGAATATCAAAGCCAATATGAAAACCGCAATATATCTCATTTTAAATTCCTGTTACCTGGTTAATGTACTTTGCCGGGTCAGTAATAATATCAATTACCGGCATTAAGATTGAATCCCGGATTGCCGGCAGTATGAGCAGGCTCAGAAGCAGACAGAGTATGCTCAGAATGATCATACTGAAGATCATCGGGAAAGGAGCTTCCCTGACTGTTTCCGTCTGGTTTTTGATTCTGCCGGACTTGTTGTAAAAGGCATATCTCTGAAATTTCAGAAATGAAGCAAGAGTTATAATGCTGACTATTGCAGCGAGAACAGCCAGAAAATAAAAACGTGCCATTACCGCGGCAACAATTATTATTAACTTGCTGAAAAACCCGTTGAAAGGTGGTATTCCGGAAATTGACATCGAAGCCACAAAAGATGTGGCTGAAGTGACAGGCATCGATTCAGCCAGATTGCCCATATCCTTAAGATCACGTGTTCCGGTTGAATACTCGATGGCCCCGGCATTAAGAAAAAGCAGACCCTTGAAAACTGCATGATTGATAAGGTGAAAAATTCCACCGTAAATTGCAAGTATGGCAACTTCGTGCCTTATTCCCCTGGAGATAAGGATCATGCCTATGCCTACGGAAAGAATAACATAACCCATCTGACTTATACTATGATATGCCAGAAGACGTTTTATGTCCCACTGACCTATTGCCAGGAATACTCCGATGACCATCGACATGGCACCCAGAGTTGTAATAAGAAGTGCAATTTCTTCATTGATTATGAACATGTTGAAGAAGAGTCTTATTATCGCGTAAATTCCGATGGCTTTTATCAGAACACCCGAAAGCATTGCAGAAATAGGAGAGGGGGCTGATGAATGGGCATCTGGCAGCCACGCATGGAATGGAATTATTGCAGCCTTGAGCCCGAATCCGCTCAGGAGAAGTGCCTGGACCAGAAAATGATAGTTCTTATCATATCCCTCATCAAACAGCGTTCTTATGTCGGCAATATTTAGGGTTTTGGTCTTCCAGTAAACAAAGGCAATACCGAACAGAATCAGAAAAGAGGCCAGTCCTCCGAGCACCTGATACTTGAATGTTGCTTCCAGCTCTTCCTTCCCGACTCCAAATGCCACAAGAGCATATGACGAGATAGCAGATATCTCAAGAAAAACGAAAATATTGAAAAGATCTCCACTGAGCACCACTCCATTCATTCCTGCAACCATAAGGCAGAACAGAGAGTAATAATAATTCTCCGACGTGTAACGGTTTATATATGAAAAAGAATAAATTACTGACAGAAATCCTATCAGGTTTAT
Organism: uncultured Rikenellaceae bacterium; assembly: GCA_964466705.1. Taxonomy (GTDB): domain Bacteria; phylum Bacteroidota; class Bacteroidia; order Bacteroidales; family VadinHA17; genus LD21. The sequence continues at coordinate 14,958 of CAYXSM010000004.1, forward strand.
CACGCAAAGGATCACTGCTGCCAATGGATCGAGTACCATGTATATGGCAATGGGCACTTTGTTTACAGGTTCCCATCCACCTACCTTGTACAATTGTATGTCATCCCCCGGGGAAATCAGGCAAATGAGGCTGACTGTTACAAGATACAGAAGCACCAGGGAAGCAGTGATTCTGTCGAAGTGCCTGATGAACCTGCCAAGGATCATGATAATAAAAGCTCCGGCAAGAGGCAGGACAACAAATAATGGTATCAGCGCGTTCATCATTTACCCTCTTAAGTTTTTGATCTCCCTTATGTCGAAAGTTCCGTATTTACGGTAAATTCTTATAATCACTGCCATCAGCATTGCAGTTGTTGCAAGCCCTATAACTATTGCAGTCAGCACCATAGCCTGGGGCAAAGGGTCAACATATGTCTTTACCGGATCGGAAGGATCAACAATGGGTGCAACTCCTCCTTCGACATACCCGATAAGAGCCAGAAAAAGAAATACACTCAGTTCCATTATCGAAAGCGATATCGCTATCTTGACAAGATTCCTTCTGGTAAGAACTCCATAGAGTCCTGTCAGGAACAAAATGAAACAAAGCAGATAAACTACCATCAGCCTGAACTTTCTTTAAAAATTACAAGTGCAAGAAAAATTGTAAGTATTGAAGCGGCAACCTCAATTCCGATAAAAATGTTGTAAAGAGGAAGTATCCCGGCACTGATCAGTTCTCCTGCAACACCTTCAGGGAGCCAGTTATTAAAGAAAACGTGTGTTCCGGCGATAAATCCCGATACAGCAAGTAACAGAACTATAAGGATCGAGGTATTTTCATATATGGTAGAGCCGGACTCCTTTTTCAACAGGTTAAGGTAATCGCTTCCAAAAGCGAGTATCAGAAGTATGAATGATCCCGCAATTATTATGCCTCCGGCAAATCCTCCTCCGGGGGTGAGATGTCCGTGGATCATTATGTAAATGCCATAAAGAAATACCAGTCCTGCTATCAGCCTGGTGGTGCTCTTTACGATGAGTGACATTCCTTTCATTTTAATTTACAGGTTTAAAGTCCGGCAAACAGGTTTCATTTATATGCTTACTGCGATATTCATTGCTTTTTGCTTATTTTCATCATGCAGCCTGAACTTTAATTTCACATTGTTTTTTTCCCTTTTATCCTGAGTATTGTTAAGACTCCGATAACTGCAGTTATTAACACTGTTGCCTCTCCCAGCGTATCATATCCCCGAAAGTCGAACAATACACCGGTTACGAGGTTTGCACTGCCTGTTTTATCTGCAGCTCCATCAATATATGATTGTGCCATTCTCAAAGTACCTTCACCGAACGGATCAAGTACGGATGTTCCGGCTTTCAGAAAGAATAACATCACCAGAATGATTATAATACCGGCAACAGATGTTATATATCCTTTAGGATCAGGTTTGTTATAAGCTTCTTCACGTGAACTGTCGAGAACAACGGCTACCATTATTATGAGGGTTATTGTTTCCACGACTATCTGTACAATCGCAAGGTCAGGAGCTTTAAGAAGCAGAAAACAGATCACAAGACCGTATCCCACAATACCGGCTGCTATGACTGCTGAAAGCAGATCTTTAGCATGTATGGCAAACAATGCTCCCAGTATCATAAATCCAACAATTACCGACAAAGCCAGTTCCATAATATTTTATCTTTGGTTACAATATTATGAGCAACATAATTATTAATCCGGCAAATACCCACATTATATATGCAGGCAATTCGCCTGTGTGTCCCAGACTAAGCCTGTGGCCTGACCACAATACAAACTGCTTTGCCAGGTCATACAGGTCAAACATTTTTTCTTCTGCTTTTTTGTACATCCATGCAAAGAATCTGAACTCTACGATTGTTTTGTAGAATTCCGGCGCCGGATAACCGGCTGCATCCTGCATTTTTTCTCCCCCGATGAAGCTGTCTTCAGTCCTGAACTTTTTGATCCCCGATACAAGATATATTATGGCACCAAGAGCAAAAGAGACAAGGACCAGAAGGGATACTGTTGACGAGTTCCAGAATCCGCTGAACTCAAAGGTGCCGGATACAGGCATAAATAATTTAGGAACAACATAATTTGTGGCGAATACTCCCGTAATTATGCACAGCATTGCAAGAATAGCCATCGGGAGCCACATTGTCAGGGGCGCTTCCCTTATATTTTCAAATACCGGTTTTTTTCTGCCAAGGAATATTCCTCCAATGAATTTGATGAAACTGGCCAGGGTAAGGGCTGAACCCAGCACTGTCAGTCCGAGCCAGACCATCCAGAGTTTGTCTGCAATTCCGGGTCCGGTACCCGAATCGATTATTCCCTGATAGATCATCCATTTGGAGGCAAAGCCGTTGAACGGAGGAATTCCTGAAATTGACATGGCGAAGATCAATGCGGCAGCAAAAGTGACGGGCATGGCTTTTGAAAGTCCCCCGAGATCATCAATATTTTCTTTTCCTGTCTGTTGTTCAACGGCTCCGGCAACAAGGAAAAGACCTCCCTTGTAAAGGGCGTGGTTCAGCATATGGAAAAGTCCCGCTGCGATGCCTATAACTGATCCCAGACCAAAGCCTGCTATCATGTATCCTACCTGAGATACAGCATGAAAGCCAAGCAGTTTTTTATAGTTGTGCTGAACCAGCGCCATTATAACTGCGATGATTATTGTTGTAACCCCGCATGCCAGAAGAAGGAATTTCATCCATTCGCCCATCGTGAAGAGTCCTGTTGTTATCCTGGCCAGAAAATATATGCCCAGAAGTTTATCAAGAGAGGCCGGCAACAGTGCTGAAGAGGATGCAGGGGCCTCACGGGAATAATCCGGGACCCAGGTGTGAAAAGGGAAAGCACCCGCTTTTGTAAAGCTTCCGGCAATAAGGGCCAGAAAAGCTGCAACGTTCAGCACATTGTCTGTCGGAAGGGAAATAGTATTGATGCTCAGGCTGTCTGTGAGCCTCCACAGCAGAGCGATTCCGGTCAGCATTATGGTGTCTGAGGCACCAATAAGTATCAGGGTCTTTTTTGCTGCTGCAGAACTCTCCTCGTCATGACCGGGTATAAGCTTGTAAAGCGTTATTCCCAGTATACCCCAGAAAAAAAGAAACGTGATGAGGTTATCAGCGAGGGCAGCTCCGTATGAACAACCCGCAGTAATCAGGAACCACGGATAATAATTAAGTACTCTCCCGCTCCTTGTGTAAAACAGTGAATATAGCAATATAAGTACCACAAACAGGCTGATGAACAAGATGATAATCTTCGAAAGGTCATCCAGGGTGAAAGCAAAATATCCCGCAGTAACAGGGGATAGTGCAGTACCAAACAGGGTCATGCACGATTTCCCGACAACTGCATCCAGCGCCACCATCTGGGCAGATGATCTGAGCAGGGAGAGAGACATGTAACATGTCAGGAGAACAATTATAAGTGCAAAAAGGCCTTTTGCCCGGGCAAACCGTTCAGGAACAATGAAGAGGAGAATACCGGCTGCAAGAGGTATTCCGATCAGCAGCTGAACAAAGGTGCAGACTGAGGGCTGTGGAATGATATTTGCGAAATCGTTCATACAGGCTTATTGAGATTCTGTTTAATCAGATCAGTGCGGGCAGATGACAATTCAATCAGCTCTGCCGCGTTCATGATCTTTTTACCGGTATAAATGTCACAGGCGACGGCCATTCGTTCTGTACAGCAGTAACAGGGATCAACAGCCGCCAGCGATATAGTGGCGTCAGCTATTGTTTGTCCGATGCATGATTTTTTAAATGTGGCAATGTTTACATAGCTGGGTGCTCTTATTTTATGTCTGACAGGTGAGTTTGATCCGTCAGAGACCACAAAATGAAAGACTTCGCCTCTGGGTGCTTCTGCCCTCCCTGTGCCTGAACCTTCGGGTATCTCTTTGATTTTAATGGCTATATCCTGACCTTTTGTTTTTATCAGGCCGGTGAGGCATTGTTCAATAATTGATATTGATTCATACATCTCCAGCAACCTGACCTCGGCTTTTGCGAAAACATCACCGGCATCGGAAGTTATTACCTTCCAGTTTACCATGGGGTAGGCAGCGTAGGGATCATCCTTCCTTATATCTATGGCAATGCCTGATGCCCTGGCAGTAGGGCCAACGGCTGCATAATCAATGATGTCCTGCCTGGAAAGCACGCCTACTCCTTTGGTACGGGCATGGATGACAGGATCGTCCATGACCGCTCCGGTAAGAAGATCACATTTCTTTCTGAAATCGTCCATGACTTTGCGTATAACAGGTATTTTGTCTTCCTCAATGTCACGGCGTACTCCGCCAACTTTGAACATGGCGTAGCTGTTCCTGTTACCGGTTATCATCTCAAACAGGTCAAGAATAGGCTCACGGTATTTCCATGCCCACATAAAAACAGTATTGTATCCAAGAAAATGACCGGCCAGCCCGACCCACAGAAGGTGACTGTGGATGCGCTCAAGCTCACCGATTATGGACCTGATATACTTTGTCCTGTCGGTTATCTCGACATCGACTATTTCCTCAACAGCATTCGCAAAAGCAAATGGATGCGAAGTTGAACAGATGCCGCATATGCGCTCCACCAGGAAGAACACCTGCTCATAGGTCTTTGATTCGCTCAGTTTCTCAATTCCCCTGTGGTTGTATCCTGTTTCCCATTTAATGTCTTTTACTATCTCGCCGTCACAGTAAAGCTTGAACAATTCCGGCTCTTCCTGGAGAGGATGATAAGGACCGATAGGTATGAGAGTTTTCTTACTCATTTAAGGTTCAGTTTATTTTCCAAAATCCTTTCTGTATGGATAAATACCTTCTGCCCAGTTGCCGTCGGAAATCAGTTTCTCCTGGTTTGGATGATTTAGAAAATTTATGCCGAAAAGTTCATGCATTTCCCTTTCAATCCAGTTTGAGGCATTGAACATATTTGAAAGCGATTCAATCTGTGGATTATCATGATCAAGGATAACATGGATATTCAGAACCAGTCCGGACAGATCCATGCTGAAATGGTAGAGTATCTCAAAACCCTTTTTTGTATGAAGGGCAGAGGCAATGATAAAACGCAGGCCAAGAGTACTGTACAGGTATCCGGCAATGTCAGTGATCGAATGAGGATTTACGGACACTGTTGCACGCTTATTGCTTTTAACTGTCACCTTAATTATTTCCTGACTGAAAATTCTTTTCAAATCCTCTGTTACCTGGTCTGTTTTCATGCCATATTTTATCTCATTTCTGATTAAGCTTCCGTCAGGTTTAACTATTTTCCATTCACGAGCTTCAGTATCCCCGCGATGATTGCTTCCGGCTTGGGCGGGCATCCGGGTATATAAGCATCGACAGGAATGATTTTATCCACCGGTCCTGCAAAAGGGATTCCTTCAGCAAAAATGCCGCCGGTACATCCGCATGCTCCGATAGCAACCACCTTTATTGGTTTTGGGGCCTGATTATAGATCTCTATAAGTCTCTCCTTGTCGCGGGCATTGATCGACCCGTTTACAAGAAGAACATCTGCATGCCTTATGCTTCCGGCAAGCAGAATTCCAAAGCGTTCCAGGTCATATCTCGGTGTAAGACAGTCGATTATCTCAATGTCACAATTATTGCATGAAGCTCCTCCGAAATGAAAGACCCAAAGAGATTTTTTGAAGCAGTAATCCTTAAAGCCCATGACCTGAATTTTATAAACCAAATACAATCAATACAAGGGCCACAGCAACAACCAGGTTCATCCACACGAGGAAGAACCTCATCGCCTGTTTTATTTTGATTCTTGGATTGGTGTTCCTGATAAGAGTCAGGATCAGCACTACCAATACTATCTTCAGTACTGCCCATAATATACCCCATCCTTCAGGACGGATTCCATTCATAAGAAGAGCCACCAGAAATGAAGGAAGGGTGAACAGCATTATATATTTTGTAAGTTTTATTAATGCGAAAGGAGCGCCTGAGTATTCTATGAACATGCCCCCGGTTATTTCAGTCTCCGCTTCAGGCATGTCAAATGGTACAAGTCCCAGTTTCCCCTGGATGCAGAATATTCCGGCTATGAACAGCAATGCACCTGAAAGAGAACCAATAAAAGGAGATCCTGCCTGTTGGGTCCCGATTATCGAATAGAGATCAAATTGCTGCCCGCATTTCATGATTACACCTGCTATCACAAGCAGAAATGTAAGTTCATAGCTTAAGATAAGCTTCATTTCCCGGGAACTTCCGACTGAGGCAAGCGTATTACCGGAAGCCAGCGCACCTGTTATGTAAGAGAATGAGGGTATGGTCAGAAGGTAAAAAATGACCATAATGTCTCCTTTAAACCCTGTAGTGATATTAAACAGCGGAAGCAGGATGAATACAGCTGCTGTCGTTGCACCAAAAAGGGCAAAGAGGGGAGAAAGGAGAAAGATAACCGGGGATCCCTTTTTCGGCAATATTGTTTCCTTTACGAGAAGAAGCTTGAAAAAATCATAAAATGGCTGCAGAACAGGGGGGCCTTTCCGGAATTGCACCCTTGCAGTTATTTTCCTGTCGAACCATGAAAGGAATCCTCCTGCAATGGCCGTGAAAAGCAGGCCCGGGAAAACAAGAAAGTAAAATAAGTTTAAAGCCATAGTTTTCTGTTTACATAGCTATATCAGGGTAGAGGTACTCTCTTATCAGCACAAGTTCATTCAGTTTGTGGATGTTGTCTTCCGGCGACTCGTCCGAATAAACCAGGGACACCGTTCCATCGGGACACTCCCTGATAAATTTTTCAAGCTCCTCCTCGTCATTGAGATCATGGAAAAGATCCTTGTTCCGGTGGTGTTTGAAAAAGTCAGTCATAATTGTGCCAAAAGGACAGATTGTCACACACGATTTGCATGACACGCACAGATTGGTATGACGCACCACAATGCCTTCTTCGTCTTTCTCGAGGGCATCTGCCGGGCAGACGGCAATGCACGGGGCATCTTCACATTTTCTGCAGGTAAAACGAAAAGTCGCAAGTTCCCTGATGCTTTTTAAGCCTGATAAGTTCATTCCCTCATAATAAAAAGCTTCAGGTAATGCCAGGCCCGGATTACTGATCATTTCCTCGCGTAACTTTATCATATCAATTAAAATTCTCTTCGTCATAGGATTACCGGTATCCTTATTTATTATCTGTTTACGGATTATCTTTTGCAGATAATATTAAAGTGTCAGCTGGTTCATCAGCTGAAATCTTGTATCACTAAGTCTCTGAGATATTGTCTGTGCTATCTTTGACATAGTCTTCAGACCAAAATCACAGTCATTCTCTATTTCCCTGTTCAGTTTTTTTGAGTCTAAAGCGAGGACTCTGGCAGGTGTTATTGCCATTACCCAGGCAGTTGAAATGAAAGGACTGAACACGGCGGACCAGGAAAAGAGCTGATCCTTTTCCACAGTTCCCAGATGTATCCTTTTCTGCCCCGGAAGACTTATTCCGAGTGAAAGGGAGCCCTGCAAAAGCACGTAGACCTCGGAGAGCTCGTCATATTGTTCAAACAGTATGTCCTTTACCCTGAATTCTTTAACAGAGCTCATGGCTGCCAGAGTTTCAAGCTGCTTATCACTGTAACTTTCAAAAAACCTTAGTATTTTCAGGTCATCTGCGGTAACTTTCATTTTGCTTTAAGGCTTTAAACCATTGTTATTTAATTAAATATGATTTCTATTTCCAGATATCAGGGGTGTCTTTAAGCTCTTTATAAGTAAAGACAGGCCCGTCTTTACAGACAAAAAATTCACCCAGCATACAGTGTCCGCATTTGCCAAGACCGCAAGACATGTTTTTTTCCATCGATAAATAAATCTGATCATCTTCATACCCCATTTCCAGGAGCCTAATAGTTCCAAATTTCATCATGACAGGGGGACCGCAAACCACGGCAACTGAATTTTTTATGTTTACCTTTATGCTGTTCAGTAAATTGGTTACCACTCCTACTGATTCTTTCCACTCTTCATCGGCCTTGTCAACGGTCCTGTATGCTTCAAATTTTTCGGTGTTGTTAAGACGTTGAAACAGTGGTTTATATATGCAATCAGCAGGCGTTTTTGATCCATAGCAAAGTATAACTCTTTCAAGTTTGTCTTTTACGTGCTCCAATGAATAGAGAAGCGACCTTATCGGGGCAAGACCGCAGCCTCCGCCAAGTATCAGCACCTCTTTTCCGGAGTAACTGTCGACAGGATAACCCCTTCCGTAAGGCCCTCTTATTCCCATAAATACTCCTGGCTTCATTTTATGCATGTAATCAGTCACATATCCCGTTTTCATGACAGTCACTTCCAGCTTGTCAGTCACCAGGGGAGATGAAGATGGTGTAAAGGGAGCTTCGCCTATTCCATCTACCGATAATTCGATGAATTGTCCGGTTCTGAAAGAAAACTCCTCATCAGGAACAAGCACAAATGTTTTAATAAGAGGCGATTCCTCAATCACTTCTGTTAGTCTGGCCCTGAGTGGTTTATATATATTTTTCTGGTTTGCCATGTAATCCTGTCAGACTAATTCCATGAATAATTCATTTTTGTTGATCTTTCCAATGCACGCCTCAATACATCTGCCGCAGCCTGTGCAGGCTATTGAGCTGAACCTGGCCGGTTTCCATACATACTTGCACAAGTACCGGTTCCTGAAGCGCGACGGAAGTTCAGATAAAGGATCTTCACCTCCTGCTACCAGTTGAAAGCCCGGGTACTGACATGCATCCATCTGCTTGATTTTCTCGAAGCCCGGTTTGTCAATCAGCAGAAAACATGTGCATGTCGGGCAGATAGCAGTGCATGCACCGCATGATACACATTTTAACGAATATTTTTCCCAGATTTTCTTCCCGGCATCGTTTACAAGCAAGCCGGTTTCAAAATAATCAGGCAGCCCTTTATTTTTGTCTTTCAGTAATTTTTCAGTCGCTTTATGTTCCCTTTCTATAGCGGTAATTATATTTTTGTCCGTGACCGGGACAAGATGCGGGAATGTGTTTATAAACCTGTCTCCGGGTCCGGATAAGACTCTTATAATTATCTGGCCGTTCATTTGGGCAACGGCCAGATCAGCCTTTTCTGATGAAAAAGGCTTTATACCATAAGAGGTACAGTGACAATGTTCCTGAATACCAAAACAGTCGGAGGCAATAAGTATTGTGTTTTCGCGGCGACTGCGATAAAAAAGATCGTCAAAGTCGGTGTCAAGATATATCTCATCAAGCAATCCGAGGGCCTGTATGTCACAATTAGGAATCCCGATTATTATCCTGGGTTTATCAGATGCCCGGGAAACGGTTACATTTTCCCTGACAGGAAGAAAGAATGCTTTCAGGGGAGTTGCCGGCTTGGGCTTGTTGTAAGTTATTTCCGGAATGGATTCAGCTGTAATTAATTCATAATCCTGACTGTAATCGTTGTTCACCGGAGCGAAAACGTTGTGGGACAATAACAATTTTTCAAGAGTATGATCCCATTCTTCTTTATCAATGCTCAGATAATGCATTTATGTGACAGAATTCACATCTAAAAATATAATCAAAGTAATTAAAAATCAAAAAAAAATTGAATAATTTTACTCAATAATTTGATTTAATAATTTAATATACTTAATAACAAATTAATAGAGCATATAATTACTGAAACAATCAATTTGTAATAAACAGAATATAAGTTAATAATAGATTAAATAAAGTGAAACGAATCACAAAATATTTAATAAAAAACAGTCTCAAAAGAATATTTCTTTATCGCGCATGTCTTGTCAGATTAAAAAACATGGGCGTTGAAAGGGTCTTTTCCTACACTCTGGCAAACGAGACTGGTGTAACACCGGAACAGGTACGGAAAGATTTTTCGGAATTCCACATTAAGGGGAATAAAAAAGGAGGATATGATGTCAATGATCTTCTCGAAAAAATGGAGAAGATCTTTCATCGAAACAAGGATCATAATATTGTTCTTATCGGAATGGGCAACCTTGGACTTGCCCTGTCAAAATACCAGAAGTTTGTTCAGCGGAGTATGAATGTAGTGGCCACTTTCGACATAGATCCATTCAAGCAGAAAATGAGAACTGACATACCGGTCTATCCAATGACCCGTCTTCAGGAGATTGTTGACAGATTCAGGGTAAAGGTGGCAATACTGGCTGTTCCTGAGATCTCGGCTCAGGAAGTATGTGATGAACTTGTAAGGACAGGTATTAAGGGAATCGTGAATTTTGCACCTGTACTATTAAAGGCTCCCAATGATGTGATAATTAATAATGTAAACCTGTGCAACGAACTTGAAAGTGTTATTTACTACGTGCATAAACAGATGAGTAACAACGGTCGTAAAAATATCGAGCTATTATACGGGGATATGAAATACTGATAAAGGGCCTGGTTCAGGGTGTTGGATTACGGCCTTATATATACCGGCTTGCAATTAAACACGGGCTGGTTGGTGAAGTTGACAACAGGACCAATGGTGTTTCTGTAATTGTAGGAGGTGACAAACAGGCAATCGACAGATTCAGAAGCGATATAGTCAGGTTCGCACCGCCATCGTCGGGTATTAAATCTATTGAAGTTGTCCCCAGAATGGTCCCGGAATACGAGGATTTCAGAATATCATTTAGTAAGGATACGCATGACCAGATAACTGAGATAAGTCCTGATATTGCTGTTTGCGGTGAATGCCTGTCCGACATGGAAACAGATCCGACACGAATCAGTTATCCCTTTGTGAATTGTACTGACTGTGGTCCACGCTTCACGATTATTGAAGGATTGCCGTATGACCGTTCCAGAACTTCAATGAAGGAATTTGACTTGTGCGACAAATGCCGTACTGAGTACAACAATATTTTTGACAGGCGCTTCCATGCCCAGCCGGTAGCCTGCAATAACTGCGGACCCGGGTATCTGTATTTCAACGGAACAAAAACTGTAGCCGGTACAGTTAACATACTAAAAGCCTTATCGTTGCAAATTGACCGGGGACATTCAGTCGCTGTGAAGGGAACCGGCGGTTATCATCTGATGTGTGATGCGCTGAACAATGATGCAGTTTCAGAATTGAGGAAGAACAAGAAAAGGGATGCAAAGCCTTTTGCTGTGATGTTCAAGGATTTAATTGAAGTAAAAAATTACTGTCATGTAAGTGAGGCTGAGGAAAAAGAACTTGTTTCGTGGAGGAGACCTGTTGTTATTCTCCGGGAGAAGAAACCTCTGGCTTATCTTGTAAGCAACGGATTAAGAACCACCGGAGCAATGCTTCCGTATATGCCTTTTCATCATCTTATGTTCAGGTATCTCAGCACCGGGGTTGTGGTACTGACAAGTGGTAACCTTTCTGATGAGCCTGTTGTTGCACATGATGATGAAGCAATGAAAACCCTGTTTCCGGTTACGGGTTCATTAATAAGCTATAACAGGCAAATTTTAAACAGGGTGGATGACTCGGTAATAAGGATTGCAAATGACAGGCCGATAATTATCAGACGTTCAAGGGGATACACTCCAGCTCCCGTCGATGTCAGGATCCGAACCGAGGGTATTTTTGCTGCAGGGGCAGGGCAGAAAAACAGCTTCTGCATCGGCAGGAATTCCCAGGCAGTTATGAGCCAGTATATTGGCGATCTCACAAATATGGCATCATGTGAATTTTACAGGGAATCGTTTGAACGTCTTTCAGATTTGTTCAGGTTCAGGCCTGCCCTGGTGGCAGCAGATCTTCACCCTGATTATTATTCATCGGTCTTTGCATCTGACCTGGCTGAAAAATTGAAGATCCCATTGCTTAAAGTGCAGCATCATCATGCCCATGTGGTGTCATGCATGGCTGAACATGATCTTTATGAGAATGTTATAGGTGTGAGTTTCGACGGTACGGGTTATGGCAGCGATGGCAATATCTGGGGTGGGGAATTTATGGTAGCTGACACCGCAGGTTTTTCACGGTACACACATTTCGATTACGTACCAATGCCCGGCGGGGATATGGCAATCCGCGAGCCGTGGCGCATGGCTTTTTCATACATTACGAAATATTTTGGTCCGCGGTTCGATTATGAATCCCTTCCGTTATTCAGAAATATAGGGCGTAATAAAATGGAACTAATGAATTTTATGTTGTCGGAAAATATCAATTGTCCGTTATCTTCGGGTGCCGGACGGCTCTTTGACGCTGTTTCAGCCTTGCTGGGTTTATGTTCAGTCGCCTCTTTTGATTCGGAAGCCCCCGTTCGCCTCGAATCGGTTATAGATTGCAGCTCGGATGAATATTACCCTTACACGGCAGGAAAAACCATTGAATTTGGAGAGACTTTAAGATCGATAATTTCCGATATGGACCATCAGGATGTCTCTCTCATTTCTGCAAAATTCCACAATACGGTTGCGAGAGTGATCCTGGAGGTGGCGGATAAGATCAGATACGAAAAAGATCTTAGCAAAGTGGTTCTTTCAGGCGGAGTCTTTCAGAACAGCTATCTTCTAGAAAAATCTGCCTGCCTGTTATCAGACAATGGATTTGAAGTTTTCACCAATCGTATGGTTCCCTGTAACGATGGTGGTATTTCGCTGGGTCAGATCGTTATTGCTTCAGAAAATTCCGGATTATGTGCCTGAGTGTACCAGCGAGGATTATCAGCATTGACGGAGACATGGCCGACGTGTCAGCCGGGGGAGCTATTTTCAGGGCCGGACTGCAAATGATTGACAATCCCCGGGAAGGTGACTATGTTTTGCTCCATGCAGGGTTTGCCATAATGAAAATAAGCGAAAAGGAGGCTCTTGAAACATTAAGATTGTTACAGGAGATGCGGGACTCGTTAGAATGAATGGCGTTTTTATGAAATATATTGACGAATACAGGGATAGTAAGCTGATTGAGACTCTGGCGCGAAGCATAAAAAGTGCAGCAGAAGGTCTTTATACCTTTATGGAGGTTTGTGGCGGGCACACAGCGGCTATTCATCGTTTCGGAATACGGGATATACTTCCTCAGAATATAAGACTGATCTCCGGGCCCGGCTGTCCGGTTTGTGTTACAGGAAAGGATTTTATCGACAGGGCGATAGCAATGTCCGGGATTGACAATTGCATTATGGCTACCTATGGTGATCTTATGAGAGTACCGGGATCCTTGTTCTCTCTTGAAAAAGCAAATGCTTCAGGAGCTGATATAAGGGTCGTTTTTTCGGCTCTGGAAGCGCTTGATCTGGCGGAAAGGTTCCCTGAGCGGAAAATAATATTTCTTGGGATCGGCTTTGAGACCACTGCTCCCGGCACGGCTGTAGCTCTCTGTAAAGCAGAAGAAAAGAATATCCGTAATTTTTTTGTACTCAGCGCTCATAAGCTGATGCCTCCTGCCATGGAGGCCATTATAAAGGATGGAACAGGCATCAACGGATTCATTTGTCCCGGGCATGTGGCCACAATAACCGGCTCCTCAGCTTTTGAATTCATTTCCGGCAGATACGGAACAGCCTGCGTGGTTACAGGATTTGAGCCCGTTGACATACTTCAGTCGGTCCTGATGCTTGTAAATCAGGTAAATGCTGGTATGCCGGCGGTGGAGATCCAGTACACACGGGCAGTCACTATTCATGGAAATCTCAGGGCAAGGAAATACCTTGGGCAGGTTTTTGAACCGGGAGATGCCATCTGGAGAGGCCTTGGCATTGTGCCGGAGAGCGGACTGGTATTACGGGACAGATACGGCCGGTTTGATGCATCATCTGTATTTCCGCTCAGTGTCGTAACCAAAGATGATGACGGTAAATGTATTTGCGGAGATATTCTGAGAGGATTGAGAACCCCTTCAGACTGTACTCTTTTCGGGAAAGTGTGCATTCCTTCAGACCCAGTCGGAGCGTGCATGGTATCAGACGAAGGAGCCTGCAACATATTTTACAGATACGGAAAGCATGAATGAATTTGTAACAATTAACCATGGCAGCGGAGGCAGGCAGGCACAGGAACTGATAAAAAAGGTGTTTGCCGACAGGTTTATGATGGAGGAGCCATTGACCGATTCGGCATTTATATCAGCACATAATTCAGGAACAGCCTTTACCACGGATTCTTACGTTATAGACCCGATTTTTTTCCCGGGGGGGAACATCGGAAAACTGGCAGTATGCGGCACTGTCAACGACCTTGCAGTGTCAGGTGCCGACCCGGCTTTTATTTCAGCATCATTCATCATAGAGGAGGGATTTCCGGTAGACGAACTTGAGATTATTGCAGCCTCTATGGCAGATGAAGCACTGAATGCGGGAGTCAGGATCATCACCGGAGATACAAAAGTTGTCGGCAAAGGAAAGTGCGACAGGCTTTTCATAACAACCAGCGGCATCGGGTATCTGAAAGAAGGCCGTATATTTCTTGGAAGAGGGGAACTCGTAAAGCCGTCTGATAAGCTGATAATAAACGGACCACTGGGTAATCATTCTGTTGCAGTGCTTGGCGCCAGAACTCATGCACCATTTTCAACATCGGTCGTATCTGACTGCTCATGCCTGAATCACATGATAAAAAGGGTTCTTGATAACACAAAATCGGTGCGTTTTATGCGGGACATTACAAGGGGTGGTCTGGCAGCCGTGGCAAATGAACTCTGCCATATTACCGGACTGGGAGTATCAGTTATTGAGGAAGCAGTGCCAGTTGACGAGCCTGTAAGAGGGATCTGTGAAGTCTTTGGCTTTGATCCATTGAATATGGCAAACGAGGGCAAAATCCTTATGGTTGTTGGTCCTGAAGAGAGTCAGGAAGTATTGCGTATAATGCATTCCGATCCGGCGGGAAAAGAAGCAGCAATGATAGGCGAGGTGCTTGAAGAAAATCAGAAAGTGGTCGTTATGAATACCCGGGCGGGAGGCAGACGCATTATCGATTTGCCCTCAGGTGCTCAGCTTCCGAGAATATGTTAAATTAATTTCATGCATGAAATAAGAATATCCGCTGACCTTGTTTCGATTGTGCTGGAAGCAGCGCAAAGCGAAAAGCTAAGGGAAATTACAAAAGTCAATGTATCCTTCGGGCAGATGATACAGATTGTTCCGGATATTTTCAGGTTTGCATTCATGGAAGCAGTAAAGGGTACAATAGCAGAGCACGCTGAATTATGCATAGAGATCATCCCTGTAAGGATGCAGTGCCGGATTTGCGGCGATGAATTTAATGTAAAAGAAAAACTTTTCGCCTGTAGCAGCTGCGGATCGGTTGATCTTGAAATACTTACAGGTAAAGAATTATTTGTTAAAAGTATAGAAGGAGAGTGAAAATGGAAATAACGATCATGAAGAACATCCTGGACAGGAACAACAACAAGGCTGATGAAGTGAGAGAACTGCTTTCCAAAAAAAATGTTCTCATGGTGAACATTATAAGTTCGCCGGGAGCCGGAAAAACCACTTTGCTCGAAAGGACAATTGAAAAGATAGGTTCTGACATCAGAGTGGGAGTTATTGAGGGAGATGTTGCAACTGACCGGGACGCACAGCGGCTGAAACGATTCAACATTCCCCTGGTTGTCATAAACACTGAAGGGGGATGTCATCTTGATTCCCATAGCATTTCGAAAGTTCTTCCGCTTTTTGACCTTGATAGGCTTGATATTCTTTTTGTTGAGAACGTTGGAAATCTTATATGTCCATCGCAATTTGATCTGGGTGAGGCATTTAAGCTTGCTGTTGTCAGTACCGCTGAAGGGGATGACAAACCGGCGAAATATCCGATGCTTTTCAGGGACGCAGAGGCAGTATTGCTTAATAAGACGGATTTATTGCCATACACCAGTTTCAGAATCGATAACTTCAGGTCTGACCTGGGAAAAATAAATGCCGGGATACCTGTATTCGAGGTCTCCTGTACGCAGGGATACGGGCTCGACAGCTGGTACAGATGGATTACCGGACAGCTGTCTTCGTCAGGCAGATCTGCATGATCCCGGATGATCTGCAGAACTGAGCGCTGATTGGCTAATTAAGTTGACGGAAACGGAGCAGGGCGTATCATTTATGAGCTTATGGCAACCTGATCATGACCGGCAATGAAGCCCCTGAAGAATGCTTTAGCGTTCAGGCCGAGCGTGTGTGTTCTGTATCCCCCTTCCTGAACTATCAGTGTCGGATACTGTAGTTCCCCTATCAGCCTGCCGTTTTTTTCAAAATCCTCAGACGAAAGTTTCCATGTTCCCGTAGGATCTCCCTTTGCCGTATCGAGACCCAGAGCAACTATCAGGAACTGAGGTTTGAACTTTTTGATGATGCTTATTGCCGAAACAAGAATTTTCCTGTAAATGGTTCCATCAACAATTTCCTTCAGCGGGTAGTTGTGGTTAAAACCGTAACCCTGCCCTTCTCCCTTTTCTTCCCTGAAACCTGAAAAATATGGGTAGGCAAATGACGGATGCCCATGGATGGATACAGTTAATACATCGCTTCGGGAATAGAATATCTGCTGCTGTCCGTTACCATGATGATAATCAATGTCAAGTATCGCGACTTTTTCGTAGCGGCTCAGAAAATTGGCTGCAATCGCGTTGTTATTGAAATAACAGAAGCCTCCGAACACAAATCTTTCCGCATGATGGCCCGGAGGGCGGGTAAGGACATAGGCGGCTCCGGTACCCGACAATATTTCATTGGCTGCGGTCATAGTACAGTTGACCCCCGAGCGGGCAGCAAGAAAAGCATTCTTGTTAAGCGGAGTAAATGAATCAATGCAATAATATCCTGCTCTTACTGATAACTCTTTCGGAGGCCGGGCTGAATTTCTTACAGGAAATACATAAGGATATATTGAATTACCCGGAGGAAGGTTTTCGCATACTTTCTTGAAATATCTTACATATCCTTTATCGTGAATGTCAAGTATGTATTTTTCCGGAAATTCTTTTGCTTTTTCCTTTCTGAAGATTCCCATGCTGTCAAGCTCTGCGCTTATCAACGGGATCCTGACCGGCGATTCCACATAACCCCTCTGATGTATATGGTGGATTGAATGACCGTCATTTATTATGAGCAGAATCTTGTTCTTTTCCTTCCGGTCCTTTCTCAATGCCTTTGGTGCGACGGACTTGTGATATCTGATAGGACGGAGTGTTACAGGGTCATCCTTGATACTTTCAACTACTTTTTTTACATATTCCGGCGGACAATAATCACCGTAAATCCGTTCGAGGATGGATCTGACAATCTGCCTGGCAGTGCTTCGGGGAATCGAAGTCATTTTGCCAAGTCCGTCATAGACAAGGTATGGGGGACAATCATCTTCAGGCTTTACGCGTGTTTCATAAAGGGTATTGGCAAGAGGCCGGGCTCCATAGCGTTCATAGAATGCAAGTCTTTTTTTATTCTGTTCAAGATAGATCTGGTTCTTGCACAAACCGGGTTCATCCGGAAGGCATTCAAAAAAAATTCCTATACTGCCCAGAGCTTCGGTTTCTTCTCGAACTCTCTGGTAAAGAGCTCCTCCAATGCCAGCTGAGGTTTTTCCGGGCGTTGTGGCAAGAAAATCAAGAAAACAAAATTTGTGATCTGGCATGTATTTCAGCAGGGCGAAACCCAGGATCGTATCGTGAATATTCTCTGCAAGCAAAAGTATTGACTGGTATTTATATTTCAGAGGATTTATCAGCTGTTCATCAAGTGAATCAATCTTATTTCCCCACAGATCCGGGAATTGCTTTGCCATGATGTTTTTCACATGGCTCATGGCCTGTACGTTGTAATAAAGATATGGGTTTGAGATTTTACGAATTCTTAGCATATATTCTGGGTTGTATCGGGTGTTTTCATACTAACCATTTTCATGAGAATTTACTATTAATCCTGAGAAAGTGTAAAAATGATACTGTTGCACTTTGAGCTGAGATAATAAATTCCGGTTCAGTACAGCTTGTGACTGAACCCGGGAAGTTTTTATTTCACCTGAAGTTAATCATAATTCTTAATGAGAAGCACTTTCTTATACAGAATTTTATCCCCTTTACTCAAATGGGATCCGGACATATTTCAGACGCAGGTATTATTAACAAAAATCACATTCCTTGTTTATTTTCATTCTAAATTAGTAACAATGACCTTTGTTGGCTTTTTTTAAAGAGTATTGTTATTAATTTAACAGCCCGAAAAAATCTGCGGATTTTGTTTATATTAATCATATTTAACTATTTAAAAATCAAATAGAAATGTATCAAGTTGGAAATCTGGTGAAGGAACTTTCCGGAAAGTATGGCCGGACAAGATCGAGCCTGATGCCTATTCTCCAGGGTATTGTCGAGAAACACAATTTTCTGACCGACGAGGCAATGGTTGAGGTGGCCAAGGAGCTCGATATATCGGCTGCCGAGGTATATGGGACAGCTTCGTTCTATACTTTTCTCGACACACAGGTAAGAGGGAAATATGTTATCAGGATTTGTAAGACCATTACCTGTTCAATGAAAGGGAAAGGTGAGATAATTCAGACTATTGAAGACATGCTGAGAATAAAGGTCGGTGAAACAACTTCTGACAAACTGTTCAGCCTTCTGGAGACAAATTGCATAGGATGGTGCCATAAAGCCCCGGCCATGCTCATAAATGAAATGCCCTATACTGATCTGACGCCGGAGAAAGTTGTGGAGATACTTAAGGGATATATGCAAAAATAAAAATCCGCAGGAACATGAAATCCGCTTATGCCATTGGATTAGACGCTTTTATTTTACAATAACGGATTTGCGGGTTCCATCAGGCCAAAAAAAATTAAAATTATAATCTGATGAAAAATAAAGGATTAAATAAGGTAGATCTTATTTTTGAAAAAGTCAATGCCAAGGAAGTTCTGATAAAAGCTTTTAAGATGTCGGGAGATGAAATTATCCAGCAGGTGCTTGATTCAGGGCTTAAAGGACGGGGAGGTGCAGGGTTTCCCACAGGACTAAAATGGAAATACACTGCTGCTGAAAAGGATCCGGAAAAATATGTTGTATGCAATGCTGATGAAGGCGAACCAGGTACCTTCAAAGACAGGGAGATACTTGACAGGGTATCATACAAGGCTTATGGAGGTATGGCTATAGCAAGCAGGGCAATAGGAGCAAAGAATGGGATTGTATACCTTCGGGGAGAGTACCGTTTCCTTCTTCCCCAGCTGATGAAGGAACTGGAATCATTTCATAAGATGATCGACGAGATTGGATACGACTTCAGGATAAGGTATTGCCTAGGAAGCGGTGCATATATCTGTGGTGAAGAGAGCGCACTGTTTGAATCAATTCAGGGCGACAGGGGTGAGCCCAGGAACAAGCCCCCGTATCCGACGACCTCAGGTGTTTTTTATAAGCCGACATCAATAAATAACGTTGAGACTCTGGTGACGGTGATGATGATCATCAAACACGGACCTGAAGCATACACGCAGCTGGGAACACAGGATTCGCGCGGCTCAAAAGTTTTTTCCGTATCTGGCGATACACCCACTCCGGGCATCTTCGAGCTTGAGCTGGGAATGACGGTGCAGCAGTTCGTAAATGAATTTGGAGATGGAGATACAAAAGCAGTGCAGGTTGGAGGCGCATCAGGATTTTGCGTGCCAAGAAAAAAATTCGAAGAAACCATAATAGGATTTGAGGGAGTGCCTACAGGAGGATCGATGAAGCTTTTCAACAGTTCCCGGTCGATGTACAATGTATTGCATAACTATCTGGATTTCTTTGCTGAGGAATCATGCGGCCAGTGCACGCCCTGCAGAGTAGGCTGCCAGCAGTTGCTTAAAGGAGTGCAGGAAGTTAAAAAAGGCGAGGCCAAATCAACATATCTGAATGAACTTATCAAGCTTGCCGATACTATGAAAATAGCGTCAAAATGCGGCCTTGGCCAATCGGTTGGAAATGCGTTCAGGACAATAGTTGAAAACTTCAGAGAAGAGATCATTTACTAATTATGAAAAAGAGGAATACTATGATAAATCTGACTATTAACGACCAGTTCGTATCTGTCCCTGCCGGAATAACTGTTCTGGCTGCGGCACAGAAACTAAAAATCAATATCCCGACTTTGTGCAACCATCCTGACCTTTGTGTTGCAGGTAACTGTCGTGTTTGCGTTGTTGAGCAGAAGGGTGCAAGAACACTTATAGCTGCATGCGCGACTCCGGTATCGGAAGGAATGGACATTCATACCAATACCCTTAAGGTCAGGAATGCGAGAAAGCATATTGTGGAGCTGCTGCTGTCAGAACACAGGTCCGACTGCACCAAATGCTACAAGAATACAAAATGTGAATTGCAGTCCCTTGCCAATGAATTTGCATTTGGAGATACGATCTTTCTTGATCTCGTCGAGGATCATCCTTATGTTATCGACAGGTCATCTCCTTCATTCATCAAGGATGACAGCAAGTGCATCAGATGCCAGCGATGTGTCAGAACATGTGCGGAGTTGCAGTATATTTCCGCCATTGCAGTGGCCAATAAGGGATCTCATCAGAAGATCTCTTCATTCCATGACCGTCCGATGAGCCATGTCGTTTGCACCAATTGCGGTCAGTGCGTAAACCGGTGCCCGACAGGTGCTCTGGTTGAAAAAACCTACATCGACCAGGTTTGGGATGCAATATACGATCCTGACAAGCACGTGGTTGTACAGACAGCCCCGGCCGTAAGAGTTGCTCTTGGAGAAGATCTTGGATATGATCCGGGAGAAAGAGTCACGGGTAAAATGGTTACTGCATTAAGGCAGCTCGGATTTGATTCGGTTCTTGATACTGATTTCAGTGCTGACCTCACAATTATGGAGGAGGGAACAGAATTGCTGGGCAGGCTCAAAAAGGTTCTGGTTGACGGAGATAAGAAAACAAGGATTCCCATGTTCACCTCCTGTTCTCCCGGATGGATAAAATTCGTTGAACACAAATACCCTGAGTTTTTGCCAAACCTTTCTACCTGTAAATCACCTCAGCAGATGTTTGGAGCACTGGCAAAAACGTATTTTGCTCAGAAACGAAAGCTCGATCCTTCCAAAATAGTGTCAGTCTCAGTTATGCCCTGCACGGCAAAAAAATATGAGGCAGACAGGCCCGAGATGAGAGACAGCGGCTACAAGGACATCGATTTTGTCATTACAACAAGAGAACTCGCTGTCATGATAAAGCAGGCGGGTATTGATTTCAGGGTCCTCAAACCTTCAAATTATGACTCAATAATGGGTGACTCTACAGGTGCCGGAGTTATTTTCGGAGCTACCGGGGGAGTGATGGAAGCTGCCCTCAGGACCGCTTATGAAATAGTAACAGGAAAAGAGGTTCCTTTCAATAATCTCAACATAACTCCTGTACGAGGCATGGACGGAGTAAAAGAGGCAAAGATAAAAATAGAAGGGTGCACTGAGGAATGGAAGTTTTTTGAGGGCGTTGAACTGAAGGTTGCCATTGCACACGGGCTGACAAATGCAAACAATGTAATGAGAATGGTTAAGGAAGGCAAAGCATCATACCACTTTATTGAAATAATGGCCTGTCCCGGAGGATGTATCGGAGGAGGAGGACAGCCAATTCCCACAAGCATGGAAATTCGTGAGAACCGTATTAAAGCAATATATGACGAGGACGAACATATGGTGCTTCGCAAATCTCACGAGAACCCGGATGTAATAGCCCTCTACAGGGACTTCCTGGGTAAACCCAACAGCCACAAGGCTCATGAATTGCTTCATACCCACTATGTGGAGAGAGAACATTATTAGGAAATAATTGATTATTTTCGATGCCGGTATATTTTATGCCGGCATTTTTTATTTATTCACCATGAACACAATAAGGATTTCTACAGCCCAATTTGAAAACAGAAGCGGGGACAAGAACTATAATCTGGATGTCATAGAATCAATGTCAGTTACGGCTGCCCGCGAAGGATCACAGGCGATTGCCTTTCATGAATGTTCAGTGACGGGCTACACCTTTGCAAGGAAAATGAATCGTGAACAGATGCTTGAGCTTGCCGAAACTGTCCCCGGAGGGCCGTCGGTGAAAAGACTGGAAAAAATAGCAGCAAAATCAGGTATAGCAGTTCTTGCCGGCCTGTTTGAGAAAGATGACAAAGAAAAGATCTACAAGACCTACGTTTGTGTTACCAGGGACGGCCTTATGGCAAAACACAGGAAACTGCATCCTTTCATCAACAGGTGGGTGGTGCCGGGAAACTCTTACACCCTTTTTTCGCTCCAAGGATGGAAATGCGGGATCCTTATATGCTACGACAACAACATTATTGAGAATGTAAGGGCGACAAAACTCCTGGGAGCCGACATTATCTTTATGCCGCATGTTACCATGTGCACGCCTTCTCCGCGGCCCGGGGCAGGATTTGTCGACCCCCGGCTGTGGATGAACAGAAAAGCAGAACCTGATAAACTGAGGGCTGAATTTGACGGCCCCAAGGGCCGGGAATGGCTTATGAAATGGCTTCCCTCAAGAGCTTACGATAATGCTTTATATGTCGTGTTTTCAAATCCGGTAGGTATGGATGATGACCAGCTTAAGAATGGTTGTTCGATGATAATAGATCCTTTTGGCAATATTCTGAATGAATGCAGAAAACTTGACAACGATTTTGTTACTGCCGAGATCACTGAAGACAAACTCGCTCTGGCAGGGGGAGCAAGGTATATTAAGGCACGGCGGCCAGAGCTATACAGGGACATTATAGGGATGGACCACAAACCGGAACAAAAAGTAGCCTGGCTTGATGAAGATCACTGAAAGACATCACCGGCATGACTTAAACAGTAAAATACCTGATTTTCCGTATCCGCCAGATAATATTAATATTAAAATAATCAGACACAGGAAGTGAGAAAGATTATCCATATTGATATGGATGCTTTTTTTGCGTCTGTTGAGCAACTTGATCATCCGGAGCTCAGGGGGAAACCTGTCGCCGTCGGCGGAAGCGGGGCCCGCCATGTCGTTGCTGCGGCAAGCTATGAAGCCAGAAAATACGGAGTCCGTTCGGCAATGCCATCCATTACCGCAAAAAGACTGTGCCCCGATCTTATCTTTGTCAAACACAGGTTTGAACGATACCACGAGGTGTCTCAAAAGATCTTTGAAATTTTCAGGGAATATACTGATATCGTTGAACCTCTTTCAATCGACGAAGCTTTTCTTGATGTTACCACCGATAAAAAAAACATCTGCTCTGCTACTCTTATCGCAAAAGACATAAAACATCTTATAAATACTCGTACAGGCCTTACTGCTTCTGCCGGAATATCCGTGAACAAGTTCCTGGCCAAGATAGCGTCCGATATAAAAAAGCCTGACGGTTTATTTCTGATCCCGCCTGAAGAGGCAGAGAAATTTATTGAGAATCTTCCCGTTGAAAAATTTTTCGGAATAGGAAGGGTTACAGCCGGAAAAATGCATGAACTGGGTATTCATAAAGGATCTGACCTTAAAAAATGGGACATCCGGTCGCTCATAAGAAATTTCGGAAAGTCAGGAAAATTCTTTTACGACATAGTCAGGGGAATTGATGACCGGCCGGTTGTTGCCGAATCCGAACCCAGGTCTGTCGGCACCGAGCTCACATACGATAAGGATCTCACAACAGGTTTTCAGATTGTTGCAGAGTTATACAAGCTGGAAAAAGAACTGATGGAACGTCTTGAAAAAAGTGGCATTACAGGCAGAACAGTTACCCTTAAAGTTAAATATTCCGATTTCCGTCAGATAACAAGAAGTAAAACACTGAAAAATTTCATACGCGACTTTGATACTCTTCACGGTACAATAACTGATCTTCGGAGGTCACTGAATCTTGAAGGGCAGATGATCAGACTGATGGGGGTCAGTGTCTCAAATCTTGAGACTACCGGTTACGGAGATGTTCAGCTTCATTTATTTGAATAGCCGTTTCCGGATTTAACTTCTCCATACAGACACCGGAAGAATTTGAAAATAAAATCGTCTCCCATGAGTTTTTCAGGGTGTGACAATATATTTTCAGGCGGGATCCTTTCGGTGATCATTTCAGAAATGATCCGTATCACCCCGCATTCACCTTCCGGAGGTCCGTTAAAATCACATTCTTTTGATTTAATATTGTAGCTGTTGTAAAAATCCTTCAGGACCAGGTATCGTTGCCTGTGGATTACAGTGATTTCACCTGATTTACCAAACACTGTTTCAAAATTAAGGAACCTTTCGCCGGCACTCTTAAGAATAACAGATCCCAGTGATCCAAACGAAATCCCCCTTGTGAGGCAGATCTCGGCATATCTGTAGATCCCCGTGATCCCGAAAGCGTCGAGGTCATCTGCCGCATTAAGCAGAGTCATAAGATCATATTTCCCTTCCGTATATTCATGATCCTTACGGTCATGATATCGGATGGCGTAAACAACATCCCGGAATTTTGCCGGAGCCAGGTTGTTCTCCAGCAGGAACTGTCTGCATAATCTGCTGCTTTGCATGCCATGCCTTATGCCGTTGTTCTCAGCCATGCCCAGGTCGTGAAGACAGCATGCTATTAAAAGCTTTTCAGGATCAGGACAGATGCAGGGGCTTCCGTATCCTGAAATGTATTCAAGAAGTTCTTTGGAATAATTCCAGACCCTGATGTGGTGACTGATGTCGTGCGATGGAAGAAAGGTATCACACCACCTTGATTTGAAAAATTCCTCAAGAGCTTCAAGATACTTTTCTTCAGCAGTCTTTATTTTGTCTGCAATGTACATGCCTGTAAACAAAAAAAGCAAAAGAACGAGCCTTTTGCTTCTGAACAGAGAAAAAGACTCATGATCAGCACTCGATCATCTCCAAAGCCATTTCAAGAATTGTAGAGTCATCAAATTTAACGATCCCTCCTCCCGGTCCCTGTTCAAAATGAACTCCCACGGTCTGTCCTTTATCAAAATTTGTCCCTCCGAAGTAGTTTCTTACTGTTTCTTCGTCAAGCTTAAGCTTATCAGCAATTTTTTTCATACTTCCGGAGGGTAACTGGTCTTTTATCTTCCGGAGTTCATTAAAAGTGATTGTTCTTGCCATGATATAAAGTTTTAATTATTACCGGGACTATTATCCAAAGTTAGTTATAAATAAGCAGATTTTAAAAAAGAAGCTGTAATATGATCAATGAGTCCGGGACAAATAGCTGAGGAATAATTCTATTGCTTTTCTCTTGGAATCATTGAGGCAGAAATCGATGTTTACCGTAAGGTATTGTCTCAGGTCTTCTCCTCTTATGATCCCTGTATTTCCATAAGCATCAATAACATCGGGTATATTATCAACACCTGTCTTTAATGCTGCATTAAATTCGCCGACGAATATGTCATCGAGCTTTTTGGTCGTTGCCCAGCATGCAAAGGTAAAGGGCAGACCCGTAAATCTGCACCATTCGCCTGAAAGATCTGTCTTGAACCTGAATTTCTTTTCCATGGAGAAACACTGGTCACCGATAAGGACAACAGCTTCATTATATTCTATGTTCTCAAAGTCAAAACCCTCATTCGTATTGACCCATAAAAAATCCTTTTTCCATGAGTGGCGTGCAAGAATTCTTGCAAGATTTACAGAAGAAAGTGAGCGGTAATCGAGGCATATTGTCCTTATTTCATCAAAAGGACAGTTGCTTAGCATTAGTACCGTTCTGACATCCCCGTATGCTCCGAGGCAATAATCAGTGATAATCTCACAGGATTTCATCATGGGCAGGGCGGCTACGGGTATAAGCCCGATATCAGCCTTACCACTGGCAAGCTTGTCAGCACAATCGGCCGGGTGGTCGGTTTCGATGATCGCTTTCTTGTCAAACCTGTTTATACTCAATCCGTAAATAAACGGGTATGTGTTCGCATACCTTACCGCCGAAATCCTGATTTTATCCATACTCTTTTGTTACAACCCCGAAAATACTATTTTTGTATATAGGTTTTCTGTAAAAAATTCAAAAAGGCAGACATGGATATGAATTCTCTTACAGCCATCTCGCCTCTCGACGGGAGATACAGGCATAAGGTTGACGGCCTGGGTTCATATTTCTCTGAATATGGACTGATAAAGTACAGGCTTATAGTTGAACTGGAGTATTTCATAGCTTTATGTGACATTCCCCTGCCACAGCTCGAAGATTTCAGAAAAGAGAACTATACTTCCCTGAGGGCGATCTATGAAGATTTTGATATTGCGGAAGCAGAAAAAATTAAAGCTTCCGAAAGAATTACCAATCACGATGTTAAAGCTGTTGAATATTATCTGAAGGAGAAGTTTTTCCAGGCAGGCTGGGGAAAATGGTCAGAATTCATCCACTTCGGGCTCACATCTCAGGATATTAACAACACCGCCATTCCCCTTTCTCTGAAGGATGCAATGTCGGAAATATATTTTCCGCTTCTTTTTGAACTCAGGGAGACGCTTACAACCATGGCTGAAGAGTACAGGGACATTCCGATGCTCGCAAGGACGCATGGACAGGCCGCTTCTCCCACACGGCTGGGGAAGGAAATATCGGTTTTTGTTGCGAGGCTGGATGAGCAGTCGAAATATTTCAGCCAGATACCTTATTCTGCAAAATTTGGCGGCGCTTCCGGTAACCTGAATGCACACAGAGTGGCATATCCGGAAATTGACTGGTTGTCATTTTCCGATAACTTCATAAATGATTTTATGGGTCTGCACCGTTCTTATCCCACAACCCAGATAGAACATTATGACAATCTGGCTGCCATTTTTGACAACATGAGGAGGGTCAATATAATCCTCCTTGATCTTGCGAGGGATTTCTGGATGTACATAATGCTCGATTATTTTCGCCAGAAGATCAGGAAAGGAGAGATAGGATCGTCAGCAATGCCTCACAAAATAAATCCAATAGATTTTGAAAATGCTGAAGGAAACCTTGGGCTTGCTAATGCCATATTTGACCATTTGTCGCTTAAGTTGCCGGTATCGAGGCTCCAGCGTGATCTTAGCGATTCCACGGTTATCAGAAACACGGGTGTTCCTTTCGGACATACCATTATAGCATTCACTTCCCTTCTCAAGGGTTTGAACAAGCTTATCGTCAATCTGGAAAAGATCAACAAAGACCTTGACAATAACTGGATGGTGGTTGCAGAAGCAATCCAGACAATCCTGCGAAGAGAAGGTTATCACAGACCCTATGAAACTTTATTGGATCTTACAAGGGTAAACAAAAAGATCACCAGGGAAATAATTCATGATTTCATTGAAAGCCTTGACCTTAACAGCAAGGTTAAAGACGAGCTTAAAGCAATAAGCCCCTTTAATTATACAGGGTTTTAATCCTTATTCCGTATAATGAATCAAATAAACCTTCTGCTGAAATATGTAAAGCCATATAAGTGGCATGCTTTAAACAATGTACTTTTCAATATCCTGAGTGCCCTTTTTGCCCTCTTTACTTATAATCTTGTAATTCCCTTTCTGAATATACTATTCGACAGGGTTGAATCATTTCCTCATCCCGGTGAATTTCAGATGAGTATTGAATACCTGGCCGCAGCAGGAAATTATTATTTCTCTGATTTCATCGGAAAATACGGTACGCAGAAGGCTCTTCTGGCAGTGATAGTTATGGTAATTGTGGCAAGCCTTTTCAAGAACGGTTTTGTATTTCTTGCAAACAACAATATGGCTTATATCAGGTCCTATACGGTAAGGGACCTGAGAAAGAAGCTGTATTTTAAAATACTGAGGCTGCCCCTGTCGTATTATACAGATGCCAGAAAAGGAGATGTAATGACCAGGATCTCGAACGATGTGCAGGAGATCGAGATATCGGTTATGTCGTCATTAACGATGCTCTTCAGGGATCCTCTTTATATTCTGATATTTGTTATTTACCTGTTTGCGACCAGCCTGCCCCTTACACTTTTTGCCCTGATCCTTCTTCCTTTAAGCGGGTGGCTTATAGGCAACGTCAGCCGTACGCTGCGTTCTTCTTCCTTTGCGGGGCAGCAAAGCCTCGGAAAGCTGCTGTCAGTGGTGGAAGAGACACTTACCGGATTGCGTATTGTGAAAGGGTTCAATGCTGAAAACAAAATGAAGCTGCAGTTTGGCCTTACAAATGAGAAATATGCAAAAATATTCAGGCGAATTACACGTAAAACCTATCTGGCCTCTCCTCTGAGTGAGTTCCTTTCCACAATTGTCCTTATGGTTCTGATGTATTTTGGAAGTATTCTTGCCTTAAAGGAAGCAGGAAACCTTACTCCTGACCGTCTGATTGCTTTTCTTGTGGTGTTTTCACAGATCATACAGCCGGCAAAGAATATAACAACAGCATCATTCAGCATCCAGAAAGGAATGGCTTCAATAGACAGAATAGATCAGTTGATCGATGCAAAAGAAACGATAGTGGAAAAACCTGGTGCCATGATGGTTACCCGGTTCTCTGACTCCATAGAATTCAGAGGCGTATGGTTTTCATATAATAATGAGCCTGTCCTGAAAGATATTAATCTGAAGATAAATAAAGGCCAGACAGTTGCCATTGTTGGTAAATCGGGAGCCGGAAAATCGACTCTGGCTGACCTTCTGCCGCGTTTCATCGATCCCGACAGGGGTGCCGTACTTATTGACGGAGTTGATGTCAGGGATATCCGGATTAAGGATCTTCGCAGTCTTATGGGCATTGTCAGTCAGCAGGCAATATTGTTTAATGCCTCATTCAGTGAAAACATTGCATTTGGTGTTGACAATGCCGCCATGGCTGATATTGAAAATGCTGCCCGTATTGCCAATGCCCACGAATTTATAACAGAATCAGATGGTGGTTACGAATACAGCGTTGGTGAATCCGGAAATCGTCTCAGTGGTGGACAGAGGCAGAGAATCAGCATAGCAAGGGCGATACTGGCAAATCCGCCGATACTTATTCTGGATGAGGCAACATCAGCGTTAGATACTGAATCTGAGAGACTTGTCCAGGATGCAATACTCAGGCTTATGGAGAACAGAACATCTGTTGTGATTGCTCACCGTCTTTCGACCATACAGCACGCCGATCTGATTGTGGTGCTGGATGACGGAAGAATTGTTGAGACAGGCACACATGCCGGACTTATGAAGAAAAAAGACGGATTCTACTATAAGCTTCACTGCTATCAGGCAATTTAACCTGGCCGGTCAGGAAACATTCATGTTCGCCGGGGAATACAAAAAAGACTATGGAGTATCATATTAAATTCTGACAACTTAAAATGAGATTTATATGAAAAGAAGGTTTGTTTTGCTCATTTTTTCTGTTATTTTTTTAACAGCACCCATTTCGGCTCAGAAACAGAGAGCCAGGCATACCTTTACCCTGGGAAGCAGTGAATTCCTTCTTGATGGATCCCCGTTCCAGATAATCAGCGGTGAAATGCACCCGGCAAGGATCCCCGCTGAATACTGGCGTCACAGGGTCAGAATGGCCAGGGCAATGGGCTGCAATACTATCGGGGTATACATTTTCTGGAATTATCATGAGCCTGAAGAGGGTGTTTTTGATTTTGAGTCAGGTAATCATAACCTTGCACAGTTCTTCAGGACAGTTCAGGAAGAAAATATGTGGCTTCTTGTAAGGCCCGGTCCGTATGTCTGTGCCGAATGGGACCTGGGCGGAATACCATCTTATCTGTTACGATATCCTGATATTAAGTTAAGATGCATGGACGAACGCTACATGTCAGCAGCAGAAAGGTATATGCAGCGACTTGCAATTGAGCTCGGGCCATGGCTTATAACCAACGGAGGTCCGATACTGATGGTCCAGATCGAGAATGAATACGGTAGTTACGGAAATGACAGGAGATATCTGGAAAGGATAAGGGAGATCTGGACGGAAAATGGTATTAATGTACCGTTCTTTACAGGTGATGGCCCGACTGAACATATGCTTGAGGCCGGAACCCTTCCCGGTTGTGCGGTGGGTCTTGATCCGGGCGCCAGTCAGTCTGATTTTGAACTTGCTGCCAGAATGAATCCGGGAGTCCCTGTATTCAGCAGCGAAACCTATCCCGGCTGGCTTACTCACTGGGGCGAGAAATGGGCAAGACCAGATACTGCGGAACTGATCAGACAGGTAAGGTTCCTTATGGATAGTAAGAAGTCATTTAACCTGTATGTTGTGCATGGGGGTACAAATTTTGGCTTTACTGCAGGTGCAAATTCAGGTAACAAGGGATATGAGCCGGATGTAACGAGTTATGACTATGATGCACCGATAGATGAGCAGGGCAGACCAACATCAAAATATGTGGCTTTGAGAAAACTGATCGGTTCTTATCTTCCGAAAGGAGAAAAGCTTCCGGAAATACCTGATCCTGTGCCTTCTTTTGAGATCCCTGAAATAAGCCTTATGACCTTTACTTCAATATGGGATAACCTGCCGGAGCCAAAACTTTCTGTTCAGCCCGGGCCTCTTGAGGCATACGGACAGAAACAGGGATTTATCCTTTACAGAACAAAACTTGTCGGTCATAAAAGCGGCAAACTTCAAGTTAAAGATATTCATGACTTTGCAATAGTTTTTCTGGACGGGAAGTTTATTGGAACTCTGGACAGGAGTGAGGGGATAAGCACAATAGATATTCCGCAAAGCAGTGAACAGTTACCCGTCCTGGAAATATTGGCAGAGGGTATGGGGCGTATTAACTTTGGTGAGCATATTATTGACAGAAAAGGAATTACTGACAGGGTTACTCTTAATGGCATGACCTTGATGAACTGGGAGGTCTGTAATCTTCCTATGGACGATAAATTCATATACAACCTCAGATCCTCATCAAGACATCCCGGTAAACGTGGTATGTTTTTCAGAGGCAATTTTTTCATTACCGTAGGCGGGGACACCTTTTTCGATCTTTCAGATTTCAAAAAAGGAGTTGTATGGGTCAATGGGCACAACCTGGGCCGTTTTTGGGAGAAAGGCCCCCAGAAACGTTTCTACTGCCCGGCATCATGGATGAGGGACGGTTCAAATGAACTGTTGATTTTCGACCTTCTTAAAACTGAGCCAGGGATCGTGACAGGCAAAAAGACTATGGAGTGACCTTTATACCAGGATTTTGGTGGTCAGGTTTGTAATGCTCGTCGTTATGGCATTGAAAGGCTGACCATCCCTGGTCATATCCTGCTCCACGATCATATATTTCATGCCTGCAATATCTTTTGCTGCAAGAATTTCCCTGAAGTTGATGACGCCCTCACCCACAGGGGCAAAATCATCCTCACCGACAGTTGTGTAATAAGGTTCTTCAATCGTATACATGTCCTTCATGTGGAACAGCTGGAACCAGCCTGGATATTTGTTGAAGATCCCGACAATATCCTGACCTGCCTTTGATGCCCAGAAAGTGTCTATTTCCATGGTAACCAGCTCCTTATTCAGCTCAGCAAGCATTATGTCAAAATAAGGTATCTTACCTTCCACGGTGTCGAACTCAAAATTGTGATTGTGATAACCGAACTGGATACCAAACTCCTTCATTATCTCACCAACCTTATTCCAGTCGGCGACCATTTTCTGGTAACTGGCAACTGTTGTCCTGGCTTCTTCAACTACCCATGGCTGAATGCAGTACTTAACTCCAAGTTTAGCATGATCTTCCGCCATCTTTCTGGCATTTTCGAGGGTGATTCCTTCAGCCTCGACCTGGGTATGGCTGCTTAGTATTTCCATATCCAGATCATTTACGATTTGTTTGAATTCGGCGGGTTCGTACCCATAGAATTTGCCATCGGCATAACCTGCAAGTTCAACATATTTGTACCCTGCATCTGAAACCTTTTTCAGAGAGCCCAGAGGATCGGAAGCCATTGCATCCCGGATAGTGTAAAGCTGCAGTCCTATACCGTATGTTTTGGGATCAACTGCCTGAGTATCTGTTCCGGCCTTGCGTTTTTTCCCGGTGTTTTTACATGCCGGGTTGGAAATCATTATCGCTCCAAGCGCTCCGGCAGCGGATATTCGCAAGAAATCTCTTCTCGAATGTGCTCTTTTCATAGTTGAAGATTTATTTGATTAAAGTTGAAATAATTTAATTATGGCTTAAAGCCCTTCTCTCTTTTTTGCATAAATTACAAATTTATAAAGATAATGATACAATTACTTTATTAAAACCTGAATAAAGCCTAAAACAACAGCCAATGAAAACAAACTATGTTTCCCGCCGAAATTTTCTTCACAAATCGGCCTTCGCCGCCGGAATGGTCCCTTTTGGCCTGTCATCTGGCAATTCTGTTTTCAGAAGATCGCCAGAAGAGAAAACCCGGCATGATGTATGGGTGGCTGGAGTATCCCAGATGGGGATAAGAGCCAAAACACCTGAATTGATGGTTGAAAAAGTATTAAACGTCCTTGAAAGGATTGTTATTTATAAGCCTGATTTTGTCTGCATGCCTGAGACTTTTCCATTTGTCTACATTGAATCAAATCCTGCCATGCCTGAAATGGTGGCTATTTCAGAAAAGGTACTTGAACAGTTCAGCAATTTTTCTTCTGCGAACAGGTGCTATACTGTATGCCCGGTATTCACTGCAGCAGGAGGCAGAGTTTTCAATTCAGCCGTAGTATTTGACAGAACGGGCAAGCGTATTGGCCAGTATGACAAGATCCATGAAACAGTAGGGATGATCAGGGACGGGATAACATGCGGAGCTTTGTTTCAGCCTGTTATCCAGACTGAATTCGGACCTGTAGGGATACAGATCTGTTACGATATAAACTGGGATGACGGATGGCGAATGCTTCAGAACCAGCGGGCAGAGATCATCTTCTGGTGTTCTGCATTTGACGGGGGAGAGCAGCTTAACATGAAGGCATTGCAATATAAATGCTTTGTCGCATCCTCCACTAACAAAAACACCTCAAAACTATGCGATATTTCGGGGGTAACGCTTGCAAAAACAGGAATCTGGGATCCTAATTTCTATTGCGGCCGGATAAATATGGAAAAAATATTTCTGCCAACATGGGAATCATTATCTGTCATTGCAGCAGTTGAATCTAAATATGGACGACAGGTCCGGATAACAACATTCCATGAAGAAGAATGGACTATTATAGAATGCCTGTCACCGGATCTCTGCATAAGTGACCTTAAAAAGGAATTCGGCCTGAAATCACATACGGATAATCTGAGAGCTGCCGAGATTATTCAGAACAAGTCACGTATCTGATTTTTTACTGCCTTAAGATAACTATTACATATTCTGAAAAATCCTTTATTGAAACAATGAAGAAAAAAATTGACCGAAGAAGATTTATCTCCGATACTTCATTTTCAGCCGCAGCAATAATGCTGGGTTGTAAAATCTCAGGCTGCAGACAGGAAAATTCATCTGCTGCTGAGTATGATGTAATGAAGGAAGTTCTTAAATACAAAAAAATCGATGCTCACTGTCATCCCGAAGCAGACCTGGGAAAACAGACAGATATTGCCGACAGGCTCGGAATATCCTGGATGCAGATCTCAAAGCCTGTAACCAATTTCTCCGGAACCGAGCCGGAAGGCCCGGAGGAGGTCAGGCGGAACAACGATGCTGTTCTGAATGCCATGAGGCAATACCCTGACAGGTTTATTGGATTTTTTACTCTTAACCCCGTTTACGGTAAGGAATCACTCGAAGAGATAAAACGATGTGCCGACCTTGGAATGGTTGGTTATAAGGGCTATACCCAGGTCAAGGTAAATGACCCTCTTTACTACCCGATAATTGAAAAACTCATCGATCTGAAAATGATAGTCTATATGCACACCTTCTGTCAGCTCGGGATGGGAGGATACAGGATGAAGTATGACACGGGAAGATTCCCGAACACAACTCTCCCGGAAGATATGGTTGAAGCGGCTGCGCGTTATCCCGAGGCAACATTTCATTTTGCACATATCGGTGGCGGCGGTGACTGGGAATACGAATGCAAGATGCTCAGTAAATCCCCGAACATTTATGTCGACACCGGAGGAAGCAACAATGAAGAAAATATGATTGATTTTGCCATTAAATATCTGGGAGAGGACAGGATCTTTTTTGGTACAGACAACTGCTATCACCACGGTGTTGGCAAAATTCTTTCATCAAATGCCACCGATGCCCAGAAACGGAAGATATTTTTAGAAAATTACAACAATGTCCTTAGGAAAGGAGGTTATCATGTTGCTTGATATAAACGCCTATGTCGGGCACTGGCCCTTCAAACAGCTTCAGAACAATACCTGTCTGAAGCTTCTTGACAGGATGAACAGATTTGGGGTAGATGTGTCTGTAATAAGCAATATAAACGGAATTTTTTACAAGAACACCCAGTCGGCAAATGAAGAATTATATGACGAGATCAGATCAGACTCAAGGTTCAGACAGCGTTTCATCCCTTTTGCAGTTATCAATCCTCTTTATGCGGGATGGAGAGATGATCTTGAGACCTGTGCCGGAAAAATGGGAATGAAAGGGGTGCGTTTTTATCCACAGTACCATGATTACGGTATGTCGGATCCTCTGCTTATTGAGGCAGTGAAACTTTCGCGTGACCTTGGACTGCCGGTTGCTTTTGATATACGTATGGTTGACAGCAGACAACGGTCATGGCTTGATATCCCATTGTTCGACTATAATGCCGAAATAAAAAAAGATATCATAACAAAAGAGTGGAGTCTGAGGAATATTGTGCCGATAGTTGAAGCTGTGCCTGATGCAGGCTTTATAATCGTAAACCTTGCAAACAGCGTGGCTCTGGATGAGGATGATATGGACCTTTTCAGGAAATGCAATATTCTGTTCGATACTTCGGGAAGAGCACTTCGTGGCGATGATTCGCTTTCTGAAATGCTCACAGGATTTGGAAGGGAAAAATTTGCATTCGGATCCCACTTCCCTTTTCTTGACTATATTACGGGACGGTTACGTATTGAGTCGATGAACGACTCTGAAGCTGATGCGCATACAAAAGAACTGATCAGGTCAGGCAACGCACTGCGGTTCCTTGGTCTGTCAGGGTAATAATACAGAATTTTTTGACCATAATGTCAATAACCGGACAGATCCTTTTATTTAGATATTCTTTGCAGTATGGGGAGGTAGAAAGAATGTGGTGGTTACACAACCGCTGCAAAAATCAGTTAATGCCGTAAAAATCAGTGCTCCCGTACTAACAGGGTTGTCAGGACAGGTGCCTGGGGTGTGAAATGGAATAAATAATTCAGATGCATAATATTCTTGAAATAAAAATTTAAAAACCTGAAAAACCGCCACAATATGAAATTAAACGCTTATAGTCTTTTAGTTGTGCTGATAATTGCACTTGCATCATCGTGTTCGTCAGATGGAAGCAGAAGAAAGAAAGATGCAGAACTTGCAGAAAAAATAAAGAATGATGACTACTTTGCTTTCACCAGGCAGAAAGCCCTGGAGATAATTAAAACAGGCTTCAATGCCGGTGATGGCTACCGGGAGGTGTGGATACGTGATTATAACACTTTTATCGAACTGTCGGCTGAGGTTTTTCCCCCCGAAGAGCTTAGGGAGAATCTCCTCGTCTTCTTCCGGATGCAGGGTGACGACGGCAATATTATTGACGGATTTACACCGGCAGAACAGATAGGAGAGGATAAAACAGATTTCATATATCATGAACTGGAGCCCCGTTACGCAGGTCATAAGAATACAGTGGAAACCGACCAGGAATCGTCACTGGTGCAGACAGTTTACAAATACATAAAAATCACCGGCGATTATGCTATCCTTGATCAGGTAATTGGCGGAAAAAGTGTTGCTTCGAGGCTTGCCGATGCTATGGACTTTCTTCTGAACCAAAGGTTCAATAAGGAATACGGGCTGATAATCGGTGCAACAACAGCCGACTGGGGCGATGTTCAGCCTGAACATGGCTGGGGAGTAGATATTGATGAAAATACTCATCCGGCAATTGATATTTATGACAATGCTATGTTCATTATTGCTCTTGATAACCTGATGGAAATTATACCTGAAACCAGGGAGAAGTTTGATACTGTGAGGAGATCATTGGCAGAAAACTGCAGAAAGCATCTCTGGGATGAGGAGAATCAGAAATTTGTGCCGCATATTTACCTGGAAAGGGGTTCGCCGTTTCCAGCGGATTTTGATGAAAATCAGATATTCTATTTCGGAGGTACAGCCGTAGCCATTGAAGCAGGCCTGCTCAGCAGGGATGAGGTCCTGTCCTCTCTCAACGAGATGGTAAGAAGGGTTAAACTTGCAGGGGCTGCATCCATCGGACTTACCCTTTACCCTCCTTATCCGGAAGGTTTTTTTGCCAATAAAATCATGAATCCTGAATACAGTTATCAGAATGGTGGTGACTGGACCTGGTTTGGGGGTCGCATGATACAGCAGCTTATAAGATACGGATATGTCAGGGAAGCATATGAGCAGATTACCCCGATGGTCAGAAGAGTAAAGGATAATGATGGGTTTTTTGAGTGGTACTCAATCGATAACGAACCCCGTGGATCAGGAACATTCAGAGGTGAAGCGGGGGTGCTGTTTAAGGCAATAAAGATGTTCGAAGACTGGAGCAGTGAAGTATTGGGCAAATAGCGGGCTTGATAATTGCAACTCCGTTACTGATCATTTACTTTGCGCCGTCAATGTCCTGTTTTAAATTTTTTGTTTGTTTTATCGGCTTATAATCAACATTCTCTATTTTTAATACGACCGGATTTGGCCATCGGTTATTGGTATAGAGCCTGTGGCCGTTTACCGCACTGATCAACAGGCCTACAGGGGTTGTGCTTACATAGATTGCCGCGTCATAGCCGGGCCTGTATTCCACCAGTTCACTTGCATACCCTAGAATACTGACCTTTGTTTCCCCTGAACCCTGCAAGGTTTTGAAGACAAACTCCTTGCGTTCGCCATACTTCCATTCGTCGCCCGCAGGGACAAATGCATATACAGTGTTATTCTCTTTTGCTTGCGTAAACCATATGTCTTTTTCCCTGATCGTTTCCCACGGCCGTATCATGTGAATCCCTTCCTGGTTAACCAGATTCCACAAAGCAACCTCCCGAAG
This sequence comes from uncultured Rikenellaceae bacterium, assembly GCA_964466705.1. Lineage (GTDB taxonomy): Bacteria > Bacteroidota > Bacteroidia > Bacteroidales > VadinHA17 > LD21. Next base: position 52,034 of record CAYXSM010000004.1, read on the forward strand.
CAGGGCCTCCTGCTCTATCTGTATCTCACCGTTGGGCTTAGGTCCTACATTTAGTAAAAGATTGCCACCTTTTGCCCGGATCTCAATAAGCATGTTGATTATTTCAGTTCCCGTTTTGTGCGGATCGTTGGTTGGTTTATACTGCCAGTCAGTGCCCATCGTGAAACAGGCCTCCCATGGACCTGGCATTGGTTTATCAGGCAGACCCTGTTCCGGGGTCTTCATTTGCCCCCGGGTTATGACAATATCCGGATTAAGTTCCCAGGCATACTCTTTCAGGCCTTCTTCGGGACCGTCAATGAACAGGATGTCTAAAGGCCCGTAATTTGTCAGTAATTCTTTTAGCTGGGCCTTGTCAAAGGCCATCAGTTCGGGATTGTTTGCGGGAAAGTGTAAGGGATGCTGCAGCCTGCCTACAGGAATATTCTGTCTGTAAAAGAAATGAAAATCCTCAGGCGAGAAATACAGACCTGTGGCCAGGCCCTGTTTCCTGAAGGCGCTGAGGACTTCTTTTAAGATATCCTGTTTGAAAGGAGTATGCATAATTCCGAATTCAGTGGTCTTCGTATCCCACATGCAGAATCCCGAATGATGTTTGGCTGTAAAAACAACATATTTCATTCCGGCAAGTTTTGCAAGCGTTGCCCAGTCTTCGGGGTCAAATTTCTTGGGATTGAAAGATCGCGGCAGGTCTGAGATGAAACGTTCAAGGTAATCATCAGAGGCGCCGGCCATGGAATGGCTTATTACAGCTCCCACCTGAGAATCCATGCTCCAGTGGATGAACATGCCGAATCCCATATCCATAAACCACTGTTCCCGTTCAGGTTTATTGGAATTTTGCTGTCCGTGAAGAATAATGATATTTACCGACAGTGATACGATCAGAACCAGCGATACGTGCTTTTTCATATGGAATATTTTTTTATCTTTATTTTTATTGTAATTACAGATGCAGGTAAAACATTTTAAGAAGCAAGAACTCTTTTATCGGTTCGTGAAGATAGTGAATTTAATTTTTTCCTGTCAACTCCTGAATAATAAGCATCCACTATGAATTATAAAACAGTCGCCGTAACTCTTTTTCTTCTGGTCCCCGGGATATTGAGTGCCCGGAAGGAAGTAAAAATAAACTATTACCAGCCCTGGCAATATGAAAAGCGGGGTGAACAGATCGTCATAAAAGCCTGGCTTGACAAAGAAGAAATTGAGAACTGTTTTTCTGTTTCTCTTAACGGGATGAATATCGGTTATACGATCACGGAAGCAGGAGATGCTGAACTTTTTCTTCCTCTTGCCGGTAAGCCGGGGGAAATGATCTTCCGGACAGGATCGGGATCTGAAAGAAAGATCCTCTCGAAGCAGATCTTCGTGCCGCTTGTGCCATCCGACTGGGGATATTTTGGAAAGGGTACTATCCATATAATCTGTTCTTCTCATCAGGATATAGCCTGGATGAATACTCCTGATTCATGCCGCCATGAACGTATTCACGACATAATCATTCCGGCTCTTGATCTTATTGACCGGAATCCTGATTTTAAGTTTGAGATGGAACAGACCCTCAACCTCATGGAGTTACTCGAAGAAGTTCCTTCGGAAAGGCAACGGGTAATTGATGCGTTCAGGTCAGGACAGTTTACATGGGGGGCAACATTTAACCAACCATACGAAGGACTCGAATCAGGCGAACAGCTGGTAAGGCAGGCATATCTGGGACGGAAATGGATAAAGGAAAACCTTCCCGGGATGGACGCCCTTGCAGCTTATAATATAGATGTTCCGGGAAGATCCCTTCAGGTTCCCCAGATTCTTGAAAAGGCCGGGATCAAATATCTTGTTGTCAGCCGGATGAAGGAAGGATTTTATAACTGGGCCAGTCCTGATGGTTCTGAAATATTCACATACAGTCCCGGTAATTATGGGTGGTCACTTCTGGTGTACAGATATTTTGAAGACGATGCAATAACTGCACTTCAAAAGTTAAGCAAGGTGCTGATCCAGTGGGGTGATTATTACGCGAACCGTGAAATACCTCCTCACTATGCAATTGTTATAAGCACAGACGCTGGAGGGCCAAAAGATTACAGCAATATTATCAGTGACTGGAACTATATAGCCAGGAACAGCGGATTCGACATTCCATTGGTGAAACATTCAACAGCTGAAGAATTTCTGGAAGAGGTAAATGTTCCCGGAACAAAGTTTGACAGGATCAGCGGAGAGAGACCAAACCTTTGGCTCTATATCCACGGGCCGGCACACTATCAGGCCATCAAAGCAAAGAAGGCAGCTGCTGTCAGCCTGCCTGCAGCTGAGATGTTTTCTTCCGTTTACGGCATCCTTAAAAAGGATATGTCCCGTTATCCTGCAGCTGAATTAAATGAGGGATGGTACAAATCAATCTACCCCGATCACGGCTGGGGGGGCAAGTACGGAGAAATAACTGACAGCATATTCAGATTGTCGCTGGAGCAGGCAAATGAGACCGGTGAAAGAATACTGAATAATTCACTTCAGGCAATTTCATCTGAGATAAATACAGGAAAACCACGAAGCTTAATTGTTTTCAACGGACTTGCAAAGGTACGTGAGGGAGTTGCCATGGCAGATATTTCTACTTTAAAAGAGGATAACTGGGCAGCTGCAGATCTGAACGGAAAAGTATTCCCCTCACAGGTGTCATGGAAGGGAAACAGACGGCTTCTTTTTTTTGATACAGGAAGTATACCTTCTGCGGGATACAAGACTTTTTTCATTAAAAAGCAACCCGTAATGGTAAACAATGAGATAAATACCGGAAGCAACTTTTGTGAGAACAGGTTTTATTATATGAAGTTAGGGCCGGGAGGAATTACCAGTCTCTTTGACAAGGATCTTGGTCTTGAGGTACTGAACACATCAAAATTTAATGGTGGAGATCTGATCAGCATGGGTTATAACGGTAACGGAGCCGGCGAATTTGTTCAGGTTACAACCCCGAATATGGAAGAATTCGAGACACTGAGCATGAAGGACAACACCTGGTTGCTGGTTGAAAGCGGTCCTGTGTTTTCAGTATTCGAATCAGGTTATGTTCTCCGTAATTTCACTGTCACCCAGAGAATAACAATTTACCATAACCGGAAAAGGATCGATTTCGAGTACGACATTCCCGATTGGCCAGGTGAACACAACCGGCAGCTCAGGGTCGCATTCCCTCTTCAGATGAGAGACTCCCACGTCACTTATGATGTTCCAATGGGTGTTGTTAATGTTGGCAGAGACGAGTTAAAAACAGCTCCGGGAGGATGGGCGTGGGGTGGTACTTACCGCCAGGTGCCTGAAGAAATATATCCCAGGGAAATAGAAAATTTTATCTCGGCAAGCAGCCATCTTTTTGGAGCCACCCTTTCGACCAACCTGGCAGTGGCAGACTGGATTGATCCTACACGGGAATCGGCAGATCATACGGTACTTCAGGGTATACTTCTGTCATCGCACAAAAGCTGTCACGGAGAGGGCAACTGGTATCATCAGAAAGGCAGCCATCAGTTCAGGTTATCATTTACCTCACACAATCCGGGATGGAAGAACGGATACCATTTTGGAGTGGAGGGGAACCATCCTTTTTATACTGTTTTTAAAGAAAAAGCGCAAAAAGGAGAACTTCCGGACGAAAAGAGCTTTATTTCTGTATCTTCTCCGTTTATCCGGGTTACTGCATTGAAAAAATGCGATACTGACGACAGCCTCATATTAAGAATGACAGAAATGGAGGGGACCGACAAGGATATTGATCTTAAATTGTGGTTTCCTGCAAAATCGCTGATAAGAACAAATCTGATAGAAGAAGAGGAATTTGATACCGGAAAGGACGGCATGGGGTTTAAGATCAAAACAGGCAGAAATTCCATTGAGACTTATAAGATCAGACCATGAACCGATATTTTATGTGACCTGAAAAACAGAATGTCTGATTTTGACCGACACAGTTTTCTTGATGGAAATTGCCTCACTGGCAGTAAATTAAGTAATTTTCTAATAATTAAATAATAACCTGTCATGAAAAAACAATCTTTTAACCGCCGGCAGTTTATTAAATCGACTGCTGCATTTGCCGCTCTCGGAGTAATAGGATCACGTTGCGGCACCAGGCCTGAAGCTGATATTGATGCAAGTTCAATCCCGCGATGGAGGGGATTTAATCTGCTTGAGAAGTTTATAGTTACCAGCAGTAATGATCCCTTTAAGGAGTCAGATTTTGAAATGATGGCAGAAATGGGTTTTGATTTTGTCCGGCTGCCAATGTCATACTGGTGCTGGTCCGATCCTGCTGACTGGAGAAAGCTCGATGAAAAAATACTGAAAGAAATAGATCAGGCTGTGGATTTTGGAAAACAGTACAATATTCATGTCAGCATAAACTTCCACAGGGCCCCGGGATATTCTGTGGACCGTTCGGCCCGTGAACCCTTTAACCTATGGCTTGATGAAGAAGCCCAGCAGGCTTTTGACTACCATTGGGGCCATTTTGCGGAGCGATACAAAGGCATTCCGAACAAACAGGTTAGTTTCAATCTTGTAAATGAGCCTGCCACAATCGACTTCGAAAGAACCAAACCATTAACCAACGAATTGCACTCAAAAGTTGTACGACGAGTTGTAAAAGCCATACGGGATATTGACCCGAACAGACTGATTATAGCCGATGGTCTTTGGTGGGGCAGGGACCCGGCCGAAGATCTTGCTGACCTGGATATAGTTCAGAGTACAAGAGGCTATGAACCTTCTCAGATCACTCATTACCTTGCATCCTGGGTCGACGGGGCAGATAAATGGCCTCTTCCATCCTGGCCATTCATCCCGGAACAATCAACTGAACTCAGATATCTCAGCGAAGAGATGAACCATCACTATATGAATAAGCTCGAAAATTGGGGTATCCCTCTGGGGATGGAGTGGAACAGCGAGAGAATACGGTTGCAGATGATAGAGCCCTGGAAAAAGCTCCAGGATTCAGGGGTTGGTGTACATGTCGGAGAATTCGGAGCATTCAGCCGAACGCCACATGATGTTGTTCTTGCATGGATGCGCGACATGATGAAGCAATGGAAAGATGCAGGATGGGGATGGGCAATGTGGAATTTCAGGGGATCCTTCGGAATCCTCGACAGTGGCCGCAAAGACGTTGCCTATGAAGATTTCAGAGGACACAAGCTCGACAGGAAAATGCTGGAACTGATAAAGGAGTTCTAGCTAATATAAAATATTTTTAATCAGACACTTTGACAACCATGCTCTTATCTGGATGTCAGGCACAAAAGCGGTAATATTATGAGAAAATTGATTTTTAATTTGCTGTTCTTCTTCTTTATCTCAATATCACTGGCTTCGCAGCAGGAAAGCGATGTTTTCAGATGCAGTAACAGAACTTACGACTTGCTTAAACAGATTTCAGAGTCGGTATGTTCCAGAGGAGAGATCCTTTTGTCAGTGACTACGCATCAGGACCTGGGTTGGATTGACGAAGTGGAGAAGTGTGTTATAATGCGTGACACATTGTGGCTGACTCCGTACCTGAAACGACTCAGGGAAGACCCCGGTTTCAGGATGGATATTGAACAGACATCCATAATTGCAGAGTACCTGAACCGGCATCCGGGAAAAAAGGCGGAAATACAAAAAGGGTTGGACGAAGGCCGGATACTCATCGGAGCAACATATATTCAGCCTTATGAGGAAATGTATAGCGGTGAATCGCTGATAAGACAATTTTACCTGGGAAAAAAATGGCTCAAGGCAAATTTCAACGGATATCAGTCCGATACATACTATAACTCCGATGTGCCGGGGCGGACTATTCAGATGCCACAGATACTTGCCGGGGCAGGAGTGAAAAACATGTTCATCAGCCGTCATGAGAAGGGCCTGTATGAATGGCTCAGCCCTGACGGATCAGGTGTGACCACATTCTCACCGGGCCATTATATTGATTTTTACAATATCCTTGGCAAGGAGATCGGGGAAGGAATAGAACTGATGGCAGAAGATGTTTTATTCTGGTGCGGTTACTTTGATGAAACTTCAGAAGAAATAGCTATTCCCGCGATCCTGAACTACGAATTTATATGGGACCAGAAACCTGTACAGAATTGCGACCCCTTCATGATCCGATGGAACAGTATATCGGTTATTGAGAATGAAAAAGGTGAAAGGATCAGAGTTACCCTGCCCGTATTTAAATACGGCAACCTGAACACATGTCTTAACAGTATCAGAAAAAATTCCCGGAAGATAACCCGGATAATGGGGGAAAGACCGGCTGTCTGGCTTTATATTCATGGACCTTCCCACCATTACGCTATATCGGAAAGCCGCCTGGCTGACATACTTCTTCCGGATGCTGAGAAGTTCGCAACCATAAACGCCATTGTAGAGGGTAATTTCAGGAACTATGATGTTTCAAGGTTTAACGAAGCCTGGGAAGCAAAGATTTACCCCGATCACGGATGGGGCGGGAAAGGAGGTGAAATTACTGACAGGCTCTTCCTGAGCAAGTTTGTAAAAGCCCGAAATGATGCGACAATGCTTCTTAATGACGCACTAAACCGCATTTCTTCAAAAATTGACTTCAGGCAGGAGGGGATACCGCTGATTGTCTTTAACGGGCTTAACTGGAAACGGGATGACCCGGTAGCATTCAGATGCAGTTTTAAACAAGGTGAGGCATTTGGAATAGAAATTGTTGATCCTTCTTATCAAAAGATCGGCAATCAGATTACCGGGCAGCAACTCCATAAAGATGGCTCTCTTAAGCATGCAACTGTCAGTTTTATTGCCCCCGGGATACCTTCGACAGGATATAAGACTTTTTACATCAGACCACTGAAGAAAACCGGTAAAACAGCAGGTACATCCTTCAGTCATGAGTTTGAAAACCGCTTTTTTTCCGTCCGGTTTGGAAAAGGTGGTATAGAAAGACTTTTTGACAAGACGATAGGGGAGGAAATTGTTGATCCGTCTAAATTCACTCTTGGTGAAGTATTTACAATGCAATCTGTTGGCAATGGCGCCGGTGAATTCTCAGACATCCAGCAGCCTTCAATGGAGGGTTTTGATAAAACCGGATTTTATGAAACCCGATGGGAAAAGATATACGATGGTCCTGTTTTTACTTCATTCAGGTATCGTCAACCGGTGCGGCATGCTGTTGTTGAAGAGACAATAACAATCTATAATCAGATAAAACGAATTGATATTGAAATAGATATCAGGAACTGGGACGGTATCCTGTACAGGGAATTCAGGGCAGCATTTCCTTTTAAAATGAATTCGCCTGTGATCACTTATGAAGTTCCCATGGGTGTCGTTGAGATTGGAAAGGATGAACTGAAAGGTCCTGCAGGTCAGATGTACACTACCGATTGCAGGCTGGTTCATCCCCGGACCCTTGCCGACTGGGTAAATGTTTCTGACAATAATTTTGGTGCAACCGTAAGTTCTGGCGTCATAGCGTTTGATTATATCGATCCGACCCCGGATCCGGCTTCATCACTCCTTATCCAGCCGATTCTCCTTGCATCCCGGAAAAGCTGTCATTGGGAAGGCAATGACTATATTCAGCTGGGCGATCATCACTTTTCATTCTCATTATATATTCACGAACCCGGTTGGGAAAATGGATTTCATTCCGGGAAGCAGGGTCAGAACAGGCTTTATTCGGTGCTCGACCCGGTAAAAGGGGCGGAGAAGTTACTTCCTGAACATCAGAGCTTTGTTTCTGTTACAGGAGGTCCGGTTATGCTTACTGCCCTGAAAAAAAGTGAGGATGATGATGGTATTGTATTCAGAATGACCGAAATGGGTGGTGAGGAACGGTCTGTTGAACTGGAGATGTTCATGCCTGTCAGCAAGCTGCTGAAAACAAACCTTATTGAAGAGGACGGAAAAGATATGGGGTTCAGCGGAAAAACAATCCGCTTGAGGCTCGGAAAAAACGCAATTGAAACTTATAAGATAAAGTAGCGAATTACGGAGATACTAAATTGTACTTATTTTTCAATGACAGAATATAATTATTGTGTATATGAATTTCCTTAATAATGAACTGAGAGAATACCACAGTTGTTTCCATAACGAACTTCACGGCAACATTCTTCCTTACTGGATGAAGCATGCTGTTGAGAAAAATGGTCATGGATTTTATGGGGCAGTTGATCTGAACGGCAATCCTGTATTAACCGCAAATAAAACCAGTGTACTGAATGCCAGAATTCTATGGACATTCTCAGCTGCAGCGCTGGCTGAAGACAGTAGAGATTATGGCGCTATGGCGGATAAGGCATACAAAGTCATTACGGAAGATTTTGAGGATAAAGATCATGGCGGCTATTATATGGAACTTGCACACGATAATAAAGTGGTTAACGGCATTAAGCACACATATGCACAGGCCTTTGTGCTGTATTCCCTGTGTAAGTATTATGAATTCAGACATTCTGAAGAAGTTATGGATAAGATAAGGAAGTTTTTCCTCTTTCTTGAGGACAAAGCCAAAGATCCGCATTATACAGGTTACAGGGAATCTTTTACCCGCGAGTGGCACCGCAATGAAAAGAACCGTATGGCTGACAACAATGAACCAAAATCAATGAATACCCATTTGCATGTACTGGAGGCCTGGGCCGAATTGTTCAGAATACGGAAGGATCCTCTTGCAGAGCTAAGACTTACTGAGCTGATTAATCTGTTCCTTGACAGGATCATACGTAAAGACGGGCATTTCGGTATCTTCTTCGATGAAGCATTCGATGAGGCAGATTCATCCAGAGGCACATGTTCTTTTGGCCATGAGATTGAAGGCTCATGGCTGCTGTGGGAAGCGGCAGAAACACTTGGAAATAAAGACATCATTGAAAGGATGCGCCCGGTGGTCATAAAAATGGTGGATAATATCGAGAGAGTTGCAGTTGATAAAGACGGCGGGCTTTTTCTTGAATCAACCAGGTATGGCAGCCATGTCAGGACCAACAAGCACTGGTGGCAGCAGGCTGAAACTCTCGTGGGTTTCATGAATGCTTATGAGCTGACAAAGGATGAGAAATACTGGAATACGGTAAAACTCTCATGGAACTTTATCAACAACCATCTTATTGATCATGAAAGGGGAGAATGGTATACAAAACTGAACCGACTGGGTGTTCCGTACCTTGTTGAACCGGAAGACGATCCTTCCCCGTATTACCGTAACGACTGGAAGATTGACCCGTGGAAATGCCCGTATCATAATGGACGGGCTATGCTCGAAATGATTAAAAGGATTGACAGGATGACGGATCGCCGGCCGCTGGAAAACAGATGAATCTGTTCAGGGCTGATGACTATCCGACAACCATTAAACAATTAGCCATTAGCTATTTCCAACATCCGCTTTACTGCCGGGTTAGGATTTGATACATCTTCGGCAGAGTTTATCGTTACTGTCGGAATAGCGCCATGATCAAGGTGCAGTTGCATTCTGAGCTCCTGGTTTTTATCCCTGCCCCCGAGATTGGAATATCCGAATGTTTTTGTAAGCCGGCCGAAAAGTATCTGGTTCAGGTCACAGCCACCGGTTCTTTCCAGGCCTTCAACAGAGTCCTGTGAACTTCTGAAAAGATGAACCTGGGCAAAAGAAAGACGCTGGGCAGTTATCTCGTTCAGACCCTCACCTCCGACTACCAGTCCGTCACAAAGCTCAGAAACATGCCGGATAAGCTTGTTCATACCCTCGGGCGGAGACATCGATTCAACGAGACAATTGTGGATATTCCATGTGCAAAGAGTGACGTCAATAAAAACAGTGTCAAGAGCAAGGTCTTTTACAGGTCCGATTATATTCTGCCCCAGTATCGAACGCCACATGCTCAGTCCGGGATGTATTTTCACCATAACTTTCTTGTCCCTGTTATTAAGCCTGTTCGTGTTTGATTCGGGAACACCAATTACCCGTCTGTTGTACCAGCTCCAGCCCTGAAGCTGTTTGGTTTCCGGCGATCTGTAGGGAAAATCCCTGACGAATGAATAAACCGGATTGGAAGGATCCATATCAATCGAATTAAAATGAGGCATAATCCTGAATCCCATATCCTGTCCCTTTTTGATGAATGTCCTTGCCTTATCTGCTGGTATGTAAGTAGGGTAGTTTTCATCGTACCTGTCCGTTCTCCAGTCAGGAAAGTGGATCAGTACTTTTGATGGAGATATCCTTTTTGCCAGAGCGTCGAGTATGGCAGTATCTCCCGGGCACCATGAGATGGCGAACTTAATATTGTGAATCCATTTCTGCCTGTTCTGTTCTTCACTCTCAAGGTTATACGTTTTCCAGTACCATTGCCGGTATGTCTCTGCCGGCACTTTCCAGTCACCCCGGTACGTATTTATTCTCCAGCATAACCCTCCGGCACAAAGGTTGTCATCAATCGGACCGTATGCCTCGGTGTCAAAACCTGCAATGAACGGATTATCTCTGCTTCCGGTTTGCAGCGCCTTGAACCTGTATTTGTCATCCCGGGTATGGACCCAGAATCCTCCATTTTCTGACTGGAAAATAACCAGCCCTGCTTCCCACGCGAAAGGCCATTGCCACCTGCTGTTCTTTATCAGAGGATCATCAAGTCTCAGTTTTATTCCCTGGAAAATAGGCGCAACGAGTTTAACTGATGGTTTTATTCCCGCGATATTCCACCTGCATGCAAGTACTCCTGGTCTGGAAGTGTACGCAGATGGTTCAATGAGCAGATCACCGGTAACCTCGTCAGCCGATATTCCAATTACCCCGTCTCCGTCCCAGCTGTGAAATATTATTTCAGCTCTTTTCTCAGATATCTGATGAATCTCGGTGCTTCCAAACTTTTCTTCGTTTATGTTTGATAATTCATTGTTACGGTAGAGCAATTGCAAAGCCCTGTAGGTTGAGATATCAGGTTTTTCAATAAACTCTTCTCCCGATGTTTTGTCTCTCAGTGAGATAATTACACCATTTTCAATGACTGCCGAAAGGGTGCGGGTATCGATGATCACCTGCTTTTCAATTACTTTGACAGTTGCAGGTGCATTACCTGCTCCTGTCTCCCTGGATGTCTTCTTTTCTGTGGCTTCAACGGTGCTCGGTCCTGAACCAATAACAGTTGCGGCGGCTGTGTAACCTGCGTTTTTGATGAATTTCCTGCGTTCCATGGTGACGGTGATTGAATATTTGCATACTTTATTCCAATGATTATAAAGATAAAGATTATAATCTGGCCTAAATAATTATTTTTACAACAATGGATGATCGCCAGGGTAAATGAAATAAGACCAGTATGAACAAAATTCTTATCAGATGCACTTTCGCCTCCGCTCTGGGCGGCTTGCTCTTCGGCTATGATACTGTAATTATCAACGGTGCAATGCTTGATCTTGTCCGGCATTTTGAGCTCACCCCCGCAATTCAGGGATGGACTGTCAGTTCTGCCCTGGTGGGATGTATCATCGGAACCATACTCATTGGAAAACCTGGTGACATATTCGGTGCACAAAGACTGTTGCAGCTTCTGGCTGTTCTGTTCTTTACATCTTCCGTGGGTTGCAGCCTTGCCCCAACCATTGATCTTTTCATTGTTTTCAGGTTTATCGGCGGCCTTGCCATTGGAGGAGCATCGGTGATCTGCCCTGTTTATATATCAGAAATATCACCTCCGAAACACAGGGGCTTCCTTGCTTCAACCTTTCAACTGGCCATAGTTCTGGGTATTTTATTCTCACTTATATCGAATTATCTTCTGTTGAATACAGGTGAGAATAACTGGCGCTGGATGCTTTTCAGCGGAGCCGTTCCGGCAGTTGCCTTCTTCACTATGCTTTTCTTTATAAGAAAAAGCCCCAGATGGCTTGTGAAAAAAGGAAGAATTGAAGAGGCCAGAAAAAATCTGGAGGACCTCTCTTCCCGGGACATAGATACTGACCAGACGCTAAAGGAGATAGAGGAATCCATCAGGGTGGAAAATGAGGGCAAACAGATAAGGCTTTTCAAAAGACCATACCGGCGAATTATCCTGATAGGCATATTTGTCGGGATCTTCAGCCAGCTTACAGGTATTGGGGTAGTTTTCTATTATTCAGCCCAGATCTTCAGCATAGCTGGTTTCTCCAAGGATACATCAATGCTTCAAAGCGTTATTCTTGGACTTACTAATCTGATATTTACCATAATTGCCATGCTTGTTATTGACAGAGCAGGACGCAAAAAGTTGTTGCTCACCGGTCAGCTTGGAATGGTAATCGTTCTTGGATTATTCGGTTACGGTCTTCTGACCGGAAACATAAAGGGATTATGGCTCGTATTTCTTCTGGTTTCGTATATAGCATTCTTTGCTTCATCGATGGGAGTTGTTATCTGGGTATTACTATCAGAAATGTTCCCAAATATTATCAGGGCAAGGGGAGCCTCCCTAGGTTCATTTGCCAACTGGAGCGTAAGCGCCACGCTCAATTTTCTTTTTCCCATTGTGGTTGGATTGTTCGGGACCACCCTTGCCCAGCAGCAGAAAGGAATGAGCTTTGCCTTTATTTTCCTTGCTTCCTTAACCCTGGCAGGATTCTTTTTCATTAAAAGATTCCTTATTGAAACAAAAGGCAAAACCCTGGAGCAGATTGAAAAGGAAGTTCTTTACTGATAAAACTGAAATAAATCATATACTCTTTTCATACCATGAGTCCGCGAAACAGGCTGCTTTCAATACTGACCGGAGAGAAACCCGATCAGGTTCCCTGGTATGGAGACCTTGATTATTGGGCAAATTCTTTGATAAAAAGAGGATTGAAACCGGACAATTTCATACTTTCAGACGATTATATCAAGTGGCACCGTGATTTAGGTGTGGGTTTTTACCTGCAGGGCTATTTCCCTTACAGGCAAATAATATCCAGTTGCAATAAAAGAAGCTGGAGCGATGGCAACAGACAATTTAAAGAGATCACAACACCTTTGGGATCGGTGAGAGAATGTTGGGAGTATGTACCCGGATCATTCTGTGATGCACCTGTTGAGCATTTTATGAAGTCGGAAACCGATATTCCTGTAATGAAATACATCTATAAGAATACCAGGTTTGAGCCTGATTATGACCAGGCCTTCAGACGAATAGAACAGATTGGTGATCAGGGCGTCGTGCTGTGTTACCTTCCAAAGAGCCCCTTCATGCATCTGATGGCGCTCGAGGCAGGTGTTATGGCAGTAACAACAGCTGCCCTTACAGCCCCTGATGAATTTATGGATCTGCTAAATATTATGAAAACGGCTTTTGACCAGGCGGCACAAATAGCTGTTGAAAGCCCGGCGGAGGTATTGATGATACCTGAGAACCTTTCATCTGAAATGGTGGGGCCCGACCTTTTCAGAACGTATATGTTCGACTATCAGAAAGAATGGACAACAAAAATCAGAAAAGCCGGTAAATTTTCTTTTATTCATATTGACGGAACGCTTACCGGTCTGCTTAAGCAGGAAGCGGAGGTGGGTTTCGACGTGCTTGAAGCTTTAACACCTCATCCTGTTGGGGATATAAAGTGGGAAGATCTTGAATCATTTGCAGGCAAGTCTGAAAGCATCTTCTGGGGAGGTATTCCCGGATCCTACTTTACCGATTGCGTTGATGATGAAGAATTTGACAGGCATGTGATTTATCTTTTGGACATAATGAGCAAGAAACCACGTTTCGTACTGGGTGTTGCCGACCAGGTTCCCCCGGACGGTATTGAAAGCCGCGTGAAAAGAGTGGGTGAACTTGTAAACAAATATGGTAGTTACATATGAAAAGTAATCATGTGATAATTCCGATTTTATCTTAAATTTGAACATAACCTGATAATCTTACTGAAATGCCATTTACAAAAAAGAAATCTTTATTAATGATTGTAACAATTGTTACAATTTCTTTTTGTCATGCCCAGGATGGGTTGATCACATTCGGGAAATCATCATCCCTTGACAGGGCTCTCTTTAAGACAAAAGAGAAAGAGAAGCTGTTGCTCTGGAAGAATGTAAACACTGACCCTGATACGTGGAAAGTGGAAAAGAGTGTTATGAAATGCATTGGGAACCCGATAGGAGTAATGAGGTCTGAGAAACAATATGAGAATTTTCTGCTTCATATTGAATGGATGCATCTGGAGCCTGGAGGGAATTCAGGGGTTTTTGTCTGGAGTAATGCTGATCCGCCTGAGGGCGCACGCCTGCCCGATGGCGTTGAGGTGCAGATGCTTGAACTGGATTGGGTAAATCTTAACAAAAGAGACGGGGTCACGCCTCCGGTAGCATACGTTCATGGAGAACTTTTCGGGGTCGGAGGTGTAACAACCGTGCCCGATAACCCGCGTGGCACAAGAAGCAAATCTGTCGAAAACCGCTGTAAGGGAAAAGGTGAATGGAACACTTATGACGTCGTATGTGTCGACGGAGTAATAAAACTATCTGTCAACGGCAGGTTCGTTAATGGTATTGCTGGTGCTTCACAGAAAAAGGGTTATATCTGTCTTGAATCGGAAGGGGCACCAATCCATTTCAGGAACATAAGAATCATTGAGTTGCCGGAAGGAGTTACTTCATCAGAACAAACAGCACCTGAGTTAAAATGAAAGATTCATCACAATCAATAAAGGGTTCCTCACAGGGCCGGTTGCTTTCGCTTGATGCCCTGAGAGGATTCGATATGCTGTGGATTATAGGCGGGGGCGGACTTATTGCTGCCCTTGCTGAATATTCAGGCGCAGGATGGCTTCAGGCGCTCGCGGTACAGATGGAGCATGTAAAATGGGAGGGATTTCGTTTTTATGATCTTATCTTTCCGCTCTTTATGTTCATCTCCGGAGTAGCAATCCCTTTTTCCGTAAGATCGGCACGGTCAAAAGGTTTTTCTCCGGGAAGACAGATTATGAAAGTCTTCAGGAGGATGATTATCCTGATCTTGCTGGGGCTGGTGTATAACGGTGTGTTCCGCAATGGTTTTGAGAATGCAAGGTATGTAAGTGTGCTGGCTCAGATAGGTATTGCATATTTTTTCGCATCGCTCATTTACATCTGCACGGCTTCTTACCGTACAACGCTTATTTGGCTGGCAGGCATTCTCGCGGGTGTTTCAGTACTTCAGCTGTTTGTTCCTGTACCGGGTATAGGAGCGGGAGTTTTTACCCCTGAAGGTTGTATGAACGGATATCTCGACCGGATGCTGCTACCGGGCAGGCTGGCTTACGGCCCCGAAGGTATGCTTAGTACAGGGCAAGGAATTTATGATGCCCTGGGATTGCTCTCCATAGTATCTGCTATAGGTATAACACTGATGGGAACAATTGCAGGCAGATTTATTCAGAATGAATCATATTCAGGATATCGTAAAACAGGACTTATGGCATTGACGGGAGCTGTACTTATTCCGGTCGCCCTGTTGATCTCACCGGTTTATCCGATCATAAAAGTTTGCTGGACAACATCATATAACCTGCTTGCCGGGGGAATCAGCTTCCTCCTGATGGCTCTCTTCTATCTCGTTATCGATGTATGGCGTTATAAGAAATGGTCTTTCTTCTTCAGGGTGATAGGCATGAACTCCATTTTTATATATCTTTTTGTCAGGATTGTTCCGGTCGCAAACATTGTTGCCTTGTTTACAGGTTGGATTGTCAGGCCAATGACCGATGCAGGACCCGTGTTCGTGGAGTTGTTTTCAATAATTGCTGAATGGCTTCTTCTTTACTATATGTACAAAAAGAGTATTTTTATCAAAGTATAAAAGTGCCCCGGATATAAATTAAATGGTGTTTTTCACAGGAAACCTGACCTGCTGTTATATATAATCGCATGAAAATGAAACTCTGCTGTCAGGGAATCATAAAAAATTCAGTGATCATGCCTCCATAGTATTATTAATGATTAATAAACATCCTCAAATGTCGACAATCAGACTTTCTTTGCTGGCGCTTTCGTTTACTCTTCTTATTGCAGGCTGTAACGTCTCAGATACTGTTGTACCCCTTATCCTCCATCCGGAAAATCCACATTATTTTATGTTCCGTGGAAAACCTGCCATACTTATTGGTTCAACTGAGCATTACGGAGCGGTGATGAATCTTGATTTTGATTATGTGAAATATTTTGATGAGCTGGCTGCATCGGGACTGAATATTACCCGGACGTTTACCGGAGTTTATGTGGAACCTGAAGGAGCTTTCGGGATCAAACGGAATACCCTGGCTCCCGCACCGGAAAGGTTTATATGCCCCTGGGCGCGAAGCAGTGAAGCAGGGTACGCCAATGGTGGAAATAAATTCAATCTGTCAGAATGGGATGAGGCTTATTTTTTACGGCTTAAGGACTTTATTAAAGAAGCTGGCAAAAGGAATATCGTTGTTGAACTTGATCTCTTCTCAAATTTCTATGATACCATTCAGTGGAAATTGTCTCCTCTGTATCATAAAAACAATATCAACGGGATTGGCAGGCTTGAAGATCATAAAGAGGTCCTTTCGCTAAGACATCCTGAAATGATTGATGTTCAGGAGAAAATGGTAAGAAAGATCATTACGGAGCTAAAGGATTTTGATAATCTTTATTATGAAATGTGCAATGAACCATACTTCGGCGATACAATTGCATTACGGCAATGGGAAGATCATATGACAGGAGTGGTTGCTGAATCAGAAAGGTCTTTTAGATATAAACATTTAATATCAAATAATATAGCAAACAGAAAAAAGCTTGTTCCTGAACTCAGGGATAATGTGTCAATCTACAATTTTCATTACGCCAAACCCCCTTTGACAGTGGCGATGAACTACCATCTCGGCAGGGTGATAGGCGATAATGAAACAGGTTTCAATGGTATAGAAGATGAAACATACAGGATAGAGGCATGGAATTTCATTCTGGCCGGCGGCGGGCTTTTCAATCATCTTGATTACTCATTTGCTGCAGGCCATGAAGACGGAAGCTTTATCATAGAGGAAGGTCAACCCGGAGGCGGCGGCAGAACGCTGCGTAATCAGTTCAGGATACTGGCTGAATTCATGCAAAGCCTCAATTATATTGATATGAAACCTGTAAGTGACGAAGTTAAATGGAGCTCCGATCCGAATCTAAGGTCCGTTTACGGACTTACCGGAAAAGATGGCTCAATGGCCTTATACCTGAACAGCAATAATACGGAGGCAGGCATATCCGGATTAGACGTTAACCTTCCTCCCGGGTCATATAACCTGGCATGGTTTGACACAAAGGATGGTTCGGTTACTCATGCTTATATCAATGGCCATATCGGGGGATGGGTAACTGTTAATTCACCCGTTTACTCAATTGATATCGCTGTGAAGATTGAAAGAAAAGAATGACAGAATCTGATTTATCGAGCCGGTGTCGTCATCTAAAAACATATGATTATGACTATTATTGATCGCAGAAAGTTTATCAGGACTGCATCAGTTCTTGCAGGAGGCCTGACTTTGGGAGTTAGCTCATGCAAAGATACGAATGCGGATGTTCTCGACGGGGTAAGGGATTTCATTAGTAATGTTGCCAATCCCGATGGTTCGTTCAGGCCAGGTATAGATCCGGCTTACAAGGGTACTTCTGATACGGGCTTGTCCGGTCTTGCAGCTCCCGCCTATGCGGTAATTCTTTCAGAGACATTCGGATGGACCCTTCCGTATCCTGAACAAACCGTCAGTTTTCTTATCAGATGCCAGAAACCTGACGGGGCATTTTATGCTCCTTCCGGAAGCATGGATCAGAATAGTCCTCTGGCCAAACTGTACAACACGACCCAGGCTGTCGTTTCATTACGGCTTCTTGGACGGGAACCACAATACGATCCTATGCCTGTAATAGATTATTTTTTCAGGGATGGAGACTTTAAGGAGTTACCACTTTATACAACAAGTTTTTTCCCGCTTTTCTTTTGTGCAATGGGCATTAAAATGCCAGAATATATTGACAGGCGAATGCGTGAATATATAATATCTGAGCAAAAAGAGGATGGATATCTTTCTGATCATGTTGCATCAACCTTTCATGCAGCCCATTATTTCCGCCTGACCGGCCGGAAGACCCCAAAAGCAGAAGCAATGGTTGACAGGGTTCTGAAAGATCAGAAAGGGGATGGTTCATGGCATCTTTTTGAACCCGACTGGGATGTCCATGCCTGCTTTGATGCCCTCTTTATATTACGGCAGCTAGGTGATCAGCACGACAGCAGGATTAAGGATTCATACAGCAAAGCAATTGGATGGATTCTGCGATGCAGAAAACCTGACGGCGGTTTTACACACTTTCCTGACGGACTTCAATCTGATGTTGACGCTCTATACTTTCAGACCGGCGGATTGGTTGAAGCGGGATACCTCAAGCCTCGTCCTGATCTGAAAAATGAAGAGATCCTCGGCTGGGGGCATGCAATGATCCCGGAAAAAACTTACACCTGTTCAGTTTGATCAAGGGGAGTCTTTTCAGTTTAGTCAGTAAACCCAGATTTCATCAATAAAGAACCAGACGGGATACCCTACACCATAATGCCATGAGGGTCCTATTCCTGTGTTTTCAATATGTATTTTTATGTACCGTGCTTTGATTTTTTCATCAGACTGAATGGCAAAAGTAACATACCTGACTTCAGGAGACCGGTCTTCTTCAATCTCGATCCTGCCCATCAGCTTAAAATCTGTACTGTCGGTTGAGGTATGGCATGTTATACTTTTGGGTAGAAGGATCCATGAACCCAGCTTATGAAGAAAGTCGGCTTCAACCGATTCAATTTCCTTTACTTCTCCCAGGTCTATAATCAGCTCACCGTCATTTTTTTCCCATCCCACCCAACTCTCATTGAATGTTGCCCCTCCAAGAAGACCGTCAGTGAGTGCTACTCCGGCAATTCTGTCGTATGGTTCGTCGGGAGGCATCGTATAGGTTACTTTGGCTCCGCTTGCCAGACTTTTCCGGGGATTGGGCAGATTTCTCTTCAGATACTGGTCACAGTAGTCCTCTATGGTATTGTTTCTTTCATTTAAGGAACTTACTCCCAGCTTACGGGCGCGACTACGGAAAAGATCAACCTCCTGCCTTATCCGGTCAGCATCTTCAAGAACGCTGGTTCGTGCTATTTCAAGTTCGGCGAACTGAAGTGACAGGCGTTGCTGCCATACACGTTTGAGATATATGCTGTCGTCAGCCACTGTCGCTTCTGCATCATCAAAAAGTTTACGGTACCGGCTGAAGAGGTTTTTGTTCAGCATCCCGCTTTTATGGGTAATTGGAGTGTCGTAAATCCACAATGGTATTCCGCTGCCAAGCAGGGCTCCTTCCTGGATCTTAATATACTGGTACAGGTACGGAGCAGCCTTGCCGTAATAGCCTTTTAAGAATGAGTGCATTACAGAGTCCACATTGATGTCGGGATTCCACATCAGTTTGGCTACCAGGTAACTCCTTAACTCAGAAAAATTACCACCTTTTGGTCCGTTAATCTGGGAGAAATGCATGTTGACATTATTTTCTCTGAAAAGCTTTATGTTTGGCTGAAGAATGTGAAAATTGGGAAAAGGGGAGACATAGTTATCGAAATTAATTCCATAGTCCCAGACGAAAATATTATCGGAAATTGCTGCCCAACCCTCAAGGTTTTTCATAAATTCCCTTCCGGATGGATTTTCCGTGAGACTTACTTCGCGGTAGCAGTCAATATTGCAAAGCATTATATTGACATTAGGCAGGGGTTTTAGTTGCTTCGGAGGAGAAACTGAATACAGGTAAGCAAGGGTTGAGAATTCCTTGCCGGGGAAACGCTCAGCAAGCTTATTCATGAAGTAAATGATTGTTCCTGAAGGACTTCCTTCCCTGTCATCAATGGCTTTGCATTTTTCACACTTGCAGTTTGTGAAATTACCGTCATTCTGACTTACTGATATTATGTTCTTTCCCGGGTGGGCTCTGAATATTGAATCAATCCTTGCAGAGACGATCTCGAATACCTCAGGATTAGTCAGGCACCACTGGCTGGCAGACCCTGGTCTTCTTTCCCCGTTAATGAAAGAAAAATATTCAGGATGGGACTTCCCGTATTTTGCTGAAGGAAGCAACCGGTCGAAAGTATGAACCCAGTAGTTTGCAGCAAATATTTCCCCGGGCTCATTTATCCTGTGCCATAGTTTGTAAAGAGTGTCAGTCCTCATACTGTATGCCTGTGTCTGCCTGTATCTGAAACCGGGGTTTTCAGTTCTGTTCACGAAGGAGGGTATCTGCAGGTTTCTGGTGGCCGGCCATGTGTAACCATCTGCAGCATAACATTGTACATCGAGCCATTCTTCAAGGAAAGTGATAACGCCATAAACCGGTCCGTAGCCTGATCCTCCGGTTATCTTTAATATTTGTCCGTCTGAGCTTATATTGAAGCCATCATTTCGGATCTCTGCCTTGTTTGAGTCATCAATGCGGCTGATTATTATATCACCACTTTTTATTTTGGTGCCTGGTGATGCCAGTGGAAGCGATGTGCCTGTGATTTTTCCGATAAAGTGGTTAAGTATAACGGCAGCCAGTCTGTCGGTTTTACAGGCCTGATCCACGATAAGCCTGCCGGTTGGTTTTCCATCCCTTATAATATATGTTTGTCCCTTAAGATTGGCAAAAACAAAAAGTACAGAAAAAAGGATAATTATTTTCCTCATTTTACGATACGGTTTAATTAGTACTGTTCAAAAGTAAAACTATATTTTCACTTTGATATCTTAATATGTTTCCGGGAATTTTTGAGTCATTTCTCTGAATTTCCGCATAACTGTTTCTGCTTCGAAGCTTCTGCTTTCAGCGCTGAACTGTGAATGCAGAATCTGTTTGCAGCCATATGCCCTTATGATTATTTTTCTCCGGGGCCGATATTGAGAATAAAAATGATTCTCAGGAGCTTACAATTTTCTCAGGCTTCTGGTTACAGATCCTCATCCTGCCACAGGTCCGCAGTTCGTGCTTTCAGGTCGGGGAGTTCAGGTAATATTTCGCTTGGCACGGATTCGTACCAGAATGTTGCACTACACCAGTCATCCTGTCTTTCATATAATGCGTGCCCCGTAGTTTTGCCAAGTTCGCTGCTCCATCCGATCTGCTGAATCGTGACTCTGCATTCCTTATCCCAGTATACAGGATCGGGGAGATGCCATCGGTACATTGAAATGAAGCCGTTCTTATCGAGGCTGCAGCCGTGATAGAGGAAAGGAGTTTGTTGCATTCCATATGAAAGGCATACATAGTCTTCGCTTCCCGTGCCGCATATAGTTGGAAATTCAGTATCACCGTCCATATAAAACTTTATCTCGCCTTCACCCCACCAGTTGCCTTCCAGTGCCCTGATTCCCAGAACTGTTCCCAGAAACCTGCCTTGTCCGGTTCTTTTAGGCAGTATTTCAAAATCCTCTTTCAGAGTTGTGGGATTCTCACGGCGGAAGCAAACATGCAGTCTTCCAAAGTTTTCCGGATGGTTGTCACCGATCGTGTAATCAATCTGATAGAAAAGGATCACATTCTTTTCTCCTTCATTGGAAAGGGTGATCCTGGCATTCTCGCTGAAGGGCATCGGGAGCCAGATATTCAGGGCAGTATTGATACCGGTAGAGTGTACGGCAGACTGGTAAGAATTAACCCTGGCATGTGCAGAGCCCATGAAATCGCCGAGAGGACATTCAATGCTCGGATGCTGCTGATTTTCCCAGAAAGCCCTTATTACCATGCTGCGCAAAGCATCTGCCTTCTGATCTCTGAAATCGCCGGTCATCCAGATGTGATTAATGGTACCGGGCCCTTTGATGTTACAGAGTTCAACTGTCTCTCCCGGAGCTAATCCCTTAGCCGGAAAGCCTTTACGGCCAATGCCAAGATTGCTTGCTGTTTTCCCTCCTTCTCCGGGTTCTCCTGTGGGGTTTTCAAATGATATTGATCTGGATCTTAGTCCCGTACCAAGATCATACAATTGTCCGCCCTGATTATCGGTTGAGGGAGTGCATGAAAAAAACATAGTAATACCCAATGTGAGTACTGCCAGGTTACTGATTCTTAAGACATTTTTCGTTTCCATTCTTTGTGGTTTTATATCAATTCATTTAAGCGGCATGAAATTACAACAGTTTATCATATGCCAGGCAGGCCTTATTTTCTCTCATTACTAAAATATTCTATATAAGTGCTTTGCTTTAATTGCACGGATTATTTAATAAACGCATTTTACCATTATAGAAATACGATCTCATAAATTTCCGGAATATTAATGAATTCTTTGAAGACTACCCTGACCTGCCCGGCAGCTGTTTCCGGGAAGTTAATTACTGATCCGTTGTCAACCTTGTGACCATTGTACAGTGTAATCCAATCATTTTCCTGTTTGTACTGGATTTCGAATGCCTGCACATTTTTTCCATGTTCAAAAATGACGGCCCCGGAAATATTTTCAATCTTTCCGAGATCTATTTCAATCCATGGTTGCTTATCATCAGCAGATGGGATCCAGTAGTGCCCTGACCAGTCGCCGTTGTTTACTGAGCTAATATCATGCCATCCCGGATCAGGATTTGATGAGGCTGTGGCTTTTTTCCCATATGAGATCGATTGCGGAGGCACTTCAACGGGTTCGATGTCCATGGAATTGCCGGATAGGGTAAGTTCCACTATAGTATTCAATTTGTGAAGCGATTCTTCTGAAAACCCGATAATTGTATAACCTGGCTGTTTTTCTGATCTGACGTCTCCACCGGTAATCAGTCTGCATTGTTTGATATCCATTCCAAAATCGGGGATGACTATCCGGGGGGAATGGCCAAACCAGTTTAATACATGAAGGTAGATCTTGTTACCCTTTCTGGTAGTTACTCCCCAGTCGGTGGGTTTGAAAGGTCCTCCACGGGTTCCATATATTGAGCTGCCATATTCCTTAAGCCATTCGCCCATTTCCCTGAGACGCTCAGCCTGACCAGGTTCGATTCGTCCGTCAGGCATGGGTCCGACATTCAGTAAAAGGTTACCGTCACCACCGGCTGAACGGATCAAGCTGTGCAGGCATTGCTCAAGTGATTTTACCGGATCGTCAGGTTTCCACGCCCATTGACTGGCAATAGTCATGCATGTTTCCCAGGGACGGTCAATACGGAAGTCTCCTATCCTTTGCTCCGGAGTATCGAAATCGCCTTCAGCTCCCGTCCTGTTGTTGACAACAATATCCGGCTGTGTCTTCCTGATGTGATCTATGACACTCTGGCCACGCGCAGAGTCAAACTCCTGCGGCACGTCGTACCACATCACAAACAGGGGGCCATATTTATTGATTATTTCAACCGATTGATTTTTCAGGTACTCAGTATAACGGCCAATGTCCGAAACATCTCTTCTGACAGTACCACCGGGGCTTGTCAGGGGAAAGTCAGGATGATGCCAGTCACACGTGGAATGATAAAAGCCTAAAGGCATCCGGTATTCTTCGCAGGCTTCAGCCAGTTCAGCCATGACATCCCTTCCGAAAGGTGAATTCATGATATTGAAATCATTGTATTTTGTATCCCACATGCAGAATCCGTCGTGGTGTTTTGATGTGAAGACAATATATTTCATTCCGGCATCTGAGGCCAGTCTGACCCATTCTTTCGCGTCGAAATTTACAGGATTAAACTGCCTGTAAAGGTTATCATATTCTTCAATAGTAATTTCACGGCCCCTGGACCATCCTATTTCTGTGCCTTTCAGGCTGACCGGTCCCCAGTGAATGAACATTCCGAAGCGTGCTTCCCTCCATTTATCAAGTGAGGAATTGACGGTATTTTCTTTTACGCATGAGGATCCGGGAAACAGGAGAATAATTGACAGGATAGTTAAAAATCTGTTCATAATTGCAAAAATTTATTGTGGCCGGTTTGTGATATACTTGTGATGCAAAACAAAATTTTCCCTCCTTGGATCCTGCAGAGGATAAATAACTGGTCAGTCGATGCCAAATAATCTGCAGATATGCCGGGTGTAAATATTCTCAAAAACACCTTTCGATATTACCTCTTCGTGTTCATTCAGCAGGCTTGTAAATTTTTCCATATTCATGGCCGCCAGTTTGTATGAAACATGAATGAGCTGCCTCATGTCGGGAATGAAATGAGGATTGTCAGGAATATGTCTCACGGCAGCTGCCATTTTTTTCCCGTTCCAGCGCTTTACCTCTTCTACTGTTGGCAGAGCAGTCGCTTTAATATCAATAACATCGGCATAAGGAGCACATAGTTCCTCCATCTTGTGAAGTGACATCACATATATTTCCTTAACAAAATCCAGTGCCCCGCCTCCGGCTTCGGCAAGACCGATATATTCTTCGAGCCATGTCGTGCCCGCAGTTTTTATATGTATTCCCTTATCGTGTTTTCTCATTAAAGACCCTATGTGGGTATACAGTGAAAATTTGTCAGAGCCTGAATGGATGCTTAGTTTCAGATTCCCAGGCAGATCAAATTCTTTAATTGCCAGGTCAGTTACCAGAAGGTCCGCTTCAAATTCGGCGGCAAAGTCATCCGGATCACCGACGTAGTCGACCCCTTTGTTGAAACGGCCCGAGAATTTTGGCGCAATTGTCTGTAGCGGAATATTATGGTCTCCCATCATTTTCAGGATGAAAAAAAGTTCAACCGGCGTTTGTGGTGCGGGAACTTCATCCATAGACACTTCTGTTACAAAATTGTCCCTGCCTTTTGCTTTTTCAATTTTTCTGTATATTTCCCCGGCTTTAAAAACGGCAAAAAGGTATTTTTCAGCGATATCCTCCAGCATGGATTTGGATACTTTCATGGGGTTTTTAATTCCGGGCACCTTTAACTCACCTGTGTATTTACTTGTATTTGCAACGAAAGCATTTATTTCGTCGCTCCTGGCTCTTTTACCTATGCAGGAGGCCACATCGACAGTGAAAAAATCAGAAGAATCAATGAACCTGTCGACCGTATCTGAGTTTACATGGTCAGCATCAACAAAGTAAGACCTTTTGAAATTCAGATCATTCACAGCTGCAGCAGCCTCATGCCTTACTTGTCCGGGATGTGTTCCGATAATAATGTGTTCCCTGTTTGACTTGTTCCAGACGGGAGTTATTTCAACGCCCTTTTTTTCCGCCGTCATTATTGCTTTAAGCTGTGCCCGTCCCTGGTGTCCGAACCTGTCACCCAGTCCAAAGGAATATTTGCCAATCTTTTTCATATGAGATCGTCCTAAGTTATTATGTTAATCAATCATTACTTTTTTGTTTTTTGGGGCCATCAGTGTCATGATTGTCCAGGCAAGGAGGTAGGCACAGCCTGCAACTATGAACATAACAACGTAGCCTGTTTCGACATGGCCGGCATTTTTATAAAAATTCAGCACAGCTCCGGCAAGGTATGAGATGCCAAGACCTCCGAGTGCACCGGCCATACCGCCTATTCCTGTGACTGAACTGACGGCTCTTTTGGGAAACGCATCTGATACTGTGGTAAAGATGTTTGCTGACCAGGCCTGATGAGAGGACGCAGCAAGTGCTATCAGGCCCACAGCACCCCATGTACTTAGTCCGGGTGACTGGGCAAAAACAATTGGCGTTACCAGCAGTGCAAACAGGAGCATTGAGTATTTTCTTGCCTGATATGGTGACACACCTTTACGTATCATGTATGATGAAAGCCATCCTCCAAAGATGCTTCCTACAGTAGTGGCAGAGTATATTACAACAAGCGGAAGTCCGAAAGACTTGACATCTAATCCGGCACCCCTTACTTCAGCAAGCCATCCGGGGATCCAGAAGAGATAGAACCACCATATCGGATCAGTCATTGCCTTTCCGACAAAGAACATCCAGGTCTGACGGTATTTCAGAAGCTTCAGCCACGGGATATCTTCCTGTGGTTCTTGTCTTTCATCAGCATCACTCTGGATATATTTCATTTCTCCGGCTGACAATCTTTTTTGTCTTTCGGGTACTTCATAGAATATGAACCAGAAGATGATCCAGATGAATCCAATAGCGCCGGTGATAATAAATGCTGCCTGCCACCCCCATACAACTACAATTGCAGGTACGGCAAGGGGCGCAAGGATTGCACCGACATTGGTCCCGGAGTTAAAGATGCCGGTGGCAAGTGCCCTTTCCTTTTTAGGGAACCATTCAGCGACCACTTTTATTGCAGCAGGGAAATTGGCTGATTCACTTACACCCAGCATGGCCCTCCAGAATCCGAACCCTAAAGCTCCTCTGGCCAGTGCATGGCCCATTGCGGCTATACTCCAGAAAATTACCGCCAGCCCATATCCGATTTTTGTGCCGAATTTGTCGATCAGTCTTCCTGCTATCACCATGCCAAAGGCATAGAATAGCTGGAAAGCCATCACGATATATGAATACTCCTTTTCACCAATATTCAGGTCGCTCTCAAGCAGTGGCTTCAGAATCCCGATAACCTGTCTGTCGAGGTAATTAATTGTTGTGGCAACGAAAATGAGGGCACAGACAGTCCATCTGTAGTTACCTGCTTTGTTAACATCCGTCATAATTATTACGATTATTGCTTTACAAGATTCTATACATTATAAGTTGAAGAAGAAGTTGAGCCACCCCGGCCTGTCCAGTTCGTGTGATAGAACTCACCACGCGGCCTGTCAATCCGCTCATAAGTATGGGCTCCGAAATAATCACGTTGGGCCTGAAGAAGATTTGCCGGAAGCCTTTCATATCGGTAGCCGTCATAATATGCAAGAGCAGACGATAATGCAGGGACAGGGATCCCGTTCTCTGCAGCTGCAGCGATAATATTCCTCCATCCTTTCTGGGCTTTATCTACCTTCTTCCTGAAAAACGGGTCCAGAAGAAGATTTTCCAGCGATGGATCATTATTATATGCTTCCTTGATCCTGCCCAGGAAAACGGATCTTATTATGCAGCCTCCCCTCCACATCAGGGCAATACCGCCGTAATTAAGCTTCCATCCGTATTCTTCAGCTGCAGCTCTCATAAGTGAATAGCCCTGTGCATATGACACTATTTTAGAAGCATACAGAGCTTCTCTCAGCTCGCTGATAAATGACTGACGGTCACCTCTGAACTCCGGCACCGGACCTTTCAACACCCTGGAAGCCTTAACCCTTTCTTCCTTGATGGATGACAGGCAACGGGAAAAGACAGCTTCTGCAATAAGTGTCAGAGCTATTCCCAGGTCAAGGGCCGAAATGCCGGTCCATTTACCTGTGCCTTTCTGTCCTGCGGTGTCAAGTATCTTATCCACAAGGGGAAACCCGTCAGAGTCCTTATAGGCAAGTATATCCCTGGTGATTTCAATCAGATAACTGTCAAGTTCTCCTTCATTCCATTCTTTAAAGACCAGATGCATTTCTTCCGCACTCATGTTCAGAAGGTCTTTCATCAGATGGTATGCTTCGCAGATAAGCTGCATATCACCATACTCGATGCCGTTGTGCACCATTTTAACGAAATGACCTGCGCCATTTTCACCAACCCAGTCGCAGCAGGGTGTTCCATCTTCAACTTTGGCTGCTATTGCCTGAAACAACGGCTTTACTTCCGGCCATGCAGCCGGAGATCCCCCGGGCATTATTGAGGGCCCAAGGAGAGCCCCTTCCTCACCACCCGAAACGCCTGTGCCGATGTATAAAAAGCCCTTGCTTTCCACATATGCTGTACGGCGGTTTGTATCAGGAAAGTGGGTATTTCCACCGTCAATGATAATGTCACCCTTGTCAAGGTACGGCAACAGATGATCGATCATTTCGTCAACAGCTTTGCCGGCTTTTACCATGATCATTATTTTCCGGGGGCGTTTCAATGAATTTATGAGTTCCTCGACAGTATGAGCCCCGTATATGTTTTTTCCGTTTGCCCTGCCAGCCAGGAAGTCGTCAACTTTCTGTGTTGTCCTGTTGTATACTGTAACATGAAAACCTTTACTTTCCATATTAAGGACCAGATTCTCACCCATCACGGCAAGTCCGATTAATCCGATATCTGATAATGGATTCATTTTAAATTATTTAACTTTTTTTGTAAACACTGCTGTTATGCTCCGTACCAGCGTCAAAACTATAATTTAATATTCCTTTATTGTTTTTGAATAGTAAGTCTTTTATAAATATTCCTGTAATATTCCTTAACTACTTCGTCCATCACCTTACTGGTTCTGGCAGCGGTTATGCCTGTGCTTACTGCTTTGCCCTGACCTGTCAGTTCTTTTACTATCTGCCCTATAAGATGTATCTGAACATTTTCGGGGCGCTCATTTGGGTATTCAACAAAACCTTTATCATTGCTGAGAATTATCGGATCAAAACTGAATGTTGAAGTCCTGATCATCCCCTTCTCCCCGAATATTTCAATCAAATCCCTGTTGCTTTCCCTGGAGGAACTGAAGCACCATGTTCCTGTTGCGGCTATGTTTTCCGGAAATACAAAGCTTGCTGACACAAAATCCTCTGCCTCATAAAAACCGGCCTGGTTGAGCGCCAAAGATCTTAATTTCTGAACAGGTCCGAAGAGGAAATCAAGATAATCCAGCTGGTGGGAGCCCAGATCGAAAAAATGTCCTGCGCCTGATATTTCAGGAATAACACGCCAGGGTAAGCGTCCTTCTTTTTCATCTTCTGAGAGGTAGTTGAAGATCTGCATCTGTACAAACCTGACTTTTCCTATCTCGCCGCTTTCAATCAGTTCCTTTATTTTCAGGAAGCCCGGAAGCGTCCTTCTGTAGTATGCTACAAATACAGGCAGCTTATATTTCTGAGCCGTTTTGTTTATCCTCAGGCATCCCGTATAATTTATCGCCATCGGCTTTTCTATATATACAGGTTTTCCTGCTTTCAGCACTTTAACGGCATACTCTTCGTGACTGCCCGGAGGCGTGGCAACATACACAGCATTTACCTCACTGTCATTTATCAGATCGTCGGCACAGGAGTAAAACCTCGGCACCATATGACGTCTCGCATAATCCTCTGCTTTTGCTGCGTCACGACGCATCACAGCTACAAGCTTTGAGTCAGGCACTTTGTTAAAGGCAGGTCCGCTTTTTTGCTCTGTTACCTTTCCGCAGCCAATGATTCCCCATTTTATCATTGCAGTTTATCTTTTGATGCCCATAAGCCAACAGCCGGATTTGATATGAAGTATATTTCTTCGCCCCCGGGGAGCTTGTTATATCCATCCTTCAATACTGACGGATTATATTTTTTGAGCATTGAATCAAGTTCTGAATATCTGAAGTTCACAGATTCTATTTCCTGCTTCGTGACATTGCCGGGGCAATAGGTTATTGAGAACCTGCCCTCAGAACTCCCGTGAATAAGGTGAGCTGCAGCACTGAGATTGTTTTTAAGGTCCTGGTTTTTTTCAAGATAATCCATTGTGGCCGGTGTTCCGCGATAGCCGTATTTTCTTATAAGCCGGTCAATCTCCCTGTCTTCACCGAAGGCTTTCAGTCCCGGAGCCAGGACGATCAGTTCACCATTATCTGCCAGGGCCATTCGTGTTCTGTATATGCTTTTATTTCCCAGCCAGGTAGTCTTATATTCTCCGGGATCGAGATACACTACGACTTTATTAAGGGGTTTTTCAAGCACAGTGAAATTTACTTTGAGCGAAAGTCTGGCTGCAAGCCGGAACACTTCCTCATCATCTCCGATGTACAGCCCTCTTATCACAAGCCGGCCGTTTTCATCACGCCCGATCACAGTGTGGATGTAAACAACAGGAAGATCAGGAGTGAAATCAGATGCTGCCTTATTAAGCAGTTGACGGACAGGATTGTCCGCTTTTCCCATGATCCGTTCCATCCCGTACACAGCTCCCACGAAATGACTTTTATTGATCCCCTCATGTCCACCGGTGCCAACAAACAGATTTTTCGTATAGTTGGCCATGCCGGCAACTTCGTGCGGAACGACCTGACCGACCGACACTATCAGGTCGTGACCTCCCTGTATCACCAACTTATTAAGCTGTGCAGGCCAGGAGTAGTTCAGGGCCCCTTCGGTTATGTGTGAGACAAATTCACCGGGTATTGTACCGACCGTAACGACATCCTTTCTCCAGTCATGAACACGGAACAGCCGGGCAGGAACTCCTTTAAACATTTCGGCCAGCTCACTGTCTGTCATAGGGGCATGAGTGCCAAGAGCAGGAAGTACATAGTTGAGGTTATCCTTATAGTAATTATAGAGGAGAGTCGTTATGTCGCCGGCCCTTGAGTGATATCTTGTATAATCAGGCGGTACTGCCAGGACTTTTCTTCTTGGCCCGATCTTTACAAGAGCGGCATAAACCCCGTACTCCAGGTCAGCCTGGCTAATAACTGTATTTTCAGAACCTGATTGATAATAAATCATTGGCTTTTTGTATTATAGGTTAAACTTGCGTTACCCGGGTGAAGCATTTCAGGACTTTATACCCTAGACCCCTGAGTAAGCGCTGAATCCACCGTCAACCGGGATAACCACTCCCGTGACGAACTTTGACATATCTGAGACCAGATACAGAAGCGTACCGGTAAGCTCATCCGGTGTTCCGTAGCGCTCCATCGGGGTGCTTCCAATGATCTTCCTTGCACGGGGTGTCGGTTCACCACTCTTTTCATCTGTCAGCAGAAACCTGTTCTGGCTCGTGAGGAGAAATCCGGGTGCAATTGCATTGACCCTGATTCCTGTTTTGCTGAAATGAACAGCCAGCCATTGTGTGAAATTGTTAACAGCCGCCTTCGCAGCCGAGTATGCAGGAATTTTTGTCAGCGGGCGATAGGAGTTCATTGATGATATATTCACAATAACCCCTGATTTTTGTTTTACCATATCAGACGCGAAGATCATGGCAGGCAGCACCGTGCCTTTGAAGTTAAGGTCAAAGACCCGGTCAAAACCTTCAATTTCAAGACCAAAAAAGGTATCGTCCGGATTTTCATCGTTCGATCCTTCCATTTTTTCGACCTTGGTTGTGGCTGCCGGAGCATTGCCTCCCGCACCGTTTACAAGTATGTCAATCAGACCCAGTTTTTCATTTATGGCCTTTTTTGCATGCTCAAGAGACTCCCTTTCAAGAACGTCAGCTTCAAGTCCGATGGACATGGTGCCATACTCATTTATAATGTCATTGGCAACCTTTTTTGCAGCTTTTTCGTTGATATCAATAATAGCCGTAAGAGCTCCGTGACGGGCAAGGGATCTTGCCATTTCAGAACATATAAGACCGGCACCTCCTGTTACCACGGCTAACTTGTTGATTATGTTTAGTTCATCCATTCGTTGTATTTTTTAATCAATCCTTTAAAGGAGACTTAATTTCCAAATCCAAAATAATCTTTCGCATTAATGTATGACATTCCTTCTATCAGAGGTCTTATAAGATCATCATCATCAGGGATCAGCCCTTTCTCAATCTCTTCTCCGATAAAATTGCATAAAATCCGCCTGAAGTATTCATGCCTTGGATAAGAGAGGAAACTCCTTGAGTCTGTCACCATGCCTGCAAATCTTCTCAGAAGTCCCAGAGCGGAAAGATCTTTAAGATGCTTCTCCATTCCGTTTTTCTGGTCAAGGAACCACCATGCCGCACCGTATTGAACCTTGCCGGGCGTGGTTCCGTCGTTAAAATTGCCCGCCATAGTGATCATCATTTCGTTATCGGCGGGATTTAGATTATAGAGTATGGTTTTTGCCAGCTGGTCATCCTCATCCAGGCAATCGAGAAAACATGACATTTTTCGGGCATCCTGTGGTACTCCAATTGAGTCCCAACCGGTATCGGGGCCCATCAGATTGAACATTCTGGTGTTATTGTTCCTGATGGCACCAACATGAAACTGTTGCACCCAGCCCCTTTTGTGGTTCATCCTGCATAGCTCAAGCATTACTGCCGTTCTGTATTTTTCTGTTTCTTCCGGTGATAATGATTTTCCTTTAAGCAATCTTTTAAGAATGCTGTCAACTTCATTGTGGGTATACCGTGCGAAATGAAATCTTTCAAGTCCGTGGTCTGAAATTCTGGCCCCGTTATCATTGAAAAACCCATGCCTTTTGTCAAGGGTTTCAATCAGGGCAGTGAAATCCCTGATGTTTACGTCAGAGGCCTTTTCCAGCTTCTGGATATAGTCATTGAATTTGACAGGATCATCTGTTTTTAATACATTGTCGGGCCTGAAGGCCGGCAATACGACTGTTCCGAATGCATCTTTCAGGTTCATGTGATGTTTCAGATCATCAACCGGATCATCCGTAGTGCAGATGATCTCCACATTCATTTTCGCAATTAAGGATCTGATGCTGAATTCTTTCAATTGAAGCAGCATTGATGATTCCCTGTATATTCTTTCCGCGGTTGCAGGGGACAACAATTCATTGATGCCAAAATATCTGGCCAGCTCAAGGTGTGTCCAGTGGTAAAGCGGATTCCCGATAGTTGCCGGAACTGTTTCGGCCCATTTCATGAATTTCTCTTCCGGAGATTTATTTCCCGTGCAGTATGATTCACTCACGCCGTTTGCCCTCATTGCCCTCCATTTGTAATGGTCACCCTCAAGCCAGGCTTCCCCGATATTGTTAAATCCCCGGTCTTCGTCTATCATTGCAGGTGACAGATGGCAATGAAAATCTACTATGGGCTGTGCTTCAGAATATTGGTGAAACAATCTCACAGCAGTTTTATTGGTCAGTAAAAAATCATCGTGGATAAAATGCTTCATATCAAACACATTAATAATACGAAACTAAAAATAGCAAATTAATCGACCCCATGACAAAAAATTGCCCGGGGATTTTATATTTTTCGATATTCAATTCTTTAATGAAGAAGTGGCCGGGATTGCTTAACCTTTCATACAAAGATTGTACATTTGATTTCTCAGCTGAAATTACGGATATAAAATTAAAGATATGAAAACAGAATTGCGATATGCGGTTCATCCGGACGATTTCATACACTATGATACCCGGAAGATAAGAAAAGAGTTCCTTGTTGAAACTATTTTTATTCCGGATGAAACAACCCTGGTGTATTCTCTGATTGACCGATTTATAGTTGGCGGTGCCATGCCTGTCAGCAAAACTCTGACACTCCGGGCTCCGGATGAATTGAAGGCAACTGCCTTTCTGGACCGCAGGGAGATGGGGATCATTAATATTGGCGGTGAAGCCGAAATTTCTGCCGGTGGTATAGTTTATAACCTTGGCTTCAAGGAAGCTCTGTACCTGGGTCGCGAAACAAAGGATATTGAATTTAAGTCAGTTGACAGGTCAAACCCGGCCAAACTGTACATAAATTCAGCTCCGGCACATAAACAATATCCATCGAAAAAAGTCACTCTGGCTGAAGCTGAAAAAGCAGAGCTCGGCAGCATGGAGGCATCTAATCACAGGGTTATAAATAAACTGTTGATAAACAGTATAGTAGATACGTGCCAGCTTCAGATGGGAATGACAGAGCTGATGCCCGGCAGTGTCTGGAACACAATGCCTGTACACACCCATAACCGGCGGATGGAGGCTTATTTTTATTTTGAACTGCCGGAGAAACAGGCAGTATGTCACTTTATGGGCGATCCTGATGAAACGCGCCATATCTGGGTAATGAATGAACAGGCAGTTCTTTCTCCATCGTGGAGTATTCACAGTGCAGCCGGTACATCGAACTACACATTCATATGGGGTATGGCCGGCGAAAATCTTGATTACGGCGACATGGATGTCAGATACCCTGATACACTTAAATAACATAATGATGAAAGAACTTTTTGATCTTACGGGCAAGGTGGCTCTTGTAACCGGAGGCACTCACGGGATAGGATTGGCTATAGGTACTGTAATGGCAAGATCAGGGGCAAATGTATGCGTAAATGATATTTCTGCTGATAAGCTTATATCATGCAGGGAAGCGTATAAATCTGCAGATCTGGATGTCTTTACCCTTGATTTCGATGTTACCAGCGAGAAAGACACCGACAGAGGTATCGCTCTTATTGAACAAAAAAGGGGACCTGTGGATATTCTGGTGAACAACGCCGCAATAATAATAAGGACCCCTATTGTTGACATGACTGTGGCTGATTACAGGAAGGTTGTCGATGTGGATCTTGTTTCTCCTTTGATAGTATCAAAACGGGTTGTTCCCGGTATGATCAGACAACGGAGCGGCAAAATAATAAATATGTGCTCCATGATGAGCGTTTATGGTAGAAACAGTGTTTCTGCCTATGCTTCGGCAAAGGGAGGACTTGCTCTGCTTACCAGGTCCATGACCTGCGAATGGGCAAAATATAATATCCAGATAAACGGAATAGGCCCCGGGTATATAGCCACATCGCAGACAGCTCCGTTACGGGAAAATAATCACCCTTTCAACGATCTTGTAATGACCAGAACACCTGCCGGAAGGTGGGGAACCCCGGAAGATGTGGCTAATGCGGCACTCTTTCTTGCATCAAAGGCAAGCGATTTTGTAAACGGACATATTCTTTATGTCGACGGTGGCATACTTGCCAATTTCGGCTATGTCAAAGGAGAAAACTTAATGTGAAAATCAAATAGTTAGTGTTAATGAATTAACAACAGGATAATATAAATCATATGAGACAACTGATAGTTTTGTGCACATTTAACCTTACTTTAGTGCTGACCGGCTTTTCTCAGGCAGAATACAGGGCAGGTACATCGCGGGTTAGTATTGAGCCATGGAAATCATTGATATCTTTGCATCTGGGTGGTTATGGCGCCCCGAGGGAAGGACGGTTTACCCTACACTGGACCAACAGGCAGCACCTTCCATCTCTGACAGCATTGTCAGCAGCCTCAGGCGAATTGTTCATCATCAATAATGGCGAACTCATGCGCAGGGACCCTGCAAAGAGTGATCCAAACTGGCAGACAGAGGTCAATATTTTTAATATGAGATCGCTAACATCTTGCGGCAGTGAGATGTATGCTGTCAATAACCAGGGAAAGTTCTATGTTGCTGACTCCAGTGTAAAATCAGGATGGACAAAAACAGACTTGCCTGATCTGAAAGCTGTTGCCCTTGCTTCATCAGGCTTCAGGTTATTTGCGCTTGACGGTACCGGATCAATTTGGCAGGCAGACCTTTCTCAGAAGAGAAAGACATGGAAAGTGCTTGAATCCATGAACGGTATAATCAGCATAGCCGCAAATGACAGAAAACTTTTTGCGCTGACTGACGGAGGGATAATATTCCAGTGTGACCCGGCTGACAGGGAATTGAAGTGGCTCAGGGCAGCATACAGGAACAACCATACCATTAAAGATGATATAAGAATGATCACCATTGCCGGAAACACAATTTACGGTTATAGCAGTTCAGGTTATCTTTATGAAGGTGAGCACAGAAGCCGGGGAAATCTGACGGCAGGGGCTATGGCCATCAGTCATGGGAATAATACTGTCGTAATCGTAAGCGCTGATATCTGCGGTCTGAATGATACCTTTACCGGGCTGTTGAAGAAAGAGATATATGAAAAGCACCGTTTGCCTCCCTCATCTGTTTTTATCAACTCCTCCCATACTCATTTTGCCCCGGTATCCCAGGATTGGCTGACATGGCAGGAAGCAAATCAGCGGCCCGATTCTGTTTATCTTCATTCAATATTGAAGAAAGGTATTCTTAAGGCTGTTGATGAAGCTCTTGCAGCAGCAACTCCTGCACAGTTATTTTTCGGGAGAGGCAGTACCGATATAGGGTACAACAGGAGCCTGAAGGACCATCCTGAACTATATGATAATTCTGTTGATGTTCTCAAGGTAAAATACTCAGGAACAGATTCGGAAAGTTATCTTTTTATGGCTGCGTGTCATCCGGTGTTCAGTACGGCCGGGGTGCTTCATTACACAATCAGTGCAAACTATCCCGGTGTGGCCCGCAAGCTTGTTGAAGAGCGGACCGGTACAGTCAATTCATTGTTCCTTCAGGGAACGGCCGGAGACATAAATCCTAGAGATAACGGTGAATATATATCAGGCGAAAAGCTTGCCAACGAGGTAATAAACGTATTAAGCAGGCCCATGACAGAATTAAGGGGCGGCATTTCACACTTCCTGGATACAATCAATATTCCTGTCGATACCTGGTCGGAAAATGAGATTCTGGATTTCAGGGCTCAGAATATCTCCAAAACTGAGGATATTTATGCAGAAAAAAATGTCAGATGGTGTGACCTGATGCTCAGCTATCTGAAACAGGGTACGATGCCCGAAGCTCTACCGGTATATGTTCATACCATTAACATAGGAGACTGGAAACTTGTAGGATTTTCAAGGGAAACCACCACTGCGTATGGATTCGGCGTTAAAAACCTCTGGCCCGTAAAAATGGTTTCAGTGGCAGGCTATACAAATGATGTTTCAAGTTACCTCCCGACATCCATGCATATTGAAGCCCGTAACTATGAAGGTCTCGATTCATTCTTCTGGTATGGAATGCCAGCAGTTTTTCCTGTCAGCGTGTATGACACCATCATGGACAGAATAAAATATCTTAATCGTTAATCAAGACAACAGGGGTTATATTTTCAACAACGCAATACAATATCTTTCAAATGATCAACCTGAAAAAAACTTATAATACCATTTCAGCCCCCATTGTAATTATTGGTGCATTATTTTTTGTTTTTGGATTTATAACATGGCTGAGTGCAGTTCTGGTACCGTACCTTAAGATAGCCTGTGAACTGAATAATTTTCAGTCCTATCTTGTCGCGTTTTCATTCTACATTGCTTATTTCTTCATGTCGGTCCCTTCGGGCTGGCTGCTTGAATATACCGGTTATAAAAAAGGCATGACACTGGGATTGATTGTCATGGCTCTCGGGTCACTGGTTTTTGTACCTGCTGCACTGACAAGAACTTACGGACTTTTTCTGACCGGGCTTTTCATTCAGGGCGCCGGCATGGCACTTTTGCAGACGGCCTCAAATCCATATGTAACAATAATAGGTCCTATTGAGAGCGCCGCGAAGCGCATTAGCATAATGGGAATATGCAACGGTGTTGCGGGAGTGCTGGCTCCTGCAATACTGGGATTCATAGCCCTTAAGGGCGCAGACAACATAGTGCAAAATCTTGCCGGCATGAATCCCTCCGAAAAAAGCATCGAGCTTGATGCCCTTGCAGCACGGGTCATTGTTCCTTATCTGCTGATCATGGGCACTCTGTTCGGTCTGGCTCTCTTTCTGTATCTGTCAAATATTCCGGATATAAATGCCGAGGAAGAAAATGCCATAACTGGAGATGATAGTCTGTCCAAAACGAACATATTTCAATTTCCGCATCTTCTGCTGGGAGTACTGGCTATTTTCCTCTATACCGGGGTTGAAGTTATCGCGGGGAATACGATAATAAGCTATGGAGTGTTTCTTGATATCCCCATAGCAACAGCAAAGTTTTTCTCATCGTTTACAATATTTGCAATGCTTGTCGGATACATTATCGGTATAATCACAATCCCGAGGTATCTCAGACAGAATAATGCATTGATCATTTCAGCGTTACTGGGAATTGTTTTTGGTTTGCTGGCACTTTCGTCCGGCGGGTTTGCATCGGTTATGTTCATAGCGTTGCTTGGACTGGCAAATTCATTGATGTGGCCCTCCATATGGCCACTGGCTATTTCTGAACTGGGAAGGTTCACAAAAATTGGTTCATCAATGATGGTTATGGCTATTTCGGGAGCTGCACTCATTCCTCTTCTTTACGGAAGGATCGCAGATATAATTTCTCCCAAAACAGGATACTGGCTTGTTCTGCCAATCTACCTGTATATCCTGTTTTATGCCACGTACGGACATAAAATCAGGATCAGGTCAGATCGATAGATGAAATACTCCGGGGCCGGAACAACCTCAGGTACCTGTTATGAAGACCCGGGTTCAGCCTGTTGCCTTTTGGATTTTCAGGATTGCTTCGGCAAATTTCTCAATGTCTTCTTTTGTTCCCAGCATGGCGTTTTGCATTATCCACACTGCTTCTTCATAGCAGGCTCTTTCGGTAACAGGGCAACTCACTCTGGTATAATCGACGTGTTCTGGTATGGCGTAACACATGAAATTCTTTTTCTGGAACAAAGGCTGTTTGTAAAGCGGCTGCGGATAACCCATAAAACACGGAACGCCTTCTGCCGCCAGCATTCTTGCAAACTCAGGTTTTGGCAAACCATTGAATTTTGACCTGTCATATTTGAAAATGTAGATATGATAACTGTGAATTGTTTCACCCATGCCTCTTGCCAGGGGTTCAATCCCGTCAATCTGATCAAGCAGCGAATTGAGGTAAGTTCCATTCTCGTGCCTCTTGATGGTCTGTTCTTCAAGTCTTTTAAGCTGTGCCAGCAGAAGCGCCGACTGGAGCTGGGTGATCCTGTAGTTGCATCCGAGATAATGATGTTCATACCATTGTCCTCCTTTGACCCTGCCGACATTTCTCAGGGAATTGATCATATCGTAAAGTGCAGGATCAT
Source organism: uncultured Rikenellaceae bacterium (assembly GCA_964466705.1). Classification (GTDB taxonomy): domain Bacteria; phylum Bacteroidota; class Bacteroidia; order Bacteroidales; family VadinHA17; genus LD21. Next base: position 90,568 of record CAYXSM010000004.1, read on the forward strand.
TTGTAATGACCATTCCTCCTTCTCCGCTTGTGAGGTTTTTGGATGACTGGAAACTGAAGCAGCCTGCATCACCTATACTACCCAGTTTCTTTCCTTTGTATTCAGCCCCGTGACCATGGCATGCATCTTCAATGACCCTGAGATTATTCTTTCTTGCGATGGCCATGATCTTGTCCATCTCACAGGCCTGCCCTGCAAAATGCACAGGAACTATGGCCCTGGTCCTTTCAGTAACAGCTCTATCGATCTGCTCAGGATCAATGTTATAGGTGTCCGGATCAATATCAACAAATACAGGAACACAATTGGCCTCCAGAACTATCGAAGCTGTGGCAATGAATGTATAAGGTGTTATAATGACTTCATCTCCGGGTTTTACGCCGCAGGCTATAAGGGCGAGGCGCAGGGCAACAGATCCGTTTACGCAGGCAATTGCATGTGAGGTTCCGCAAAAAGCAGCAAATTCCTTTTCAAACCTTTCGACAAGATCTCCGCAATCAGGATTACCCCACTGTCCGCTTTTCACCACATCTGACACATACTTTACATCTGTGTCATCAAATACAGGCCAGGGAAATGTTTTGTTTATGGTCGCCGGACCACCGTTAACAGCTAAGTTCTTCTTCATATTTTTTGGTTTTTAAGATGTTCATGGCATAATTTTACTGACTGCAGTGAGGATGATGGCATGCAATCCGCGGGTTGTGAGTGCTTTTCCAGACATTGGGAGAAATAATTGATTTCGTTAAAATAACCTTCAACTGCATTTCCGGCCTCAATTTCAACAATTTTGTCATCATCCGCTATCTGGATGATTTCACCTTTTAACGTTGTGTAAAAAACACTTGCATTATCAAAACCGGCCATATACCCGGCCTGAAAAGGGAAATTACTATGGAACGGATTACCCCCCTCAATGCTTACATGGATGTTTCTGTCATTGTAGCTCCACACTGCACTTAAATAATCATGTTTGCTGATATTACCGGGAAGGCATGTGCAATCAATCTTGTCAGGCAGACCAAGAATATAGCTGGCATAATCAATATCATGTATCAAAAGGTCGAAAAGGGCCCCTCCGGAGTTATCGGCTATTTCTTTTTCTTTCCACTGCCCCCAGCCGGGCCTGCCTGAAAACCTGCTGAGGTTCAGGAATCGGAGATTGCCAAATTCCTTTGTGTCAACCCAGTTTTTAAGTTTCTGATAGGGTGGCATAAACCTTACTACGTGACCGGTCATGAAAATTTTGTCATTCTTTTCTGCAAGGTTTATAAGATCTTCGGCCTGATCTATGTCCAGACACAGTGGTTTTTCAAGGAATACATGCTTTCCGGCCAGCAAGGCTTTTTTTGTAAGATCATAATGCAAAGACGTTGGTACGCAGATATTTACGGCATCAAGATCTTCATTATTCAGACATTCTTCAAGACTGGAATATTTGTTTATGGCACTGATGGCTGCTGAATCAATGCTTCCGGTAGATATATTACCTCCTTTTTTGTCGAGGGTTTTGTCAATGAGTTCCGGGTCTTTATCAACAATAGCCACCAGCTTGAGGTTTTTGCTCCTCAGAATGTTCAATGTATGGGTTAATCCCATGAATCCGAAACCTGCGACCGCAATTTTCTTCATATTATAAGCTTTTAAATATCCTGATACAGTTTCTGTTTTTCTATCTTGTTCTTTTCACGGATCTTACCTGCAAGGATTTCTTGTTCATAAGAAAATATCCGAAAAAATCGTATATATGACTGTTCGATATTTCATTTGGCGAATGATCAGCACGGTTAGTCATGGCCACCCTGTTTTCAGCCCCGTACAGTCTGTTGACAGCAATCGAATGATTAAGAGGTATCCACCGTACGGGTGTATCTTCTGACCCTCCTGATACCATGAACGGCCGTGGTGCCATTAGCGCATGAAGTTCATGCAGGTCATGCCCTTCTGCGATCAATACAGGATAAATCCCCTTTGCATCCTCTGTTAATCCCGATCTGCGCCATGTATTCGTCCATGGCGGTGGGTAGTATCCGAGATACCATGGTTCCCAGTAATTGACATTAGGTCTTGTGTCATCAAAGACTATTCCCGGATCTGACCATACTGCGCAGGCGAATTTATCAAAAAGACAGGATGCAAACATTGCCCATTTTCCACCGTAAGAATGCCCCATGACCCCTATCCGGGCCGGATCAACATCCGGATGGTTTGAAAGCAGATGCCATGTATTAGCAGCTGCACAGGCAAGGACAGACAATGGCTGTACCTTCGAGCTGTCTCTATGAGGATAGTACAAAGAGTATGTTTTTGAATTTGTCGTCTCGGCAGTTCCTATTGATAAGGTTATGAAACCTCTTTTTGCCAGTTGATATGCAAAATCCCGGTATTCCTTTCCTCCAATACCGGCAGCTGTCTCCGGTTCATAAAAAAGCGTGATTACGGCAGGTCTCTTGCCTTTCCCATCGGGTACCAGAAGATATCCTTCGGTTTTCTGACCGGGAAGCCAGTTGAATCTGATCCGGAATTGTGTTAATCCTTCGCCTCTTCGAACAGTGTCAATATATTCAATTTTCTGATTTTTAATAAAAGCCGGCCATGATCCCATTTTTCCGTGCCAGTATTCGAGGATCTGATTTTTCCTTTCATTCCATTCTGTAAGATTCCGGACTATGCGGCCATCCGGAAACATAAGAGGAGATCTGTAACTTCCGTAAACTTCCCTGTATTCTTCAGGAGGAGTAAAGAACTCTGATATTCTTTCCCATGCAGATGATGATTCTGACTTCCCGGATATGTCCGACTGGCCATTGACGGTAAGGTTGAATAAATCTATCAGGATAAGGATGTGAAAAATTACGGCGGATCTGTTTAAAAAGTAAGAAATCATTATTCAGGCATGTTTTGACGAGCCAAATGAACAAAACTCTTTATCTTTATTTAAAATTTTAACAGAATCTTTTTTACAATGACTCTGCACTAAAAATATTAAAAATATACTTATATGAATTAATTAGTCTCTTAAAAAGCATGATCATGAAAAAAAGAAATTATTCGAGACGTGAGTTTGTAAAGCAGAATACAATGGCAGGAATAGGGGCAACTGTCGCGATGAGTGTTGCCCCGGCAGTACTGGCAAACTGTTCGGCTGACACAGGTACACCTGCAATTCTGGGAGGCCAGAAGATAAGGACAAAGGAATGGCCCGTGTGGCCCATGTGGGATCCGTCGGCTGACGAGGAGCAGGTTCTTAAAGTTCTCCGTAGCGGAGTCTGGTCAAGAGCAGGAGTTGTGAGCGAATTTGAAAACAAATGGGCTGAGACGATCGGATCCAAAAGATGCCTGGCTGTAGTTAACGGAACGAACGCCCTTATAACTGCAATGGTGCAACTGGGGATTGGAGGAGGTGATGAGGTAATAGTGCCTCCCTATACTTTCATTGCAACGATAATAGCCATACTTCAAACAGGAGCTATGCCTGTTTTTGTTGACACAGACCCTGATACCTTTCAGATCGATGCAGAAAAGATTGAAGCAAGCATCACCCCACGTACCAGGGCTATTCTGCCTGTTCACATTCTGGGGCTTCCGGCTGATATGATAAGGATTATGGAAATAGCCAGAAAACACAATCTCATTGTTGTGGAAGATGCATGTCAGGCCTGGCTTGCAGAGATTGATCACAAAAAAATGGGAACATTCGGAGATGCCGGATGTTTTAGTTTTCAGAATTCAAAAAACATACCTGTAGGAGAATGCGGTGCAATTGTCAGTGATGATGATGAATTCATGGACAGGTGTTATTCCTATCACAACTATGGCAACCCATACGGGTCCATGGTCGGAGAGGTGAGCTCGGGGACCATGATAGCAGGCACAAAACTGAGAATAACAGAATATCAGGCAGCCATAGGCCTGGCTCAGTTGAAACGCCTTGAGGAGCAAACAGCAAAAAGGAATGAGAATGCGGCTTATCTGCGCTCACAGATAAGGAAGATCCCGGGTATTTTACCATACAGGTTCAACAAAAAAGTGACCAGGGCAGCTTTTCACCTCTTCCCTTTCAGATATAAAAAAGAGGAATTCAGGGGTCTGACAAGAAATGGTTTTATCAAAGCTCTGCAGGCTGAAGGCATTCCGGCCATGACCGGATATACTCCCCTCAACAAAATGCCTTACCTGAAGAATGTTATGGAGACCAAAAACTTCAAGCTTATGTATCCGCCCGAAATGCTGGATTATAATAAGTACATGGAAAGGAACCAGTGCCCTTTAAACGATCAGCTGTGTGATGAAGCTGTCTGGTTTTTTCACAACATGCTGGTTGCTGAAAAATCTGACATGGACGACATTGCCGGGGCAATTGAAAGGATATACAGACACGCAGACAAGATAAAGGATGTGTGAAAAATGAAACCTGAAACAAAAAATAAGAGATTAATGGTTTAAGGTTATTATTCCGCCTCCTGCCTTCAGCATAAAGATTTTAGAAATATTTTTATTAAAACCAAATCCTCATCGATATGAGAAAATGTTATTTTATTGCATTTACCCTGCTTTCAGTCACTTTGTTGAGTTCCTGCAAACAGGCTACTGTTCAGACTGAACAAAAACTGGCCTCAATTCCTGACGCCAGACTGACAGCCACAATTTATGATTCGGGATTTGAATATTCCCATGACACGTATAATGGTCTTTCTTCGGCAAGCGACGGCAAAATTTATTATGTTCTGTGTTCGGAGCAGATGGACATTGCAGGGCAGTTCTACTGTTTCGATCCTGCAACTTCAGAAATTGAGCATCTTGGAGATTTGACGGAATTATGCGGGGAAAAAGGCATGAATGTCGTTGCACAGGGTAAAAGTCATGTTAATTTTTCAGAAATGGATGGTAAACTCTATTTCTCAACTCATCTGGGATATTACAGCATAATTGATGGAATGGAAAAGCCTGGAGTGCCGGTAAATGGCTTTGGACCATACAGGGGAGGGCATCTTCTCGCTTTTGATATGAAGACACGAAAAACAGAAGATCTGGGAATAGCTCCTGGCGGGGAAGGTATTCTTACAATGGCCATGGACACGGTAAGGGGTCTGATATATGGTCTTACATGGCCAAAAGGCATCCTGTTCCGCTATGATGTATCCACCCGGATTATGGACGATCTGGGACCTTTTACGGGTGAAGGTGAAAATGGAAAAGGAACTGATTTCAGGGTAATATGCAGGTCTATCGCTGTTAATCCTGATGACGGAGCAATATATCTTACAAATGCCGAAGGGGAGATCAGGACCCTGAGACTTGGAGAAACATCGGTTGAGACCATTGAAGGGGAAAACATGAAAAAGGACTATTTCGGAACTTATGAGATATTTACTTCGGGTAGCATGGCATACAACTGGAGGCAGGTGTTCTGGTATCCTTCCGAGAAGAGGATTTATGGTGTACATGGGAATTCAGGCTATCTTTTCAGGTTTGATCCTGCTGTTCCTCGTATTGAAGTGCTTGAAAGACTGACATCTATCCCTTCAAAACTTTCCGGGATGGGAGATCAGTTCAGTTACGGATATCTCGGGTTCATCCTGGGTCCCGACAGGCATACCATTTATTACCTTACCGGTGCACCCATCTATATAGACGGAAAACGGGTTCTTGGTGCCGAATCCACTGCCAGGGGTGAGGCAAAAGGCCTTGAAGACCTGCATCTTATAACCTATGATATTAACACGGGACTATATCTTGATCATGGAGCTGTTTTCTATCCTGATGGTCAGAGACCTTTGTATGTCAACTCCATCGCAGTAGGAAAAGACGGAACAGTATACAGCATGGGCCGCGTCGAAAGAAATGGCAAAGTGGTTACAGATCTTTTCAGAATACCTGATCCCTTTAACCGATAAGCACGAAACAATAAATAACAAATGAATTCACACCAAATAAAGCCGGCTCTGCTGGCACTTACTGTATGCTTCTTACTGTCGCACCATGCAGTCTTTGCATTGTTCAGGGAACCTGAAGGTGTCAGGAAAGTGAAAGATATTGTAATTTACGAAGATCCAAAATTCTATTCTGCATTCCCTTCTGTGATCAGGCAGAAGTCAGGTGAACTTTTAGTTGCTTTTCGCAGAGCTCCTGACCGGAATGTATTTGGGGAAGGGCGTCACACCCACACTGATCCCAACAGTTATCTGGTATCGGTACGATCGCCTGACGGAGAGAACTGGACAAAGGACCCCGGGCTGATCTATGCTCATCCTTTCGGAGGATCACAGGATCCTTGTCTTCTGCAATTACGCGATGAAACCCTTCTTTGTACCAGTTATGGCTGGGCTTTGGTACGGCCGGAAAGTATTCAGAATCTCAGGAAACCCTTTTACATGTCCGGTGAGTTTGTGTTTCTGGGAGGGTATATGCTGAGGTCGGCTGATAAAGGTAAAACATGGCAGGGGCCTTATTACCCTCCTAACATTCCGCCTGAGATAAATCTGAATGCACTTGGTGAACCATTGCCTGCTTATAACCGCGGTGCTCTTTGCGAAGGCAGTAACGGCAGGATTTACTGGGTGGTGGCTGCGTGTGATTCAGATAACCCTCATAAAACCTCAAATTACCTGATCACATCCGATGACAAAGGATTAACATGGCAATATCGCGGTCTTGTTGCAAAAGACCGGAAAGCATCATTTAATGAGGCGTCTGTGTATGAGACTCCCGGAGGCGACATAGTTGCTTTTCTGCGTACGGCAAATCTCGATGATCAGGCCTGCATTGCACGTTCCCGCGACGGAGGCAAAACTTTCGAACCATGGCAGAAAATGGGTTTTCAGGGACATCCGTTGAATGCTCTCCGCCTACCCGACAAGAGAGTGCTGCTGACCTATGGGTACCGGCATGAACCATATGGCATCCGTGCCCGTATTTTGAATGCCGAATGTACAGATTATGCTTCAGCACCTGAAATAATACTGCGGGATGACGGCGGAAATTCAGATCTGGGATATTCCTGGCCTGTGATTCTGGATATGAAACATGTTCTTGTCGTTTACTATTTCAACAGAAATAATGGCACCAGGCATATTGCCGGGACAATTCTCGAGATTGACTGATAACAGGCCGCCTGCAAAACCCAGGCATCGGGAATGGCCGCACGTTATTATATCTGAATATAAACCTGCAGAAAGAATTGGCCTGCAATTTCTGCACAGCTAAGTATTGATCTTAACAGGATCAAATTTTTACCAGATTGAAACTTTTAGCTTGAATATAGTATGGAAAGATTATTGAACAGACCAGGTAAGAATTTGTATATCTGTGTTTTGTTGGTTCTGTTTATGGTATTAACCCGGAACTGTTCGACAGGTAAAAGAGACATTATCGTCATCGGGAACGGAGCATTCAGGTATGAAATAAGCAGTGCAGGAAAAAATATCAGCTTTAAAGATAAAACAACGGGTACCGATTATCTTGACGCAAAAGAGGATACATACTGTGCATACTTTGTAAAGAAAGGAACCCGGCAGAATGTAACTTCAGTTACCAAAAGAGGGAGACATCTGTTCCTTGAATTTTCTGATGCAGGTGTTAATGCTGACATCCTTGTTAAAAAAAGCAGGGACAGGATAAGCTTCACTGTTAATGAAATAACAGGGGATCCGGAGTCTGTTGCATTTCTTAATATTCCTCTGACCCTTGAAGGGATGCCTTATGAATCTTTTTCAGCCTGTGCGCTTTCAATGAACCTATATACCCACGTCCGTCAGATACCGGCGTTGCAGACTCATTTATGGGCAGCATGTTACTCAAAATTCGGGCTGAACGGCGCTGAAGTAACGCTCGTTGGAGCTCCTCCTGATGAGATTCTGCCCCTGATACGGGATGTTATTTCAAAGGCGGATGACATACCGTTTTCCGATAAAGGAGGAGCCTGGGCGCTGATGGAAAAGGAGGGATATGGATCCTATCTGATGAATTTCGGTACACTCACCGAGGAAACAGTCGACGATTGGATCAATATGTGCCGTAATCTTGGCTTCAATCAGATCGACAACCACGGTGGCGGGGATTTTTTCAGATTTGGCGATTTTATGTTGAACCCGGAGAAATGGCCTGACGGATGGGAGTCGTTTAAAAGGATAAACGACCGCCTTCATGAAGCGGGGATATCTTCAATATTTCACACATATGCTTTTTTTATTGATAAAAATTCATTGTATGTTACGCCGGTACCAAGCAAAGGGCTTGCATCTTTTTCAACTTTTACCCTGGCCGGGCCATTGGGTGAAAACGACAGTGAAATGATTGTTAATGAGTCTACAGCAGGAATTTCAACCACAACTGGGTTCTTCGTGAGGAACAGTGTATCCCTCAGGATCGGCACGGAGATTATTGAATTCAGCGGTATTACTTATGAACCTCCTTATAAATTCACGGGCTTGAAACGAGGCGCCTGCGGAACAAAAGCTTCTTCACATTCATCAGGCAACACAGCATATCATCTACGTGAAATGTTTGGAAGGTTTGTTCCGGATCCCGGATCATCTTTATTTGAAACCGTGGCGGCAGGAACAGCATCGATTGTAAATCAATGTGGTTTTGACGGAATCTATTTTGACGCTATTGATGGAAGTGATATTCTTGGCGGAGAAGAAGATTTCTGGTACTATGGCACTAAATTTATTTTTGAGGTAGCAAAGCGCCTTAAAAATCCGGTAGGTATGGAAATGAGCTCAATGTCACACCATTGGTGGCATTATCGTTCACGCTGGCAGGCGTGGGACAGACCTGTCAGGGGTTATAAGCGCTTTGTGGATATACATACAGCAGCCATTAAATCAACCCGTCTGTTCCTTCCTGCTGTTATAAAGTCAAATGAGAATGAACATGGCCTGTGGAGAGGCCATACTCCCCTTATAGACAAATATGCCGGCATTGAGAACGGCGGACTTCTTCTTCCCCTGCATCTTGGCTGGTGGGGTAACCAGACATGGAATCCCCCGCAGGTTGAGCCAACTTTTCCGGATGATGTTGAATATCTGTGCTGCAAGATGTTGGGAAATAATGCCGGTGCATCAATGCTCGGAGGCATAGACAGGAAAAATCTTGATGCAAATCCCCTTTTCAGGCAACTTGTGGATATTATCAGACAATATGAGGAACTCAGGCATAGTAATTATTTCAGTGATACGATAAAGACTTTATTGCGTCAGCCGGGAAAAGAGTTCAGTCTGTTCAGGGATTATGATGGAAACTGGAACTTCAAACCTGTATCATACCAGAAGCACAAAGTGACCGGATTAAAAAACGAGTCTTCAAAATGGCTGATAAGTAATGAGTTCGAGAGTCAACCGCTGAAGCTAAGGATTGAGCCGCTGATGTCTGTGAAGCATTTCAATGATCCATCGGCTGTTATTATTGCTGATTTCTCTGACATATCGCAGTTCTCAACGATTGAAAATTCTGAAGGAGTTACCGGAACTCTTATTCCATCCTTTGAATCAACGCCAGATGGCAGGAAGGGCCTTCTGTTCAACGCGAATGTTATGGGATCAGTTGAGAAGGAGGGATTATGGGTAAAAGCCGAAAAAAAATTTGACCCATGGCTTGACATCAGTAACAACCAGGGTCTTGGGGTCTGGATAAATGGTGACGGAGGCGGGCAGCTTCTTAACCTGAGGACAGGGAGTCCGGTTCATTTGTCGCATGGCGCACGTGGAGATCATTTTATTAAAATTGATTTCAAAGGCTGGAAATACTTTGAGCTTGTCGAAATTGAATCATCAGAATTCAGCAACTACATCTGGCCCGACTCGGGTTTTTATGTTTATGATTCTTACAGGCACACAGTGAGGTTCGACAATATTGACAAGCTTCAGATATGGTACAATAACCTTCATCCGGGCAGGGAGTTCAGCTGTGTCATCGGGACAATTAAAGCACTGCCCCTTGTTCCTGTTACAATAACAGATCCGTTTGTCAAAATCGGAAACGAAAAGATTGTTTTTCCGGTCACCATGGAGCCCGGCATGTATCTGGAATTTCGTTCCGACACCAGTTGCAGTTTGTATGGTCCAAAGGGCGAACTTATACAGGAGGTTAATACTGAAGGCAATATTCCACTATTGCAAAATGGTCTTAATGAAATCTCATTTGGATGTCTTAGTCAGGGGACTTCAGAAGTAAGGGTACAGGTAACGGTTATTTCGGAGGGTGATCCCCTTGTAAGATAGGAGGATTGTTTGCCTGTGCAGGCTGTTCCGGCATGTTTATAAAAAAAATGTTTACATTTAAGTCCTGAATCGGCAATTATTATCAAATCGTAACTATATATAATTATGAAACGGCGCGAATTTCTTGGCAGGACAATAGCCGGCACTGCCGGTATTGCACTGGGTACTTCAGGGTTGCTAACATCTTCATGTAAAGGGGCAAACGATAAAATCGTGCTTGCCCTGATAGGTTCCGGCTACAGAGGTCAGGATACTGTGATAAGTTGTTGCCGGGAGAATGAAAACGTTGAGGTCAAAACTGTCTGTGATGTGAATGATCTGAAATCAGCCAGAGCCGCTGAAGCAGTCACAAGAGAGCTGGGATACACCCCGCAAACCACTCGTTATATGAAGGAGGTTTTAGATGACCGGGATATTGATGCGGTGTGGATAGCTACCCCGGACCACTGGCACGCATTGGCAACTATATGGGCCTGTCAGGCCGGGAAGGATGTATATGTGGAGAAGTGCCCGACGCATTCCATCTGGGAAGGAAGAAAAATGACAGAGGCTGCAAAAAAATACAGAAAGATTGTCCAGGTAGGATTTCAGAACAGAAGCGGCGGGTATAACCTGGCTGCCCGCGATTTTATAGGTAGCGGAAAACTTGGACAGGTTGTTCATATAAGAATATACAACCTGCTGACCGGGAAAAAATGGCTGCCAGCCCCAAACGAAGAAATACCCTCCACGATAGACTGGGACGCATGGCTTGGCCCTGCACCGTACCGTCCCTTCAATCAGGGTATAGTTGACGGCTGGATTTATTACTACGATTTCTGCCCCGGATTTATGGATGATGCCGTACACCAGTTAGACCTTACGAGAATGGTTATGGGCGATCCGGGCCATCCTGTTGCAGTTTATGGACGCGGAGGAAATCATGTTTGGAATTCGGAGCAGGAAACACCTGAGTTACAGTCGATAACTTTCGATTATGGAAGGTTTACAATGACCTGTGACAGCGGAAATGTCACCAGTTACATGTCAAAAACCCCGAATGATATCCGGATGGATCCTGAACGCTTCCCTGAATGGAGAACAAATTCCTGCAGAATAGAAATTTACGGCTCAGATGCGGTAATGTTCCTTGGAAGACAGGGTGGAGGCTGGCAGGTTTTTGGGCCTAACGCTGAGCTTATAGCGCAGCATGGTGGTGTACATTCAGACAAGGAGCACCAGACAAACTTTATTGAATGTGTGAGAAACCGCAAACAGCCAAACAGCACAGCAGAACAGGGACATATGAGCGCCACTCTGGTCCATATGGCAAATATAGCGTGCAGGGCGGGAAACAGGCACTTGCTGTTCGATGCTGAAAAAGAAATTTTCATTGACGAAAATGATGCAAACAAGCTTGTAAAAGACTCATACAGGGACAGCTACGTGGTACCTGAAAAAGTATGAATAAGCCCGGAATGAAGTTTTTGTGTTTTTCGTTGTATAACCCATTAATGAATATTAAAAAAATACTTAAGATATGGCAAGCGCAAGTGATAAGGTAGTACTGGCACTTATAGGAGCCGGAGGCAGAGGAACCCAGGTTATCCTGAGCATGCAGAAATGCACTGAAAACGTCGAGGTGAAATATGTTTGTGAGGTTGACGAAGAGAGAGGAGGAAGAGCAATAGAAGAACTGGAAAAGCAGCAGGGTGTCAGACCGATAAGGATCAATGACATGCGGAGATCCTTTGAAGATAAGGACGTCGATGCCGTGGTCATATGCACTCCCGAGCACTGGCACGCACTTGCAACTATCAGAGCCTGCCAGGCGGGAAAGGATGTTTATGTTGAAAAAAATATCTCGATGAACATTACCGAGGGACAAAAGATGACAGAGGCGGCAAAAAAATATAACAGGATTATCCAGTGCGGATTTCAGAACAGGAGCGCACCTTATAACATGTCAGCACGTGAATATATCAGAAGCGGAAAACTGGGTGAAATAGCTCTCGTTAAAGCTTACTGCATGCTTCCGGGACATAAGCCATGGATACTCAAAGAGGATTCGGAAGTCCCTCCTGGACTCGACTGGGACCAATGGCTGGGACCCGCTCCAAAGGTGCCCTATAATGTCAGCAGGCATAAAAGCTATAATGAATGGTGGGCTTATTCATGCGGTTTACCCCTTGCCGATTGTTGCCATGTGATTGATCTGGCAAGAATGGTGCTTGGAGATCCTGGCCATCCTGACTCTGTGTACTGCGCGGGAGGCAGGGTATTATATGATGATACTCGTGAAATACCGGATAACCAAAGTATTACATGCGATTATCCTGATTTCCCCATGACTATTGAGGCATCAATATACGGAGATTACATGTCAAAGGCGCCACCGGAGATCAGGTATGGAGATTTGTTCCCCGACTGGCCTTTCAACAGCGACAGGATGGAAATTTATGGTACGGAAGGCATGATGTATCTGGGCCGTCACGGAGCCGGATGGCAGGTGCTTGGCAAAGACTCTGCCATAATTGCCCAGGAATACGGCTATTTCCCCGATGAGGCTCATCAACAGGATTTTATAAACTGTATCCGTACACGCAAGGTCCCTAACTCTGACATTGAACAGGGCCATAAGAGTGCCACTATCGTTCATCTGGCTAACCTGTCATACAGGGTTGGGAAAAAGCAACTCTATTTTGATGCATCTGCAGAAGTAATTAAAAATTCTGAAGAAGCCGGTTTGCTTTCCAGAGGAAACTACCGGAAAGGATATGAAATCCCTGAAATAATCTGATCCTATGGTTCCTATTCAAAGAAGGGCCTTGAAAACAGGGATAATTACTTTTTTTACCGGACTTATACTGTTAACGCTTCTCGCTGGTATTCTGATCGCCAGGACCTGGGGACGGACAATTATTCAGATCGATATTCATCAGAACAAACAGCTGATCTACTTATCAACTTTTGCCGAACCTCCTCAGTTCGCCATATGGCTTGAGAATCCTCTTACAAATGAGCTTAAGACGATTTTTGTAACACATCGTGTTGCAGTAGGGGACTGGGAAGGGAAGGCCAACGTTCCTGTTGCCCTTCCTCACTGGTACAGCCTGTTCAGGGGAATTGCCTCGCGTGCCAGCGATCATGGATCGGTAACAGCGTCTGACATGGCTATAACAGGGGCTACACCCAAGGATGATTATTTTTCCATCAGGGTGGAGGTGAAGCCCGGATCAGAATGGATCTGCTGGATCGAAATGAACCTTGCCGGTGATTTTAATGAAGCATATCCGGAATTTGATCCCCTGACTTTTACGGAAGATGAATTCAGCAATGGTCAGCCTGCTCTTATTTACAGATCGGCAGTTAAGGCAGTCGAAGACCAGGAGTATAAACCGGTCCTTGCAGGGCAGTCAGTGTGGGAAGATGGTGACGTGAGAATTGATGAAGTGAACGATGGAGTGACAACAGCCAGACATGTATTCGATACCATTTTGATCACAGTCATCAGGCCCAAGCCCAGGTTGATCGATAAGTATAAAATACAGGATCTGTAGGTAGTTTATGAAGATTTGCTTACTTAAGATTAATATATTATAAGTTAAATCAATTTCATCATGACAGATAAAAGGAAAAGAACCACAACACGCCGGTCATTTATTGCCAGAACGGGTCTTGCAGCAGCCGGCATGGCTGTCGGAAAAACCGGCCTGAGTGCTGCAGCTTATGAAAGAGTGACAGGGGCCAATGATAAAATAAGGGTAGGTTTCATTGGTGCCGGAAACAGGGGAACCCAGCTGCTCAATACATTCATTAAAATGAAGGATTGTGAGGTGGCTGCTCTGTGCGATGTATATGAACCATATATAACACGCGACTATTCAAAGGTTGATCCGAGGTATATAAGTACCCGTCCCATGCAGATCCCAAAGATGGGAGAAAATTTTCCGGCAAATACCGGCAGGTATTCTGATTACAGAAAGATGCTGGAAAACAAAAGCATTGATGCTGTATGTATCTCAACACCCGATCATTGGCATGCTCTGCAGACTATTCACTCCGTTCAGGCGGAAAAGGATGTTTATATCGAAAAACCTCTTTCAAAAACAGTCACCGAGGGAAGAGCTATGATAAAAGCTGCGGGAGAAAGCAAGCAAATTGTCACCGTGGGGCTTAACAGGAGAGCTGCTTCGGCGTTCAGGCGTCTGGCTAGAGAGATCCCGGAAGGTAAGATAGGAAAAGTTACTTTTGCCAGCGCCTGCCACGTTGGTAATATGTACCCTTCGGGTATAGGCAAATGCAGACCTGAAGATCCTCCCGCTGATCTTGACTGGAACACATGGCTCGGCCCAAGGGCGTACCGCCCTTACCAGTATAACATAGCACCATATATGTTCCGGTGGTGGGAAGATTACGCAAACCAGATATCCAATAACGGGGTGCATTATCTCGATCTTATCCGGTGGATGCTGAATGAAGTGGCTCCGGTTGCCGTGAGCTGTAATGGAGGTAAATATGTAGTTGATGATGACCGTACAATACCTGATACCATGCAGGCCACATATGAGTTTGCATCGGGGGTGCTGGTTTCTGTCAATATACTTGAGGGAAGTTCAGGCAGCTTTATCCCATACGGGTTTATTGAGATGCGCGGATCCCATGGAACACTTCTGACTGCTGAGAACGATTACAGAATAATTCCGACACACCCGGGCCAGTTTCAGACCTGGGAAAAGCTGATGGATGGAGAAACAGTTGACATGAAATCGGATAATGAATACCTTGCTGACGGAAGTTACAGGGATAGCACATCAAATCTTGTGAGGAATTTCCTTGATTGCATAAAATCTCGTAATGAGCCTTATTGCACCCTTGAGGAGGGACATCGTTCCACAAGCCTTGCTCATCTGGCAACCATTGCACTGATGACAGGTGAACGCTTACTCTGGGATGGTGAAAAAGAACGCTTTACAAACAGTGAAAAGGCAAATGGGATGCTCGGCTATGAATACAGGAAACCTTGGAAATTATAAATTTTGAAATATGAAGAAAACAGCTGAATTAACTCTGATGATGGTTTTTATTCTGGTCATTCCTTTTTCAGCCTCAGGCCAGAATTCAAACACTCCTTTTGAGGAATTTGAAAAAGAAAGAACTGATGCTTATCTTGATCAGTTGGAAAAGTTCCTGAACAGATACCTGGTAGACGAGTATAATGAGAGATCAGCTTATTCATGGGACCGTGATTACAGCAGCATTGATGCTTTTGTCAGGAGTGTTGAGCCCAACAGGGCAAAATGGTCCTCGCTTGTTGTAAAACCCCCTTTGCTTCGAAAAAGCGGCCCCCTTGAAAAAGAGCCTTATCTCATCGAGGGTGTTCAGGCTGAATGGATTAAGCTGCCTTTGGGTCCGGTTACCGCTCAGGCCATACTGGCATTTCCAGCCGGTACGCCAAAAGAGAAAAAGCTTCCGGTCGTGATAGTTCAGCATGGAATAGGCAGCACACCTGAAACGACATTCAGGGGAGGCGATTACCATGCTTATGCAAAAGAACTTCTTGATGCAGGCTTCGCAGTACTTGTTCCCATGAATCTAAGGTCGATAGAAAGGAGAAACCGGATAGAAAGGCTTTGCCGTCTCGCCGACCTGAGCCTTCCGGGTATAGAGCTGTCGAGGGTGCAGCACCTTCTGGATGTTGTGCTTGCCGATCCGCGAATTGATCCTGAAAGGGTAGGGATGTGGGGATTGTCGCTGGGAGGCCTGGCCACAATGTTCTGGATGCCACTGGAGCCGCGGATAAAAGCAGGAATTGTGTCCGCCTGGTTTAATCACCGTCGTAATAAAATGGTTATTCCCGATGAACGCTATGTTTCCTTTCTTGTAACGGGAGAAGAACATGCATTCTTTACCGGATGGCTTACCGAATTCTCTGATCATGATGTGGTTTCATTGATCTGCCCGCGCCCTCTTCTTGTACAACATGGTAAAAAAGACAGGATAGCACACTGGCCCCAGGTGATTGATGAATTCAATGTCGCAAAAACCCATTATGAGAAACTTGATATAAGCGAAAGGATTCAGCTTGATGTTCATGAGGGCGGTCATGAGGCCATCATTGAAAGCGGAGTGAATTTTATGCAGAAATGGTTAAAACCGGATTAACCATCACGCAAACCATTTTCTTTCGCGCCTCAGACCGGAGTTGAGTATGTCGCAGGTTATATTTGAGTTTTCAATTATTTGAAAATCAAACATTCCCACACAGGCAAAGTCAGCACCGTTTTCGAAGGCATATTTTATGCCATCTTCAGGCTTAATTGCTCCGGCCGCCAAGACTTTATAGGCTATCCAGGGAGTTGTATTTTCCCTGAAGAAATCAGTGGTCAGCCTGTCTGACACACACCATAAGTTATCATGAGCCATATTATGATCATCACCGTCCTCGGGCAGTTCCGTTTCAGAAGGATCGACCGGCGTTGCAGACCAGTAATTATGATGATGAAAAGTTTTCATATAAAAGTCGGGTTTTAAACCGAGCTCAACACATTTTTTTGGCACCATCAGCGAATGAGCTGCAGTACCTGCAATGAATCCCTTGCTCTTAATATACTCCACAGGCTTGCACAGGAAATCATACTTTTTGTCAGCAATAATCTTATCGGCAATTCCGCCCTGGATAAATGCCCCAATTGCACCGTGATCAAGCGCTTTGTCAATATTTCCGAGATCATCACCCGCAGGATAGGTCTGGGCAAGCCACTGTACCTTTCCCCCGCGTGCCCAGAATTTCTCCAGGATCCTTATTGTATCGTCGTCACACCGGAAAATAGCAGTGTTAATTCCACATGCCTCACAAAGCCATAAAGTCTCGATAACTTTCTCGTCGGTGAAATACTTTTTCAACCAGGTTGAAACATAGATAAGATCGCGGGCATGAGCAAATCCTGATATCAGATTGCCACCTATCATTATCCTGCTTAAGTTTATATCCTTTATTTTACCCTGGGGTACAGGGCCTTTAAGCTCACTGATTCTATAATCCTTGCCCAGCATAAGAGATGCACTGCTTACGGCATCGGTTCGACCCGACAGATTGTTCTCCTCGAAGCTCGTCCATCCCAGTTTTTTTATCATGCCAAAGAATGCGGCCCCGAACAACGGGATCACCGACAGGTTTTTGATGAGCTCCCTGCGGGAAGTATCAAATTTTTCAGGATTCGGCTGATTATCCATAGAAGGAAATTTCTTTTCCCTTCTTTTTTCATGGATAAAACCGGCATATCTTTGTATGCCCCATAAATATTCTCCTGGCAATAATGCGACCAAAACCAGGATTATCGCCTCGATAAGGTTATAATTGATGATATAGAAATTACTGACAGAAGGTATTGATGAATATACAAAGGGAGGATTTGCAATATAATAAAGAAGAAGAAGAAAAGCGCCTGCGAATCCGGCCGCCCTGGTAAATATGCCCAGGAAAAGGCATGCCCCTATGATAATTAATCCCCATACATTAAGAAAATCAACAACCTGCAGCGCGGTGTTATTGCTTATAAGCCAGTGGAAAAAGCCTGAGAACAGCCATTTAGATTCAATGAGATATGATGATGATGACCAGTTGGGATTGAACGCTTTTACGATACCTTCATAGAGAAAATGCCATCCCAAAACAATCCTGAGCAATGTTAAAAAGAATACTGAATAACTTTTTTGTGCTTTCATCTTTCAGCCTGATTTAAATTTTCCGGTTCTGCTGTATTATTTTATTGTCCATGGTTATATTCTCAGTCTGTACTCAGGGTTACAGAAGTCCCTGAAGGTGCGCAGCATTTCATGCTATTCATTTTTGTCGCCATCATTTTCCTGAGGTGGTAAGGCATAAAGGTCCTCCACTTTCAGAGGGGACTCATTATTACTATTTGTTCTTTGCAGATTGTTATTATGTGCAGGATTCTCGCGTGCCGTTCCGGTGAAGTACAGAATTACTGCAAACAGGGGGACCAGGGGAAAAGTGAGTGCGCTGATTGCAGCCGAAAACAAAATATATAAAGGTTTGGATGTAAGTTCAGCTACTCCGGCTGCATTCTCCGGGTCGGTAAATGCTCCGATAAAGCTCCCGGTAAAAGGCAGAAGGAGAATAGCTGACAGTATTACTGAAATGACCAGGAAGATGGCCCCAAATGCGGCTGTCCACCCCATATTGGTCCAGAATTTTGTATGTGAAAGCTTAAATGTTCTTACAATTGCATGAGCTATAAGCGGACCCTCAGCCATAAGCACAGGCAAAATAAAAAGAAAGATCATGAAGATATAAAGCGCTGCAAAGAAAACTCCGATCACAAAAGCCACAACACCGAGCAGCAGTATGAATGATCCGAGAAAAGTAAAAAGTACCAGGATGATCAGATAAGGTATAAAATATCTGAGCGATCTGACGAAACAGGTAAAAATATCACATTCAGGTTCAAGGGGATGATAAATTACGTAGTAATGAATAATGTTGTAAAAAAAGAGACTGATAACAGTAATTATCAAAGCCGGCCATATATATTCTCTCATCCCTGAGAGCAACTCCTGGGGATCGGTGACTGATTGGAGCTCACTCAGATCGATTTTGGAGGAAGCGAAGCCGGTAATAAGAGAAAGGATTAATGAAATGCTGAACAGGACAACAAAGTTCTTTTTATAAAAACTCCACAATGAATTGATTGCAGTGTCGATATTATGTTCGGCGTATAGCGGGTGATCACTGAATGGCTTCATATTGTTTGCTTATATATTTATTTATGATCTCAGGGCTCTATTTACCTTTTCTCCATTCCCTCAGAACATTGGCAAAAGGAAGTACCGGCTTGCGCTTTCTGGGAGTAAATATACCTTCATTTACGACTTTTACATCTTCAATTGTATAAAAAGCTTTGGGATTATATTTATTTATGATTTGTAAGACTTCCCCGAGCTCGTTCCGTTGTACGATGGAATAGACAAGGTGAACTTTTTCCTTTGCTCCGTGTGCCTCGATTGTTGTCGCACCGTACCCGCCTTTGTTTAGCATGTCTACAAGCTCCATACCCTCCTTCCTGGTGAATATCCTGATCATCTGTATTCCCATTGCAAGTTTTTCTTCAATTATCATTCCTACGTAATTACCGGTGGCAAATCCGGCTGCATATGCAAAATAATTAACATAGTTGTTGAGATTCTGCATAATTTTACTGATCGCAATGATCCATATCAGCACTTCAAAAAATCCCAGAATCGGAGCAATGGATTTCTTTCCTTTGGATACGAAAATTATCCTGAGCGTGCCAAAAGAAACGTCACAGATCCTGGCCAGGAAAATAAGTATTGGGAGTAAGAAGTAATTGAAGAGGTCGGAGTTGAAAAAATTATTTTCCATGTCATTTGCATTTTACACGACAAATATAAGAATTGCGCATTCCAATTCTTAAAAGCATGGTGCCTTAAATAATACTTATTCATAAGGCCACAGAAATCAGTCTGTTTTTGGAATTTACTGAACTTTTTTGTACCTTTTAAAGTTATATTAACCAAAATTACAAGAGACTAAAAGAATGAAACGAAGAAATTTTATCAAAGCCTCTGTAATGGCAGCTCCGATGCTAAGCATATTCCCTGCCGATCTTTCATCTGTCAGGAGGCAGATCACTCCGGGAAATCTTGAAAAAAGAGCACTTGGCAAAACTGGAGTGATGCTTTCAATGATCGGCTTTGGAGGCATTGTGGTAATGAATGCAACACCCGATGAGTCTGCAGCATCAGTGAAAACGGCGATTGATGCCGGGGTAAATTATTTTGACGTGGCTCCCACATACGGAGATGCTGAGGTCAAGCTCGGTCCTGCACTGGAACCTTACAGGAAAAACGTGTTTCTTGCATGTAAAACCACTGGAAGAACCAGGGAAAAGGCAAGAGAAGAGCTCGAACAATCTCTCAGAAATCTTCGTACGGACCATTTTGATCTCTACCAGCATCATGCAGTGACCAAGCTTGAAGATGTTGACACCCTTCTGGGTTCGGGAGGAGCTATGGAGACTTTCCTGGAAGCCAAAAGAGAGGGGAAAATACGCTTCATAGGGTTTTCTGCCCACTCGGTAGAAGCGGCACTGGCAATGATGGATCGTTTCGATTTCGACACTATTCTTTTTCCGTTCAACTATGCAACCTGGAATGCCGGAAACTTTGGTCCTCAGGTTTTTGCAAAAGCAAAAGAAAAAAATATGGGGATCCTCGCACTTAAAGCCATGGCAAAAGGTGTCTGGCCTGAGGGTGCCGACAGGGCAAAATATCCAAAATGCTGGTACGAACCTCTCGTAACAGATGAAGATATAAAAATGGGATTCCGCTTTACCCTGTCACATCCTATAACATCCGCAATACCTTCGGGCGACGAGAATTTGTTCCGCACAGCATTAAGACTTGGGGATCAGATAACTCCTCTCGACAAACCGGAGATTGAAATTATAAAGAAGAAGGCTGCTGAAGTTGTGCCTTTGTTCAGGCATGAGACCTGATCAATTTGCTATCTTATCATAAAAAATCAGGAGCCCCTGTATCATTAAATTTTGAAGGGCTTTCAGTATTTATGCCCTGTCTTCAGTAAAAGCTGACATGCCTCTGCCTTTTGCTGCGACTCCTAATGAACCGTGTATTTCAATCTTAGGTCAACAGTTCTGTTGTATACATAATAACATGGATCATCGCACTGTCCGCTTACATATTTGACCCTTGGAATTGCTGAATCTACAGCGATGTAAGTGATACCTTTGAATTCATATGTCGCAGTTACAGTGTATTTTTTGTTCAGGTTTACCGGAAAGGTTGACTCAGAGGCAAGTGTATTGAAAGAAGTTCTGAGTATATTATCCTCAAGCTCACCTTCATAGATCCTTACGACAGCCGGGATATTACTTCCGTACTCAAGCATGATGATAAGGTCAGTTGATTCAGGCTCGGCAGGTATGCACTCCGAACATTTGACAATGGTGTCCAGTTTTTCACAGGAAAAGAGGAATAAAATTATCAGAAACAACATTATATTGATCACTGTTTTCATCCGGTCAGTTCCAGTTAATTCTTTTTAAAGGCGCCTTGACATTGTTGTAATAGAAAGTATAAGAGCATCCAGTCCTGAACCACACAGGCCCCACCCTGTGAAAATCAGACCTTGCATATTCTGTTCCAAGTGAAAAGGTGAGATTTTTCCATATCGCTTTCAGGGTAAGCGCAGGAATGATTTTAAATTTATTTGCAGGAACAATGTTGGTCCCTTTGAATTTGTTGTTGAAGGTATATGCTCCCCTGAGTGAGGCGGACAGACCAAAGTTTGTTCTTCCTGTGTTGTCTGTAAGCATGAAATCCTTATAGATCCCTGCGTATGCCATTGATCCTTTGTCCATATACTGGTAATACGTTCTCTCATCATCCTCTACAAGGACTTTTGTGTGCCAGAGCTTAGAATCAAGTCCCAGAATAATGCCGCCCTTAATCAATGGTTCCCTGAATTCAAGGCATATCCCGCTGTAAAAATCATGCGGAGTAAACCTTAAAGACGGAGAGATCAGGAATTCATTGAATTTTAATCCCGATCTGCCAGGTACATTATTCTCTTCCAGGAAGTTAAATATCTCATTTCTTCCGTATGCCGTAGCTACCTGATATGGATTGACTCCGTTATTTCCTGGCGAAGTCCATTTTTCCCCTTTTTCCAGAAGAAGTCTGACTGCCGGAAGGCTGTTTGTGCTTATTGCAAGGTTAAGCGCATCATAATTGTACATATTCTTTGCATAGATATCTACTCCTTTGCCAAAAAGAAAACTCATCAGAACTGTGTCCCCTGTCTGCGATGCAATCAGGAAAGGAGTAAATCCATATTTATCACGGGCTTCCATGTTTGCCCCGTTCTGAACCAGAAGATCGGCAATTTCGGCAAAACCTCCCCAGATGGCTGCCATGAGAGGTGTTGTTCCGTCTTCGGTTTTCAGGTCCAGCTCTGCCCTGTAGTATAGCAGAAGATCAGCTGCATAAAAGTTGCCGTACAATGAAGCATAGTGAAGAGGAGCAGCTCCGTTGTCATCAGTTACATCAATATCGGCGCCGGCTCTTATAAGGGCTTCGGCAATTTCGATGTTCCTGTTCAGAACTGCGATGTGTAACGGTGTTTCCCCATATGAGGTTCTCAGATCAAGATCTGGTTTGTACGACAAAATTTTTCTGACGGTGCTGAGATGATCCCGGGCAACAGCAAAAAACAAAGGTGTGGCTCCTTCTGCATTGACCACATTGATGTTTGCTCCTTTGGATATCAGACGGTCTAATTCTGAATCATATCCCTCAATTGCTGCAATGAGAAGATTATAGTCCTGAGCACCTTCATAATAATATGGGATGTATGAAGATGTGTCAGGTTCAGTTTCCTGCGCTGAAAGATATATGCCGGAACAAAGGATCAATACGGCCAGCGTAAAAAATAATATTATGACACCTGAATTTCTCATCGTATCAAATTTATATCTTTGATCCTTTCATAATATATTATTAAAGATAAAAATTAATTGTTTATAAAAAGTTGACAGATGCAGATAACAATAATTTACTTTTTCTTGCGTAAAGTAATAGATTGTTATTATTTTGGGAACATTATATAATAGTTGTTTTATGGGGTTCAGAAAGATTTTACTGGTCATCTTTTTTATATCAGTTATTAATTATGACCAGGGTGCATTTGAACAATACGGAGATATTTCTGACAAGCTGACTCCCTCCAATTTGCGGTTGACCAACGCTGCCTCATCATCATCTGAGTTTGATTCATTCGATAATGCCATTAAATCTTTCCTTAATAAATGGAATGTTGCAGGGGCTTCGGTAGCTGTTGCAAAAAACGGAAAACTTATTTTTGCAAAAGGATACGGTTATTCCGATACCACTTCGATGACCGTTACTGAACCCTATAACAGGTTCAGAATTGCAAGTATCTCAAAGCTGGTTACCGCCGTGGCTGTACTGAAACTCAACGAGGAAGGCAGATTGTCTCTCGACGATAAGGTGTTCGGACCGGAGGGGATACTAAATGATCCTTTCTTTTCTGATCCCAGGGATAAAAGAGCCCTGGATATTACTGTAACCCATCTTCTGAGTCATGAAGGAGGATGGACACAGAGATATGGCGATCAGATGTTCATGCCTCACGTGGTGGCCGAAAAAATGGGAGTGGAGCTTCCGGTAAGCAACAGAGACATTATCAGGTTTGCCCTTGACAGAAGGCTTCATTTCGCACCCGGTCGTGGCCGTTCCTATTCAAATCTTGGATATGCAATACTTGGTCTGGTAATAGAGAAAGTTACAGGCATGTCCTATGAAAAATATTGCAGTGAAGCAATACTTGAACCCCTGGGAATTTACGACATGCAGCTTGCAGGCAATATGCCGGAACAAAAGGCGCCGTTTGAAGTTACTTATTATGAACCTGTTAATCAGCCCCTTAAACCATCGATTTATGGAACGGGTGAGATGCTTTCTCCATCCTACGGTGGTAATGATATTGAGGCCCTGGGAGGTGCCGGCTCATGGTTAGCAACTGCTCCTGATCTGATCAGGTTGTTGCTGGCAGTTGACGGATTTGATAGTTGTGGCGACATTCTCAGTGAAGAAAGTATACGCTTTATGACAGATAGCAGCAATGGTTGTGCACCAATTGGCTGGAAGAGTGCTGATATAAACGGAAACTGGTGCAGGACCGGTTCATTCCCCGGTACCGCTGCGATGCTTAAGAGGCAGCCGGACGGAATTGCCTGGGTCGTTTTGCTTAATTCAAGCACCTGGAACGGGCCAATGATCAACTCCTATGTGAACAGCATGATGTCAAAAGTACTCTCCAGAGTTGAAAAATGGCCTGAATATGACCTGTTGACCTATTCAATGCCCCTGCCCCTGAAGGTGAAACTTACATCGGTCTACCTTAACTGAATATGTGTTTTTCCGTCAATGTTAATCTTGTAAAAGACGAGCTGGAGAGCAGATACGGTGCTGATTTTCCCGAACACAACATTTACAGCCCGAGTTATTACTATCATGCGTTCAGTCTTCCTCAGATTCCGTCCATTTGTACCGGATCTCCTGAAAAAATCCGCCTCCTGAGGTGGGGGCTTATTCCGGCATGGATTAGAAATACTGAAGATGCCAGGGCGATCCGCTATAAAACTTTTAATGCAAGAGCTGAAAGCATAGACAGAAAACCTTCATTTGCAGACTCGTTCAGGTCAAAACGCTGCCTGATTCCGGTAAAAGGTTTTTTTGAGTGGCAACATGAAGGCAAAAAAAAGATCCCCTGGTACATTTATCATTTCAATGATGAAATAATGTCTCTTGCAGGATTGTACAGTGAGTGGACGGAGAGTGAAACAGGAGTGTCACTTTCTACTTTCACGGTGATAACTACTGATGCGAATGAAATAATGTCGGTCATTCATAATTCGAAAAAGAGAATGCCCGTAATATTGAACGGGTCAGATGAAAGAAGCTGGATTGATCTGTCATTGCCTGAGGATGAAGCGCTAAAAATGCTCACACCATGCCCTTCAGAGCTTCTGAAAGCTCATACAATAAGTGATCTTGTCAATGACAGGCATGCAGACAGAAATACGCCGGAAGTGATCAGTGAATATGTCAGAAATAAAAGCAACTCTCTTTTTTAAGTGCCTGAAAGCGTTTTCCTGATAATCCCGGAAGAAATATTGATTCCCCTGATTATTGTGCAACAAAGATATAAGTCAGCGTGCCTTTCTGGATCCGGGGTGCATTAACATCAGCATTAAACCTTGATATTAGTGCTGTTTTTACTGCCGTTTCATACAGGCATTCATCCCTTGTAGTTGTTTCGGCAGAATACACACCGGCTTTTTCAACTGTTCCTTTCTGATTCACTTCAATAAGCAGGACTACCTTGCCTGCTCCCTGGCATTTGTATATCGGTATGGGGAGGTACGTATGATTGCGACCGTAAAGTTCGTAGAATATCCGTGTAGGGCCCTGGTAATTGGCCTCCATCTTCTGCAGTTCGTCAGCCTGATCATCCTGCTCGCTATCCTCTTCTCTTTCTTTCATGGAGAGAACTTCATCAGCAGAGCTTTCACTTCTCTGCCTCCATTCGTCTATATAATTTTCCTCTCCTAGTTTTCCGCTTTTGATGAGCTCTTCCTTTACTCTGTCAATGTATTCCTGAGGATCGATATTTTCCACCGGCCTGTTGGCAAGATTTCTTGCGATATTGAGCATCTCCTGATCATCACTCAGGATATTTTCGATTGATGTAGCTGGCAGTTCTATTATTTCCTCTTCAATCATGGCTTCATCTACGGTCTCGAACTCAATCGCAAATTCTTCTCCATTCTCTTTTTGAAGGGTCCGGAGCTGGAACGACATGAAAATGATTGCTGCGATCAGGTGCAGAATGACAGTTCCGAGAACCCCCACCATTTTGCCTTCATGTTTTTTCATGGCTATTTGCTTTTCTTCCTGTTTTTGCTCTTTGCCTTTGAAGGTTTAACAGGTTTTTCTGAACGCTGATTTTTCAGCAGACCATTTTTAACGCCATTTATAAATTTAGCCCAGGCAAATGGATTGAGAAGATTATTTACGGGCAGCTGACCTCGGGTCGACATGCCGCTGAAATTTTGCTCAGAAGCGTATTTATATCCTGCCTCAGGTGTTATCCTGACTCCGGTAGTATTCGCCACCTGTGCATATATTGATGCAAGATTGTCATTCATGTTTTCAATCTCTGGCGGGACAGGAACAGGATCTGTCATATCCCTGATAAATTCGCTGTAATTCTTCCATGGCAGGATGTCTACGCCTGCTATAGGTATGGTATCCGTACTTAATATAATATCAGCATTAAGGAACCGGCCCTCAAAAGCAGCCGGAAGCACCAAAAATTTCTTCTTAAAACCCAAAGCTTTGAATAATATTGTGTCGCCAGGGGTGCTTGTTATTGAATATATGCCTGATCTTTCGCTGATCGCTCCCCTCTTCAGTTTCATTGAAACCACTCCTGCATTGCTTATGGGGTTGCTATCCTCATCCGTAATAAAACCGCTGACCTGAAAAAATCTCTCACTTTCTGCTGTCTGACAGTTGACGATTATCGCTGACAACAAAAGAAAACAGGCTATATTAATAAGTCGGATCAAAATGGTGGTTCTGATATTAAGGTGCCTGATATACAGCAAAGCCCATGCAAAATAAGCAATAATGAGCAGAACGCTGAAACTTTTAACTATTTTTTAATATTTTCAAATGTAAAGTTAAACAGGTACTTTTACATCTTTCATCTGAACGGATAATCATAGGATTTTGTTTTTTTGATATGCGGAAATTATTATTGCTGGGTGATGAAGCTATAGCCGTTGCGGCAATGGATGCCGGATTGAGTGGTATGTATGCTTATCCCGGCACACCGTCAACGGAGATTATGGAATTTATCCAGGCTTCGGAAGAAGCTGCGGAAAGGAAGATACACAGGGAATGGTCGGCAAATGAAAAGACCGCAATGGAAGCTGCCCTTGGAATGTCTTTTACGGGAAAAAGGGCTATGGTGGCCATGAAGCATGTTGGCCTGAACGTGGCTGCCGACAGTTTTATCAACTCTGCAATAACGGGCGTCAATGGCGGACTGATCGTTGTTGCTGCTGATGATCCCTCAATGCATTCGTCTCAGAATGAACAGGACTCCCGCTTCTACGGCAGATTCTCATATGTTCCGATATTTGAACCATCGTGTCAGCAGGAAGCATATGATATGGTATTTGATGCATTTGATGTTTCTGAAAAATATAAACTGCCGGTGTTGTTCAGAATAACCACACGACTTGCTCATTCAAGGTCTGCAATAAAACGAAGGTCAGCCGAACCCCAGAAAAAGTTCAGGCTGCCTGATGATCCGGGTCAGTTTGTACTTCTGCCGTCTATGGCAAGAAAGAAATATGATTCACTTCTTGAGACTTATGAGTTGCTGAAATATGATAACAGGATATCTAAGTATAATTCATTCAGGGACGGAGAAAAACGCAGGCTTGGTTTTCTGACATGCGGGATTGCACATAATTATCTTTTGGAGAATAGCCGTGTGGCAGAAACCGGATGGCCGGTTCTCAAAATTACAGCATATCCTTTCTCCAAAGATCTAATCACAGACCTGACAAGCAGGTGCGAAGAAATACTTGTACTGGAAGAAGGATACCCCTTTGTGGAAGAGAGCCTCAGAGGATTGCTGGACAAGGGTCTCAAAGTGCTGGGAAGGATGGATGGTACGATACCGCGAACCGGGGAACTGACTCCTTCCATTGTAGCCAGGGCTCTGGGAATGACAGACAGGAATCTTTTTTCAGTACCTGCAATAGTAAAGTCCAGGCCTCCGTCATTTTGTAAAGGATGCGGTCATTCTGATACTTTCAATGCTGTAATTGAGGCACTTAAACCATATAAAAACATCAGGGTTTTCTCTGACATAGGTTGTTATACCCTGGCTGCCCTGCCTCCTTACAATATTATCACTTCCTGCGTCGATATGGGGGCATCGATATCCATGGCAATAGGTGCAGCAGACGCAGGACTTTTTCCGTCGGTAGCCGTCATTGGCGATTCAACATTTACGCATTCCGGAATGACAGGCCTGCTTGACGCTGTGGTTAAAAAGTCCTCTGTAACCGTGATCATATCCGATAACTCCACCACAGGAATGACAGGAGGTCAGAAGTCTCATGCAACAGGCAGGCTGGAAGATATATGCAAAGGACTGGGCGTAGAGCAGGAACATCTTCGGGTAATTACGCCATTACGAAAGAATCATGAACAAAATGTAAACATTATGGAGGAGGAGTTTCAATACCATGGTGTTTCGGTGATAATTTCAGCAAGGGAATGTATCCAGACCGCTTCAGCAAAAAAAAGGACAGAAGGAAAAAAGTGAAAAGGCAACAGGTATGAAGAATGACATAATTTTATCGGGAGTCGGGGGACAGGGTATTATTTCAATTGCTTCAATAATAGGTCTGGCTGCCATGGAAAATGACCTTTGCCTGAAACAGTCAGAAATTCATGGTATGAGCCAGAGAGGAGGCGCTGTACAATCTCATCTCAGAATATCAGACTCGCCGGTATGGTCTGATCTTATCCCCCTGGGTAAAGCAGATATGATAATTTCGGTCGAACCAATGGAAGGGCTGAGGTACCTGCCCTGGTTAAAGCCTGAAGGATGGCTTGTGACAAGCTCTGAACCTTATGTCAATATAAATGACTATCCTCCTGCAGAGCTGATATTAAAAGAAATAGGAAATGTTAAAAACCACATTATTGTTGATGCCGGTTCTGTTGCAAAAGAAACCGGATCGGTCAGATCAGGCAATATGGTACTACTGGGAGCTGCCTCCCCGTTTATCAATATGCCTCTAAGGAGCCTTGAAAATGGTGTCAGAAAACTTTTTGCCAACAAAGGAAAGGAAGTAATAGAAATAAATCTCAGGGCATTGAATGCTGGGCGGGAAATAACGGCTCAGCATACAAGTAACTCGTAAAACTTTAACACTTTTTCCTGATAATGAATTGAAACAGCAGACAGGACTGCTTTGCAGAGGCCAGCACGAAACGCATACTAACAGAAATCCTGATAATTTATTTTACCTTATGGAGCTTTATTAAATCAGTTTTGTTATTGGTTAATTCTTTGAAAACTTCTATTTTAATAATCAATAAAACCTTTATCATTCAGAACGGAAAATAAACCTGTTCGATAATGTGACTGTTTATTAACAATGATTTTGATAAAACTGGCTATAATAGTCGCGTTGTGTTTCCTGTGCCAGATGAAGGAAGCTGCACTGTGGTTATCTGTGACTCAGGCAGTAAAGTCTTCTGAAGCTCAAAAATGCCACTTTAAAGACAATTTCATGAAGATCGGAAACAACACCTCGGTTCTGGAGATTAATCTGAATGGCGGATCAATAACTGATTTTCACCTGAAAGAGTTACCCATTAATCCGTTAAACTGGCGAAGCAGGGATACAACCATGCCTCCCTTTATGGGACATTTCTTATGCTTTGACCGCTGGGGCCCGCCTTCAGAAGGCGAAAAAGCTAATGGTCTGTTACATCACGGGGAGGTAAATACTCTTGTCTGGGATGTTCTTACAGAACCCGGTGAAATTAATGGCAGGTTAACATGTTCTATGACCTGCACCCTTCCCGTGGGGGGCCTGAAACTGACACGGAAAATTGAAATGTCCGAAGATGAACCGTTATTTTTTGTTACCGAGGAGATCACAAATCTCAACAAGCATGGTCGTATCTACAATATTGTTCAGCATGTGACACTGGGCCCTCCATTCCTTGATACTACAACACTTTTTGATAATAATGCAGGGAGAGGTTTTGAAAACAAGGAAAATGGTAGTCCGGATCAGGAAGAACCTGTTCTGAGATGGCCCGAAGCATATCATGATGGAGAAAAAATAAGCCTCAGACAATTCTTGAGCGAATGGCCAAGAGTATCATCCTTCGTTTTTAACAGGAACGACAGGTACGGATGGGTAACAGCCTGCAACCCTGATAAGAGAGTTATGATTGGATATATATGGGAAACAGAAGATTATCCGTGGATCAACTTCTGGAGGTCAATGGAGAACAATACTCCCGTTGCTTTTGGAATGGAGTTTGGCACAACCGGATTACACGAGCCATTCCCTGTGCTGGCAAAAAAAGCCAGGATATTTGACCGTAATATTTACGATTTTATTGATGCAGGAGAGGTAATTACAAAATCTTATACGGCATTCCTCGCTGAAATACCGGATGATTATAAGGGGGTTGATAAAATAGATATGTCGGGCTCATTGATCACAATTAAAGAAATGAGAACTGTATCCCGCGATATAATGTATCACCCGGCAGACCATAACCGGTGAAGTGTGCCACGTTAACATTATTCAGAAAAGACCGGTTAAACAGCATTTTGGTCCATCAAATATGAACTATTCAGGAAAATTTTAAAAATTAAGCAGACAATGAAAAAGGAATTTACTCTTCTGGTTTTGTTGTTGTTTGTAATTAATTCAACAATAGGTATATACGGGCAAAGTATAAATGCCGGGAGTAAAAAATCACAGATAGTGGATTCAATCCATGTGATCGGACATGCTCATATGGATATGAACTGGTTGTGGACATATTCGGAGACAATGCAGATGTGCAATGACAATCTTCGCCAGGTAGTGTCATTTATGGGAGAGTATCCTGACTACACGATGCTGCAAAGTCAGGCTGCTGTTTATAACTTTGTGGAGATGGTTGATCCGCCGCTGCTGAACCTGATAAAGAAATATGTTAATGAAGGGAGGCTTGAACTGGCAGGGGGCATGTGGACTGAAGGTGACATGAATATGTCGTCGGGAGAGGCTATAACACGCTCATTCCTGCTGGGGCAGCGTTATTTTCAGAGTCGCTTCGGGAAGATGGCAAATATAGGCTGGTTGCCTGACAATTTTGGTCACATATCACAGATGCCCCAGTTATTGCAGCTTGCCGGATGTGACTATTTCTACTTTCACCGTTGCAAACCATATGTGGGTACTTTCTGGTGGATCGCTCCTGATTCTTCAAAAGTCCTTTGCTATGCCAATGATACCTATAACGGGACGATAACTCCGGAATTAAAGAATGAGGTTGACAAGTTTTCTCCGGACAAACGCAGGATCCTGCATATAACCGGGGTGGGAGATCATGGAGGAGGGCCGACCCGCGAAAATATTGAAATGATACACCGGCTTGACAAAACACCGGGATACCCTTCTGTGAAATTCACGACCGCTGGAGAATTTTTCAGCAAAGCTTCAAAAGAGATGGGTGGCCGCCCGACACACAGGGGAGAAATGCAGTTTATATTTGAAGGCTGTTACACTACTGTTGCCGGAATAAAAGAAGGAAACAGGAACAGTGAAAATATGCTTTTTGCAGGTGAATTTTTTAACACTCTGCGCTGGCTTGATGGTGACAGGTATCCTGACGGGGAATTTAACGATCTCTGGCAGACAGTTACGTTTAACCAGTTCCATGATATCCTTCCCGGATCAGCAATATATGAAGCTAACAGGGAAGCTGTCGCACGTTACACCGAAGTGCTTCGCAAAACAACTGAACTGCGGAACAATGCCTTCAGAAGATTGGCTGATTTAGTAAAATTCCAGGAAGGCTATGGCCAGCCGGTGGTTGCTTACAATTTGCAGCCACTAAGCCGGAAGGCTATTGTGGAGACCACCGTTTATTCACACGAAGAGCCCGTAACCATTAAGGTCGGTACATGGGGAACGAACTATTATGGTAAGGATTTTACCCCGGTCAACAAATCGAAACCTCCATTGAAAGACCAGCCGGAAAATGAAAACTTTCTGTCAGATTCATATAAAGCCGTGAAAATCAGTCCGGAAGGCAGCCTGGCTACTGTGTCGGTCCGCGACGGATCGGGAAAATGCTATCCGGCCCAGATAGTCTGGTCAAAACCAACACCTCCGGGATTCACTTCGAAAGTGCAGTTCATAGCAGATAACATGCCTGCCGGCGGTTATAAGACATTCTATGTTGATATGGCCAGTCCAGGAGAATTCAGCGAAGTAATCCCGTTCGCCGGTGATACTTTCGAAACCGATTTCTTCATTCTAAAGTTTGATATGAAGACCGGCGGAATAACCAGCCTGTTCGACAAACGCACAGGAAAGGAATTTGTCAGGAAGGGAGGAGAGCTGAATAAATTAAGGATCTATCTCGAGGATAAAAAAGGAGGAATGAAATCATGGACGATAAACAAGATTGTCAGGCAGGAAGATATATCCGATATTGAAAGCGTCAGCGTTGTGGAAAAAGGCCCTGTCAGGGCTTGTGTTGAAACTGTTAAAACCTGGGGTAAGTCAAGGTTCATAATGCGAACATACCTTTACCGTTCGTATCCGCGCATCGATTTTGATCTGGAAGTTCACTGGCTTGAGACTGGCAGCGATTCAACGGATTCCCCGATGTTGAGAGCTGTTTTTCCTCTTGATATGACTGATCCAAGGTTTTATTGCCAGGTTCCGTTTGATGTTGCTGAAAGGCCTGTTGACGGGAAGATCAATGGCAGGGAAGCCCCTTCCCATCTGAGACATCAGGATGCTTACGGGATCATGGCTGAAGTTGACGACGGTCAGGAAGTGCCGGCACAGAAATGGGTTGACATCACTGATGGCAAAACCGGTATAGCGCTTTTAAACAGGACCAGGTATGGTCATTCCTATACCCGTGGTGACCTGAGGCTTACACTGATGAGATCGGCAGGCAATCCTGATATATATCCGAATCTTGGAAAATACAATATTGCCTATTCACTCTTTCCGCATGAAGGTGACTGGAAAAACGGAGTCTGGGTTGAAGGTGATAATTTCAACATCCCGGTCTTTGCAGCTGAACCGCCGTCTCTTGCGCTGGTAAAGGCGCATGCGACGCGGCCTGAGGAAGATTCATTCTTTTCAATCGATGCACGGGGCGTTATTTTGTCAGGCATCAAAAGATCAGAGGATGGAAATCAACTTATTGTCAGACTGGCCGAAGTTGAGGGCAGGGAAGTGACAGTGAACCTCAGAGTGCCTGTTGACATGACAGATGTAAAGCGCCTTAACCTTGTGGAATACCCTTTGTCAAATGCAGCCAATCCGGCAGTAAACGGCAGAAATATTCAGCTAAATATAGGTGCCAGTGAGATAGTTACACTTGGCTTGACTCCTGCAAGATAATATGTATTCTGAATTCATGCCCGATTATACAAACCTGCTTCAGGTATTAAATAACCTGAGGCCGTCACGGCTGCCTCTGTATGAGCACCATATTGATGCACCATTCATCTCAAAGGCGATAGGGGAACCCATTGATCCGACGGGTATTAAACCAGCCGGGTTGGCAGGCTATTATCAGAAAGTGATTGGTTTCTGGAAAGATATGACTTATGACGGATTTGACTTTGAAGCCGCCATCTGTGATATTTTGCCCGGGCATGGTGCAATAATGGGCGGGATGACGGGTCCGGTACAGACACGAGATGACTTCAATAAATACCCATGGAAAGATATACCAGTGATTTTTAAGGAGACATATACTCCCCACTTTGAGGCTATCAGTCATGCACTGCCACCGGGAATGAAAGCATTCGGCGGCTGTGGCTATGGAATTTTTGAAGCAAGCCGGGATCTTGTCGGATATGAGCCATTATGTATTATGCAATGTATGGATCAGGATCTCTTCAGGGATATTTTTGTCAAAATCGGAGATCTGTGGGTTGAGCTCTGGTCATGGGTCGTTGATACCTGGTCGGATATATATGTTTTCTTCAGAATGGGTGATGATCTGGGATATAAAACATCAACATTGCTTGAACCTGAAGTAATCAGAAGACATATCCTTCCCCAGTATAAAAGGATTATCGATCTGGTACATGCATCCGGCAAGAGATTCCTTCTCCACAGCTGTGGTAATATTTTTACGCTGATGGATGATATTGTTGAACTGGGCATTGACGCCAAACATTCAAACGAAGACCAGATAGCGCCATTTTCTGAATGGATTGAAAAGTACTCCGATAAAATAGGCCTTTTTGGCGGGTTTGACCTTAACCTCTTAATATTGAATGATCCTGATACTGTTTTTGAGACAGTTTTAAACCAGGGTTTGTTATTCAGAAGTAAAGCGAAGGGATACGGGTTAGGTTCGGGCAATTCAATTCCCGGGTATGTCTCTGTTGATAGTTATATGGCCATGGTAGAGGCGGTTAAGGAGATCAGAAGAAGAGAGACCAGTTAAATTGATCTGCAGATAACTATTCATATCAGAATTGGTTTGCCGGTGAAATTTTCTTTTCTAAAATAAAAAAGTGGTGCAGACCCCTGCACCACTTTTTCTGTCAGATATGTCCTAAAAGGATTTTATTTGCATATCACTTTTCAGGGATATTGCTAAAAGTTAGATCCGGGCACTGCAAAGTACAGAGGAGTACTTATCAGGTCAGGACCGCCCAGTTTTTGGGCTGCGTCGGCAACACCTTCAGGGTTACTGTTCCTTTCAGCAGTTACGAAAGGCATTCTCTGAAGGAATCCGTCAGCCGGAATAATTCCCCAGTCTTCGTTACTGTCATTTTTGGGAACATAGTGCAGCTTGGGATAGCCGGTCCTTCTGTGATCACACCATACTTCGTTAGCATTTGTTAAAGCATCGATCCATTTCTGGGTAATGATCTTTTCGAGCTTTATCTCGTTGTCAGCAGCATCGTCCCATGCAACTGTAACAGTTGAGCGAGTCTGATAGCTGTTCCTGCTGTCTTTGGGATCAACATAATCAATCGGTGTGCTTGTATTGTCTGCAAGATATGCATCAACACCCGGAGCACCCCAGTTCTGGAATGACAATCTCACACCGGTCTCATAATGTACTCCTGCATCACCAGCGCCTGTCCATCCTCTGAGAGCGGCTTCAGCCAGTGCAAATTGTACTTCTGCTGCAGTGAAGAACCTCCTCGAAGTAACTGACTTCCAGTCTTCGCTAACTTCCGAATAAAGCTGCCTGTCATCCTTGGCTCCAAGAAATGCACCACTGGCAATACCTTTGTACGGGTAATCAGGATGATCGGGATAGAGTGTGTTGTCTTTTGCAGGCTGGAAGTATTTTGAGATCCTGCCGTCTTTAAGACCAACGAGGAACTCCTCCATGCCTGCACTCATCCTTGTATCCTGCCATTCAAAGCATATTACTGCCAGAGGCATTTTGCCACCGTAAAGAGAAACGTTGAAATTATCTGCATTGGTCAGGATAAGACCGCCCGGATCATTGATGGCTTTCTCTCCCTGCAGTTTTGCCAGAGCAGGATCTGCCTTGGAAATACGAATTGCAAGCCTCAGCCTCATGGAATTTATGAATTTAACCCACTGACCAACATTTCCATTGTAGGTTGCATCGAATTTTCTCATACCAACATAAGCCAGGTTGGCATTGAAAACTGCCTGCACCTGATCCAGCACCGTAAAGAAAGTATTGTACAATGTCTGCTCCGAGTCGTAGTAGATCGGAGAAGTCGGCTTTCCATATTCCGAATAGATCAGCGGACCATGGTAAGCTGTAAGCCTTGAAAGACCGACAACCTGGAGGAGCTTGGCCCATGCGACAAACACATCATATCCGTCGGCTTCGGCAATCTTGATAACCTGGTTCGAAGGAGCCATAACATTATTATATATACGGTTCCAGAAAGAGTTCCAGGTCGGGTAGTACGTTGTATTGTTTCTGTTGGCAACAAAAGGTGTCGGAGTTCCAAAATGACGGACAAAACTGTCTGTAAGAAGGTCTTCCTCTACCTGATGCCCCTGTAAGTTTGCGAGAATAGTAGGAAAATAAGCACCCACGTGGTTAAAATCCTGCTTCAGAGATTCATCAGAAATCTGATATGGATTTTTGTTGAAATCTTCAAAGTTATCCGTACAGGCCCCGATGAAAAGCGCAAGTACTGTCAAGAATATTATTTTTTTCATATCTATCAGATTATTAGAAATTAAGTTTAATGTTAAAGCCTATCGTTCTGGTAGAAGGGACGTTGAAGTTGTCAAGTGACTGACTTCCCAGACCAGAGCTCATTGTCAACTCGGGATCGTACGGAGCCTCTTTGTATAAAAAGAGGAGATTTTGTCCTACCAGTGAAACAGATGCGGTTTTTAACCAGTCAAGGCTTCTTACATCAAAGTCATATGTAAGAGCAAGCTGGGTT
The DNA here is from genome assembly GCA_964466705.1 of uncultured Rikenellaceae bacterium. Taxonomy (GTDB): domain Bacteria; phylum Bacteroidota; class Bacteroidia; order Bacteroidales; family VadinHA17; genus LD21. The sequence continues at coordinate 126,622 of CAYXSM010000004.1, forward strand.
ACCCTTATGTTTGTTCTGTCGTAAACATAAGCTTCAAGGATACCATTCCTGTCGCCTATGGCCCTGTACCAGATCTCAGGATCTACCTGTGTGACTGCAGCGCCTTCAGCACTGACAGCGTTTACAGATGTATATCCCTGGTCTCTGTCATCACCCGATCTTTTGCTCACTCCTGCGCCGTCAAGCATCGATTCTGTCTGGCTGACACAGTTGCCGCCGAATATTCCGTTGATAAGGAATCCCAATGAGAAACGCTTGTATGCGAGGTTGTTGTTCCAGCCCAGTCTCCAGTCGGGATCAAGGCTTCCGATTAATTCAGGTTCCTGGGTCTTCCTGGGTCTTCCGACAGCGTCAAGAATGATCTGGCCGGCATCATTTCTTAAGAATTTATAACCGTACAGGTCGCCGAAAGATCCTCCGGCAACTATATAGTTAAAATAACCTTCAGAGCTGCCAAGGTCGATCCTTTTACCCGGATCTTCGGGTACCAGTTCAGTCACGATGTTTTTGTTCCTTGAAAAGTTGAAGTTAGTGTTCCACCTGAAGTCTCCGGCGCTTACCGGTTCTGCATCAAGAGTAACCTCTACTCCCTTGTTGATGATCTCTCCTGCGTTAACATAGAAGGATGTGAACCCGGAGCCGGCGAGGGCAGGCAGCGAAATAAACTGATCCTGGCTGTTGATGTTGTAATAGGTGAAATCAAATCCCAGCCTTCCGTCAAGGAATCTCCAGTCGGTTCCGACCTCAAGGCTTCTGAGCATTTCGGGTTTTGCATCCAGGAAGGGAGCACGTGTATTCCTGCTCACGCCGCCGCTGGCTGTAACACTGTGCATCGGGTTTATAACATTGAATGGCACCTCGTTGGCAACAGTTGTATAAGAAGCCCTTACTTTTGCGAAGGTTATGAAGTCAGGCAGTGCAAACATCTGGTTGAGTATTGCGCTCAGACCTATTGCAGGATAGAAATATGATTCATTTCCTGTACCTGCAAGGGTTGAAGACCAGTCATTCCTTCCGGAAAGATCAAGGAAGATCATTTCTTTGAACCCGATCTGTGCATTGGCGAAAACACCCTGCTTGATCTGCCTTGAAGACATGGTTGAGAGAACCTGGACGTTGGTCGGAAGGTTCTGCATGTTGAACTCGTTCGGATAGAAGAGAGCATTGGTTCCATTATCTACCTGAACGCCAAGGCCGTATGTTGATTTCTGGTAGCTTGCTCCCAGAAGTCCGTCAAAGCTGAAGCTTCCGAATGAATTCTGATAGGTGAAGATTCCGTCAGTATAAACCAGCTGGTCTTTGTAATCCTTGAAATACCATCTTCCGTTTGTGGAAACGTTGGTGGCATTTGATCCTGCAGCATGCTGCTGCTCGTGCGTCTGATTTGCATAGTCCATGCTTGCCCTGGTCTGGAATTTTAACCCTTTAGCAATTTTGTATTCCAGAGTTGCGCTGGCAATAACCCTTTTTGCCTTGTCGGTCCTGGGCTGGTTGTTCAAAATCCAGTATGGGTTGGACTGATGGTGGTCGGCTACGAACCAGTTTTGTAAGTAGATGTTTCTTCCTTCATTTAAGATCTGGTAATTTTCCTTATAGGAGTTGAAATCTCTTTCGCGTGGGAAGAAGTACAGCCCTGTAAGAGTGTTTAGATAATAACCATTGGGTGGCCTGTTATTTGTCAACTCATCCGACAACATTACATTTGAGCCAACAGTGATCTTGTCATTGAAAAGCTTGGTTGACTGCTTGAATGTTACGTTGTTCTTCTGATACTTGTTTGTCGGAATTACACCTCTGGAAGCTGTATTCCCGTAGGAGAAATATGCAGTGGTCCTGTCAGTTCCTCCGCTTACGGAGACAGAGTTAACGAGGTTGTATCCTGTCTGGAAGAAATCCTTTACAAACTGGTCATCGTAACTTGACAGGGGAGTGGTCGACCAGCTCTCCTTGGCATTATTTAAGGCGCCGTAGTTGTACTGCAGTTCAGGATATACGAGAACGTTTTCCATAATGGTACCGGAATTGATGCTTATGTCAGTTCTGCCGGCCTGTCCTTTTTTGGTATTGATCATTACAACGCCGTTGGCTCCCTGGCTTCCGTAAAGTACAGCAGCGTTAGATCCCTTAAGTACGCTTATGCTTTCGATGTCCTCAGGGTTGATCTGTGAAAGACCGTCACCTTCGTCCCATCCGCCCCACATACCGGGCTGGGAACCAACCCTGTTTACCATGGGTACTCCGTCGATAACATACAGAGGGGAACTAAGACCGCTCAGAGATTTGTTACCCCTGAGAACGGTTCTTGTTGAACCGCCGGCTCCCGAAGCAGCTTTTTTAATTTCAAGACCGGAAGTTTTACCGCTAAGACCGGTCATGAAGTTTATATCTCTTGCCTTAAGTATCTCTGCACTGGAAACCTGCTGAGAAGCATATGTCAGCGTTTTTCTCTCACGTGCAATACCAAGGGCAGTGACAACAACTTCTTCCAGTCCTATGCTCTCGGATACCAATGTTACATTGATAACGCTCCTGCCATTTAACGGTTCTTCAACAGTCGTCATTCCGACAAATGAAAACTGCAGAACTGCATTTGGTGAAGAAACGTTGAGAACATAATTCCCGTCTAAATCGCTGGCAGTCCCGATTGTCGTGCCCACCTGAACGATAGACACACCGGGAAGAGCGATTCCATCTGCATCCTTGACAGTACCGGTTACTCTCACCTGCGCCATTAAGCTGGCAAATGAAGTAATCAGCACGATCAACGTAAAGTACATTCTTTTCTTCATAGTGATTTTAATTAAGGTTAGTAAATAAAAGTGCTCATAATTTGCTGAAAAGAGTGAACATCAGCTATCTGGTTTAACGATCCTATCAGAGGTTTTGTCTGTGTCAAAGTTATAATAAATATATATGGTATCTGTTATGCAAAAGTAAATAATTAAAATTACAATAATCATCCTGGCGCACTCCGGCTGGAGTGCCTGCAGATTTTCAAGAGGTAAATATAGAAATTTTTGTTAAAAGTAGTTAATATCGGCGGGTAAAATTCAATTTTGTACATAAACATCAGAAAAACAGCATTATATTAAAATGTTAAAACCGGAAATAATCATTTTGCCGTGATAAAATTGTTGTGCTTTCCCAGTGAGTTTGTCTTCGCAACTTAAAAAGTACAGCGGATATTTGTTTCCGTGATTATTGCCTGTACATAGTTTCATCAGCTGTTTTTATAAGGTGGAGCAGGGCATATGGAAAAATAAAAAAGGGATCCTGACAGACCCCTTCGTGAAGATGAAAATGCAGCGATATTTCATTCTTCAGGCTCTTTCCCATTACCGGTGCTACCTTTGGAAGACCGCAAAAGCAACAATTCGTTAAGGACTATCTCGGTCACATATTTGGTGACTCCTTTTTTATCCTCGTAGCTCCTGTAGACTATTCTGCCTTCCACAGCCACCTCTTTACCTTTTTTGAGGAACCTCCCTGCTACATCGGCCAGACCGTTCCACGCAACAATATTATGCCAGGTGGGCTCGCTGATTTTCTGGCCGTCGGCATTCCTGAAATTATCATCAGTGGCAAGAGTAAAACGGGTTACTTTCTTTCCGCTTTCAAGAACTTTCGTTTCCGGGTCCTGACCGAGGTTCCCGATCAGCTGGACTCTGTTTCTTAATGAATTCATGATCTTCGTTTTTTCGTTTGACAATAAATATTTACGTAGCAAACATAATAAGGTAACATGAGGTGTTCCGGTACATAACCGTTTGTATCCGGTTGATTGTCTCTTATAGTCGTTTGTAATCGTTTATACTTCTGCATCAAAAACTTTTCAATCTTTGGCTGCGTGGCATAAGCTGTGTCAGGGAAGAATGAAGGATATGATTATATTATTATTAAATATAAGGTGGCTTCAATCCTTATTAAAAAGCCCTGAATCTGTCAGGAGTTCCTTGATACCACAAAGGATTCATTCCCCTGTAAATGGTATTACAGAGGCGACCCGGGTGAATTCAGATCAGGGGGGAACATCGGGCAAAAGGAAACAGATCAAACAAATGTTGTTCCGGTACAGATAATTTATACAGTATTCAAAAAGGAATGCTGAATTTTTATCATAAAATTGTATAATTGTGAAATATTTATTTTCCGCAGAAAGAAGGCTGTTCTGCAGAATTAAATTTTTTTGATATGAACATATATATTATTATAACATCCTGCACGGTCACCATCGTTTGTAAAAAGTTATTTTCAAAATATTAATGTTAAATATGCAAAGCAATTTTGTGTGTCTGAAAAGATCAAAATTGTTTGATAAACAAATTTCAATACTTAAATAAACACATCATGAGAAAATTGTTAATGCTTGTATTGTCATCCGTAATGCTTTCATACGGTTATGGCCAGGATGCGACCATAAGTGAAGAAATGATATCTTTCACGACCTATTCCTTTGGTGATCCTGATCCTGTGGCCAGGCCGGGTAAAATTTACCCATACTTCAGATTTGACGGCTTTTCTTACGATCCCGTGGAACAAAAGCATAAGATGGTGGTGCTTGAAAACAATTGGATCAAGGTCTGGGTGGCTCCGGATATCGGGGGAAAAGTCTGGGGTGCGCTCGACAAGAAGAACAACGAATACTTCATTTACCATAATAATGTCGTTAAGTTCAGGGATATTGCAATGCGGGGGCCCTGGACATCAGGAGGAATAGAACACAATTTTGGCGTGATAGGGCATGCTCCGACGGTTGCCACGCCGGTTGATTATCATTATCAGAAAAACAGTGACGGGAGTGTTTCATGCTTCGTCGGGTCAATTGATCTTCCGTCAAGGACCGAGTGGCGTGTGGAAATCAGGCTGCCGGCCGATAAAGCATGGTTTGAAATGCATTCTTACTGGAATAACCCGACAGATCTCAGGACATCTCTTTATCACTGGCAAACCGCTGCTGCAAATGGTTCTGACGACCTGCAGTTCTTCTTCCCCGGTAATGCAGAGATCGGACACGGCGGAGAAGCGTCCCCGTGGCCTGTCAATGAAGATGGTACAGATGTCTCACATTATAAGAATAATTATTTCGGCTCGTCGAAAAGCTATCATGTTCTCGGCGAATATACCGACTGGTTCGCAGGATATTATCATGACAGCAATTCGGGATTCGGCCACTGGTCGAGGCAGCCGGTAAAACCTGGAAAAAAAATATGGATATGGTCGCTGGCTCGCGACGGAGCAATCTGGGTCGATCTGCTTACCGATACTGACAAAGGCAATGTCCAATACATTGAGATGCAGACAGGGCTCCTTTTTAACCAGGAAGGGGACAACAGCACAATGACCCCGTTCAAGCACAGGTACTTTGACCCCGGCGCTGTTGAGACTTTTACCGAACTCTGGTTCCCTCTCAGCAATCTGAGTGGTGTGAGCTCAATCTCAAAGGAAGGGATACTCGATGTTCAGAAAAATGCCGGTGATTATACAATACGCTTCCAGGCCCTGTCATTTGTCAATGACATTCTTCAGATAACCGATCTTTCCGGAAATATTATTGAAGAGTTCACGCTGGATCTTGAACCCGAAGAACAGTTTGTGAAAAATATCGCACTTAAAGATGATAAGGTTAAAATACGTCTCGTTGATGGTGAGCTTAAATTTGATATGTCAGACAGGGATGCAAATTATACCGGCCGGCCATTAAAGATCCAGGAAAACTTTGACTGGGAATCCGTTTACGGGCTTTATACCCGGGGAATTGAAAAATCGAGGCAGCGGCTATATTCCCAGGCTACAGGATTCTTTACCAAATGCCTTGAAAAAGACCAGTGGTATTTTCCGGCCCTGACAGCTCTGGCCGAGATTGATATCAGGAACATGGAATACGAAGAAGCTGAAAAGAAACTCCTTCAGGTAATCAGTTTTGATGCTTACGACCCTGACGCCAATTTTTTATATGGAACTATTCTTATGCGCAAAAGGGAATACAACAAGGCACGCGATGCATTTGGGGTCACTCTCAGGACACCCCAGTACAAAGCTCTGTCGAGGAATAAACTTGCCCTTATTGCCCTGAATGAGAACAGGCTCGAAGAAGCCTGGGAATACGCAAACGACGCTCTTTTGTATAACGGAATGGATAAAAATATCTACCGGACCGCGGCTGTTGTGTCAAGACTCAGGGGAGATGTCAGCACCCACGACATGATCCTGCAGGGGATGCTTAAAATGGACCCGCTAAACCATTTTGCGGCATTCGAAAAATTCTGTGTTGAGAAAGCGGGTGCTGCAAAAGACAGGTTCACGTCCAAAATCACGGGTGAATTCAAATACGAAACATACATTGAACTTGCCCTTTGGTACCATTCTGCCGGGCTCACGGATGATGCTTTTTCAGTAATGGAACAATGCCCGGAAAATCCTGTTGCTGATTACCTGTCTGCCTATCTGGCACATCTAAGGAAGGATGAAGTCAGGTCGGAGTTTTATCTTCAAAGGGCGATTAATGCCGATGACAAGCTTGTCTTTCCTTTCAGGGAAGAATATGCCGGCATACTGAAATGGGCTGATCAACAGCGCAGCAGCTGGAAAACAAAATACTACATGGCCCTGCTTTTCTGGAACCGGGAGCAAAATGACCTTGCTGCAAAATATTTCAATGAATGCGGCAATCAACCGGCAAGTTACAGTTTTTACCTTTCAAGGGGAAGGTTTTTTGAAGAGCAGGGGATCACTTCAGGAGAACCCGACTATCTGAAGGCTCTCGAATACGGAAGTGATACCTGGAGACCGTATCATATATTATATAATTATTATGTGACTGCAAATAAATACGATAAAGCTCTTGAAATTACCCAGAGAGCCGACAGGTTGTTCAGGGATATTTACGTCATTAAATTCGATCATGCCATGTCACTGCTATATAACGGGAAATATGATGAAAGCGTGAAGCTTCTGGAAAAGATCAGAATACTGCCCCACGAAGGGGCCGGATATGGAAGAATGGCCTGGAAAAATGCCAACCTGCTCAACGCACTTAAGTATTACTCTGCCGGAAGCAACCGGAAGGCTCAGGTCTATGCCGCAAACGCCTATAAGTGGCCCGAGAATCTGGGAGTTGGAAGGCCATTCACGGTTGATGAAAGAGCTGAAGATCTGATAAGCGCGCTAATCATGGAAAAAATGGGCAATAAGAAGGGATCAGCGTTATTGCTTGAAAAAGTAGCAGGTTACAACGACGGCAGGCCTGCCGGCAGCAGGTCGATGAATTATCTGTCACTCCTGGCGCTGAACCGCCTGGGCAGAAAAGATGCAGCTGCAAGATATTTCAATGAATGGATGGGCATCAGCACAAATAAAAAGATGAATGAATGGGCCGGGCTCATGATGGAAAACAAAAAGAACCAGGCTGCTGAGATCATGGCAGCAGTTGCCGACGAAGGAGAAGGAACCCCCTGGAATCCCCGTGACACTGACGCTGATTTCAGGCTGGTTAATGAAATTGCACAAAAGGTTGATTTCAGATAGATATTATCTGCATACAACAACTCCGGCAAAATATGTAATTGCCCGGGTGATATAAAATTATCCATGGTGCGGTAAAATATCCGCCATACGCAAAGAGGTAACGGTATCTGACTTATAACCTCTTCCTGTTATTCTTTGTAAAACTTATGTTGTCCGGCTGGTACTTTCAGTCATTCCTGACATTTAATTTTCCAAGACGTTTTAACCGTTTGTAAACGCTTTTGTTTATTTTTATACAAACTTTAGTGCTGTGGAAAGGAAATGTCTCGATTGCGGTGACACCATAAAGGGTCGCAGCGATAAAAAATTCTGCTCTGATCAGTGCAGGAACAACTACAATAACCGTTTAAACCGCGATTCAAATAATTTTGTCCGGAATGTTCACGGATTGTTAAGGAAAAACAGGAGGATACTTGCGGATCTTTACTCCGAGAGGCGCATTAAGGTCCATAAGGACGCACTGTTTGCACTGGGATACAACTTTAATTTTTTCACACATATCGTTGAAACGGGCAAGGGAATAAAGTACCAGTATTGTTTTGAATATGGTTTCAGGGAAACGGAGGACGATTTTATTGAGCTGAAGCAGAACAGCCAGTATGTGGCATCCTAGTAAAAGGGAAAATACTTTTTCAGGTTTTCACTGGTCAGGCGGGTTCCGTAACCTGAATCCTGGAATGCTTCGCAATATTTAACCTCTGATCCTTTTGCGGTTCCGTATAGTTCGATAAGTTTGTCACGGTAACGAGTGGCGTCAGAACCTGATTTTCTTGTTCTTCCCAGCCATTCCCTTCTCTCCTGGTCGGTGGCAGGCACTTCATCAAGCCCTCCCCTGTTGTAGGGCAGCCATTCGTACATCTGTGATGTATGTTGATGATACATATCAATCTTTTTTTCAATAACATCGTCGATTGCCACACAGACGTCTGCTTTAAAGGGCTCCGGATGAATGAATCCGTCACTCATGAAAAGGAACATGGGGTTGCGGTCAAGGTGCCTTACACTGCGAAGTATTGCAGGGACTGTGACCATATACGCTGCATCGAGAACCAGAGTGCCTGTATAACGGTGATCCGGATGATAATCATACGGACGTGGAAATATTACCAGGTCAGCCCGGTGTTCCCTTATGAGCCGTATAACCTGAAGCCTGTTTTTGTATGTAGGCATAAGCTTCCCGTCGTGATTGTCAAGGGTAATATATCGGACTCCTATTGCCTCTCCTGCCTTTCTTGCTTCTTCCCTTCTGATCTTTGCAAGCCTTGACGGTTTTAATGACTGGTGGCCGGCATCGCCATTGGTTAACGAAACCATAAGAACGTTGTGGCCAAGCTGAGCCCATTTAAAGGCAGTTCCTCCAACTTTGTCGGGATCATCAGGATGGGCTCCGATAATTATGATGTTTAGCTTATCATTCTGAACACTTTGCTGGCCTGCCAGCATATTTGTCAGAGACAGGAAAAAAATTATCCGGAAGAGTGAAAAAATAATTTTCATTTTACAACAGGTTTTAAAGCTTCCAATATAAAAAATATCTTCATTCATTAAGCCATAACTGCAATAAAAATGCGTAATGCTTAAAATATGCCGTAGCAAAATCCTTTATGGTATTCCATAATCATTTGAGTTATCAATAATAAATTATTATTTTTAGATTTTCAAAATACTTTTTATCAGTCTATTATGAAAAAGATCATTTTAAGCAGCCTTGATCTTTCAAGGATAACTGACAGCATACGGAGTGCCAGGCAGAAAGGCTCCATAAGCGCTTTGGAGGCAGAAAATCTTGCGAAGGAGCTGGAGGGGGCACAGATCGTAGAGCCGGTTGAAATGCCTGCCGATGTTGTCACCATGAATTCTGTTGTGAAAATCAGGTTTATTGAAAGCAATAAAGCTATTCGTTTTCAGATAGTTTATCCCGACCAGGCAAACATAAAAGAGAATAAAATATCCATTTTCTCACCTGTAGCCACTGCATTAATAGGTTACAAGGTTTCTGACGAAGTTGAATGGATAGTTCCTGCAGGGCTTACAAAAATACGGATTGAAGAAATTTTATATCAGCCTGAGGCAGCCGGGGATTACAATCTTTAAGTATGAGATCAAAAAAATTATTGTCCGCAGGGATTCTTTTCCTCTTATTACTATCATGTTCCCGGAAAGGGAAAGTCTATGAGCACGGATACATAGTAAAGACAGGGGATATTGCTCCGGATTTTGTGATACAGGAAGCCGGAGGCGACACTTATAACTTATCTGACCTCAGGGGAAGAGTGGTGATGCTGCAGTTTACTGCAAGCTGGTGCAGTGTCTGTCGCGAGGAAATGCCTTTCATCGAAACGGAGATTTGGCAGGAATGGAAGGACCAGGGGCTTTCGGTTATCGGCATTGACCGCGATGAGCCTGCCGATAAAGTACTTGACTTCAAAAAAAATATGGGAGTAACATATCCGCTCGCACTTGATCCGGGTGCTGAAATATTTGGCCTTTATGCACTTAAAGAGGCAGGAGTGACACGAAATGTCATCATTGACCGTTCAGGTAAAATAATCTTTCTTACCAGATTATTCGACAGGGACGAGTTTGACAAAATGAAATTGTCAATAATTGATGCGCTTTCAGCAAAATAAAAATATCCTGATGCCGTTTTTATTATCCTGACGGAATTCTGTTATGAATTCGTTCATTAAAGTCTTTGTTTCTCAAATATGGCCTTGATGATCTGATTAAACGTCTGATAAGATTTGTCAAAACAACAAAAATTGAAAAGATGAAAAAATTCATGCTGACCGTATTTGCTGCAATTATTGCAGTTGCAGCTTTTTCACAGGTTAAATTCGGTCTGAAAGCCGGGGCGGCAACCACAACGGTCCCGACATACGATGTAAGTCCCGGCACCAGTAATATTGAAGCTCTGAAGAATGCCTCATACGGATTCCATGCCGGTGCTTTCCTTCGTATAACGCTTATGGGAATGTATGTTATGCCTGAAGTTGTGTTTGCATCAACGAGTTACGATTACACTGTTACGACAGCTGAAAATCCGGAGGAAGTTCTTACGCAGAAATTTGATAAACTGGAGATTCCGCTACTCCTGGGAGCCATACTTGGTCCGGTCAGGATTAACGCAGGCCCCTCGGCCACCATTCTTATTGGTTCGCCGAAAGAACTTATCTCCGATTCTGATTTCACCGACCTTTACAGAAGCGCCACTTTCGGATACCAGGCCGGTATTGGGGTTGACATAGCAAAGAAGCTGACACTGGACCTGAGATATGGAGGCAGTTTAAGCAAAAAATTCGGAGAATCCGTTACAATAGGTACACAAACATTCAATCTTGACCAGCGTGAATCATCCGTGATACTCAGCATCGGTTTTATGTTTTAGGAAAAGGCCTGAACTGCTATCATGATTTAACGTTTGCTTAGTCCCTGTCATTTTGAAAGGAGCATTTTTACTGCAACGGCAATCAAAAGAAATGCGAAGATTTTTTTCAGTACCTCCTGAGGCAGGCTGATGGCGATCTTCGATCCGAAATACGACCCTGCCATGAATGCGACAGCGAGGATAAGTGCAAACTTGAGATTTACATAACCTGCTTTGTAATAGTTATATGCTGCTATCAGACCTATAGGGGGCAGCATCATGGCCAGGCTTGTTCCCTGTGCTGCCTGCTGATTGAATCCCATTATGAAAACCAGTGCGGGGATCAGTATTACGGCACCTCCTATACCCAGCATTCCGGCAACAACACCGGTTAATATACCTATTATGATAAGCAGCATTAGAACTGAGATTGTCATGTCTGATAAAATTTATTTCAGGTTTAATTTTTGATAAAATTAAAAATTATTTGATTGTCATAGCGTAAAAGCAAAGCCTGCAGGTTAATTTCTTACGGAAAAACTGACCAGAGTATGTTCTGGCAGCATTCGACAAAAAGCTGTCGCTTTTTGCAGATCATTTTACAATATTTATTTTTACAGGGCCTTTATAAGGATATGAAAAAGAAACCGGTCATAATTTTTTCATTGATTGTGCTTGTTGCACTGATTCTTGTTCTGGCGGTTTACAGGGTAATATCCGGGTCTGTAACAGTAGCCGATGGAGAAAGGGCTGTCATATATATACCTGAAGGTTCTTCATATGCTCAGGTTATGGATTCTGTCAAATCTGCAGGATTAATGATAGAAAACAAGATGATCCTGGATTGGATTGCCGGTAAGAAAGGTTATCCGCAGAGGATCAGGCCGGGGCGATTTGTGGTGGAAAAAAGCATGAGCTATTCCGGTTTCATCAATATGCTGCGGTCCGGAAGGCAATCGCCTGTAAATGTAACATTCAATAATATCCGGACGATCAATGATCTGGCTGGTGTGGTATCGAAACAGATAGAAGCTGACTCTGCTGATATAGTTGCATTTTTCTGCAATCCGGCAAACTATTCCGGAGACGGATTCACCGGAGAAACAATTCTTTCGCTGTTCATCCCTGACACATATGAACTCTACTGGAACACTGATCCTGCTAAATTTTATGCCAGGATGCTGAGAGAATATAATCGTTTCTGGAATGATAAGAGGTTGCAGCAGGCTGATAAAATAGGACTGACCGGGCCGGAGGTATCAACACTGGCTTCGATAATTGATCATGAAACCACTAAGGCTGATGAGAAACCCCTTATCGCCGGGGTATATCTGAACAGGCTGAAAAGAGGGATACCACTGCAGGCGGATCCTACTATCAAATTTGCTGTTAATGATTTCACAATGAACAGGATCCTTAATAAACATCTTCTTATAGATTCCCCATATAATACTTACAAATACAAAGGGCTTCCTCCCGGTCCGATTACCTGCCCCTCCATTGAATCTATTGATGCTGTGCTGAATGCCGCGGTTCATGATTATCTGTTTTTTGCTGCCAGGCCGGACTTTTCAGGATATCATAATTTTTCACGGACACTTCGGGAGCATAACAGGAATGCGGCAATGTATCAGCGAGAGCTTAACAGAAGAAAGATCTTCAACTGAATGACGGGAATTCTGCAAAAATGATATATGCCGGATATCGGTTCTTAGTGGCGTGTCAGAAATTTCAGATCACTTCTACTTCTCTTTCCAGGGCTATCCCGAATTTTTCAAGAACCGAGCTCCTGACCTGCTCAGACAGTTCAAACAGCTCTTTTCCTGTTGCGTTTCCGTGATTGACTATTACAAGCGCCTGCTTGTCATGAATGCCGGCATCACCCCGTCTTCTGCCTTTCCATCCGCATTGTTCAATCAGCCATCCTGCTGCCAGCTTGACATCTCCCGAAGGTTCGCTGAATACTGGCATGCAGGGGTAGCTTGATTTCAGTTCCTCTGCAAGTGCTGCCGGTACTACCGGATTCCTGAAAAAACTGCCGGCATTACCAAGCTTTGACGGATCAGGAAGTTTGCTTTGCCTGATGCTGATAACCACTTTCCTTGCATTTTCAAGAGATTCTGCCCCCATTTTGACTATTTCCTCCCTCAGTGATCCGTATGAAAGTCTGAGTAACGGCCTTGTTGAAAGCCTGAACCATACCTCGGTTATCAGGTACTGTCCTTTTAACTCATGCTTGAAAATACTGTCACGGTAAGCAAACCGGCATTCAGAATTACTGAATTCGCTTTCTGAGCCATCAATCATGTTTATAGCCATCACTTTGCAAATGCTATCTTTTGCTTCTGCACCATATGCTCCTATGTTCTGAACAGGGACAGCTCCTACATTCCCCGGAATATGGCTGAGGTTTTCCAGCCCTCCAAAACCATGCTTTACAGTCATCTCGACTAATTTATCCCATACGACGCCGGCACCGGAAGATATTATCACATGATCATTTTTTTTATCAATGAGCCTGATCTGGTCCATTTCCGGATGTATGACCGTACCGTGATAATCCCCTGTAAACAGGATGTTGCTGCCAGCGCCTGTCACCAGCAACTTATGATCTGATCCTCCGTGACGGCGGAAGTAATTTCTCGCATTTTCTGCCAGTCTGAATGTAACAAGCCTGTCGGCTTTAATGGTTAATCCGAAAGTATTATACTTTTTTAATGATGCATTTTCAATGATCATTTTGTGAACCTGTAAAATGAATGAACTGCAAATTTAAGATATTATTCTGTTCCTGTACCGGTATTAGATTTCCATGAAAAACGTAGCTGAAAAATGTTGGATCATTTTATGCAAAATTGATTACATTTAGCGTTTGATTTTGTGGCTGAATTCGTTTGACCGGGAATGAAAAGGGGGATACATTCCTGCTCCAACCAGAATTAATTATTGAAACAGATAACTGAGACACTATGAAAACCAATCGCCGTAATTTTTTAAAATCTACTGCCATAGCCGGGGCAGGAGCCATAACAGGCCAGTTCATGGCCGGATGTACAACAAAAGAGCCTGCATCAAACCTTCCTCATATCCTGGAAGCTGCTAAAAGATCATATAATCAGAAGTTCAACATGTCGGGATACGCAGCACCTCCGATACCGGTTGTCCGTGTGGGCGTTATAGGTCTTGGCAGCCGGGGAACGGGCGCAGTGCAACGTTTATCGCATATCGACGGTCTTGAAATAGCTGCTCTCGGTGATCTTAGAAAAGTGGCTGTAGATAATTCGCAGAAATATCTTGCAGGTATAGGAAGGCCTGCAGCTCAGGAGTTTTACGGTGACGAGAATGCATGGAAGAAGCTTGCCGAAATGTCTGAACTGGATCTTGTTTATATCTGTACTCCATGGGCACTGCATGCTCCAATGGCAATATATGCGATGGAGAACGGCAAGCATACGGCCAGCGAAGTGCCTTTGGCACGCACTGTCGATGAAGCCTGGCAGCTGGTTGAAACTTCAGAAAGGACAAGAAAACATTGCATGATGCTTGAGAACTGCTGCTATGACTTCTTTGAGCTTCTCACATTGAATATGGCAAGGCAGGGGATGTTTGGAGAGATAGTACATTGCGAAGGGGCATATATACATGAGCTTGTCGGATCAAATTTCACCAGACCCGATGAATCAAAAGCACAGGCCGGCGGCTATATAGGGATGTGGAGGCTAAAGGAAAATGCCAGTCGCAACGGCAATTTGTACCCAACCCACGGCCTTGGCCCTGTATGTCAGATACTAAATGTCAACAGGGGTGACAGGATGGAATATCTTACATCGATGTCGACAAATGATTTTGTGATGGGAGAACGGGCCAGGGAGCTTGCAGAAAGGGACGAATTTTTTGCCCCGTATGCAGGGAAAGATTTCAGGGGCAACATGAATACAACTCTTATCAGAACCAACCTTGGAAAGACAATAATGGTTCAGCATGACGTTTCATCCATCAGGCCCTATTCAAGGCTTCACGTAGTGGCAGGAACTTCGGGTGTGGCGATTAAATATCCCGAGCCGGAGCGGATTGCACTCAGCCATGAGTGGCTTACTTCCGATGAAATGAAAGCCACATATGAGCAGTTCACTCCGGAAATCGTCAGGCGTGTTGGCGAGATGGCAAGAAGGGTAGGGGGGCATGGCGGAATGGATTTTATTATGGACTGGAGACTGATCGATTGTCTCAGGAACGGGCTTCCCCTTGACCAGGATGTGTACGACGGTGCGCTGTGGAGCGTGGTTGCTCCGCTTAGTGAATGGTCAGTGGCTAACAGGTCGCAGTCTGTTGATGTGCCCGATTTTACAGCGGGGGCATGGCAAACAAACATACCTCACGACATTGACCTGGCCAGAGGGGGTAACACGCAGGTGCTTCAGGTTACACCTGTTGAGGCCTGATGATCAGTAACCTGCTGCCTGACCGTCTTTGCGGGATTCTGAGGCTCCGTACCAGACTTTGTTTTTCTCATCCCACATTATAGCCTGATAGCCTCCGTATCCTCCGTGATCCCACTGGATTTTATGGCCCATGGACAGGAGTTTCCTGATTACTTCCCAGCTGAAACCGCTTTCGAGGAGAAGAATCCCTCCATCGGTCATCTGTTCGCCTGTCGGTTCCGATGATCCTATATGGTGAATTCTGGGCGCATCCCCTGCCTCCTGAAGGTTCATCCTGAAATCAATAATATTTATCACGATCTGAGCATGACCCTGAGGCTGCATATCTCCGCCCATGACGCCAAAGCTTATCAATGGTTTACCGTTGCGTGTTATGAATCCGGGGATTATCGTATGAAACGGCCTTTTGCCCGGTGCATAAACATTGTTGTGGCCTGGTGCCAGACTGAACATCTCACCTCTGTCCTGAAGCACAAATCCCAGTCCTGTAGGACACATACCTGATCCCATTCCCCGGTAATTGCTCTGGATGAGTGAAACCATGTTACCCCATTTGTCCGCAACGGTAAGGTAAACAGTATTGCCTGCTTCTATCTTCCCTGCCTCAAATACTTTCGAGGATTCATTGAGGTTGATTAATTTCCGGCGTTCGGCGGCGTATTTTTTTGATATCAGTTGGCTGACAGGTATGTTGCTGAATCGCGGATCGGCATAGTACCTGGCCCTGTCTTCGAAAGCCAGCTTCTTGGCTTCAGTGAACAGGTGAACATATTCGGCAGAACCAAAGCCAAGGGATGCGATGTCAAAACCTTCCATAATGTTGAGTATCTGCAGTGCGGCAATTCCCTGTCCGTTCGGGGGAAGTTCCCAGATATCATAACCACGGTATGATGAGCTTACAGGTTCAATCCATTCGGAATTGTGCCTTGCAAGATCATCATATGTAAGGAAGCCCCCCTGAGACCTCATAAAAGCATCTATCGCTTTTGCAATGCTTCCCCGGTAGAACTCATTCCTTCCTCCCTTTGCAATCTTCTCAAGTGTATTGGCAAGATCTGGATTCCTGAAGATTTCTCCTTTTGCAGGCGATTTGCCCCGGGGCATAAATGTCTCCTTTATGTTGGGATATTCTGTTAGCGCTCTGGTATTTCGCTCAAGATAATATGCAATTACCTCTGTCACGGGAAAACCGTTCCGGGCATAACCAATGGCAGGCTGCAGGTTATCCCTCATTGGTAAGCGTCCGAACATCTCATGCATCTCATACCAGCCGTCAACGCATCCCGGTACTGATACAGGTAACGGGCCATATGACGGGATGAATTCATAACCGTTATTTTTAAAGTATTCAAGTTTAAGTAGTCTGGGAGAACGACCACTTGCATTTAATCCGTAGAGCTTGCCTTTTTCCGCTATCCAGATGAGGGCGAACAGGTCACCGCCTATACCGCATCCTGTAGGCTCAACAACCCCCAGCACCGCATTGGCTGCAATTGCTGCATCAACAGCATTGCCCCCTTTTTTCAGAATGTCGAGGGCGGCCTGTGTTGCCAGAGGCTGACTGGTTGCAGCCATGCCATTCTGACATATAACTTCCGACCGGGTTGTGAATTCCCTGCCTGTGACCCTGTCCTGCGATAATAAATCAGTCTGTATTAGTATGGCGAGACATATGAAAGGGATAAATTTTCTCATAAGTGCTTTCTTTAATATTTTTCAAAGTTAAGAAATGAAGATTGACTATCTGGCCATTGCCATAGCTTTTAACTCGTCAGGCATCTTCTCAATAGCATACCGGAGTGCTGTTCTGGGCATTGTTGCTTTCCTGCGGATAACATACTCAAATACTTCATTCTGATGCGCCTGACTGGCTGATTTTAACATCCATCCATATCCTTTCTGGACCATATCATCTTTGTCGCAAAGCAGTTTGTCGGCAATTTCAAAAATATCCTGCAGGAATTTTCCCTTGCGTGCCGGTATGATAAGTGAAACGGCAGCTGCCCTCTTCACCCATCTTCCCGGCGAATTCGCCCACACCTTCAACTCTGACAGATACTCAGGAAACATCTCAATAAATGTTCCTAAAGTGTGGTTGCAAAGTGTGTCGCATGAAGCCCAGTTGTTGACATACTTCTTTATCCACCTTTCAAAAACTTTGAGATCAGACGGCTCAAAATCTCTGTGCATGTAATATGACCAGTTACATGCAATGAAAGATTCCTCCAATATACCTGACTGCCATAGTTTTTCACAAAGAGAAAATATCACGGACTTGTTGGTGTCTGTAATGTTCGCGAAATGTTTTTTGCCGATTTGTGAAACAGTTGAAGATCTTACTCCGTACAGATTCACTTTTTCCCTGAAGAATCTGCTTCCTGATTCTTTTGTTTTTTCGTCGGAGTTCTTTATCAGGTCTTCCCTTATTTCAGTTATTAACTTGTTCATTTCTTTGATACTGGTTCTGTTCATTCAAATGCGATCCTGATTCCGGCATTATTAAGCACTTGTCATTTTTTATTTAAGATTTCTCCAGAATTTTTCTTCGGACATTTTCAGTTCTCTTTTCTTTTTTCTTTCAAGGAAATAGAAAACAATAACTGCCGCCGTACCGGCAATAAGCAGCCCCGGCAATAAATACAGCATCACCTCTGAAATAGTTTTGTCAGCTTGCAAAGCTACCTGACCGGCAGATGATGAAATCATGTCTGAAGCTTTGGTCCCGACTTCAATGTTGAAAACGTTTTGAATGAAATATAATGCGAAAAATCCCATGACACCGGAGAGCAGGGGAGTAATGATCCATCCCAGTCCTATTTCGCCCAGTAGTCTGAAATTGATATTCCTGGCACCCCTGTATAGTCCTATACCCATAACGCTCCCCACAACTACCTGTGTACTTGAAACAGGGACCATTGGTATAGCTGGTAAGCCTGCCCGGACAAAAGCTTCTGAAAGTCCTGAAGATGAGAAAATAAAAAGTACCAGCGCCTGTGATAAAACTACCACAAGGGCCGCTTCTGATGAGAGTTCGACTATGTTTCTGCCAACTACTTCCATGATTCTGTTTGAATAGGTAACAATGCCGGTGGCTATAGCAATACCTCCAAGAAGGAACAGTTGCTGAGATGATGAAAGACTGATTATTCCCAGGTTAAGTTCATTGAGGTTGAAGGCCGGGATGAATACTCCCATGACATTCGCTATATTATTGGCACCGAGACTGTATGCTCCAAAAGCTCCGCCGATCAGAAGACCTGATCTAATATATGATTCAAAGCGAAAGAGATGAATCTGGAGCTTTCTCTTGATCTTCTTGATGCTCACATACAGCATAACTGCAAAAACACCTCCAAGAACAGGACCAGAGATCCATGTAGAAATGATCTGGATGAGTGCAGTCAGATCGGTAGAGTTGCCGGTAAACAAATTCCAGCCGATAATAGCTCCGACTATGGACTGTGTTGTCGATACAGGCAGGGAAAATCTTGTCATCAGATACACAGTAATTGCTGCGGCCATTGCCACTGTGAAAGAACCACCCACAGCGTTTACTGCACCGAGCCTCTCAAGTGTGCCTGATGTTCCTGAGCCCTGGAAAACAGCCCCAAGGATGACAAATATTGATGCTGTTATTGCTGCCTTCCGGAAACTGATCATCTTTGAACCCACAGCTGATCCGAAAACATTTGAGGCGTCGTTGGCACCCAGCGACCATCCCAGAAAGAGTCCGCTTATCAGAAAAAAAAGGATCACTACATAATGATTTTAATTGCCATGGCAGAAAGCAGGTCTGCTGCCTTTTGTGCTGTGTCGCTAATGCTTTCTATATGATGGATGATATACCTGAGATGTGATTTACGGGCAAGGTCCAGATCATCCATCTGCTGAAAAATGATCTTTTTTGTGCTTTTTGAAATCTTATCCGTTTCACTTTCAAAATAGTACACTTTAAGTAATTTTTCCCTTACGGTGTGAGGACTTGTAAAGTAAGCTCTGGCTGCGGGAATCAGTTCTTCGCCGGTGCTTGCCGATGCTTCAGTTATATTGATAATATTGGTCCTCAATGATGGCGGAATGTCCGGAAGCTCAATACTCAGTTCATTAAGGGATTTCTTTATTGTGTCGATTATTTCATCAATAACATCGATGAGGGTTATAACTTCCGCCCTGTGCTGCGGTAATATCGAGTGGGTTATCATTTCATTCTCAATGGCACGCTGAAGCTTGTCAGCATTGTTTTCCAACGCTTCCACCTTTTGTATATGCCTTTCAAATGAATCCATATCCTTTTCCAGATATTTTTTGACCGCTTCCCTGAAAACAAGAAGGCCGATATCTGCATCATCAAAGAATTCATTTATCTTTTGAATCAGATTCTTTGTTGTCCGTGTAAATACAGTCATGATTCCCGGGTTTTATAATGATGCTTAAACTAAATGGATTATATCTGTACTGCACGCTGCAATACAATGCATTTATTTCTCAGAATTCAATTATTTTTTCCACCCTGCAGTTTTTGAGGTATTGTCTCAGTATAACCTGTATATCGCTGTTGTCTTTTGATTGCTTAATGGAATCGTGGATTGCTGTAAGCCCGAATCCTATGTCTTCAGCCTGAAAATATCCAAATCCGGCAAATTTCCCATTAAGGATCTTCACGGCGCTCAATTCCCCGTTATGTCTTCCTTTATCTATTATAAAGAAGTTCCTTCTTGCAAATACGAATTCCTCTGAAGCTTTTTCTGCCCGGAGATTATAATCATGCACTGGTTCTTTGCCGCAGCATGCACCCCTGCATATTCCCACCTGATACTGGAAACAGGGTCCGTCGGTATCATATGAACCTGTCAGCTTCTGACAAAGACCGTACCTGTCTGCCAGGCCCAGCAGTTTCTGTCTGGCCCTGTCCCGGGATGTGAACACGGAAAGAGGTACAACGTCGCTGTTGATCTGGCCGCATGTAAAATTAAGATATCCGTTATCATCCAAAAAGCTGTAGATTCCCCACTGATAACTATTTCTCCGCTGCGCTCTGTTGTATATTGGTTTGTTGCACTTTATTTCAGCTGATTCCTTCAGCAGGGCTATAAGCTCACTGCCAGTTACTTCCCAGTCTATATCAGCGATCTGATCACGCATTTCCATGGCTTTGTTTGTGGTGTTATTGGAAAGATGGGAAGTTATTCTCTGATATAGATTCCTGCTTTTTCCGACATATATGAGATCATTATCCTCATTGTAAAAATAGTAAATTCCGGCGGCTTCAGGAACAGACTCAATTTTCGACAAATTGAGCGCAGGATGCAGTTTTGCCAGTTTTGTTTTCCTCATAAGGCCGGCAGGCGCTCCTGCCTGTTCCCTCTCTCTTGCAGAGATCATTTCGAACAGACGCACAGTGGCAAGCGCATCACCTGATGCCCTGTGCCTTCCGTCGATTGATATATTAAGGTCCCTGCAGATATTCCCGAGGCTGTATGAAGTATGTCCCGGGAAAAACTTTCTGGACAGGGCGACAGTGTCAAGAATGTTTCTTTTGAAATTATATCCGAGTGATTTAAACTCCTGCCTTACAAAGGAGTAATCAAAACGGGCATTGTGTGCGACGAAGATGCGGCCTTCAGTGAGTTCAATGATGTTTCTGGCAATCTCATAAAATCTGGGGGCATCTTCCACCATTTCATTGGTTATCCCGGTAAGACTGGTTATAAAGTAAGGTATATTCCTTTCAGGGTTGACAAGCGAGCAAAACTCTCCTGTGATTTTTTCTCCGTCGTGCTGGTAAACAGCAATTTCAGTAATTCTTTCAAGCCTGGCACTACCCCCTGTTGTTTCAATGTCTACAATAGCATACATTAATCAGTCTGTCCCTTTTCATGATATTCACGAATATAGTCAGTTTTGCCGGCAGTTTATTCAATTGTTTGTAAATTTGTTTTAATTAAATGTTTTGCCAATGCAAGAGTGTTTCGGTAAAAAGTTCATTTACAACGGACATATTTTACAGGCTGACAGCTTTGATAATTCACTTGTTTATGAAGGAGACTCAATATATGAAGTTCTAAGGATGTCCAGAGGATACCCTGTTTTTTTTCATGATCATATGGAGAGGCTTGAAGCGAGTGCAGGAATTCAGAAAAGGGAGAAGCTTGCCGATGCCTCAACTCTCAGGCGGGATATTATCAGACTTGCTAAAAATGAGAAGAAAAAGGAATTGAACCTCAAGATCGTATTTAATTATAACGGAGCAAATTCGAATTACCTGATTTATTTTATTGAACCCATTTATCCTTCAGAGGATCAGTACAGGAAAGGAGTAAAGGGCATCCTGTTCCATGCTGAAAGAAAAGATCCCGGATCAAAGGTTGTTAATCACAGACTCCGCTCATCAATATATCACAAGCTGATACTTGAAGGAGGCTATGAGGCCCTTTTGGTAAACGAAGATAATCTCGTCACGGAAGGAAGCAGATCAAACATCTTTTTCGTAAGAGGAAAAAGGCTGATTACTGCTCCTGATGAAATGGTACTTAATGGCATAACGAGAAAATACATCCTTTCGATATGCAGGGAGAACGGCATAGATGTTGAACCTGAATGCGTCAACGCAGATTTTATTGGTGATTATGATGGAGTTCTCATGACAGGCACTTCCCCTGTAGTCCTTAAATTTTGCTGTATCAATGATGTTTATTTCGGCCCGGAAGTGCCTGTGGCCGATTTCCTCAGAAAACTATGCATTGAAAAAGCCGAAGAGAGTATCCGTCAGTTTTTGACGGGAAAATAGAACCGGGTCCGGGATGGAATTAAAAAATGTATATTTGTGAATTGTGAAGAATAGAATAATACCATGGCAAGTGTAAGAAAACTTAAGAAAGATATCGATTATCTTATTTTTGAGGTAATCTCTGATTGTTTTTCATTTGGAACGGTTCATCCGGAAGAAGAGGACGGGGAAGTTGTGGAAATAATTGCTGAAGCAGTGAACCTCAGAAACGATCTGATAAAAAGGGTTAACAATCCGGAAAAAGGAGAAAACAGGAAAGTCGTTAAGAATTATTTCAAGCATATTGAAAAAGACCTTGTTACTGGCGTAGACAACCTGTTTGGTCAGCTCAGCTCCCTCTCGAAGGGAAAAGGGTGAAGAAGCCGTACACGGTATTCCCGCACCTGATGCAACGCCCTTCACTGTCCAAATTGACGAGTCTTGTGCTGTATCCCGTACGTTTTGCAACAATGGTTCCGCAATTGCTGCATAAGGTATCCTGACCGGTATCCGATGACGTGTTTCCAAGGTATACGTATGCCAGATGCTTTTTTGCCGTCTCATACAATTTCAAGAGAGTACTGACCGGTGTTGCAGGATCATCCCTTTTGTAGGTGGGGAAATATCTGCTCAGGTGCAGGGGAACTTCTTTGCCCAGCTCACCAGCGATCCATCTGGCTTCATTATCCATCTCTTCCATCCCGTCATTTCTGCCGGGAATTATAAGCGTTGTTATTTCAAGGTGCCTGCCGGCCTTTATGATCTGTTTGAGGGCATTCATGACAGGATCAATTTCCGCTCCTGTCAGTTTTCTGTAAAAATCGGGATTGAACGATTTGAGATCAATGTTGAAAGCATCAATAAATCCGGTGATCTCCGAAAGGGGGAAACTGTTGACATACCCATTGCTTACAATTACAGTATGCAGTCCATGCTCCTTAATCATAAGGGCCACATCCCTGATATACTCATACCATATAACAGGCTCGTTGTACGTGAATGCAATCCCGATATTGTCTGCTGATGACAGCGCCCGGGCTACAATTTCACCCTTGCTTGTATTTTTAACAAAATCAGCATTCCTCTTTTGTGAGATATGCCAGTTCTGACAGAAATCACATCTCATGTTACATCCGTATGACCCGATCGAAAGAATACTATGACCCGGAAAGAAGTGATACAAAGGCTTTTTTTCTACCGGATCAACGGCCATACCTGTTATTACATCGTATGTTAATAACTCAATATTGCCGCCTGTGTTCCTTCTTACCCCGCATATGCCTGTCCTTCCGGGAGGGATTTTACACAGGTGAGGGCAGATCCTGCATTCAGTATAGTTATCATATTTAATGAAAAGGGGTCTCATTTGTACGGATCCAATCGTAAAAATATGTCAAATTATTACAATACCCTGTTGATTTCAGTTGCTCTACGGCCTGAAGAACAGGAAAAATACTTATTTTTATCTGATATGACAATTAAAACATTCAAAAATGAATAAGCATTTCGCCCCTTTCTTTCTGCTTTTGGTAATCATGGTGAGCTGTTCCGGGCATTATCAGCCCGTTGAATTGTGGTACAGGCAGCCGGCATCGGAATGGGATGAAGCTTTGCCGGTCGGAAACGGACGACTCGGTGCAATGATTTTTGGGGATCCTTTTACCGAATGTATACAGATTAACGAGGAAAGCTTGTGGGCAGGATCAAAGATAAACAATAATAATCCCCTTGCCCTGCCTAATCTGAGATCGCTTCAAAAGGCGATTTTTGACGGAAAATATGAAGATGCTGAAAAGATTGCATCGCAATATTTTCTCGGGACTCCCCCCAGAATAAGGTCATATCAGCCGCTTGGCAACCTTACCATTGATTACGGCTGGCAGGGGGATGTTACGGACTACCGCAGGTCACTTGATATAAGATCGGGAGTGGCTTCAGTGACATTTAAGATAAACGGTGCCTTATATTCGGAAAAGATTTTTGCTTCTGCACCTGACAATCTGCTGGTCATTGAAATAGAGGCCCGTGGCAGACCTTCCCTGAGTGCATTTTTTAAGCTTGAAAGAGAAATGGACGCCACGGTAACATACTCGGATGACGGTTCAATTTTTTTATCAGGACAGGTTTCAGATGAGGACGATCCTCTTACGGGTCCCGGAGGTGAACATATGAAATTTGCAGCACGGGCAAGGTTGGTTTTAAAGGAAGGTGTTCTTGAAGCAAAGAATGACGGAATAAGTGTCAGAGACGCCAGAAAGATAACAATTCTTTTAACCGCTGCAACTGACTACAACATAAACAGGCTTGATTTCGACAGATCCATTGATCCGGAAAATATCTGTAATAAAATACTTGATAAAGCTACAGTCAGGAATTTTAATGAGTTGCTAAAGAACCATTTGTCTGAACACCGGGAGCTTTTTGACAGGGTGTCGCTCAGAATTGGTACAGATTCGCTTAACGGCTTACCGACTGATGAACGGCTCGAACGGATAAGAGCAGGAGGGAGGGATGACGGACTTATTGCACTTTATTTTTCCTACGGTAGATATCTTTTAATGGGATCCTCAAGATATCCGGCCGTTCTGCCTGCAAACCTTCAGGGCATATGGAACAAAGATTTTAATGCCCCGTGGAATTCAGACTTTCACACCAACATTAACCTCCAGATGAATTACTGGCCGGCTGAAGTGTGCAACCTTCCGGAAACTGCTGAGATACTGGCAGATTTTGTCAGATTACTGACAGTTCCGGGAAGCATTACTGCGAACGAGATGTACGGAACAGAAGGCTGGACAATGCATCATCTTACAGATCCCTTCGGAAGGACCGGCGTTGCTGACGGAATATGGGGACTGACACCTACCAATGGTCCATGGATGACCTTCCCTTTGTATGAACACTTCCTTTTTACCCTCGATACGACTTATCTTAGCAGAATTGCCTATCCTGTGCTTAAAGGTTCTGCAGAATTTCTGCTCGGTTTCCTTGTTAAGTCTCCGGAAGGATTTCTTGTAACTAATCCTTCCACATCACCCGAGAACAGCTACAGGATCCCGGGTACTCAAAAAAGTGCTCAGCTCACATATGCAGCAACTATTGACATACAGACAGTGAATGCGGTTTTTGATTACTGTTCCCGGGCAGCATCCGTATTGAATACTGATGCTGACCTTATGTGCAGGATAAAAGAAGCTCAGTCAAAGCTCCCGCCGGTACGTATATCATCTGCGGGAACAATTCAGGAGTGGATAAAAGATTATGAGGAGGCAGAACCCGGCCACAGACACATGTCACACCTGCTTGGATTGTATCCTCTGGCTCAGATTACCCCCGATTCATCTGAACTTTTTGAAGCTGCTCGCAAGACAATAGAGCGCAGACTGTCACACGGGGGAGGCCATACCGGGTGGAGCAGAGCCTGGATAATAAATTTTTATGCCAGGCTCCGCGAAGGGGACAAGGCGCTGGAACACATTATCAGTCTGCTCGCGAAATCGACTCTCAACAACCTGTTTGATACTCATCCGCCTTTCCAGATCGATGGAAACTTTGGAGGAACGGCCGGCATTGCGGAAATGCTTATACAGAGCCACGATGGTCATTTAACCCTGTTGCCGGCTCTGCCTTCTTCATGGAAGGAAGGTTGCGTAACCGGGCTGGCAGCCAGGGGAGGCTTTGTAGTTGATATTGAATGGAAAGACGGGATTGTTTCTTCAGCAAAAATACATTCGAAAAAAGGAGGTGAATGCAGGGTGCGTTATGGTGAAAAAAAATATACCATTGATACATCACCAGGAGGGAACTATAAACTGGATCTGTAACTTTCTGTTATTGCCATGGATCCGGATTAGGGAGAGAACCTCTGTCACGACACCGGTAGGGCGGAGCATTCTCCCGCATATGTAAGGTTTTCCCTCACTGGTTTTGCGAAAACAGTGAAAAATGGTCTGACAATGTTAGTGACAAGCCTGTTGATATGCATATCCGCGACGGAGTGCTTAATATGATACTTGCAGACCTGAATTGGTTTATGTATTTCGGGGACAGAATCTTATGATAATTTCCGGAAAGATGAATTTATTTGTACCAGTGCCAAAAATGAAGTCTGAGTTTGTCAGGATATTGATAAATTCAGGTTTTACCACCAGAAATGCTGAATTGTGCGCAGGGATATTCACTGAGAACAGCCTGGATGGAATATATTCTCATGGGGTCAACAGGTTCTCTAAATTTATTATGTATGTAAGGAAGGGCTACATAATCCCACAGGCAGTTCCAACCCTTGTTCACAGCGCCGGTGCTCTGGAGCAGTGGAACGGAAACCTGGGTCCCGGTCCTCTGAATGCAACTCATGCCACAGAAAGAGCTGTCAGTCTGTCGGAGAAAAATGGAACAGGAATGGTTGCCCTGGCAAATACCAACCACTGGATGAG
This sequence comes from uncultured Rikenellaceae bacterium, assembly GCA_964466705.1. Taxonomy (GTDB): domain Bacteria; phylum Bacteroidota; class Bacteroidia; order Bacteroidales; family VadinHA17; genus LD21. Next base: position 153,157 of record CAYXSM010000004.1, read on the forward strand.
GGGGGGAACCTATGGCTGGCAGGCTGTGAAAAAAGATTGTGCTTTTATAGGCTGGACCAATACTGAGCCAAATATGCCTGTCTGGGGAGCAATTGATACGCGCCTTGGCAACAATCCTGTCGTATTTGCAGTTCCGTTCGGTAATGAGGCAATCGTGCTGGATTCCGCAATGTCGCAGTACTCATATGGAAAAATGGAGCTGTTTCGGATGGAAGGTAAAAAACTACCCTTTCCGGGAGGATTTGACAGCAATGGAAAGATGACGGATGATCCTTATGAAATACTGTTGACAAAAAGAGCTCTTCCAGCCGGATACTGGAAAGGAGCCGGGTTGTCAATGTTGCTGGATATACTGGCTGCAATCCTGTCAGCCGGATTGTCAACTCACGAAATAAGAAGAATGGGTGCGGAATTTTCCCTTTCCCAGGTTTTTATTGCCATCAACCTTAAGAAATTAAGCAACCATTCTTCAATTAATGATCAGCTCAATCGCATAATTCGGGATCTGAAAAAGTCTCTGCCCGCTAATGACGAGACTTCAATACGTTATCCGGGTGAACAAACACCACTGACCAGGAAGGAAAACCTTGAAAATGGAATTCCCGTGAATGAAGCTGTGTGGAAAGAAATTTTGAGCCTGTAGCAATTGAAATTAAAAATCATCTGTTTCGATCTCGGTATTGATTTTGTTCCTTGAACCGAATCTTATGATGCTTTGTTTTGCAGGACCGATCATGTCTGTAACAGTAGTTCCGAACCGGAGATTTTGTTTCCCTCCGTCTTTCATCAGGAATGTTACACTGAGAGGGTGAACGATGATCTTCAGGATGTCTTCTGCCTTCAACGTCCGGACGGGCATCACTGAATTGGTTTTTAGTCTGATAATATTGTCATTGACATCAATAAACCGGGCAGCACGTCCGAGCCCTGAATTTATCTGGTAATAGCCGAATCCTGTCAGGAACAATATAACTATCCAGTAGGACAATGTGGAATTTAATACTTTGATAACCAGTATAAGCCAGATCACCGCCAGAATAATGCAGATTATTCCGAAAAAAAGCTGAAGATATCTGGTCATTTTGTTGCTCTGATGAATATCCAGTGAGAAGAATTCTCTTTTCATATTTTCAGTTTTCTGAAAGTTATGATTTTTTTTTGCAAAGTTCCCGGTTATTGACAAATGATGCTAAGTTTTACTATTTTTATTACTTATTATGTACTTTACAAGAATCTGAACCGTATAAAGCGGGCTAATCATAACATCATCAATAAACTGACAATAAATGAAACACTTAAGTTATTTTTCAATTGTGCTGTCTGTTTTAGTCACCATTACTGTAAATGGACAGCAGGATCCGGGCCCTGCCATGATGACTCCGGAAATGACAGAGATCATGGAGCCGGAAGTCAGGGTAATAATCCCGGGCGAATTACCGGGTATGCCTCCTTCGGATGCGATAATATTATTTGATGGCAGCAGTCTGGATAAAGAATGGACTGACAGTAACGGCAATCCTTCGAAATGGACGGTTAAAGAAGGGGCTCTTGTTTGTGTTAAAGGTGCGGGGATGATCAAAACCAGACGGAAGTTCAATGATTTTCAGCTTCATATCGAATGGAAAACTCCTTCGGAGATTTCGGGAGAAGGACAGGGGCGAGGGAACAGCGGTGTTTATCTTCAGGAACTTTATGAGGTCCAGGTTCTTGACAGTTACAACAACAGGACGTACAGGCACGGGCAGGCCGGCAGCCTGTATAAACAGTATGCCCCTCTTGTAAATGCATGCCGCAAACCAGGCGAATGGCAGACATACGACATTATCTATACTGCACCACGATTTGCAACGGACTCGTCAGTTTACTTTACTCCCCCGGGGGTCACAGTACTGCATAACGGGGTCCTCATACAGAACAATGTAAGCCTCAGGGGTCCTACCTTATACATAGGAATACCGGAATATTCGATCAGGAAACATGGTCCTGCCTCTCTTATGCTTCAGGACCATGGAAATCCGGTAGCTTACAGAAATATCTGGATCAGGGAACTCTGAAATGAAATTCGATTTTGAATCGGGGTATCAGACAGCTTAAAACTCAGTATCGTTCAAAATTTATTATATTTACAGATAAATCAAATATTCTAAACCAAAAATACCTGACAATGAAAGAAAATTCCAAAAACATTACACGCCGGTCTTTTATCGGCAGAACCGGTGCTGTTGCTGCAGGTTTGACAATACTTCCAGGCTCTGTTATCAGTGGTTTTGGACACAGAGCTCCGAGTGACAAGCTTAATATAGCGGTTGTCGGAATAGGCGGCATGGGTAATTCAAACATGAGGGCTGTAGCGCCTACCGAAAATATTGTCGCCCTTTGCGATGTAGACTGGGGATACTCGAAGAAAGTCTTTGATGCTTATCCTAATGCCAAAAGATACTGGGACTGGCGAAAAATGTACGATGAAATGGGTAAATCAATAGATGCGGTCATCGTAGCAACTGCCGACCACACCCACTGCATCGTTGCAGCCAATGCCATTACTATGGGCAAGCACGTATATGTCCAGAAACCACTTACACATTCCGTGTATGAGTCAAGGCTGCTTACTAATCTTGCAGAGAAATACAAGGTTGCAACTCAGATGGGTAACCAGGGTGCCTCAAGGGAAGGAGTGAATCTTACAGTAGAATGGCTCCAGAATGGTGAAATTGGTGAAGTCCGCAAGGTCGAATCATTTACTGACAGGCCCATATGGCCTCAGGGCTTGAATCGCCCTGCAAAAGGAGAATGGCCGCCTGAAACTATAAACTGGGATCTGTTTATCGGCCCGGCTCCAATGCGTCCATACCACAGTATCTATACCCCGTGGAACTGGAGAGGCTGGTGGGATTTCGGAACAGGAGCCCTCGGTGATATGGCCTGCCATATTCTCCATCCGGTGTTCAAGGGACTCAAGCTTCAATATCCTGTTAAAGCCCAGGGCAGTTCAACCCTGCTCCTTACAGACTGTGCTCCCAACGCACAGATGGTCAGACTTGTATTCCCGGAGAGGATAACCCCTAAAAGATCAAAGATGAAATACCCTGAGGTTGAAGTTATCTGGTACGATGGCGGGCTTCAGCCTCCCAAACCAGCCGGATGGCCGGCCGGCAAGGATATGAATGATGCAGGAGGAGGTGTGATATTCCACGGTACAAAGGACAAGCTTATCTGTGGCTGTTATGGTAAAGACCCGTGGCTTCTGTCAGGAAGAGTCCCCGTTGTTCCTAAGACCGAACGCCGCCTTCCCGACGATCTTTCACATGAAATGGACTGGGTGAGAGCCTGCAAGGAAAGCCCGGAAAGCAGAGTGCCCACGAAATCTGATTTCTCTGAAGCCGGACCTTTCAACGAAATGGTAGTTATGGGCGTCCTTGCCGTTCGTCTGCAGGCCCTTAACAAGGAGCTTGACTGGGATGGAGAAAAAATGGAATTCACCAATATAAATGATTCTGATTCACTCAAAATTTGTATTGAAGATGCATTTTCAATAACTGACGGCCATCCTACATTCAACAAGAGATGGACTGATCCGATGAACGCAAAAGAGTTTGCAAACGAGATGATAAAGCATAATTATCGTTCCGGATGGACAATGCCGGGAATGCCTGCTTAACCATCCGTGCAACAGAACTTTATTAATAAATCTGATAATTAAAAAAAAACAATTATGAAGTCATTCAACATCATTATGTCATGTGTTCTTATTATTGGACTGGCCGCATCGTGCGGTTCAAAAGGCAAGAAGGAAAAAACTGCAGCAGCTGCGGAAAGTCCAGCCGACGAGGGATGGACCGTACTTTTTGACGGCACTTCCACCGACGGTTGGAGAGGATATAACAAGTCTGATTTTCCTCCCACAGGCTGGGAAATTGTGGACGGGACTCTTCGCTGCATCGGATCAGGCGCCGGTGAAGCCGGTGGCAGTGGGGGAGACATCATCTACGATAAAAAATTCAGCAATTTTGAACTCTCCCTTGAATGGAAAATTTCCGAAGGAGGAAACAGCGGCATTTTTATCCTTGCACAGGAAATACCCGGCGAACCAATCTACAAGTCATCTCCTGAAATGCAGATTCTGGATAATGATAAACATCCTGATGCCAAACTTGGTGTAAACGGAAACAGGATGGCAAGTTCCTTGTATGACCTTATCCCGGCAAATCCACAGAACACCAAACCTGCCGGTGAATGGAACCAGGTTGGCATTCTCTGCTATCAGGGAACCGTGGTGTTCAGATCAAACGGTGCAAATGTGGTTGAATTTCACCTCTGGACCGACGAATGGAAAAAAATGGTCGCCGACTCAAAGTTCAAGGACTGGGAGTGGTTTGTCAATCCGGCCAGGGAAGGATACATTGGCCTTCAGGACCATGGAAACGATGTATGGTTCAGGAATATAAAAATAAAGGAATTATAATACCTGTCTGAAAAGCCAGGCTGGAAGGTAACTGAAACCACGAAGATCACAGGGTCGTAAAATGTTCAACATTAAAACTTTGTGGGATTCGTGGTTTTATTTTAAAATTAAAACCGGGTATTTCTCAAATGTTCCCCTTCAGGCCTGTTTCTTCAGCCACATCTCTCATACCCATTATGCAATCCGTGATCAGGTCATCAATGCTGACCCCAAGCATGGCAGCTCCCTTTTCAATCACCGACCTGTCAACCCCGGCTGCAAATTTCCTGTCGTTCCATTTCTTTTTAACCGATCTGGATTCCATATCAAGAACACTTTTTGAAGGACGTACCAGCGCACTCGTTGCAACCAGCCCGGTTAACTCATCAACTGCATAAATGGTTTTTTCAAGAATGCTTAATGGTTCAATTTCCGTTGCAAGACCCCAGCCGTGGCTGAGCACTGCCCTGATATACTCCTCAGGCCAGGAGTTATCCCGAAGTATTTTTTCGGTCATCTGGCAATGCTGTTCAGGGTACATCTCATAATCAAGATCATGGACCAGTCCGATGATGCCCCATTTTTCTTCATCTTCTCCATGCTTCCTGGCAATGTAACGCATTACGCCCTCAACAGCCAGGGCATGCCTGAGGAGACTTTCCGATTTGTTGTACTTTCTTAAAAGTGCAAGAGCCTCTTCCCTTGTTGGTGTATGGTGATTCATGACACTGATGATTTATAATAGTTGGCTGTCCGGATGATTTTTACTCCAATTGACTCATTCCCTGACTTTAATCAGCGGTACGGCCTTGGTAAATTTCCCGCCTGAAATACTGAGAATATAATACGATGGAGCTAAATGAAAAGTACTTATTTCAATTTTGTTTGCCCCTTCATTTAAAGGCTGATCAAAATCAATTACTCTTCTGCCTGATCCGTCTACCAGAGAAATGCGGACATCCAGACCTGATCTGGAATTGATGACAAGATTCAGCTTATTACCGAACGGATTGGGATAAACATAGAAAGTTTCTTCTGTGTATTTGTTTTCAACGCTTATCGCCGCAGTGTCATTACGCATGAAATCATCATTGTTGTTATGTCCGAAAACCTTAATGTCATAGATGCCGCTGACACCCAGGTCAGCTTTCCGGTCAAAGGTCAGTGTAACTGAGTCCTGATATGGAATAAGCTGGACATTGAAAGACTGTACGACGGGATCCGTGTTGTTAATGGTATAGCCAAGGTTGAAGTTTTGGATAGTGTCCCGGCCAATATTCAAAACCTTTACTGTAACAGGTTCCTGTCCGTAAATTTCTTTCTGAACCGGTGTGATGATCCTTGCAACTTCAATGTCTTTATGGATGTATTTTATCTGGCTTGAAAGAGAAAAGTCTATCAGGTCAATCCATGCTGCATCAGAACCCTGCGAAACGGAGTTGTCCTTAACGTAGGTCCATTCCATTTTATTTTCACCTTCAGACACCGGTATGGAGTGCTTTTCCCATGGGGTTTCGCCTGACCTCCTGAGGATCTCATCACCGTTCAGCCTGAATTCAAGGTAATCATAATTCAGTTCCGATGACACTTTTGAGCGGAACTTGAGAGTGTCGTTCTCCGGAAACACTGTTCTGATCATTAAATTGCTTGATCCATTGTGTGAGATCTTTCCTGAACGGGCTGAAAAATTTCCGTCAGCAGCATTCGACTGCGATATTATCCAGGGCTTTGAACTGATATTTATCCAGGGGAACACGCTGAAAGATGCGGATTCAAAACTCTCCCTTATTCTTCCCACCCTGAACGAAAAACTCTTGTCTGCAATAAAGGGGTCACAATCAAGCAAGGAAGCAATGTATATAAAATCGCCAAAGTTTGCATATTCTGAAACCATAACAATAACACGAATTTCTGTCACCTCTCCGTGCCGGAGGATCCCTGATTTAATGTTGGGATCGAGTACCATAAGATTGGCATCCGGGCTTTCGATCATGAGTTGACCGGAAGTATTGCTGCTGCCGGTATTTGCAACCTGGAATAGAAGCTCGAATGTCTCCCCGGGATCAGCCACGAAATTATTGTTTCCAATGACCGAATCGTCAAGAATGCAATTAATGATTTCAATGCGCGGGGCATTTACTGTAATGTCAACCTTATACTGTTTACTGGTAATGATGTCTTTCAGCAGCAGGTCAAAAGTTATTATTCCCTGATCAGGAATATCATCCCCGATAGTCAGCTCAAAGCCATTTTCAGTTATCAATTCAGACAGGCTTGGGACTGTTCCGACATTTATCAGACCGTTGTTAATTGTTACCCACGGAGATGATGATGTGAGAGACGCAGTAAGGTCATAGGCAGCCGTCATTCCAAGATTACTGATTCTGATCTTAAGGGTAAGTTTCTCACCATAGTCTGCCTTGCCGTTATTGTTGGCCTCATAATCATCAAGCACTATTCCGGACAGGTTAATAAACTCACCTGAAATATCTGAAAAATAAACAGTTTTAATTAACGGAATCCTGTTCTGTCCGGTTATCACAATAAGGCATGAGTCCTTTGAATGGAGAGGTATGTTAAGGACAACTGAACCGGAAGGGCTCGCAAACGAAGCATCCCAGAGTGTTGTAAAGTCAGAAATGGCAACATAGGCGAAAGGATCCACAGTAAGGGAAATTGACCTGATTCCGGGAGGGAGGGTGTCAGGCAGACTGATATCGAAAGGATCAGGCACCCCGATAATTGGCGTTATACTTGGATCCCCGATGACCGTATAAGTCTCCCAATAGTATTTTTTTCTTGATGAAGGAGATGAGCTCACAGCAAGATTTCCGGCAAAATTGACCTGGCCGATCGTTGTCATCCATTCTGACGGAAGTTCGCCGTTTTTATGAAACAGCCTGTCATATGCACCAAGTCCGGTGTCCGAATATTTTGGATCAGGGCCCGGGGCCCCGGCACCTACGCTCCAGTAAAAATCCTCATCCCAGTATGAATCATTGGAGCAGCCTATGAAACCAATGGCTCCCTTGCCGGCGGCAACCACAATTTTGTTGCCGAAAGAGGCAGTATCATTGAATTGTGCGGTGCGGCAGGCATTGCTGATCACGAACGGGTACATATTTTTGTTCCGGAAGGAGACTATATCAGGAGTTTTAATTTCAAGGTGAAGCCAGCCGGAAGAATTGCCGTGACCTGTGTAGTTTATGAAGGACAATCCCAGGGAGATCAGTTTCATAATCGAATCCTTCTTTGTATGGCCCTCCGGGTAATAGAAATGGTAGTTATTAATCCTGTTTTCGGGTTTAAGATAGTTTGTAACAGCATATTTGACCTGACCATTCATATAATTTCCATATGTGGCGTCGCGGCCGGTTGTTACAAGAGCCCTCCCGTAAAAAGTGTTTGTGTCAGCAAAATCATGCTTTTCATATTGAAGAATCTTATTTACTACTGATTTTACTGCATTTGTATCTGAAGCAGGTATTCTTCCGATATACATTTCAGGCATGTAATCTCCATTTCCGTCAAACTCACCATAATACATGTCGCTTATATAACCGGTCCCGTAAAACGGTACTCTGTTAACATCTCCGATAATTAGCAGGTATTCAGGAGGGTGTCCATTTTCTGATGATGACCTGTAAATATTTTCAATGCTTGCTTTAAGTTCAGTATATGTTTCTCCTGCATAATTCTTCCCCCTGTAGAGAATTCTTAATTTAAATCCTTTCCGGGTCTTCCATAAGTATAAAGGTTCAAGATGCTTTCTGAATGAAGTGTCAGTAAGTATTATCATTTCAACAGGTTCGTCGGAATAGCCCGGTATAAGGTCTTCGGGATAGTAATTCAGAATCCCTTTTCCAAGCGATTCATTAAAAAGCAGCGACTCGGCAGAACCGGATTTGGCAGACAGCATAATATCATCCTCAAATGTTATCACTATCTTCATCGAGGTGATGATCTCCATGTAATTGGCAGACGGATTATATCTTACCGGTGAAATGATAAGGTTAGCCAGCTTCTTTCCCCTTATCTGGCCAAGTGCTTCTATCCGGACAGTATCGGATGCAATCAGCCTTTTTAATGAATAAATCTTTTTATCAAGCCTGAATTTCTTTTTCTGATTTGAGGATCCCTTCGTTTCTCCCTCCTGTGCGGGATATAAAAATCCATCAAACTCTTCGTCCGGGGGATTAATTACAACAGAAGATATTTCTGATATCTTAACGTTGAAATTTCCATTGCCCGGGACGGTAATCAAATGATTCAAAACCGGTAGTTCAGGTTTTCCCGGATCTGCAGTCGGAGAATGCCCCGGTATCAAGATTCTGTAAAAAGTACCATTTTCGTTTTTGTGGCTTATAATGTCAAGTTCGGGAAGGACATAGTCTATGGTTATCGATTTTTGATACGATCTGATATCACTGCTCTTCTCAGTATCTTCAAACCGGTATTTATGACTCTTTACCTGCTGCGAGTTAAGCAAAGCAGGCAGAAGTAATAACACAGCTAATACAGCAGCTATCCTGTAATACCCCAAATGCTTCAATGTTAATTAATTAACACAACTAACCCAAATTCATCGGAAAGTTATTTAAAAAATTCATATAAAACAGTTATGTTTTAACAAATTACCTGTTATTGTTAACATGACATCAGCTTTCAGAAGCCGGTCTGCGTCTCACTCATTTTCATAAATCAAAAAAAAGGCCAAATATTTGTATATTGTCAAAAAAATTCAGGATATGTCAGGTTGCAGTTTGAACAATGTCAGAAAATTAGTTTTTACATCATTAATTATATTAGCTATGACGGCTTATGCGTATTCACAGGGCTTCCCGGAGCGCGATATAATAAGTACGGCATCGGGAGAAGTAGAGATGTTCTTTATTGGACATGGTTCGCTGATGTTCAGGGTGAATGATTATGTGATTCATATTGATCCGGTAAAAAGTTCAGGAGATTACAGGCAGCTCCCCGGGGCAGATCTGATCCTTGTTACACATGAACATTATGACCATCTTGACACAGAGCTTATTGCCGGGCTGAAAAAAGAAGGAACAATTATGTTCAGCAACGCAAACGCTGCACGGGAAGTAAAATGGGCACAGGCTGTCACTCCGGGCGAAACAAGGCAGGCAGGAAACATAAAAATTGAAGCCGTGCCGGCGTACAATATCATTCATGAACGATCAAAAGGGCAGCCTTTTCATCCAAGGGGTGTGGGCAACGGTTACGTACTTACTATAGGCGGCAAAAGGTTCTATATTGCAGGAGACACTGAGAATACTCCCGAGATGAAGGCCCTGAGAGAGATTGAGGTTGCTTTTCTTCCCATGAACCTGCCTTATACCATGACCCCGGAAATGGTTGCGGATGCGGCAAAGACCTTTCGCCCGAAAATACTGTATCCTTATCATTATGGAGATACAGATACACGAAGAATTATTGAGTTATTGAAAGATACAGATATTATTGTCAGAATCAGAAATTTAAAATAGAGTCGTATGATGCATAATTTGAGCCGGAGGATATTTCTTAAAAGAGGTCTGGCCGGTGTTGCCGGTGCTGCCATTGTTCCACCATTGTCGTCGTCAGGTGGACTAAAAGTGAAAGAGGATATTATCTACAGAACCCTGGGCAGAACGGGGCTGAGGATACCGGTTATAAGCTTTGGCGTAATGAGAGCAGATAATCCCGGGCTTTGCAAAGCTGCTTATGAACAGGGAATAACATATTTTGATACTGCAAACGGGTATCAGAATGGCAACAATGAAACAATGCTTGGTAATGTATTTGCTGAATATCCGCGCGATTCATTCCAGATTGCAACCAAGGTAAGACTGACGGGACTGGACAAAGATGCCAAACCTACAAAGGAGACATCGATGGACAAGTTTCTTGAGACATTTGACACAAGTCTGAAACGCCTCAGAATGGATTATGTGGACATTCTTTACGTTCATGCGGTTGAAAACGCTGACATTATAGGATACAAACCAATTTTAAAAACGCTTGATAAACTTAAGAAAAGTGGGAAAATCCGCTTCACGGGTTTTTCAACTCATAAGAATGAGCACATAGTTATTGATGCCGCTGCAGAAACTGACAAATGGGATGTAATCTTAACATCGTATAATTTCCAGCATGCTTTCAGGAATGATCTGGAAGCAGCAATAAAGAAAGCTGCAGGAGCGGGGATAGGTATTGTCGCCATGAAGACTCTTGCCGGCGGAGGATTTTTTGACAAGGAAAAGACCAGGCCCATGAATACCACGGCAGCTATAAAATGGGCATTGTCAAACCCCCATGTTCACACTGCAATTCCAGGAATGACCACTTTTGACCAGCTTGCACTGAATATCAAGATCAATTCCGACATCACACTGACAGACCAGGAAAAGAATGATATTCTGCTGGCATCATCCGAGCCGGGTCTTTTCTGTTCAGGTTGCCGCCAGTGTGATTCTGCATGCCCTGAGGGCATACCTGTGCCTGATATTATGAGGGCATATATGTATGCTTATGGCTACTCTGACGCTTTGCAGGCAAAATTGTTGCTCAGTGAGATCGGAACGGGACCTGATCCGTGCAGGGACTGTGACAGCTGTTATGTAAAATGCTCCAGGCAATTCAATGTTAAGGAGAAAATTACCGACATTTCACGTCTGGCTGATGTTCCTGCTGAATTTCTGGCCTGAGAATTGTATTTATTCTGTTGTTAACATAAAAGATATGAAAAGATTAGTATCGTTGTTTGCCACAACTGTTTTAATTTCAGTAACATCATTGGCTCAGGAAATAACGTTTCCGGTCCTTGAGGGATTCAGAAAACAGACAAATTATCCTGTTTATGTGCCGGATAACCTCTGGGATTTCATTAACGGGGCAGCTGACAATTATCTCGCTTATGATTTTGTTGATCTGCATGTCGCTGAATATAAAAAAGGACGCCAGGTCATTAAAATTGAGATCTACCGGCACAGAAACAACACAAATGCCTTCGGTATATATTCTTCTGAGAGATCGCCTTCATTCCGCTTTGTTAACCTTGGTGCACAGGGATATATTACCGATGGCGTTATAAATTATTTTACAGGCGATTATTATGTTAAGCTAAGAACCTTTTCCGGCAAACCAAAAGTCCACAGGGCAATGGAAACTCTTGCCCGGAGGACTGCAGCCATGCTTGGAGGCGAAACAGAAATGCCGGTCACATTGGCACTATTCCCGGATGAAGGGAAAAAAATAAACCAGGAAGCATATATAAATAAAAGTGTTTTGGGACATACATTTCTTAACAATGCATTCAGAGCGGATTATGAAGCGGGGCCTGACAGATTTTCAATATATGTTTTTGAGCATGAATCTGATGAATTATGCAGGGAAACAGCGGAAAAATATCTGGCAGTGACCGGTATCGATCAGGTGGAGACCGGTGAGAGGAAATACCTTGTCAAAGACGGGTATAACGGTCAGATATTTGTTGCCTGGCAGGACCGGAGAATGGTTGTTGTTTCAGGACTTTCCTTCGATCAGGCGGACATTGCAGATAAGTACATCTCGCAAATCCTATGAGTACCATGGACGTTCCCTGCTTCCTAGTGTTGCGAGCACTTCGCTGGCGATGTTGACATCGTCAATAACCTGGAAATCGAACATCCCCACACATATAAAGTCAGCGCCATTTTCAAAAGCATAACGGAATCCGTCTTTGGGATGAATAGCTCCGGCGGCAAGCACTTTAAATGCGAACCAGGGTTTTTTTACTTCTTTCATATACCCGGCAGTCTGAGCAGGCCAAAGGTCCCACATATTGTCATGATACTGATTATGATCAGGTGAAAACCCCTTTATTATACTGTATTCCTCCCTGTTCTCGACAGGATGAGCCGACCAGTAGTTGTCGTGATGAATTGTCTTTACGTAAAAGTCTGCAGGAATGCCTTCTGTCTCACATAGTTTTATCGTTTCAAGCGAATGTGCTCCGACACCTGCCATGAATCCCTGGCTTTTTATATAATCTACTGCTTTGTGTATTTCGGCTATCCTTCCGGTGCTTGCATACCGGTCGCCTTCGCCGCCCTGAACGTACAGTGCTGTGGCTCCGCTGTCGATAGCCAGGTTTATGTCGGAGAAGAAATCCTTATCCGGAAGCATAGCCTGGCATATTGACTGCATCTGGCTGTTAAAGATCTTTTTGTACTGGTTGAATACGGGATAGTACTGAGTGACCATAAAATTGGTGTTGATGCCTGCCTGCTCTGCCAGGTGATAGGTTTCAATGATCTTTTTATTGCTGTTGTATGCTTTGAAGAGGGTGTTGGCATAGATCATATCGCGGGCATGGGCCCATCCCCCTATAAGATTGCATCCGATTATCATTCTGCTTATATTAAGATCACCGAGTTTCCCCTGCGGCAAAGTTCCTGTAAGGTCTTCAACCTGTTTGTAATCGACTTTGATAGTGGCACCCGACATTGCATCAGGGCCCTTTTCAGAAATGTTTTTCAGGAACGAACCCGAAAATACCGCCAGCACAGGAACGCCGGCAAGTCCCTTTATCAGCTCCCTCCTGCTGTTTCCGGCAGATGATCCACTTTCAGGTTCCTCCGTAATTTCAGCGGTTGATATCTTCCTGTTTTTTCTTAGTCCGTCCAGACCGAAATACAGTCCTGATCTTGACACGGCAAGCAGAATCAGTGTTACAAGCTCAATAAGATTCTTGTTCACTAACATATAATTGCCCTCAGACAGTGTTCCGTAACTATAGCCGTTCAGTGGGGGATATGCGAGGTAGTACATTAAAAGGATCGCAACGCCACACCATGATGCCAAACGCGTGGAGAGCCCTAATATCAGTGCCAGTCCGATAAGTGTAAGGCCGTATGCGTTGGCTGCGTCAATGAGCCATATTCCTGTGTCACTGGAAGCCATCCACCGGAAAATGTCCCCGAATATCCATCGGGATCCATCGAGAAATGGTTTGGCTGTCCATTCAGGATCAAATATCTTAACAAGCCCTTCATATAAAAAGTGCCATCCGATGATTATCCGGAGTGTGGCCAGGATCACCGGCACTATCCTGTGTTTTAAAATTGAAAATGCCATATGGTCTATGTATTATTTTTTTCCAAAACCTCCAAGATAATGTGTTTTATCTGATTATATGATGTTACAATCCTTAAATCTTTGTTATCGTCTATGACATTCTGGGGAGGATTATACAGGATCCCGAGTTCAGCCTGTCTGAGCATGGAAATGTCATTGTAGGAGTCACCAATGGCAATAACTTTGAAATTAAGGCTCTGAAGGGCTTCCACTACTTTCTTTTTTGCATCTTCCTGGCGGAGGACGAAATCTGTTATGTTACCGTTCTTATCTATTGTCAGGTGGTGGCAAAAAAGGAAAGGCCATCCCATTTTCGCCAGAAGCGGATCAGCAAATTCCCTGAAGGTGTCGGATACAACAATAAACTGTGCTTTGGTGTGAAGCCAGTTGATGAAATCGAGTGCCCCCGGCATCAGCTCGAGAAGTGAAATCACTTTCTGGATATCCTGGATAGTTATTCCGTGCTGATGCAGTATCTTCAGCCTGCGTCTCATCAGTGCATTGTAATCGCTGATATCTCTGGTTGTCAGCCTCAATTCATCAATGCCTGTCCACCTGGCTACGTTGATCCATACTTCCGGCACCAGAACGCCCTCAAGATCACAGCAAATAATAGTCATACTTAAAATTTTGTTATTGTTTCAAATATTCTTTCATGAGCAAAGCCCTGAAATCATCGTAATCATTCTCTATGGGTAAATATTCCTCACTCCTTTTATCAATATCCCTCAGAGAAAGCGGCACTTCGGGTTTAAAGCCCAGAGTATTGAGTATTTCTTCCCGAAACTTTGCAGGATGAGCAGTCTCAAGCGAAATATAAAGTTTAATTCCGGCGCTTTTCCGGCTTTGCTTTGACATGTATTTTTTCAGAGCTGCCCATGCGACAGCTCCGTGGGGCTCAATGACCATACCGTGATCCCTGTAAAACTCCGCCATCGTTTTTCTTGTAAGATCATCAGAAATGCTGAATGCGTGAAAATCATGTCTCATCCTTTCCAGATCAGGCTGAACGACAACATGTCCTTTTTCATCCATCATACCGCCATACAGGGCGAACACCCTTGCCATATTGCCCGGATGACCCACGTTCATTGCACTTGATATACAATATCTTGACGGACTTATCACTTTGTATTCTCCCGTTTGCAGATATACAGGAACCTCATCATTTGCGTTTGTGGCTATAATGAAATGATCAACAGGAAGGCCCATCTTCCTGGCAATCAGTCCCCCCATAAGATTTCCGAAGTTACCGGACGGGACGCTGAAAACAGTTGCATCTTCAATACTTTTTGATAACCTCGACCATGCCCAGAAGTAGTAGACTGACTGTGGCAGAAGTCTTCCAATGTTTATTGAGTTTGCGGACGAAAGCTTCAGTGCTGAAAGAAGAGGGTCCATGAAGGCTTTTTTGACAAGAAGCTGACAATCATCGAATTTCCCGTTTACTGCCAGAACACTTATGTTCTTTCCCAGAGTGGTCATTTGTTTTCTCTGGAAAACCGTGACTTCATTTACGGGATATAAGATTATTACCCTGATATTTTTAAGTCCATGGAATGCACTGGCTATCGCGCTACCGGTATCCCCTGAAGTAGCAGTAAGGATTGTTACATTCGTGTTCTCTTTTTTCAGGTAGTATTCCATCATCCGTCCCATCATCCTTGCTGCAAAATCCTTGAATGAAGCTGTCGGACCTCTGTCAAGTCTTAAAATGTAAATACGTTCGGACACCTGCTCCAAAGGCACTTCAAAATTGTACACATTTCTGCACAGGTTCATAAGTTCATCATTGTCAATCGCGTTTTCTGTAAGATTGCTGAGGACAAGATGTGCTATACCGGGGTAGTCAAGGGAAGCCATTGATACAAGCTGCCTTTCTGATAGCGGCTTAATGACTGATGGAAGATATAGTCCCCCGTCAGGGGCAAGCCCTTTCAGGAGTGCTTCTTTGAAGTTGGCTGGCTCTGCCTTGTTGTTTGTGGAATAATATGACCCGGACTTATTCACGTTATTATACGTTTACAACACGCATCAGGTCAGCAAAAACACCTGCTGCTGTTACATCTGCTCCTGCGCCGTAGCCTTTTATTACCATTGGAAGCTCACGGTATCTCTCAGTTGTTAGTAAAACGATATTGTTGCTTCCTTCAAGATCATAGGTGGGGTGACCTCTGTCGACCTCAAGAAGCTCTACTTTTGCCTTTCCAAGGTCCATGCTCGCGAAAAACCTCCACTTCCTGTTCATTTTTTCGAGCTCCTTGCGTTTCTCTTCAAAAATATGGTCATATTCCTTTATTTTTGCAAAGAAATCCTCAGTTTCGCCCTCAAAGCATTCATCAGGAAGGAATCTGACAACCTCCACGTCTTCTTCTTCAAGCGGATAGCCTGCTTCTCGTGCAAGTATCAGGATCTTTCTGACAACGTCCATTCCGCTGAGATCAATACGGGGATCAGGTTCTGAGATGCCCCTTTCCCTTGCAAGCTTTACCGCAGCGCTCAAAGGTATTTCAGGGCTCAGAGTGCCGAAAATAAAATTCAGGGTGCCCGAGAGTACTGCTTCTATCTTTATGATCTTATCACCGCTTACTACGAGGTCATTTATTGTTTTTATCACAGGCAGGCCGGCACCCACAGTGGTCTCATACATAAATCTCATGCCTCTTTCTCCTGCACTGGCTTTCAGACTGCAGTAATAGCCGTAATCCGACGAGCAGGCGATTTTGTTGGCTGTAACAACGGAAATATATTGCGAGAGCATTATCCCATACAATGACGCAACCTGAGCATTGGCAGTGCAGTCGATAAAAACCGAATTTCGCATGTTCAGACTGGCTATCTTCTCAATGAATAACAATATACTGCTATTTTCCCCGCGTGAATCAAGATCTGTATTGTATGTTTCCAGTGAAAGCCCTTTTTGAGAGACAATCATCTTCCTTGAATTGGCGACCCCGATGAGGTTTATTTTCAGCTTATGTTCCTTCAGAAGGATGTCGTGCTGTTTCTTTAGCTGTTTTAATAGTGCTGACCCTACAAAACCAGTTCCCGCGATAAAGAGATGCATCTCTTTATACTTCGACAGGAAAAAGCCGTCATGAATAACATTCAAGGCTTTCCTCAGACTGTCATTTTTGATAACCACTGAGATATTAAGTTCCGAGGATCCCTGTGCAGTTGCTATAACGTTTATGCCGTTCCTTCCGAGCGATCTGAAAAGAGTGGCCGAAATGCCGGGTGTGTTCTTCATCTTTTCACCAACGATCGCAATTATGGAAAGATCTTTTTCTATAAGAACCTTAAGTTCCTGGCTGTATTTTATTTCTTTTTCAAATTCATGGTTTATTGCTGAGGCCGCTAATCGGGTGTCATGTGGATTCAGTGCAAATGTTATTGAATATTCCGATGAAGCCTGGGTTATAAGGACAATGCTTATGTTATGTTTCGCCAGAGCACCGAATAAACGCATGGAAATTCCTGCAACACCTACCATTGCAGTACCCTGAAGTGTTACAAGATCAATATGATCGATAGAGGAGATCCCTTTAATAGGGCTTTGATTCCCGTTTGACGGATTGTTGCTGATCACCGTACCCTTTTCTTCCGGGCGGAAAGAATTCCTGACAAAAACAGGGATTTGTTTGCGGTATACAGGACGCAAAGTGGGAGTATAGATCACTTTTGCACCGAAATGAGAAAGCTCTATGGCTTCCTGATATGACAGGCTTTCAATAGCGTACGCCTTTTCAACCTTTTTAGGGTCCGCTGTCATAAAACCATCGGTATCAGTCCATATTTCAAGAGCTTCCGCATCTATGGCAGCTGCTATGATGGCAGCCGTATAATCCGATCCTCCGCGCCCAAGGGTTGTGGTTTCGTTATTCACTGTGCTTCCGATAAAGCCAGGGATTATAGTAAGTCTCTTTTTCTGATCTATGGTATTTCTGACCAATGAGTCGGTGATTTCAAAATCCACGCCGGCGTTTCCGAACTCGTCATCTGTTATTATGAGTTTTCTTGAATCAATAAGACAGCTGTATCCTATATAATTGCTTATAATTACAGACGACAGTCTTTCACCGGCGCTCAAAACCTGATCAAGAGCATATTTGCTCAGTTCCCTTAGCAGGTACATGCCCTCAATTGCCTGCCTGATCTCGTTGAATATTGCAGTTACTTCCCTTATTGTTTTTTGTGAATCATCTTCTTCCAATAGGTTTTCTGCAAAGGATTTATGCAAACTTACACAATCTTCAAGACGGGCTTTGTATTCATCATTTCTGACAGAGGCCAGTTCACATATCTTTTTCAGGTCATCTGTAACTCCCTGAAATGCAGATACTATTACCACACATGGCACTTCAGCTGACTCTATAATTCGTTTAATACCCCTTATGCGGTCAGGTGTGCCTATTGATGAACCTCCAAACTTAAGGACTCTCATTTATCATGCAAAGAAACGATGCCGTAACATCAGGTTTTAATAATAAGGTGCAAAATTAGCAGAAATCAGTTAATACTCTAATATTTTTTTCAATTATTAAAGTAAATTATGGTTTTTGTTCCAATATTGAAATGAAAATTGAACATTGGTTAACAGATTGTTAAAAGAGCAATGTTTAATCGTCTGGCCGGGTGAAGAAAAGAAATCTTTTATTCATGCCCGTAGCACACGGATTAACTCAAAGGATATTAATGTGCTCTATATGAAGATATAACATTAGTATCCTTTGAGAACCCATGATATAATATAATGCCGGGTATTTTGTTCCTCCGGCTTTTCCCCGGCTCCTGAAAGCCACGGAATCAACTATTGGAAGCTCTTTCAAGACGTCTGATAATGGAGAATATGAATGCAGCCGAAAGCAGGCAGCAGATAATGAACACCAGCCAAAGTGTTGTTAAATTCACCTTATCCCAGAGTATTGTGCCGACGAACAGGAGCTTATTACCCACTGCGGTTGCAAGAAGCCATCCTCCCTGCATAAGACCCTGAAAACGTGAAGGAGCTACCTTGGAAACGAAAGAAAGTCCCATCGGGCTGAGGAACAGTTCCGCAACTGTCAGTATAAGGTAACTGCTCATAAGCCAGTATGGAGACACCCTGTCACTTTCAGCAGCCGGAACGCCTGCCAGGGAAGCCGGAGATGGCGCTCCTATTGAGGCGATAAGAATTACGATAAAACCAAGTGCTGCAATTACCATCCCTATTCCGATCTTTTTTGGAGTGGAAGGTTCGATTCCTTTCTTGCTCATCCATGCGAATGCAGCCATTACCGGGAATGTAAGGGCCACTATAAAAAGCGGGTTGAATGACTGGAATACTTCAGGGGCAATGGAATTCTGTGTTCCGAATGCATTGAACCAGCGGCCAAGCAATGTGGTCGGGTCAAACCCGGTCAGAAAAAACAACGCAAGGAACATTGATATTATGAAAAGAACGCCTCCGGTAATCTTTGCTTTGAGTTTCAGATTTCTGTACAATAAAATAACAATGCCTGCTATGGCGCCAACAACTGCAAGCATTGAAGGAAGTGTAAAAAACAGGTTCGTGAAAGCGCCTACATGTTTTACCGTATAATCCCTGGCAAAAAGGGTCAGCGTCAGTCCGTTCTGATGGAAGGACATCCAGAAAAAGACCACTACAAAAAATACCAGTACCAGAGCCGAGATTCGGGCTCTTTCTTCCTTGCGCGATGTCATTATTATCCATGTCACAAATGCTGCGAAAAGTCCGAATGCGAAACCGGCCGACCAGCCAACCTGCCTTATAAAATGCAGGCCAAATGCAGTTATGCCCATTGCGGCAACGGCAGCTATAAGAGGTGCCGGTTTGAATTCTATATTTTCAACTGAAACGGTCTCTCCTTTCTTTTCCTTATTTGGCAGGAGCCTGTTGAAAATGACATAGACTAAAAGAGATATCACCATTGCAGCAGCAGCCACACCGAATGCATAATTATATCCTCTGGAAAACACATCAAGGTAACTGCCTGCAAAAGCTGACAGGTCCGTGACCGGCCCGGTAAGATTTACTGAGTCAGCCAGCTCCTGAAGAACTGACTGGTCGGCCAGTGTTCCTTTAATGTACTGGTGACAGAGTGAGGGCAGGTTAGCATCGTGTGCAAATCCGTTGACTTTCAGCCACCAGTTTCGCATTCCGTTTGCCGCGTACGGTGCAAAAAATGCTCCGACATTGATCCCCATGTAAAATATCATGAAAGCCGTATCCCTTAATTTGGAATATTTTGGATCGTCGTACATCTGACCAACCACAGCCTGAAGATTACCTTTGAACAATCCGTTCCCAAGGGCAATGGTCATAAGTCCTATTACGGTGACTGTCAGGGTCATCCCCGGGATTGCCATTACGACATAACCGGCGAACATTATTAAGATCCCGCAAAGGATGACAAACTTATATTTTTTGGTTGAATCAGCTAAAATACCTCCGACCAGGGCCAGGGCATAAATGCTGAAATAGAACCAGCTGTAAATGTCACCGGCATTTTTTGCGGGAAGGTCGTATTTTGCCTGCAGAAAAAGAACAAGAATGGCCATCATCGTATAAAAACCGAATCTTTCTCCCATGTTTGAGAAAAAAGCCACCAGAAGTCCCTTGGGATGATTTTTGAGCATATTGTTTATTTTACAGGTTAATATTAGATTTAAAGTTACGTCTCCACCGGCAGAAATTATTTCCTGACTTTCATATTTTAATAACTGCCAGTATTTTAGACCGGAGCAAATATATTAATCTTTTTGAAAGTAAAAAATCAACTTTGTTTTAATTCCCCGCATAAGAGTTTAAATTTGCATAAACCCCCTGATGAATGAAATTATTTCGTTGTGAACAGATAAAAGAAATAGACGCCGGTACGATCAGAAATGAACCCATAGCCTCAATTGACCTGATGGAAAGAGCTGCCTCAAGCATGCTGAAGTGGTACATGCGCAGTTTTGACAGGTCAAGAAGAATTATTATTTTCACCGGACCCGGAAACAATGGCGGTGATGGTCTTGCTCTTGCACGCCTTCTCTCTGAAAACCGTTTTCATCCCGAAGTCTATTTTGTAGAGCTGTCCGTCACAACTTCAGAGGACTGGAAAATAAACAGAAGACGGCTGGAAGAAGAAACTCCCGTCAGACTGAATTCCATTGATACAACAGGCAAAATTCCGTTCATAGATTCTGAAGATATCATTATTGACGCAATCTTCGGTTCGGGATTGAACAGACCTGCCGAAGGCCTGGCGGCTGAAGTGATAAGGCATATGAATGAATCGGATTCCATGATTATTTCAGTTGACATTCCGTCCGGCTTATTCGGTGAAGACAACAGCAACAACGATGATGAATCAATAGTAAGGGCTGATATTACGCTTACATTTCAGTTTCCGAAACTTTCATTCCTTTTCAGTGAAAATGCCAGGTTCGCAGGCGAATGGACCGTACTGCCTATAGGTCTTGACCAGGAAATAATCGAAGAGACACCATCTCCATATTTTCTGCTTGATAAAGGATCTGTTGCACCTCTTATTAAGTTAAGGCGCAGGTTCGATCACAAGGGAATCTACGGGCATGCCCTGCTGGTGGCGGGCTCTTATGGGAAAGCCGGAGCTGCACTCCTGGCTGCTAAGGCAGCTCTCAGGAGCGGAGCCGGGCTTATTACGTGCCATCTCCCGCAGGCATGCACAAACGTGATGCAGACTGCCGTGCCTGAAGCGATGGTTAAACCTGATAACAACGACCTTATAATATCTGAGGCACTGGATACAGATATCTATGATGCAATTGGTATAGGTCCGGGAATGGGAACAGATCCTGTAACGCAGAAAGCATTCCAGAATTATCTCCTTGGCAGGAATAAGCCGTTTGTAATCGATGCTGACGCGATCAATATTCTCGGACTTAACAAAAAATGGTTGTCTGCCCTTCCACGCAATACGGTGCTGACGCCTCATCCAAGAGAATTTGAACGGATTTCAGGGATATCATCAAACAGTTACGAGCGGCTGGAGAAACAGATGGAGTTTGCCGTAAAGTCTAACTGTGTTGTTGTGTTAAAAGGGGCTTACACCTCTGTTGCAACGCCGGGAGGAAAAGTGTTTTTCAACACAACAGGCAATCCTGGTATGGCAACAGCAGGCAGCGGCGATGCACTCACGGGTATCATCCTTTCCCTCCTTGCCCAGGGGTACTCGCCTGAAAATGCATCGGTGCTGGGAGTATATCTTCATGGCATGGCCGGAGATATTGCAGCTACAAAGTCGTGTTACGAATCAGTGATCGCAAGTGATATCAATGACAATCTGGGAGATGCATTCGCGCGCTTAAAATCGTCCGATGATCTTTTGAAATAAGTGCCATAATTCGTTATTTTGCATGGAGCGAATTTGAAAGAGAAAAATATATTAAACATAAGATATTGATAAAATTATGAGAAAATTAATCACTCTGGTTTTTAGTCCTGCCATTTTTCTTTTGATGTTTTCATGTTCCGGGACCAACAGGCTGGCAGAATCAAATTATATTGTAACTCCGTTGTCAGAAAAAGCTTCGCTGACGGAAGGAAGCCTGGTTTACGGATTGCCGCTGACAGTGGTGGACATCACACTTGAGACGGAAAGGATCATTGAAAAGCCCGGGCCTTACGCAAGGTATGCTGAGGATCTTCTTGGCCTGAAGGACGTAATCAGATCAGAGAACGAATACTGGCTGATAAGAAGCGTAACGATACAAACCCACGAGGAGCTTGATCCTGCAGGATTATATGTTGTAGAGGCACCAGGTCTTTTTCATACAAATGCATTGTCGCTGAAAAAAGCAGGATTAATACTTGATCTTAATCCTGAAATGTATAATTCGATAGATGCGCGGCGGACCGCATATGAATCTGATATTGACCAGTTTCGTATATCCGACCTGGGGGCTGACGAATATTTTCAGGTCAGAAGGGACACTGCCTACCGGTTGGTTAATCTTGACACAGCATTCATAAGAATACCATATCTGATAGAAAAGAAGCAAAAACTGTCCAGTGACCAGCTTGCAGACAGGGCAGCCAGAAGACTTCTTGAAATGAGAGACGGCAAACACATGATACTTACCGGTGAGGCAAACGTGTTTCCCCAGCATGATGCGGCAATAAGGGAAATGAATCGTCTTGAGAAGGAATATACTGAACTTTTTACAGGAAAATCATGGTCTGAAAGAAGGGTCTTTACCTACCAGATTATTCCCGGCAGGGAGATGACCAGCAAAGCGGTGAACCTTATACGGTTCTCTGAGGTTATGGGCCCTTCAAAAGCGTCAGATCAGGCGGGTACACCAATTAACATTGAGTTTATTCCTGAGAACAAGACTGTCAATATTCCGGCATTTACACAGAGCCGTAAAGAACCGGCTTCAAAATATGGCAAAATAGTATACAGGGTCCCGGATGTGGTAAACGTAAGGGTAACTCTCGGGGATGAAAACCTGGCATCATCAAGGGAACTTATCTATCAGCTGGGCACACTGGTACAACTTCCGTCAAATTATATTATCGGAAAATAAGATTTGAGGTATTCAGATTTCAGCGATGATTAATGACTTCCTGAAATCAGCATCTGGAGGTTAAAAATTTACATGAGGTGTGCTGCCAGCCAATAGGGCAAAGCAAGTAACCTATTCAATTTTACTTTTGAAGTTTGCCTGATATTCTTCCCATTTAATGGTCTCATAAGCCTTATCGGCAAAAAAGTTCAGCAACACTTCCATCTCTTTTGGCTGTCTGTAACCCGGGACAGGTGAAACACTGTACTTGTCTCCCTGTTTTGTCATAAAGACCACAGTGGGATAGGAGAGCCTTCCCTGCAAAAGAGCTACAGCGAGCTGATGAGCTCTTCCGCTTTTTCCGTCATTGATAAAGGTTTGACCCAGGAACGTAACGCTTTCCTTTCCTTCCGCATTGAATTTAACAGGATAGAATCTGGTATTCAATAATTCGGCAATGACCGGATGGGAAAAAGTATCCTGGTCCATTCTTTTGCACCATCCGCACCAATCTGTATAAGTATCGACAAATATCGGCCGGGGATTTGTGCGGGCAAGCTTTTCCGCCTCCTGCACCGTATACCAGGTGATCTCCGTTTTCTGTGAAAGGGATAACAGTGCAAATGATGATATAACAGCACCCAGGACAACTTTTTTAACTGTACTTAAACTCATATTAACCTCAAGAATATGCAAAATAACATTATTATTCATTCAGGAATCACATATTTCCTGCCTTTTTTCAGTACAACAAACAAAATAGCATCAGCAAAGGTTCAATTTAACTTTAGTAACGATAGAAATTCATAAAAATTATTTTCTACATTTACCGGTCTTAAAAATTTATCTGCTTTATGGAAGCAATCACCAGAACCCTTCGCGATTCAAAAACGGCCAGATGGACAGCATTGGCACTCGTTTCCTTTACAATGCTTTGCGGCTATTATCTGACCGACGTTATGGCTCCCCTGAAACCGCTTCTCGAAAAAGAGCTGCTGTGGAACAGTGCTGAATACGGCTTCTTTACAAGTGCATATGGATGGTTCAATGTTTTTTTGCTGATGCTTATACTTGGCGGAATCATCCTCGACAAGATGGGGGTCAGATTCACCGGCAAGATGGCAACCATCACCATGGTCGCAGGTACTGCCATCAAGTACTGGGCAATCTCAACCCATTTGCTGGATGGCTCGGAGATTCTCGGAATGAAAGCCCAGGTAGTTGTTGCAGGCTTGGGTTTTGCCATTTTTGGGGTGGGAGTTGAAGTCGCAGGAATTACTGTTTCCAAAATAATTGTAAAGTGGTTCAAAGGAAAGGAACTGGCGCTTGCCATGGGACTTGAAATGGCGACTGCCAGGCTCGGAACAGCCCTTGCCCTTTCAACTTCTGTGCCAATAGCCGCAGCATTTGGTGAGGTCTCCAGCCCGGTCTTTGTTTGCCTGATAATGCTCGTCATAGGCATGATCTCATTTTTTGTGTATACTGTAATGGACAGGAAACTTGATGATTCAGTTGCTGCAGAAAATGATAAAAATAATGTAACTGAATCTGAAGAATCGTTTCGCTTATCGGATATCATATTTATAGTAAAAAACAAAGGATGGTGGTATATAGCAATCCTTTGTGTGCTGTTCTATTCATCGGTATTTCCGTTTCTAAAATATGCATCCGACCTGATGGTCAATAAGTTTGGCCTCGATGAATCCGTGGCCGGGATTATTCCCGGTCTTCTTCCGTTTGGCACTATTTTGCTGACGCCGTTATTCGGGAACATTTATGACCGCAAAGGAAAGGGTGCTTCAATAATGATCATCGGGGCGTTGCTACTGATACTTGTACATGCACTGTTTTCAATACCCGTGCTCAGTCAGACACCGGTGGCAATAATCCTTATAATCATCCTTGGAATAGGCTTTTCGCTTGTGCCTTCAGCAATGTGGCCTTCGGTACCTAAAATCATACCGGAAAAGCAACTGGGGACAGCATATGCAATGATATTCTGGGTTCAGAACTGGGGACTAATGGGAGTGCCTGCCCTGATTGGATGGGTGCTGAATAAATACTGTATAGAAGGGACACGGATTGTTGACGGTGTTGAAGTATCAAAATACAACTATACTCTTCCAATGGTGATATTCACCACATTCGGGATACTGGCGCTCATATTTGCATTGCTTCTGAAAGCTGAAGACAAAAAGAAAGGATACGGACTTGAGCTTCCAAACATAGAAAATAACTTGTAATTATCTCTTAATAAAGCATTTTGCTGATGTCAGGTTGTTTATTGCCTGTGTCCGGGTATTATACCGGTTACTCAGGAGCAATGTGAAAATCGTGTTTGTTAATCGCGAATATTCTTTTGCCTGCATTTGCGTCGCCCAGCACCCGGAGCCCTCCCTACGCCATCTTTATCAGAATAGCCTTTATGGTATCTGTCACATCCTCCTCTTCATCGACACATCGTTCAAGGATCTCCAGAATTTTGTTGTTTTTGAGCAGCTCGGCAGGATCTTTTTCATTTTCAAAAAGCTCTGATACTGCCAGATAATAATATTCATCAGCTTTGTGTTCTATATCCTTGACATTGTCGCATGCCTTTGTAATCTCTTTTTTATTGGCCGCTGCATCATTAAGGCAATGGATGCTTGTCCTTATCTCCCTTGCTCCGCTGAGAATCATTTCAGCCATTTCACGGTACACCGGCATTAGTTTTTTTGGCTTATACAGGCTTATCCTGCGGCTGACACCGTTTATGGAATCAACAACATCATCGATATGTGATGTAAGCTCATGGATATCTTCCCGGTCGAAGGGTGTAATGAATGATTTGTTCAGCTGGTTATATGTCAGGTCGGTAATGGTGTCGCCAATCCGTTCTTTTTCTTTTATTTCATGATGTATTCTTTCGTGCTCGTCGTGGTCTGTGGTTGAAAGCAACTTTTCAAGGAGTTCAGCGGTTTCCACAAGGTTCTTTGCAGCATCTTCAAACAAAGGATAAAAGGAATGATCCTTCGGAACGAAGAATTTAAGCATTTTATCAATATTCATAGACTTAATTTTTAATCAGACTCCGTGAAGTTTTAACCAGTTGAATATATAAAAAATTATTGCGCCGAATATTCCTGATATGGGTATTGTAAGAATCCATGCCCAGAATATTTTGGTTGTTACACCCCATTTAACAGCTGATGCACCTTTTGTTGCTCCGACGCCGATTATAGAGCCGGTTATGGTGTGGGTGGTGCTTACGGGTATTCCGAAGTGCGTTGCGCCGAAAAGCGTAAGAGCTCCTGCCGTTTCAGCACAGAAGCCCTCAAACGGCTTTAGCTTGGTTATCCTTTGTCCCATAGTCTTAACTATCCTCCAACCTCCGAACAGTGTCCCAAGGGCTATGGCAGAATGACATGAAAGGACGATCCAAATGTCGATTTTATCTTCCTGCGAAGCAAGGCCCATTACGATTAAGGAAACCCAGATTATTCCCATAGATTTCTGAGCATCGTTACCCCCATGACCCAGGCTGAATGCCGCAGCAGAAAGCAGCTGCATCCTTCTGAAATGCTTGTCAATACCAGATGGTGAATGATTCCTGGAAATGAATATCACCAATATTGAAATAATGTAGGATATCATCATCCCCAGTAATGGTGCAACAGCAATGAAAATAACGATTTTAAGCACCCCGCTGACAATTACCGCTCCCGGACCTGAACTTGCAAGAGCGGCTCCGACAAGACCTCCGACAAGTGTATGTGAAGAGCTTGAAGGCAGTCCCATCCACCATGTTATCAGATTCCAGGTTATGGCAGCTACAAGAGCAGCTCCGATCACCGAAAGATTAATTATATCAGGATCAATTACCCCCTTTCCGATGGTTGCAGCTACTCTCAATGGAAAAACTGTAAATGCAATGAAATTAAATGTTGCTGCAAGAAGAACTGCCGAAAATGGAGATAATACTTTTGTGGAAACGATTGTGGCAATTGAATTTGCCGAGTCATGAAAACCATTTATAAAGTCAAATATGATAACCAGGGCAATAACTATATAAAGGAAGGTCATTTATACCGAATAATTAGCAAAGGTGAGTTAAATGGTTTCAAATAAAATATTTAATTAATTGAATATGAAACAATTAATTAAATGAGGTTTATCCTGTAATTATAAAAATAATAACTGAAATGACCCATGAGGAATGCTATATTTTTTTCCACATGTCAGGGGATCTGTTCTGGAAAGATAAACAGAACCAGGTGGGAGTAAAATTCAGGATTTATGGTTCAGGGCATCGCACAATAAGAAATCACGATGCGACTTAACCATGTTGATAGTATAAAGCAGAAGGTTTTTGCTTTCTCCCAGCAGGTTGAGATACATCAAAGTGTTTCTTGTGCCTACTGATTCTGACTTAATATATTTGATCTGTTTCTTCTTTATTTTGGCGATGTAATCAAGAATTGTCTGTTGCTCTGCAAGGAGCTTGTCTATGTCTTTGTAGTTTTGTTTCCGGATAATAATCTGAATTTTGTCATAAAATGAATTTATTGAACCGTTTAGGTCAGTGAGATCTTTTATCTG
>CAYXSM010000005.1:0-179645 GCA_964466705.1 uncultured Rikenellaceae bacterium
ATTCTCCTTAACAAAATAAGCAACCTTTTCTATTGAGGTTATCATGTCATATGTTTCAAGATAGACACCTGATGGGACATTAAGGGGAACGGTAGTAAAATTGAGTATGCCTTTAATGCCGAAGCGTACTGTTTCTTCAGCAATCTCCCGTGCATAATCACCCGGAACCGACAGAATGGCAATTCTGATATCCATCTCCCGGATAACTCTTTCCAGCTCGCCGTAAGGATAACATCTTACCCCGGAGATAACCTTATTGATCTTCTGTGGATCATTGTCAAAGGAAGCAACGAGATTTAGTTTTGATCTTTTACCCTTAAAGTAGCCTGCTACAGCTCGTCCAAGATTACCTATACCAATAATTGCAACGTTCATACTATCCTCGGAATCAATGATTTTTCCGATAGTGTCAATCAGTTCCCTTACGTCATAACCTTTTCTGCTGATGCTCGAATACCCGATCAGCATCAGGTCGCGCCTTACCTGAACTGCTGTAATATGCAATCTCGCGGCAAGGTGATGTGAGAAGATGAAGTTCTTGTTCTCTTTGAGACACTCAAGAAGCGTTCTTCGGTACTCGCTGAGTCTTTCTACGGTTTTTCCAGGTAATGCCATAGTGCAATTTATTTATTGTTAGTTTGAGATTTTGGAAGGCGGACTGTAAATGTTGTTCCTTCGTCAGGAGCACTGGTAACAGAAATTGATCCGTTGTAAAGTTCCACTACTTTCTTTACAATGGAAAGGCCAAGGCCGCTTCCCGTTATGTTTTTCGTTTTTTCGTTCCTGATCCTTACAAACTCTGAAAAGAGATCAGCCTGTTCAGCCTCTGTCATTCCGATTCCTGTGTCCCTGAATATGGCAATCACATCGCTGCCGGTACTGTCAAGAATAATTTCCGCATGACCACCCCTTCTGTTATACTTAACTGAATTGGAGATGAGATTATTAAAAATTATTTCCATATCTGTCGGGTCTGCCATGAGTATGGCATCAGATCTGACAGTCAGATCTATTGTAACCTCCAGTTGAATTGCGTATGGCTGGACCGTTACTATTGCACCTGATGCAATATCGGCAAGGTTTAGCTCAATGGTTTTTTCATCCTTTCGCTCCAGCCTTATCTTGGTCAGATCGAGCAGGTCCATAATAAGATTCCTCATTCCCTGTATTCTCTGAAGGGAGCGTTCGATAGGCGTCTCGTAATCTTCGACCCTGTCGCCGGCCTGTTTATCTTTCATCATCCTGAGATAACCTTCCACTGCATTCAACGGGGCCTTGAGCTCATGAGAAAGAACCGACAGGAACTGATAGCGGATCTTTTTGCCTTCTTCATTCATCCTGTGGGTAATCCTTTTGAGGTACTGCTGCTTCGTTATGTTCTCAATGCTTGATTTGAGCTCCTGGGGAGTGAAGGGTTTGGGAATGAAATCAGTTGCTCCGAAACGGTGTGCCCGCAGTGCCACGTCAAGAGAGGCGTAGGAAGTGATCATGGCCACAACAATATCACATTTCTTTTCCTTCAGGTATTCGAGCACATCAATACCCTGAATGCCCGGCAGTTTATTATCAAGCAGAAGTATGTCCGGTTTTTCTCTTTCGATCAGGTCAATACCTTCTTCCCCGGTTGAAGCTTCCTTGACCGAGAAAGTATAATCTTCATCCATAAAAGGATAAGTTACATGAAAATTATTCAGGATTCTTGACACTCCTGATCTAATTCCAGGCTCATCATCAACAACAATTACTTTTAATTCAGCCATTTCATATTTTTAAGAGTTTCATTATCTCCTGGTCGAGCTGTTCCGGCCTGATCCCTTTTTCCAGGTAAAGGTCCGCCCTGATCCATGCTTTTTCAGGTTCTGAGTCGAGGCTGAAAGAGATGCCTGTTTCATGAGCTACTGCAGTTGCCAGAATAACAGGAACATCAGGATATTTTTTCTTTATTTTATAGCAAAGCACGAAACCGCTGTCGTCACTTTCCATCATCAGGTCAAATATAGCCAGACTTGGTTTCATCCTCGCTATAACTGATTCAGCCTCAAGCTGACTCTCCGCAGTAACTGTCCGGTAACCTGCCTTGTTCAGATTCGCGACTGTCTGAAAAAGATAATCCGGATCATCATCCGCCACAAGAATTGTGAAATCATTTTTCTTCATTTTGATCTTTAACTAATGGTTCCCTTAACCTGTGATCAACATTATAAACCTGTTTAACATTTGTCGTGTATTATTTTAAAAATCATGACATGCATTATATTCCGGCAAATTTCTTCATCATTCCTTGCCTCTGGGAAGCACTATCTTGAATCTGGTCCATGTCGGTCCGTTTGATATGTCGGCATTGGATTCCACACTTATCTGTCCCTTATGCATCTTAACCACTCCGTATGTTGTAGCAAGGCCAAGCCCTGTTCCATAACCTATCCCTTTGGTTGTAAAAAAAGGTTCAAACACCTTGATCTTATCTTCTTCCTTTATCCCTTTCCCCGTATCGGAAACTGCTATCGCCACATCCGTAAGTGTATCTTCAAGGGTTACATCGACGGTACCGCCTTCAGGCATGGCATCAAATGCGTTTTTTACCAGGTTCGTAATAACCTGTGTCATCTGTTCAACATCGAGCATTGCTTCCGGATCAGATGCGTTATCCTTGATATTGATCCTGACGTTCTTCGGGACTATGAGGCTTTCGAGGCTGTGATCCACAAGATCCCTTAAGTTTGAATGCTGATAGTTGACCTGGTTTTTTCTCGCAAAATTCAGTAATCCGGCAACTATCTTTTTACACCTGGCTGCCTGATCAGCTATCAGTTTGATATCTTCCCTGACTGGATCTTCGGGGGAACACTCCTCAAGGAGAATATTACTGTACATAATAACGACTCCCAGAGGGTTATTCAGTTCATGCGCAATCCCAGCCGACAACTGTCCCATATGGGCGAGTTTCTCCGACTGTTTCAGGGCCTGTTTAACAGAGGTAAGCTTTTCATTTGACAGAGCAAGGTCCTTTACTGACTTATGCAGTGTCTCAATGGTATAGGGAAGGCACATCTCGATCTCGGCAAGTCCCTTCGTTATTGCCACTGCATGTTCAATACAGCTCTCATATCCGCAGGCTCCGCAGTTAAGGTGATCCTTGGGTGATAATTTCCCCATTGAAACCAGAACTTTATTTATTTCTTCTTCATCCGGAATATCAACGCAGCAATCTTCCGGTTTGTGTTTTACCGAAAGATCCAGGGATGAATATTCGTTAAAAGCTTTCTGCCATGCATCGTATTCAAGCTCTTTCATTTTCAGGCTTGCATAAGAGCTTACAAGTGCTCTTCTGTTGAACTGTTTTCCGTTTTTGGATAAACCGGGTCCCATAATACATCCTTCGCAGCACAGAAGCTCCATATGCTGATTTTTAATAAGTCCGGCTTCAAATTCTTTCAGTGCCCCCTGAAAATCTATCCTTCCCTCTGCGGCGATAATATTACCGGTAATGGCATCATCATTAATGTTAGCCGTTTGCAGAAGTCCTCTTGTGACAGGGAAAATAGCCCCCCTGCCCCCGACAGGCGGATCGAAATCAACCGGCCGGGAGTTCCCGGCAGTTATTTTCATCTGCTCCAGCATTTCTCTAAGTTCAGTGAAGGTTATTGCTTCATCTATTTCGGGACTCTCCGCTTTCTTGGCAATGCACGGACCTATGAATACCACCTTTATATCTTTTCCGTGCTGTTTTCTCACCACCCTGCTCATTGCCACCATTGGTGAAACAACCGGGGCAAGTTTATCTGCCAGATTGGGATGGTAATATTTCACATAATTCACTATAGACGGGCAGTCGGAGGAAATATAGTAATTACTGTCTCCCTCAACAAGTTTCCTGTAACAGTCGGCTACAAGGTCAGCGCCGAATGACACTTCATGAACATATTTAAATCCAATGGCTTTGATCATCCCAACAAGCACCCTGTGGTCGGGAAACTCCGAAAACTCGGCGGGGAAGCTTGGAGCTACAATTGCTGAAACATCTGATCCGTTGCCGAGTAATTTTATCACCCTGTCGCCGGTCTTCAGAAACACCTTGGCCCCCTGACTGCACACTTTTGTACAGTTGCCGCAGGTGATGCATCGTTCATCAATCACCTCCGCCTGGCCACCGACTATGCGTATTGCCTTTGCCGGGCATTCCCTCACACATGTATAACAGGTCCGGCATAGTTCTTTTATGGTATAAACGAGCATGGATGATTTTTTTACAATAATACGTTCCTTTTTTCAAAATGAGTATGGAATATGGTTTTATCGGAGATCTCATTATTCTCCCTGATATGTTTTTCAAGAAGGTTTATCAGTGAAGGTGACTTACAGGGGAGGCTTATAGCCTCGGTATCATCAGACTGATAAATTATTTTCGCCCTGTTCTTCAGATCATCCTTTGATGAGAAAAAGGGTAGTCCCGCTCCGTGTACACATCCTCCGGGGCAGGTCATGACTTCAATCAGATCATATTTCCTGCCCGAGGCAGATTTTGCCAACAGCTTTTCAATTCCTGTGAGTCCATCAACCACTGCTGCTTCCACTTTTATCCCGCCTGCAGTGACTGTTGCTTCCCTGAGATCACCTGACAGCCTGAGTTTTTTGAATTCAATCCGGTCAGGCTCCCGGCCTGTTATTCTGTAATTCACCTGTCTTAACACTCCCTCGGTTAATCCTCCGCTCACCTCGGCAAGAACGGCAGCGGAGCTTCTGCCGGAGACCGGCTCATCAGCCGGTTCTTTTTCAATGTTGGTAATATCAATCCCATACAGCCTGATCAGGCGTACAAGTTCACGCACAGTAAGTACCGAGTCAACATCGCTTATGCCTTTTCTCATCATGCCATCCCTTCTTGCTTCAAATTTCATTGCCACACAGGGCGTTACAGACACGGAAAAGATCTGTTCAGGTTTTATGTCAAGCTGGCCGGCAACTACCGTTTTAATGATTACGCCCGTTATCTGTTGCGGCGACTTCATAGTTGAGAGATATGGCAGTAATCCGGGATAAAACTGCTCTGCATATTTGGTCCATGCCGGACATGCCGATATATAAAGAGGATCCCCTGATCTGCTCCCGAGCCTCTCAGAAAGTTCAGCTGTCAGCTCATTGATCAGAATGTCCGTCCCGGTGCCGGTGGTAAATACTTTGTCAAAGCCTATCTTCCGGAGAATGGCGTTCAATATCTTGTCAAAATCCCTGTTATATTTAAGGCCCATTGCCTCGGCTACACCGACAGTGACCAGGGGAGAATACTGGACCACCTTCAGGATATCATTCTTATTAAGATATTCCTGAACTTCATTGATGCTGTGCTTCTCATGCAGAGCTCCTGTCGGGCATACAAGCACGCACTGTCCGCACTGGATGCAACTCGAGAAATTGAATTCCCTGTCCATTGCTGCACCTATGTGGGTTTGCCTGCCGCGGTTAATGAAATCAAGAGAAATCGCTGTTATTATTTCCTCACAGACTCTTACGCATCTGCCACAAAGGATACATTTTGAGAGTTCCCGTACAATTGAAGGACTTGACTGATCAAGTCGCTGTTTTATTTTTTTTCCTCTTATCCGTCTTTCTCTTATATTCAACTCTTCTGCCAGTCTTTGCAGTTCGCAGTGCAGGTTTCTGTCACAGTAAAGACAATCGTCCGGATGGTTTGACAACAACAGCTCAACAATTGTTTTGCGTGCAGTAATTACTCTCGGAGAATGTGTCCATATCTTCATCCATTCCTCCACGGGATGTGAGCAGGCTGTTACCAGCCTGTCCCTGCCTTCAATCTCAACGACACACATTCTGCAGGCTCCTGTGGGAGTGAACTCCTTCATCCTGCAAAGTGTTGGAATTATTATTCCATTGCGGTTCAGGGCAGAAAGAATGGTTTCACCTTTTTCTGCCTTGATCTTTTTATTATTGACATGTATTGTCAGAAGCATAAAATCTATTTAACCACTATTGCACTAAACTTACAGATATCAAAGCATATGCCGCAGCCGATACATTTGTCCTCCACGATAAAAAACGGCTGAAGCCTTGTCCCGTAAATTGCATTCACGGGGCACCTTGCTGCACAGGCTGTACAGCCTGTGCATTTATCCACATCTATAGAGAAAGTACGCAATCCTCTGCATACATTTGCCCTGCATTTTCTGTCAAAGATATGTTCTTCAAATTCTTCCCTGAAATTTTTCAGGGCACTTATGAAAGGATTCGGAGCAGTCTGGCCAAGCCCGCATAATGAAGCATCCTTCATGACAGCAGCTATTGTCTCAAGCTGCATTACCCCTTTGAAACGTTCAAGGGTGGTTCCTGAATCCTCGTTAGCCGGTTTTCTTATTATACCTTCAAGAATTTCCAGCATTCTGCCTGTACCTTCCCGGCAAGGAATACACTTACCACAACTCTCATTGCGAATGAATTCCATGTAAAATCTGACAAGATCTACCATGCAGGTACTTTCATCAATTACAATGAATCCGCCGGCACCCATACCTGCATCACGTTCCTTCATTAATTCATAATCAACCGGAACATCGAGATTGTCATGTGTAATATAAGTCCCCGATGCACCTCCTATCTGAACAGCCTTGAACTCCTTGCCGTCTTTTATTCCGTCGGCAATATCGTCAATAATGGTTTTGAGGCTTGTTCCCATTTCAACCTCCACAACCCCTGTCAGTCGGGCTTTTCCGGCAACGGCGAAAATTTTTGTGCCAGGACTGTTGTCAGTTCCATGGCTCCTGAACCATTCAGGGCCATTCTGCATAATAATCGGAACATTCATTAATGTCTCCACGTTGTTGATCACGGTTGGTTTACCTGAGAGGCCATAGGTTGTCGGATAAGGGGGCTTCAACTGAGGCATTCCCCTCTTGCCCTCAAGGCTGTTGATCAGGGCTGTTTCCTCACCACATACAAAAGCCCCGGGCTCAATCCGCACACTTATGTCAAGGTTATATCCGCTTGAATAGATATTATGACCCAGAAGTCCGTATTCTCTTGCAGAATCGATCGCTTTTTGAATTCGTGAATGTGCATAATCAGAACCGGAACGCAGATACACAATTGCCGAAGAGGAGCCAATGGCATACGATGCTATTGCCATACCTTCAATCAGCCGATGTGGATCGCTCTCAATGATGGTAATGTTGCAGAAGGATCCGGGATCACTTTCCTTGGCATTGCAGATAAGGTATCTGGTGCCGGAGGCGGTATTAAGGGCCTGCTTCCATTTTAAACCGGTCGGATATCCTCCGCCACTCCTGCCCCTGAGTCCGCTCTTTTCAACTATGTCGCAAACCTCTTCGTAGGTGTAATGACGAATTGTTTTCACGTAAGACCTGTATCCTCCCCGTGCAATGTATTCCTCAATGCTCTCAGGATCATAGCAGCCACAATTGCCCAGTACAATCCTTTTCTGAAAAGCAAAAAAAGGAAGATCACCAATAAAAGGTACCCCGGGCCACATTTCAAATCCCTTCATGCCATGCTGCCCCAAAAGATCATCCTTGTTTATATCGTTGTGAAAAACACCATTCAGCAGTGGTTCAATTTTTTCTTCAGTGATATTTCTGAAGAAAAGCCTGTTCTTTCCGGGCATCTGAACAGCAACCGAAGGCTCGTAATTAAATGGACCGGTGCAGCCAACCCTAATGATATCTGCAGTTATATCACTCTCTTCCAGATATGTTTTTGCAGAGAAGTATGTTTTCTCAGATCCGGCTATCATACTGCTTGTACCTGAAGAAATAAAAATGAGAGGAACGTCTGTTTTATCCCTGCGCAAATACTGCAGGGATTTTTCCGTTTCCTGAGGCAGGGTGTCTGATTCCAGCAGAAGAACCCTGGATATTAGAAAATTCTTCAGATCTTCCATTTAATCATTTTCAAAAATATACTTCAGCTTCCTGATCATTTCAGGGATCTGCTCCGGTTTTACCTTCGTGAAGAACTCGTTATTTACCGAAACAACCGGTCCGTTATTGCATCCTCCCATGCAGGAAACGACTTCAAGCGTGAAGTTGCCGTTTCTTGTAGTC
Source organism: uncultured Rikenellaceae bacterium (assembly GCA_964466705.1). Taxonomy (GTDB): domain Bacteria; phylum Bacteroidota; class Bacteroidia; order Bacteroidales; family VadinHA17; genus LD21. The sequence continues at coordinate 8,073 of CAYXSM010000005.1, forward strand.
TGCCCGGGTGAGGCCCCTGTCTCATCTATTATATTGTTCAGAACTGCCTGGCTGCCTTCAAGGAAACATGAGGTTCCGTTGCAAACTTTAATGTGGATCCTGCCCTTCGGAAAAAATTTGAACTGGTCATAAAATGTAGCCAGACCGTAGATCTTGGTCGTACTTAACCCGAGATGTTTTCCTACCTTTACTATTGCATCTTCTGAGAGAAATCCTGATGTTTCCTGAATCTCCTGCAGAAGAGGTATCAATTCCTCCCTTCTTCCCTGCCTGTATTTTTTAATTACTTTGTCAATATCCGTTTCCATAATGTGATTAACAATTTAATTGGCATCAGATGATAATCTCTTATATAATATTACCTGCTCCGGCAATGTTCTGTCCGGAAATTGAGACATGAAACAGTTACATCCCGTATGCTCAGTTAACATAGTTGCCAGCTATCGAATATATAAAACAAGCAGAACCTTTAAGCATTAAACTGCCAGTCTGGTCAATTACACAAATATACTATTTTTATTGTTAGCAAATAAACATTGTTAATTAAATAACAATACAAGATAAATTCAATCTCGATGCAGTAATTTCTGTATATGATTATCATTCAATGTGTTACGCAAATATTTAATCTAAGCGCACATAATGACATCAGGGCCATGGTGTATCATTACTGATGGAATTTACCAGGATTGGTACTGTAAATGCTTAAAGATGTGAGCCGTGCTCCGGAAATATTTACTACTTTTGAACCTGTTGTTTTTTTCATAACATAATATAATGCCAAAGCGAATAGAAATGCAGATCTGTCTGGGCAGTTCCTGCTTCTCCCGGGGAAACAAGGATGTAGTAATGTACGTCAGGGATTATCTGAAAAAGCATCATCTTGAAGACAGGGTAATCTTCAAAGGTTCAAGATGCATGGGAATGTGCAGCAACGGACCCAATCTGAAGATAAATGACAGGCTCATTGAAAATGTGTCGGTATCTGTGATTGAAAGCATACTGGAAAAAGAATTTGAAAATCTGAAATAATTAATTCTGAAAAATATGACCAGCAGGAAACCGGTATTTTACATTAATAACGAAAAATGCAGGAATTCCTATTCCTGCGTACGGGTTTGTCCTGTTAACGCAATAGAAGTCCGGCCACACAGAGAACATCCTTTTATTATTCCCGGGAGATGTATCGGGTGCGGATTGTGCTATATTTCCTGTTCTCCGCGTGCTATAGAATTCCGCGATTCCAGGAAGCAGGTAAAAGACCTTCTTGCGTCGGGGAGAAAAACAGCCCTGCTGGTTGCCCCAAGCATTGCATCGGAATTTGATGACATAACCGATTACCGTAAATTTGTCGGGATGCTGAGGTCGCTTGGCTTCAGCTATGTTCATGAGAACTCTTTTGGTGTTGATCTGATAGCTGCTGAATATGCGAAGCTATTCAGCCAGGCGGAGGGTAAATACTATATAACCGCCAACTGTCCTGCAATTGTAAAACTGATAGAGAAATATCATCCTGAACTGATTCCCAACCTCGCCCCTCTGGTATCGCCCATGATAGCAACTGCAATGGTAGTCAGAGAATTATATGGCGATGATGTAGCAATAGTGTATGTAGGACCATGCATCGACAACAAAGACGAAATATACCTGTACCGGTCCGGGAAACTGATTGAGGCTGTTCTCACATTTATAGAACTGCGTCAGCTTTTTGATGAATTTGACATTCAGGAAAGAGTGGTCAGAATGTCAGAGTTTGATCCTCCTTATGGTTACTGGGGGGCTCTCTACCCTCTTCCTGCGGGAATAATTCAGGCCGGAGGCATAAAACGTGACATGGCCACCAGCAGCGTCATAACTGCAGCCGGCAGGGAGGATGTTCAGGAAGGCATAAATGATTTTGAGAAATACATCGATACGATCCATCATCATTTCAATATGTTTTTCTGTCATGGTTGCCTTCTCGGACCAGGCATGGAACGACATAACGAGCGCTTTAAAAGAAGGGCTCTGGTGAGGCTCTATGCAGAGAAAAGAGTCGGCATGCTGGATATTGATCTGTGGCAGAAGAATATTGACCGGTGGTCGGAACTTGACTTCTCCAGAAGTTTTAACCCGGATGATCAGCGCATTCCCGAGCCTCCTGAAGAGGCCATAAGAGAGGTCCTTAAAATAATAGGTAAAGAAGACTCAGGAGAGGAAATAAATTGTGGTGCATGCGGATATCAGTCCTGCCGTGAATTTGCCGCCACAGTAGCCAAAGGGCTGGCCGTTCCTGAAATGTGTCACACTTTTAACATCAGGAACAAGCAGGAATATATTGAAACTCTCAGACAGACAAACAAAAAGCTTGCGGAAACAAAAAAGGCCCTGAAGGAATCGGAAGAGCTTGCCAGAAGGGAGAAAGAGGTGGCTCAGAGCACTTCAGACATGATGAACAATATGCTTGAAAAGCTGCCTACCGGGGTAGTTATAGTAGACAACGATCTTAAAATTCTTCATTCAAACCTGAGCTTCATTAATATAATCGGTGAGGATGCAAAGGCTATATCCGACATTATTCCGGGGCTTGCCGGAGCTGATCTTAAAACCCTGATGCCATTCAATGTATACAATATGTTCACATATGTAATCAAGGAAGACGATCCTGTTCTGAGCAAGGACATCCATTTTGAGGACCGGATGCTTAACGTTTCCATTTTCCCGATAAAAAAGAACAAAATGTGCGGTGCAATAATCCGCGACATGTACTCTCCCGAAGTCCAGGGCGAGGAAGTGATCTCCAGGGTAAGCGAGGTGATCGAGAGAAATCTCGAAATGGTACAGAAAATAGGATTCCTTTTGGGTGAGGGAGCCTCTGAAACTGAACAGATGCTCAATTCCATTATTGAGTCCTATAAAACGAGATCCAAAAAGAATACATGATATTCAGATACGTCCGGTGAGCAGAGACTTTTATATTGAAGTAAACAGCCAGCAGAGAAATCACGACGGTGAAAGAATCTGCGGCGATGTCTTTCTGTACAGGTATATAAGGGAAGAAGACAGGGTCATTGCAGTACTCTCCGATGGAATGGGCCATGGGGTAAAAGCAAACATCCTCGCAACACTTACCGCAACCATGGCTCTGAACTTTACAAGAGAACACAAGGAAGTTGACAGGATAGCTGAAATCATTATGAATACACTGCCTGTCTGCAGCGAAAGGAAGATAAGCTATTCCACGTTCACAATCGTTGATATTGAAAGCAGCGGTCATACCAATATCCTCGAATATGACAATCCTGCCACGATCATCCTGAAAAAAAGCAAGGTAGTGGATATTCCATGGAAGCAGGTGGTGCTTCAGAAAGGCAAACATAAAGGTAAAGTCCTTAAAACTCACTCATTCCTGCCAGAGAAAGAAGACCGGATAATATTTTTTTCCGACGGTGTGGCCCAAAGCGGGATGGGTAGCGAGCAATATCCATTTGGATGGGAAAGAGATAAAATTGCCGCATATGCTGCATCTCTTGTCGCAAACGAAGCGTCAATATCAGCAATCGTCCTTTCGGGAAAGATTGTCACAATGGCTCATAAAAATGATGCCTATAAAGCCAGAGACGATATAAGCTGTGCAACAATATATTTCAGGGAACCAAGAAAGCTTCTGATATGTTCGGGCCCCCCCTATGAGAAGGAGAAAGACAGCGAGCTGGCAAAAAAGGTGATCGATTACGGAGGAAAAGTAATTCTGTGTGGCGGGACTACAGCTGATATCGTTGCCCGTGAACTGAACAGGACCATCGTTGACGAATTGATCTTCGAAGATCCCGAACTGCCACCTGAAAGCTTTCTTGAAGGCATTGATCTGGTGACAGAAGGCATCCTGACGTTACAGAAAGTAAATGAGATACTTAAAACTTATAACAACAGTGTAAGGCTTGGAAAAGGACCTGCTGACAAGATCGTGAAATTGTTGATGGAAAGTGATGAAATACACTTTATCATTGGCACCAGGATCAATATTGCCCACCAGGATCCTACTCTGCCTGTAGAGCTCGAAATCAGGCGTACCGTTATTAAAAGGATAGCCAGGCTTCTTGAAGAAAAGTGGCTTAAAAAAATAACATTTGAATATATCTAATCCCTGCCTTCTGATTCAAGCCATTCAAGTACTTTCTGAAACAGAACCGGCTGGATATCGGGATAAGTAAGATTGGAAGGGAGTTTTTCAACTGCCCTGACACGGCAGATCTCAGAACCGGCAAAAAGCGGTCCGAGGGCATGAATTTCAGCAAAATAAAGCATGCCATATCCTGTCTTTCCATCGCGGGTTACGGAATAAACCGATACCGGCCTGATAAAGTACTTAACTGCGCCGGTCTCTTCGATAAGCTCCCTCCGTGCAGCTTCACCCGGCTCCTCTCCAGGCTCAATATGTCCGCCGGGAATTTCCCATGTCTTTCTTCTGCAATGGCGGACTATAAGCCACTTATTTCCGTACCTGGCTACTATAATGGAATATGTCAGGCAGATTCTGCAATCTCTTTCAACATCGGAAAAACTCACTCTGGTCATTATTAAAATTCTGGTATGCGAAAATAATAATACCCGTAAATATTATTTGACTACTTTTGAAATTTAACCTGTGCTGAATGGTTATTATTCTGATATTAATATTGTCTGAGGTACTGACTTTTAAAGTCATCCGGAAATATTTTTACGAAAAATCCTGGGTCAGATATTTTTTCATCACATTGCTTAATTTCTCCCTGAGCATATTTTTCTGGGCCGTAGTCTTTCAGATCATGCTTTTCAGGGGATTCTATGACGATCCTCGGCACATTTCACTGCTTATGACGTTTAATGGCCTCATAGCGGCAGTGCTTGTGCCAAGGATCATATTCGTAATCACTTACTATGCCGTGTACCGGGGAAAAAGAAAGCCTGCCCGCTGCAGACGTTTGTTGTCAGCAACGGGGAACATGGTTTCCCTGTTTATTTTTTCAGTAGTTGTCATCAGCTCCGTTTCCGGAAGGTTTAATTTCCGGACTGAGCATGTCAATCTTAAAATAACCGGATTGCACCAGGATCTTAACGGATTGAAGATAGCCCTGATATCAGATCTTCACCTCCCTTCTTTCCATCATCACACCAACAAACTTTTAAATGTCATGGAAGAAATTAACGAACATGACCCTGATTTTATAATGAACACGGGTGATTTTATCACATACGGTTGGCGTGAATTCGGCCGGCACGATACCATCCTGAAAATTGCCGGAAGCAGATACGGAAACTTTGCAGTTATGGGAAATCATGATTTTGGCACATACCATCCTTACTTCACCGAAGCTGATATAAAAAACAATGTCCGCATAATCAATAAAAAAATAGAGGCCTCAGGTTACAGGGTGCTGAATGATGAGCATATTGTAATTGAAATCGACAGTGCACGTGTAGGAATCGCCGGTGTTATTACGATGGGCTCATTTCCGGAAATTATTCACGGCAACCTTGACAGGGCAATACAGGGCATGAATGACACTGACATCGATATTCTTCTTACCCACGATCCGAACCACTGGCTGGAAAGTGTCAGGGGAAAAACTGATATAAGCTTAACCCTGTCAGGGCACACTCATGGTATGCAGTTGGGAATATTAACAAAAAAGTTCAGGTGGAGCCCCGCCAAATATTTCTATTCATGCTGGGGCGGAACATACAGTGAAGATAATCAGTTTCTTATAGTAAACAGAGGACTGGGCGTTCTGGGCTTTCCCGTAAGGGTGTGGATGCCACCCGAAATCACCATTATTACCCTTGAAGGGGAATAAGTCATTCTCTGATCATTATTACCTGTGACTTCTGTTTAGAAATACAAAAATAGCTGAAATGACATGTGAATTAACTTACACGGTTGAACCATGAAGTGTAATTACAGGGTCATAAATATTTTTTATCTTAGGCAAATGAATTGCTTAAATAATTTAAATAAATCACTTTCACTTGCTGTAACAAAAAAGAACCATTTATGAAAAACCAGGTTGTAAAATTATTTTTCATACCAGCACTCTTTCTTATCTCATGCTCAGGCGTACAGAAAAAATGGGTAAGAATTAACCAGCTTGGGTACAGGACAGGGGATGTCAAAGTAGCCGTTTTTCTCAGCACCTCCAAAACTGATCTCAGGTCGTTCTCCTTAATAGATGCCGGTAACGGAAAGGAGCTGGTAAAGATCACAGATGTGATAAAAGCGGAGCCGATATCTCCCTTTCTGAGCTGTTACCGTCTTCCTTTTACGGAGGTCACCACTCAGGGTACCTACAGGATCTCCGCGGGAGGAGCTGTTTCTCCTGATTTCAAAATCTCGGATGATGTTTACAATGAAGCATCAGATTTTCTGTTAAATTACATGAGGCAGCAGCGATGCGGATTCAATCCCTTCATTAAAGACTCATGTCACACTGAAGATGGATTTGAGATATACGGTGTCAGTGACGACAAACCTCATATCGATGTAACGGGAGGCTGGCACGACGCTGCCGATTATCTGCAATATGTTGCCACTTCGGCGAACGCCACCTATCAGATGCTTTTTGCATATTTAAAGAATCCGGGGTCGTTCGGCGACAGTTACCTGTCTGACGGATTACCGGGATCTGACGGGATTCCCGATGTTCTGAATGAAGCAAAATGGGGTCTTGACTGGCTCATTAAGATGAATCCGGCTCCCGGTGTCATGTACAACCAGATCGCTGATGATCGTGATCATATTGGTTTCCGGTACCCGAACGCTGATACCGCCTTTTACGGGAAGGGGCGTGAAAGGCCCGTTTACCGTTGCACCGGAAAAGTCCAGGGACTCTTTGGTAATCTTAACCGAACAACCGGAATAGCGTCAACGGCAGGCAAATTCGCATCTGCTTTTGCAATAGGCGCAAAAGTATATCAGAAGTCTGACCCGGAGTTTTCACAGTTGCTAAAAGACAAAGCCATTAAAGCATTCGAGTACGGTCTGAAAAACCCGGGAGTATGCCAGACTGCACCGGGGAAAGCACCATATTTTTATGAGGAAGACAATTATGTTGATGACATGGAACTTGCAGCTGCCGAACTATATAACCTTACAAGAAACCCTGAATATCTTCATCACGCGATTGAATTCGGCCGCCTTGAAAAAACAACTCCCTGGATGGGTGCAGATACTGCCAGGCACTATCAGTGGTATCCATTTGTAAACATGGGTCATCCGTCAATTGCAGGTTTACTTGAAGATGTGCCTTTCAAGGATGAATTCAGAGGTTACATGAAAGAAGGTCTCTCTCTTATCCGGTCGAGGGGCGAAAGAAATCCTTTTCTTGTTGGTGTCCCCTTCATATGGTGTTCCAACAATCTTGTTGCCGCAGCTCTTACACAGGCCAGGCTTTATGAAGAAATTACCGGTGATAAATCTTTTGCAGAAATGGAAGCCGGGTTGCGCGATTGGCTTTTCGGTTGCAATCCATGGGGTACAAGTATGATAGTAGGATTGCCTGAACACGGTGATTATCCAATGAATACGCACTCATCCTATGTTTACGCCGGGGAGCAGGTTCCCGGTGGTCTGGTCGACGGTCCTGTTTACCCGTCAATCTTTAACTCTCTCAAAGGTATATTCCTGGCCAATCAGGATGAATATGCCATGTTCCAGAACAGTATGGCTGTGTACCATGATGATTATGCTGATTATTCTACCAATGAATGCACGATGGACGGCACAGCTTTTCTGGTCTTTTATCTGTCAGCAATGGAGGTCAGATAAACAGGAAATAAATAAAAACACCTGTGCACAGACCTGAAGACAGACTCTGGAGAGTTGATGATATAGAATTTATCGTCAGGTACTCATCCCGCAGGAGCCACGGTATCAGTATAAGCCCCGGAGAAGGCGTTGTGGCAAGGGTTCCTTTCCGTACTTCCAGGAAAGCTATTGAACATATGATAAGGGATAAATCAGCCTGGATAAGAAAGATACTCGGGAAACACAAGCTGCTGATTCGTATCGATTCGGAGAGCTTCATTGACGGGGCGAAAATTTTATACAGAGGCAAAATGCATATCCTGAAACTGATATGGTCTGAAAGATCTTATATCCGGAATACCGAGAATAATACTATTGAAATAGGCACTAAAGGCTGCATTGATCAGCAGCTGATAAAATCCATGCTGGAAGTCTGGTACAAAACGGTTGCACAGAAAATTCTTCCACATATGTTTTCTGAAATACTTCGCAAATACGAGAGCTTTGGGTTTTCCCCTTCCGGCTTCACCGTCAGAAGAATGAAGAAGAGATGGGGAAGCTGTTCCGCCGGGGGCAAGATAGCTTTAAGCTATGATCTTATAAGACTGGATGATGTTTTCGCCGAATATGTGATGCTTCATGAATTGTGTCATCTTAAACATCACAATCACGGTCATGGATTTTACAGATTACTTGAAAAGGTATTTCCTGACTGGGAGAGAATCAGGGAAGAGTTGAAAAAAGTAATAAGATAAGTGCGCAGTACCCGGCACAGCAATTACCCGGCAGCGTAACAGGGCAAGAAAACAGCATAAGGCATTAAAGAACAAATTCCTGCTTAGGTGACGGGATTTCTATATTTCTGAATCCATGTTCCCTGAGAGTGGAGGCATAATTTATCTGGGTTTCGTACTCACCATGCACCAGATAGATTTTCTTAATGGCGGCTTTATCCTGGCATTCCAGAAAACCTATCATTTCATTATAATCACCATGACCGCTGAAAGAGTCAATAACCTTTATCTCGGCATTTACCTCATGTACCATCCCGTGGATGGATACTTCCTTCTCACCCCTTACTATCCTGGCTCCTAGGGTGGTTGGAGAACAATACCCAACAACCAGTATGGTATTCTTTGGATCAGAGATGTTATTCGCCAGATGATGCTTGATTCGTCCTGCTTCCATCATTCCTGACGCTGAAATTATAATGCACGGCTTTTTATAGTCGTTGAGCTTTTTGGAGTCTTCTGCCCGCAAAACGTAGGTCAGGGTATTAAAACCAAAGGGATCAGGGTCATCTTCCATGGTTTTAAGAATGTTCTTATTGAAACACTCCGGATGCATGCGGAATATAGTTGTAGCATTAATGGCAAGCGGGCTGTCAACAAATATTTCTGCTTTCGGGAGCTTTCCCTGGTTGAAGAATGTGTTAAGGGAATAGACAATCTCCTGGGTCCTCCCCACACTGAATGACGGTATTAAAAGTTTTCCCCCCTTATTCACGCAAGTATCGACAACTACTTTAAGAAGTTCATCATCAGCCGATATTGTATCCTGGTGCAGTCTGTCGCCGTAAGTTGATTCCGTAATCAGTATATCGGCCTGGGGAAAAGGCTGCGGTGGTGCGAGTATTCTGTTGGAAGGCCGCCCGATGTCGCCCGTATATGCAAGTCTGACCTCCTCTCCATTTTCTGTCAGAAACAGGTTTGCAACGCCGCTTCCCAACATGTGTCCGGTATTTGTGAACTTAACCTTTATCGTGTCATCTATCCTGAATTTCATATTATTCGGGATCCCTATAAAAAGGGACATGCATTCTTTTGCATCTTCCTGGGTAAAAATAGGGGTTACTACGGGGAGTCCTTTCCTTGCCCTTTTTTTATTGAATGTTTTTGTATCATTTTCCTGTATATAGGCTGTGTCAGCAAGCATAATAGAACAAAGGTCGCGCGTCGCATTTGAGCATATTATTGAGCCTCTGAATCCAAGCCTGTATACATATGGTATCAGACCAGAATGATCGATATGAGCATGCGTAAGAATAATGTGGTCTATTTCAGCCGGGTCAAAGCCCAGGTCCCGGTTCATCTGATCAGTTTCCAGTCCTTTACCCTGGAACATACCACAATCCAATAAAATTCTTTTGCCCCTGTCAGTAGTGAGAAGTGTTTTGCTTCCTGTCACTTCACGGGCTGCGCCTGAGAACTTAAGCTTCATATTATAATATCCTGGTTAGAATTTTAGACAAAGAAAAGCCTGAAGGTAGTAATAATGCGGAGGAATACCTTATTTTCAAAGGCCAAACAGCTTTTCAGCGAAGTGCCGGATAACGTTCACCGTATCATCTATTCCCAGAACTGATGAATTTACGCATAAGTGGTATGAGCCGGCCGCACCCCATTCTTTATTACTGAAATAGTTATAATACCCTGCCCTTTTTTTGTCTGTCTTTTCAATCAGATCAGCTGCTTTTTTTCCCGTCAGATTATATGTTTCACTTATTCGTTTTATCCGATCTTTCATGTCTGCGCTTATGAAGACATTCAGACATCTCTTTTTCCCGCCAAGGACATAATCAGCACACCGGCCTACAAAAACAGAAGAGGTCTCTTCTGAAAGCTCAAGTATCACATCACTCTGAATTTTAAACAAAGTCTCGTTACTCAGGTAATAGCCGGAAAAAGCATCATCAGTGATGGCACTGCGCATTCCCAGCATTCCACTGATGATAGGGTAACTTTTTCTTTCATCAGCCTTTTCAAAATATTCTTTGCCAAGACCGCTTTTTCTGGAGGCAATATGAATGAGTTCCTTGTCATAAAAAGAAATTCCCAGCTGTACAGCCAGTTTATCTCCTATCTCCCGCCCTCCGCTTCCAAATTGCCGTCCAATAGTAATATTAAAGACCTCTTTCATAGCATTTCAATGATAATATTGACAAATTTACTTATTAACATCTGATTTCCGATACTGTGTTAACAGCAAATATGCTGCGATTATACTGGCCAGAAAGTCTGCTGCCGGCATGCTCATCCAAACCCCTTTAACTCCATAAAAAGAAGGAAGTATAAGAATACAGGGCAATAAAAAAAGCACCTGCCGGGAAAGTGACATAAAAATTGCTTTTCCCGGCATACCTATACTCTGGAAAAAATTTGATGCCACCATCTGAAAGCCAATTATCGGAAACATAATAAACACAATCCGTAGTCCGGGAACCGCAATACCTATCAGATCATCATCACTGGTAAAAGCAGAAGCAACGGCCCGAGGGAAAATCTCACCTAAAAGGAAGCCTGCCGACATGATACCGGTTGCAAGAATAATGGTAAGTTTCAGAACCCTGTTTACTCTGTCGAATTGCTTTGCTCCGAAGTTGTATCCGGCTATTGGCTGCATCCCCTGGTTGAGCCCAATGACAATCATGACAAAGAGAAAAGCCACCCGGTTTATTATTCCATAAGCACCTACTGCCAGATCGCCTCCGTGTTTTATAAGGCTCTGATTGATCAAAATCACGATCACGCTTGCAACAGAATTCATTAAAAAAGGAGCCAGACCTATTGCAAGTGAATCAGCAACAATTTTGCGTTTCAGAATGAAGGCCTTCCATTGCAAATGAACGTATTCTGATCTGTTCATGAAAAGGCTGATCTGCCAGATCAGCATCAGCGCCTGAGCCAGAATAGTAGCCATGGCAGCTCCCCTTACTCCCCACCGGAATTTGAAAATAAACAGGGATGCAAGAGAAATATTTATCAGTACAGCAAAAATTGTGGCATACATAGATTTCCTGGGATAACCGGTTGCTCTTAGCAAAGCATTTAATCCCATGTACATATGAGTGATCACATTGCCAAGGGATATTATAACCATGAAGTCATGAGCATAGGGGATCGTGTCCGGGCTGGCCCCGAAAAAGTATAATATCGGATCAAGAAAAGTAAGAACGATTACTGTATATAACAATCCGAAGATCAGGTTAAGGATGAACACATTACCCAGAATAATATTGGCAGTTCCGTAGTCTTTTTGTCCAAGTCGCAAAGACATAAGTGCCGATGCCCCAACACCAACCAGTGATCCGAATGCTGCGGACAGGTTCATAAGCGGGAAAGTAATGGCCAGGCCTGATATGGCTAAAGCACCCACACCCTGACCGATAAAAATACTGTCGGTGATATTGTATAAGGATGCAGCAGTCATTGCAATAACGGACGGAATTGCATAACGCAAAAGCAAACGGCCTACATTTTCCGTTCCCAGTGCCAGATGGGATCCAGTTGATTCCATATTATATTAAACCAGCAAAGAAAACATGAGTGTTAATGCCAGTCCTGACAAAGAAATTATTGTCTCCATAACTGTCCATGAACTCAGGGTTTGTTTTTCGTTCATGCCCAGATACCTGCTTACAATCCAGAATCCACTGTCATTCACATGTGATAAAATGGTTGCACCGGCTCCTATTGCAATTACAATAAGGGCTACATTTGCCTGTCCCGGGTTCAACAGATCAACTATCGGTGCAATAATTCCTGCAGCCGTTATCATGGCAACGGTTGCTGAGCCCTGTGTTATTCTTACTATTGCGGAAAGAGTCCATGCCAGAAGGATCAGCGGCACGGAAGAACCTGCAACGGATTCGGCAAGTATCTTTCCTATGCCACTATCCACCAGTATCTGTTTCAATACCCCGCCTGCCCCGGTCACAAGAATGATAATTCCTGCCGGCCCCAAGGCTTTTGTACTAAGATCCAGAATCCTGTTTCCGGGCATATTGCGTCTTACACAAAGTAGTATGGAACAAAGGGTAGCAATAATAAGGGCTGTGAACGGGTGACCGATAAAAATAAGCAGGTCAGTGATAAATGATCCTTTAACGATTTCCTTATCCACGCCAAGTTTTATGAATGTACCCATCAGTATCAGCAGAAGAGGGACCGATATTATCAATGCAATGATACCGAACGAAGGTGGTTTTCCTTCACCTGTTTCAGATCCTGGTTTCCCTTCGAGTAAAACATCCGGTACGGGCACATAGATCTTACCTGCAATATATCTCCCAAACAGAGGTCCGGCAATAATAGCGCTCGGAAGGCCTACCAGGACTCCGAATATGACGACCCATCCGAGATCTACTCCAAGAATATTGGCAACAGCCACCGGGCCGGGTGTGGGAGGCACCATTGTATGTGTTGCCGCCAGCCCTGCCAGAAGTGGAATTGCATAAAAAAGAACTGAACGCTTTGTGTTACGCGACAGGGCATATACAATGGGGATCAGTATAATAAATCCGACATCAAGGAATATTGGTATGCTGATTATGAAACCCGTAAGCATCAATGCCCATGATGCTTTGTCTTTTCCAAATTTATTCAGCAGATAATTAGCAAGTGACATGGCTCCGCCGGAACTTTCCAGCATCTGTCCGAAAATAGCTCCAAGACCGACAATAGTGGCAACGAAACCGAGTGTGCTTCCCATCCCTTCCTGGATGCTTGTGCTGATCTCATTCAGCGGCATTCCGGCAAGTATGCCGACAAATACGGCTGTCATTAAAAGTGAAATGAATGCACTAAGCTTAAACTTCAGTACCATGAGCAGCAACATGGCAACACCCAGGATTACTATTGCAATAATGTAGTATGGAGTCATTGTTTCCTGGTTATTTTTTTAAGTTTTTACAGTCAATTTTTCATTAATGCAGTGACCTTTAGCTGACAGGCCTGCTAGTCTTCTGTGCCTCTGCCATCAAATCCGGACTCTGGTTCCAGAGGGAACCTTACCGGGGCATTGTCACGGGTTGAACGGTATATCCCTGAAAAGAGTTCAACAGTCCGCCTTCCTGCCTCCCCACTGACCAGAGGATGTAAATTGTTTCGTATTGCGTTTATAAAATCTTCTATCTGACACTGAAGATAATGCACAGCCGGATCACAATTTTTAAATGTCAGGGTATCTTCATTCTGCCATTTTTTCAGCAATATTTCCTCCCCCGGAATGGTCCAGATATCATTCACAGGGGGTTCGGTGACTCCGGTCATGCCTGCAATAAACATTGCACCTCCGTCAGTCTGAACACCTGCCGAGGCACCATTATCACCATGTATATGAATTTTACCATGTATTCCCGGCTTCTGTGAATTGCTTACCAGAATATTTCCTGCAGCCCCGCTTTTAAACCTGATAATCGCAATTGCTGTATCATCTACTTCTATATATGGATGATTCAGGTTCCGCCATACACCATAGAGTTCATCCACGTCTCCCATCATCCAGAGCATAATATCCAGCTGGTGAGGCGCCTGGTTAACCAGTACGCCTCCCCCTTCAGATTTCCATTTTCCTCTCCAGTCATCAGATTCATAATACGCTCTGTCGCGCCATCCAAGCATGGTAACCGTTGCCAGCACCGGATTCCCGAGCTTTCCACTGTCGATTGCGTCCTTCACCCGCATTACAGGCGGATACCATCGTCGCTGACTTACGACACCCAGTTTAACATTATTCGCTTTACAGGAGCCGATAATAGTATCGCAATCACGCAGGTCAGCTGCAAGGGGCTTCTCAACCAGAACGTTTGCACCCGCTCCGGCAGCCTCCACTGCCGGGTTGCAATGAAAAGGATGAGGGGTGCTGACAATAACCAAATCAGCATTGTTTTCCCGGACCATAAGCGAGATATCCCTGTAGGCCTTCGTACCATGAAGAGCAGCAAAGTTATCAGCCGTGGAAGCTGTTCTGCTCCATACTCCTGCAAGCCTTGCATCCGGTATGTTCTTAATTGCAGCTGCATGCAGATGTGCCACTTTGCCACATCCGGCAATTGATATATTATATATTCTGTCTTTCATGTCGTTAAAATCATGGAACAAGGATTATTTTTCCAGGGATTCCTCTCCCGGCATAAAGCTTCTCAAACCAGTCAGGACCTTCAGACAAAGGCGCAACAGCCCGGATCTGGTCATCTACGCACAACCTGCCTTTCTCAAGCAATTCCAGAATAATTTCGTATTCGCCCCGTATCGCACAGCTTCCAAGGATTCTCAACTCTCCTGTAACGGCTTTTTGAAGGGGGAATTCCACAATTGAAGATGTGTTTCCTATCAAAACAACAGTACCACCCTTTCTGACATTATTTATAGCTGTATTGAAGGCTTCATTGTTTCCTACTGCTTCAAATGAAATATCAGCACCCCTTGATGAAGTAAGATCCATTATTTTTTTCGCCAGACCAGTATCATCCGCACTTAACACAAGGTCTGCCCCGAGGTCAGAGGCACGGCTTCTGCTTGCAGGATTGCTGTCAATAACAGCAATCCTGCCGGCCCCTGCAATTACAAGAAGTTTGAGAATAAAAGTTCCTATGGTCCCTGCCCCGACTATCACACAACTGTTGCCGGTTTTTATCCCCGAGATGTTTATGCTATGCTGGGCCACTGCTGCTGCTTCGACCATAGCCGCCTGCTCGAATGTCACCGAGCCGGGGACTGGGTAAAGGATATGCTGTGGAACCGCTATATATTCTGCAAATGCACCATTGCGCCTGTATGTGCCCGGGGAAACACCAAATACCTCCCTGTTGTCACTAAGGTTATAATGACCTTCAAGTGTAAACCAGTCGTTCAGCGGATACACAGTCGAATCGAAGGTCACCCTGTCGCCGGCTTTCCAGTTCCTTACTTCCTGTCCTGTACTTACAATAACACCCGATGCCTCGTGCCCCATAATGACCGGAGGTATCCTCCTGCCTGTGCTTCCATCGTATCCGTGAACATCCGAGCCACAGATCCCGCATGCTTTAACTTTCACAAGCACTTCGCAGGGCAGAATTTCAGGATCAGGTACATCTTTGTAAACCAGCTTCCGGTATTCTTCAAGAACCAGTGCTTTCATCTTAATATAGATAAAATTAAACGTAAACTCATTCAACAAGGACTACCACCATGTCCATAACATTGGTAAATGTAGGGCCGGTAAAAATATGGCCGCCTGCAGACTTAAAAAAGCCGTATGAATCAAAATCCCCGAGATACTTTTCAGGCTCCTTGCCCACCGACAACCCGTAATGAAATGTCGACGAATCAACCACTGCTCCTGCCGCATCAGTAGGACCGTCATTGCCATCTGTCCCGGCTGAAAGTATAGTAATGCCAGGAAGATCTTTCAACCTGACAGTTGCGGTAAGGGCAAGATGCTGGTTCCTTCCGCCAAGACCTGTACCGGTGACCTTAACAGTTGTTTCACCACCGAATAATAAACATAAAGGTTTGCGAACTTCAGGGTTGTTTCTGTAAGAGATTGCGGTATCTATAACCTTTTGGACAACATCTTCAACATCTCCCGACAAGGAATCTGTAATAATGTAAGGATTATATCCAGAACCGGCAGCATATTTCCGCGATGCTTCCAGAGCAGTTGCATTAGTCCCGATCAGTATATTATATGTCCTTGTAAATGCCTGATCTCCGGGTTTGGGGGTGTCAGGCCGTAATCCTTCAATACCCTCCCTTAAGTATTTTTTTATTCCTTCGGTAACATCATTTAAAAGATTATGGTCTTCAAGTACTTTATATGCATCCCGGTATGTTGTCATATCAGGGACCGTCGGTCCTGATGCAATTACATCGATCTGGTTACCAACAACATCCGAAAGAATAAGATTAACCAGTGTTGCCGGGAACATTCGTGTGGCAAGCTGTCCTCCTTTAACTTCGGAAAGGTGTTTGCGTACAGTATTGATCTCGTGAATGGTTGCGCCGCATTTGACAAGCAGGTTATTGACTATGTGGATTTCTTCAGGGAACAATCCTTCAGGCAGGTCTGTCATGAGTGCCGAACCCCCTCCGGAAATCAGGCATATAACAAGATCATTTTCCCCCGCCTTATCAGCAAGTGCCATTATTTCTCCGGCAGCCTTAAAGCTGTTGACATCGGGAAAGGGATGGCCAGCTTCCGTTACTTTGATCTTTTTCAGCGTACATGAGTTCCCGTACCTTGTAACTACATGACCTCCTGTAATTCTTTTTCCCAGAATAGCTTCCACATGGTGAGCCATAGCAGCGCTTGCTTTTCCGGCGCCTGTCACATAAATATTGTTCAGCATATTTACCTCAAAAGTTATCTCCCCGGTTTTCAGAATCTCTCCCTTTAACGATACAGATTCTGAAACAAGCCTGTCAGGCAAAACACCCGCCACTCCGGCCAGAAAAATCTTTTCCGCTATTATTCTGCTGTTCATATCATGATGTTTGTGTTCATTCATTTGATCAGGAGCGATAAGATCAGTATGCATGCAAATACAACAGTTCCCATTATCATGGTTGAAGTTGAGTAGACTTTCAGAGAGGTATTTGTTTCAAGTTCCCCAAAATTGCTAACCACCCAGAAATATGAGTCGTTAGCATGAGAGACAAACATTGAACCCGCGCCCATTGACAGAGTTGCAAGGAGCCTCCCTGTTTCAGATTCAAGGTTAAGTACAGGAAGCATCGGAGCTATAAATGCGGCAGCAGTAATAATGGCAACCGTCGATGAGCCCTGCGCAGTCTTCATCACAGCTGCAATCAGGAATGGAACAATAAGTCCGGCTCCCGTATCTGCCAGCATTTTACCCAGCAATTCGCCTGTCCCTGTAGATCTTATTACCAGTCCAAACATGCCTCCGGCTGCAGTAATTATTAAAATGGGACCTGCTTTCACAACAGCTTCGGAAAAAAGTTCATTCATTGTTCTTACACTCTTTTCCCGCACAAGAAAAAGTGCAAGCAACACACCAATGGATAAAGCTATAACAGGTTCACCCGGGAATAAGAATATCTGTGCTGCAATACTTCCACCTGATTTGTCTGCTATAGTAATAAGCGATTTTACGGTTATAAGCAACAGTGGCGCAGCAACAGGCAAAAAGGCGAAAAATACAGGAGGCAGTTCCTGCCGTGGTATTCTCTCATCAGGCGACGGGTTTGCAGGCGCAGTGTTCAGTTTTCTGCTTATCCACCTGCTCCAGAAAAAAGCTGCCACGACACCGGGAATGGCAAGGAATGCACCTGCCATTATAAGATAACCGATGTTTACATTCATCATGCCGGCTGCTGCAAGCGCTCCGGGATGCGGAGGTATAAGGCAATGAACCGAGTACAGGGAGCATGCCAGCGCCGTAGTTATGAAAGGCGCCGGCACCATTGATTTTGCACTTAATGATTTTGCCAACCCGCTTAGAATGATGAATCCGGAATCACAGAAAATAGGCAACCCGGTAATGTAACCGGTTATACCCATAGCTTCAGCACTTCTCCTTTTGCCGGTTTTTCCAAGAATGTAATTTGCAATACTCAGAGTGCCGCCAGTCTTGTCAAGTATTATTCCGATCATGGCACCAAGAATGATTAGGAAGCCTATGGATCCCATTGTGCTTCCAAAACCTTCCTTTACAGCTGTCATGACTTCGTGAGGCGGAAGAGTTGTAAAAGCAAGGAAAAGTGAGACAATAAAAAGTGCAACGAAAGCATGCAGCCTGAACCTTGATGTCAGTATGATAATCGTAAATATACTTATAATTACCAGTATCGGGATAACTATGTTGTTCATTTCAGCTGGATAAGCACGTATTTATTCAAGTTCAAAAAAGAGCAGGGCTTCAGTTTCTAATCAGATAAAAGATGAATTTCAGATATAGCCTTGACTGCCCTGTCGGAAAAAAAATCCGACGCGGCAAAAATCCGGAACAGGCCGCCATTCTCATCCGGTTCCATCTGAACCAGTAGAAATTCCTGCTGATCATTGCGGTTAAAAATTTCGGAATATGATGCTGCGCAACGGTATCCGTCAATTCCTGCAATACAGATAAGCCCTTCCCGCAATCTTATCTTACCCTGCAGATAATATTCATCAAGAATATCCCTGAGCAAGATACCCCTAAAGGGCTCCGTGCTGTGAATACCCCGTCCCCTACCATAGAAAATCGTTCTGAAAGTCTCAAAATTGAGGCCGGGAGGATAATTCCTGATCGTATGAGCATGCTCCGTATTATTAAAAACCTTTATCCTGCCAGAATAGAGAGGCGTCAACTCTCTTCTCACTTCAAATGACTTCGCAATTGATCTTACTCTTAATATTACCGGTGACGGTATGTTCCTTTCCGTGATAAGGTCAGATCCGGCAATAATTTTACTTTCCCCGGGAAGTTCCCAGAGGTCATTGGTTTTAGTGGGAATTATTCTGGAAACACCGGCAGCAACAATTATCCTGTGAAGATTGACCGGATAATAGATCTCACCCCAGCTGAACACTGTCTTTTCGCCCCTGTCATTCTCAACTTCAACATAAAGGTCGATCACAGAACCGAACTCTTTTGCATTTGATTTTTTAACGACCCTGGTGTTGAGTATGTCAAAAAATGAATATCCGTCGTACCTGAATGCTCCGGTGAACCTGTCTGACCCTGAATCATCTAGGAGGGTCTCCTTTACAATAACAGAACGCAGGGGAAGAGACGAAAAATCTACTTTTCCGGGATTGGAGACTTCTCCTTCTACTGTTAATTCTTTAACAGGAAGCAGGAATGTTTCACTTTTATCATAAAAATTATTAGTCATATGACTTGATATAAAAACTCAGATCATAAATTTGTTTACTTCAGGTTTCATACTGATCCACAGATATATTACGACTGTTTTATCAGAACTGTGACGTGCAGCACTGATTTCATCTTACAATACTGCCTGAAATTCTGCCGGGCTCTTACGGGTTCATCTTTCCCGGGAAATTAAGCAAAGAACAGATAAGCCACGAATATTGCGGCCACAGCTCCGGCCAGGTCGGCAATAAGTCCGCAGCCCACAGCGTGACGTGTATTCTTTATGCCAACCGATCCGAAATAGACCGCGAGGATGTAAAATGTTGTATCAGTTGCTCCCTGAAGAGAGCATGAGAGGCGTCCTATAAACGAATCAGGCCCATGAATGGTCATGGCGTCAATCATTAATCCCCTTGCACCGCTTCCGCTAAGCGGTTTCATGAATGCTACGGGCAGTGCTCCCGTAAAGCGTGTATCAAAGCCAATCCAGGCGAAGAATTTCTCAAATCCGGTGATAATGAAATCCATAGCGCCTGATGCCCTGAAAATACCTATTGCCACAAGGATTGCAACAAGAAAAGGTATTATCTTGATGGCTATCCCGAATCCTTCTTTTGCCCCCTCAATAAAAGCATCATAAACGTTAACTTTCTTAATAATTGCCAGCACAATAAAAAGAATTATTATGGTGAACAGAATGAAATTGGCTGCAAATGTTGATGCATTGGCTATCTGGTCCTTGGGCAACGAGCTGAAATATGCAATAATGCCAACAATAATTGCTGTCAGACCGCCCAGATAGGCAAAAATCACCCTGTCAAGAAGATTTATCTTCTGCACAAGGGCTACGCTGATTAATCCCACAAGTGTGGCGAAATATGTCGCTATAAGTATGGGAATGAATATATCAGACGGATTGGCAGCTCCAAGCTGGGTCCTGTATACCATTATGCTGACGGGAATTATCGTAAGTCCTGATGCATTAAGGACAAGGAACATGATCTGGGCATTGGAGGCTGTTTCCTTATCTGGATTTGAATCCTGCATTTCCTTCATGGCTTTAAGGCCCATGGGGGTTGCAGCATTGTCGAGACCAAGCATGTTTGCCGAGAAGTTTAATATCATTGATCCGTATGCAGGATGCTCTTTGGGAAGCTCCGGAAAAAGCCGCTGAAAAAATGGACCGAATAATCTTCCCAGAATTGATACCACCCCACCTTTTTCTCCCACCTTCATCAAACCAAGCCATAAAGTAAGTACTCCGGTCAGACCAAGTGAAATCTCAAAACCTGTTTTCGCATTGGTAAATGTAGAATTTATCATATCGTTGAATATCTGGGTGTTGCCTGCAAATATCAATTGCCCCAGAGCTACTATGAAACCAATAAAAAAAAATGAGATCCAGATATAGTTCAGTGCCATGGTCAGATAATGAACTGCTAAGATATAGATTAATAAGATAAAAGATAAAAGATAAAAGTTGGAAAAAGCAACAAACAGAAATACAGGAAATATTCAGCTCCTGTTGCACATGAAAAACCTGGCCCGCTTTGAAAATATTTTCCGTAAATATTCTGAAAATTGCAGTTTTTTCATTAATGGATATATATTTGCGTTGATGCGATCTGAAATAATATTAACTAAAATCACAATATCATGAAAAAAGGTATTATATACGTTATCCTGCTGGCTATTCTGAATTCAGCCTTTATAAAGGTCATTCCACAGGATATAAACCTTCCAGCTCCCGACAAGAACGGGGGCAAGCCTCTTATGCAGGCACTGAATGACAGGCAGACCACCAGAAGTTTTACCAGAGATAATCTTACACCACAGCAACTTTCAAATCTGCTCTGGGCAGCATGGGGCATTAACAGAGCCGATGCCGGCAAAAGGACTGCTCCCTCGGCCATGAACTACCAGGAAATACAGGTCTATATAATACTGGAAACCGGATTATACCTTTATGATGAGAAGTCTCACGCATTAAAACAGATCCATAACAGAGATATCAGAAAATCATGCGGAACACAATCTTTTGTTTTTGATGCTCCTGTCAACCTTGTTTATGTAGCTGACATGTCTAAATCGGGTAAGAGAGAGGGTGATGAAATAAAAGATTCTGATCTGCTTATGCCGTATGCCGACGCAGCATTCATTGGACAGAACGTTTACCTTTACTGTGCCTCTGAAAATCTTGGTTGTGTGGTCAGGGGATCTATTCCGAAAGAGAGGCTCGCTGCTGAAATGGGTTTGAAGTCAAATCAGGTTATTACACTGGCGCATACAGTGGGAATACCTGCCCAATAGGGATGCTGGTGCAAAAGTCCGGCGAATCATGAAGGAGTGATACTTCTGTCACGGAACATTCAGTCACCTGGTGCCCGGAACAGTTCAATATTTGAGATTACAGGGCAGGCTTTTGACTCCGTGATGGTTACCCTGATCTTAGATGCTCTCAAAACCGGAAACTTCCTTATGATCTTATACCCGATGGTGGTTCCTTCGAGCACCTGCTTCCACTCTCCGCCAGAATTTGCCTCCACTGTAAATGACTTAACCCTCTGGCCAAGCTTTATATATTCCTGCAGAAGGATTCTGTTAACCTCAGTCTCTGCTCCAAGGTCTATTGTAAGGCTCGCAGAAGTTATATGATCAGGTGTCGACCAGTAAGTATCAGGAAGTCCGTCTGTTACATTTGTCGCTCTGTAGTTTTTACCTCTGTCGTGGTTTGAGATGACATTTTTTCCGAGAGCCAGTTCGTATTCAAATTCTTTCTCCCTCAATTTTCTGAATGCCAATAGCGAATTTACATCTGTCTCATGAAGAAGACCTCTTCTGTCGGGAGGTATGTTCAGCAGAAAATTACTGTTCCTGCCCACCGATGAATAATATAATTCCAGAAGATTTTCGGGTGATCTTACAAGAGAATCCTGGCTGCGGTGATAAAACCATCCCGGGCGTATTGACACATCAACCTCAGCCGGAACCCAGTGTGTACCATCTTCATGACCTTCTCCCAGGATGCCGGCGAAATTGCCTCCCGGATACATTTCATCCCTGTTCAAAAGGCACCAGTTTGTCAGACTGCCCATGCCGGCTTCATTGCCCACCCATCGTATATCAGGACCTGCATCGCTGAACATCACTGCCGATGGCTGAAGTTCTCTCACAATCCTGTGGGTATTTGGCCAGTCGTAATATGTTTTATTGTCAATTCGTCTTGTTTCTCTCGCTCCTCCATAATAACCATCGCCCCCGTTTGCTCCATCGAACCATACTTCAAATATCTCCCCATACTCTGTAAGAAGCTCTCTAAGCTGGTTCCTGTAATAAGTAATGTATTCAGGACTGGCGTAAACTGCACTGTTTCTGTCCCATGGAGATAAATAAACACCGAGTTTCAACCCAAACTCGTCGCAGGCCTGTCTCAGTTCCTGCAGGACATCTCCGTTGCCATCTTTCCAGGAGGAATTTCTCACCGAGTGTGTGGTATATTTTGAAGGCCACAGGCAAAATCCATCATGGTGCTTTGCAGTAATGATGATTCCTTTCATTCCCGCATCCCTTGCCGTCCTTGCCCATTGACGGCAATTAAGTTCCGACGGATTGAAAACCGATTCGTCTTCATCTCCATACCCCCACTCTTTATCTGTGAAAGTATTAACAGTAAAATGAACGAACATATAATATTCAAGCTCATGCCATGCCAGCTGCCGCTCCGAGGGAACGGGGCCGAAGGGTTCAGGCGGCTTCACTTCCGAACAGGAAAGAAGCAAAATAAGAATTATGGTTATTGGTAAAATCTTGCTCATATCGTGAAAAAATTAAATCTTTAAAAAAATCAGTTAACCAAAAAGTACATTGAATGGTTTTTTCTGTTACCAAGAAAGAAATCATTCCGGAGCCCTTGCCCCGGGATTTCAATGGCTTTACATTAAATGTGTTATATATAATGATTTCTAAATCTCTTTGATGCGTATATTACGGAATTTTACCACCGAGCCGTGTCCGAGGAATCCGATATGACCTTTTTCATTCTTCAGTCCGGGGTGGTCATTATGATCCATTGCTCCTCCATCCCGCGCATCAGCTATATCACCATCGAGTATTACCGTTCCGTTAAGAGTGATCCTTATTTTAGTCCCTTTAACATAAACCTCCTGATAGTTCCACTCGCCAACAGGATTCAGGAAGCCTCTTCTGGCTGGAATCACACCATAAACTGATCCGTGATACTGATATGGCTGGAGGGAGGCGTATACCGGAGCTGTATTGTCAAGTATCTGCAGCTCCATCCCCGTATATGCGGCATCACCCTCGAGGGGAGCTCTGATTCCCAGGCCATTGTTAGCCCCAGGGGTTAAAAGGAACTCAAAGCGGAAAATAAAATCAGAATATTCTTTTTCTGTAAAGAGGTTTCCTCCGCTTCCGCTCCCGGGTTTTACAACCACAACCCCGTCTTCAACGACATATGACTCTTTATTGCCGGTCCAGTTGTCAAGGTTTCTGCCGTTGAAAAGAGCAATAAAGCCTTCCGATCTTTCTTCCGTCGTCAGATTATATTCATCGCTGCTTATTTCCCTGATATAAATGTTCCTGAAGCCCAGATCCGTACCATGGGCCTGCAACTCAATGGGACCAGAAGGAAATATGGGAATATTTCTGTCCCAGTAATTTTCCATGACGACATCATCAACCACCAATTCTCCGTTAAGCCATACCGAAACTTTTTCTCCAACCATTAATATTCTGAATGTATTCCAGTCTCCCACGGGATTGTCAGCCACCTTAAGCGGTTTAGACGGGTGTATCTGGTTATTATACAAGCCTCCTGAACCCACCGAAGCTCCTGAATCCTTTCTTGACGGATCCCATATCTGCACCTGTGGTGACCCTCTGAGATAAATGCCACTGTCACCTCCTTTTGTTATCCTCCAGTCGACGAGCAATTCAAAATCGGAATATTCTTTAACGGAACAAAGATTGTCACCTTTGCCGTTAAACCAGATGCAACCATCCTTAACGCTCCAACTGGCCGGTACTTTGACGTCGGCTTCTGCCTGCTTGCGGGCAAGTTCTGACTTTCGCATTTTTGCCCGCGCGATGGGATTTTCAACAAGCCCCTGCCATCCGGTAAGGTCTCTTCCATTGAACATCGGAATGAAGCCTTCATCAGCCGGCATGGAAGCCAGATACCTGTTAATCATCTCTTTTTCATAATCACTTTCAGGTCCTGAAAGCCCGGCAATGGCCTTTGTGAGGATTTCACTGACAAGAATCCCGTACATTCCGTCACTGGCGTTCACGGAAGGCAGTGCGATCTGCATTACTGCTCTTGCAGCGGCTGCTGACGTAGAAGGATCGCTCAGATATTCTCCTGCAAAGAACAGGGAAAGGTATGTTTTAAGTTTTGCCGTTTCAGCAAGTATCTGGTTTTTACGGTCACTGTCTGAAGCAAAAGGTATAATTTTCCTGTAAAGAAGAAGTTTCTGGTCATCAGGAAGATCTGATGAGGATATTTGTTTCAGATATCCCTGAAATGCCGGACCCTCAAAGGTCTTGTTACGTGACGCCACAATCTCATAAAGCGCTGATGAAGCTATATGATCGCGCCATGAAGTGAGGGTTTTGAAACATATATCCCTCATTTGCGCATCTCCTGCCTCAAATTCTTTTAAAACATAATTGAGGGCTTCCTCACCTCCCGTTCCTGCAAGGACCGGGATAAGCTTATGTTTATCGGCTCCATCCTTCAGGGCCCTGAGGATCCCGGCTGACCTGTCTTCCGGATCGTCAATTTTCAAAGCAGCAACAGTCAGGGCCTTCTGAACATCTTCAACATATTGCTCCTTATCTGTTACAGACATCAGCTCCGCAAGCCCCTGGAGGTCTGCCGGTGATGCAAGATCAGCCAGTGCTCTATATGCAGCTGTCTTAACATCCTCATTAGCCGAGGCTGTATGAGTCAAAATTTCAGCAAAATAAACAGGGTTTTTATTCCATGCCATCAGTTCAATAACAGTAACTGAAGCCGAAGGATGCTCATCTGCCAGCACTGGTTTCAGCAGGGAGATCTCCTTGTCTCCTGAAATTGTCATCAAGGATTTTTTTGCAGCTTCCTGATCACCTTTCCCTGAATTTTTCCTCATATATTCTATAAGCTCCGGGACTGCTCTGCTTCCTGCAATTTTTGAGAGCGCTGCTGCAGCTTCAATTCTGACAGCCATATCAGCATTTGAGAGCGATTCAGATATCAGAGGAAGTGCAAGGTCGTTACCTCGTTCTCCAAGGAAGGACAAAATTTCAGGTTTTGCGTCAGGAATTGCCTTTGGGAAATATCCGATCCACCTTCTGACGATTTCGTCACCCGGGATTTCCATAGAAGCCCTCATGACAGCATTCCTGTATGCTTTATCCGGATGTGCCGCAGCCTTAAATATATCTTTTGCAACAGTGATGCCGTTATACTCCGTGTATATTTTCATCGCTGCCGATTTATTCTGGATAGTTGCTTTGTCGGTGCACATGGCAATCACCTTTTTGCATATTTTGTTCATTGTTTTAACATCACCCTTGCGGCCTGCATTTTCCGCAAACCCAAGCAGAGCGGCCACGGCTCCTGTTTCTTCCCATTTCCAGCCGGCATCATTAGCAGCCTTTAAAAGAACCGGATATGCCAGATTGCTGCCGCTGTGAGCCAGCGCCCTATATGCTGCAGCTCTTGTATCAGGATTACCGTCTGTGGCCCACTCTGTGTACTCATTAACAGCTATCGCTGATTTCATTGAGGCAAGGACATTCATAACGGCTGCGGCACAGGGCAGCGCTTTGTTTCCAAGTGATTTTGCCAGAGCTGATTCTGCAGCAGGGCCTCCCGCTGAAACTATTGCCGCAAGGGCAGGATCGCACAAATCTTTATCTGCGAGTAGACTTTCAAGGGACTGGATTGTTTCTGTTCCGCCGATAAGCTGCAACTGTTTCATGAAGAAATCCCTGACCATAATGTCGGGACTCTCTTTGGCATAACCAATACACATTCTTTCCCAGCCTGCCCTGTCAGTTTTATTATCTCCGTCAGACAGGTAGCGGGAATAACTTTCGACGGCAAAACGGGCAGGAGAATCATCGCCTGTACCATGAGGTATAATCTGGTCGCATATCAGTTTCCTGCCGTTTTCGCCGAGAGAATCCATATCCGACATCAGCTTCGAGATATGTTCGGTATCCTCAGCAGGCATCCTGGCAAGGAGGTCAGCCACTCTGGTTTCCAGGGTTCTCCTGTCCTGTGAATAGGAATTTACGGAAACCAGCATCATTAATGTAATTCCTGTAAGTATTTGTCTGAATTTCATGTTTTCTGAATTTTCAACTTTTGCTGTATCTTTTACTACATAATCCCGGTGGAACCTATAAGATCATAAAGTCCAGGGATCCCTCATCGGCGGGTCAATTAGTCTGTTTGCTCCTTCATCGTCAATACAGATCTGGTTCACCGGATCAAATTTCAGGTTTCTCCCCAGCCTTAAGGCTATCACACCCAGGTTGACAATAGTGCAGGATCTGTGGCCATTATCCTCATTTAGAGCAAATTTCTTTCTTGTCAGCACCGATTCCGTGAATGTTTCGATCTGTGGTTCCGGATCAGGAAGCGAATCAATAAGCTTGCGGATATCCTTTATATCTGATCTGAAACCCTTGTAAACCTTCCCGTCCGGGCCCTCAATATATGCAGCATCTTTATCACGGTTTTCACCGTCGAGCATAATCTGGCAACCGTCATCATAGGTATATGTTATCCGCCTCCATGATCCCACTGCGTCATAATGTTGCTGCGGCGCGTCAATTTCAATCTTAACCGGTCCTGTATTATCTTTTCCCAGCATATACTGAACAGGGTCGAGATAATGCTGTCCCATGTCGCCAAGTCCGCCACCGTCATAATCCCAGTATCCTCTGAATTTTGAGTGAACCCTTTCGGGGTTGTATGGTTTATATGGAGCCGGCCCCAGCCAGAAGTCATAATCAAGTTCTTCAGGCACCGGCATTGGCGTCAGGTTATGCAGACCGCTCCAGTAGAATTTCCAGTCATACCCTGTGATGCCGCTTACGGTTACCTTGAGGGGCCATCCAAGAACTCCGCTGTCGATAAGTTTCTTTAAGGGTTTCACAGTAGTTCCAAGACCATAAAACTGATCCTTGAATCTGAACCATGTGTTAAGCCTGAACATCCTGCCATGCCTCTGAACGGCTTCGACAATCTTTTTCCCCTCGCCGATAGTTCTGGTCATAGGTTTCTCACACCATATATCCTTTCCGGCTTCTGCAGCCATTTTTGCCATTATTCCGTGCCAGTGAGGAGGAGTTGCAATATGGACAACATCTATGTCGGGGCGGGCAAGAAGCTCCCTGAAATCGTGGAAACCTTTTACATTACCACCTGCCTGGACAATTGCTTCACGCAGGTGTGTTCTGTCAACATCACACATCGCGAGCAGCCTTGTACCCTCATAAGCTATATGACCCCGGCCCATGCCACCTGTGCCAATGATTCCTTTTGTAATCTGATCACTGGGAGCTGTATAGCCTTGTCCTCCAATGACATGCCGCGGAACTATTGTAAGTGCAAAAACAGCAGATGCGCCCTTTTTCAGAAAGTCACGTCTGCCAAAATAATCTTTCTTCATGATCAGTATACTTTATTATTGGTTATACGTTTATTCGTAAGGTTTATCCGTCGATTGGTTTTCAACGGCACGGTAACTGCCAGTTATGGCAGGTTAAATACGGGATAGTATAATTCCATACCGGCGATCACCTGTTTTTAAGGCAATACAACGATACGGCCCACAGGTATATCATACAGGCGAGCAGAAGTGTCATTCCCAGGGCAATACTTCTCATATCGCTTATCCATCCAACCAGGAGTGGTATCACAGCACCTCCTGAAATAGCCATCATCATCAGGCCAGAGATCTCATTGCTGCGCTCGGGATATTTCTCAACTGCTATTGAAAATACAAGCGGCCAGATATTTGCCACGGCAAGGCCGATCATAAAAACAAGAATCCACGCCAGGGCATTTGTTTTTACCAGAAGTATGGCAATAAAGCATAAAATCCCCAGAATTGAAGTCCACATAAAAAATTTTCTTGACGCTATCCTCGTAAGCATTATCGCTCCGGCAAAAGTACCAAGCATACGCCCGAGAAAATAAATACTCCTTCCATTCTCTGCAGCTATCTGATCAATTCCGAACTGTTTCATCAGGAATTGCCCCGAGTTCGAATTGAACCCCACATCAACGCCTACCACCACGAATATTGAAAGGACCATGAGCAGGACGAAATTATTTCCCAGCAGGCTGAATGAAGATGCAAAAGTAGCTTTTATGGTACCTTTATATGATTCGTCGATTTTTGTGGTGCTGAGCCACAGGGCAGTAAGGATGGATACTATGCCAAAAACGAGGAAAAGAAGTTTCCAGTCGCCGAATTTTACTGCAAACAAAGCTGCCAGTGGTGCGCCAAGCATTGATCCTATGGCCTTGATGAACTGCGAGAAGCTGAGAAAGCTAGAAGCTCTGTTTCCCGGCACCACATCAACAAGAAGAGGATTGGCAGAAACCTGTACTATGGTATTTCCGATACCGAGAAGTGAGAATCCGATAAGCACCATTGCAAAAGAATAGAATATGAAAGGTATCAGAAGCCCAAGTGCTGTTACGACGATCCCGATATTCAGCATTGTCTTCTTCCCCAGACGTGACTGCAATACCCCTACGGGAACCGAAAGCACGAAGAACCAGAGAAATGCAGCCGAAGGTATAAGCTGGGCAATGGTTGCACTGAGATTCATGTCTGAACTCACCCTGTCGACTCCTATACCTACCAGGTCTACAAAGCTCATGACAAAAAATGCCATAAGGACCGGAAGTATTATTCTGATGTTCACTTTTTCTGTTGCCATATTTCAGGTTTTTAGTATTAGGGTTAGATACGATGTTTTGTTTTTATTACCCGGACAGCGGGAAAAGGATTTTGGATACCCTGGCATATCCTTCATTGCCATTTACATAAGTGGCAACGCATGCTGCACCGATTTCCAGAAATTTTCATCAAGCAGATATGCACTTCCTATAAGGGCGGCATCTTCTTTCAGCTCTGACAATGATACTCTGCAACCGCAGCCTTCCTTTTCAAGGCTTTTTTCGAAAATAGTACCGAACAGATTGTATGCATGCGAAATATTACCTCCTACCACAAGCATTTCTGTACGAAACTTCTTAAGCCATGGTGCAAGGAATACTCCAAGATCGTTTCCGAATGTTTTGAACAGTTTCATGGCAGCAGGATCTCCCGGAGCCAGATCGGCCAGTTCCTTAACTCCTTCCGCTTCGTTGCCTGTAAGTTTTTTATAGCTCCCTATAAACCATCTCGTGGAAAAATAATCGTCTGCGATATTATCTTTATAAGGAAGGTGATAAACACATCCCAGTTTTGGCACATCCGGACCATCAACGACCGGGATTCTGTTGCTGATGAAAGCTGAGCCGAATCCTGTGCCCAGGGTTATTGAAACTGATCTGTCGACACCGGCTGCCTTTCCGACAAGTGCTTCACCGACAGCGAACGACGAGACATCATTAATGAACCTGACAGGGAAATCATCCGTCATGCCAAGTGCCCGGGAAACGGCAGTTTTAACATCACAGCCATAAAGATTTTCGTATTTGGCCACACCTTTTATATAACTGATACCTTTGACATAATCGAAAGGACCCGGCATACCAAAACCTATCCCCTCCGGCTTTCCTTCCGGATTTTTCTCCATAGCCTCTGAAAGAGCCTTTGCCCAGATCCTTATGATCTCATCTGCCGGGGCTTTGTTGTCGACAGGTTTTTCTGTGACTGTTTCGCGAATAACACTGAATGATTCAAGATCTACTGCTGCGCATGTTATGTGGCTTCCTCCAATATCAGCGCCCAATGCAATTTTATGCTTCATAAGGAATCTTAAGAATTACAGATGTACCTGATTATTTAAAAAAACTGACGTTGAAAGTATTTAAATTTGTTGTCAATGCAAAATAATATCATCAAAATGTTGTATGTCACAAAGTACTCTTGATTTGCTAAAGGTATGATATAATTCATTCACAGATTTCCATAATTGTTGTAACTTGTGATACGCTTATCGGGCATTAAAGCCTCAGCGTTTTCCTGCACGGAATTTCAGTTTATCATATCCATTAAATCCGCAGTAAATGCCAAAAGTAACAAAAGAGGATGCTCTCCACTACCATAGCAGAGGGCGCCACGGAAAAGTGGAGGTAATACCCACAAAGCCATATTGCACACAGTACGACCTCAGTCTTGCCTATACACCGGGTGTTGCTTATCCGTGCCTCGAGATTGAAAAAAATCCGGACGATGCTTATAATTACACGGCCAAGGGTAATCTTGTTGCAGTAATATCAAATGGCACCGCTGTTCTGGGCCTGGGCGATATAGGAACGCTTGCCGGCAAGCCTGTAATGGAAGGAAAAGGCCTTCTTTTCAAGGTTTTCGCCGACATAGACGTATTTGATATTGAGGTTGATGAAAAAGACCCCGGCATGCTTGTGGAAATATGTGCAAAAATTGCACCTACCTTCGGGGGTATAAATCTTGAGGATATCAAGGCTCCGGAGTGTTTTGAAGTTGAAGCCAGACTGAAAGGGATGGTTGACATACCGGTTTTTCATGATGATCAGCATGGAACAGCCATAATTTCGGGCGCTGGGTTGCTTAACGCTCTTGAACTTACCGGTAAGAAAATAGAAGACCTGAAGATTGTCGTCTGTGGAGCCGGTGCTGCGGCAATCTCATGTTCGAGGCTTTATCTGCTGCTGGGAGCAAGGAAGGAAAACATAGTAATGGTTGACAGCAAGGGGGTCATTAACTCTGGCAGGAAAGACCTTAACAAATACAAGCAGGAGTTCGTCACTCACAGAAATATTGACAGCCTGGAAGAAGCAGTGAAAGGGGCAGACATGTTTCTGGGTCTCTCCGTTGCAGATATTCTGACAACAGATATGCTTAATTCAATGGCATCCTGTCCTATTGTATTTGCAATGGCCAATCCTAATCCTGAAATAACATATGAAGACGCCTTAGCCACGCGAGATGACCTGATATTTGCGACAGGCAGATCAGATTACCCCAACCAGATAAACAATGTTCTTGGTTTCCCGTATATCTTCAGGGGAGCGCTTGACGTCAGGGCAACAACCATAAACGAGGATATGAAGCTTGCTGCTGCCAGAGCGCTTGCCATGCTTGCCAAAGAACCTGTTCCCGACACAGTGCTTAAGGCGTACAATCTTGAAAATCTGAGCTTTGGAAAAGAATACATAATTCCAAAGCCCCTGGACCCCAGGCTCATATCATGTGTGGCCACATGCGTGGCCCGCGCAGCTATTGAAACAGGGGTGGCAAAACGACCCATAACCGACTGGGATGCTTATAAAAAGAATCTGGACAACAGGCTAGCGATTCATATTAAGAGGGTTGGAGAAATAAGCGAGTTTTAGAGAATTGTATTGATCCTCCTTCTTTCTGTGATCCTTCCGAGAATCTTTTTTTCAAACATCGACAAAATAATATCCGCTGTATCATTAACGCTGAAAGAGAACCTGTTTACGGTGAGGTCAAAGAGTGACTCCATGTCCTGGGTTTTAACCTCAATGAAGGTCTTCATGAGTTCCACCCGTTTCTTGTCAGTAAGAAGAACGTAATCCCTGGCTTTTCCGGCATCCATCTTTTTTTTCCTCATTACGTTGTCAACCCTCCAGTTGAATGGAGCAACAAGCCTCACATGAAGGGAATCCTTTATCTCCCTGGCTATCTCAGCCCCTCCGCGCCCGACAAGCACAACATACCCTTCCTTGCAGATAGAAAGGACAACATCCTTTATCGCTTTTTTTACCCTCAGGTCGCTGACAAAGTTCCCTGAAAAGGCCATGATCATTTCGGACAGGTCCGTAAGCTTTAAGCCTTCGTAATAATTTTCTATCCTGTTGTAATCAATATTAAGCTCCCTGGCAATGGAGTAGATTATATCCTTATCGACCCATCTCCATTTTGTTGTCCCCAGCCTGAAATTAAGCCCGTCAGCTACCTTTAATGCCACCTCACGAGCATCACAGCCTGTCTGTCGTGAAATTGTAATGACAGGTCCGTCATTTGGGCTGTGACTGCCAAGCACGGATTTCCGGTACCTTTCATCGAAATAATTTAAGAATTTGTCCATATTGTTCCCTCCTTTCTGACCTGAAGCTATTCTGCCTGTAAGTTGGTAATTGTCTTTATCAGATTCTTATCCCGGATTACTAACGGGTCAGACCTGTCGTGATCCGATCAATATTCCATCATTATACTATACACCGATATAAGTTAAACAAAAAAAATGAATACAGAACCGATTCCATACAAAAATAACAGGACTGGCGGATTGATAATGTAGATTCAGAAAAGAAACCATGATACAAATCAGGAAAACAAGATGCAAATTATGCTGCAGGCTTTCATCTGATTTGCAGTACTTAATTGTCTCATACTGTCATACGACATTTTTTCAGGAAATCTGAACGGCCTGATTTTTGAGGTGCAGAATTTTGACAGTTCTTTATTATGAACCGGAACTTAATCTATATTTCAATCGCATTTATCATGCTGCTTAATTCAGGATGCCGGAAGAGCTATTCCCTGAATGAAGAGCAGTCCATATTCTTTCATTATGAATATATCAAAGACGGTCAGAATACGGCCCACAATGGCTTTTACATTGATAATGAAGGAAGTGTATTAAGTTACTCCGACCCTGAAGACTGGAATTTCCATGATGAATCACTCTCCATAAGCAAGGAGGATTTGGCTGAGAATCTAAGCAGGTGCTTTCATTCAGGATTCATGGTGCCGGACAAGGTCCTCAGCAGGTACTCGGGGTACATTCCCAACATTGCTTCAAGCAAGATCACAGCTGTAAGAAATACGGGAACAGATAAAGGAACAATCAGGTTTATCTGCTACCAGTATGATAAGTATTCAGACTGTTATCATGGTACGCTGATAAGAACGGAAGGTGATTTCACCCAGGAAAACCTCAATTTCTATTCAAAAAAAATCATTTCCTGGCTGAAGGATATCAGCATTAATATTGAAACACAACAGTGATCCGATAAAGCCAACAGCTGAAAATCAATAATTTTTTTCCAATCCCCGGTGTATTTATATTTACATCAGTATTTATTATATCTTTACCTGATCCGTTTATCAGGTTCCTGTTAAATTTAAATTAACCAATATGAATACACCATTATTTTCAAGACCTGAACTTATATGGTTCATTATAGGTCTGGTACTTTTTCTTCTGGAGCTTGTTATTCCGGGATTTGTTATCTTTTTCTTTGCTGTAGGGGCCTGGATAACGGCACTGGTGTGCCTGGTAACTGATCCGGGAATAAATCTTCAGGTCATAATTTTTGCAGTGTCATCTGTTCTTTCACTGGTGTTGCTCAGAAAAGTTTTGCAGAACAAAATATCCTTTGCAAAAGACAGTCATCTGTCCGATGAAATTGAGGATGAATTCACAGGCAGAGAGGCTGTTGCCATGGCGGAGTTCGGCAATGGAAATACCGGAAAGGTTGAATTCAGGGGAACGACCTGGAATGCTGAGTCTGATTCTTACATAAAAGAAGGACAGAAAGTCATCATAAAGAGAAAGAATAATTTTACATTAATTGTTGAACCAAAAAATTAATACTTCTATGGCTAGTACAACTTTAATTCTTCTGGGGGTAATTATTCTGGGTTTTATCCTGATATCCTCCATGGTCAAAGTAGTTCCTCAGAGAACCGCAATCATTGTTGAAAGACTGGGCAAGTTTCATGCTACATATTCAGCTGGTTTTCAGGTTCTTATACCATTTATTGATAAGATAAGGTACAGGCATACTCTGAAGGAACAGGCTATCGATGTTGCATCCCAGACATGCATTACGCGTGATAACATTGCCGTTGAAGTAGACGGGATCCTTTATCTTCAGGTGCTTGACCCTCAGAAAGCATCTTACGGTATCGACAACTACCGGTTTGCATCCATCCAGATTGCTCAGACGACAATGAGAAGCATAATCGGCAAACTGGAGCTGGATAAAACCTTTGAGGAGCGTGAATCCATCAATGCTGCGATTGTAGAAGCAGTGGATAAGGCCAGCGATCCCTGGGGTGTAAAGGTAGCCCGCTATGAGGTCAAAAACATTTCGCCTCCGCAGTCAATAAAGGACGCAATGGAAAAACAGATGAGGGCTGAACGTGAAAAAAGAGCTATCATTGCAGAATCTGAAGGGGCTAAACAGGCAAAAATAAATGTTGCCGAAGGTGAAAAACAGGAGCTCATCAAAAAATCGGAGGGTGAAATGCAGAAGCGCATAAATGAAGCTGCCGGAAGGGCATCAGAAATAGAACAGGTGGCAAAAGCCACAGCAACAGGTTTGAGAGCCATTTCGGCCGCAATTTCTGAAGAAAACGGTCTCAATGCTGTTAATCTCCGCATTGCCGAGCAATACCTCGGGGCTTTCGGAAACCTTGCACGCCAGAATAACACAATAATACTTCCCTCAAACCTTACAGATATCGCTTCAGTCGTGGCTACAGCTACTTCAGTATTCAACGAAACACGGGATAAGAAGAAATAATTTTTTCCGGAGTGGTATTCAACGGTTTCACCGGGTCTGGATCTCACAAATCCCCGTGACCCGGTATCGAAAATTTTCAGTCATACAGCCTTTCTGACTGAAGAATTAAATCGTATGATGTTATTTTATTGAGAATAAGATGACAAGCTTCGCAAAAATCCCGATAGTGCTTAATTTAACATAGCATTAACATAACATTAACATAAATTGCTGCAACAATTCACCATCCCATGCGTCTATATATTGACAGTAAAAACTAAACATAATCCGGGAAGATACAATAAGATATTTGCCAGGGAGCAGCATGAAAGGAAAAATGAAAAGCATTTAAGATTTCTTCAAAGGCCGTTCGGCCATATTCTACGATCAGGTTTAGGTTAGAAAAGGAAAGACACCCCAAAATGTCTTTCCTTCTTTTTTTTTAACGGTATATTAGCTACTTTGCAAAATATAACCAATAAAAATCTGACCGCAAATGAAGAAATATATGGCATTTATCTTAATTGCAGCAGCTTTGGCACAATCATGTAAAGATAAAGAAGTGAGCGACAATCCTTTTTTCAGCTCCTTTGACACCCCTTTTGAGGTGCCTTCCTTTGACAGGATCAAACCTGAACATTTTAAGCCAGCGTACTTCAGAGGTTTTGAAGAACAGAAAAAGAAAATTGATGAAATAACAAATAATCTCTCTGAGCCCACTTTTGAAAATACTGTCAAGGAACTAGAATACAGCGGTGAGTTGCTCAGGAAAGTATCAAGGGTATTCAGTGCACTCAACTCTGCGAACACCAACGATACATTACAGGCCATAAACAGGGAAATTGCTCCCCTTTATGCAAAGCACCGCGATGATATTAACCTGAACGATAAACTGTTCCAAAGGATAAAAAGTGTACACGAAAACAGGCAGAAGTTCAATCTGACAGAAGAAGAGCTCAAGGTTCTTAAAGATACATATAAAAGCTTCATTAGAAGCGGTGCAGCATTATCTGATTCGGATAAGGCCAGTCTCAGGCAGATTAATGAGGAGCTTTCTCTTCTCTCGGTAAGGTTTGGGGAAAATCTTCTGGCTGAAACCAATGATTTTAAGCTTATAACTGATAAGAAAGAAGATCTTTCCGGGCTGCCCGAAGGAGTAATTGCACAGGCAGCGACAATGGCAGCTAATCTTAATATGGAAGGCAAGTGGGTCTTTTCCCTTCAGGTTCCAAGCATGGTACCGTTTCTACAGTACTCCGACAGGCGGGACCTACGCGAAAAGCTGTTTAAAGCCTACTTTATGAGAGGCGACAATGACAATGAGAGGGATAACAAAAAAATAATCTCGGATATTGCAATGCTCAGAGCTCAGCGTGCTGCACTTTTAGGCTACAAAAGTCACTCTGATTATGTGCTGGAAGAAAATATGGCAAAGACACCTGAAAGAGTCTTCGAATTCCTGAACCGTGTATGGAGAGCTGCTCTGCCGGTTGCCAAAGCAGAGGCTGCAGCTCAGCAGAAAATTATAGACTCCGAAGGGGCAAAATTCAAACTGGAAGCATGGGATTGGTGGTACTATACGGAAAAAATCAAAAAGGAGAGGTATAACCTCGATGATGAAGTTTTAAGGCCTTATTTCATGATTGACAATGTCATTGAGGGTATGTTCTATGTTGCTAACAGATTGTACGGGCTTGAATTCCTGAAGAGAACCGACCTTCCGAAATATCATCCCGATGTTCTGACTTTTGAGGTAACGCGGCAGGGCAACCATGTAGGAGTTCTCATGATAGATAATTATCCGAGGGCCTCCAAGCGCGGAGGCGCATGGTGCGGAGCGTACAGGGGGCAAAGCAGGGATATCAACGGCAGGATGATACATCCCGTTGTTACCATGGTCACCAACTCGACCCCTCCGAGTGAAAATAAACCCTCACTTCTGACTCCCGAGGAAGCATCAACTCTTTTCCATGAATTCGGTCATGCACTGCATCAGCTTCTGTCAAACTCAACATATCCAGGAGTATCAGGGACTTCAGTTCCACGGGATTTTGTTGAACTCCCTTCACAGATTATGGAGCACTGGGTTCTGGAACCCGAAGTGCTTAATGTATATGCAAAACATTATGAGACAGGAGAAATAATCCCATCAGGGATTGTCGAGAAACTTGTTAAATCAGGCAAATTCAATACCGGTTTTGCCACAGTTGAATTTCTCGCCGCAGCCCTGCTCGACATGGAATATCATACTATAACGGAACCTTCCGGCATCAATATAAGGGAATTCGAATCGGAGGTCCTGGAGAAATATGGTCTTATACCTGAAATAAAACCCAGGTACCGGTCAACATATTTCAATCACATCTGGGCAGGTGGTTATTCTTCGGGATATTACAGTTATTACTGGAGTGAAATGCTGGATGCAGATGCTTTTCAGGCTTTTAAGGAGACAGGTGACATATTCAACCGGGAAATTGCTGAAAAATTTGAGAAAGAGATACTTTCCAGGGGTGGAACCAGGGACCCGCTCGACATGTATATTGCATTCAGGGGCAAAGAACCGGGAATAGAAGCACTGCTGATAAACAGGGGGCTTAAATAACGATTCTTTCAACATTAATAAGAATAATACAATAAAAAACAAAACCTTCACGGTTATGGCCAATTAAGGAACTATTTAAAGAAATGGATTAAACAACGTCCCTTATGATGAAGAACTTTCTGAACAGGCCATACACGACCGGCAATATCGTGGTTATTCATAAGATTATGCCAGGCCGGGACCGGAATCGAAACTGAACTTTTCAAGATATAAAAGGCAAAACAAGCGCTGATAAAAAAGAATTGACAGCTTACCTGTGTTGACATTTTGCATACAGCTGTTCTTTTTAATGAGTGCTGATCTGAAAAAGATTTATTTTTGATGTTCAAAAGGTTCGTTGATATGTACCTGCACCTCATGATATCAAATCTTGGTTTACTGATTATCTCATTTGTGTTGTCATTGTCCGCAAACGGTTCGCCTCTTGCCCAGAACGGAATAATTGACCTTCGGGAATATAAAAGTGATGACGAATTTTCTGTAAGGCTTAACGGTAACTGGGAGTTTTACTGGGGAAAAATGCTCCATCCGTATGACTTTGCTCATGATAAAAAGCCTGAACCTGATTTTTACGCTAAAGTTCCGTCATACTGGACCTCTTACCGGAACAAATCTGTTGTTACCCGCAAAATGGGATTTGCCACATACAGGCTGACAGTGCTGCTGCCCGCCGGAATGAATAAGCCCATGGCTTTTGACATGCCTGTGTTCGATTCATCCTACGACCTTTACGTCAACGGGGAACACCTTGGAAGCAATGGTGTTGCCGGAAAAACAATCGGGGAATCAGTCCCGGGGTATAAAAGGAATTTTCTCAGGCTCGATCCGGTTTCCGATTCGGTCAATATAATAATAAATGTTTCAAATTTTCATCACAGGAGAGGCGGATTCTGGCTCCCTGTAAGATTTGGCACATACGACAAAGTTCGGAAAATGACATCCGCCGAATGGGCAGGAGAATGGGCAACTATAAGTCTCCTGCTCGGCTTTTCACTGCTTTTTCTGTTTTTCTATCTGACCTATCCCAAAGACAGGCTGATGGGCTTCTTCAGCCTTGCCACAATCGGCCTTGCCATAAGACCGCTGTTTACATCGCATTTTCTGATCCATGATCTGACTTCTGTCAGTTGGGTCTGGATTATAAGGTTCGAATACCTGGTCCTTTATTTCATCATTACAGCATGGGTATGGTATATCGCACATCTTTATCCGGGCAGGTATGTCAGGAAAACTTCATGGATTATGACAATAATGTTCCTTGTATTGACACTCCTGACACTTTTTCTGCCGGTAAGGACCTTCAGCTATTTTACCTTCCCCTGCTTTGCTGCCATATTAATGTTGATAAGCCACGCTCTTTACAGAAGTATCAGGGGAATGACGATGAAGAAGAATGTTGATTATTTCTATTTTTTTGCTTTTGTCCTGCTTTCAACAGGGGCTATCCACGATATGTCTGTATCACTGGGCAGATCGGAATATACCTCAGGTTACAAGTTTACGTTCATTCTGGTGATTTTTGTTTTCATCCAGGCATCTCTTCTCCTTTATAAATGGGTTAAAGCATTTTATGAAAAGGAAAAACTTCATAACGATCTTGAGTATCTGAACCGTAACCTTGAATTGCTTGTTGAAGAGAGAACCAGGGAAATACAGTCGCGCCAGGGGGAAATAGAAAACCAGAACAGGAGAATTGCTCTTCAGAACCGTCAGATGGCAGAGACTATCAAGCTAAAAAATAAAATATTCTCTGTCATTGCCCACGATCTCAGAAGCCCGGTGGTGAACATCCTCTATATGCTTAACCTGCTGAAGGAGGATGAAAACAGGGACAAATACGACATTTATGCCAATGCGAGTATCCAATATGCGCAGCAGGTAATTACACTTCTGGAGAATATGCTGGTATGGGGAAGGGGACAGGAAGACAAGATAAAATATTCTCCGGGAATGCATGACCTTACCGATGTTATTCTAACGAACCTGAGTATTTTCAAGGAACCAGCCGACAAGAAAGATATCTCTGTGAATTTTACTCAGGTAGGAAAATCTACTGCATTCTTCGACAAGGATCTTCTGGATATAATAATCCGAAACCTTCTGTCCAACGCCATTAAATACACTCCGCGCGGAGGAAGGATCAGCATACTAATGAAAGACAGATCGCAAACCGGTGACGGATTCTCCATAAAGGTTTGCGATAACGGGATAGGAATTCCTCCCATAAAGCAGAAATATCTGTTCACAATGTCCGAGATGGAGAGTACTCCAGGCACTGAGAATGAAAAAGGTACCGGTATCGGACTTAAGCTTTGCCACGAGCTGGTCAAGTTAAATAAAGGCACCATTTCAATTGAAAGCAAGGAAGGCGAAGGCACTTGCTTCACAATCTTTCTTCCAGGCCATAAATAAAGGAAAAAGCCTGCATTAAGCGATTTAATCGCCAGTCAGATCTGCCAGTCTCTTTTTATCGATAACCCTGATGTTCTTTCCTTTTGACATTATGAGCCCGTCGTGTTCAAGTTCGCCCAGGGCACGGGCAATTGAGGGCCGGGCCACACCAAAGAAATCTGCAAGGTCTTTCTGGGTCCTGTCAAGATCGAATTCGGGTTTTGTTTCAGTCGTCTGTTGAAGAATGAATTGTGCAAGTTTTTCTCTTATGGTTTTGAAATTCAGGAATTTGATCTTCTCAGACAGAAACTGTGACCTGTTTGAGATCATATCCAGAAAATTCACCAATACAACGTCGTTCGATTTCAGAATTCTCAGGAAAGCTTTTTTCTCTATCATCAGCAAACTTGTATCCGTAAGGGCTGCAACATTTACCGGAAAGCGGTTGTTTCTGCCGAAAAGAAAAGCGGCTGCAATGGATCCGGGGGCAGAAACATCTTCTATCTTTATAACTCTGCCGGCATAATCTGTCATCTCTCCTTTAACCCGACCCGATATCAACATAATGAAAAAATCCACCGGGTCGCCGGTGTGGAAAATAAGCACTCCTGCCTTGTATTTCCTGATCCTCAACGTTACTGAGGAAACAACCTGCTCAATATCTTTTGCCGTCAGTCCTCTGAACAGCGGAGCTGTTTTTAGTATAGCAATGTCTGTCATATTACTGTCATGCGATTAACTTCCGTGAATATTGAAATAATGCAGGCCTGAAGAAAGTTGGCGACATAAATATATTTAATTGTAACAAATGTTACAATTAAGGTGAGGTTTTTTCAGCAATTTTGCATTGGATATAATGAGAATTCCTGCATGAAAAGAGACATTCTGAGAATTGATGAAGAGTTATGCAACGGATGCGGTTTATGCATTCCCGGTTGCCATGAGGGTGCGCTCCGGGTAATTGACGGCAAAGCACGCCTGATAAGCGAGCTGATGTGCGACGGCCTGGGTGCCTGCATAGGATACTGCCCTGAAGGCGCTATCAGCATTGAGACAAGGGAGGCTGAACCTTATAATGAAATACGTGTGATGGAGCAAATTGCATCAAAAGGTAAAAACACGGTGATTGCACATCTCAGGCATCTTAAAGACCATGGTGAAAAAGGATATCTGAATGAAGGGCTGGATTATATAAAGAAACATTTCAATCAGCTTGACCTTAATCCCGATGAAGTGCTCAATGCAATTAACGAAAGAAAAAATGAGGTAACCGGATTTTCCGCCGCACACCAGGCTCTGAAAGGCTCAGACATTTGTGCCGGTGAAGGGACCGGTTGTCCCGGGTCGGCTCAGCGGACTTTCGGAAAACCCGCAACAAATGAT
This sequence comes from uncultured Rikenellaceae bacterium, assembly GCA_964466705.1. Classification (GTDB taxonomy): domain Bacteria; phylum Bacteroidota; class Bacteroidia; order Bacteroidales; family VadinHA17; genus LD21. The sequence continues at coordinate 49,513 of CAYXSM010000005.1, forward strand.
TCAATACCTGAACCAGCGCATTCCGAGCTTCGTCACTGGCCGGTTCAAATGCATCTGATAAACCCGAATGCTTCCTTTTTCAGAGGATCAGATCTCCTTATTGCCGCTGATTGTGTTGCCTACAGCACAGGAGGGTTTCACAACAGGTTCCTCAAAGGTAAAACCCTCGTTATCGCCTGCCCCAAACTTGACCAGAATACTGACAGCTACATTGAAAAACTCACAGCACTAATGGAAACAGCGCAGGTAAACACCATTACCGCAATGATGATGGAAGTTCCCTGTTGCGGGGGATTGCTCCAGCTGATAAGAGCTGCAGCCTCCCGGGCATCGAGAAAAGTACCGGTTAAGAGGATTATCATCAGCATTTCCGGGGAAGTGTTTGGAGAAGAGTGGATCTGATATCAGGAGAAACGTCAGGCAGATGCTGGAATTCAGGTTCTGACCTGCTTTTTTAAAATAACTGATCGCTGGAACAGATCCATATAAAAAACAGCAGGTCGTCAGACCCTGCAAAAATTAAAAATTATCTTATCTTAGTATTCGGGTAATAAGTATCCGCAAAACAACCAGACAATCATGCAGGGTATGGAAAGCAAAGCCTCTTCTCATATCAGTGCTGTTGATAATGGTCTTTTACTGGGACTTGACATTGGATCCGTTTCTTTGAACACTGTACTTCTCACCGGAGAATTCAATATCCTTGAAGATTATTATGATTTCGTTCACGGGAAACCATTTGAAGTGCTCAGAGAAAGACTCCGCAACATATTTGAAAATTACCGACACGAGACCATATCACTGGTTGCAATTACCGGAACGGGTGGCAAACTGGCTGCAGATCTTATTGGCGGAGTATTCGTAAATGAAATAATCGCCCAGGCCACATCTGCCGGAACATTCTATCCTGAAGCCAGATCAGTTATTGAAATTGGCGGTGAGGATTCTAAGCTGATACTTCTTGAAAATGATCCCTCAAACGGACAGTCGAGACTTGTTGATTTTGAGATGAACAGCGTATGTGCCGCGGGCACAGGGTCCTTTCTTGACCAACAGGCCAAAAGAATCGGGGTTCGCATTGAAAAAGAGTTCGGGGAAATGGCCCTTAAGTCGGCAAATCCTCCTCGAATTGCAGGAAGGTGCAGTGTCTTCGCCAAGAGCGATATGATCCACCATCAGCAGATAGCCACTCCCCTGCACGATATTGTTGCCGGACTCTGTTATGCGCTGGCACGCAACTTCCGGAGCAACGTTGCCAGAAGCAGGGAAATAAATAAACCTGTCATCTTTTCCGGAGGTGTTGCTGCCAATGCAGGAATGGTAAGAGCTTTCAGGGAGATTCTTAATCTTAACGGTAACGAACTGATAATCCCCGAACATTATGCCTCGATGGGAGCCATAGGTGCCATAATGTACGCCCGTTCACATGGTCAGGAATTGAAAGGCTTCGGAGGATTTTCAGAGCTGGACAGATATCTCAGCGAATCCTCTGCCAGGTTCGCTGCGCTGCCGCCATTAACAGAACCTGAAGCCGTTTACAACAAAGAAATCTGCGGAATAAAAAAAGAAAAAATCCCGGTCTGCCTTGGGATCGATGTGGGATCGCTCAGCACTAACGTGGTGCTAATTGATGAGAATCACAATGTAGTTGCCCGGCGTTATCTTCCGACAGCAGGAAAACCTCTCGAGGCAATACAAAAAGGCCTTACGGAAATATACGATGAGGCCGGGGAACGGGTCTGGGTCATCGGAGCAGGCACCACAGGCTCGGGCCGCTATCTGACAGGTGATTTCATAGGAGCCGACACAATAAGGAATGAAATTACCGCCCAGGCTGTTGCAGCAATTGATTACGATCCGTCTGTTGACACAATTTTCGAGATAGGCGGTCAGGATTCCAAATATATCAGTATTGAGAATGGCGTGGTGGTCGATTTTGAAATGAACAAAGTATGTGCTGCCGGAACCGGTTCCTTTCTTGAGGAACAGGCTGAAAAACTTGATATAAAAATAGTGGAGGAGTTCGGTCTTCTTGCTTTAAAATCCAAATCTCCCGTGAAACTGGGAGACAGATGCACGGTATTCATGGAATCGGACCTTAATACCTGTATGCAGAGAGGGGCCCGGAACGAAAACCTGGTCGGTGGACTGGCATATTCAATAGTATACAATTACCTCCAGAAAGTTGTTGGCGACCGCAGGATAGGAAACAGGATATTCTTTCAGGGCGGGGTCACCAACAATAAGGCCGTTGTGGCTGCATTTGAAAAGGTACTGTCAAAAAAGATCATTATCCCTCCTCATTTTGACGTTACAGGCGCAATAGGAGCCGCGATACTGGCCCAGAAGTCAATGTCAGCCGGACAGAAAACCACTTTCAAAGGTTTCGGCATCCGAAATGCCATATACACTACAGACAGGTTTACATGTAAAAGCTGCATAAACAACTGTGAAATAAGCAGGGTGAAAATCTCCGGAGAAAAAAAATCCCTTTTTTACGGCGGCCGATGTGAAAAATATGAGACTGACGGACGAAAGAAGGCCCCAGGACACATACCCGATCTTTTCAAAAAGAGAACTGAAATGCTTCTCGGCACATACAAGGAAAATACAGGATCAACCGGAAAAAAGACAATTGGCATTCCAAGAGCCCTGATGGTCTTTTATCAGCAGTTCCCGTTCTGGAGAACCTTGTTTGAAGAACTCGGATTCAGAATAATCCTGTCGAGAAAATCAGACAGAGCACTCGTCACAAGCTCCCTCGAAACAATCACATCTGAAACATGCCTTCCTGTTGAGCTGATGCATGGTCATGTGACTGATCTTCTGGAGAAAGGCGCTGATTTCATTTTCATGCCTTTTGTCGTAAACGGGAAGTATCGTGAAGGAGACAGGACATCCAACTGTAACTGTCCCTGGATACAAACATTTCCTTTTATGGTAAGAGCAGCACTGAAAGGTAAATCTGACGAATCAAGGTTCCTGACTCCTACTCTCCACTTCAGATATTTTGAGCGTGTACTGGTAAGGGAACTTACTGATTTTTTCAATAATAAATTTGGGATCAGCCCTGACAAGACAAAGAAAGCTGTCCGCAAAGCTGCAGATGCACAGTCATCGTTCGAAAAAGAACTCGTGGATTACGGAACAAAAATACTGGCTGACATCCCTGACAATTGCAGGCCCGTAGTAATCCTTGGAAGACCGTATAACAGTTCTGATCCCTTTCTTAATCTTGATCTTAATGAAAAGTTGCGCACGCAGAATGTCATGCCTGTCCCTCTTGACATGCTTGATCTTTCTCCCTACAATATATATGACAGTTACCGAAATATGTACTGGCCTAACGGTCAGAAAATGTTGGCCGCAGCCCAGCATGTTGCACGAACTGACGGTCTCAATGCAGTCTATCTCAGTAACTTCCGGTGTGGTCCAGACTCCTTTATCTGGCATTATGTAACAGAAGAACTTAAGGGAGAACCTTTCCTTCATCTGGAAGTCGATGAACACTCTGCCGATGCCGGGATGGTAACACGCATAGAGGCTTTCCTTGACAGCCTGGATGGTTCTGAAATAAATGGGAAAAAACCTGCAACAATCCTGAGGCCCCGACCGGGGCCCTCCGCTCCCTGCAGAAAAAGAACGCTCTATTTCCCCTATATGCACGATGGTGCATTCATGATAGCCGCTGCCGCCAGAAGTGTCGGCGTTCCATCTGAGGTACTCCCCAAACAGACCGATGAGGATATAGCAATCGGGAGGAAATATACCTCATCCAAAGAATGCTTTCCGATGATATGCACGACGGGCAGTTTTTTGAAAAAGCTCTTTGAGCCGGAGGTGGATCCGTCAAGGGTAAGCTTTTTCATGCCCGATCATAATGGCCCGTGCCGTTTTGGCCAGTACAATCAGTTTCAGAGAATTCTTTTTGACAAACTGGGTTTCGGAGAGGCGGAAATTGTATCGCCGTCAAATGATACCTCTTATTCTGAACTCGCGGGGAAAAACAGCCGGAAGTTCAGAATAAACGCATGGAAAGGATTCGTAGCTTTTGATTTTGTCAGAAAAGTATTCAGAGAAACAAAGCCTTATGAGACAAACAAGGGTGATACGGACTTGATTTACAAAGCATCACTCGAGAAAATTGAGCTATGCGTTGAGTCCGGATCAGGAGGACTTCGCAAGGTCCTTGCAGAAATAGTTGAAGATTTCATGTCCGTAAAAATTGACAAAAGCCTCAGAAAACCGGTGGTTGCAATCCTGGGTGAGATTTATATGCGAGATAATGCAGGATGTAACGGCAATATTGCGAACAGGCTCGAAGATCTGGGATTGGAGGTTCTTATCGGCCCGTTTTCAGAATGGATAACATATTCAACGTACCGCTATACCCGCGACAGTAAATGGAAAAATGATACCAGGGGGATCATAAAATCCCGGATACAGGGACTGGGACAGGAAGTCATAGCATCATATCTTGTCAATGGTCTGTCAAAATTCACTGACACAAGCAAGGACCTTTCACTTCACGACATTCTGAGGCTGAGCAACAGTTACGTAAGCGAATTTTATGACGGGGATCCGCCTATTGCAATGGGATCATCGGTTGCTCTGGCTGCAAGCGGTGTTTCAGGTATTGCAGCCATCCTGCCTTTTACCTGTATGCCGGGGACACTTGTCGCATCTGTAAGTGACACATTCAGGAAAGACAACAACAACATTCCATTCATTAATGTGGCCTATGATGGTCAGGATACCGTTTCACTTGATACCCGGCTGCAGGCATTTGCCTTTCAGGTAAAAAATTACGCTGAGACGATAAATAACAAGTCTTAACCGGTAACCGTGAAGCCCATGTTCACAAGCATTCTGCGAACTTCAGAAGAACCTCCTCCAAGGTTGACTGAAAAAGCGTGAAACTCTCTTCTGACGGGATACTCACTCCTTTCGATCTCGAACCGTGCCGGATCAAATCGAAGCTTTACATCATCCTGCATTATATTATACGTATGCAAAACGGCTTTTCTTATTATTTCCTCATCAGTTTTACCGTTGCAATCTATATAAACTACCGGTTCAGACGGAGTGGGAACTTCCGTGGGATACCAGTTGTCAAGGGGAATATCAAAAAAATCACTCAATGCTCCGACCACTGATGCTGTACCATTTGCCTTTCCATCGGTTGAATAACCTGCAATATGAGGGGTTGCAAGAAATGACATATGCATCAGGGGAATATCCAGTTCAGGTTCTTTTTCCCAGACATCAATTACTGCTCCCCTGATGCGCTCACTACTGAGAAACTCTTTAAGCGCTTCCGTTTCAACGACTTCACCTCGTGAAGTGTTTATCAGCCAGCTGTCTTTCTTCATCTTCCCGAGAGTCTCCCTGTCAAAAAGATGGAAAGTACGGTCTCTGCCTTTGTGATTGAGAGGAACGTGAAGGGATATGATATCGGATTCGCGGAGCAGAGTGTCAAGTTCTGCAAAGTTGAGATCTTTTTCATTTCTTGCCCTGGGAGGGTCGTTAAGGATAACGTTCATCCCGATTATTCTGGCGAATTTCTCAACCTGAGAGCCCGTATGTCCAACACCAACGATTCCGAGAGTCTTGTGCTTAAGGCTGAAAAATGATTCCTGGGCTATTCTCAAAAGAGCTGCCGCAAGATACTGCTGAACTGAAGAAGCATTGCATCCGGGTGCATTGATCCATCTGATGTTGTGCTTTTCACAATATTCAGTGTCAATATGGTCGAACCCTATAGTGGCTGTCCCGATAAACTTCACAGCAGTACCTTCAAGAAGTCCGGCATCGCATCTTGTCCTTGTCCTTATCAAAAGAGCATCAGCTTTAAGCACCGATTCACTGTTTATCTGGCTTCCGGGAAGATACACTACCTCAGCAAAGGGCTCAAGCACTCCCTTAAGAAAGGGTATATTGTCATCTGCAACTATCTTTACCATGTGCCAAATTTACTGTGAAAGTAAAAAATTTTTATTGCCGATAAAAATAAGTTCAGGAACATTATCTTAACAGGACAAAATAAAACCTTAAAAATATAAAAGATTTGTTGCATTAGCTGAATTGGTTGCAGTATTTTAGATAAGCCGTATGTTAAGCGGAGGATAAACATTTATGAAAACACTGGTTACAGTTAATGGCTGGCATATCACAGCAGTTGTTTCAGGCAGAAGCAGGGTATTCCTTATTTCCGGCAACCGACTGAACATTCTTGTTGATACCGGCCCGAAAAGGTCCTGGAATAAGCTTAAAAGGCGTCTTAAAAGACTTGGAATTGAATCTATCGATTATCTGATACTTACTCATGCCCATTTTGATCATTCATCCAACGCGGCAAAAATAAGAAGAGAATTCGGAGCCAGGGTTGTTGGTAACATAAATGAAGCCCATCTGCTGATAAACGGAGAAAATGCTCCAATAAAAGGGAGTTACCATATTTTGGAATTAATTGTCAGGCTGTTAAGCGCCTTTTTTGTCAGAAAACTCAGGTATGAACCTTGCAAACCTGATATAATTACCGGCAAATTTTTCCAGTTCTCCGGCAACATCCAAGGAATAAACGTTATTCATACTCCCGGGCATTCAGAGGGATCTCAAAGCATAATTATCGATGATGAAATAGCACTAACAGGCGACACTATGTTTGGAATTTTACCCTGGTCTGTCTTTCCTCCTTTTGCTCTCGATATTCCCGAGCTTGTAAAAAGCTGGGGAATATTGCTGAAAACCCGTTGCCGGCTTTTTCTTCCTTCTCACGGAACAGAAATAAACAGAGAGATTGTTGAAAAAGAATTTAGGAAAAGAGCAGGATATAACAAAGACACTTCCTAAAGCCTGCCATCAAAATCATACAATAAAAAGGCATGAAAAAGGATATCAACTGAATAGTGAATTTGTTAATTATGATAATATAAATAATTCAAGGGCACTATAATATGATCCAAATCAGCAAAATGATCATGACGCTGCTATAACTTAAAAAATTGCCGTGAAAATAGTTAAATCAGGGATTTTTAAGTATATTTAGGAAATAAACACATCATCAGCAATTAATTATTACTGCAATGAAACACATATTTACCCTGGCTTTACTGATTCTTGCATGTATCAGGTCTGAAGCACAAATGCCTCTGGTGCTTTCCGATGACACTATTCAGATTGGCAGCAGCATGCTTCCGGCATTGTCTGCTGACATACCTGAGGTTGACTATGACATAACCCTCAAAGAATGGGTCAAAAACCTGGAATCGGGAACTAAATCCAAAGTTGTTACCGAAAATGGAGTCATGTCCATTTTTGGAGCCAATATAAAGAAAATCAGTGCTAATCCTATAAATGTTTACAGCACCCTCACAAAATACGATGAAATGGTGAGACTTAGTGCATCGTTCGAACCAAGAAAGGACGAATATATCACAAAGGATGTCGCTGAAGCTGACTATATGAACGCGCAGAATTATCTTAAGGAATTTGCCAAAGACAGGTATATTGATTTCGCCAAAGGAGAAGCAGATGCCGAAGAGAAAAAACTGCGTGACCTTCAAAAGGAGCTTTCATCTCTGGAAAGGGAAAAATCAAAGATGCAACGAGGGATACGGAAAGATAACACTTCAATACTCAGGGAACAGGAGAATATTGTTGCCTGGAACAATGAACTGAGAACCCTGGCATCTGCTCTGGCCCTGGCAAAGCAGGAACTTTCACTCATGGACCCCGGACCCGCACAGAAAGAAAAGCAGGCTGCCGTCAGAGACCTTGAAAAAAGACAGAGGAAAGCTAAAAAATCAATTGAATCTGCTGAAAGAAAGATAAAAAAAGCAAATTCCAAAATAGATGGGGCAACCAAAGATATACCCAAGAACGAGAATATGCAGGGAAAGCTGAAGGAAGAAATTGCAAAACAGGAAGCTGTTTTCAGAACGTATGATGATAAACTGCAAAAGATAAAATCATACTGACAACTATAACCTCATTGCTGTACTAACTTGCCGGTATGCTAAAAAAGATCGTTGTGTCAGCTGTATTGATCTTTATCAATACAGCTTTTCTCTTTTCACAATTTTCAGTAAAAGCGGTTTACACCGAAACTCCTCCCGTTTTTGACGGAAAGGTGAATGAAAAAGTGTGGGAGCATGCAGTATCAGTAGCTGATCTGTATCAGAGAGAACCCTTCCACGGGGAGCGCGTGTCGGAAAAGACCGAGTTTTTATTTCTTTTCGACAGGATCAACATCTATATTGGTATCCGATGCTCTGACCGGTCGGGTGCGATAACAGCAAAAGAGCTCGCCAGAGATGCAGATCTGGGTAATGATGACAGGGTCCAGATTATTTTTGACACTTATGCTGACGGCAGAAATGGCTACTGGTTCCAGCTGGGGCCCAGAGGCAGCATCGGAGATGCCCTGATAAGCGAGAACGGTAAGGATTTCAACAAATCATGGGATGGCATCTGGGATGGGAAATCAACGATAACAGACAAGGGCTGGGAAGGAGAAATGGTTATACCCTTTCGGACAATGGGTTTCAGGAAGGGATCTGACACATGGGGTCTGAAGCTTATCAGGCACATAAAAAGAAAATCAGAATCGTCTTACTGGCCTTCCACTTCTTTAAATGCCGCCAGATTCTCTGTCTCTGACGCTGGAAGGATAACCGGTCTGACAAACATAACCCATGGAACCGGTATTGATATAATTCCTTATCTTACAGGCGGCCTGAGCAAAAACCAGAGTGCAGGTCCGGGATTAACGTACGAAACCGAACCTGTTGCAGATGGAGGGATAGATGCATTTTACCAGATCACTCCATCACTGAAAGCAGGAATAACAATAAATACCGACTTTGCACAGACCGAAGTAGATGAAAGGCAAATAAACCTTACAAGATTCAGTCTGTTCTTCCCTGAAAAAAGGGATTTTTTTCTTGACGGCTCAAATTTCTTCACTTTTGGAATAACCGGAGATGACGAAAATCCTCAGAGCACCCAGATGATTCCGTTTTTTTCCAGAAGATTGGGACTTGATGCCGATGGTAATCCGGTGCCAATAAGATATGGCGGGAAATTCACCGGAAAAGCAGGCAGGTGGAACATGGGTCTCCTGCATATAAAAGATGACAACAGGTGGAATAATCCCGGTTACAGTGCCGTAAGAATTTCCAGAAATTTCGGAAGTCAGTCATCCATAGGCATTATAGGCACCAGCGGAAACGCATTCTCTGAAGATGGCAATTTTCTGGCCGGAGTGGATTTGAGACTTGCAAGTTCGGAATTTGCTGGCAACAGGAATATCATAGCAAACATATACGGCGTAAGATCAATTACAGAAGGAGTGAACGGAAGCGATGCTGCTCTTGGAGCAGAATTGAATTATCCCAATGACCTGTTGAATTTCAGGCTGGGCTATATGCAGATTGGAGAGAATTTCCTTCCCGGTCTGGGATTCGTACCAAGAAAAAACATACGGGATTTTTACGGAAGCCTGGGGTTTGGCCCGCGTCCTGAAAACTCTGCCGTTATGCAGATTAAATCGGGCGTAAGGTATTCACTGATCACCAATCTTAAAGAAGGAGGTCTTGAGACATCCCGGATAGATCTTAACTATGCAGAGATAATTTTTCTGAGCGGCGATGTAATTTCCCTGTCATCACAGTATCAATATGAATCGCTCAATACTGATTTTCTGATATTTGAAAACCATGTCATCCCACGTGATGATTATCATTTCTGGAGGCATTCATTTACAATTACTTCCGCAAAGAGAAGAGAACTGTGGTTTTCGACGAAAGCTGCTGCCGGCACATTCTATTCCGGAAAAAGAACTGACTGGCTGATACAGGCAGGGTACAAGATATGCGTACCCGTTTATCTGGGGCTGGAATCAGACCGTAAATGGGTAACCCTCCCCGACGGGGATTTTACTGCACAGATTTACAGGCTGAACCTGAATTTACTTTTCAGCCCGAAAGTATCATGGTATAACTTCGCACAGTATGAGAATCTTACTGAAACGATCGGCTTGCAGTCGAGATTTCAATGGATCCTCAGACCAGGAAAGATCATCTTCCTTACCTATAATTCTCCTCTGATAGATCCGACGGAGCGGTTCAGACCGGAAATTTATGAGGCAAGGATAAAGGCCAAATACTCAATCAGATTTTAGCAGCAGCTCAATCCGCCGGTTCGACTAATGTCATCTCATCAAGAAGGTATCCGGCTCCCGCAAATTTTTCGATAATAAACAGAACATACCTGATATCCAGGCTTATGTTTCTGCTCTGTTCAGGATTAAAAGCCATATCGCTTGCAACCCCTTCCCATGCACGGTCGAAATTAATACCAACAAGGTGTCCTTCTGCGTTAAGAACAGGACTGCCGGAATTGCCTCCCGTTGTGTGATTATCTGCTACAAAACAGACAGGTATCCTGCCATTTACGGCATATTGTCCGAAATCTTTATTACGATGTAATTCTTTCAGCCTGCCGGGAACATCATAGTCATAGACTTCAGGATCATCTTTCTCCATAATGCCGTCAAGAGTTGTCTGATGGGTATAATAGACCGCATCTTTTGAGAAATATCCTTTAACTGTTCCGAACGACACCCTGAGTGTTGAATTGGCATCAGGGTAAAATTTCCTGTCCTTATCAAATTCCATCTGAGCCTGCATATATAATCTGTTCAGCGTTGACAGCCTGGTAGTTATCCTCGAAATTTCAGGTCTTACCCTTTCATTGAGCAATCTGTCCGTTTCTTCAGCCATGATATAAAATCTGTCTTTTCTGATCTTAGCTGCGGAGGATTTATCAAAATTTTCCACAAATGATAAAAATTTTGCTTTATCCGTAAATACAGATCTCTCATAAATTTTGTCCGACACCGATCTGAAGTTCCCCCTGCAGGCGTTTTTCAGCTTTATATAGCCCGGCACCTGCCATTCCGGATCAAGAGTTTCACCATATATTTTCATAAGGGCAACAAACAGCTTTTTATCAGTCTCACGATCATAATTCCTGAAAAAGTTGTCTGCTGCTGTCAGCAATCTTGATTTTGCCTTTTCCAGTTCCCCCGGATCGCCATCTGAATCAACCAGACCTGTCAGAATTGATGCACTCCGGGCAAGGATGACTGCTTCAACCCCGTTGATTGTTTCATTTGTGAAATTATTAACAATGCCGAAATCCTTTAACCGTGAATATAATTCCTTATAATCAGGAAGAACATGACCATATTTCAGCTTTCTGCCCTCATCTTCTTCCATCCACTTCACCAGGCGGGCTTCATAATCCTTCTTTTTTTCTATCGTATTCATTTTTTCAAGCCCCTGAATTTCGCCTATCCATCTCTTCCACGAGTTTGCAAGACCTGACTTTTTGGAAGAGTATTGGATCCTTAGCAGGGGATCGGAACTCATAGCGTCCTCCATTATTCTTATTTTCTCATCCCTTACAGCAATCATTACCGGACTGAGATGATTCTTTACCATATCGATGTACGAAGAAGGCTGGTACTGTGAGGTAGTGCCGGGATAGCCAAAAACCATTGTAAAATCTCCCTGTTTCACACCTTTAAGCGACAGGGAAAAAAAATAGACGGGCTTGTAGGGTACATTGTCTGCTGAATAATCAGCAGGTTTGTTATCTTTTCCCGCATACACCCTGAAAAGGGAAAAATCCCCTGTATGGCGAGGCCAGATCCAGTTATCTGTTTCTCCTCCGAATTTGCCGATGGCTGAAGGAGGAGCGCCAACCAGCCTTACATCCCTGAAGGTCTCATTCACAATCAGGAAGTATTGATTCCCCATAAAAAAAGGCCTGACGGTTGCAGTGAAGTCCGTTCCTTCTTCGGCATTGCTTCTGATTTCCCGGATATTGGAACCGATCCTGTCATTCCTGTCATCGTAGTTCAAATCATCAGCTATCCCTGAAAGCACTTTTTCAGTCACATCTTCCATGTACCTGAGGATGGTAACCGTGAGTCCGGGATTAGGAAGCTCCTCCTCCCTTGACATTGCCCAGAATCCGTTGGTCAGGTAATCGTTCTCAACGCTAGAGTGCCTCTGGATATAATTGTAGCCGCAATGATGATTTGTAAGCACAAGTCCATCAGGTGATATGAATTCCCCCGTACAACCTCCGCCAAAGATGACGACAGCATCCTTCATGGAGGCCCTGTCAATACTGTAAATATCATCGGCCGTGAGCCTGAAGCCCCTTTCCTGCATAATCTCAATATTGTATCTTCCAACAAGAGAAGGAATCCACATTCCTTCATCTGCCATGACTGCATTCACAAAAGCTGCCGTCAAGAACATGATTAGCATGTAAAATCTATGTTTCATTATATATTGTCTGGTTCAGGTGTTTGTTTTATAAATTTCTTAAGTTCTGCATAAAGCATGTCGGAAGGAAGTCCTACCACATTGAAGAATGATCCTTCGATACGGCTGCATGCCGCCACGCCAATCCATTCCTGTATCCCGTATGCTCCTGCTTTATCGTAAGGTTCATATTTTTCAACATAATATTGCATTTCCTCATCAGTGAGAATATTGAAAGTAACCTTTGTAGAGCAGAAAAAAGTTGTTTTCCTGTTTCGTGACAGAATGCAGACACCGGTTATCACTTCATGTGTGTTACCCGAGATCTCCTTTAAAATATCGAGCGCTTCTTCCCTGTCTGAAGGTTTATCAAGTGTCTTATCCTTACACCACACGATGGTATCAGCCGCAATAACTATCACATTATCTGCAATTTCAGATCTCATGTGTTCTGCTTTTGCACTGGCAAGATAAAGTGCAATGTCTTTTCCTTTCAGTCCGGCAGGATAATTTTCTTCCCAGCTCTTTACCAGCACTTCAAATTTCAGTCCCAGTTTTTCCAGAAGCTCTTTCCTTCTCGGAGAACCTGATGCCAGTATGATTTTATATCCTTTAAGATCGCCGGAGAGCATATCACACCAGGTTACCTTTTATAATAAGGACCACAACCAAAGAATAAAGGATCCCTGCAAGCATCACAATCTTGATCATTTTACTGGCCGTACTGAAATGTTTTTTTTCACTGCTTATCACCAGCAGGTAAATAACATAGGTCAGAGGAAGAGCTATGGTGGCTGTAAGATAAGCCAGTGTAATTATGTCGTGAAGATAAAAGTACCACAACATGTACAACGACAGAATGATAACAACTACCAGGACGGCAGCAATCATTCGTGCTGTAAGAACGCCGGTAATAACAGGTATTGTGTTTCTGCCATAGGCCTTATCTCCTTCAAAATCCTCAATATCCTTGATAACCTCCCTTGCCAGTGTTGCCAGGAAAGCAAAAAGGGCAAAGCCTCCCACCCAGTAAAATATGAGGCTGAAGTCAGGTGGTGTTACTGCATTCACCTGGTAATATCTGTATAATGCTGGCCATTCATATATGACAACAAGCATGGGGACCATTGCTGTCAGCAGGGCTACAATGAGGTTGCCGATAAGAAATTGCCGTTTGTAGCTGGCCGAGTAGAAATAGAGCAATCCGGAAACTACAAGAAAAAGCAGGCCCAGCCAGAAGTATCCTGCTTTCCAGGAAACGTAAAAACCTGCAGCAACACCGGCAAAGTTCAGAATGTTATGCCACATCATCGCCTGCCTTCTTGGAACTTTGGTCCCTACAATTACTTCCCCCCTGTTAATAAGATCTGTCTTAATATCAAAGTAATCATTTATTACATATCCACCTGCTGTAATGCACAGGGTTGCAACAACCAGCATAACAAAATCATACCAGGGAAACTGAAGAGTAGCCGGAATCAATTCATCGCCTCCGTATACCGGAAGTATTGCAATCCTGCTCAACACCTGGCCAATGATGCAATATCTCATGAGTATCATTGTAAGTGCTACAATAACAAGATTCTGCCATCTTATAAGTTTAAGAAACTCTTTCATAATCTACCAGGTGAATGCTTCCTTATCCATCCAGTTGTTATGGAGCCTTAATACCTGCTCAATAACATCCCGGACACATCCCTCTCCTCCCCTTTTATCAGAAATATATAATGCAATGTTTTTAATTTCACTGTCGGCATCAGCCGGACATACAGGCACTCCTGCATGTTTCATGACCTGGTAGTCAGGTATGTCATCTCCCATAAAAAGCACCTCGGACCTGTCCAGGTCATATTTTTTCAGGAAGTTGTTAAAATGCTCCAGTTTTGAACGGCTGTTGAGGTAGACATCATCAGTTATGCCGAGAAGTTTTAGCCGTTTGCGGTATTCTTTCGAATTGCTGCCCGAAATGATTGCAATGCGGTATCCTTTTTTGACAGCCAGCTGAAGCGCGTATCCGTCGCGAAGGTTTATTGTCCGGTTTGGAACACCGAACGAATTAAGATTTATGGTCTGTAAAGACAAAACACCGTCAATATCAAAAACAAATGCTTTTACCCTGGTCAGATCTTCCTTAAAATTAGTCATTTGCAATGCTTTTATAATATTTCATTATTGATTCAGTGACTTCCCTGTAGATATGTTGAAGATCAGGTGAAAAAGAGAGCAAAGCGATATGCTGTTTTATTGTGTTTGTATCCGATCTTATTGCCGGCCCGGTTTGTGATTTTTCGGGTCCCGTTTCCAGGGCTTTTGCAACAGTTTCACGAATTAAAGGCTCAAGGACCATAAAATCCTGATTTGCTTCCTGCAGGACCCGCTTCCCTGCTGTCAGCATATAATTGGTAAAATTACACGAAAAAACAGCAGCCAGATGAAGCACTCTTCTGACTCTGGTATCAGCAAAGTGTATTTCTGCTCCTATGCTTGCTGCCAAACCGCTTATTACTTTTTCTGCAGAAGGGCAGTTTGCCTCTATAAAAAATGGCAGGCCGGCAAAGGTTACTTCTCTGCCATGAGAAAAAGTCTGCAGAGGATATAAAACACCGTTTTGTCTTATGTGTGGCGGAAAAACATCCAGTCCGACGCTGCCGGCAGTATGAACGACCACAGTATTTTCACCCGGCTTAATTAAGCTGAGTAAATCTGAGATTTCACGATCCGGCACTGCAAGAATTATTATGTCCGCATCTTCAGGAAACACAGGATCCATGCTCCATAAAGCATTGTAATTCTCAGCAAGAATTCTGGCATTCTTCTCTGTGCGCGATACTATAAAAATGATGTCAGAGCCTGCGTTGTGAAATGCCCTGCTTAATGCGCCTGCTACCCTGCCTGCCCCCGCAAAAGCTATTTTGTATTTGCTCACCAGGAATTTTTTCAGAAATATACAAAAATGAAAACACAAAGAGTAAACACAGCTGCCTGTGTTTCATTTTTTTTAACTTTTCAGGGGCAGGCCGGAAAGGGGTATGTCTATTTACCGTAAAGATTTGTTGATACTCTCGTCACCTCGATGTCATAAACCTTGTACAAAGTCTGGTATGAATAACTGTAACTGTAGTTGCTCTGGGCATAAACGTAGTTACAGTTCCAGTAAACCCTCCCGGAAATCAGTAAAATATCTCCTGATTTATTATCGGCAAGCTGGCTTTTCATTTCTCCGGGGTTGCAGAAATAGTATGTCTCATACGGATTTGCAGTGGGTGAAAACTGGATATTGGTGAATTCCTCGTTAAAATATACAGTTGCCTCCTCGAATTCCAGCTCAAACAGTACATCTTTCCCGCAGCCGCATCGCGCCTGTTTTTTACAGCCCAGGTCAGTTATGACAGGGATGATGATAATAAGTATTACCAGTGCTTTTCTTATGAGTCGGATTATCATTGCGAATCTGAGTTTCCGGATCAAATATAACTGCAAGTTAACAAATTTATACCTTTAGTGCAAATCATCTCAGGCCTGGGCAGTAGGACCTCCGAATGTCAGGGGAAGTACAGGGCCCGATCCCTGGACATCCTTGACAGGGCCATGCACAGCCTCGTATTTTGAAATATTATCCTTCAGTGCGGCCATAAGTCTTTTTGTATGTTCGGGGGTCAGAATAATCCTGGATTTAACCTGAGCTTTGGGAACTCCCGGCATAATCCTTATGAAATCAATAACGAATTCAGAAGCCGAATGAGTTATTACAGCCAGGTTTGAGTACGTTCCCTGAGCTATTTCTTCATTAAGTTCGATACTTAACTGTGACGGTGGTTTGGGATCTGACATTTTCCTGTTTTATTAGGTTAATATTTCTCCGGCGCTGGTTCGGATTCAACAGTAAGGCCTGTCATGGTCTCATATTCCTCAAGTGAACCAACTATTACGCTATTATATTCTCTCTGACCGGTACCGGCGGGTATCAGATGACCTACGATCACATTTTCCTTAAGACCTTCAAGCTTGTCAACTTTGCCAAGTATGGCTGCTTCGTTCAACACTTTGGTAGTCTCCTGGAATGACGCTGCTGAGAAGAAGCTGTTCGTCTGCAATGCAGCTCTTGTAATCCCCTGGAGAACCTGATTCGAAGTTGCAGGAATAGCATCACGGGCCTCTACCGTTTTCAGATCACGCCGCTTAAGGAGTGAATTCTCATCCCTCAGCTTACGTGTGGTCACTATCATCCCGGGGCGCAGCACCGTTGAATCACCCGGGTCGGTTATGTATTTCTTGCCATAGATATTATCGTTTTCATCCATGAATTCCAGCTTGTCAACAATCTGCCTCTCAAGAAATTTAGTATCCCCCGGATCAACAATTTCCACTTTACGCATCATCTGCCGCACAATAATCTCGAAATGCTTGTCATTGATTTTAACTCCCTGGAGCCTGTATACCTCCTGTATTTCGTTCACAATATATTCCTGGACCTTTGTCGGACCCTTAATGGCAAGTATATCTGACGGGGTGATGGCTCCGTCTGAAAGAGCTGTACCAGCTTTTACGTAATCATTTTCCTGGACCAGGATCTGTTTCGACAGTGGCACCAGATATTTTTTGATTTCGTCCGATTTTGACCTTACTGAAATTTCCCGGTTGCCTCTCTTTATCTTACCGAAAGTAACCTCACCGTCAATTTCCGAAACAATAGCTGGGTTTGACGGGTTACGGGCTTCAAACAATTCGGTCACACGCGGAAGACCGCCGGTGATATCGCCCGATTTTCCGACAGCCCTTGGAATTTTGGCAAGTATTTCACCGGTTTCAACGATCTTGTTTGCTTCACCAACAAGGTGTGCTCCTACCGGAAGGTTATACAGGCGCAATTCTTCTCCTTTAGGTCCCATTATTTTTACGGCAGGGTTCTTGGTTTTATCCCTGCTTTCTATAATGACCTTTTCCTTAAAGCCTGTCTGTTCGTCTGATTCCTCCCTGAAGGTAACCCCCTCAATAAGGTAATCATAATGGATTTTACCCGACACTTCGGCAATGATGACCGCATTGAACGGGTCCCACTCACAAATCAGCTTTCCTTTCTCAACTTCCTGCCCTGATTGCACATAGAGTTTTGATCCATAAGGAATTGTGTGGGTGGTAAGTGCAATACCTGTCTTCTTGTCAATTATTCTCAGCTCACCCAGACGCCCGATAACTATGTTAACCACTCCTGTCGGCGATTCAGGGTCAGATTTGGAGACAGAACGAAGTTCATCAATCTCAACCACGCCTGCGTAACGGGCGATAAGTCTCGATTCGGTGGTAATATTTGATGCAGTACCTCCAACATGGAAAGTTCTAAGTGTCAGCTGTGTGCCCGGTTCCCCGATACTCTGGGCAGCTATTACCCCCACAGCTTCGCCTCTCTGCACCATCCTTCCGGTTGCGAGGTTACGTCCGTAGCACCTTGCACAGACACCTTTTTTCGATTCGCAGGTCAGAACTGACCGGATCTCAACCTGCTCGATCGGAGAATCCTCTATTCTTCTGGCAAGTTCTTCAGTAAGCTCCTGACCGGCTTCAACTATAAGTTCTCCGGTAAGAGGATGATAGACGTTATGTACGGTTGTGCGTCCAAGAATTCTTTCATAGAGCGATTCAACAATCTCCTCATTCTTTTTGATCGCTGTTGCCACCAGTCCTCTGAGGGTTCCGCAATCGACTTCTGTTATTATTACATCCTGCGATACATCAACAAGCCTCCTGGTAAGATATCCTGCATCTGCAGTCTTAAGAGCAGTGTCAGCGAGACCCTTTCTGGCACCGTGAGTTGATATGAAGTACTCAAGAACTGAAAGCCCTTCCTTAAAATTCGAAAGAATCGGGTTCTCAATGATCTCAGAGCCTGTGGCTCCCGATTTCTGGGGTTTAGCCATAAGGCCCCTCATACCTGAAAGCTGGCGTATCTGTTCCTTTGATCCTCTTGCGCCGGAGTCAAGCATCATATAAACCGAATTAAATCCCTGCTTGTCATTGGAAAGCTGCTTCATCAGCGACTGGGTAAGCCTGGCATTCACATGAGTCCATATATCAATGATCTGGTTGTAGCGTTCGTTATTGGTAATGAAGCCCATGCTGTAATTGGAAAGCACCTCTTCAACCTGATCATAACCTTCCGAAACATATTTTATTTTCTCATCCGGAATTATAACATCATCCAGATTGAAAGATAGTCCGCCCTTGAAGGCCGAATAGAACCCAAGATTTTTTATTGCATCAAGAAAATCAGCTGTTTTGGCAGTACCGGCTATCTTCAGGACCCTGCCTATGATATCCCTCAGCGATTTTTTTGTAAGTAATTCATTTATAAATCCTACTTCTTCAGGAACATACTGGTTGAATATCACACGGCCGACAGTTGTTTCAATAAGCCGTGTTACAATCTTTCCGTCAACGACATCATTCACCTTGGCTTTGATTATTGCATGCAGGTCAACTTTACCTTCGTTATAGGCAATATTTACCTCTTCAGGAGAGTAGAAAGTAAGTCCCTCGCCTTTAACTTTTTCTTCAGGAGCGGCTTTCCTCCCCTTTGTTATATAATAAAGACCCAGCACCATATCCTGAGAAGGAACAGTTATCGGTGCTCCGTTTGCGGGGTTAAGAATGTTGTGAGAAGCAAGCATAAGCATCTGTGCCTCGAGTATTGCCCCGTTTCCAAGGGGAAGATGCACGGCCATCTGGTCGCCGTCAAAGTCAGCATTGAAGGCAGTACATACCAGAGGGTGAAGCTGTATTGCCTTTCCCTCTATAAGTTTTGGCTGAAATGCCTGGATTCCCAGGCGATGCAGTGTCGGAGCCCGGTTAAGGAGTACGGGATGACCTTTAAGGACATTTTCCAGTATATCCCAGACAACAGGGTCTTTCCTGTCGACTATTTTCTTTGCTGACTTAACTGTTTTTACTATACCTCTTTCAATAAGCTTGCGTATAATGAAAGGTTTGTAAAGTTCAGCTGCCATGTCTTTCGGAAGTCCGCATTCATGCAGATTCAGTTCGGGGCCCACAACAATAACAGAACGGGCCGAATAATCCACTCTTTTACCGAGCAGGTTCTGCCTGAACCTTCCCTGTTTTCCCTTAAGGCTGTCGCTAAGCGATTTAAGGGGCCTGTTGGCATCTGTTTTAACTGCATTGGCTTTTCTTGAATTATCAAAGAGTGAGTCAACGGCTTCCTGGAGCATACGCTTTTCATTACGCAGAATCACCTCCGGGGCCTTGATCTCAATAAGCCTTTTGAGCCTGTTATTCCTTATTATGACCCTTCTGTACAAATCATTAAGGTCGCTCGTTGCAAAGCGGCCGCCATCGAGAGGTACAAGAGGCCTGAGCTCAGGCGGGATAACAGGAACAACTTTTATGATCATCCATTCCGGATTGTTAACATGCCTGGAGTCCCTGAAAGCTTCAACGACCTGCAGCCTTTTAAGGGCTTCATTCTTTCTCTGCTGCGATGTTTCGGTGTTAGCCCTGTGTCTGAGTGAATATGACATCTCATCCAGATCAACCCTGCTAAGAAGCTTGTATAAGGCCTCAGCACCCATATCTGCCACAAACTTATCCGGGTGTGTGTCTTCAAGATATTGATTATCTTTCGGAAGCGATTCGGTAATTTCCACATATTCCTCCTCTGTCAGAAAATCAAGATACTTCACTCCGTCAACAGCTTTTATGCCGGGGTTTATCACCACATATCTCTCATAGTAAATTATGGAGTCGAGCTTTTTGGTGGGAAGTCCAAGAAGATAACCAATTTTGTTTGGCAGCGAGCGGAAATACCATATATGTGCCACAGGTACCACCAGTGAGATATGCCCCATCCGTTCACGTCTCACCTTCTTCTCTGTAACCTCAACGCCGCAACGGTCGCATACTATACCCTTGTAGCGTATTCTCTTATATTTTCCGCAGTGGCATTCATAGTCTTTCACCGGACCAAAAATCCTCTCACAGAATAATCCGTCGCGTTCAGGCTTGTAGGTCCGGTAATTTATGGTTTCAGGCTTCAGCACTTCACCGCTTGAGCGGTCGAGGATCTCCTCGGGTGAAGCAAGACCAATAGAGATCTTTGAGTAACTTGTTTTTGTTTTGTTATCTCTTCTGAATGACATATAATGAAAATTTTATGATCAATTATTAAAACAATACACCAGGAACAGAGGCTGGTTAATCGAGAATTACACTCAAACCCAGTCCTCTCAGTTCATGCAGAAGCACATTCAATGATTCGGGAATACCCGGCTGAGGCATAGGCTCTCCCTTAACTATGGCTTCATAGGCCTTTGCCCTTCCAACGACATCATCTGATTTTATAGTAAGTATTTCCTGAAGGATGTGTGCAGCACCAAATGCTTCAAGTGCCCATACTTCCATCTCTCCAAAACGCTGTCCGCCAAACTGGGCTTTACCTCCGAGTGGCTGTTGGGTTATGAGGGAATAAGGGCCTATTGACCGGGCATGCATTTTGTCATCGACCATATGGCCGAGCTTCAGCATATAGATAACTCCGACAGTAGCAGGCTGATCAAATCTCTCTCCCGTACCGCCATCGTAAAGATATGTCTTTCCGTATCTGGGAAGACTGGCCTTATCGGTATACTCGGTTATCTGGTTGATCGTGGCACCATCGAAGATGGGTGTAGAGAATCTGAGCCCCAGTTTTTGCCCGGCCCAGCCAAGAACAGTCTCATAGATCTGTCCGAGGTTCATCCTTGAAGGCACACCCAGAGGATTCAGAACAATATCAACAGGGGTTCCGTCTTCGAGAAAGGGCATATCTTCCTGGCGAACGATCTTTGCCACTATACCCTTGTTTCCGTGACGGCCGGCCATCTTGTCTCCAACTTTTATTTTTCGCTTCTTGGCAATGTAGACCTTTGCCAGCCTTATAATACCTGCAGGCAGCTCGTCGCCGATGGTAATGTTGTATTTTTTACGTTTGTAAATGCCATCAATCTCCTTGAATTTAATTATGTAGTTATGAAGCAACTGCTTTATGCTGTCATTTTTCTTCTTATCAGTGGTCCATTTGTTGGGATTGATATTCAGAAAATCTATCTCCTGCAGTTGCTTGAGAGTGAATTTGCTCCCTTTGGGGATCACATCAACGTTAAGATAATCCTTTACTCCCTGCGATGTTTTACCATTCACAAGGATAAAAAGCTTATCAACCAGCCTTGCCTTAAGGTCTTCTATACTTCTGTTGAAATCTGCCTCAATTTTATCGAGAAGCGGTTTTTCCACCGTTTTCGATTTTCTGTCTTTTATGGCCCTGGTGAACAGTTTCTTATCTATTACAACACCTTCCAGGGATGGTCCTGCCTTCAGGGATGCGTCTTTTACGTCTCCGGCCTTGTCACCAAAAATTGCCCTCAGCAGTTTTTCCTCGGGTGAGGGGTCTGATTCTCCTTTTGGAGTTATCTTTCCGATCAGTATGTCACCCGGCCTGATATGTGCCCCTATTCTTATGAGACCATTCTCATCGAGATTTTTTGTAGCTTCCTCGCTTACATTGGGTATATCGGAGGTAAGTTCTTCAAGTCCTCTTTTGGTATCACGGACTTCAAGCAGGTATTCATCAATATGGACAGAGGTGAACATATCCTCCTGAACCACTCTTTCCGAAATAACAATGGCATCCTCGAAGTTGTAGCCTTTCCATGGCATAAATGCAACTTTCAGGTTTCTTCCGAGTGCGAGTTCCCCGTTCTTTGTGCCATATCCTTCGGTGAGGACCTGCCCCCTTGAGACCCTTTCGCCTTTCTTTACCACCGGCTTCAGATTTATACAGGTATTCTGATTGGTCTTCTTATATTTTGGCAGTACATATCTTTTAATGTCATCATCGAAGCTTACGAACTTTTCTTCGTCGGTACGGGTATAGCGGATGACTATCTCATTGGAATCAACATATTCAACCACGCCATCGCCCTCAGCCACGTATAATATGCGGCTGTCTTTTATAACCTGTGTTTCGAGGCCTGTGCCTACTACCGGTGATTCCGGACTGATAAGCGGGACAGCCTGACGCATCATATTAGAGCCCATCAGCGCCCTGTTGGCGTCATCGTGCTCAAGAAAGGGTATAAGCGATGCTGCGATGGATGCAATCTGGTTAGGGGCAACATCCATAAGGTCTACGTTTTTTACCTCCTCGAAGGGGTAGTCGGCCTCATAGCGGCATTTTGCCCTGAGGTTTTCAAAGCGGCCGTCCGGAAGAAGAGGTGCATTAGCCTGGGCGATCATCTTATATTCTTCCTCTTCTGCGCTCAGCCACACGATACCTTCATTGCTGAAATCAACTTTTGCATCGTCAACATTGCGGTAAGGTGTTTCAATGAATCCCAGGTCGTTAATTTTGGCATAAACGCAGAGAGATGAGATCAATCCGATATTAGGGCCTTCAGGTGTTTCAATCGGGCACAAGCGGCCGTAATGGGTATAGTGAACATCCCTGACCTCGAAACCTGCTCTTTCACGCGAAAGACCGCCCGGGCCCAGTGCCGACATGCGGCGTTTGTGGGTCATCTCTGCCAAAGGATTGGTCTGGTCCATGAACTGTGAAAGCTGATTTGTTCCAAAGAACGAATTTATGACCGAGGAGAGTGTTTTTGAGTTGATCAGGTCAACCGGAGTAAACACCTCATTATCCCTCACGTTCATTCTTTCACGAATTGTCCTGGCCATACGGGCAAGGCCTACACCAAACTGTGCATATAACTGTTCTCCCACTGTACGGACCCTCCTGTTGCTCAGGTGGTCAATATCATCAATATCCGTTTTTGAGTTGATAAGTTCGATGAGGTACCCAATTATCTTTATTATATCTTCCCTTGTGAGGATCTTGACATTCATATCGGTATCAAGTCCAAGCTTTCTGTTGATCCTGTAGCGTCCCACCTCTCCAAGGTCGTAACGTTTGTCTGAAAAGAAAAGCTTTTCAATAACGTCCCGGGCTGTGGCTTCGTCGGGGGGTTCTGCATTGCGAAGCTGACGGTAAATATATATAACTGCCTCTTTTTCAGAGTTACAGGGATCTTTCTGGAGAGTATTATAAATAATTGCAAAATCAGACAACGAGATATCTTCACGATGAAGCAGTATTGCCTTTGTTCCCGAATCAACTATCATATCGACATGTTCGGCTTCGATCACCGTCTCCCTGTCGAGGATGACCTCATTTCTTTCAATTGATACGACTTCACCTGTATCCTCATCAACAAAATCCTCGATCCATGTTTTCAGTACTCTTGCGGCAAGCTTTCGTCCTACGAGCTTTTTAATATTTGTTTTGGAAACCTTGTGTTCTTCGGCAAGGTTAAAGATCTCCAGTATTTCCTTGTCGCTTTCGAATCCGATGGCTCTCAGGAGGGTCGTAACTGGCAGCTTCTTTTTTCTGTCGATATATGCATACATGACATTATTTATGTCAGTTGCAAATTCGATCCACGATCCCTTGAAAGGAATGATCCTGGCGGAATATAACTTTGTGCCGTTGGCATGTATACTCTGTCCGAAGAATACGCCCGGAGACCTGTGGAGCTGTGATACCACAACTCGTTCCGCGCCGTTAATTACGAAAGTTCCTCTTTCGGTCATATAAGGTACCGTACCAAGGTAAACATCCTGAATAACCGTATCAAAGTCTTCATGTTCGGGATCGGTACAGTATAGTTTCAGTTTTGCCTTAAGGGGAACACTGAATGTAAGGCCTCGTTCAATACATTCATCAATGGTATAGCGTGGCGGATCGATGTAATAATCAAGGAATTCCAGGACAAAGTTATTTCTCGTATCGGTTATGGGAAAATTCTCGGTAAAGACTTTATAAAGCCCCTCTTTTTTTCTGTTTTCCGGGGTAGTACCGAGCTGGAAGAATTCGCCGAACGACTTAAGCTGAACTTCCAGAAAATCAGGATATTCAAGCTGATTTCTCCTTGAACCAAAACTTATTCTTTCAGTAATTTTTGAGGACATTTATTAAAGGATTAAGTGAACTTGTTATAAAATACACAAAAAGGCTTAGTCCCGAAGCACGGGACTAAACCTAAAAAACCCGGTTATTCAGGTATAACTTATTTAAGTTCAACTTCGGCTCCTGCTTCAACTAATTGGTTTTTAATAGCTTCTGCTTCATCTTTTGATATTCCTTCCTTAACAGGACCCGGAGCTGCGTCAACTACTGCCTTAGCTTCTTTGAGCCCTAAGCCGGTGATATCTTTTACCAGTTTTACAATCTGTAATTTCTGGCCTCCGGCGCTTTTCAGGATGACGTCGAAAGTTGATTTTTCCTCGACGGCGCTTTCTTCACCTCCTGATACCGGTCCTGCAACTGCTACTGCTGCTGCTGCAGGCTCAATGCCGTATTCCTCTTTCAGTATTTTTGCCAGTTCGTTAACTTCTTTAACAGAAAGGTTTACCAGTTCTTCTGCGAACTTTTTAAGATCTGCCATTTTTATAGATTTAATTGATTTGTTTTATTATTACTGTTTTTTTGAAAGGGTCTCAAGGACACCATGAATTGTATTTCCACCTGACTGAAGCGCTGAAATGACGTTCCTGGCAGGTGACTGGAGGAGTAATACAATATCTCCAATCAGTTCCTCTCTCGATTTAACGGAGACAAGAGCATCAAGCATATTGTCGCCGATATAAATTGATTCCTGAACGTATGCGCCTTTAAGGACAGGCTTATCATGTTTTTTGCGGAACTCCCTGATAAGTTTTGCAGGATCATTTCCCGAATTGGTAAACATGATGGACGTAGTACCTTTAAGAACCGGATATAGTTCTTCAAAGTTCAGATCGGACTGTTCCAGGGCTCTTTTAAGAAGAGTGTTTTTGACGACAATGAGTTTGATGTCCTTTTCAAAACATTTCCTTCTGAGATCGCTGGTATCTGCGGCGTTGAGCTGTGCAGTATCAGTCAGATAAAAGTGGCTGTATTCTTTAAGTCTTTCAGCCAGGCTGTTTATGATAGTATTTTTTTCTTCCCGTCTCATAATTTATTTTCGAGTTTTCTTCAATGTTAATCATCAAGGCCTTTGGGATCAATTTTGATGCCCGGGCTCATTGTGCTGGAAAGGAACACGCTTCGTATATATGTTCCTTTGGCAGCTACCGGTTTCAGTTTATTTATCATATGGATAAATTCCCTGGCATTTTCAACGATCTTCCGGGGCTCGAAAGAGACTTTTCCTACAGAGGCGTGGATGATTCCGTTCTTATCGACCTTGAAATCGATCTTACCCTGTTTTACTTCTTTAACAGCCTTACCAACTTCCATAGTAACTGTTCCACTTTTAGGGTTTGGCATCAGTCCGCGGGGGCCGAGTATACGCCCGAGCTGACCGACTTTACCCATTACGGATGGCATGGTTATAATAACGTCGACATCTGTCCAGCCAGATTTGATTTTATCTATATAATCATCAAGACCGACAAAATCGGCTCCGGCTTCTTTGGCCTCGTCTTCACTGTCGGGTGTGCACAACACAAGTACACGTGTCTGCTTACCTGTTCCATGAGGAAGTGAAACAACGCCTCTGACCATCTGGTTGGACTTTCTGGGATCGATACCTAACCTTACATCCAGGTCGACAGATGCATCAAATTTTGTGGTTGTTATTTCCTTAACAAGAGCTGATGCTTCTGACAACGTATAAAGTTTATCCCTTTCTATTTTCTCGAGGGAAAACTTCTGGTTTTTGGTAAGTTTAGCCATTTCTTTTCTCAATTAATTTTTAGCGGGAATTCTCATTTTACCGTTATTCCCATGCTCCTGGCGGTGCCTGCTACCATCTTTACGGCTGACTCGAGCGTAAAGCAATTAAGGTCAGACATCTTCTCGGCTGCAATATTCTTTACCTGATCCCAGGTTACTGTTGCCACCTTGCTTCTGTTAGGTTCATTGGAGCCCTTCTTGGCTTTGGCGATTTCCAATAACTGAACAGCCACCGGTGGTGTTTTGGTGACAAAGTCAAAAGACTTGTCGGTATAAACATTAATAACCACCGGAATGACTTTTCCTGCTTTATCCTGGGTCCTCGCATTAAATTGCTTGCAGAAATCCATTATGTTAACCCCTTTGGATCCCAAAGCAGGGCCGACAGGGGGAGATGGGTTTGCTGCTCCGCCACGAATCTGTAGTTTGATAATTCCAGCAACTTCTTTTGCCATAATTTAATATTTGCTTGTTTATTGCGAGTACATGACAGTTATTCAGGAAGCATTACGGTTATTATAACTGTCAGTATTTTTTGTTAATTATCCTTTTCAACCTGCATAAAACTTAACTCAAGAGGTGTTTTGCGTCCAAATATTTTGACCATCACCTTGAGTTTTTTCTTCTCTTCATTAACCTCTTCGATTATTCCGGTAAAACTGTTGAACGGTCCATCGATTACTTTTACCGATTCCCCGACAAAAAAGGGAACATTGAGTTCCTCATCGCTTGCATTCAGTTCATCTACTTTACCGAGTATACGGTTTATTTCTGACTTTCTCAGGGGAACAGGTTCACCGTCCTGCGATCCGAGAAAACCGATCACATTAGGTATGTTTCTGAGAAGATGCGGCACTTCGCCTACAAGGACTGCTTCAACCAGAACATAGCCCGGGAAGAAAGTCCTTTCTTTGCTTATTTTTTTTCCGGACCTTATCTGGTACACTTTTTCGGTAGGTATCAGGACCTGTGAGACATATTCCTCAAGTTTCAGGCGGGCAATCTCATTCTCAATATATTCCTTGACCTTTTTCTCCTTCCCCCCAATAGCCCGAAGCACGTACCACTTCTTAACATTCTCACTCATTGGAACAGATCTTCTGATTAATATAATAATCCGTAAATGAACTCCATTATCCTGCTGAATGAAGCATCCATAAGTGCAACCACCAGAGCAATAATCAGTGAAGCGACAAGAACCAGGATTCCGCTGTTCTGCAATTCGCTCCATGTTGGCCATGTAACCTTATGCATGAGTTCAGTATAGGATTCCGTAAAGTATTCTTTAAT
This sequence comes from uncultured Rikenellaceae bacterium, assembly GCA_964466705.1. GTDB lineage: Bacteria > Bacteroidota > Bacteroidia > Bacteroidales > VadinHA17 > LD21. The sequence continues at coordinate 76,906 of CAYXSM010000005.1, forward strand.
TTTCATTTTTCATTTAACATTTTGCACGGGAGGAGAGACTCGAACTCCCGACACCTGGTTTTGGAGACCAGTGCTCTACCAACTGAGCTACACCCGTATATGGCCTGGGGTATTGAAAAGGAAAAGAAAACATCATCCGGTCCTTTTCAACATCCCTGGCATTTCCAGAATTGTTAATTAACAATTGCGGTAACAGTTCCGGCACCCACAGTACGTCCGCCCTCACGAATTGCGAACCGGAGGCCGACGTTTATGGCAACAGGATAAATAAGCTGAACTGTAATTGTGACATTATCGCCCGGCATCACCATTTCGGTACCTTCCGGCAGGTTTATTTCGCCCGTGATATCAAGAGTCCTGACATAGAACTGAGGTCTGTACTTATTATGGAAGGGGGTATGACGTCCTCCTTCTTCTTTTTTCAGAACGTAGATCTCAGCTTTAAAGACTGTATGAGGTGTAATTGAGCCCGGTTTTGCAAGGACCATTCCTCTCTTTATCTCTTTTTTGTCAACCCCGCGGAGAAGAAGACCGACATTATCTCCTGCCTCACCCCTGTCAAGTATCTTACGGAACATTTCAACGCCTGTGCAGACAGTCTTACGTTTTTCTGCGCCAAGGCCTATCATTTCAAGCTCGTCACCTGTTAAGACAACACCTGTTTCGATACGTCCGGTAGCCACGGTACCGCGACCGGTAATTGAAAAGACGTCTTCAACCGGCATCAGAAAAGGTTTCTGGTTATCACGTGGCGGTATCGGGATGTATGAGTCAACCGCATCCATCAGTTCCACAACTTTTTCTTCCCATTTTGCCTCTCCGTGCATTGCTCCAAGAGCCGATCCGCGGATAACGGGGGCATTGTCTCCGTCAAACTCGTAAAAATTGAGAAGGTCACGCACCTCCATTTCAACCAGGTCGAGAAGTTCTTCGTCATCAACCTGATCTACTTTATTCATAAATACCAGCACTTTTGGCACGTTGACCTGATGCGCCAGAAGTATGTGTTCACGCGTCTGGGGCATTGGGCCATCGGTAGCTGCTACAACAAGAATCGCACCATCCATCTGGGCGGCTCCCGTTACCATATTCTTGATATAGTCAGCGTGACCCGGACAGTCAACGTGTGCATAGTGACGTAATGCCGTCTGATATTCAACATGGGCGGTGTTGATGGTAATACCTCTTTCTTTTTCCTCAGGAGCATTGTCGATTGAATCGAAGTCCCTGATTTCAGAAAGACCTCTTTTGGCAAGCACCATAGTGATTGCTGCCGTTAAAGTGGTCTTACCATGGTCAACATGACCAATCGTACCAATATTTACGTGCGGTTTCGACCTGTCAAATTTTTCTTTTGCCATAACTACAAGCTTATTAAATTTAAATTCTATATCGGTTTTTACATCATTATATTTTCGTTGAGCCGGAGAGGGGAATTGAACCCCTGACCCCTTCCTTACCAAGGAAGTGCTCTACCCCTGAGCTACTCTGGCATCAAAAAGTGAGCGGGAGACGGAGCTCGAATCCGCGACCCTCAGCTTGGAAGGCTGATGCTCTACCAACTGAGCTACTCCCGCCTGATATCGTCTTCTGAGAACCGGCAACGGCAATCAGCCGGCTTTATATTGTAACTGACCCTTTAAAGTGGGGAGAGCAGGATTCGAACCTACGAAGGCATCAGCCAGCAGATTTACAGTCTGCCCCAGTTGACCGCTTTGGTATCTCCCCTCTTAAACAGAGTCTAGCTCTCAAGACACACATTCACAACTCCTTCAAGAGCCGATGAAGGGATTCGAACCCCCGACCTGCAGATTACAAATCAGCTGCTCTGACCAACTGAGCTACATCGGCAATTTAAAGAACGCACCATGAGGGTAAATACCCTCAAAAATCGGTCTGCAAATGTATGAATTTATATTTCATTTATCAAAATAAATCAGAATATTTTTGAAATGCATGAAGTTACACTCCTCTCTTCTTCTGTTTATGTTTGGTAATCTGTTTTTTAAGAGCATTAACCGCCAGGTCGGTCGATTCCTCAAATGTCTTGCTCTGCTTGCGTGCAAATAACGGTCCACCCGGTATCTCTATCTTGATCTCACTGATCTTGTTTTCACGTTCCTGATCCTTGTCGAGCCTCAGGTACACCTCAGCGTTAACAATACCTTCGCCAATGAGTGTCAGCTTATCCAGTTTCTGATGTATAAAATCAATAAGCTTCCTGTCAGCATCAAACCGTACTGAGTGAATCTGAACATTCATAGTTGCACCTCCTGTTTAAGTGATTAATACTATGCTCTTGGATGAGCCTGTCTATATATTTTCCTTAGTTTTTCAAACGAGTTATGAGTATAGATCTGGGTTGCAGAAAGATTGGCATGTCCAAGGAATTCCTTTATTGAATTCAGGTCAGCCCCGCGATTAAGCATATGTGTGGCAAATGTATGACGAAGAATATGCGGGCTCTTTTTTTCAATTGTTGTTACCATTGCCAAGTATTTTCTGACTATATTATAAACATATTTGTCATATAGTTTGTTGCCTTTATCTGTAACAAAAAACCATTCTTCCGGAACCCCGTTGAAAAAGTCATTTCTCAGCCCGATATAGTCTTCCAGCCTGACAGTAAAAGATCTTATGAGAGGTATTATACGCTGTTTATTACGTTTACCGGTAACTTTAACTAATGCCTCATGCAGATCAACATCGTTATTCTTCAGACCGATAAGCTCCGATCTTCTCATGCCGGTAAGATAGAGCATTTCAATCAGCGCCCTGTTCCTGATCCCTGCAAAATCATTACCGAAATCGTAGTCGTCAAGCAGCCTGTCCAGCGATTGTTCCTCTACAAATACAGGAAGTCTTTTCTTTACCCTGGGAAGCACCACCTTGTCAAGAGGATCGTGATTCACAATTCCCTGCTTCCTCAGATAACGGTAGAATATTCTCAGACTTGAAATTTTCCTGTGAATACTCACGGAAGAATAGCCGTTTTCCAGCATATTCACCACCCATGACCGGATATCATGCGAACTTATCAGCCCGGGCTCTTCGGTGTGCTGCATGGCCGACTGGTAAGAAAAAAACTGATTAAGGTCGTTTGTATAAGATCTTACAGTATGAGGCGAATATCGCTTTTCAACTTTGAGATACTGTAAGAACGATTCCTTATGATTCATGAAGGAACCTCTTTTCTGTTATGCTGTAATCCAATTCCGGCGGAAGTTCTATTCTTCCCTTTCCTGAATTTTCTGAACGTATTTAGCCTTCTTTAACTCTTCCCTCCGGCGCACTGAAGGCTTTACAAAAGCCTGACGGGAGCGCAACTCGCGGATAACGCCCGTCTTTTCAAATTTTCTTTTGAACTTTTTTAAAGCTCTTTCTATGTTTTCGCCTTCCTTTAATGGTACAATGATCATATTAATATTTCAGTTTTAAAACGAGGCGCAAATTTAGAAATAGTAAAACTCTTTTCAAAGTTTTTAAGGCGATAAATTAATCATATATCTTTTTTTTTATGTTGAACGATTATTTAACACTGATTTTAACCTGCATCATTCTATAAATATATTAAAAATCTTATTAAAATCCAAATCAGACATCCGGTTCCGGAAATGATCCCGGAATCCCTTAGCTGATAAATTGTTCATATTGATTCGCCTGGTTTTTACCTTTGCCTGAAAACAGACTGTATACTCAGGTACACCAATTGTTCACCCGTATCTGCCATCAGTAAAATGACATATTGCCGTTTGCTTTTTACTTTTAAACTTGCCGGGGAAATCTTATATGGTTTCAGATTTCAGGGACTCTGGACAGGAAGTCCCGTAAATACAATTTGAGGATTATAATTGACCCAGCCGCCATGAAAAGAATCAGCCAAAAATGCTATACAGCTTTTGCTGTGTGCACTTCAAATCCTTTCGCAACAGAATTACCGGATATAAATGTGCCTCTGTCATTCAACAGATTGAGGTGCTGGCATATTACTTAATCAATTAATCTTACGAACCTAATTTAAATTTTCATGAAAAAATCATTTCTGATTTTTGTGTTTTTTGTCCTGTCAACAGCTCTTCTGCTGCCACAGGCAATTACAATCACAGGAACCGTAACTTCATCTGTTGAGGGAGAAGGTGTCCTTCCGGGAGCGTCAGTTTTGGTAAAAGGCACTACAATCGGTACAACCACCGACACAGAAGGCCGTTATTCCATATCCGCCCCCCAGAATTCAACAACGCTTGTGTTCTCATTCATAGGCATGAAAACACAGGAAGTACTTATCTCCGGGCGTAATCTGATAAATGTTATGCTGGAACCCGAAATAACAGGACTGGGAGAGGTTGTGGTAACGGCTCTTGGTATTTCGAGAGAAAAGAAAAGCCTTGGCTATTCTGTACAGCAGATCGGAGGCGAACAACTTAACACGGCACGTGAGACTAACTTTGTTTCGTCAATTTCAGGCAAGGTCTCCGGAGTTTCGATCAAGCAACCTAATACCTTGGGAGGATCAGCGAATATCGTGATTCGCGGAAATGCTTCATTATTAGGCAATAACCAGGCTCTTTTCGTGATTGACGGAGTACCTGTTGACAACAGCAATACAAATACCGAAACACAGAAAACAGGAGGTGGCGGATTCGACTACGGCAACGCTGCCATGGATATAAATCCTGATGACATTGAATCTGTTTCTGTTTTAAAAGGCGCAGCAGCCAGCGCCCTTTATGGATCGAGGGCTGCCAACGGAGTTGTGCTGGTGACCACGAAAAAAGGAATGAGGAAAAGAGGATTGGGTGTCACCGTTAACTCAAGCATGGTAATAAGCAAGGTTGATAACTCCACCCTTCCAAAATATCAGAAGGAGTATGGTGGTGCATACGGACCTTACTATGATGACGAGAGCGGGTATTTTCTGTTGAGTGATATTGACGGCGATGGAACTGACGACCTTGTGGTTCCGATATATGACGATGCATCGTGGGGTGCAAAGTTTGATCCCAACCTTATGGTGGTTCATTGGGATGCACTGGATCCTCTTGCTCCGAATTACGGGGAGAAAAGACCCTGGGTATTTCCGGAACACAGCATAGAATCACTTTTTAAGACCGGGGTAAAATACACAAACAACCTTGCCTTCGATGGCGGAAACGATCTTGGAAGCTTCAGGTTCTCCTATACTAATGTTGATGAGAAGGGAATACTGGCAAATAGTTCCATAAAAAGGAATACAGTGAACCTGGCCGGAACTCTTGCTCTCTCCGACAGGCTGTCTCTTGATGCCAATGCCAGTTATATTAACATGGAAGCCGTGGGAAGATTCGGTACAGGCTATCATGATCAGAATCCCATGCAGGTATTTGCTCAGTGGTTCCAGACCAATGTCGATGTAAAACGTCTTATGGATAACTATAAGTCTCCCATCGACGGCACCCAGCGTTCGTGGAATTATGAGGATCTGCCTTCTCCCGATGCTCCCCTGAGAGTATGGTATGCCAATAACCCAAGCTGGGTGAGATTTGAAAACTATAATAACGATGGCAGGGACAGGTTCTTTGGTTACGGGAAACTTAACTACAGGCTTGCCAACTGGGCAACCGTTGAAGGAAGACTGGCCAATGATTTTTACTCGGAATACCAGGAAAGAAGGGTCGCGATAAGCAGTTGTTCAGCTGGTGATTTACCGGATTATACAAAATTCCTGCGAACATTCAACGAATTCAATGCTGACATTATGCTCAGATTTCAGAAGGAACTGGGGGAGATATCAATTAACGGATTACTCGGGTCAAGTACGAGATCAAATACCATCAGATCGACTCTGGCCAGTACCGTAGGCGGACTCTCCATCCCGGATTTCTATGCTCTTGATAACTCCATTGCACCTATATTTAATGAGGAAGCCGAGGTGTTACAGAGGATAAACAGCGCATATGGCAGTCTTTCAACAGGGTTTAAAAGGTTTATTTATGTCGACCTGACCGCCAGGTATGATAAGTCGTCAACATTGCCGGAAGGAAATAATTCGTACTTCTACCCCTCAATATCGACCAGTTTTATACTTTCGGAATTAGCCGGGTTAAATGACCTGAGCTTCCTCTCATTCCTGAAGGCTAGGGTAAATTATGCCGAAGTGGGTAATGATGCACCTGCTTATAATACAAAACCTTCATACATTTCAGGTAAACCATGGGGAAGTCTTGGTCTTTTCTCTTTACAGAATAATTACTACAACACCAACATCAACCCTGCACTTTTTAATCCTGATCTGCTGCCCGAACGGACCAAAAGCATCGAGCTCGGTCTGGAGGCCCGTTTCATAAAGAATCGTTTCGGAGTTGATTTTTCGTTTTACAAAAACAACACTTTTGATCAGATTATGCCAATTGAAGTATCTAGAGGTTCGGGTTACAGCGCCATGTACATAAATGCTGGAGAAATTCAGAACATGGGATATGAGCTTTCCCTGAATTCAGTTCCGGTTCAGTCAAAAAATTTCTCATGGAGCCTTGATCTAAACTGGTTTAAGAACAGGAATGAGGTGGTAAGTCTTGGTGAAAATATTGATAACATACTGATTTTCTCTGCATGGGATGTATCAATCAATGCCAGGGAGGGTCAGCCTTACGGTGCAATCGTCGGAACCAATTTCGTTTATCTTGACGGGAAGAAAGTCGTTGGCCCGGATGGATTTTACCTTAAAACTGATGAGGAAGAAGTTATTGGTAATATTAATCCTGACTGGAATGCAGGTATTATAAACACTCTGCGCTATAAGAATCTGTCGTTGAGCGGGCTGATAGATATTCAGCAGGGCGGCGATATTTATTCAGTGAACACCAAACATGGATTATCCACAGGTCTATATGAGGAGACGGCAGGGCTGAACGACAAGGGAAATCCTAAACGTGATCCGGTTGAGGCAGGCGGAGGCGTCCTGTTCCCTAACACAGTATACGAAGACGGAACGCCCAACACAACTTATGTGGAATGCAATGAATGGGGCACGGCATACGATTATGATGCGTCACCCACTGCAAGGTATGTATACGATGCATCATATGTTAAGCTGCGTGAACTGGCTCTTTCGTACAGTATACCGGCTTCGGTCCTGCGATCGGCTTTTATTAAAAGCGCATCAATTTCGATGGTTGCCCGAAACCTGTGGATAATAAAGAAGAATACATACCATTTTGATCCTGAGGCAGCATTGAGCTCAGGCAATCAGCAGGGCATAGAGAACGGCACCTACCCTACTGCCCGGACTTACGGAATTGATTTAAAATTTTCATTCTAAAACCCATGAAAAATTTCACAGCTATGAAACAAATTAAATATATGATTATATTGTTGTTATCAGCAGGACTCTTTTCCTGTGAACTTCCCGACAACATAAATCCAAAAATGTCTGCAACGGTTCCTTCCACGGCGATATTTACAATGGCTGAAGTGCAGCTTGTTGAGCAGGTGAACAGCATTGACCAGAACCAGAATATTTCAAGGCTTCTGGCCCAGTATAATTCCCAGACAACCTATTATGGCGAAAGTCAGTGGAACTTCTACGACAGGAGCCTGCCCGATGAGATGTGGGAGACACTTTACCGTGATGTACTGCTTGATTTTAAAGAGGTAAGGCGGTTGATAGACCTCGATGAATCAATTGAGGATGAAGTTAAGACCAACAGGAAAGCAGTTGTGGATATCCTTGAAGTATATGCCTACCATGTGCTTGTAGATATAAACGGAGATGTGCCTTACACTGAAGCGCTTAATGGGAGAAACAATCCCACGCCTGCATATGACGATGCAGAGACAATCTATAACGACCTGATTGCCAGATTAACGGCAGATGCCGTTGCACTTGATCCCGGGTATGACGGAATGGGAGAGGCTGATGTTATATTCAACGGTGATGTTGAATTATGGAGAACGTTTGCAAATTCATTGCAGCTGCGTCTGGCAATGCGGATCGCCGATGTCAATCCTTCATTATCAAGGAGCACGGCTGAAGCAGCAATTGCGAGGGGAGTTTTTGCCGATCAGTCCCAATCGGCGGCATTGATATATTTCGGAGTTACTCCGCACATCAACTCGCTTTACAATTACATTATCCAGCAGGGCCGGAGAGATTTTGTTGCTTCAAACACCATTGTTGATACCATGAATGCAATCAACGACCCCAGAAGAGCTTATTACTTCACTACTGTAGGCGGTGAATACATCGGAGGTCCTTACGGTTACAGGAATGTTTTCAGCCAGTGTTCATCTTTCGCACCGGAAATGCTTCAGCCTGGTTTTCCTGCAATCCTACTTGACTATGTAGAAGTTGAGTTCTTGCTGGCCGAAGCAGCCGCCAGGGGATATAACACCGGAACCGGCACGGCAGTTTCACATTACAACACCGCGGTAACCCAGAGCATATTGGCCTGGGGCGGTACCGAAGCTGAAGCAACGGCTTATCTTTTACAACCTGAAGTTGGCTATTCAACAGGAAGCACTGCCAACGATTTCAGGAAGAAAATCGGACTGCAGAAATGGATTGCCCTGTATAACAGGGGGCTTGAAGGATGGGCTGAGTGGAGAAAATTTGATACACCGCAATTCAACATTCCAAGGAACAAAACTGCTGCTGATTTTCCCATGAGAATGCCATATCCTTATAATGAAGACAATCTTAATCTTGCAAATTACACAGCTGCATCAGCTGCGATAGGAGGAGATCTGGTATCGACAAAACTTTTCTGGGACATATTCTGAAAACATAATAGCCTTTGAAGAAATAATTCATTCACAGCCCATGCCTTAACAAACAGGATTAGGTTCATTATCAGCGGTTAGGTTTCTTCATACGATTCAGTTTATCGCGATTTACGGATGATCAGGGCATGGGCTTTACTCTGATATTTGAGAAGTTCATTGATGCAAGGACAAGGGAATTCCATCGCAGGAGGTCACCACATGTTTTACCATGAACCACGATGAGTGACATCATATGCTTATGGTGTAAAATCAAAATAAGGCTTAAGCTTTTCTGCCTTCTCGAAAGACAGGAGTCTGTTGCCGGTCAGATCATCAAACGATCTGACCGGGCCTTCCAGCTCCCTGTACCTGAGTATTGCACTCACCTCATTCTTCTCGAGGTAGGGATGTCTGAGGAGTTCCCTGAAATCTGCCCTGTTGATCCTAATCCTGCTTACAATTGATGTATCTGCTGAAATCATCGGACGTATCAGATCAAATGTTTCCTGCGAAAGTCCATAGACCTCTTTGAGCTGGTCGACCGAATTGTAGCCTCCGAGAAGGTTCCTGTACTTAATAATACGAACAGAAAGAACGGGGCCGATACCAGGTAATGCCACCAGTCCGGAAGAGTCGCTTAAGTTGATATCAATGCGGTGTTTTGTTTCTGTTTTTTTCCAGGAAGCCGGCCTCCGTGGCTCCTCTTTTCCCCTGGTGGCGGTATCAGCCATCATGGTTTGTGGATCAGAAACCTCAGATGCAAGCACTGAAAAAGGGATATTCCGCTCAGGAACAATATATCTGGCACCAAAAACAGCAACTGCAATGAAAAGAAGGATAAAAGACGACCTTCTTTCCCTCCTTGTGTATCCAAACCATTCCTTCAGATTATCGGAAAAAGCACCCATATAACCGTATGCAGTGAGACAGGATGCAATATATATCTTTTAAAGGACACAGGAAAAAAATGGTAATTAATATTAAAACTACACACCTGTTGTCAGAAAGGATAACCTATCCCCAGGACAAGAGTAAAATCATCCCTGAAATTATAGTTCCGGTTCAGGAGAATCCATCCTGATCCCTCTGACAGTGCCGGATCACGAAGTTTCATGCCCAGATCGAGCCGGCCGATAACGAATTTAAAATCAAATCTTAACCCGGTTCCGGTGCCGAGAGCCATTTCCTTGTAAAAATTCCTGAAGCTGAATCTGGAGCCGGGTCTGGAAACATCCTCATTGTATGTCCATATATTTCCTGCATCAACGAACACAGCTCCCTCCAGGATCCAGAATAATTTGAATCTGTACTCTGCATTCACTTCAATCTTGATATCAGCAGTCTGGTTAAAAAGGGTTGTTTCGTCAGCTATATATGATCCGGGGCCCAGTGAACGGACCTGCCATGCCCGAATACCGTTTGCGCCACCTCCGAAATACTGTTTCTCAAAAGGAATAGCTTTTGAGTTCCCATAAGGAATGCCCACTCCTGCAAAGCCTCTGTACACAATTGAACTGACATCGTTCAGAATAACATTATATCTCAGGTCAATGTCAGCCCTTAAGAATTGTGAGAACGGTTGCCCAAACACATTATAAGTGCCATCTTCTTTTTCCAGGCCGGCCATTCTGCCGGCAAGGGAAAGCAGGTTACCGGAAGCTTCCGCGTTTATACGCAGGAACCAGTAATCCCTTGACTTCTGTATCTTCTGATTGGTGAAAATATAGGAATAGGCTCCCCCAAGGATCATCACATTCCTGTAGCTGTAGGCAAGGTAGGGGGAAGTGTTGATTTTTGCCTGAAAGGCTGAATCAATTGACAAAAGCCGTACCAGGTTCAGCTGCACCGGATTTACTATATGGGTGTGGTAATCATTGGCAATCCAGCTATAACCAAATGTGGCATTTGCCATCGTTCTTGTGTAAAACGGCATCTCCTGGTAGTTGTACGCAGCAAGTATTGAAGTTGTGGGATTGTATTTCCTTATAAATTCCTCCTTGTTCAGGAATGGCAGATAGAATCCGGGCAGCCTTAGACTGGTCTCTATCCCGTATTCCTGAGAGCTTCTCATCTTTGTGCGTTTCTGCGACAATGCCTCATAGGCACCCTTGAGTTTCAGATTATACTGTTCCGCTCCGTGAAACAGATTTCTGTGCTGGTATATCAGGTTAAGGGCTCCTCCAAGGTTTCCTGCCGAGTTGGTTCCCTCCAGCTCGATCCTGTATGACTGCTGGTCCAGAGTTGTAAGCTGGATGTGGCAATCCAGTGATCCGGATCTTTTCTCATCAGCTACTTCAGTCTCCGTAAAGAAAATGTTGACAAGACGGAAAGCTTTCAGAGCCATCAGGTGATTTTGGGATTGTTCGGTATTCGTAAGACTATAGATCGATCCGGGTGTCAGGAAAACTGACTGAAGAATAAGGTCATATTTTAATTCACGCTTACTTCTTGGCGTAACAAAATTATACCCCTTGAAATTTATGGTATCGAGGTTTTTAAGGTAATCTTCCCCCCCTTCCAGCACCTCACCCGGAACAAAATCGGGATAAATGTAAACTTCACTGATCCGATACATTGGATGAAATACATAAACAGGCCGGTTATACTGATCGACCCTGAGATGATTTCTTATCACATAGTGTACATTTACCTGCCTGTTTCCCAACGCACTGTCAATTCTGTAACTGATATGATCACGTGAAAAACCATAATAACCCCGATCCTTTACAACTCTCTCAAAGCGTAATCTCTCGGACTGCAGTATATCCAGATCGTAGGGTCTGCCTCTTTCAATCAGACAATTTACAGAATCAAAATAAAACAGCTTTCTTAAGTTTGTATCTGCAATTTCATAATAAAGATTCTTTATCGTATAAGGGGCAAGAAGACCCACATCATAGAATACCTTCGACCTGTTCTTTTCTGTCTGTACCCGGTTTATTACACGACTGTCGAAAAACCCTTTTGAAGCAATATATGATTCAAGTTCCTCCCTGCTCTTTTCAGCAGAATACGGGTCAAATACAACAGGTTCTTCTCCTATTCTCCGAAGCCATGAGTGCGGCCACTTGTCTTTATCCAGATTTGAAAGATTATAGAGCCCAAGATGAAATCTTGCACCAAATATCTTCTTATTGGGTTTTTGCTTGATATATGGTGCGAGGTCACCCTTTTTAACGCCATCATTGCTTACATTGATATGGTTGTTATCCAGTAATGACTCACCCGGGGGTACATATTTTGTCGGATTGCACGATTGCAGGACAAACAGGCCACACAGGAAAACATGGGCAGTAAGGACAACGGTTGATCTCTTATGTTCGACGGTTCTTTTCAACTGTTCCGGCTGTAAAATTGTATCCAAATATATCCATAAAAAACTTAAATTAAAGGCCTGAAATATAATCTTCCACTGACGACGACCGATCATGTTAACCAGAACCATGGCAAATCTCATAGTATCCCTTAAGAAGAAAAAAATGAGGGACGAGGAAAAACTTTTTACGGTTGAAGGTGACAAACTGGTAAAAGAGTTTCTTATGTCGGAATTAACTGTGGATATCCTTGCCGGCGAGCCGGAGTATTTAGCTTCCCTTCCGGATAAGATTAAAAAGAAGGCAGGGGAAATCATTCCGGTCAGCTACTCTGAGCTTAAAAGGATCAGCAGCTTAAAAACTCCTCACGATGCTCTGGCTGTTGTTAAGATGCGTGATGTGAGTTACAGCGACAAGGAAATTCTTGACAGTGTCTCGGTAATGCTCGATACAATCCAGGATCCCGGAAACCTAGGAACAATAATACGGGCTGCTGCCTGGTTTGGCATCAGGAACATTTTCTGCTCTGTGGATTGTGCAGATATGTATAATCCCAAAGTATTACAGGCAACCATGGGTGCCATACTGCGTGTTAATGTATTTTACTGTGATCTGGCTGAAAAACTGAGAGGGATTCAGGGGAAAGTCAGATTCCCGGTTTTCGGTGCAATGCTTGAAGGTGAATCAATCTATAGCCATAAGCTTGACAGCAAGGGAATTATTCTGATCGGCAATGAATCGAGGGGGATCTCTCCCGGACTTTTTCCTTATATCACCTGCAGACTTATGATTCCCAGATTCACAGATGCAGGGATCGGAATAGATTCCCTTAATGCAGGAATGGCTGCTTCGATAGTTTTTTCAGAGTTTGCCAGAAGGAAGAAGAAATGCTGATCATAAGATCAGTCACTTCTGGCAGCAATCAGTTCAGCTGTTCTCAATCCATCGACTGCGGAAGATACAATTCCACCCGCGTATCCGGAACCTTCGCCGCATGGATATAATCGTCTGATTGTGATGTGTTCACCTGTATCCGGCAACCTCGGGATCCTCAATGGTGATGACGTTCTGGATTCAACGCCCAGTATTACAGCCTCTTTTGTTATAAAACCTTTCATGACAGAATCAAATTCAACCAGTCCTTTTTTGAGTCTGGCAGCCAGTTCTGCGGGGAGCCAGCTGTGAAGTGATGATGTTATAACACCAGGCAGATAGGACACCTCAGGAAGCGATGAAGATGCAACTCCTTTGATAAAGTCAGTAACTCTTTGGGCAGGAGCTCTTTGTGTTTGGTCTCCGTTAATCCATGCAGATCTCTCAAGCTCTTTCTGGTATTCCATTGCTGCAAAAACACCCGACCGTGAATAACTTCTGAGATCTTCGGGCTTTATTTCAACCACTATCCCGGAATTGGCAAAAGGGGAATTACGACGGGAGGGCGACATGCCATTTACCACCACCTCTTCCTGCGATGTTGCCGAGGGAACAATAAAGCCTCCGGGACACATGCAGAAAGAATACACACCTCTTCCGTTTACTTGTTTTACAAGCCTGTAAGAAGCCGGAGGCAGAAACTCACCTCTCTTCCTTCCATGATATTGAATGCTGTCGATAAGTTCCTGAGGATGCTCAATTCGGACTCCCATAGCCAGAGGCTTCATTTCCAGCCTTATATTTCTTCTGCCACATAGTTCATATATGTCCCTTGCCGAATGGCCCGTTGCCAGAATAACTGATGATGAATTATATCTTTCATCTCCCGAGACAACAATTCCGGTGATGGCATTGCCATGGATCATAAAGTCGGTGATTCTTTTGTTGAAGAGCAATATCCCTCCGGCATCAATTATGGAGTTTCTGATCCTTGTGATTATACCGGGGAGCTTATCCGAACCAAGATGCGGGTGTGATTCATAGATTATCCGATCCCGTGCCCCATGAGAGCAAAACAGTTCCAGAACCCTTTTGTTGTCACCTTTCTTTTTTGATCTTGTATAGAGCTTCCCGTCAGAAAAGGTACCTGCTCCTCCTTCCCCGAAGCAGTAATTGCTTTCAGGATCTATAAGATGCTCCCTGCTGATCCTTGCTATATCCCTCCTTCTTTTCGACACATCGTTCCCCCGCTCAAATATCACAGGCCTCAGGCCCAGTTCAATTAGCCGCAGAGCTGCAAACAAACCTGCCGGCCCTGCTCCTGCAATAATTACTTCTCTTCTGTTTGTCACATCCTGTGGCCTGAAAGGAGCGTAAAGCGGCAGAGGCACCTCATTGATGCAAAAAATCTCAACCGTAAAATTGATTTTTATTTCACGCTTCCGTGCATCAACCGATCTTTTAATTATTCTCATGGAGGACACCCCGGCAGGATCCAGTTTTGCCCTCCTGCATGCTGACTTCAGTAAAACAGACTCATCAGCTGCTGCTTCCGGACTGAGGCTCAAACTGATTATTATCGCCATCCTTATTCAAAATGAAATGCCAGTATCCAGATCTGTGATCTGATCTTCTCAATGGCATTATAAAATTCGGGATGGCCTGGTGCCGGCTGCCTGACAAGCACATCAAAAAGGCCGTTTGACATCTTGAGCTCAACTGACAATTTAAAGTAGGGAAGATAGAAATCGAGGCCCGGCCCAAACTCATAATATAAATCAGGTCTTTTGAGCCTGAGATAAACAGGCTTTTCATCATCAAATTCCTTCTTGCCTGCCAGATCATACCTGAAATTTAAACCCCCTATGATATACGGTCTGACATTGTTCAACCTGTCGCCCTTATATTTGAGAAGCAGAGGAAACTCAAGAAAAGAAGACTCAAGCCTCTGCTGTTCGTTATACAGAACCCTGTCCCTGAAATATCTTATGTTCCGCTGTCCGAAAGAAACTCCCGGAAGAAATCTGAGATCCATATAGCGTCCCAGCTTGAAATTGCTTACTATCTGGATGTTGATCCCGGGATTCAACTTACTCACATCGGGATAAAGAGAATCTGATTCCAGATATGCCTGGGAAGGAGTAATATTAAAGTCCATCAGGTTACCACCAAGACTGAATCCGAAATGTACCGGTTTGTCGTCGTACCATGAATCATTTTTAGGTTTTTGCCTCTGTCCGAATGCAGCTACCTGCAGCAACAGAAATAAAAGCGCGAATACAATATCGTGTATACCTAATTTCAAATTCCGGTATTCTTTAATAATCCGTGATTATTAACTGTCATTAATCAGGTTTATTGTCCTTACTTTTTAACACCTGTATATATAGACACCACTCCCAGTGTGAGTCTTTCCTCATTAACTTCTGTAAATCCTGATCCATTCAATATGTTGATAAATAATTCACCCTCGGGGAAATTCATTACTGAATCATACAGATAGCCGTAGGCTTTTCTGTCTCCGGAAAATAGTCTGCCTGTCAGGGGGAGCATATGACGGAAATAAGAATTATATACCTGCCTGAAAGGAAATACTGAAGGTCTGGAGAATTCAAGAATAAGTACCGTTCCTCCTTTTCTGGCCACTCTGTACATCTCGGATAAACCTCCCTGGAGATCACTGAAATTCCTGACCCCAAAGGCCGACATGACAATATCAAACGAGTTATCATTGAAACCAAGGTTGCCGGAATCACACAGTTCAAACCTGATCTTTCCTTCCAGGCCCTTTCTGCGGACTTTTGCAGATGCTATTTCAAGCATTTTTGGCGATATATCAGTCCCCGTAATACTTGAAGGATCCAGGCTCAATGCGGCAAGCGCCAGATCACCGGTCCCGGTTGCAATATCAAGTATTTCCGGATCCCTGTATTTGCCAGACATACACCTGACAGCCTTCTTTCTCCAGGAACGGTCTATACCGAATGAAAGAAAATGATTAAGAAAATCGTAACGCCAGGCAATTGAATCGAACATCGATCCAATATCCGCTTTATTACCATCCGACATAAATCCTTATAATGCTCATTAATAAAGAAACAGTAAAGATAGGGTATTTTAAAGATACGTTAAAAGAATCCCGTTCCGGCTGTTTTTATAATTATGCATCAGTGTCACGGAGGATTGAACAAGGGATGGATGCATAATGAAACGATTCCGGCCCTGCAGGGTGTGTCTGACAACTTAAATTCAAAACCTGTTCATTATACAACGGCCTCAACATTACAAATAAATTTCTATTTTTACGGTTGTTAAAATCTCAGAATCATGAAAAAGACAGTCCTTGTTACAGGCGCCACAGCCGGTTTCGGTAAAGCAACGGCCATACGATTTGCAAAGGAGGGACACAGGATTATAATTACGGGACGAAGGAAAGAGAGGCTTGACGATCTTGAAAAGGAACTTAAAAACCTCGGTGCTGAGGTTCTTGCACTTAATTTCGATGTCAGAAAAAGATACGAAGTTGAGTTTACCATTGCTGAAATTCCGGAGGAATGGAAAAACATCGATATTCTTGTGAATAACGCAGGGCTTGCCGTAGGACTGGAACATATCGACCAGGGCAACATTGACGACTGGGACAGGATGCTTGACACCAATGTTAAGGGGCTGCTGTATATTACAAGGTCTGTGGCCCCACTGATGACCGCCAGGAAAAAAGGTCATATTTTTAATATTTCTTCCATTGCCGGCAAGGAAGTCTATGAAAACGGAAATGTCTACTGCGCTTCAAAACATGCTGTTGACGCTCTTTCAAGAGCCATGAGAATAGATCTCCTGAGGCATAATATCAAGGTAACAAACATTGCACCGGGAATGGCTGAAACTGAGTTTTCACTTGTACGGTTCAAGGGAGACAAAACAAAGGCCGCTGAAGTTTATAAAGGCATTAAAGCTCTCACGGGCGATGACATTGCAGAGTTGATATACTATTGTACCACATTGCCGGAGCACGTCTGCATTAATGATCTCGTTGTCACACCAGCGGCCCAGGCCGGAGTTAACCATAATATCAGGAAAACTGATTAATGAGTATGTGAGCTTCCGGCACAGGACACTGATCACCGGCTGTCGGAACTGAAATCCTCAGTGAACGAAAAAAGAACGGACTAACCGAGTATTGGTTTTGTCCGCAAATATGCTGATAATATTAAACAAACGGGTATGTATACTTACGATTACCTTCTGGAATTCACCAGGCAAGTGTTCATAAAGATGGGATGCAGCTGCAAGGATTCCGGAACCATAGCTGAAGTATTTCTTGCTGCAGAAATAAGGAATCATGCATCTCATGGAATGATCAGGATAAAAGAGTATTACGAACTATGGAAGGCCGGAAGGATAAATGTCAGTCCGGAAATAAAAATTGTACATGAAACGCCCAGCACTGCAGTTGTTGACGGTGACCGTGCCGTGGGGATGATCGCTGCCAAAAGGTCAATGGAAATTGCCATCTCAAAGGCAGAAAATGCAGGAACAGGATGGGTAGCAACAAGAAATTCAAACCATTTCGGAATAGCGGGCTATTATGCCATGATGGCGTTAAAACATGATATGGCGGGAATATGCCTTACGAACGCCAATCCGCTGGTTGCACCGACATTTTCAACTAGCAGGATGCTTGGCACCAACCCGGTTGCCGTTGCCGTACCAGCCTTGAAACAGCCTCCGTTTGTTGCAGATTTTGCCACTACTCCGATTGCACGGGGAAAGCTCGCCGTGGCTGAGAAAAAAGGCGAAAGGGTACCCTTCGGTTTCGTGCAGGACAAAAACGGAGATCCTTCTGATGATCCTTCCATTCTGAAGTATGGCGGCTCCATGCTGACTCTGGGGGGTGACCGGATTCACGGAAGTCACAAGGGTTATTGTCTTTCAGCAGTAGTTGACATCCTCTCGGCCGTTTTCAGCGGAGCAAACTTCGGACCTTTTGTGCCTCCCAGTGTAGCGTACCTGCCTGTTCTTGAGAAAAAAACCGGTGAAGGGACCGGTCATTTTTTCGGAGCCATGAGAATTGATGCTTTTCAGCCTGCAGAAGAATTCAAAGCAAAAATGGATGAATGGATTGAAACTTTTCGCAATGCCACCCCCGGTAAAGGTCATGACCGTGTCCTGATTCCCGGCGATCCCGAAAGAGAAGCCGGGGAGAGATTAATGAAAGAGGGTATTACAATAGTACCGGCGATTCGCAGCGACCTGAAAGATATTGCATTGTCGCTGGGTGTTCCTTTTGAATAATCTGAAAAGGTCTTGCAGCATCTGTGTGGCAGCACATTCACTGATTCATGAAACCCTGGTCTTTTAAGACCTGCAACAGGGTTCTGCTAAAATGTACATTATCTTCCCTCCTGTACCGCACATCAGTAAAGACCTGGGCCAGAGTCTCCTTGTTGTTCTCTTTTGTAAACTGCCTTGAATCTTTCCTTTCTTCTTTTTCTTTGTAAAAGGCATTTATGTCATCGTCGGAATAATCATGATACAGCTCCTCGTGGATTATTCCACTGAGTGGCAAGCGGTCTGGCTGTTCAGGATCTTCGGCCGGCCAGCCTGCAGTTAATGCCGTAACCGGAATTACTCCTCCGGGGATCCTGAGGGTTTCAATAATTTTGTGAGCCATGTAGGTTGTTGTGCCAAGATAGCATATCCCCAGACCTCTGGATTCAGCAGCCACGCAAACTGTCTGTGCCACCAGAATGGCATCGATCGCAGCAGTCATAAATGACAAAAAATTATCATATCCCGGGTCGGCATTCCTCAGACGGCACCATTTGTTAAACCTGTTAAAGTCGGCACAGAAAGTGAGAAGAACAGGTGCCTCAGTAACCATCGTCTGATTGAAATGCAACGGGGCAAGCTGTTTCTTCATGTCTTTGTCTTTTGTTACTATGATACTGTAGACCTGCATATTGCCGGTGGTTGATGCTCTGCATCCCTCCATAAGTACAGCTTTTAGAAGATCATCCTCTATTGGTTCCGGCCGGTATTTTCGTATTGTTTTCCTGGCAAGTAAAATATCTGACAATTCTTTCATACGATCTTTTTTATATTGACCGCAAAATAAACAAATATGCCGGAACCGGTTGAATGTTTGTCAGGGATTTTCTTATCTTAGCATGAAATGCAAAAAATAAAATTATGAGCAGACCTGTTACCCTTTTTACCGGCCAGTGGGCTGATCTTCCCTTTGAATCAGTTTGTGAGAAGGCACGCTCTTTCGGCTATGACGGACTTGAGCTTGCATGCTGGGGCGATCATTTTGAAGTTGACAAAGCAACAGATTCTTACTGCAGGGAAAAAAGAAAGATCCTTGAAAAATATGATCTTTCGGTTTATGCCATTTCGAATCACCTTGTAGGGCAGGCTGTTTCGGACCGTATCGATGAGAGGCACAAGGGGATCCTTCCCGCACATGTATGGGGAGATGGCGACCCGGAAGGTGTAAGAAAGCGGGCAGCTGAGGAAATGATAAAAACCGGCGAAGCTGCCAGAAAACTTGGTGTTTACATTGTCAACGGCTTTACCGGCAGTCCTGTATGGCATTTATGTTATTCATTTCCACCGGTGCCTGCCGGAATGATTGAAGACGGATTCAGGGAATTTGCCATGAGGTGGAAACCTATTCTCGACGCCTACCAAAAACTTGGCGTTGTATTTGGTCTTGAGGTTCATCCTACCGAGATCGCATTTGACATAGCATCGGCTGAAAAAGCTATCAGGGCCCTGGATAATCATCAGGCCTTCGGGTTTAACTACGATCCTTCGCACTTTGGCTATCAGGGAGTTGATTATGTAAAATTCATATACATCTTCCGCGATAGGATATTCCATGTTCACATGAAAGATGTCGGTTGGTCTGAGTCACCTGCCGATGCCGGAGTATTCGGAGGACACACAGAATTCGGAGCTCCGGGCCGTTACTGGGATTTCAGGAGCCCTGGCCGTGGAAATATAAACTTTGAGGAGATCATCAGGGCCCTGAACCGGATCGGATATAAAGGACCTTTGTCAGTCGAATGGGAAGACAGCGGTATGGACCGGGAACATGGAGCCCGGGAGGCCTGTGAGTTTGTAAAGTCCGTGGACTTCCCTCCTTCGGCAATCGCCTTCGACTCTGCGTTTGAGAAATAGACCAGACCGGTTATATTTTATTCCGTCAATGCAAACACTCCATATGCTTTTTTAATATTATTCCAGAGTAGTGACTTTTAAGGGAAGGCAAAAATAAAATAAGGATCAGAGTCAGGTAAAATTACGGCTATCAAACATTACAATATAAAACATCAAGATTATGAATAAAATAAGAATGGGAATGATCGGTGGAGGCATTGGTGCCTTTATCGGAGATGCCCACAGAAGGGCTTCACGCATATGCAACGATTTTGAGCTTGTTGGCGGAATATTCGATGCCGACTATGAAAGAAGCAAACAATTTGCTATAAACGAGGGCATTGGCTTATCAAGGTGCTATGAAAATATTGATCTGCTGGTTAAAGCTGAACTGGCCCTGCCAGCAGAAAGGAGAATGGAAGTTGTAGCCATTGTCACTCCCAATGCACTTCATTACCCGCATGCCAAAAAGCTTCTTGAGAATGGATTCCACCTTGTCTGTGAAAAACCGATGACAATGACAGTTGAGGAAGCGCTTGAACTCGAGGATCTGGTGAACAGGACAAAGCTTACATTTGCCCTTACTCATACGTATACAGGTTATCCGATGGTTCGCCAGATGAGGGATCTTATAGCTAAAGGCCTTCTGGGGACTATTCAGCGAATTGATGCACAGTATTACCAGGGGTGGATAAATTCAATCATACATGGTACCGAAAGCAGGATCACCGGGATATGGAGGCTTGATCCTGAACATGCCGGAGTAAGCAGCTGCATGGGTGATATAGGCGTCCATGCCTTCAATCTTATCGAATATACGACAGGGCTGGAGGTGAAAGAGATACTTTCTGATCTCAGCAGTGTTAAAGAGGATATCAAGCTTGATCTGGACGGAACCGTGTTGCTGCGATTCGGAAAGTACCTGAAAGGTGTAATAAGAGCCAGCCAGGTTTGCGGAGGCGAAGAGAACTGCATCACTATTGCCGTATATGGTTCTAAGGCAAGTCTGAAATGGGGGCAGGAGAATCCGAATTACCTCTATATGCTGAGCGACACGGAACCTACCAGGGTTTTTAAACCTGCCCACAGCTATAATGAACCTCTTGCCGAAAGCGGCCATACCATGCCTGCAGGCCACCCGGAAGGAATCTATGAAGCTCTCGCAAACATATATAAGGGAGCTGCTAAATCAATACGAGGCGAAAAGTTTGTCCCGGGAGAGTTCCCTACCGTTCATGACGGAGTCAGGGGAATGAAATTCATTCATTCAGTGGTAGAATCGAACAGGAAGGGAAATGTCTGGGTCAATATAGATCAGGGTACGGAATAAAAGGCTCAGGGCTCAGGGCCCAGGGCACCGGGTACCTGGCGCCAGACTTTGGGACTCTGGTGACAGAGCTCATCAGAAAGAAATCCGTAGATTAAGGATTATTTATTTTTCTTTCTTAAAAGGAAGTAACCTGCCACTCCTGTAATAACCAATAAAGCAACTATGTATAGCACAGTTGTTTTTCCCGGTGGTGATTGAAGTGCATTAGTGATCTCTGCAGGTATCAGCGCTGCGATAATTGTCAGGATAAATGGTATATTCATCACGTTTGCAGTTATTCCAGATTGACAATGTTATTAACTTCCGGTATCTACCCTTTCATGTCCCTGTTTAAGATTAATGCCGGCAGCTCATTACAGTGTCAGCCATGTCTGACCAATGACAGAGTGCATCCACATGGCAGGATTCAGAACCTCTTTGTATAACCATGACAGTACGGCAATTTACCGTTGTTGAAATAATAGTCCTGGTGATACTTCTCTGCATCAAAGAAGTCAGTTGCCTTTTCAACGTCAGTAACCACCCTGAATCCTTTTGATCTCAAAATGCTGATAATTCTTTCAGCTGTTTTCTTCTGCTCCTCATTCATAAAAAATATCACTGATCTGTATTGTTCCCCTATATCAGGTCCCTGTCTCCCCTCCTGAGTGGGGTCGTGTATTTCCATAAAGAGTCTCAGCAGTTCTTCATAAGTCGTTTTTGACGGATCATATATGATTTTTACGGCTTCAGCATGGCCGGTTGTTCCTGTGCAAACCTCCCTGTAAGAAGGATTCTTTACATGTCCGCCGGTATAACCTGAGGTCACCGAGATAACCCCCTGGGCTTTCTGCATATAGTATTCCACGCCCCAGAAACAGCCTCCTGCAAAAATTGCTGTGCCGTAACGACCTTTATCGAGTATGGCGGGAACAAAATCGAGGGATATGGAGTTCACGCAATGGCGGATGTTCTTTGGCGTGAGTCTTTCACCGGTAAAAACATGCCCGAGATGTGCTCCGCATGATGCACATACGATCTCTGTCCTCATACCGTCAGGATCGGGGAGCCTCTCGACAGCTCCTTCGATCTCATCGTCAAAACTGGGCCATCCGCAATCTGACCTGAATTTGGAATCTGCATGATACAAAGCAGCGCCGCATTGTTTACAGATGTAAGTGCCTTTTTCACTGTGATCGTTAAATTTCCCCGTAAAAGGGCGCTCAGTTCCCTTTCTGATTATTACTGACGATTCATCCCTGGAAAGATCGTTCAGGGGCAGATTTATCTGAGAAAAAGTCTGTTCACTCATTATAAGAACAAGATTAAAGATTAAAATAAACTTTTTCATAACCGAAGATACATTTTCCGGTAATAATAACAAAACAGGAGTGAAATAGTTGGGTTGCCGGCAATTTTAATGGCTGTTCAGCCGTTTTGAGATGTGACTCTGAATGTAACAGAGAACCTTTTCAGAAATATCAGCAACGCGGTCCGCTATTAAATAGCATGAATTGAAGAAGTGAAAGTGAGGGCTGATATCTTTGAAATAATAATTTGGCATAAAGATTGTTTTTAAGATGAATATTTTACTTTTGTGTTTAATTTAATTTATTTTTCAATGAAAAAGATTGCAGTCATTCTGATAGTTTGTTTTATTACCGCTGTATTTATCAGCTCCTGCAATGACAAAGCCTGTCCGGCTTACAGCAATGCCCCGGCTGAGCAGGCTGAGCGTAACGGCTGAGATATGTCATGCGTCTTCTTCAGCATCAATTAAAATCAGCATGTGAAAATGAGGAAGCTGCTTATTTTGTTACTTGTTTATTTTTACTGTCATCCTTTACTTACTGCCCAGGGTGAAATTGATGAACAACAGAGGATATTTTTAAGAAACGAAAGATCCTTTGCTGTTTTACTTAATTCCGACGGGTTTGGGTTGAGTTACAGGGATGCCAAACGTATTGATTACCGTAACAAACGTTTTTATGAAATAGAAGCAGGGACAATAAAGCATCCGAGAGAATACAAACTTTCCAATCCTTATTATCAGACGACTGGTTCATTTGTATTTGGCAAACTGAATTCCGTTTTCTACCTGAGAGGCAGTTACGGGCATCAGCATGAAATATTCAGAAAAGCTGATCTTGGAGGTGTTGCAGTAAGATATTTCTATTCAGCGGGGCCTGTCATGGCGCTCTATAAACCCGTTTATTACAGAATTCTTTATCCTGTATCATCTAATCTTTTTGAACTAAGAGAGGAAAAATTTGATATCCAGATACACCAGCCTTACGACATTTACAGCAGAGCTTCATTTTTCAAGGGATTAGGCGAAATGAAAGTACTCCCGGGTATATTTGCAAAAGGAGGGCTGAATTTCGAATACAGCAAGCAGGACAAGCTGATCCACGCAATCGAAATAGGAACTCAGATCAGCGCCTTCCCCAAAAAGATCCCCATTATGGCAACTGACGATAACAGGATAGTGTTTTTTTCATTATTCGCAAGTTACAGATTTGGAGTTGTAATTGACCCCCTCAACCCGGAGACCAACAAATTTTCCTATATCTTCAAAACCAAAAGGTAGTTCTCAAATTACACGCTCTCCTCTTTGTTTTGAAAAAAATACTATTTTTGTGAGTCAGATTTATTAACTAATAATGATATTGTTATGTCAAAAATTAAAGTAGCTGTCAATGGCTTTGGAAGGATAGGCCGTAATGTTTTTAAAATTGCTTTGGAAAGGGATGACATAGAGTTTGTAGGCATTAACGACCTTACAGATACCGCAACGCTTGCTCATCTTCTCAAGTATGATTCCACACAGGGCAAATATTCAGGGGTAACATATGATAATGAAAATATCATCGTCAACGGTGACAAGATCAGGGTGACTGCTGAAAAGAGTCCTTTGAATATTCCCTGGGAATCCACCCCTGACGTAGTCATAGAATCGACAGGCGTGTTTACGTCCAAGGAGAGCCCCAAAGGTGGTTATGGTGACCATCTCAAGAACGGAGCAAAGAAAGTGATCCTTACCGTCCCTGCCAAGGATACAATTGATGCCATGATAGTACTTGGGGTAAATGAAGATCATCTTAAGCCAGAACACCAGTGCGTATCAAACGCATCATGCACAACCAACTGTCTTGCTCCGGTGGCAAAGGTTCTCAATGATAATTTCGGCATAGAGATCGGGTATATGACAACTATCCATTCATATACCAACGACCAGAGGATCCTTGATCTTCCTCACAAAGACCTGAGGCGCGCAAGATCAGCAGCCGTATCACAGATCCCTACTACCACCGGTGCCGCCAAAGCTGTGGGAAAAGTAATTCCTGATCTTAAAGGAAAGCTTGACGGGCTCGCAGTAAGAGTCCCCACTCCCACCGGATCACTGGTTGACCTGGTTGCCGTCCTGAAAAAAGAGGTGACAAAGGAAGAGATCAATGCCGCCATGAAAAAAGCTGCCGAGGGCCCGATGAAAGGGATCCTTGAATATTGCGTAGACCCTATCGTATCTGTCGATGTAATACATACTACTGCTTCGTCGATATTCGACTCGCTGAGCACCATGGTTAACGGAAAGATGGTGAAAGTTCTTTCATGGTATGACAATGAATGGGGATATTCATGCCGGGTCGTTGAGCTTATACCTCTCGTTATGAAATAATCAAATATCACCTGGCAACAGGGGAAGAGGGTGTCTCAAAAGGGCACCCTTTCTTAATTTATAAGAATCAATCCAGATTATTCTTAGCTACAAATTTGCGGGGACAAAAGACTGTTACTCCGGAAAAAGAAGGATTGACCCATACATAAAAGAGTTAATCCTATATTGTTGTGCAATACCGGGTTATTGTAAATTGTCAGGTTTCATTGTAAAAGATCCGGGATTAGTTGCCGGATGGCAGCTAATATTTCCGTCCTTACTCGTATCTCAACGCTTCAATAGGATCAACCCTGGCTGCTTTTTCTGCAGGAGCGTAGCCGGAAACAATTCCAACGATAAAACACACCGCAATACCCGTAATTACCCATACCCACGGTACCACAAAGCTTGATCCAAGCATCGATGAAACAAGGTTCCCGATGATAATGCCGAGAAAAATGCCAAAAAGCCCCCCAAACTGACCGATAAGCACCGACTCATAAAGAAACTGGTATTTTATTGTCGAAGTCTTGGCTCCGATAGCCTTTCTTACCCCTATCTCACGTGTTCTTTCGGTCACCGATACAAGCATGATATTCATAAGTCCCACTGCTGCTCCGAAAAGTGTTATTATTCCTATCAGTGTTGCCGCCAGGGTAACATATTTCAGGTTCTTCATGAGTATGTTCAGGATAGTGTCGCTCTTGACAACGTTAAAATCAGACTCATCACGGGGATTAAGATTTCTTATTATCCGGAATATACCTTCGGCTTCTCCGGCCATCACATCAAGGTTAACAGGATTTACCGGCATCACGCTGATGCTGAAATTCATATTTGGCCTTGAAAAATGCTGGCGCGCAGTGGTTACGGGCATGAAACACACCTGATCACCGCTGACGGCACTTGCTCCCTTGCTCTTAAGCACACCTGCCACCTTCAGTTTGAGTCCGGCAACAGTTATTTCTTTGCCAACAGGATCCACACCATGGGGGAACAGTCTGGTGGCTATCTCGGAACCCAGAAGCACAAGGAATCTGTTCATCCGTACTTCATCTGCTGTGAAATTTCTGCCATTCTCAACTTCATATCCTGATACAGCAAGATAATTTTCATCAATTCCGGTCAGACTGACATTCGGATTCGTTTTTTCTGAACCATATCTGACAGTTGACAGACTTGTTGCATTGAAGGAAACGGAAACATAAGCCGGCTCAGTGAAACGTTTTTTAAATTCAACCGCCTGGCTGTACGATATCCTGGAATGATTTCTTATCCTGGTCCTGGAGTTGCCTATCTGAACCGTCATGCCCCTTGACGTTATTGTGAATGAATTGGCACCCATCATCGTGAACTGTGATGTGAGCGACGATTTTATTGCATCAATGGCTGTAAGGATTCCTGTAAGCGCCATAATGCCAAAAGCAATTATGCACATTGTCAGTATAGCCCTCACCCTGTTGGATTTTATGGCATTGATTGAAATACGGATATTTTCCCTGAAAATACTGACTTTCATTTTTATGAAGTTTATTGTGCCAGCTCCTTAGAAATTTGGGAAATAAAATTACAATTATTTTTCATTTCAATCATACACCCGGTAATAAGTCTGACATTTTAATATGGCACATTTCATCAGGGAAGGTTGTAATACTCCATTCACTCATGCTGTTCATTTATCTGGTCTAATGTTCCCGCGGGGCTGACTGCCGGACTGAAACATTATCCGAAATACCTGATCCCGTTTTTCGTGCAAACAGTGGCAATGCTCATATTGATATGAATTGATCTTTAGTTTTGAAAAATCATCTGTTCCGGGCAATCTTTACCACCGGATGATTAAGAAATAGAACATCAGCAGAATTTATCATCAGGTAAAAGCAAAAATTTATTTATGAAGTACATTTCCATGAAATTGTTTTCATATGGACTGCGACTGATCACATAATCCCGGCTTTTCTTGGGATCAGTTTTTTTTATCTTCAAATGATTCAATAAATTTGCCTGTCCAACAAATAATAAGATGACATTAAAGGAGAGGATTGAAGCATTCTCCATTCTGGGAGCTGTCCTGAGAGATGCCCTTGACGGAAAAGAAACTGTATATGCAGACGGTCTTCATGAACTTATAAACAATCAACACATAAAGAATCCGTGGTTCACCCCTGAAAATGTAAAAATGTCGGTCAGAGCAATTGCAGAAGAGCTTACCAGGTACAATCTTGAAATCTGGACAAAGCTGTATCCAACCCTGGAAGAGAATCGTTCCCCTGCCATTATCGCCGTGGTAATGGCAGGGAACATACCTCTTGTCGGTTTTCATGACTTTTTAAGCGTCCTCATCACTGGTAATAAAATAATTGCAAAGGTCAGTTCAAAAGACTCCGACCTCATTAAATTCATCGGCAGAATATTAATAACTATTGAAAGCAGATTCAGCAAAATGATAATGTTCACAGATGGATTGCTTTCAGGCTTTGACGCTGTAATAGCAACAGGCAGCGATAATACCTCAAGATATTTTGAGTACTATTTTTCACGATACCCTCATCTTATCAGAAAGAACAGGAACAGTGCAGCCCTGATAGAGGGTAACGAAACCGAAGAGGAGCTTGAAAAACTGGGTCTCGATATCTTTTCCTATTTTGGGCTGGGCTGCAGGAATGTGTCAAAAATCTACCTTCCGGAGGATTGTAATCCGGCTACGATCGCTGCCAGCTGGGAAAGTTACAGACATGTAACAGATCATTATAAATATGCTAATAACTACGATTACAACAAGGCCGTTTATCTGGTTAACAAAGAGTCATTTGCCGACACAGGTTTCCTTTTGCTAAAAGAAAGTTCCGGTCTCTCCTCTCCCGTTGCTGTTCTGTTTTATGAAAAATATGATTCCCATGATGCCGTCAGAAATAAATTCAGAGAACTGGATGAAAGTATTCAGTGTATTGTGGGGAAAAATCACGTACCGTTCGGTCAATCTCAATTCCCGCGTCTGTGGGATTATGCAGACAGAATGGACACCATAGATTTTCTTCTAAAAAAAAAATATCGGAAACAATCGTAAAATAAAAAATATTATATTGCACCCGTCGAATTAGAAATGATATGGTTTACAAATTTGTAGTGTTATCCGATGAAGATGAGTCATTTGTAAGGGAGTTTGAATTTCTCGATTCGCATACTCTTATGGATTTTCACAACCTGATACAGGAAGAGCTGGAGTTTGACAAATCACAGATGGCGTCGTTTTATCTGTCAACAGACAACTGGGAGAAAGAGGAGGAATTTACACTTTTTGACATGGGTACAGGATCATCTACAATGGAGGATGCAGTTCTTGAAGACGTTATATTCCGGAAGAACCAGAAGCTGCTTTATGTCTTTGACTTTTTCAATGACCGTTCCCTTTTTATCGAGTTTACGGGGGAGGCAAAAGAGGGTGATGGCCGCGAATACCCTGCCTGTGTGAACTCAAAGGGGATCCCTCCGAAACAGGTTGTTTTTGGAAGCGGCTCGCGTAAACTGTATAACAATATTGTTGTTTCCGATGATGATGATGATGATGATGATGATGAGCCGGATGTTGACGACCTGTTCCTCAACGGCGACGATGATGAATCCCTCCCTGATTTTGACAATCTCGAAAACCTGAACGATGAAGATGATTAATCTTCATCAGGTCGATTCCTTATGAATAATGTACTGATAGTCATTCTCGGGCCCACTGGCGTGGGCAAGAGTGATGTTGCATTTGAACTGGCCCTGTATTTCAGGACAGAAATAATCTCAGCCGATTCTCGCCAGTTTTACAGGGAAATGGCAATAGGTACAGCTGTACCTCCGGATCATCAACTGGAACAGGTGAAGCATCATTTCATAGGATTTCTTGACGTTGATGAATATTACAGTGCCAGCCTGTTCGAAAGGGATGTTTTGAAACTGCTTCCTTCCCTGTTTGGAAAAAACAGGATCGTGATCATGGCAGGAGGATCCGGAATGTACATTGATGCTGTATGTGACGGGATCGACGATATTCCTGATACCGATCCGGTCATAAGGGAAAAATATATTGTCAAGTACAGGGAAGAAGGCATTGAAGGTTTGCGTGCTGCATTGAAACTTCTTGATCCGGATCATTATGCATCTGTTGACCTCAGGAACCACAAGCGAATAATAAGAGCTCTCGAGATATGCGAGAGTACCGGCAGGCCATATTCTTCATTCCTGACAAACAGGAAGGCCGAAAGAGAGTTCAGAATTGTCAGGATAGGACTTAACCGGGAAAGAGCTGACCTGTACCGAAGGATCGACAAAAGAGTTGAAAGGATGATTGATGAAGGTCTGGAAGATGAAGTTCGTGCGCTTACAGGATCAAGAAATCTGAATTCTCTTAACAGTGTTGGCTACAAAGAGTTTTTTGATTACTTCGACGGTAAGATCTCATACGAGAAAGCAATAGAACTAATTAAAAGGAACAGCCGCAGGTATGCAAAGAGACAGATGACATGGTGGGCCCGGGATAAGGAAATTAAATGGTTCCATGCTGAAAAGGTTCAGGATATCATCGGGTATGCCGGGGGAATGGTCCGGTCTTGAGGTCGTGCGGACTTGCGGACTTGTGGTCCTGCTATTGCTTAAAGAATCTGAGCCGGCGGATTGTTTCTTTCGGATCGGGCGAACTGAAAATTGAATTTCCGGCAACCAGCACGTCCACCCCTGCCTCAACCAGAGTTGTTGCGTTTTCAATATCCACACCTCCATCTACCTGAATCAAAACATTATAACCTCCTTCATCTATCATTTTCCTCAGCTCCCGGATCTTGTTGTAGCTATCCATAATAAACGTCTGACCACCGAAACCCGGATTGACTGTCATTATCAGGACCATATCAATAAACGGAAGAGTATTTACGAGCATCGATACCGGAGTGTGGGGATTAACGGCAACTCCCGGCTTCATGCCAAGGTTGCGTATTTCCGTTACTGTACGCTGGAGATGGATGCATGCTTCATACTGTACGGTAAGAATGCCTGCACCAGCATCACGGAACCTGGCAAGATATCTGTCAGGTTCGATTATCATAAGATGAACATCGAGTGGTTTTAAGGCTGCTTCTCTTACATATTCGATAACCGGAAAGCCAAATGAAATGTTTGGGACAAACACACCATCCATGATATCGAGATGAATCCAGTCAGCCACACTTTCATTGACCATAACTATATCTTTACTGAGATTCCCGAAATCAGCTGACAGAAGAGAAGGAGATACCAGATGATTCATAGTGTGAGTTTCCTGTAAATATAGGTAAAATTTTTATTCGCTCAGGCGGAGGTCATCTGTCAGCTGCATCGGGCATCAGGAACATTTAGTAAGACCATTTTCAGACATGGCCTGGCGGATAAATTTATGCGGCCTTAAAACAATACTACTGCGCCATAACGCAATCCCATATGTTAGATTGCTGTGACAGAACACAAATCATTAACTGGTAATTTTCTGTCAGCCCAGATAGGATTTCAGGATCCTGCAACGGGTAGTATACTGGATCCGTTTTATTGCTTTTTCCTTTATCTGGCGCACCCGTTCGCGGGTCAGGTTAAGCTCCTCCCCTATCTCTTCGAGGGTGAAAGGATGTTTCATTCCCAGCCCGAAGTAGAGTTTAAGAACTTTTGCCTCGCGCGGGGAAAGAGAAGTAAGCGCACGTTCAATTTCATATGCAAGTGACTCATTGATCAGGTTCCTGTCGGGACTGGGTGTATCCGGATTCTGCATGACATCATACATGGTATTTTCTTCTTCCGAACTTATCGGAGCATCCATGCTGATTGTCCTGCCATTTGTTTTAAGGGCTTCTTTAACATCATCAGCCAGCATTTCAAGCATTTCAGCAACTTCCTGCGATGATGGTTCCCGTTCAAATTCCTGTTCCAGCTTGGCAAAAGCCCTGTTGATTCTGTTAATGGATCCTATCTTGTTCACAGGAAGCCTTACGATCCTTGCCTGTTCGGCAAGCGCCTGCAGAATTGCCTGGCGGATCCACCAGACAGCATATGAGATAAATTTGAATCCCCTGGTCTCATCGAAGCGCTGGGCTGCTTTCATAAGTCCGAGGTTGCCTTCGTTGATAAGGTCCGGCAGACTCATGCCCTGATTCTGGTACTGCTTGGCAACAGACACCACAAAGCGCAGGTTTGCCTTAACCAGTTTGGCAAGAGCTTCAGAATCACCTGATCTGATCTTTCTGGCGAGAACAACTTCATCTTCAGGAGTAATTAAATCAACTTTGCCTATCTCCTGCAGGTATTTGTCCAGAGAAGGGGTGTCACGGTTTGTAACCTGTTTTGTTATCTTAAGCTGACGCATCTACAGGTCTGGTTAGTTAAGGATCTTTATTTCCGGGCAAAGTGTACAATTTTAATAAAAATTAACATATTTTTTATGTTAAGACCATATTTTTTTTGTTAAATCGTAGTTTTAATATAAATTGCGTTCATATCCTCCTGCAAAAGAGGAAACTCAAAAATGTCCATCAGTATCCCATAACTTTTTTTCTTTAAATATCGTAGTATTAGTAATTTTAATTATAATTGCACCGGTTTTGGATATGTATAAGAACGTTGCATTATCCTTCCGGCAAATCATTATTCCTGGTTCCGGTTTCCAGTTATAACATTTTAGACTCATTGTATTTATTTATCCATACATCATGTACGACATACTTGAATTAAGTAAAAAGCTTCTTCCCGAGTTAAGGGATATAGCCAGGGAACTTAATATTAAAAGAACAGAGTCGCTGAAAAAGCAGGATCTGATCTACAAAATTCTTGATCAGCAGGCGATTGAAGCCACTGAAACAAGGAAAAAAAGCAAACCTGAAGAAAGCAGCGTGACAAGGCAGGCTGAAGGAAGCAGGGAACAGTCACACGAACCGGGCCGAAGGAGAGGAAAGCGGCCCAGGACAAATAAGCCGGCGCCCGTGAGGCAGGTCGAATCGGTGATGTCTGTTTCTCCTGATGGAACTAAAAAGAGCGAGGAGAAGCCAACTGAGCGGAGGAACCAGGAATCACAAAAAGACAGCAATAATGATCATTCCCAACCGTCCAAAAATCCGGAAATCAATACGCCTTCCGGGAAGAGGAATGATTTCAGAAGCAACGAGAAAAGGTTCGATTACAGAAAAGATAACAACAAAAGATTTCAGCCTGATACAAGGAATAAGAAAGAGACCCCTGAACATGAAACTCTGGTTGACGACACTCTTCCTGCTGACAATGGCGGGCCTCTGATTGAGGAAGTAATCAACGGAACTGAAACTCCCCATCCCGATATTCCGGTTGAACATGCTGATAAGGAAATAGTTGTTGATGAACAGCCCGTAAAAGAGGAGAAGAAGGAAAAACCCTATGAATTTGAAGGTGTCATTTACAACACGGGAGTTCTTGAAATAATGCCTGACGGGTATGGATTTCTGCGTTCGCCTGATTACAACTACCTGAACTCTCCGGATGATATATATGTATCGCAGTCGCAGATCAAACTGTTCGGTTTGAAAACCGGTGATACCATAAAAGGTACAATAAGGCCTCCAAAAGAGGGAGAAAAGTATTTTCCTCTGATAAAGGTTGACGAGATAAATGGCAGAAGTCCTGATTATATAAGAGACCGGGTTCCTTTTGACTTTCTTACGCCGCTGTTCCCGAATGAAAAGTTCACTCTGTGTTCTCCTGGCGAGGGATCTCTTTCTGTAAGGGTCATTGATATGTTCTCGCCGATAGGCAAAGGACAAAGAGGTCTTATAGTGGCGCAGCCAAAGACCGGAAAGACGATTCTGCTTCAGGAAGTTGCCAATGCCATAGCAAAATATCATCCTGAGGTCTATCTGATGATATTGCTTATAGACGAAAGGCCCGAGGAAGTTACCGATATGGCCCGAAATGTCAAGGCAGAAGTCATTGCCTCAACCTTTGACGAGCCTGCCGAAAGGCATTGCCGTGTGGCCAATATAGTTCTTGAGAAGGCAAAGCGACTGGTGGAATGTGGTCACGATGTGGTTATTCTGCTCGATTCAATTACCCGGCTGGCCAGAGCTTTCAATACGACAGCTCCTGCTTCCGGCAAGGTATTGTCGGGTGGTGTTGATTCCAATGCGCTCCACAAACCCAAGAGATTTTTCGGTGCAGCACGCAACATTGAGAACGGAGGCTCACTGACCATTATAGCTACGGCACTCACTGACACAGGTTCAAAAATGGACGATGTGATATTTGAAGAATTTAAGGGAACAGGCAATATGGAGCTTCAGCTCGACCGCAAGCTGTCAAACAGGAGAATCTTCCCCTCCATAGATATCCCGGCTTCAAGCACACGCCGTGAAGATCTTTTGTTACCCAAAAATATCCTTCAGAAAATATGGGTTCTTCGTAATTACCTCACAGACATGAATTCTGTTGAGGCCATGGAGTTCCTGCGCGACAGGCTTATGCAGGCAAGATCGAACGAAGAGTTTCTGATTTCGATGAACGGTAGCTGACCGGTCATTTATTTTAGTAACTTTGCGCTTTATTTCAAAAAATCAATTTTAAACTATCATATTAACTTACTTACAATGGGAAAAAAGAAATTTATAACATGCGACGGTAACCAGGCTGCATCGCACATCGCATATATGTTCAGCGAAGTAGCCTGCATCTATCCTATCACACCGTCCTCTACAATGGCTGAATTTATTGATGAGTGGGCTGCCAACGGCCTGAAGAACATTTTTGGAGAACAGGTAAAAGTAGTTGAGATGCAATCGGAAGCCGGAGCTGCGGGCGCGGTACACGGATCTTTGCAGACAGGCGCTCTTACTTCAACATTTACTGCATCGCAGGGACTGCTTCTTATGATACCTAACATGTACAAAATTGCAGCAGAGCTTCTGCCGGGGGTGTTCCATGTAAGTGCCCGTACAATAGCTGCACATGCACTTTCGATCTTTGGCGATCACAGCGACATATACGCCACAAGGCAGACAGGTTTCGCTCTGCTTGCAAGCAGCAGCGTACAGGAGATTATGGACCTGGCAGGCGTTGCCCATCTTTCAGCGATCAAATCAAGGATCCCCTTCCTGCATTTCTTTGACGGATTTCGCTCTTCGGCTGAAGTGCAGAAGATTGAAGTGATGGAGATGGAAGACATGAAAAAACTTGTCGACACCGAAGCACTCAAAAAATTCCGTGAAAATTCAATGAACCCCGAGCATCCCGTAACAAGGGGTACGGCACAGAATCCCGACATCTTTTTCCAGGCAAAAGAATCAATAAACAAATTCTACGAGCCTGTATCTGATATAGTTAACCAGTATATGTCAGAGATTTCAAAACTTACCGACAGGGAATACAAGCCATTTACTTACTATGGATCACCTGATGCTGAACATATCATCATAGCTATGGGTTCGGTTAACGATACAACAAAAGAAGTGATAGATTATCTTATTGAAAAAGGAGAAAAGGCAGGGCTTATTACCGTTCACCTTTACCGTCCTTTCTCGTCAAAATATTTCTTTGATGTTTTCCCCGCATCTGTTAAGAAAATAACAGTTCTTGACAGGACCAAAGAGCCGGGAGCTCCCGGCGAACCTCTTTATCTTGATGTAAAGGAATTATTCTACGACAGGGCAGAAAGGCCTCTCATAATCGGCGGGCGTTACGGTCTGAGTTCAAAGGATACCACGCCGGCACAGGTGCTTTCTGTTTTCGAGAACATGAAGCTTAAAGAGCCAAAGAACCAATTCACGGTGGGTATTGTTGATGATGTCACATTCACTTCGCTTCCCTTACTGCCGGAGATCCATGTCTCACCAAAAGGAACATACTCGGCTAAATTTTACGGATTGGGATCTGACGGTACCGTAGGGGCTAATAAAAACTCAATCAAGATCATTGGCGACACCACTGATAAATATTGTCAGGCATATTTTGCATACGATTCGAAAAAATCAGGAGGGATAACCACATCGCATCTTCGCTTCGGCGATAAGCCGATACGGTCTCCGTATCTGGTCAATACTCCTGACTTTGTTGCATGCCATGTTCCGTCATACCTGGAAAAATATGACATGCTCAAAGGACTTAAGAAAAACGGCACCTTTCTGCTGAATTCGATATGGGATTCTGAAGAGACGAAAAAAAGACTTCCGGATCATATGAAAAAGTATCTGGCAGAAAATCATATAAGCTTCTATATCATCAATGCAACATCCATTGCTGAAGAAATTGGTCTCGGCACCCGAACAAATACAATTATGCAGGCTGCGTTCTTCAAGGTTGCCGACGTGATACCATATGAACAGGCTGAAAAAGAGATGAAACAGGCCATTTACAAAACTTACGGCAGGAAAGGAGAAGACGTGGTCAAAATGAATTATGAAGCTGTTGACAGGGGCAGCCGGCTTACCAGGGTTGAGATACCTGCCGAATGGGCAAACATTGAGGTTAAGAAAGAAGAAGATCATCGTGACATACCTGATTTCATCCGCGAAGTTGCAGAACCGATAAACAGTCTCAAGGGCGACGATCTCCCGGTAAGTGCATTTTCAGGCAGGGAAGACG
This sequence comes from uncultured Rikenellaceae bacterium, assembly GCA_964466705.1. GTDB lineage: Bacteria > Bacteroidota > Bacteroidia > Bacteroidales > VadinHA17 > LD21. Next base: position 112,565 of record CAYXSM010000005.1, read on the forward strand.
GGACTTTTCCTTCAGGAACAACAGCATATGAGAAGCGGGGAATTGCGGTCAACGTTCCCGAATGGCAGCCCGATGAGTGCATTCAGTGCAACCAGTGCGCTTATGTATGCCCTCATGCAGCCATCAGACCTTTCCTTCTGACAGAAGAGGAACTGGCCGGCGCTCCGGCAGGGACAAAGACTATACAGGGTATCCCCGGAGCCCTGAAAGCATACCAGTTCAAAATACAGGTAAGCGTGCTTGACTGTACCGGCTGCGGAAACTGCGCCGACATTTGTCCGTCGAAGAACAAGGCACTCATCATGAAACCCCTTGAAACACAGCTTGAAGAAGCCGAACGCTGGACATATATGCATGAAAAAGTGGGTTACAAGGATACCGTAGTTGACAAGTTCGTCAATGTAAAGAACAGCCAGTTCTCACAGCCGCTTTTCGAGTTCTCGGGAGCATGCGCCGGTTGCGGTGAAACCCCTTACATAAAGGCAATAACACAGCTTTTTGGTGACAGGATGATCGCTTCAAACGCAACGGGATGCTCATCCATATATGGCGGCTCAGCACCTTCAACACCTTATACCCATAATAAGAAAGGCCACGGACCTGCATGGGCAAACTCTCTTTTCGAGGACAATGCCGAATTCGGGTTCGGGCTGATGCTTGGATCGAACCAGATGAGAGACAGGATAGAACGACTAATGAAAGAGGCTCTGTCCAATGGTGTAACTGATGAAATCAAAGAAGCTTTCGGAGAATGGCTGAGAGACAGGAATAATGCTGAACTGTCAAGAACGGCATCTGCTAAAGTTATCGAAGCCTGTGAAAAAGATAAATCGGAAATTGCAAAAGAGATTTTGGATCTCAGTCAGTACCTTGTGAAAAAATCCCACTGGGTATTTGGCGGCGACGGATGGGCATACGACATTGGTTACGGAGGTCTTGACCACGTCATAGCAACGGGCGAGGATATTAACATTCTGGTCCTTGATACCGAGGTTTATTCAAACACCGGAGGCCAGGCCTCAAAATCAACTCCTGCAGGTGCCGTTGCAAAGTTTGCCGCATCTGGGAAAAAGATTCGTAAGAAAGATCTAGGGCAGATGGCAATGAGCTATGGCTACGTATACGTTGCCCAGGTAGCAATGGGTGCCAGCAACGCACAGTACCTGAAAGCCTTAAAGGAGGCGGAAGCTTACCCGGGACCATCTCTTATCATTGCTTATTCACCGTGCATAAATCACGGTTTGAGAGAAGGAATGGGCCGCACCCAGGCTCAGGAGAAGTTTGCTGTGGAGGCCGGGTACTGGCAGCTGTACAGGTATAATCCACTCCTTGAAAAAGAAGGAAAGAATCCTTTCACTCTTGATTCCAAGGAGCCCGACTGGAGCAAGTTCCAGGAATTCCTCAGATCGGAAGTGCGTTACACATCACTGACAAAATCGTTCCCGGCTGAAGCTGAAGTACTGTTCAAGGCCGCCGAGGAAAATGCAAAATGGAGGTATAAGTCATACCAGAGATTGGCTACGATGGTTTACGAGACTGCTGAAGCCAAATAATAGATCACATATTGTAATGAGATAACAAGGCCATCCGCAAGGGTGGCTTTTTTTGTCCTGAAGTCCCGAGACGCGGGACTGTTTTGAGATTCCGGAATCTCTGTGCCCGCCTGGCGGCGGTCTGTTTTGGTCACTTCGTGAATTGCCTTTCCCTATTCCCGGGAGGGTAAAAAGTACGCAATATTTATCTTATAAGATAATACACGAAATTAGTGACCTTCGTCATCAGAATATTTTCTATGTTTTTTCATTCGGCTGCGGTTTCCGATTTTGTGTAATTCTGATTTCTGTTATAATATATCCTATTTTTTTCTCTGACAGAGCCATTTGATATATTCAGTAACCATTTAAATTTCATATCTTTATCCATGAAAAACCCTCAGAAATATTGTTCACAGCCGACAATCCTGCGGCGGTGATCTGATTCCTGAAGGTCAAATTCCTGCAATTTCTGAAATCTTCATAGTAAGATTAATTAATACCTTTGGCAGTTGCCATATCTAAGGACCCTCGAATCTTCTTCTTTTACCATTTCAGCTCGATATTTTAAGCCAGTTATTACATCTTTAATATTAATACAATGTCAGAACAAGACAAAGAGATTTCGGGACAGCGTACGAGGTAAGTTAAACAATCTTGCAGCTTTTATTTTTCTTTCTAACTTTGCTGCCATAACTGACACCATGGGCAGAATTCTGGGGATAGATTACGGAAGGAAAAGAACCGGCATCGCCGTTACAGATCCTTTGCAGATGTTCGCATCGCCCCTGAAAACAGTGAACACCCATGAATTTGATAATTTTCTTGGAGAATTCCTGAAAACTGACCAGGTGGAAGCAATTGTGATCGGTTACCCCGTCAGACTGAACAATCAGCCGGGAAAAATTGTTAAATATATCGATCCGTTTATCAGAAGGTTACAGAAGGCTTATCCGGATATACGGGTGTATAAAACAGATGAGAGATTCACTTCTGAAATTGCTTTCAGGACCATGATCGATGGGGGCGTCGGGAAAAAGGACAGAAGGAACAAGGCTATGGTTGATAAAATCAGCGCAGCATTGATACTTCAGTCTTTTCTCGACAGAAAAAAGACGGAAGACCGGAGACCGAAGACCGAAGAAAGTGATACATCACACCTGACACACGACATACGGAGGAGTAATGAAAAAAAAGCTGAAAGCTGACAGCTGACAGCTTAAATACAAAATATAAGATATTTACTACATATACGACGATCATGGTTTACCCGATAGTAGTATACGGCCACCAGGTTTTAAGAAAGGTCGCGGAAGATGTGAACAGAAATCATCCCGGACTGAAACAGCTCATCGATGACCTCTTCGAGACCATGTACAGTTCAGAAGGGCTGGGACTTGCTGCCCCGCAGATAGGAAAATCTGTCAGGATCTTCGTCATCGACGGGGAACCTCTTGCTGAGGATGAACCATCACTGGTCGGCTTCAAGAAAGTCTTCATAAATGCGCATATTACAGAAAAGTCCGGAGAATTTAAACCAATGTCAGAGGGATGCCTTAGTATCCCCAACATCAGGGAGGAGGTCAACCGCGAATCACATATAAGGATAACCTATTATGATGAGAACTGGGAGTATCACGATGAAGTATATGACGGATTCAAGGCAAGGGTCATACAACACGAATACGACCACCTCGACGGGATACTCTTCACAGACAGGGTCAGCCCCCTTAAGAAAAGACTTCTGAAAGGCAAGCTTACGGCCATCAGTAAAGGAAAATTTGAGGCAGACTACAGGACTATACTTCCGGGCCGGAAGATAAAATAAAACCTTCATGACCTTCCTCCATAACTCATTAGACTGCCAGTATTGCAGATTGATCCTGATCAGCAGTTGATTTTACCGCCTTTTTCACCATCAGCTCTGTTCTTTCATCCACAGGCTATCATTTGATCTTCTTCTGTATTTAAAGAACCACTGTCATATCGCTAGTCCGCCAGACTCAATATAATCTGCTGAAAATCGCTCTTTCCGGCTGAAATTTTTTTCTTATATTTATCATGTCTCAAAGCTGCAGACTGTGCTTAATAAGGAGATCCCATTCTTCCGGATCCTGTTACCATTTTGTGCAGGGATCATCTCCGGGTTGTTCTATAAGCCGGATAAAATATTCTTTTTCACCGCCCCGGTGATAATAATTGCATGCTTTGCATGGAGCCTTCGTTATAACCGTTACAGGACAAATACTTTTTTCGGACTGGTATTTACATTCTCCCTCTATATATGCGGATTGGCTCTCTATACACAGGAAAAAAGGATGCTGTCATCTCTCGACAAGGTTGAAAGCAAATTCCTCTGCACTCTCTCGGATTTTCCTGAAGAAAAAGCAAACAGTTTTAAGATCATAGTCGAACTTGAAAGACTTCTGTTAAAAGGTGAACAGGAAATCCTGAACGGAAAAATGCTTCTTTACTGCCGGAAAGCAAATTTTGACCTGAAGCTCAGTCCCGGCGACATGCTGGAAATAACCTGCACACCCGACAGAATAAGTAACCGTGGCAATCCCCATGAATTCAATTACAGGTTCTATATGGAAAATCACGGGATAAAGTACTTCTCATTCATCGGCGGGGAAGATATTACTGCCCACAGAATTCCTGACCGCAGGGAAATAAAGCACAACGCTCTCATTGTCAGGCAGGAAATCATTAATATGTACCGCGAAAAAGGCTTAAAAGAAGAACGCCTTGCCCTGGTTGCAGCTCTTACCCTGGGCCAGAAAAGCATGCTTGAGCCTGAGCAGAAACAAAACTTCATTAAAGCCGGCGTAATGCACATAATGGCAGTATCAGGTCTTCATGCCGTCATCCTCAGCCTTTTCGTTTTCAATATCCTTTTCTTCCTCAGGAGAAAGCTGAACATTGTGAGGATCCTTATTACCATCCTCTTTTTGTGGTGTTTTGCGTTTGTCACAGGTCTTACCCCCTCAGTGCTGAGGGCTACAATAATGTTTTCTTTTCTTCAGGCAGGTAAACTTATGAAACGCCATGTGAACAGCATTAATTCTGTTCTGGCTTCGGCCTTTGTGCTGATGGTTGACAGGCCTTCCGTGCTTTATGATGCAGGATTCCTTCTCTCCTACTCAGCTGTCCTGTTCATTATATGTTTCTACCAGGACCTTTACCTCAGGATCAGGATAAATAACAGGCTCCTGGACCGGGTCTGGCAATCGGCCGCAGTTACCCTGGTGGCTCAGGCCGGAACACTGCCACTGACAATAGCTCTGTTCAACAGGTTTCCCACTTACTTCATGATAACAAATATATTAATAGTCCCGCTTTCATCGCTGGCCATCATTACCGGCTGCCTTGTGTTAATGACTTATCCGGTGCCCATACTGTCGCGGCCGCTGGCATCATTGCTTGGCTTTCTTACCGGAGCAACAGAAACACTGACTGAAAAAGCTTCCGCCATGCCATTCTCTACCATTGAGAATATCGGTATGGTCTCATTTGAGTGTCTTTTACTGTTTGTGACAATTTTTTTGTTTTTCCTGTATACCCTGAAAAAGGAATCAATAAGATTTGTTATCCCATTAACAGCACTGATAATTTTCATCCTTTCGGGCACTGTCAGGCATATATCGAATAAAAGATCGGCTGAACTTATTGTTTACAACAGCATTGACGCTCCTCTTACCGCTGTCAGAACCGGCAGAACGCTGAACCTGCTGAATAACGGTAAGCCTGTCAGTCCTGATGTTGCCAGGCATTGTGCCACCACGGGGCTGCATATAAAAGAAAATCACACAGAAGGGCAATCTGTCATGGTGAAGATCGGAGAGAATAAGCTGTTGCTCTGCAACAATGTAAATAACAGTATGTTACAAAAATGTGATGCTGATATAATTGTAATTAACAGACCAGATTATAAAACGAAAACCCAAATACCTTTTGTTAATGCCGTAAAAGTATTGGTAATCAACTCAGATGTATTTGATAAAAAACAACTGGTACACAAGGCCGGGTTACAATATCCAGATACAATCCATCTGCTGAAGAAATACGGTGCATTCAGATACAGGATTAAATATCCTTAAAACATGCAGCAGGGAACGTGCCGTTGCATATAAGTAATTTATTGGCATACAATTGCCGGCAGCGATTCAAATACCAGGGAAGCGGGTTTATGAGCCCGGCGAAGCCAGTGAGCTTATGGCGATGTGTCCGGCCCTGATATCAACCTGATACAATAAGGAAAATCATCTGAAACAGCTGAAATAAGCTGCCGGGGAACCCGCTATAATAAAAATATCGAAAAACTTGAGTGTTATTTTATTTATGTCTTATTTTGTGGTGATTATCAATCATGGTATTATGAGGATAATAATTGCCGGTGCAGGAGAGGTTGGAACATATCTGGCCAAATTGCTTTCGAATGAAAACCATGAGATTATTCTCATTGACACTGAAGAGGGAAGGCTTAAGCCCGTAGATTCATCACTCGATGTTCTGACGCATCACGGATCTGCCACTTCCATTCATATTCTTCGCGAGATTCTTCAGAAGAAGACCGATCTGTTCATTGCCGTTACTCATTCTGAAGACACCAATGTTACGTCAGCCATCCTTGCAAAACGTCTTGGGGCGGTCAAAACCATCGCTCGTATTGATAACCTGGATTTTCTGGAGCATTCCACGCTGGAGTATTTCAAGTCGCTGGGAATCGATTCTCTCATCTATCCCGAGCTCATTGCGGCCCGAGAAGTACTCGGTCTGCTGCATGAAACGGGCACCACGGAATATATGGAATTTTGCGGGGGCAAGCTTGCAATGTACGTCCAGAAACTCGATGAGAATGCTCCCATAATAAATAAAACCCTTGAAGAGATAGCACTGACCCATAATACGGAGAAATTCCGCGCAGTCGCCATTAAGAGAAATGAGGTTACCATCATTCCGCGTGGCCAGGACTGGTTTGTCACGGGCGACCTTGTATTCGTCATTTCCACAAGCGACGGGATAGATGAAATGATGATTACCTCGGGGAAAGAGAACTTTGAGGCAAAAAGTATAATGATACTGGGCGGAAGCCGGATAGGCAAACATGTTGCCATTTACATGCAGAAAACATGTCAGGTCAAAATAATCGACTCTGACCCTGTAAGGTGCGAGGCGCTATCCGAAATACTTGACAATACCCTCATCATAAATGGCGATTGCCGTAATGTTGAGCTTCTTGAACAGGAGGGAATATCGAAAATGGACGCATGTGTTGCCGTTACAGGTAATTCTGAAACAAATATCCTTTCCTGTCTTCTTGCAAAAAAGCTGGGTGTCAAAAAAACTATAGCCGAGGTGGAAAATATGGAATATATCAGCCTTGCTGAAAACATCGGAATTGATACCATTATCAACAAAAAGATTGCCGCTGCCAGCAGAATATTCCGGCATACGACAAATCCGAATGTGACCCAGGTCAAATATATGACCGGTACAGAAGCAGAAGTTATCGAATTCAATGTGCCTGACAATGCAAAGATCACCAGGGGTACACTCAGAAGTATGGAATTCCCGAAAAATTCCATTGTCGGAGGTGGCACCCGCGACGGTATTCCCTTCATTGCTACCGGAGACACAATGATAAAGGCCAATGACAAGGTTGTTGTTTTCACTCTTCCTTCTGCCTATGATAAGCTGTCAAAATTCTTTACATGATCTGGTATGATCAACTACAGGATTATTGCCAGGGTATACAGCCAGGTGTTACTGCTCGAAAGTTTGTTAATGCTTCTGGCCGGTTTCGTTTCATTTATTTATAATGAAAAGGCTGCTTCTTCATTTCTTTACTCCTCTGTCATAACACTGATAACAGGCATTCTTGTTTTTACTCCCCTGCGTAAAACTGAAAAAGCTTACGGAACAAGAGAGGGCTACATTATCATCACAGGCATATGGCTTATTTTCAGTGCATTCAGTACACTTCCGTTTCTTTTAAGCGGCACCTCGGAAAGCTTTACCGATGCATTTTTCGAATCAATGTCAGGCTTTACAACAACAAACGCGACTGTTTTCACTGATGTCGAATCGCTGCCCAGGGGAATACTTTTCTGGAGAAGCCTGATGCAATGGACCGGGGGACTTTTTGTTATTTTGTTATCAATGTATATACTCCCGGTTGTCAGGAATCTTAATATTCAACTCCCCATTTCAGATTATTCAGGAAGGGAGGTAACTGAAAGGATATATCCCAGGCTGATGGGGGCATCAAAGGTTCTGTTCCTTATTTATTCAGGGCTCACCCTGGCGGAGACATTGTTACTTTGGGCCGGTAAAATCCCATTGTTCGATGCCATCTGTCACTCATTCTCCACAATATCAACAGGAGGATTCTCAACACTCAATGACGGAATAAGTGGTTTTAACTCTCCTTATGTAACAATGATCATTACATTTTTCATGTTTGCCGCAGGCATAAACCTCGCGCTTTTGTTTTTTATTTACAGGAGGGAACCGGAAAAGGCTGTTGAAAATCATGAGTTTCTTTTTTATGTTATAATTACGCTATTCTTTTCTGCAGTTGTTACTATAGCATTAAGGCTCGGGTCAGCCGTACCCCGGGAAGGGGCTCTGATTAACGCGATTTTTCATGTAATCTCCATAATTACAACAACCGGCTTTTATATTGATGATTACTCCGTCTGGGGCAGCTTTCTGGTTGTTATCATTTTTATTCTGATGTTTGCCGGAGGTATGTCCGGTTCAGCCAGCGGAGGGATAAAAATGATCAGGCTACTGATTGTTGGCAGGACTAACCGCAAAGAGATCAAGAGACTGTTGCATCCCAGCGCATACCTGCCTGTACATGTTGATAAAAGAACAGTACCTCAGAATATTCTTTTGAATCTGATGATATTTGTCACACTGTATCTGATAACAGTCTGTGCCGGAGCCCTGGCGATATCATTAATGGATTACGACTTTATCACATCATTCAGTACCTCAGCATCAATTTTAGGAAACATCGGACCCGGAATTGGCACTTTCGGACCTTTTTCCGATTTTGCGGAACTGCCTGTTGCGGGCAAGTGGTTCCTTTCGGGGCTCATGCTGCTTGGAAGACTTGATCTGCTGGCAGTTATGGTAATATTCTCAGGACCTTTCCATAAGAGATAACAAATCGTGCCCGGTTTAACCATATAATCTGCTTATAACTCGAGCACTCCCAGTCCCTGTCTTACAATTAGCGGCTCACCCGTAGTACAGTCAACAACAGTTGAAGCCTCATTTCTGCCGTATCCTCCGTCAACAACAATTTCGGCAAAATCACGATATTTCTCATAAATCAGTTCGGGGTCGGTGGTATATTCTATAACATCATCCTGATCGTGGATAGAGGTAGTCAGTAAAGGCCTGCCAAGCTCCCTGACTATTTCCAGGACAATATTATTATCAGGAATTCTGATACCGACAGTCTTCTTCCTGTTTTTGAAGATCTTTGGTATCTGGTTATTTGCCGGAACAATAAATGTAAATGGTCCAGGAAGGTTCCTTTTTAGCAGTTTAAAAAGATTGTTATCTCTGATAATCGTGTACTCAGCCAGCTGACTCATGTCATGAAAAATCAGCGAAAGGTCCGGGTTCCTGGGATCAAGTCCCTTAAAGCGGGAAATCTGCTCTATAGATTTTACAGCCTTAATATCACATCCCATTGCATAAACAGTATCAGTGGGGTAGATAATAATACCTCCCCTGTCCAAAGTCTCAGCTATTCTGAGTATATGCCTGTGATTCGGATTCTCAGGGTATAGTTTGAGCTTCATTCTGAAATGATTTATGGCAAATATACAGAAAAGCGGAATATCTGCCGCACGGGATGGACAAGCTCAGGGCGCCGGTACGTCAAAAAAAGGGTAAGCTCCTTATATCGCACCGCTACAACCGCCTACCCTTGCTACCTTCCGATCCTGGGGGAGTTCAGCGGGAGCTGGTCGTATAAGACTTACCCTGTGCAAAAATACAAAAAACCGTGCATCCTGCAAATAATAAAATTGAACGTGCTTATTTCGCATTGAGGGTTTTACACTATATTTGTTATTGTAAGATGATCCTGATTTGTAAAACGGATGAACAATAAATCTAAATCATAAGCACCTGAATTTAAACTATTAACGTCATATCATGGAACAAAAAGTATCTGTCTGGAAGGCCAACCTGAACAATGGGTTCATCCTGGCCATGATTGGAATTGTCTACACGCTGGTGATGTATTTTTTTGATCTTTTATTGAATAAGACACAGGGATATATTTTTATGGCTGTGCTTATCGTTATGCTCTTCTTTCTGGTGAAGTCGTATCGCGACAATTATCTTAAAGGATACATAACATACGGGCAGGCAGTTGGTGCAGGGGTCATTATTTTTCTTTACTATGCGGTAATTTCTGCCATATTCATGTATCTGCTGTACAAGTTCATTGATCCGGGGCTTACAGATAAGCAGCTTGTAATGGTTGAGGAAGAGATACTTAAAAGAGGATTGCCTCAGGAAGCGGTAGACGCGGGAATGAAGTTCCAGAGAAAGTTTCTGGTACCGGAAATAATGGCACCCTTCAGTATCATAAACAACATGGTTGTTGGCGTTATCATGTCTCTTCTGGTTGCAATCTTCGTGAGGAAAGAGGGAAATCCTCTCATTGATGCACCTGAAGAAAATGAAACAAACTAATATGGATGTATCTCTGGTCATACCTGTTTATAATGAGGAAGAGTCCCTGAATGAATTAGCAGGCTGGATAGAAAAGGTATGTGAACGGGAGAATTTATCCTTCGAGATCATCTTCATTGATGATGGCAGTTCTGACAGGTCGTGGGAAAAAATCAGGGACCTGGCTTCAATAAATAAGTTCGTAAGAGGGATCAGATTCAGGCGTAACTACGGTAAGGCTGCAGCTCTTCACACAGGATTCGCGGAGGCATCAGGAGACGTTGTCATAACGATGGACTCAGATCTTCAGGACAGTCCTGAAGAGATCCCCGTGCTTTTCAAAATGATTACTGATGACGGGTATGATCTTGTATCGGGATGGAAAAAGAAAAGGTATGATCCCATCATCAAAAGGATTACCAGCAGGATGTACAACGGCACAGCCAGGATATCTTCCGGCATAAAACTCCACGATTTCAACTGCGGGCTGAAAGCATACAGGAATGAGGTTATAAAAAGCATCGAGATTTTTGGCGAGATGCATCGCTACATACCAATGCTGGCAAAAAGAGCCGGATTCAATAAAATAGGAGAAAAGATCGTTGAACACAGTCCCAGAAAATATGGTTCGTCAAAATATGGCCTTGACAGGTTCATGAAGGGATATCTCGACCTGCTGACTATCGGTTTTATCACCCGCTTTGGGAAAAGTCCTATGCATCTGTTCGGGTCATTAGGCACGCTTATGTTCATTATCGGATTTGTCATGGCAGGCTACCTTGGTGTAAAAAAACTGGTATTCCTTCACAGACATCTGACAGCTCCGCTCGTTACCGACAGTCCCTATTTTTACATAGCGTTAACAGTTATGATCATTGGATCTATTTTGTTCCTTGCAGGATTTCTGGGAGAACTGATCAACCGGAATTCTCCTGAACGAAACACATATCTCATCAGGGAAGACATCAATATAAGGTAAGCCTTTCTGATCAGCTCTACATTGCCTTAATAAGCTGCTGAAGAAGGCAGTTATAAAAAATCTCCGTGATTGTACCTGACATCCTTCCCCAGGAAAACCGGTCTTTTTCCCTCTTAACGTTATGGCTGAAAACGGATTTTCTTTCATTATCAAAGAAATCGGTTATTGCATTTGCGATCTCCACCGGATCAGGCCTTACAACATAACCGCATTTCATGTGCTGTACCATCTCTTTCAGTCCTCCCGCATCGGTGACCAGCATAGGCCGGTTAAACTGGTATGCAATCTGTGTGACACCACTTTGTGTCGCGGTCCTGTAGGGTTGGACAACCAGGTCGGCTGCACTGAAAAATAACCCGACCTCTTCATCTTTTATGAACCGGTCATACAGGATTATATCATCATTAAGACAGAACTGACTTATCAGTTCTCTGTACGGAGTATCCTTTTCATAGAACTCTCCCGCGATAATCAGCTTCAGGTTCCTGTCCCTGAGACGTTCGTCTGCGAAAGCCCTTATCAGTAGGTCAAGGCCTTTATACTTCCGGACAATCCCAAAAAACAGAAGGTAAGAGCAATTTTTGTCAAGGCCCAGTGAAGTCAAAGCTTCTTCCCGTCCTGTTGCTCTTCCATAGTTATCAAATAAGGGATGAGGCGCCAGGCGTACAGGTATGTCTTTACGGAATTCTTCCAGATCGGCTTTTACCGATCCGGACATGACCAGTGCTCCGTCAATGTTTTTCAGAAAATATTTTGTAAGGAACCTGTCACCTATTCTTTTTTCATGAGGCACTATATTGTCGGTAATGGAGATCACTACAGTGAACCTGTTAGATCGTGCAATCTTTGCCACAGTGCCAAGGCACGGGGCGAGAAAAGGTATCCAGTATCTTACAAGAAGTATGTCAGGTCGTTCATTCCTGATTTTATAGCCTGTCCATATCCAGTTAACAGGATTAATCGAATTCAGCTGACGTATTATCCTGATCCCTGCAGGAGCTTTCTTCCCGGAATACTGTGTCTTTCCCGGAAATAACAATCGGGGATATTGCAGACGGAAGGTCAGTATATCCACATCATTGCATTCGGAAGAAAGTTGTCTGGCGAGCCTTTCATTAAACGAAGCTATCCCACCACGGTAAGGATACGCAGGTCCCAGAAGAGTAATTTTCATCAATCAGGTATAATGAACAAAAATATAAAATCAGATATAATTGAAAACAGCTAGTTAACGGTTTTGATAAATTTGTTAAAAACTATTAGGCATATTGATAGCCCAGGGTATTGAAAACCGGTCTCAGGTAAAAAACAGGCCCAGGCGTCATTTTAGATAATCTTCAAGATACTCAAACCGCGGTGTTAATTTTCCCTCTGTTGTTATGGTGGCTCTTTGTATCAATGTGCTGTCGTTTCCTGTGAAGAGGTCAAAGAGAACACTTTTCATAAGTTGCTTTCCGAAATCACCGGAGGCATCGCGGGGAAGTTCACCGGGAAGGTTGTCAACCGACATCACCGTAATATTTGACGGACGTGTGAAGGCCGGTTCTTCAGTCTCCAGCGAGGGATTATACCCATAGAAAGGATCTGCTATTGTGGTAGCCCTCAGTGTAGATGGGACAGGACCTTTAATATCGCAGCTTATATCTGCTATCACAGAGATTCTGAAACCGGGACGCTTCATATCGTCTTTTGTAAAAAAGACAGGTGAACGCGGATCCCAGTAATGCCCGGTGATAAGGATATCTGTCATTTTAGCGAAGGGAAGAAATGCAGATTCATATTCGCCGGGATTATCGACAAAATGTTTGAAAATGAATGGTCTGCCATGCCTGTTCTTTACGTAATGCTGCGGTCCTATCTGGCATACGACGGGTACGTCAAACTCTTTTGAAAGAAAATCTTCGGGACTTACCACGACAAAGTTACACACGTTAAGTGTTTCCATTGCTCCGCCTGCAACCCTTCCTGTGCCTGTAACAAGGACTTTAAGGCCGGGATTAAGATCGATGAGATGAAGACCTGCCCACATTTCATCCAGATCGCGGCACTGATGTGCCGGCTTAAGTCTGAATCTGTTGGTTTTCAATCCTCTTGCCCTCAATCCGTTATAAGCGCCGACAATACCGGCATAGCGGCCGAATGCCACGACCCTTTCTCCCTGATCTGTTTCAAGGTACTCATAATCAATAAGCCTTATCTGTCGGTCAACGATCTCTTTCAGCATTTCCCTGTTATAGGGCTGTTTCTTTCCAACATGCGCAAAGAACAGGTAAGTTTTTTCAGGAATCAGGGTTCGTTTATCAACCTCCTTTATACCCATAAGAAAATCACAATCGCGAAGATCTTCTTTCAAGGGAATATCGAGATATTCATATTCTTCGTCAGAGTAGCACCTGTAATCGCTTGGCTGAACGTAAAATTCAACGAAAGGATATAATTCCTCAAGTTCGATAACCTGTGGAGGTGTAATTGCCACTCTTCTGTCGGGAGGATTTTTTGTTTCCCGGAGAATGCCGATCTTGACAGTCTTTTCCATCGCCGGTCAGGTTTTGATGATGAGGGTTAAAGATAGCAAAATAGGATTATCCTGTTCATGAGAAAGGTAATTCCTGATTCATTACGGCAGTCCGGCTGACAACTCTTTTTGCTGTTCCCCAACTTTCCTGCGCTTTCCAGCTGACAGAACAGGACACAGATTATTCCGGTCCGATTTTTGAGAAAGATTATCATGATATCATAATATAAATTATCTTTGCAGTTGCAAAGCATATTTCACCGGGGCTGACCTGGATTTGACAGCATGAATGGTGTTATGTAAGCATGCAGTGTGTGGTGGCGCATCACTTAAACTGTGTCACAAAACAAAAAAAGGCGAATCAAATTACGCTCTCGCTGCTTAAGCGAATAAAGTAACTTAAGCTTCATTCCGGTACCAGGTACCGGAACGGGACGTCTCCCGGGCGGTCCTGCCCTGATCCAACCCGATACGGAGGCGCACGCAATCCGGGGCTAGTCTGATGAGAGTTCCGATCAGAAGGCGAAACACACAGGAACTAAGGAGATGTTAGGTTGTTCTGCAGCTGACATGTCACGAAAACCAAGCAGAACTAAGCATGTAGAAAGCATATGGTCATCTTGACTGGACGCGGGTTCGACTCCCGCCAGCTCCACAAAGGACTCTATATCAAGTATTTAGGGTCTTTTTGTTACCCCCTTAAAGCGCAGGATTATCAGGCGTTTACACACTTCAATGCAACGCAAGCGTGCATATACTGGGCAAACGCAATACTTCACCTGCGCAACACGCTATGAATCAATACTATTAAGGACGCTATGAATTTTGCGACCGCCCCCTGAATTGCCTGATTGTGGTGAAATAAAATTCGCTTTTTAGTATACCAACATTTTAAAATCACCCCGAATGCCATCTGCAATTCTATCTTCCGTGAAATCAACTTCGTAAGAATCATTCACAATGCTTTTTCCGGCAGAAGAATGTTAAAGAGCCACGATAAAACGTTCTTTATTATTCATAATGTTAATTATAAAGGATAATTCCCATATTTCTTAACTGCCTCTATTAATGCATATATGTTTTCAGATGGGATATCATCGTGAAGGCTATGGTCTGTGGAAAGGATATAACCACCCAAGGGACCTGCAATTTCAATACACTCCTTTACTTCTGCCATAACTTCCTCAGGAGTGCCTGTAACCATGGTTGTTTTATTATTCACATTGCCTATAGGACAAAGTCTCCCTTTGTACCTTTCTTTTACTATCTTTAAATCCATCCCGGCAGCCTTTTCAACGGGATGAAAACCGCTAATGCCTGTAGCAACCAAATCGTCCAGAACATCCCATATCTGGCCGTCATTATGCATAATTACAGGAACTCCCAAGCCCTTCAGATCCCGGACCAGTTTTTGAAATGGTTTCATAAAAAATTCACGGAAATGCTCTGGTGATATCAACAGTCCATTTGAACCACCCCAGTCATCAGAAATCTGGAAAACATCGACACCTCCCGTGTCATAAGCAAGTTTAGCTCCTTTCAGGTTCCAATCAATAAATGCATCTACGATTTCATGTACTAATTCAGGATCAGTAAACAGGGCCATTGATAAATCCGAAAAATCCATTAAATACCAGGTCATCATTGTAAAAGGTCCCAGCAAACCTACTACTACTGCAAGGCCTGATTCATTCGCATTTACTGCATCATTTACTATTTTGAGCCTGCCGGGTGTGTTAACCTCTGGCATCTTATATCTTTCCCAATCTTTCCTGGATTTTATTGGCGTGTCAATTTGTGCGATAATAGGCCAGCCATTTTTTTTATAAGTAACTTCCCACTCGTCTTTGTATATTTCATTTTCCTTGTGAGGTATATCTTCTATTCCACAAAAGCCATTAATCGGAGTCCAAATGCAATCAATCCCCAATTTAGCTGCGAGCTTAACCTGGGCTTCACCATCATATAATACTGTAAGATATCCCAATTGCTCCTGAAGTAATTTTCTACTGAAAAGATGTTCAAAAATTGGAACTCTATCAGGGACTCCTGCACTTAAAGCAGTTAAAAAGCGCTCTCTTGGGGTCATAATATTTTTGATTTTTGGTTTAGTACAAATGTTTTAATATCTGATTCTGGATAATTTGATAGCCAATTAGCAGAATTCTGCTTCAGTTTTATTTTCCCAAACCGTTGTAATCAGTTGTCTTAACCTTCTCATCCTTCTCGTTAAATAATTAAACTCATAATCGCCAATCTGTTCCGGGCTTTAATTGTGAATTCATTGAATAACAAATTCTTCTCCATAAAACCTGGTAGCAATCAATTTATCTTCCTCGTACACCGAGAAGGTTTTTCGGGTTAATTGGATACCAAATACTCTGCCTTTATAGTGTATGTCCTTTAATGCTGCTTCGCCAATATCTTCATGGTTAAACGGTTTAATGGTCAAATTTTCTTCTCCCATCTTTACTCCAAAGGTTCCAAAAACAATTGCCTCGAGACCTGCCCCTGCCGCTATCTGAACCGGCATTGATGAACGATCTTGTTCGGGCGCATCTGTACGCGGATTTTGAGGCAGATAAGGGAAATGGTCCACATATCGGATGTGTCGCCTTAAAATATCCCAGCCCAGACCGGCAAAACCTTTCTGATACAGGTAACGGGATATACGCCCCGGCATACCTGCATATTGCCCGCCCCCACCCCAGTCGGAGTCAATTAAATCCCAATGTACAGTGTCACGACGGGCAATTGAGTACACACCATATTTTCCTAAGAATTCACCTTCCTGCAGATGGCTCACAAGACGATAAGCCTGATAATCTGGAAGATAATCCTTCCCTAACAGATCAAGCAAATGGTAAGTCCATATGGTGCCTTTCGTACCATCGGGATAATAATTATCGAACCACCCTATTTTCTCATTCCACATGTATTCATTAACCAGTCCTTTCAATTTCTCTGCATCTTTATAATATTTTTGCTGCAATTTTTTTTCGTCTCTCTTACCAGCCCAATCAGCCATGGTGTACAATAAATCAATGGTTAAGGTATTGGTTATTGGAACAGAATGATTATATCCATCGGTACGGATTTCAATAATCTTCTCAGTATTGTAACCCACATCAATTAAACCAAGTTTGTTGGTGTAATTGGTTTGAAGTTCAGCAACCCATTGCTGCATCCATTCCCAGACCGAAGCACCTGCCGCCTTTTCATCAAAAATAGAGTAGTCATCCGTATGCCTTATGTAGGCTTCAATCATTATTTGAAGTGCAAAAGGTTCCTGAATGTAAAGAATATCCCAATGAGCACCGTTCCATCCAACGTAAGTCCTTTTCAATTTTACATGCTCAAAGTCAGTTAGAATAGCACCTTTCAAACTTTCAGGTTCAAGCATGGCAAGTAAATCAGATGAGTATGAGTTATCCCAGCTAATGGTATAGGGCCAGGTTCCAACCGCCCAAAATATATCCGATATATAATTTGGATTTTCGTAGCGACTCATTAATACCGACAATAAGCAGCGGTAATAATATTCTTCGAGCTTTCTATTGGTGCTTGTAAATTTGGGGAGTTTATTATAAGCCCAGGTTAGCATTTCGCGAGTTTTATTATCTGCTTTTATCATTCGAGCCTTAATATCAGACTGATAAATCTCAGGAGCTCCGTTTTGTGGTTCGTAAAATTTTACAGAAAAATAAAAGGTTTCCGTTTTCCCGGGTGAAATGCATATTTCAAAGCCTTTTTCACTCGTTTTTGGAATCGACGAAGAAACACGGGCATGTGCCATTTTACTTCCAATGGTAAAAGCATTGAGCGAATCAACCTTTGTTAAACCTACTTTGGAATGGCATTCCATAATTTCTGCTACCTGGTTCGGGATAATGGTCATTTCCAAATCTTTTGAGTTCCGGTTCGTAAGTGCCAGTTTTATAAAAACTTCATCGTCTTCAAACGATACATTCGTCCAGCTTTTTGCTGAAAAACTAACCCATTTATGATTATATTCTTTATGAAATGTAGCGGTTCTATAATACTGATTAGGTTGCCATTTTTCATCCTGTGTAACCATAATTGATGGTGAATTAGGACGAAAGTTTGAACCCAGGGGATCGTAACTGCCCCCATCATCTATCCACGATTTCCACTTGGCAGGAACATCATCCTCAATTAAACGCCCTGTACCTTTATCAAAAAAGTTTAAATTGAATTCGTAACGTGGAGCACTTATTGGCAAAAACCATACATTTGTAAATTGAGTAACGCTGTACTGCCTTGGCGATACAAATCCCCTGTAATTAACCAGAAGCACCTGCTCATCATCGAAGGTCATATCTTCCCTGTCCATGGCATAATATTCGGGGTCGGCAGGACTATAAACTTGTTGTGCGAAGACAAACTGAAAGTTTGATAAAAATAATACCAATATAAAAATTAGTGTTAAGTTCTTCATTTTGTATTATTTATTAATGTGAATTAAGAGTTGAATGTTTATAAGTTATTAATATGTGATTGATTATCAATACAATGCATGCACCTTATTTAATTATTGCCTTTATAATCAATATATTAAAATATAATTCTTAAGATTATGTCCATAAGCATGATTCCCGAGGCAAAACAGCTAAAATAATCTATATTTATCTGTATATATGTGTTTTAATTGACTCTGTACTTAAATACTTCGGTCAGCGTATAAGTAACAGTAATGAGTCTGAGTTTTCTGATCAGGATGTTATAACCATTTATAGTTATGTTGTTCCGTTTGAACAACGGTTAAAGATAAAACAAATACACAATTTGGGTTTAAATTTTGTGAAAATAGGTAAAATAAGAAAGAAGTCAGATTATTCCAACTACTTGATTTTCTTATGTCGGAGTGGCAGGATTCAAACCTGCTACCCTCTGGTTTCAAAATTGCAATAAAATATTGAATCCTTATCCGGATACCACTAAAATCATTATAGGATTAAATATCTGATTATTTGTTAAATTATATATGTTTTTTGACTCCCGCCGGAGCTGAACAAAATCCTTATTTAATTGTTAAATGCTTAAACATGACTGTGTTCCCGAAATACTGGCAGTACAGTCCTTCTTTTGAAACGTTGCCATGCCGCTGCGAAGAATAGCGGCTCTATCTATATGATTACCAGACACCCCGGAAAGCGGGTGGTCTAAATTCAATAAGACGGTTACATGGTAAACTTAAAAAAAGGAAGGATCATGAAAACAGCAACACAGGATTTATTCGATGAGCATGTAGTAATCATGCAGGCACTTGACATCATGCAGGTAATCAGCGAAAAGCTTCAGAGGAATGAAGCGGCCGACAGGAACGACATTGTTGAACTTTTGGGGTTTCTGAGTGAATTTGCGGACAGGTGTCATCATGGCAAGGAAGAGGATCTCCTGATTCCCGGGATCCTGAAGTTCGGGGTGCTTGAAAACAATGGCCCCGTCAGGGCAATCCTTTCCGAACATGTCCAGGGACGTGAACACATCGCGAAGATGCGTGAAATCATTGCCGGAGATACTATAAACAAGGAAAAGTTTGTTGAATCATCGCTGGCATATGTATCTCTGCTCAGGGAACATATCAGAAAGGAGGACACGTTATTGTTCCCTTTGATCGAATCCAGGATGCCCTCAGAAGAACTGCACAGGATGTACGAAGAGTTCATGAAGTTTGAAGAAAGAGAGATAGGACAGTCCCATCATGAAGAGTTGCACTCTTTGCTGGAAAGACTGAAGAATAAATATCTCGTCAGCGAAGATTCAGTCAGGATCCGTTCATAGGGTCAAGGATGTTCTGTCTGATTGTTGATTGTCCGGCTGGCATCCGGCCTGGTATTGTTAATTGAGGTCACGATCGAATCGTGCGTCTTTACTTCGATCATATCAGGGTGTCTTGTATTGATCCTTTTCAGGATAACATCAGGGTCATTTGTGATTTTATCCTCTGCAGCAGGATCTTTTAATACTGGAGTTGAGAGGTATGTCTGACCATAGTTATACCCTGAATAAGACCAGTGATTAAATGCAAATTTTATAACCTTAAACCAGTGGACAATAAACCCGAAGCGAAAAGAAATTAGCGTTGCTGAACCCGGTAAGCGAATTAACCTGGATTAAAGAGTCTGCAAGACCCCGACCCGTCAGCCGGGATTTCATTTTCGCATATATCACACTATTCCGATTATTGTGGCAGAGGTTAATAGTAACCCCCCTCACGAAAATCAATGGGTTACGGCCCTGCGGTTAACGGGAGCTTCTTTGCCCATATGTATATTGTACAGTCTCCCGGATGTTTCCTTCGATGCATTTACCAGTTCATGGTACGGGCGATCAGTGACATCCACAAAGCCTATATTGTAATTTTCGCCATCAAAACGTCCGGTTGATGGTTGGTCTGTCCACTGGAACCAGTGTGTTCCTATAAGTGCAGGGTGTGCCGCAGCATTTTCTACATAATACTGATAAGCAGCTCCTCTCTCCTCTTGATTCAAGACCTGCGCCAATCCGGGAGCCATCCCCCGGCCCGGCATTCCGAAATGAAACTCTCCAATTATTACTGGAAGCCCGGTCAGGTCATTTATTCTTTGCAGTGCCTCATGATCTGCCGAGTATCCATATATATTGATACTGAATACGTCAAATCCTTTTGATGCTTCAATAATATCATCCGGAGGAGAACCCCCAAAACGGATCCCAAGATTCAGATGATCAGGATCATGTTTTCTTACAGCCTCATTGACAATATTGATAAACCTTTTATAGGCATTGTACACAAATTCTTTACGGCGCTCCGGAGTGTCCTGTTCGTCAAGGAATTTAATCAGTTCAGATTTCATCGGTGTATTTTCTCCGGCCAGAATGAGATCGGCCAGTTCTGATTCCCTTTCAGGCCAGGGTGGCTCATTACCGATAAAATAACCCAGCATATAGGGATCATCCTTATACGGCGAGCACTGCCGGGAAGCGGATTCATCAATCCGTTTCTCAAAATCCGGGGCATATACGTCAGGCATACCCATAAGACCCGTCTCTATACCCCAGCCTCTCAGAGTTACAACATAAGCTTTCCGGCCAGTTCGTCCCAGAGCCGGGTCTGACCAGTTGCCAATGGTATTTAAGCCCCAGCTGTCCATACGGTTTACTGTAAGATCGAGCCATTTATTGTACCATTCAGGTCCGAAGCGGCGGTACAGGTTCCATGTATATATTGAAGGGCGGCCTTCAACGGAAGCAGTCTGACCTGCAACATCTGTTTCATCAGGAGGCAAAGCAGCGAATAAATATTCCCTACCCTCCAAACGAGCCAGTTCAGAGCGTGAATTGATGCATGTACTTCCGGCTGAAAAAAATAAATAGCCTTCGGGATCAACAAACCACCATATCCCTTCAATCTTCTCAACACGGAAGAATCCTGTTCCTTCAACCCTTGAATCAAGGAATCCTCCGTACTTTGTGGTCCTGCAGGCACTATTGGCATATGAATTTTCTTCCTCCCTCCAGTCGCTTATCAGGTCATTGAGCTTTTTTACCTTTCCGGGCCAGTTATCAGGGATCCATTGCCCAAACTCATCAACAAGGGGTATAGGACTAAGGATGGAATCCATTGGTATCGTGGTGAGTTGGATGTTTCGCAGCTCAAGGATTGGTGAGCCTGCGGGGTGACGCATTGCTATTCCAACAGAGTCAATGTTATTTATTGATCCTACATGACTGCTGAAGCCGATCCAACAACCTGGAAGCGGTGTCTTCCATATTGCAGCCATGTCAGTACCTTCTGTGTTTCTTTCCTGAAAATGGATCAGTGGGACCGATGCTCTCACCCAGGCCTTCTGAAATGGCTGAATGGTTAATATCCTTACGCCTTCAGCGTCGTACAGCCTGATATCAAAACGCTGGGGGGTTGATGAATTGAGTTCAAAGGTGAGATACCCGCAGCCAGACCAGTCAGATGGCAGGTCCGGATCCAAATCTTTGACCGAGAACTTCTCTTCTGACAGGTCTCCTTCAAATTTTATTACAATCGTTCGATTCTTTTCAGAGCAGGCGCAGATAATTAAAAGAACAGGAATGATGGTACTTAAAATTACAGTCTTCATAGCACCAGGATTAATAAAGATTTTTATAAAGTTAAGCATATTAAGAAACCGGTTGGTCTCATATCAGTGAATTTTAATCATCAGAATTCACACATATGACAGCTTCGTTTCATAAATTTGTGATAATCGTCCATCCTTAAAAAACAGAGCCATGTTAAAAAAATCTTTCTATCCGGTTTTACCCGTACTCATCCTGATCGCCTTTACAAAATGTTTCAGCACAAAACATCCTGTCACCGGAGATCCTTCAGGCCTGACACCGGCAGCAGAAAGGGAGTTCAGAGCAGCCTGGGTGGCCACCGTGGCAAATGTCAACTGGCCCAGTAAACCGGGGTTACCGGTTGAAGAACAGAAGAAAGAGGCTCTTATGCTTCTTGACCTTCTCCACGATAACAATTTCAATGCGGTTATTTTCCAGGTAAGGCCCCAGTGCGATGCCCTCTACCAGAGCAACCTTGAGCCATGGTCTTATTATCTTACAGGAGAACAGGGAAAAGCTCCCGATCCCTGGTATGATCCTCTTGAATTCTGGATCAGCGAAGCACACAAAAGAGGCATTGAGCTTCATGCATGGCTTAATCCTTATCGTGCCCATCACGTTGCAGGTGGAGAAGTAACTGATGCTTCCATCGTTAAGAAAAGGTCCGATCTGGTCGTTAAACTTGAAGCAGGCTACTGGTGGCTTGACCCTACAAAACAGGGGACACAGGATCACTCTTTCAATGTAGTTATGGACCTTGTAAGAAGGTATGACCTCGACGGGATCCATTTCGATGATTATTTCTATCCATACCCTTCGTATAACAATGACAAAGATTTTCCTGATGACGAAGGCTGGCTGGCCTATCAGAGAAGTGGCGGCAAACTGTCACGGGATGACTGGAGGCGGGAAAGTGTGAACAACTTTATTAAAAGACTCTATAAGGGAATCAAGGCTGAAAAGCCATATGTGAAATTCGGGCTCAGCCCCTTCGGTATCTGGCGGCCATACAATCCTCCGGCAATTGAAGGATTTGATCAGCACAACCTGCTGTACGCTGATGCCAGACTGTGGCTTAATAAGGGATGGATAGATTACTGGTCGCCTCAACTGTACTGGCCTGTAAATCAACTTTCTCAGAGCTTTCCCCTGCTCCTTGGCTGGTGGAAGGGAGAGAATCTGAAAGGAAGGCATGTCTGGCCGGGTATAAGTATAGGAAGGCAGCAATCCGATAAAGCAACTGATGAAACCATAAACCAGATTATGATAGCGCGCGGCATGCTGCCTGAAAGCCCCGGAGTAGTACACTGGAGCATCGGTTCACTGGTTTATTCCCCCCGGCTGACAAAAGCAGTTGCAGGAGGGCCGTATAGAAACAAAGCATTGATACCGGCATCCCCGTGGCTTCATAAAAGACTGCCGTCACCGCCTGATATTATGGTTTCTGAAGAAAATGATTCTATAAGGATCTCATGGAGTCACAATAAATCCGGTGATATATCAAACTGGGTCGTTTACGGAAAGTATGGTCCTGTCTGGAAGCATAACATCTATGGCAGGTATCATAACTCAGGTCTCATGCCCGCATATACAGTCAACACTGCTCTTCTGGAACAAACTGATCAGGGTTCAATCCGGGATGTTGCAGATGTTATTATACCTCTTGACAGCATAGCGGTTACAGTTGCAGACCGGTATGGGAACGAAAGCAGTGTCGAAAAGAAAGCTGTTATTAAGCGGTCATTTGCAGAAACAGTTACCCTGACAGAAATTTATGATAAGTATGCCTTCAGGGAAAAGGGTTTCGCTCTCAAGGAGCCAGCGGTAAAACCGGGCATAGATGTTCTGGTGGAAGATCATCCCGATCTGATAAAAGGCAGGAGGATAGGCCTGATTACCAATCCTTCTGCCGTGGGGTCTGATATGAGAAGCAGTATTGATATTCTGGCAGGCACACCAGGTGTTAATCTTGTTGCCCTGTTTGGTGCCGAGCACGGAGTAAGAGGAGCAAAACAGGGCCGGATAATACAGGAAGGAGAGCCTGATCCCCAGACCGGCATCCCTGTATACAGTCTTTACGGAGACTCGTATGCACCAAAAAAAGAATGGATAGAAGATCTGGATGCTCTTCTTTTTGATATTCAGGGAACAGGATCAGCCTGGTATACATATAAATATTCGATGTCCTTTGCGATGCAGGCCTGTGCAGAGGCCGGAATACCATTCATCGTCCTGGACAGGCCGAACCCGCTGGGGGGCCGTGTTGTTGAAGGCCCATTTCTTAACCTCTCCGGGATATTCCGTCATCCGCTTCCCTTACGGCACGGAATGACTTACGGGGAACTGGCTTCAATGTGGAATGAAACAGAGGGGTATAAGGCCGATCTTACCATAATCAAAATGAAGGGCTGGCGCCGGACAATGACATGGGATGATACAGGTCTTCTCTGGGTAATGCCTTCACCAAACATGGGAACCCTTGAAACTGCAATTGTATACCCAGGCCAATGCCTGTTTGAAAGGACGAACATATCGGAAGGCAGAGGAACAACCAAACCGTTCCTGATCACAGGGTCATCATGGGTAAATGCTGAGATGGCAGCTGCTGACCTTAACAGCAGAGATATCAGAGGAGCTGTTTTCAGGCCGGTATATTTTATACCTGTAACTGCAGATCCGGGATCCAACAGAAGAGGAAAACCATGGAACAGGATGTGCGGGGGAGTTGAAATAATGCTTACGGATCCTGGAGAATACAGGTCAGTGGAATCTGCCCTGCACATTTTTGACGCCTATCGGAAAACAAATCCTGACTCGCTTGCCTGGTCTCCTCCTGAGTTAATTAAACGCCTGGACGAACCAGGGATGACAGTCGGGCAGATTATTAAGGAATGCCAGGATGAAGTGAGCGATTATATAGAATCCAGGGAAAAATACATGCTCTACCGATGAATAAGAAAATAAAAAAATATTTGATCATAGCTTTTTCAGCCTTTATTGCTGCATGTACCATAAGCTGCCAGAGCAGCCGCCCGGAATTCATGCATCAGAGGGCCTTAAAAGATCTGTCGCCAAAGGATGTTGAATTACGTGGTTTCATGGTATCTCCTGAAAAGTGGCTCAATCCTGATACCACCATCATGAAAAACCATATCAGAAACATTATTACTGAAATCAATGACGCCAACAACAATACTGTCTTCTTCGTTGTAAAAGAAAATGAAGATGTATACTTCCGGTCTGCACCTGAATCATTCTCCCGAAAACCCTCAAATAATACTGAGGAATCTGACCCGCTGAATATAGCTGTCGGATCAGCCAGGGAACAAGACCTTAAGATCTATGCCGTCCTTGATTTACCGGAAGCTGGTATCTTGAAAAGTAAAAACAGTAATCCAACCCATCTTGCGTCAAAGCTTAAAACAGATGTCCGCAACATGGTAATGAACTACGGGATCGACGGTCTCGGTTTTACGGGTTCCGCTTTCAATCCCGATCTTATTGAAGAGATTTCTGTTGAAGCAATGCTGATTAAACCATACCTAGTCATATCTCTCGTACCTGATGAAGAATCAGGGTACGCTAAAGCACTACGCTGCCTTGAAAATGGTATAGTGGATCTTGTTATCCCGGCAGGCAGAATAGCTGTCGCTGAACCATACCATTATCCGGATAAAGCTGAACAGGGGTATGATCTGAAAAAGATAAGACCGGAACAGGTTGTCAGGCTGAATCTTACTCCGATGTTCACGGATGATCCTGCAGGAAAAATAATTAAAATCAAAAATGACAATAAGACAAAGGTCACCGATGGTAAAGGATGTATTTCTTTTGTGACATCTGAACGCGACACAATAAAGCTGCAAACTCCTGCCGGAAATGTAACACTTTCGACCAGCCGCTGGTCACCACCTTATATATACACCGTGCTGCCCGGTAATTCGGTAACACGTGAATCCCCTTGGGTTGAATTCCGTTGCATGCCCCGTGAATTCACTCAGATCCCGGAATATGAGTTGTTGTGTAGAACAGAATATCCTGCAAGTGTGAAGATCAATGGTGATTCTGTCAGGCAGTACAGAACAGGTATTTTTTTTAAAAAGATCACTCTGAAGGAAGGCCCCAACAGGATACGTGCTGACGTTATTACAAAAGACTCTCTGACCGTGTTATATGAGAGAGAGTTCATGTATTCAAAGAGTGAAATCTCCAGGCCTGTCTATCCGTTATGGATCGATGAAAGGTCTGTGGAACCATTCGCTGACATGGAGCTTCTGCCTGGCGATATCCTGAATATCAGGTTTATCGGCTCTGCCGGACAGGATGCTCACGTGGTCGTCAACCCGGGAAATAAAGGTATAAGATGTTCCCGAAAAGACCTTGATGATCATAGTATATATCAGGCAGAACTGCCATTGGGAGAATTGAAGAAGGGAAAAGAATACAGTATAACTCTCCGGCTAGACCCGGTTGATAAAAACGCTCAAATAAAACCATACAAACTATCTTTGCAGAATACCATCACAGTCAGGGAAATGAATGATTTTCCCCTTGTGAGGATCATCAATGAAAACTCCAGGTTAATATACAATGCAGGAGAAATAAGGCTGGGAGGACCAATAAGGTCGGAACTGGGGCCGGGCATCATATTAAAAACAAACGGCAGGAATGGAGATAATTACAGGGTTCATCTCAGCAGTATTGAAAATGGAATGATAAGCAAAAATGATATTTCAGAACTGCCACCCGAAGCGGTTAAGAGATCTTATTATATCACAAGTTTGTCATGCGGACCTGCAGAGGGTGCTGATATACTCAGCATACCTTATCCTGAGCCAATTCCCTACGAAGTACACCCCGAACCGAACCAGAACAGGATAGTTGTAACCCTTTTCGGGGCAGAAACAAGCAGCACCTGGATCACTCACAGAAGCGGCAGGAAAATTATTGACAAAGTGACCTGGGAACAACCTGTTCCTGAGACCTATAAAATATATGTTAATCTTAAGACCCCTGATATCTGGGGTTATGATATCCGGCCGTTTAACAACAGTCTTATACTCCGAATAAAACATCCGCCAGAATATGATCTGAAAAATGAAAAACCTCTTTCCGGATTAAAAATTGCGATTGAGGCAGGGCATGGGGGCCAAAACACGGGAGCAATTGGTTTATCAGGTCTTTTGGAGAAAGACATCAATCTGGATCTTTCATTTAAGCTGGGCGATTTGTGCAGGTCTATGGGCGCAGAAATAATACAGGTCAGGGATTCGGACAAAGACATGTCACTTATCGAAAAAAGAGACATTGCCATTTCATCAGATGCTGATATGCTTATCAGCATACATGCCAATGCAGGAGGAAGAGGTTATCTGCAGGTTGGGGGGACAAGTACCTACTATCATAATCCATTCTGGGCACCTCTGGCAGAAACTGTTTACGAAAGCTTATTGCAGCTGGGGCTGGATGAGTTCGGAGTGGTGGGATCGTTCAACTACACGGTAACAAGAGTATCACAAATGCCGTCAGTGCTTGTTGAACAGGCATTTTTATCCCATGCCGGCGACGAGGAGAAACTTGCTGATCCGGTTTTTCGCCAGCATATGGCTGAAAAGATCTGCGATGGAATAATTAATTACCTGAGATACATGGATCAGTAAATGATCATCCTCTGATCGTCTGACAACAGCGGATATGAATCCTGAAATGATAATCAGGCCGACTCTTGCATTCCTTTCGATTCAACAGCACAATGAAATACCGGATATTTTAGTCAAATATTATGGCTGTTTGTCAAAATGTCAATTTACTTCATTGCAGCCTTCACAGTACTGTCCTGTTGTGCACAGCATTGATTACCTGATTTATAACATGCCAGAGATCATGATTGACGAAGATTCTGGTCCGTGAGACAGAATTAATGTTTAATATTTTTGACGAATGAACTATTTTCATTGACGAATGTTAGATATGATGTGACTAAAATCCAAATAAGAGTATTTTGTTAAAAAAATACTCTGATTTTGTGTGTAAGTGATAATTCACCGACTTGAACAGTATGCAATTTTGTATTATTTTTACGACATATTTGAGATTATAATATCAGAATGGAAAACACCTCAATATTAAATAAATCCGACATCATAAACAATCAGGAGCCCAGGCCTGTTGTAAGTGAAATCGGGGTAGTCGAAGACAAGGTTGAGGCAAATCCTGTTCTTGAGGGACTGGTGGCTGAAGGCGGTGAAAATTTCTATCACTATATAAACTGGCTTGGTCTTTCAAAGGATTCGAATCTTATGATATTATCGTCGATACATCATTATTATTACGATTTCAACGATCTGAAAGGAGTAAAGACTCTTATAAACCTCAAACAGCTTAATCAGATCAGTCATATAGATAATTTCCTGAGTAATGTATTCAGAGTGCTTCCAACAAAAGCAAATTTTATAGGCTGCTTCAAGGACAATAAGATAAGAAAAGGACTTGCAGTGCCATTTTACCAGTCATTCAAATTCTTAAACAGCCTTATAAATCTTTTCGACTCCAGAACCGAGAGATTTATGTCGAGGAAAGAGGTAAGAAAACTACTTGAATCCCATGATTTCAGTATAACGGATATGACTGAAATCGGGAACCTTACTTTTTTCTGCTCTGAAAGTTCAAAGAAACCAGACTGAGGCAATTCCTGTCAGCTGTCTTTCCCCATTTTCTTTAACACAAGCATTTTTTGCAATAGTGAAAGATTAATAACTCCGCAGCATCAAACTATGTTAATTGTTAAAAGGAGTTCAATCCGGATTATGCAATCTCTTTTCATATCTGTTATTTATATAAATGTATTTTTTCATCGACAATAATTGAGATTTAGTCAAAACAGATCATAGTATATTTAAAATGACAAGGTATTAAATAATAACGGAGAAATGTTTTGATTATCATTTGCTTAGCAATTAAAGACAAACTGCCGAATTCATTTTTACAAGATTTTACCGGTAAATATCCTTATGATTTTGATAAAAGCACCTTACCTTTTCCCCAGTAACGAAAAACTGTTGACAAGCATTGGGAATTGAGTGACAGACAAACAGCAATTGTCACGCTATTGATCACTAAATGAAGATGTACCACTTGACAACCTTATCCTGAAAGTATAATTTCATCCCGGTAAAAATATTGAATCATGGAGCATTTATCGGTATTGGAGAAACCTGCAAATGTGAATTTCGCACTGAAGAGAGAAAAATCAGATATGCCGGTTTCATATAAAATCAATAAAAAATCAAATCCGGTGCAGGAAAGACTTATGCAGGAAGGATGCAGAGAATTTCTGTGGTACATCAGATTGCTTGGTTTGGAAACTTTTTCCGGCGTTTTCATTTTATCTTCAGTGCACCATTATTATTATGATGTTGGAGATCTGAGCGGCACCAGATTACTGGTCTGTGTTCAGAAGCTTAATCAGATAAGGCATCTTACCAGTTTTGTAAGTACCATAGCCGGCATATTACCGGAGAAAGCTTTCCTGGCTGGTTGTTACGAAAATACCGTGACAGAAAAAAATAATGACCTGTCATTTACCACATTCGTGCGTGCAACATGTCAGCATAAATATTCTCCATCAGAATATAATGCAGTAGTGTCATCAGAAAGTATTGTCAGCCTCCTGAAGGAAAAGAGTTTTCAGGTTATGGATATTTCCAGATTAAATGGATTAATATATTTTTGTGCTCAAAAAAAAAGTTATCAGGGCAATACTTACCCCGACCGATCCAGTATGGTGCCATAAATTTACCGCGGGAAAAAAACTGACGAAGGATAGTCGAAAAAAATCAGTTACAATTTACCTTTGTTGCAATAATATACAAAAATTAACGTATATTCTTGAGTAATGA
The DNA here is from genome assembly GCA_964466705.1 of uncultured Rikenellaceae bacterium. Lineage (GTDB taxonomy): Bacteria > Bacteroidota > Bacteroidia > Bacteroidales > VadinHA17 > LD21. The sequence continues at coordinate 142,295 of CAYXSM010000005.1, forward strand.
TTTTATGGGAAGAAAAAGTTCAATATTGAGTTGGAAGATTATTCCATTTCTGGAAAAATGGAACCTTATGAATCTGGTACTCGGGTTCATTGATATTCTTTCCATTGCTATGGCTTTCCAGATTGCTTACCTGATAAATTATTACGAAGACGGGGGCCGTTTCTTTTTCGAAAGGAGTGAATTCAGGCTGATCTTCCTGGGTATATTACCATTGTGGCTTATATCATTGTATCTGATCAAAGTCACGGAAATCCCCAGAACAAAAAGGTACCGGACCTTGCTGTTTGAATACATTCAGTCTGCCATTGTGATCAGCTTTGTGCTTCTGGTCTTTTATTTTGTTTTTAAGCTCTCGTACATATCCAGATTATTTCTTATCGAGTTTGTATTTCTTGGCTTCATTTTCCTTTTTTTCGTGCGTGTCGTTGAATATAAGGCATTCAAGATCTACAGGTTAAAAGGGTACAACCATGTAAATATTATTTTAATAGCCGACGAATCAGCCATACCTTTTACAGACAGCCTTCTGATAAACAAGGACTGGGGATACAGGGTCATTTTTCTTTTCACGGGTTCCCAGCTTGTAATGGACAGATACAGAAAAAGGATAAAAATGATGCCTGAGAAGACCCTGGGGGTATTGCCAGAACTGATCAAGATTGATACTATTGATGAAGTTATTTATGCAAAAAAGGAAACGGCAACAACGGAAGTCCGGAAAACCATAAGGTGGTGTGAAGAACTGGGGGTTATTTTCAGGCTAAAATACAGGGAAGTCCAGCTAAGTCTCACAAACGCTTTTGTTGCATCCATTGGTGATGAAAAATTCCTTACTTTCATCAATATCCCGTATAAGCCCGTTGCACTTGCTGTAAAGAAATTTATGGACATAGCCGGTTCATTGGTGCTGTTGATAATACTGTCTCCGCTGATGCTGATGATAGCTTTGGGAGTTAAACTAACATCGCCGGGGCCGGTAATTTACAGACAAGCCAGGGTTGGATTGAGAGGCCGGCAGTTCAATCTTTACAAATTCAGGACCATGGTGTCTAACGCTGAGGAGATAAGGCTCGATCTTGAGGAACAAAATGAAATGGACGGGCCTGTTTTCAAGATCAGGGAGGATCCCAGAATTACGAAAATAGGAAAAATTTTACGACGAACGGGGCTTGACGAGCTTCCGCAGCTTGTCAATGTTCTTAAAGGAGAAATGTCGCTTATTGGTCCTCGTCCTCCGTTGCAAAGTGAGACGCAGCAATATGAGAGATGGCAGCTCAGAAGGCTTTCTGTAAAGCCTGGCCTGTCATGCTTCTGGCAAATCATTCCCGACAGAAATGACGTAAAATTCGAGAAGTGGATGGAAATGGATCTGGCTTATATTGACAATTGGTCTCCTCGTATAGATTTTATAATTTTGCTCAAAACTATAAAAACCGTATTCCAGAGAACTGGTGTATAATACTTATAATCAGACTTTATGAAAAAGACAAAAAATCTTCTCTGCAAAAAAGGAATATTTTTCCTTTTAATAATGATGTTTGTTGTGGGATGTGTTCCAACAAATAAACTCAGTTATTTTAATGACATCGATGAGGTGGAGGAACCTGTGGTTAATCCGAAAATCCAGAAAACCATCTTACCTTTCGACAGATTATACATAAGGATTCTGAGTATTGATCCCCAGGTAAGACAGATCTTTGATATGCCTGAGGAAGCAAGATATAATCAGGCTGGAACCAGCATAATAGGTTATCTCGTTGATGAAGGAGGAAATATAAATTTTCCATTTGTGGGAAAAATAAATGTTGCAGGGATGACAACATCTGATGCGGGTGTAAAGATTCAGAACGCCCTAAACGAATATGTACCCAACACTTCTATTCTTGTCAACTTTATCGACAATCGTGTCTCGGTGATGGGAGAAGTGCAGAATCAGGGTGTATATACTTTTACCCAGGATAAACTAAATGTATATGAGGCCATTGCCCTTGGTGGAGGAATAACCAGGTATGGCAACAGGAGGAACGTGATACTGATCAGGCAGGAAGGAGAAAAAATAATGCATTACAGGCTCAACCTTGCCAACTCCAAGATTGCAACAAGAGATGTCTATTATGTGCTGCCTAATGATGTTATAGTTGTTGAGCCCCTGAAATCCATTTCAACCAGCTATCAGAACATAACCTATCAGACAGTGTTATCATCATTGACAACGCTTATTGCCGGCTTGCTATTTTTGGGATACGGTTACAGATAATAAAACAAACTGAAATGTTAAAGACAACAGAACCCGATTCGTCAATTGCTCCTTTTAAGTACTTCGTACTAAAGGTAGCTTCTTTAAAGTATTTATATATTGTAATATTGATTTTATGTTTTGCGGGTGCCTATCTGTACAACAGGTATGCCAGCAAAGTGTATGAAGTTTCTGCATCATTAAGCCCGGTAGAAAATAAGACCTCTACGATTCTTGGTTCAGATCAGCTTTTCAGTGGTTTGCAATCGCTGGAATCTCTGAAAAACATCGAGAATGATGTTACAAATCTTAGTTCATTCGCCCTTGCATATTCAACTGTCACAAAGATGAACCTTGAAGTAAGTTACTTCATGGAAATTCGTAATATATTCAAGCAGACATTCGAGTTGTATGGTAATTCTCCATTCAGGGTTGTAATTGATAAATCGCACATTCAACCCATCGACGCAAAAATCTATATTTCTTTTCTGGACGAATCATCTTACAGACTGACTGTGTCAGAAAAAAAGGTATCAATGTATAATTATGTTGATAATCAAGTTGTCAGTGAGGATAATATTATTGAGCTCGATACTATATGCAGGTTCAATGAGACAATCAGCAACAATATTCTCAGGTTTACTGTCTCCCTGAACAGAGAGATTCCCAGATACAGTCTCAAACAGGAACCTGTATTTTATTTCAAATTGAATCATCTTGACTTTCTGGCCAAGAATTATCTGAAACAGCTTGAGGTCGAAAAAGCTACGCCTCTTGCGTCAATCATAAACATAAAGTTCAGAGAAGGAAATCTTGAGAAGACAATAAATTTCTTAAATAACTACCTCAACAATTTCCTGGAAGAAAATCTTTCAAAGAAAAACCAGATCGCACGGAGTACGGTAAATTTTATTGACTCGCAGATATCAGAAATATCTGACTCACTGGTCAGGTCTGAGTCAAATCTCAGAAATTTCCGGTCGGCCAATCAGGTAATGGATCTTAGCTATCAGGGACAGCGCACTTTTGAACAACTTTCAGAAATCGAAAGAGAAAGAGCCAATCTTAAAGTCCAGGAAAGATATTACAATTATGTAATAAACTACTTTAGAGCAAACCAGGATGTTTCAGGTGTGGTGCCGCCATCGGCCATGAATGTTAGTGATCCTATTATCAATCAATTAATAACAACGCTCCTTGACCTTAATGCCCAGAGGTCGACTGTCCTGGCCGGCAGCAATCCCGAAAAGAACATTTTTCTGAGTCAGATAGACAACAGGATAAGATTACAGAAACAGACCATTCTGGAAAACTTCACCAACAACCTTAACACTCTTACTCTGTCATTGAATGAGCTCGACTACAGGGAGGACAAGCTTTCAAGGGAAATCACACAGCTTCCAAGGACAGAGATGAATATGGTAAGTATGGAGCGGAAGTTCAACCTCAATGATGCGATATACACTTTCCTTCTGCAGAAAAGATCAGAAGCTGCCATAGCCCTCGCATCGAACTATCCGGACTATGAAATAACAGAGCCTGCCAGGGAGATTACATCAAAAGTAACCTCTCCAAAGACTTATATAAATTATATGTTCGCATTGTTCTTTGGTTTGCTCCTTCCAACAATCTTCCTGGTGGTCAGGGATTTCTTCGATGACAAGATCAGGAGCATCAATGATGCGGAATATATGCTTCGCAGATCTGTCCTTAGTGTGATCTACAGTAATAATCATAAGTCTGATGCAGTGGTTGCAGAATTTCCGAAGTCTGCCATTGCCGAATCCTTCAGGAACCTGCGCAGCAGCCTCTTCCTGAAATCAGGACGTGTCCAGCCAAAGTTGATTCTTATTACTTCCTCACAGCCTCAGGAAGGCAAGAGCTTTATCTCGTTCAACCTGGCTTCTTCAATCGCTTCAGTGGGATATAAAACTATTTTAATAGACTGTGATCTTCGCCGTCCAACCCTTCATATCAAGATGAAAGAAGAAAACTCGGCGGGTGTTACAAATTTTATGGTCAAAAAGGCCGGTTTTGAAGACATCATAAGGAGTACTGTCGTCAAAAACCTTGACTTCATTTCAGCAGGACCGGTAATTCCCAACCCGTCAGAGCTTATCGAGCTTGGAGTCCTCGATCCTCTTATCGATTACCTCAGGACAAAGTACGATTATATCCTGATCGATACAACTCCTGTAGGAATTGTTGCTGATGCAACCCTCCTTATGAAATATGCTACCAAAGTTCTTATGGTGATCAGAAATAATTACACACGCAAAGATGTTTTCGGGAATGTCATTGCCAACTTAAAAACGAATCAGCTGGACAATTATGATATCGTCTATAATGACCTGAGCCTTCACAAGAGTTCGTACAGGCATTACAGCAATTACTATATAAAAGATTAATTTTTATACTAATAATCATCATTAACAAAATATGGATACAGATAATAATTCAGTAAGGGAAAGGGTAAAAGATTATATTCAGCAGGCAACATTTGTTGAAAAAGATAAGATCAGGAATGATTCACTGATATTCAAAGAGGGGTATTTTGATTCAATGGGTTTTGTCGTTCTGATAACCTTTCTTGAAGAGAACTTCGGGATCAAGACGGTAGATTCAGATCTTATAGAAGAGAATTTCGAATCTATAAACGCAATCACGGATTTTATAATCCGCAAAAAAGCCAGCTGACAATGTGCGGAATCGCCGGTATAATTGATTACGCCGCCAGGAGCAACAAGCCTGATGTACTGCAAAAGATGCTCAGTGCAATAAGTTATCGCGGCCCTGATGAAAGCGGCATTTACAGCTCCGCTTTTTCAACAATTGGCAATGTGAGACTAAGTATTCTTGACCTTGCCAGCGGTCAACAGCCTCTGTCAGATGCATCAGGACGATTCTGGATCGTTCTGAACGGAGAAATATTCAATTACGTGGAATTAAAAGAGGCACTTGTAAGGAATGGTCATATTTTTAAAACGGAATCGGACACGGAAGTACTCGTTCATCTGTACGCCATTCATGGAAAGGAATGCCTCTCCATGCTGAACGGGCAGTTTGCATTTGCAATATGGGATAAACAAAAGGAAGAGTTGTTTTTAGCTCGTGACAGAATAGGAATAAGACCGCTTTTCTATAATATTACCAACAACGTATTTTCATTTGCATCAGAGATCAAATCTCTGTTCGAACAACCAGAAATCAGTCGCGAACTTAATTTCAGGAGCCTTGACCAGATCTACACCTTCTGGACAGCGGTCACTCCAGATACTGCTTTTAAGGATATATATGAATTATCTCCGGGACATTACATGATATACAGCCGAAATGGCATCATATCAGAGCAATACTGGAAACTTGATCACGGAAGGAAAAATCTCTACCTGTCGCTTGATGAAGCGCTTGAAAAATTCAATGAACTGTTTTATGACGCAGTCAGAATACGACTTAGGGCTGATGTTGAGGTTGCTGCATATCTTAGCGGAGGTATTGATTCAAGTACTACAGTATCGTATATCAAAAATGTTGAACCGGGAGTTCTGAACACTTTTTCAATAGGTTTTGAAGACAAGAATTTTGACGAGAGTTCCTATCAGAAAGAAGCAGTAAAATATTTCAATACAAATCACAGGTCAATAGAGTGCTCAGGAAAAGAGATAGCGGAGAGCTTTCCGAAAGTGGTCTGGCATTCCGAAACACCACTGACACGAACTGCACCGGCACCCATGTTCCTCCTTTCCAGACTTGTAAGGGAAAACAACATAAAAGTTGTGATAACGGGCGAGGGAGCTGATGAAATGCTTGCCGGATACGATGTTTTCAAGGAAGGCGTTATAAGAAGATTCTGGGCAAAGCAACCGGATTCAGTTCTGCGTCCTTTGCTTCTGAAAAAGCTGTATCCCTACATGCCCCAGATGAAGCAGGCTAATCCGGTAATACTGAAAATGTTTTACGGATACAAACTTGAAGAAGTTGATAATCCGTTTTATTCTCACCTTTTAAGATGGAATAATTCAAATCATATCAAAAAGCATTTTTCAGAAATAATTAAATCAGAATTAAACAGCTACTCACCATTGAGTGACCTGGAGAAAAAGCTTCCTGAAGGATTTGGCAACTGGGGAGGGCTTGATAAGTCGCAGTGGCTTGAAACATCAGTTTTTATGTCAGGCTACCTTCTTTCATCGCAGGGTGACAGGATGGCTATGGCTAATTCGGTTGAAGGCCGATATCCTTTCCTGGATTACAGGGTGATTGAATATTGCAATTCCCTGCCTTCAAACTATAAGCTCAACGGGCTTACTGAAAAATACCTTCTGAAGAAACTTATGAAGAATAAGATGCCTGACACCATCCTTAAGCGCTCGAAACAACCTTACAGAGCACCTGTAAACAGTACATTCTTCACAAATAGAAGGCCGGAGTATATTAAAGAAATGCTTGCTCCCGAATATTTTAGAAAAGCCGGAATATTCAATTATGAATCTGTTTCTGTTCTCCTGGAGAAAGCAGAAAGAACAGGTGTTACATCCGAGGTGGAGGATATGGTTCTTGCTTCCGTAATATCAACCCATTTGCTTTACAATCAGTTTATTGAAGGATATAATGATAACCTGTCAATGAGAGATCTCAGAAACATGAAAATAATCAACGACTTATAAAAAATATACCCATGCAGACAAAAAAGCCTTTTTCAAAAGACCTGATATTACTTGATGATATTGAATCGGCAATAAAGGAAATTACTGACAAGCTTCGCCAGGATGTTCTTGTGAATCTTAAAAGACTTGGCGGCGTTGTGGGAATCAGTGGCGGCATTGATTCATCGGTGTGTCTTGCGCTTTCAGTAAAAGCATTCGGGCCGGAAAAGGTTCTGGGAATTATAATGCCGGAGGTCGATTCAAGTCCGGAAAGTGAGGAACTGGCTTTGGAGCTCGCTGAAAAGTACGGAGTCAGAACGGTCAGGGAAGAGATCACCTCCGCATTAAAAGGCTTCAGGTGTTATGAACGGCGCGATGAAGCTGTAAAGAGATTATTTCCTGAATATGACCCGGCCAGGTGGAAAATGAAGATTGGAATAAAACAAACCGGATTATACAGCAATCTGCCACCGGTTTTTTCACTTACTGTCGTTGATGAAAATGGAAATGAAAAGGAAAAGCTCCTGCCCACTAATGAATATCTTCAGATAGTTGCCGCATCAAATTTCAAGCAGCGTTCGAGAATGTCAATGCTTTATTACCATGCAGAAGCTTTGCACAGAGCAGTGATAGGAACACCCAACAAGCACGAACAGGAACAGGGCTTTTTCGTAAAATACGGTGACGGGGGAGCAGATGTCATGCCTATAGGGAACCTGTATAAAACCCAGGTTTACCAACTGGCTGAACAGCTCGGCGTTCCTGGAAAGATAATAGAAAGAACACCGACTACGGATACCTATTCTGCTGCTCAAACCCAGGAAGAATTCTTCTACCAGCTTCCGTTCAGGATAATGGACATATACTGGTATGGATATGAGAACGGGTATTCACCTGAAGAGGTAGGCAGCATAATGGGAGAGACAAAAGAAAGGGTGGAAGCATTATTCAGAAACTTTGAACGCAAGCGAAAAACCACTGAATACCTCAGGATGTCTCCTGTCAGGGATTATTACGGCAAACATTAATAAATACCGGCATGAACGCTTTTGATTATTTTTTTGAGAATTCATCGGAAAAAAACGATCTGTTCCTTGTAGGAAAAGAAAACGTTACCTTCAGAGATCTGTACGGTTCATCTCTGCAGCTGGCTGCTACTCTTAGAAATCAATACGGGCAGGGTAAAAACATACTTCTGCTGTCAGTGAATAATTTGTTCTTCCTGACAGCATATTTTGCAATAATAAAGTCAGGGAACGTATGTATTCCACTGGACCCCAATATCGAGAAGGAAAATTTCTCCTTCATATCTGATCTTACCCGCCCGGTACTGATATTCATTACACGCGATGTTGAGAAGAAACTTGCCACAGATTCAACAAAATGTATCTTTCCTGATACACTTTCTGATCATCTGAACGGAGCCCGATTTCCTGAAGAAACTAAAGAATTCGACGAAGAGAATTGTGCTGAAATTATTTTCACTTCCGGATCAACAGGTATCCCTAAAGGTGTAATGATATCGCATAAGAATCTTATAGCAAACACCGAGTCAATAATCAAATATCTGAAACTTGGCAGCAGCGACCGTATGCTTGTTGTCTTGCCGTTCTATTATTGTTATGGTCTGTCACTACTGCACACCCATCTCAGGGTTGGGGGATCGATAGTGTTTAACAACTCCTTCATATTTCTGGGGGCTATAATAAACAACCTCCGGGATTATAAGTGCACTGGATTTGCCGGGGTTCCCAGCCATTTTCAGATATTGCTCAGGAAATCAGAGAATTTTAAAAATACTCAGTTTCCTGATCTTAAATATGTTACTCAGGCCGGAGGCAAACTGGCTACCATTTTCATAGATGAGTTCAGACAAAGCTTTCCTGAGGTGAAGTTCATTGTTATGTACGGACAGACTGAAGCTACTGCCCGGCTTTCATATCTTCCTCCCGAACTTTACGAACGGAAAAAAGGGTCCATGGGTAAAGGAATTCCCGATGTTGAGCTCAAAGTTGTGAATGAAAAAGGAAGGCTTATAAAACCGGGCGAGATAGGTGAGGTAATAGCCAGGGGCGATAATATTATGCTGGGGTATTATGGCGATGAAGAAGGAACCAGTAACGCAATAAGAGACGGATGGCTCTATACGGGGGATCTTGGCACAGTTGATGAAGACGGATATATTTATCTGACGGCCAGAAAGAAAGAAATAATAAAGGTGGGTGGGAAAAGGATCAGTCCGAAGGAGATTGAGGCTGTGATACTTGAGCTGCCTGAAGTGGTCGACTGTACTATTGAAGGAGTTGAGGATGAGATCCAGGGAGAAGCACTGAAAGCAATAGTAGTCGTAAGGTCTGAAAACGGCAAAGAAGAAATGATAGACAGGATAAAGCACCACTGCTCAAGAAACCTGGCGCTCTATAAAATTCCCCAGATATATGAACTGAAAGAGCAGCTCGTGATAGCTGCAACAGGAAAAAAGGTTAAAGGCAAGCTTTAAGATGATAATAGACCATATTTGTTTTGCCGTAAAAAGCCTTCCTGAAGGAATTGAATACTGGCACAACGTTTTCGGCTACAACCAGATGACAGAGATCATCACAAATACTCTCCAGAAAGTGAAAGTGACTTTTCTGGAAAAAAAGGACAGTATTCTTATTAAACTGATCGAACCTCTTGAAACAAACCAGTCACTTGTGAATTTCGTCAACAGGGGAGGCGGATTTCATCATATATGTTTCAAGTGCCGGGATATAAACCAGACAATGGATGACCTGACCACAAAAGGACTGCTGAAGCTCGTTCCCCCTCAGCCCGGAGAAGCGTTCAACAACAATAATATTGCATTCCTGCTCGCAAAATACGGAATTAACATTGAACTGATCGATACCGATGTTAAGGCAGGAATTATCAGCAAGATGTAACTGATCCTGAAAATATTCATTGATCAATACCTTATTACCTTCAGGGTGGAGACAGGCCTGCCGTCCGAGTAAAGCTTAAGTATGTACAATCCGGGAGACAGATATGGCATCAGAGGTGTCAGGCTGTTACCGGGGATTTCAGCCAGGCGGTATTCAGTTTTGTTGGCAAGGTTCTCGATGTACAGATCAAATTTCAACTCCCCGGGCGATTTTATTTCCAGATTCAACTGGTCTCTGAATGGATTGGGAAATACCTTCACAATGGTGCTGTTGGTAAAAAAAGCTCGTATGGAATGATCAGAATTGACTCCGGCAAATGTATAAACTCCGGTTTCTCCGACAGATACTCCATCCACCATCACATCCTGAATCCTGTAACCAACATCCGGAGAGATAAGAAATTCAAATGAGGAATTCTCGGGTATAAGTATCATCCCGTCAGGCTCAATCGATCCACCAGTGCCCGCTTCGGCGATAATCTGGTACACCTTTCTAAAGATCACAGTCAGAACGTGATCACCGGAGATATTCTGAAAGTCATATGTGGTTACTTTGCCTACAGATTGATCATCAACTATAACATCATCAATCTGATAACCATTATCAGGATAGAAAACAAAACTCAGGCCGGTCCCGTGATTAACTGTCTGTTCTCCGTCTGGTGAAATCGACCCGCCTGATGAACAATTTGCTGTAATTTTATATGTATTAACCGAAAACTCTGCAGAAATCACATGATCATCCCTGACATTGCTAATTGTGAATTCTGATACCCTTCCAGCTGAAATACCGTCAACTATAACATCGGAAATGTGGTAGCCCATGTCAGGGATAATGCTGAACACAATGTCCGCATTGTAATTTACAACAATATCTCCTGTCGGTTCAATGGAACCGCCTGCCCCGGCCGACGATGAAACGGTGAACTTAATGGGCTCGAAAACAGCGGAAACAGTGTGGTCGCTCCTGATATTGGAAAAGGTATATGATGAGACCGGCCCTGCCGAAGCATTGTCAACAACAACATCCTGAATAAGGTAACCTTCAGAAGGTTCAATGGTAATTACCCTTGAAGAGCCATGATTAACCTCCAGCTCCCCGGAGGGATTTATAGTACCTCCGTTTCCTGCATTGCATGTAAGAGTATATCTGACAGGCGAAAAAGTAGCTGATATCGAATGATCGGTGGTCAGATTCCTGAAAGTATATTCAGAAACCCGGCCGACTGAAACATTGTCGATCCTTACATCAGCAATGTAATATCCTTCATTTGGTATGATTTGAAAAGTCCTGGTTGATCCGTATTCCACTGAAATGTTTCCTGATGGTGTTATAGTTCCTCCACTTCCGGCATCAGAGCGTATTGTAATGGTTGTCAGGTCACCACTTAATTCAGCAATTTCATAGTCTGACATAACACGGTCGTACATTCTTACATCGTTAATCTGCCCCCTGAAATATCCTGCTGATCCTGTTGCCTGGCCAAGAACCAGCTCCGGTGTCGAATAGTTGGTAATTGCACTGCCGGTGCTTATTGAATTCTGAAGCACTCCGTTTACATAGAGCCGAAGAAAGGTACCATTTGATGTAATTGTTATATGTGTCCACTGTCCGGCAGTGAGCCTTGCCCCGGAGGTAACTGTCCTGGAACCTCCATCATATATTCTCGTGCTGACAGATCCATCGCGGTTTATGGTAATGTTCCTGTCATATCTTTCAGAAAGCGGATATTCGGCCATTTTTGATACAGCCATTTCAGTAATCTGGTCAGGTCTGACACGCATTGCTATTGTAAACGACCTGTAATTATTGCCTCTCAGTGTCATATAATCATCTGAACCATCAAAGATATATGATCCGCGTTCATCCTGCCGTGGTCCTGATGTTGTAACACCTTCTCCGGTCAGAATATTTGATCTGTCGGTCCCTCCTTCGACAATCATAATGAACTTATGATCACCGGAAGGAATCCTGTCAGTGTACCATGTCCATCTGCCGTTATTCTCATAGATGGTCCTGATACCAGTATAGAGATAGGGATCATTAAAGCTGCCCATGGTATATTTAATCGATGAGGGAACATTAACATCCCTGAAACCACCATTATCACATCCAAGCATCCAGACATCCTTCCTGTATTTCACGGCCAGTTCCCTCACAGCTTTGTTCAAAGCCTTATGATGCTGATGTCCGTACTCTCCCCAGTTGTTATGGGTCACAACCCTTGACATATCGGGACTTGCAAAATACTGTTCGAGCTTGGCTTTGATTTTATTGATCTCATATCTTGACATTTCCGTCGGATTATCATAACGCCGGGATTCAAGATGATCAAGTACGAGGTAGGAATAATCGGGATTATCTGCCAGATAATACCCGTTATATTCCCTGTCAGTTATAGGGTCCCAGGGAGTATGCCAGTTTGGCTCATAATCAATATCATAGCCGTTCTGGTCAAGAAATATCTGCTGCTGGCGAATTACAGTATTATAGCTTGGAGTTGTTGGCATGGCTCCTCCGATGAACTTTTCTGTAATTTTCCAGAAAGGAAGCATCCATATCAGGTCATCATCAAGGTGGGCATATATCAGGATTGTGCCTCTTTTGGGTATCGAACTGAAGTTTACAAGATTGCTTTGAGAATTAGCTCTGGGTGAAGGGTTTAAGAAAAGAATTACAAGTAATAATGCTTTTGCCAGCCTGGCCCGGTATATTTTATCTGTCTTCATGAAAATTCCGTAAAAAAAAAGTGCCTTATTTTCAAAAATAGGCACTTCAAGGGACATTTTCCATGGACAAAAAACTTACATAATCGATATGTTACATTTTTACAATACCTCTGTCAGCACAAACTAATCATTTATCCATAATAAAAGCTTGTTCATAGCAAATTTTATTCATTTTGTCAAAAAAATAATTTTTGATAATTATTTTTTCCATAGTGAACAATATAAAGAAATCGCTCCGATTCTGATAGATCTGTTTGTATGGTAAAAGAGGCCGGATTTATAAAAGGGGGGCTTCATCTGGTGTAATTGTGTTCTTTTTAAAGAATAATGAATACTTTTACGTAAACCATGGGTGTGATATCATTCCCGGTTTATCTTTATCGGTCCTTTTTCAAATATGATTTCATACAGATAAAGGAAAAAGATATAATAAACCATTATTTCGGAAAACTCTCCGATATTCCATCCGAATCCTCCGTCTTCACGTATGTTAAGATCGACAATCAACCTGGGTATCACATAGGAAAGTATGGTAATGATAGCAGTTAATACAAATCCCATGCCTGGGGTCAGGTATTTTACAACAGGATTTTTGATCCTGTTTTTCATGAGAGGGGCTATCAGGAACAACAATCCCATAAAAGGGTAAATCGAGCGTTTGAAAAGCTTGGCATTATCTCCGATATTATGGATGTTGGTCTCGCCGGTCAACTTACGGAACAGAGTATCCTCGTGACCTTTGAAGTATCCCAGGAAATGCCTTCCATAGTCAATCTCTTCGACAAATACAAACAAAGAAAAAAGTGACAGCAAAATAAAAATGATCTTTTCGATCCTTTGTTTCTTTCTTCTGGCAGCCATTAAACAGATAATAAATATCATTAACAAAAGTACCAGCTGAATATTTTCCACTATTCCGAGTTCCGGATTTACCGAAGGACAAACCAGTTCCTGCGCCCATCGTACACCAGAAAAGTACATTATTATGAGTGGAGTAAGTACTGCCAGAGGCAAAATCCAGTACCTGAAATGTGACTTGAAGTTCATAGATAATTTGAGTTTAATGATGTTGATATTAATATTAAAAATAAGATCCCCGAATTATGAGCTGAGACAAATATGATAAAAAATGTCTATTCAATAATACCAAAATGCTTTTTAACCATATCGTCTTTTTGCCTGGCGGTCAGATTATCAGTTTTAAGCAATCCTGGGTTCTGACGGAAAAACATTCTCTGAATACTGGTTTTGGATATTACCTGGGCAGGATTTCCGCAGATCACCGAGTTCTCGGGGAAGTTCCCCCTCACGACACTTCCTGCTCCCACGATGCAATTATCCCCTATCGTTGTATTTGAGAGGATTATACAATTTACGCCGATAAAAACATTGTTGCCTATCCTGATCCTGCCAAACACTCCTCCTCCCAGCTCCTCATCAAAACACCATGTTGCCCCGTCGTGGGTTATAAGTTCGGTATTGGCTGCTATTGCAACATGATCACCAATCTCAATAAGGTAAGGCTCAGTAGAGAATTTCATTGTTCGCACCCTGCATTTTTCGCCAATTTTTACTCCTTGTTGTCGCAAGTACTTTATTCTTCTTTCATCACTGACTGCCAGCATTAACAGCTTATAAACAGCTGACCAAAGCTTCTTTATTGAACTCATGAGTTAAAGGATATAATGGTTTTCTAGTACTTATACAAAATATTCTGTCTGAATGATTTACAGACAGAATGCTTCTTTTCGTGTTTTATTCATTTTTGCCGTCCGGAGAATAAAGCTTTAAAGCATCGGAACCTTTTTTGTTTTTTCAGTTCTTTATGTTCTCTGATGACATTCCGGAAAACATTATGTGTGCGGTAACCACCTGAAGTAAAATCGTTTCCGACAATATTATAATAGGAATTCCCTTCTATCAGCACCGGTCCGGTTTCCTCAATCCCCACATCCCAGCCAACAAGCCTGAGACTCGGAATGTATCCTGCAGCCTTAAGCACAAGTTCTTTAACCATATCAAAACAGGGTATGGTAAAACCTTCAAATTTAACATTGGTTAAAGGATGCGCCTCAAACACTTTTACACCACTGGTTTTAAGGGATGAAAAACCGGTTTTTTTTAATTCACCTTTTTCCATGTCAATGGGTATCCTGCACCCTCCTGAAGAGATATTGTCGACATGAAGCCCTGATATGCTTGTCCTGAGATATGCTGACATTGCACCAGGTTTTCCTTCCTTATCCAGAAATGTGTCAATCCTTATAGTGTTAAGGCATGACGGATTCATCCTTTCCATCTGACTGTGCTGAATAATTGTTTTCTGGAATAAATATTCTGATTTTGTTACCTCAGTAAACAATTCAGATACGGCATTTGAATCATTCTCAATCTCATTGAGATATATTTTAAAAACTCTGTCTCCGCCATAGCTCCCCGACATTTTTTTGACAAAGATTGATTGAACGTCCGGGTTATCCGAAAAAATCCGGTAAAGAATTGATTTAAAGTCATTCACATGTTTAATTATGACTCCGGTATTACCCGTTACAAAGGTTGTCCTGTCGTTGAACATCAGTATTTCAGGTGTATTTATTTCTAACCGGTTGAAATACAGACTGAAGTATAGTTTATTCTCAAGGACTTCGCTTGTATTGAAATCATTAAATGAGTATTTAAGCTTGTGCAGATAGCTGTCGGGGTAGTATGCAGTGATATTATTTCTGCCTTTCTTGAACAGATACCTGGAAAAATAATGAAGCGGTAATCTACAATAAAAAAAAGCGAGATAAAGAAACTCTGAAGTGATCCTGAATATTGATTTTCTTTCCGGATCTTTCAGTATCTCCAGAATTATTTTTCTGCCTGATTTTTTCACGGAGGTTACCATAGGTTCCAAGGATTATGATTAATATACTTCAGGGTAAATATTACAGTTCTTGGCGAATGAACTGTACAGATGCTTTTTTTTCAGGATGAAGTTTTTTGACTAGGTCTGACTCCCGAATGTTTCTGAGAAAATCCTCAGATATTTATCGATGAATTTTTCTTTCGAAAAGTTGTTCTCAATGATCATCTGGCTGTTTTTTCCAAATTCAAATCTTCTTTCTGCATTTTCTGATAATAATGCAAGTTTTTCAGCGATAACATCAAATTTCTTGCAAGGGACAAGGTAACCATTATAATTGTTCTTCACCAGATAACTGTTATCCCCGACATCTGTAGCTACCACCGGCAAACCGGCAATCATTGCTTCCATAATCGAGTTTGACACTCCTTCAAAAAGGGATGTGCTCAGAAATATATCGCTTTCCCTCAGAACAGTACCTATATCCGAAGGATTTATAAGAATTCGTATTTTATGGTCTATTTTAAGTGATTCGGCGAGTGATCTTATTTCCTGCTCAAGAGGGCCATAGCCTACAATATTATAAACAAAGTCCTTCTTTTTGCACTTGTCCAGCAGGCTCATGAATGTATACAAGGCTGTTTCATAATCTTTTTGTTTCACGAACCGTCCGACGGTTACAATTCTTATCAGTTTATTTTCTGTCACTATTTTTTCAGACAATGGTCCGTCAATTTCAATGGCATTCTGAATCACGATTATTTTCCCGGGTAAAAATCCTTTTTTTATGAACTTGTCTCTCGCAGAATAATTATTGAAAACTGTATAATCATTCAAATAATTATGAATGATCTTTTCAATCATGAATTTGCGTTTTGGTAACAGTTCATTCCTGATGCCACCTACCGTTTTTATTCTTTTGTTAAGAATTTTGCTTATGCCTGTTATAAAATTGGCAAATGTAAGGTATGACAGAAGAAAACTGGTTTTCTCTTCTCTCAGTATTTTCTGCACTTTGCACAACTTTATGAAATATCCTCCTGAAAGTGGATAATATCTGATAGAATTATCTTTAATAAATCTGAGATATTCAGGGTCAATCTTACTTTGGCACAAATTTATCAAGCAGACATCAATATTTTTTTCCAACAATGATTTGGCAAGTATCAGGGCCTGCTTTTCAGCTCCGCCTTTAAGTAAAGATTTACAAATTATTGCGATCCGAAGCATACTAGATAGTAAGTTTAAACATTTTTTTTATTGCATGTGGATTTTGGGCTTCCGGTATTAATGAAGCAATTTCACAACTATAATCTGATAAAATTATAATGTTATATATCAATTGATTACTCATTCGAATTCCTATACCATTGAATATAATTGCTGATTCCCGATTCGAATTCGACCGCAGGGGCATAACCCAGCATGCTGCGCGCCCTGCCGATATCAGCATATGTCTGAAACACATCGCCTTCCTGAAGTGGCATATATTGTTTTCTGGCCTTCTTTCCTGTATATTGTTCCAGTATGCTTACAAGCCTGTTCAGGGAGATGGTTTTGGATTCACCTAAATTAAAAATATCGAATCCCTGTAATTTATAAATCGCCATTCTTATTCCCTGAATGATATCATCAATATGGGTGTAATCCCTGGAAGTTGTGCCATCTCCATAAACTGTAATTTCATTGTCATTCAGAATTGCCCGTGTAAATTTATTTATCGCCAGATCAGGTCTTTGCCTCGGACCATAAACTGTGAAGAATCTGAGACAAAAAATATCCATTTTATACAGATGATGAAAGGTATGACACAGTAATTCCCCTGCTTTTTTTGAAGCAGCATAAGGGGATACAGGGCGATCAACATTATCTGACTCTGAAAAGGGGATTTTCTTGTTATTACCGTAGACAGAAGATGAAGATGCAAACAACATTTTTTTTATCCCGTGTTTTTTCATGGCTCCCAGAATATTCAGCGTTCCCATGACATTAACATCATAATAAGCCGCCGGATCTGAAAGCGATGGTCTGACTCCTGCTTTTGCAGCAAGATGAATGACTATGTCAGGATCCAAAGATTCAAAGCAGTGGTTAACAAAAACTGAGTCTCGTATATCACCCTCATGCAGCTCATAAAGTTCATTCGCCATTGCCCGGAGAATATTTGCTTCTTTGATTGATCTGTCATAGAAAGGATCAAAATTATCTATTCCGGATACCTTTATGCCTGATTTAAGCAAATCATCGGCAAGATTTGAACCGATAAAACCCGCAGCCCCGGTTATAAGAACATGTCTGATCATTTAAATACGAAATTGTTATTCAAAATACGTTATATACTGGTTATTGTTTAGAATTGAAACAGGTGTTCTATTCAGCAAGCTAAGAGTCTGCCACAGAAATCATCAACTCATACAATCTTGCTCCGTTGTTTTCAGGGGAAAAATGCCTCCGGCATTTTTCCATTCCGTTAAGTCCCTTTATCCTGGCTTCGGCGGGATTGTTAACTATCTGCTTTAATGATTCATATATCTGAAAAGGCTTGCCGGGTTCTGTCAGGTATGCATCATCTTCATCCAGATAATTTTGTACATCGCTCACTTTTGTGCAGATAACAGGATTTCCCGTAGCCAGATATTCACCCAGTTTAAAAGGAAAACCTGAATTGGCAAAACCCGATTCTGTTCTGCACATGCATAACACATCCGCATCCCTTATCAGGCCGTAAAACTCTTCATCTTCCAGAAATCCGGGAAAAACAAGGCTCTTCTCATCTTTATATTTTTCCTGGTAATATTTTTGTTGTTCACTATGCCCTGTAAGTATCAAAGTTGAATCCTGAAATTTTTTATTAAAGGTCAGGAATCCTTCAATAATGTCACTCACTCCGTCTTTATCGGCAAAAGAGCCTGCATATATAACCTGCAGAGGAGAATTGAAATTGCTCTTTTGTTGGTTGAAATTCAATTTTGCTGTTACAGGTATCAGAATAACAGTTCTGGCTTTCAGCCTGACATACTTCTCTTTCAGATGATTTGAAATCACCACCACGGCTTCAGCCAGACGGCTATTAAGAAAATCGAACTTCCTGACAGTCCAGAACTTGAACCGTGAGATAAGCTTAATATTATCCCTGAAGAAGGTATAATCCTCTTCAATAGCCAGAACAAGCTTATACCCAATGATTTTTGACCATAGTAAGAATATAAGGTTTTCAATACTGATACCACCTGAGCTATAAACCAGGTTTTTGCAACCTTTCTTCCTCAATGAATATATTGCGGACAATCCTCTGAGATAATATGTTAACAAAGAGGGCGCTTTTGAAAGCTTCATCTTTAACCCCTGCCCTACCGTAATATATGGAATTCCACGATGAACGCCTTTGAGTGACGGCTGTCTGATCTGGCTCCGGAATGAGATAACATTGATAATGATATCCTGGCGGATCAGATATTCAATAAAATTGTGCACCCTTTTTGTTCCGGCCATTCCTGTGGGATAATCACGTACAAACACAACCAGGTTAAGCTTTTCAGTCATATTCTTTTTTCAGGCGTTTCAAAAAAACCTTCTTCTGTACTTATAAGCATCAATTATTGTAATATTCCTTTCGGTATTAAAAGTATGGGCGCCTTTAAGGTGTCTGCTCCAGTGCGGAAGGACTTTCTGTACCTGCTCTTCATGGTATTCAGTAGTACTGAGCTTTGTGATCCTGTTAAAGCTGAACGCCCGGCCATATCTCTCAGCGCAATCCTGTCCGGGCCGGTATATAATCCCGTCGCTTACAAAAATTCCTCCGGCGGGCCTGGCTTTTCTCACATCCGTTACAACGGGATTCATTGGATGACTGCTCCAGTTATCTGAAAAGATACTCCCTGCATAATAAAGATACAGCTCCGGACTGTTCTCCTGAGTAGATTCAATATTTTCAATAAGAGTAAAAAGCCACCATTTGTTATCATGATAAAACAGTGTCGTATCAACTGCGTTAAGGTCCTTCATTATTGTCTTCACATAATCCCACTTGTATGGAAATCCGGCTGATCTGTATAAATCTATTGTCCTGTTCTGACCTGATTCAGGAATCATGTAATATTCTCCGCCGGTCTCAAATACAAAGGGATATGACAGATGATAGGGTTTTTCCAGCGAAGTACGGGAGTCATGCAAGTTACCATCTTTATCCAGTTCCAGTACTGATATATGACCCTTGTTTTTGCCATAAATGAATTCTTCAACAAACACGTAATATTTTTCATCCCTGTAAACAATGAACGGGTCAGCCCAAAATTTTTCCCTGCCGGGCATTATCTGACTGAAATCCCCGTAATTATTTCTGAGAAAATTTTCATTATTGCCAATCTTATAAAGCAGTGTCCAAGAAAATGGATCTGAGTACCAGATCTTTTTGGCCGCCTGTCTGACCAGGTTTATTCCACATTTAAATACATTGCCAAGAGATGCAGCAAAGCCAGGAGGTTTCAGTTGTTTCTGAAGCTCATGCGGCACGCATGAATTTTTTCCCTCAAGCCTTACCAGAAAATCATTACCATACAGGTATATTCCTTCAACAACCCTTGGTATGTATAGTGAAGCCCGCTTCAGAAGTTTGTCTCTATTCAGGCTTATCGAATAGGAAATTGTTGACTCAAAAAATCTGGCTATAACTTTTTTCTTTGATGCTGTCTCCTTTACAGAATACAATTCCAATCCCGTTACAGGTTCCTTGTTGACTGTTTCATAGTAACCCGTTGTATCTTCGGCTTTACAGCTGAAATCAGAAATTGAATATGACCATACTCCACAGGCAGGGATTTTCAATATTTTTTCACTCAGTTGCCCATAGCCAAGCCTGATCATTATATCCAGTCCGTATTTGCTGATCTCATTTGCCCGGTCTGCCTCTGAACCCTCGTCATCACCCTTTACTGATGAATATAAATCCAGACATGCTACTTCTTTTAACATCTCCCTGATATTTCTCACCTTCTCAGAGTTGTTTTTTCCTGAGAAGATCAGAGCATCAGTCTTCTTATGCAGTATAAATGGAAGCAAGGCCAGTTTCGACCCTGGTGAACTACCTGATTTACTACTATTTCCAGTTATTATCAGGACAATTCTGGAATATTCTGAATAATGAAGGTACTCAATTATTGATTTAACCCAGGAGGGAACAAAACAACTATTGACAAAGACCCCTATTTTCAGTTTGTCTTTCATTAATTTAACCTGACCGATGTATGATATACGGGAATAAACATGGAAAACTACTCAGTTTCTTTTAAGATCGACTGGTCTGAACTTTTACAATTACCTGCGAGCTTTTCATAAACAGAAGCTGTTTTTCCGGCAATTAAATCCCAGTTATATGCAGACATATCGTAATCAGCCTTTTGAAAATCTTTTTTCAGCCATTCATAAAGACCTTTCTTAAGTGAATTTTCATCACCGGTAACGAAATAATTCTTATCAGACAGATTCACCTGTTTATTTGCAGGAATATCGCTCACAAGCACCGGCAGCCTGTAGCTCATGGCTTCCAGTAAAGATATTGGTAATCCTTCATGGAATGAGGGTAATATGAATAACCGGGCATTGGTAAACAACTGCTGAAGTCGTTCTCCCTTAATAAATCCGGTAAGTATCACTTTATTCTGGACGGCTGTTTTCTTAAGGTTCTTTGAATAGTTGGTTTCATGATCTGCATCACCTGCTATAACCAGCCTGCAATCGTTTTGATTTAGATCTGAGAATGCCCTGATTAACATATCAAAACCCTTTTCCTCTACAAAGCGGCCAAGGCAAAATATATATTTCTGTGGTTCTAATCCTAAAGTCTTTATATAATCTGTCCCATAATTAAAAACCGGTGGAGTAAAGCCATTGTAGATCAGGATAGTGTTACTCCTCCTGTACTTATTTTTAAGGATATCCTTAATGACATTGGATATCACAATTACCTCATTTGCATATTTTGTTCCCCATTTCTCCCCCAGTCTGAGCATGAATTTTGCTACTGTTCCCCATTTTGCGCGGTCATAATCAGGGCCATGATGGGTAAATACCACCTTTAATCCAAGGGCTCTCGCCATCGGAACCAAGAGTGCAGGGCCTATAGCATGGATATGAAGTATGTCGGTGCCCATGGTCCTTGCTTTCAGAACAGAAAGGAAAGTATGGAGCAACGCTTCAATGCTGGGTTTGCGCAAAGTGAAAATATCCACCAGTTCTACTCCCTTGTAGCTTCTTATTTTATTATCAGATGATACATAACAAGAACGTCTGATAAGAAATACCTCATAGTTTAAAGAGGCCAGTCTGGGATATAATTCCTCACAGTGGGTCTCTACTCCACCCTGAATTCCGGGTATACCACGTGTACCAGTTACGGTAATTTTCATTATAACAACACTCCTTCTGGATGTAATTAATTAATCATAACCAGGATATTCACTTTCAGTTTATTCAGCCAATAGTTAAAATCAGGGAATATGATAATGTTCTGTTCATTGAACTGAATGATTAACCGCGGTTATTTCAGGTATGCCTGTTACAATCTTCTATTAAGAAGTGTATTGTAAATATCACTGAGAGAAGCATAAAACTTCTCTGATCTGAACTTATCGATTGCCACACGTGATATTTCAGGGTAATTAAACTTCGATTCATTGCTAAATAAACTGACTATCTGGGTTCTCAGATCGTTAACATTTCCTGACTCATATGTGAGTCCGTTTACTCCATGATCGAGTAATTCAATTATCCCTCCTATTCTGGATCCGATGACAGGTGTGCCCAGACATAAAGATTCGATAATGCTCAAAGGATTATTCTCGTAACATTCGGATGGGAATATCATACATCTCGCACTGCCCAATATTCCTTTCAACCCATCCCACTCCCTGAAGCCCATGAAATCAATATGCGGTCTGCTGTATTTTGTTTTAAGAATATTTTCCAATGGTCCGGTGCCTATTACCTTTAGTTTGAACTGAGGAAGGTCAACCGCAGCTTTCAGCAAAGTCTCGATACCCTTCTCGGGTGACAGGCGGCCAATGAAACAATAATAATCTTCCTTTTTCGATTTAACCTCTGAGAGTTTGTTCTCCAGGATGAAGTTTGGAAGATGGACCAGACTCTCCTTCCTGTAACCTCCTTTTATCATGTTTTTCAGAAGAAACGTACTTGGACAAATAAATACATCGGTATTCCGGGTCAGTACTTTTTTATTCCAGACATAATGCTCCAACAAAGCCACAATGCTTGCCAAAGTGCTGTTTTTCATGCACTTATACTTAACAACATTATACTTCCTGGTAAAACACAGCTCACATGGTGATCCATTTCTCATACAATCATACCTGGGACATATTAATTTGTGGTCGTGTATTGTCCATACAACAGGTATACGATATCTGTGAGCAATTAATGCCAATACTGGTGATAACTGAGTATGGACATTATGAAGGTGGACTATATCAGGCTTAAAATCTTTCAGGAGCTTTTTAAACTTTTTCCTGACTCCATATGCCCCAAACGGTCTGATTATCCCTGAAATCAGATCTTTATTTGTCGGCTGATCAAAGTTGACCCCTTCGGGAAAATAGTCAGAATAATTCGAAGATTTATTAAGAGGATGATGCATTGAGAAGAATGCAACATCATGTCCTTTCAGTTTTAGTAATTCTTCGAGGTCAATGGAATGAATATCAGCACCCCCACGTTGGTAATAATATTTATTTGCTACAAGTATTTTCATTTACCTTCATTAAAATTTTTCTTTTAAGGCACATACCGATCTTTATTGTAAAACTATTTTGCCGGAAATTATGAGATTTGTATATGATATTTTGAATTTTTATATGGACTCATAATTAAGTTCACCCAGGCGATACCGGCTAATTTCTCACAAATTCTTTTTGGTGATGACAACTTTATCTGTTCCTGAGGCCGGCTTCAGAGGGAACGAGCGATACATAAGCTTTGAGCATAATTTTGTAAAGAGCCGGATTTATTCTGAACAGGTAATATGCATAACGATGTTTTGCACTTATGCAACCTGGTTTTGAAGTCAGAAAGGAGTATTTTTTCAGATTATCTTTGATGATATTATATTCTTTCTGGTTACTTTTTACAGAACTTAGCAATATCAGGTTCAGTGTGTACAAATTTTGAATAAAATAATTTACCTGAGCCTCTTCCAACAGACGTGGATTCATTTCTTTTGACATTTGAAGCATGATTTTCTCATCGACCACCAATCCTTCCATGTCCTTTTCACTGAATCCTTCAACGCTCACAGAATTTTCCCTGAGCATATAAATATATTTTGAAGTATTCTGAAAAACGCTTACGTCAGCTGACGCGAATGCAAGTACGATGAACAGGAAATCCTCTTTGAACCGTCCCTCAAACCGAATGTCTTTTATTATCTCCGATCTGAAAATCTTATTGTTTGCGCTCATATCTAGTTTTCCGGATAAAACTGCCGACAGTCCCTGGTCCTTATTAAAAACTTCTATTCCGTCATCATCTGATACTGTTTTGGTTTTTTTATGATAGATCTTTTTTATACCGCAGACTGAAATATCAGATCCAGTATTTAAAGCATTTTTGATCAACATGTCATACATATCCTGTTCAAGAATATCATCACTGTCAACAAAGCCAATGAATTTCCCGGATGAAGCATCGAGCCCTGCATTTCTTGCAATGGATACTCCTTTGTTTTCCTGATGAATAACTTTAATCCTCCCGTCACGGCTTCCATATAGATCACATTTTTCACCGCTTCCGTCAGTTGAGCCATCATCAACCAGTATCAGTTCAAAATCCTGATATGACTGGCCAAGAACCGACTCCACACAATCATCCAGATAGTTGAATTTATTATAGACCGGTACTATTATGGAAAGGAATGCCATACAGACATAAGTTATTCATTTAACTATCTGTACACAACATAGTGAAAGCATGTTTCACTCATAATTAACCGTTTTGATCAATAAATTTTGAAATTCAGCTCTTACCTTTTGAGCGCTAAAGTTGTTTTTTGCCACTTCAACAGCCTTATTACCAATAGCTTTACAGTAATTCTCATTGCTCAGCATGAATCTGACAGCTTTTATTATCTCAGCCTGATCCTGTTCATGTACGCAATATGCACATTCATGATGTTTGAAGAACCTTGATACTGCAGTTTCCTCCGGGGAATAGGCAAGAATTGGCGTGCCTGAGATCATATATTCGGAAGCTTTTGTAGGCATTGAGAGTTTCAGGTAATCAGCTGCCTGGGGGCTAAAATCGTTTGCCAGCAAAAGCAGATCGGCTCCTGAGAAAATTTCCGGCAACTGATCCAGGGATGCAAAAGGGTTTATAACTACACACCTGTATTTTTTCAGCTGGCTCAATACACCTTCCTCCCTGGTGGGAGTCTGAATGTGCAGTTTGATATTGAATTCGTTGTTGTTCATTTTATCAATTGCAGAAGCCACCTCGTAAATGGAATCCCTGATTCCCATACCGATCCTTCCGGAGTAAAGAATTTTGACATTATCTTTCCTTACACTATAGTCCTTTTTTGAATAAGGCAGCCATTTTTCAGTCTCTATAGGATTATGAAAAGCCAGAAATTGTTTATTGTATCTTTTGGAGTATTCCTCTGACATAGCATCACTTATGCTGAGGTGAAGATCAATCTTATTCATAAGATTCTTAAGCTCCCTGTCGATCTTCTCCTTCCAGTATTTTTTCAGTATGCTTCCATTACATATTGTGGCCGGCCAGTCGTCCATTATATGGATTACTGAAGGTATTTTCAGGAGATCTATCAGCCCGGCAGAAAATAAAATATCCTCGCGGGTGGAAACCTGCAGGTATAAAATATCGGGCTTATAATCATATAACCATGCCTTCAAACGTTCAGAAACATCTATCTTTGAAGCAAAATGGAATAATCCGATCCACCTTAAAAAAGGATAGAATATACTGTTTACTATTTTATACCTTATTCCTGTCTGGATCAGATAAAACGAAGGTGTTTTATCAGGATCGTAAATTTTAAGGCCTGAAGGGAATTTTCTCTGGATCAGATTGAACGGAAACATCCATTTATATTCTTCATATCCCAGCTGATATATTGTATCGCAAACATCTGTTGTAACATTGTATAATCCGTGTCCCAAATAAGCTACGGCGATTTTATTCTTATTCCATCCTTTAAAAAGGTTAGTCAGGGTAATTCCTCCTCCAGAAAAATTATTGAACGGCTGGCCAAAAATAAATACTTTAGGATAATTCATAATTTTATGAGATTCTTTTGATGATATTTGCATTTTTTCCGGAATATCTTACAAAGGATCTATTGAATGAGGCTTTCAGGAAGTGTCTTTTCGTCAGTTCCGATCATCTCAGCCATTTTTGTTTCAGGGATCATTCTCAGTTCAGTCGAATAGCATATCCCTATTGAGATCCAGGTAAGAATATAACTCATCGAAAACATTGCCGGGGCACCCGGGTATGCATAAAGAAGAAACAGAACAATCCAGGCTCCCGCCGCCTTTGACAGCACGTTTCTTGAATAGAACAGTCCCTTGATTATAGCGGGTATCATGATCAACAGCATTAACGCAAGGCTGATGATCCCGCCGTTAAGAATTATCTGAAGGAATCCGGTTTCAATCACTGTTCTGTAAATCGATATCCTTTCTCCTTCATCAACGCCCGGGCAGAAATATTCCCCCTCCAGACCCTTTCCGAATATCCAGTCTCTGGTCTTCAGGTCCATGAAAAAATACTGCTCGACTTCGGATCTTGTTTGCTGCCCGATTCTTTCAGTTATCAGGCTGAAAGTACCTTTCCTGTTGGCTTCGTAAATCTTCATGGC
Organism: uncultured Rikenellaceae bacterium; assembly: GCA_964466705.1. Classification (GTDB taxonomy): domain Bacteria; phylum Bacteroidota; class Bacteroidia; order Bacteroidales; family VadinHA17; genus LD21. Next base: position 168,566 of record CAYXSM010000005.1, read on the forward strand.
AACGACACTGACGAGAACGATCAAAAAGACGGACAACAGTGTATTTATAATTTTAGCCCTGTTAACATACTGATAAAACAGATATGCAAAAAACATATAGCTGAAAGTGATGAACATTAAGCCTCTTCTTGCCCTGATCACTGCCAGCATAAATGTAAGCACCACAATGAAAATTGCGAATAGCTTTCTTTTGCCTGAATGATAAATGTACGTCAGCAACAAAAATCCCGCCGGAAAGCTGAGGTACTGGCTGAAATGCTCAAGCATTTCACGACTTCTGTCATGATTGACAGGCATTATCAGATCTTTTATAAAAATAAGTGAGATCAATAAATAAAGAATTCCCAATATTATTATCACATCAAATAATTTTCTGAGAAAAACCTTATCCTTAGGAAACAGCAGTACTACCGGTACCAGGTAAACAAATATTCCTGACTTTGGCCGGAAGAGAAGTTGTTTTATTGAAGTATAGTCAAATTCAACACCTCTGGCTACAACTACCAATGACCAGACTAAAAAAACAATATATACCAATCCCAGATACCTGTTGTCAATTTTGAGCCGTATAAGCAAAACCGCTGCAGGAACAAGCATAAGCAATCCAATTATCTGAAACGCATTTACCAGAATGTAATTCACCTTCCCAGACTGAGCTACCACAAAACTGGCTACATACAATAGAAATCCCAGCCAGAAAATATTGTATAAAACCGTAGTCGATTTATCAGGATTCTTATCTGACATATTTTTTTTATAATGCATTACCAAGAAATATTATCCATCAGATCGAGGTGCCTTTTCATTATTCCTCTCTTGTGAAAATCAGGCAATAATTTACCCTTCAACCTGTTATTAAGACAGAATTCAATTCCTTCAGCAAGATCGTCAGGATCATTCCTCGCTGCCAGATACCCTGTTACCTTGTGGTCTATCATCTCAGGGATACCTCCCACATCAAAGCCCGCAACAGGTGTTCCGCAGGATAAGCATTCCAGGACAGTCGTTGGAAGATTATCAGCGATTGAAGGTGCCACAAAAACATCTGCTGCATTGTATGCCAGCGCCATCGAATACTCATCTTTCAGATACCCAAGGAACGTGGTTTTAAATGGGATCGATTCAGCAAGTGTTTTGTCATATCCGCCACCGAAAATCAGCACAGACAAACTATCATGACCATGATTTTTGCTGAGTATTTTAAGAGCCTTTTCAAGTTCTTGCCATCCTTTATAGGGATTTGTCAAAGATAATGCTCCAAATGCGATGACAGACACTGCAGGATCGATATTTAAAAACTGCCGTGCAGCTTCCTTGTTTACCGGCTTGAAAATAGTATCATCGATAATATTGGGGATATGAAAGACAGGTTTGTCCTTTGTTAGTGAAGATTGTCTGGCGCAATCATGAAGCCATTTGCTGGGCGAGACAAAATAAAGGTTGTCAAAATCAGCATATAATTTCGACTTCTTTTCATACCCTCTGGCAGCCCAGTCGACAAGGGTTCGGCCGGAAAACATCGGACATTTGAAGCATCTGGCAGTATATTTATCACAGGAAAAGCTATGATGACAACCCCCTGTAATGGTCCACATGTCATGCATAAATATTATGACAGGCTTACCTGTCTTTGCCAGACTGCGGTAACCCGACAAATTCATAAACCCACCCTGAACCCAGTTCAAATAAACAATATCGGCCTTAATTACAGACTCAAATCCGGAAACATCTGTACCCAGCACCGGGTATGAAAATTTGCCTGAATTTTTTTTGATTTTTCTTGTTATAAAGATCTCCAGTTTATTGTCGATCTTTGCCCTGAGCCATGCTTTTCTGCCTGAACTGACCATGCCTTCTTCATCATTCATATCACCGACCAATGAAAGAACCTGCGATTCAATGCCTGCCTCGAGAAAAGCTTTATGAAGCCTGAAAGCAGCTTTTCCCCCTGAAAACAAATGCTTTTGAACATGAATGACTCTTGGATGCATATTTAGATGAGAAATTATTCAATCATGATTTATTCCGGCAATCTTAAATAAATCCTTATGTTTTTCCATTATTTTATTCTTTGAAAAATTGTCGGGCAGCCAGCCTGAAATCCTGTTCTGAATACAAAACCTTATCCCATTGGCCAGATCTTCAGCGTCCTTATAAACAGAAACATAACCATTTTCTTTGTGTCGGATCATATCAGGGATGCCGCCGACATTGAAGCCCACAACCGGAGTTGAGCAGCTTAAACTTTCCAATATTGTTGTAGGAAGATTGTCTGCGAGGGATGGGGTGACAAATATGTCCGCAGCATTATATACAAGCGCAGATGAATATTCATCCCTTAAGTACCCCGCAAATTTCGTTTTGTAAGGAACCTCAGACGCGATTGCACTGTCGAATCCACTGCCAAATATCAATAAAGTGATATCATTAATATTAAGATCATATTTAAGTATTTTTAGTGCATCTGCAAAATATGTCCATCCTTTATACGGACTGTTTACCGACATTGCGCCAAAAGCTATAACTGGTCCTTCATCTCTGAGATTGAACATTTGCTTTGCGAAAGTTTTTTCAAGAGGCTTGAAAATTTCTTCATTAATGATGTTTGGAATATGAAAAACAGGTTTATGCCCAGCTAATGAAGATTCTTTGGCACAGTTTGACATCCAAAGACTGGGAGCAACAAAATAAAGGTTATTAAATTTACTGTAAAGGTGTTGTTTCCTGTCAAACTGCTTTGAGGACCAGTCATTTTTCCTGTGGTGATAAAAAACCTGACAACTGCAACATCTTGTTTTATATTTTTCACATTCAAAACTGTAATGACATCCTCCCGTAATCGACCACATATCGTGCATAAAAATTATTACGGGTTTGTTCAACTCCAATAATTTTCTGACAGATGACACATTAAGAAACCCTCCCTGCACCCAGTGTAAATAAATTATATCAGACTCCCGGATCTCTTTAATCCCTGAGACGTCTGAGCCCAGGAATGAATATGTGAACAGTCCGTATTTCTTTTCGTTCCTCCTTGCAAGAAAAGACGTAAGTTTTTCATCCAGGCTGGCAATATATTTTGAAGTTCTGCCCGTAAGTATTACTCTGTCAGTATCATTAACATCTGATTGTAATGACACGATGTAAGAATCCAAACCAGCTTCCAGAAAAGCTCTGTTGAGTCTTTTAGCAGAACTGCCCGCAGATTTAGAGGAATGTTGTAAATGAACCGGCTTTATCATTTTCGGGATTCAGACTATTTGTACCATATTGGTGATGTGGATTTTTTGTTTATTACCATATAGTATTGTAATGGAGCGAGTATTAAGCCATTAAAGTTTGAAATTATCGAAGCTATGAAAAGAGAATATACTCCAAGATGATAGGTCCTTATTAACAGTATTGCTGTTCCAATATACACAACGGGACTGACCAGGCTGGAAATGAACTGGATCCTTAAAGCGCTTATACCATTTAAGAAATTCACATACTTACCACTGAAAATAAGCACATTGAAATAAAGAACTCCCCACAAAGAAAGCAAAAACGGAATGGTTACCTTGCCTTCACCGATCCACAGCCTGTAAACTGTCGGAGATGATATCAGCATAATAAGGCCTATAAAGACCATTAATATATTTAATTGATTATATTTTCTGATTCCATTCTTTATCCACTGAATATCGTTCTTTTGATATGCTTCCGTAGAGGCTGACCAAAAAGGTGTAACAAAAATTGTGAATACCATATTCAGAACGCCAAAATATTTATATACAATATTGTATGCAGTAACATCCTCTGTTCCAAAATTTCTGGCTATTATTATATTCGCAGTCTGGTACTGGATAATCATGGCAAACTGGATTAAAAAAAACACCAGTCCAAGGCTGAACAGGTCTCTGGCATAGGCAAATCTGATTTTTGATATCAGGGGTTTGTATTTTCGGTAAATCCCTTTAAAAAAGAACAAATTTGCACCAATCAAAACAATAAGCGGTGAGAGACACAATGCAACTCCCAGTTTCAATAAAGAACCCTCAGTGGTCTTCACCAGAACCAATATAAAGAGCAGAGAAATAATCTGACCCAGAAGATCGATAAAAGAAGACTTTGCCGGCTGCTGATCGGCTAACAGGATAGTTGTAATTATCTTCAGAACGAATGATATACAAAAATACGTAAAAACAATTAAGGCCAGTAATGAAATTTCCTCATTCAGGCTGTCAGACACTTTCAGTATATCTGACCAGTTAAGAAAAAAATTGGTTGCAATAAAAACCAACCATAAAGCAAAGAATATAATGGTAAGCAGAGCGTATGTAGTACTGACGTAAATCTGTGCAGTTGTGTCATCACCTCTCGCTTTTGCTTCTGCAAACTTGTTCCTTAATCCCTGAGACAGGCCAATATCAAAAAAGCTCAACCATGCAACAATCGAGCTCAGAGTAAGCCAGATTCCATAACGTGACGCGTTAATGTAATTTATTGTCAATGGCACAAGGATTAAACTTATTGCTATGCTAAATCCCCGGATAAGCAATGAAGCAAGAATGTTTTTCTTTGCTTTTATACTTCTCTCATGCCCTTTTACAAAGTTGTTGATTAATATATTTCTTACAACATTAAAAATTTCCATATTCAGTACAGATAGCCCACAAGACTATTACAGCCAACCATTTTTTTACAAACCAGGAATAACTTAATCAACTACATTAAATGCTCAGCTCCGTCAGTCCCATTTTCATGACTGACCGGAAAAAATGAAAAATCTTTTCCCAGGCAAAGGTTATAATCTGAAACGACAATATCGCTTTGATATTGTAATTTCTTAAATTTTAAAAACTATCAATGACCGGGACAATCACAGGCTGGTTTATAAGTGAAGGTCAATAATCCATTACAGCCAATATGCATTAAACTGACCGATAAATTCATAATAAGGATTCAATCTTTTTTTCATCACTGATACCTTTGAGCAGAATACATCAGGCAAAATCTCTGTCTTTAAGAAGTGAGATGTCAATCATCAATAGTGTGTGCGATGTAATATTTGGTGGGATTTTCTTTCTGAATAATTTTTCCGGGATTACCAATTACCAGCGAATGATCAGGAACATCAAAATTTACGAAAGCATTCGGAGCTATCATAACATCTCTTCCTATATTAATCTTACCCACAACAACAGCCCCGGTGCCAATCCAGACATTATCGCTTATTGTTGGCCTGCCAATCTGCCCCCCCTTCAGAGACCTCCCTATGGTAACATTGTGAGAGACCGTACAGTTCCTGCCTATTTTAACAGGTCCTATGTAAACTGTTCCCCTGTGGTAAATCGAAAATCCATCACCTATCTGGGCTTCATTGCTGATATGAAATCCCCTGTATGTTAACAATCTTTTAAGCACCCTGAAAAAAATGCCTCTGATGGAAAACAGCTTGTACTTCATTGTTTTCCTCAAAAAATATGTATATCTGAAGCCGGCATCTGTAAGCCCTTTCAGAAATCCTGAAAATCCTGTCAGACCATCATACCTGTACAAATCAGCTTTGGTGGTTTTATTCATTTACCAAAAAGTGTGAAACTCAATTATTGCGCATCAGGCCAAAAGTAGTATTTTTATCAGGCTGAATCAAACAAATCATTCAATAACCTGGTGATCTTTTATAACAGTCTGGGGTAATTGAATTTTTATATTAAAGTATGCTAATTTAATCATCCTGTTCATAAGTGCAAAAGTATTTCCCTGAGCTTACATACATTATTACAGAAACGAAGACTGAATAAATTAATTATAATTGACAACCTGAAAAATGTCTGTTAAAAAAATAACAATATGGATAGCTATACTGATTCCCATATTCGGTGTTATTTTCATATTACTATCATATAACAGCCTGAAGAGTTGCATCTCAGGATCAAACAGGGTCCATGCCAATATTCTGATAGTGGAGGGATGGCTTCCTGAAAAAGGAATAGAGACAGCTTATAATGAATTTGTTGACAATAATTACGATCTTATAGTAACTGCAAGCATTCTTTCACGCGATCTGGATTTCTTTAACATGTCAAGAAACGGATTCCTTATATTCTACCCCTGGGGAGAAACAGAGCCCCCTGATGACTCAGCTTCACATCTGATTGAGATTGTAGCTCATAGTAAAATGGATGGACAATACTGTTCCCACTTCAATTTTTATGTAAACGACTCACTCCTGGCAGAATTTACAGCGGATAAAACAGAACGAAAATATTCACTGTCATGGACAGGGTCCCTTAACGACATTGACTCGGTGATGGTCCACTTCGACAATGATTTTGTGGATGAAGGCGGAGACAGAAATCTGTATGTTAAGGAAATTATTTTTAATAACACGATAGTTGTACCCTACAAATATAATTCTGTATACGACATTGGTAAAATTGACAATAAGGAGAGGAATTCCAATGACTATGAATCACATGCTGAATTAGCTCGTAATGATTTGATATCCAAGGGTATTGATCCCGCGACGGTAATTGCGGTAACAGGCAGGAGATCTGAGATCAACAGAACGCTTGCCAGTGCCTTAGCTGTACGCAGGTGGATGAGATCATTTGAAGGAGAAGTTTGTGGGGTGAATGTGATCAGCCTTGGAATTCACTCTCATCGTACATGGATAACATACAGAAATGTAGTAGGGCGGACGGAAAAAGTAGGCGTTATATCATTGCCGGAAAATATAGATCCAAGATTTGAAGGACTTAAATCTGTTGATATTCTGAGCGAACTTGTCAGTATAGTCTATTACCGGATTATCTTATTTCCATTTTATTTCTTTGGTTAAAGCCTGTCGATATGAAAAAATATCTGTTTCCGATTTTTTGGCTGATATATTTTTCAGCTTTTGCTACAGATTATTATGTCAGTTCAGAAGGCCTGGATTCTGCAGACGGGCTTGCTCCGGAAACATCATGGAAAAGTATTTCAAAAATTAATGCACGGTTTCCCTTTCTGAAGCCCGGTGACAGGGTTCTCCTGAAGAGGGGTGATGTTTTTTCAGGTACACTCAGGATCTCTTCATCCGGATTGCCCGGGAATCCGATAGTTATTGGTGCATACGGGGAAGGACCTGATCCGGTAATAAGCGGTTTCACTGACATAAGAACGTGGAAAAAACATAAAAGCGGTATTTATACCAGCCACTTTAAATGTGAATCGCCAGTAAACCTTGTAACTGTAAATGAAATAAATACACCAAAGGGAAGATGGCCTGACAATAAATTACTTTCGGTTGATTCGCATAACGCCAGAATATCCTTTACAGACGATGAACTAAGCTCAGATCCCGACTGGACCGGAGCACAGGCAGTTATACGAAAGAATGCATACATATGGGATGCCGTCAATATTATCAAGCATAAGGACAATGTAATAATCTATTCGGGAGGTTCTGATTATGAAATAAATGACAGATATGGTTATTTCATTCAGAATGATATCAAAACCCTTAATCTTCATGGGGAGTGGCTTTATAAAGGCAATACTTTCTACATGTTCTTTGGCACGGATGATCCGTACAAGTATTCCGTCAGGGTAAGCTCGACAGACCAGTTGGTTTATCTAAACGGAGCAAGTCATATAACAATAGAAAATCTGTCATTTGAAGGAGCGAATACCTATTCTCTTCAGATACGCAATTCAGGTTACATAACAATACAAAACTGCAAAATAAACCATACAGGAAACACTGCCATATTTGGACCATGGTGGGGCAACAGCCCGGGTTGCAGAATAATCAACAATAAGATAGAGAACTCAGCCAGCAATGGTATTAAACTGAACGGAGACCACACTAATGCCACAATCTCGGGAAACAGGATACTGAATACAGGATTGGCTGTTGGAATGGGTGGTAACGGAGACGGCACCTATAACGCTGTTCATGTGTTGGGTGACAACTGTCTGATCAAAAACAATATCATCGAAAACTCGGGTTACATGGGTATTAATTTCAGAGGAGAAAACTCGGTTGTTGCCAATAATTTTATAAGTAATTTTAATATTTTAAAGAATGATGGTGGTGGGATCTACACATATGCAGGTTCAGGCAATCCGAAATCCGGGCAGAAAATAACAGGAAACATTGTCCTGAATGGCATCGGAATGAGTGAAGGTATACCCGGCAGAACGGCCGATGCCTCCGGGATCTATATTGATGACAGATCCTGCAACATTGAAATCACGGGAAACACGGTATCAGATTGCAGCACCGCCGGGATATACCTCCATAATGCACATGAAATAGATATTTCCTGCAATAATATTTATAACAATGGCCATGGGAGCTATAACCATGGCAGCCAGCTGTTGATGGTACATGATAATTACAGCCCGAACGATCCGGTCAGAAATGTCAGGCTTTATGACAATGTACTTTTCAGTGCAAAAGGCAATCCGGGAATAATTGCCTTCTCAACAATAAAGAATGATGTTGGCAGCTTTGGTTCCTCGGACAATAATTATTTCGTTAGTTCTCCCGCCAATAATAAAATAATAAGAATATGGGAAAAGGGATGGAGAGGGCCGGCTTTGAATCTGTCACTGGATGAGTGGCAAATAAAAACCGGGCAGGATTTATTTACCAAAACATTGACCGACATCGTAAATGTCATTGTAAATCAGAAACAGGTAAGGGATTCTGACAAATCAGATTTTGGAACAAATAAATATAATAATAAAGAGGTTCATATGGAAGTTATGGAGGCAAGGCTTGAATTTAATTCATCCGCTGTGACAAAAACCATACATTTAGACAAGACGTATTATGATCTAAAAGGCTTAAAATATGATAAATATATTGAGCTGACCCCATATTCATCCGTAATACTTATACGGCTTAAAGACGAAATGTAATAAGCTGTTATCCTCCTTAAATGGTGCATCATTTAAAAAAAATTTAAAAAAAACAGATCCACCCTGTACGAAATATGGGATTTAATCGTTTATTTTGCGATGTTTGTCAACGGAGTTTAACCGTTACTCAATAAATATTTTACTTACACAGCGTTCATGAGAAAGGCCTTGCTGTTATTGTTTTTATGCACAGACCTTGTTGTTTCAGCAACAGATTATTATGTAAGTTCCACAGGAAATGACTCGTCAAACGGTCTTTCATCATCCACCCCATGGAGAACAATCTCAAAAGTTAATTCAGCATCCTCCGGTTTCAGTCCGGGTGACAGAATACTTTTTAAAAGGGGAGACACTTTTACAGGCACATTACGGCTGACAAGATCAGGTACATCGTCCAATCCTATCACAATAGGAGCGTACGGATCGGGCAATAATCCCGTTCTGACAGGATTTGTAACCTTATCCGGATGGAATAGTTATGGAGGTGGTGTCTACTCCAAAAGTGTGGCTTGCGAATCAAATCCAAACATGGTCACCGTAAATGGTGTGAACACACCCATTGGAAGATGGCCAAACTCAGGCTATATGACGGTTGATTCTCACGTATCAAACACTTCAATTACCGATGCAGCACTTCCCTCTTCTCCCAACTGGACCGGAGCAGAAGTGATTATACGTAAAGAACCATATATCTGGGACAGGAACAAAATCACCAACCACTCCGGAAGCACAATATATTATACCAGCGGATCCAGTTACAATGCCAGAGACGGCTACGGATATTTCATTCAGAATCATGTCAGAACCCTTGATCAGACCTATGAATGGTATTATAACGGGTCAAATTTCTACATGTACTTTGGAAGTGCCAACCCTGAAAATCATGTTGTCAGAGTCAGCTCGACAGATCAACTCATATACCTTGACGGAGTAAACTATATTATTGTGGAAAACCTCACCCTGGAAGGTGCCAACACATATGCGGTGCAGATCCGGGATGCTGATTACATAACAATCCAGAACTGTAATATAAATTTCACCGGGAAAAACGCAATACACGGGCCATGGAGAGGGACATCCCCATATGCCAGGATAATCAATAATAATATTAATAACAGTAACAATAATGCAATCCAGCTCTTTGGAGATCACACATATGCAACCGTAAATGGCAATAACATCAGAAATACCGGAAGACTTATCGGCATGGGCGAAAGCGGTGATGGTAACTATAAGGGAATAAATATATACGGAACAAACAGTGTGATTGAATATAATTATGTTGAAAATACCGGATATATTGCCATCGACTTTTACGGTAACAATGTTCTTGTCGCAAACAACTTCGTTAATACATTCAATCTTGTAAAAAATGATGGAGGGGGTATATACACATATGTTGGAAGAGGCACTCCGTGTACCGGCCAGAAAATAATAAACAATATTGTCCTTAATGGAATCGGCTATGGTGATGGTCTGCCAAAAAATGAAGTCTGTGCCGCAGGTATTTACACGGACGACAGAAGCAGAAGTATTACCGTTTCAGGCAATACTGTTGCGAATTGCAGCGCATCAGGGATCTATCTTCACAATGCTCATGAAATAGAAGTTACAGGAAATACACTGTTCAACAACGGCGGAGGAAGGACCGATTACGGCAGTCAGATCCTGTTCGTTCACGATTCTTACAGCCCTGATGATCCTATCAGGAATGTCAGAATGAACAATAATATCTTTTTTGCAAAAACAAGAGAGCAGCACATACTCTGCTTCATGACCACGGATAATGATATCGTCCGTTTCGGGACTGCTGATAATAATTGTTATGCCAAACCAATAGACAACAGTTACATTGCAAAGACATGGCCCCAGGGCTGGTGGAGCACTAACACATCAAGATCGCTTTCAAACTGGCAGTCATTTACCGGTCAGGACAGAAATTCATATACTTCACCTATAACATTAACAGATGTTAACAGGATAAGGTTTGAATATAATGCGACAAACTCAAGTAAAGTAATATCACTCGATGGCAGCTATATTGATGTAAAAGGAAGCAAATATTCAGGAAGCATAACATTACAGCCATATTCGTCAGCAGTCCTGATGGTTGACCCTAATCCGTCCGCGCCTCCTGCCGCTCCTGTGTATGTGAGTTCTGTGGTGGAGAACTCGTCTCCCTCAC
>CAYXSM010000006.1:0-91645 GCA_964466705.1 uncultured Rikenellaceae bacterium
CTCAATGGCCGATGAGCCCAAATCCTCCCCAGAAAAGAGGATAGGAGGTTTCATCATTATTAATAAGTTCAGTCTTTGCATTTTTTACTGCCTGGCTGTAACTGATTCCATTCAGGAAATATTTATAAAAATCATTCATGAAAAGCAGAGTATTTTTATCTCCCACCTTCCAGAATGAGAATATAACATTTCTTGCGCCGGCTAACAGAAAGCCCCTGATAAGCCCGATGATCCCTTCGCCCTCCTCAAGCTTTCCTGTTCCTGTTTCGCAGCCGCTAAGGACAACAAGATCTGCATTGATATCAAGCGGATATAGATCCCGGGCATAAAGGATCCCGTCATTTCCCGATTCAGACAGCGTATCAACTGAAACTGAGTTATCAGGTAATAATACCAGTCCGGAGTGTTCAGGATTGCGTTTATCTACAATGCTGTGGGTAGCAATATGAATATAACTGAATCTTCCAATGCTATTTTTCAGATTTTCTTCTGTCGCATCTGAAAATGTGAAAACTCTGGTATTGAAACCTCTTGATTCAAACATATTACGTAAGCTGTCAGCTTCCGTAAGCGAATAAGGCAATTCACTAAATGATTTCCTGAATGGGGACGACGTTTTTACACGATCAGAGTTAACCTGCCCTGAAAACACCGGCGCAAATGCAATAAAACCATCATCTGTTTTTCCCGCTCCGGAACTGTCGGTGCACCATAAGCCTATGCTGTAGTGATAAACGAATTCGTGGTTTTTTATCAGATAATCAAATTTACTGAAATCTGTGAATTCAGATGTGGTAGCCATGGTACTGCACAATGTTTCCAAAGGCAGTGAGAACAGGTATTTATCCGGAACTATGACCAGTTTTTCTTTTGATTTGATTAAAATTTCTAAATCCCCGAAAAGTATTTCGTATAGTTCCGAATTTAAGGCAGGGAGCTTCTCTCTTTCATATTTTCTGAGGGAAGATAGATACTTATCGGTTAAAGCATATAAGTAATTCTTTTCGCTGAAGGCATTTTTGAGTATAACGGAAGTATCACGGGTGATAACAAATTTATAAAGAGATGAATCAGTCAGGTAATAGCTGATTAATGCATCATTGTCAGTCAGCCGGGACCGGATTTCATCAAACAATTCACGGCCGCTCATCATATACGAAGCCGAAGATTGCACAGCTGAAATATTGATGGTATCGTTGACTTCCCTGAGAACCAGCATAAGACTGTCAATTGTATTCCGGATTTTTTTAACAGGGGTATAAACAGTATCTGCTCCTGGTTTTTGAAGCTTCAGTTGGAGGTAACCAATATGTCCATGCAAATCTTTCTTTTTTCTTAAAAGCCTTTCGGTTACGCCAGATTCTCCAGCTGTTCTATACCTGTAAATCAGATTTTGAAGAATGGAAGACTTGTTCAGTTCTGAAAACTCCAGAGCTTTGTAATAATAAACAGGATCACCGGTGCTTTTGAAAAGAATTGTGGCAGCTTCCACTGCGATAGCTGTGTGTTCTGCCAGCTTATTAAGCAGGTTAATCTTTGTCTCTTCAAGGGCATAGTCAGAAATGCTGATATTAACTATTTTTTTAAGGTTTTCATAGTGTTTCGTTATTTCAACAAGTAAGTTTTTATCTCCCGTTTTTTCGTAATCCTCGAAGTTAAGTCTGCAAATGTCAATTATAGTAAGGGCAAACTCGTTTTCATCGAGAATTACAGAAGTGTTAAGTTGTTCATGTAGAGAAGATTCAGGATAATTTGAACTTAATGATCTTAAATAGGAATATCTTGCGGAATCTGAAAGCCCCAGCTTTTCGTACAATTCTCCTGTTTCGCGGTATATGGAAGCGAGCACCGGATGTTTTTCGGGATAGTATTTCTCCTTAATCCTCACAGATTTTCTCTGAAGCAGCAGGGCAGAATCCTTTTTATGTTCTGTCAGTAATACTGATGAAAGTGCTGAATAGAAATTAGCAGTTGACAGGTTGTCATCACCCAATAATTGTTTTGTTATTCTTGATCCCTCACTGAAATCGTTTTTTGCTTTCTTCAGCTCGTTCAATTTTTCGAAAGCTATTCCACGGTTCAGATAAATTGAAGCCTGACCGGCATTTTCTTCTCTGTTTCCGGCAAGGTCGAGTTCGAGGGCTTTATTATAATAATAAAGAGCAGTATCAACCATTCCTTCTGTCTCATAAACCTCACCCATATTTTTATATCTTAGAACAAGATCAGGATGATTATCTCCGTAAAGTCTCTTTATCACCTCTATGCTTCTTCTGTAATAAGCCAGGGCCAGGTCGTAATCCCCTCTGTATTTATAAATTGACCCTATATTGTTATAGCTGGTAGAAATACCCGGAGAAAACTCTCCTCGTTTTCTTCGCAGCATCAGCGATGTTTTAAAATATTCCAGGCTTCTGTCATAGTCACCCAGGTCTGAAAACGCAGCCCCTACATTATTGTATGCTTCAGCTGTATGGGGATTATCGGGGCCAAATACTTTCTCTGTTATGTGAAGTGCATTTAAAAAATACTTCAAAGCCTCATTGAATCTTCCGGTTTCATGGAACAGACTGCCCAGATTAGCATAGCTCATTGCCATATTGGGGTTGTCTTCTTTAAATATTTTCTGCCGGATATCAAGCGCCTTTTCATGGTAAACAAGCGCCTGATCGTAATTGCCTTTGGCCATAAAAGAGTTACCTATGTTATTATAGCTGAGGGCAATATTCGTATGGTTCTCCGGAAGGGCTGAGACCCGGATCCGGAGTGCCCTCTGATTAAGTGTGAGAGCTGTGTCATAATTGCCCATAGCCATATAAAGAACTGCAAGATTGTTATATGCTTCTGCTGTCAGCGGATGGCTGATTCCCGAATGGGCTTCCCTTATTTTTACAATTTTGGTGAAATAATCCTTGCACTCTTCAAAGCGTCCGAGATGGTAGGCTATAGTTCCCAATAGATTATAGTTACCAGCCATTTCGGGATGATCAGGGCCGAAAAGGTTTTTCAGCAACTCTGTACTTTTTCTTATATAACAGGATACTGAATCGAACAAACCCTTTTCATTGAAAACAACGCCTATGTTTCTAAAAACACCTGCAATTTTCTCATTATCCCTTTCGGGAAGGGCAGTCATAATTGACATGGATTTCCTGAAAAAAAACAGCGACGAATCCTGGATGCCATTGTCCGAATACAGATTGCCGAGAATGCTGTAGCAATCAGCTGACACCATATTATTTTCTCCATATTTCTTAAGGCAATTACCAAGGTTTGCAAAGGCCTCTTCAATTATCCCTTCAGTCTGACCGGTCCTTCTTTTAACGCTAATAATGTTATTTCTGCATTCAAAATAATTCTTGAGATATTTCTTTCTCCCGTATGACTTTGCCGCTAATTCATAGTAAAATATGGCGCTGTCGTAAATAGCCCTGTCCTGCATTTTTTGAGCGGTTCTGTAAAGAGCATTGGCAAGTGCAGTATCCTTTGATAATTCTAAATGAAAATACTCTGATTCAGCAGGGATAGCAGGATATGAAAGAAAGATCAGGAAAATGGTGAGGATTAGCTGTTTTATGGGCATGAGATAGAGATAATTATGCAACATTTTTTACAGCGTTTGTATCAACGCTGTAAAAAACGTTGGGAAATATGTAGATGCTATTTATCCAGGGGCGGAATCACCAGTACCTGCCCGGGATAAATAAGATTAGGATCCTTCAGCATAGGTTTATTTGCCTCAAATATTATATTGTATTTATTGGCATTTCCATATACCTCTTTTGCAATTTTTGAAAGATAATCTCCCTTTTTAACCGTATAGAACTGTTTTTCAGGTTTGGGCGGCTCAACGACAGGAGGTTTGTCCACAACAATCCAGTCGTCAACAGTTGATATGCCCTGAACATTTCCTGCGGTAACTATAACCTTGTTTTTGTTCTCAACGGTGTCAATTTTACCCATGAGGATAACTTTGTCATCATCCACTTTGATTTCTATCCTGCTTGTATCGAAGCCGAATTTTTTGATGTGGGTTGCAATTAATTCAGCCTTTTCCTGTTCTCTCTTTTCTTCTGATTTAAAAAGTTTATCACCTGCATTTTTGATGAATGAAATTAGTCCCATAATTTTTTAGATTAAGATTGAAAAGATAAATAATAAGTTGCGGGTTAGCCAGACGGATTGAGTTACGATTGAATCATTTATCAGCAACCAGCAACACCAGGGTCGTTTCAGTTCACAACTTCAAATGTAATCTTTACATTTACACGATATTCTGAGATTTGGTTGTCTTTTACAACCGCACTCATATCCTGAACATATACCGAGCGTATTTCCTTTACTGTTTTGCCGGCAGTTTTAACGGCTACAGCAGCAGCATCTTCCCATCCTTTTGATGATGATGCCATGATCTCAATTACTTTCAATACAGCCATACTCTTCTTTTTTTTGGTTAATAATTACTTTTCCTGTGTTCTACCAGGCTTTTCAGCCGGCATAATATTCATTTCCTAAATTTACATAAATAATATGATAAATCAATCCATTTATAATGAAGCTGATATTTTTTCTATCTCTGTTAAGTTTATTATCTTTGCAGACAAATGATGGCTGAGTTGGGAAAAAAATTTTAGGAAATGAAAAGATCAGAATCACTTATAATAATCTTATTGTGCACTACCCTCATTTTCCCGGGATGTGCATCGATGAACAAAACAACCAAGGGCGCTGCGGTCGGCACAGTTGCCGGAGGTGCAATGGGAGCTGTAATTGGAAGAGCATCGGGTAACACTGCTCTGGGTGCAATAGTTGGCGCTGCTGTTGGAGGAGCCACAGGTGCAGTGATAGGCCGCCAGATGGATAAACAGGCTGAAGAAATAAAAAAGAATGTTCCCGACGCAAAAGTGGAAAGAGTCGGAGAAGGAATTGTGGTTGAATTCAGCAGCAACGTTCTTTTCGGATTTGACCGTTCAGATCTTACTGACGAATCAAGAACCACACTCAACAAACTGGTTACGGTGTTGAATGAATACCCTGACACCAATATAGAATTGCAGGGACACACCGACAGTATGGGATCTGAGTCATATAATCAGACTTTATCTGAGAAAAGAGCATCATCTGTTGCCACGTACCTGACATCTCAGGCTATAGAGTTTGGCAGGGTCACAACGAAAGGCTTCGGTGAGGCAATGCCTAAATATGACAATGAAACAGAAAAGGGAAGATCACAAAACAGAAGGGTTGAGTTCCTTATCACCGCGAATGAAAAAATGATCGCCGATGCCGAGCAGGAAGCTGCAAGATAATTCTTGATCAAAAGATATAAACCAATTAAATAAATTCTGAGAGATGAAAGTAAAACTGTTTGCATTAACATTGATTGTTCTTTTTACCGCTCCGGATATCTGTGCACAAAAAAGAAGCCAGGATAATTCAAAAATCGGTTTGGGCCTTTACGGTGGCATCAATTTACAAAACCTTAACGGCAGTGACTTTTGGGGCGAGAAGCTGGAAAATGACCTTATTCTCGGGTTTCATGGCGGCCTGAACTACAATCTGCCTGTGGCACCTGATTTTTATTTTCAACCGGGAGTTATATTCAACATGAAGGGAGCAAAAAAGGATGTTATGAATGTTCCTCAAAAGGCAGACAACTCTATTGTTACAACAATCAAACTTTCATATATAGAAGTGCCGCTGAGTCTTCTTTACAGGCCTCAGCTGGGTGACGGACATATTCTGTTGGGATTCGGCCCCTATGTTGCTTACGGTATTGCCGGAAATGTGAAAACATCAGCCAACGGACAAACGGAAGAGACAGAAGTAAAATTCAAGAATACAGTTACTTCTGAAGATCCTTCAGATGTGATTTTTTTCCGGGCACTTGATGCCGGTGCAAATATCTTTTTCGGTTATGAGTTCTATTTCGGACTTTTCTGCCAGATGGAGGCTCAGCTGGGATTGCTGAAAGTAAATCCGGAATATGAACTTCTTGCAAACGACAAAACTTCCTATAAAAATACGGGGTTTGGTCTTTCAGTAGGCTACAGGTTTTAACAGGCCCGGCCAGGACAATAATCATGGTTTTATCATAAGTGTCTTAGACACCGATATGCAGCATAAGTATCTGTTGTGTTTGATCCTTGATTTTCTGCCCGATGAGCTTACTTCTCCCAGTGAGTTCTGATTCATAACAGACACCTTGAGGATCAGAATGTTCAGCAGACAGGAGCAGGAGGGATTCATACGGAAAACTTTGCAGATCATATTCTCATTTGCGTGTGTCTGATATGCCCATTCTGAAAAGCAGGACCGCGGCTACTCCCAGGACAAGGAACAAAAGTGCTTTCACATCAAGCCCCCTGAAAAATACTATCAGGGCTGCTATTGCACATATCAGACCAGATCCCAGATAAATAATTTTACGTGTGCTCATGATTTTTATTTTAAGATTATGTTCACTTTTTTCCGTAGAATGAATTACAGGAAAAATTTTATGAAACCTGAAGAACTATTTCAAAAGTTTTGTCATTTTTTTTCTGAGGTATTTGAACTTTGATCCGGTATTTACCAGGATATTTATTCTGCCCGGATGCTCCAGTACATATTTACGGATTTTTAAATAATAACGATTCTCTTCCCGGATTTTTGAGAAGACGGACATATCATAATCTCTCATGAATTCCTCCGAGAACTTATTATGGTCAAAGCATTTAACAGCATGCCAGCCGGCATACCGGCCTGACTGCATTGCATGACCTATTCCGGCTCCTGTAGCAGGATTTATAAGTGATGCTGCATCGCCGCACAGCATGATGCGCTCTCCCGAAATATCCATCCTGTTCAGGCCAAGTGGCAGAACCTGAGCTTTTAACTCCCCTGTCATCTCAGCCTGGGAGAACCGCGATCTGAGATAAGGAACGGTTTCAATTATCCTTGATAATTCTTTGCGTGGATCCATCTTTTTTTCAGCTATCACAACCGGAGGTAAGCCAAGTCCCACGTTGGCCTCGTTACCGGGAAGAGGAAAGATCCAGAAATATCCCGGCAACAAATTTCTGAGGAAGTGAATCTCGTATGTAGTTTCAGGGATGTCTCTTACATTTTTGAAATATGTTCTTGCAGCAGAGGAAAATATAATGTTATTGCACCTCGGGCCGGAGAGATGCCTTCGCACAACACTGTTCGCGCCATCGCAGCCAATGACCAGGGATGCCTTGAAAACGGAACCATCTGATGCAGTGGCAATAACGCCATTTTTATCTGCTGATATTCCGATAATTTTCAAATTCTGAAATACTGTGGTATTTTGTAATGATGATGCAAGAGAAAAAAGAAAATTATCAAATTCAATCCTTTTACAAATGAATCCATACTCAGGAAAATCCAGGTCCAGTGTATTTTCATCAGGTGCAAAAATCCTGCATTTGTTAACTTTGTGAAGCGTAAGCTGTTTCCCGAGGTCCTCTGCAAGCAAAGGATTTATGGAATTAAGGACCTTTTGCGCATATGCCGGCACTGCATCGCCACAGACTTTGTCTCTCGGGAAAGTGTCCTTGTCAACAAGTGCCACCTTGCGACCCGATGTTCCAAGGGCAAGTGCGGCAGTGCACCCTGCAGGTCCCGCACCACAGATAATCACATCATACTCATGTGTCATTTACCGGGTATTTCCTCGAAGTCTGTGGGATCAACCCATCCGGCAGCGCTTACGGGTATTTCACCGCGTAAATATCTGTCGTAAAAGTTTCGGTTATCCTCTGAAGCGTATGGATATTTGTCAAAAACATCTCCGTTTCCGGCCATTCTCGGATCTCCCTGTGAATGAAGCTTGTCCAGCATTTGCCGGCGAAGGCTTTGTTTCAAGAAATTAAGTCCGGGATCAGAAGCAAGGTTATTGATGCATTCCGGATCGGCCGATATTTTATAAAGTTCTTCTTCCGTTCTCTTGCCAAAGCAATAATTCCAGTATTCCTGTGATCCGCCGGCGCGCCTCATTTTCAGAATTAGCGACTTGACCGGGCTGGCATCACAGTTAAGGTAACCTGTTTCAGGGTCTCCGGCAGGCCATCGGTTGGGCCTGAAATTTATTATATAAAGATAACCGTCCTGTATTATTCCTCTGATGGGATAACCTGCATCAGAGGGCCTTCCAACGTCATGGCGCTCTTTTCCGATAAGGACATGGTTCCGGGTTTTATCTGTAAATCCTTTTTTCCTGCTCTTCAGAATGTTCAGAAAGCTTTTTCCTTCTATGGGCTGCATCCCGCTTTCAGCCTGATCAATACCTGCTGCTTCAAGGATCGTTGGAGCAATATCAATAAAACTCAGGTAATCATACACTTTCCTGCCCGGATTTCTGATACGTTTCCCCCACATAACTGCCATTGGCAAATGATTTGACAGGTCGTAAGCCTGTCCTTTAATCCTGGGGAAAGGCATCCCGTTGTCGGAAGTAACGATAACCATGGTATTTTCAAGTTCTCCTTTCGCCTCAAGAATTTCAAGCATCTTGACCAGATGGCTGTCAAAATATTCAATCTCATAGGCATAATCAAGAATGTCATTCCGGACGATATCATTGTCGGGCCAGAATCTGAACACACTTTCTATTCCGTCAATACTTTTTCCGCCTTTGCTGACACCTGAACCAAATTCATATTTTCGATGAGGCTCAAGTGACCCGTACCAGAAGCAAAAAGGATCCGAGGGATCCCGCGATGCCAGAAAATCTTCAAAATTGGCTGCATAATCAATTGCTGAGATGCCGTCTGCCGGGGGATTGGTTTTTCTCTCGTTGAAGGCTTTTCCTGTAAGTTCTCTCTGATTGCCTGCACTGTCGAGTGCCACACCGGGGGCCCAGCCTTTTGCTGTGTGTGCAACATCATAACCATTCCTGCCCAGCACCTCCATGAATGTTATAAATTTTCGAGGGAAGTAAGGCACATGATTGGCGGCCTCTTCGAGTTGCCAGCTGTTTCTTCCGGTCAGCAGGCAGGCCCTTGAGGGAGATGATTTGGCATTGGGGGTATAGGCGTTCATAAAAAGAACACCCTCTTTTGCAATCCTGTCAAATCCGGGAGTGTTGACCCATGAACATCCGTAGGCACTCATATGCGGAAATGAAATGTCATCCCCAACAGCGATAAGAATGTTTGGTCGTTCTGCCGGCAAATCATTCCTGTCACATGATGCGCACGGCACCAGAAGGAGAGGAGAAATTAATACAATGCTTGTGTGTCTTGTTTTCATGACAATGCTGTGCAGGAAGCAGTTTAATTGTAGCAAAACATAATGAATTCTCTTGAATCCTTACTAAGGTCGTTTCCTTTAAAATCTCCTTTGATACTGTAATTCAGGAAACAGGATCTTTCAACCAGGTGTTCCAGCTCAAAACGGAAAAAATATCTCAGACACGTTTCCCATTCACTTCTGTGCAGTTTGTTCTGTCCGTCCCATTCGAAACGAAAGGTGACGTTAATTAGCTGATTGACGAGATCAGGTCTGGTTGATACAATCCTTTTCAATTTTCTTCCGGGTTCATATTCTCCGTCAAAATCAGTTACACAGTCAAGTCCTGTTATAAGCTGGTTTAAATCAGGAACAAATGTGTCAAAGATAAAAAGCCCGTTTCTATTCAGATTTTGACAGACATTATTCAGGGCTTTAAGCTGGTCCTCTTTTTCTGTAAGATGCATAAACACCCTGAATGGCGCCACAATCAGATCAAATTTTTCCCTGAACCTGAAATCAATAATGTTCTGAAGGCTGACCCGGTCATGATACTTTTTATCCAGATTGTTCTTCAGGACATCGAGCATTGATCTGCTGATGTCTATGCCGTAAATATCAGCACCTGAATTCAGGGCATCAATAAACAACCGCCCCGTCCCTGCGCCGATTTCGAGCACCTTTCCTTCTGAATGCCTGATTTTGTCGAGATAGAACAGATGATCAACGTCATCACGCACCTTATGATAGATAAGATCATAAAATCTGGCAAAAAAGTCAGGGTATTCGCTAAACATGGCTCATCACGGTTTTACATATTTGGATTTCTGAAAAAGACCCTCCAGTTTAACTGATATATCAGCCGGATTGGTGAGAGGCATGTTATTTTCATAAATTTCATATCCAAGCAATGTTGATTTCTTTTGTTTTTCAAACCTTGGAAGCTTTGTTCTGTTTGTAGTTTCAACATGATTTCCCTGTTCATCCACTATTATCACCCTTGGCAAAAAGACTCCTTTTCTACCGATAAATTTGTCCATAATTTCGACCGCCTCTTCAAATTCCTGCCGGGTGGTTCTCCCGAGAGCCTCATAGTTAAAGAGTTCTTTGCCATCCCAGGTCGATATGGTGGCAAAGCTTTCGGAGATTTTTTCTTCAATGTTATTCCCGGTGTTCAGGGTATCGTGTCCCGATGGCATTAACAGTACTTTTCCACCTCCTCCTTCTATGTTGGCGGCATAACGGGGAACGGTTGTCCCTGAAATCCATCCCTGAAGGTGTTTCATATAAATTTTCCCGACCTGAACAGGGGTTATGAAATGCACTATACCTTTTTCCTTGTGACACTGAAGAAGATAGTAAGGGTGCACTCCCACCCAGAACATTCTTCTGAATGTTTCAGCAAGTGTGACATAATAATCATTGACATGATTTAGAAGGACAGTCTGGTTCCGGATAGTAAATCCATGATTCATAATTCTCTTTGCAGCAGCAGCAAGGTCAGAGGTGACTTCATGGTAATGATTGATGTGAGTCATGAAATAGACATACTTTTCAGCACCTTCGGAGTACTTGTTTGAAGCAATAGTTATAAGATCAAGCAGTTCTGCAGTAATGGCCATAGGCATTACCACCGGGACCCGGGTAGCAATTCTGATAACCCTAAGATGAGGAATTCTGCTAAGTTCTTCCAGGACATACTGAAGGCGTTTCTTACTTATCATCAGGGCATCGCCGCCTGTTACAAGTACTTCATTAATATTGCTGTTAAAGGCTATATAAAAAAGGCCTCTGTTTATTTCGTTGATGTTAACATCGACTGTTCCGTCAAGTGATTTTGCACGTTGGCAATGAACACAGTATGAAGCACAGCTGGTATTCTGCGCAACAAAAAGCGCGAGTCTGTTAGGATATCGCTGGTAGGCAGCCCCAAAGCTTCTTGAACCTTCTGACATTGCTCCTTCAGCCCCGGTATCCGGGAACAGAAGGTTGGCAGGAGTAGGGACACTCTGCCAGAATACGGGGTCCAGCCGCTTTTCCTGTTTTTCCCCGGGAAGAAGTTCCGGGTGAAAAGGATCAGATGGCATCAGGGTTGCGTAATAAGGGGTAATACGCATCGGCTCTTTTCCCTGACCTTTCATTGTTCTCAGAGTGCGGTCAATTTCGCTTTTCTGATGTTCAGTAAGAGATATTACCTTTTCCAGGTCTTCAACGTTGCGTATGGTATTTTTCATCTGCCATGAAGGATCGTTCCATTGCTGTTCCGTAACGTTTTTCCATACGGGAATACTTCTGAAATCTCTCGGCCTGTAAATAAAATCGTTGTTCAAATTCATAAGAATGATTTTTTATGTTCATAAAATGGACCTGAACGACCTTCGCGCCTCTGGTCTGATCAGGATATAATAGATATAATTATTCTCTGAGCCTAGCCGGTTGCTTCAGGGTATCAAATGTCAATTCTTCAAGAGGCTTGAAATCAGGATCAGCTTTCTCGGCAACCTGAATTCTGCTGCAAAGCCCTCCAAAAAGAACTTTTATTGCATTTTCAACATTCTTTCTTATAGGGGTATAGATCCATTCAAATTCTTCAGGCCCGTTCTCAAGAGTTTTTTCGGTTTGAACACGGTAAGATTCCTTTATCCTGTTGGCATATTTGAAGAGATCATCACTGGTCATCCATCTCTTTTCTGCCAGGGGGTTCTGGTTCCTGTATTCATAAATCTCAAAGAAATCCCATTCAAGCTTCCTGTTGCCAAAAGAAAGAAATTTGGGATTTATGTTTGCCACAATAAGCTCGTCATTTTCCGGAATATATTTGAATCTCAATTCTTTGCAATCTATGCCGTATTTTGCTTTAACTGATACACCGAGGCTGCCAAAATATTTAATATTTCTTTCATTGATAATTTCCTTTTTATTGACGGACCGGGTAAATTTTGTGTCTATTTCGAAAAGGTTCAGTTCCAGAATATTCTTAATCTGAGTGATCTGAAAATGTCTTTCTTTGAGAAAAATATTCTCTTCCTCAAGTTTTTCTTTTTGTTTCAGCAATGATTTATTTCTGTCCTCCAGTCTTTCCACCTGTTGCTGGAACAGGGAAGCCTGTACGTTCAGTCTTATCAGCTGCTGGATCCCGAAAATAATCAGACCTGCTCCCAGTGCTCCGAGCCCCCATATTATTAATTTGCTTGTCAGGAGGATCAGGGCAACACCAAAAAGCAGGAGAAAAATGCCATATCGTTTGAGGAATGTCATATAAACTACTTGTTTCACAAAATTAACAATCTTCGGCTTAAATACCAGTCTGACAGCATGTTTTTCCATGCCATAAACAATCGTGGATGGGTGGGCATTTACCTGGAGATTCCTTGAAGGCAGCTGAATGCACAATCCTTACCGTATCATCAGCCCCGTATGAGGCCGAAGATAAAAAACATTCCGGAAGCAGGCTTCAAAGTACCTGCGTTGTTATTGTACAAATATTCAGAACTGCGTATCTTAATTGCCGGGAAACACTTTATTTGTGTAAGCAGTGCGTATTGCCTTCTCAAATACTTCCCACCCGTCTTCGGTCATTCTGCCGGGAGTGAACAGGCAGATTCCCGTGGCGCCATTCTCCATAGATTCTCTTATAGCTGCCTCGAGTTCGGAAGGAACAAGGCCGTGGTTTTCAGGGTCTGGTTCAGCAGCCTTTTTTTCAGGATCGGGGCAGATGAACAGACCGCTGTAAACTGGCCTGGTGTTATCAAGCGACGTGACTGCCTCCCTTGTAACGTCTCCAACCCACTTTGTGTCTTCGAGATAAAAGTCATTATAATTCATCGGGAAAAATGCATCGATATTCCATTTATCCCATTCCTGCCTGACGATTTTTTTTGCGATCGAGTTAGGCCCGGGGAAGACGGCAGCATTTATCTGCTTATTCCTGGAGTGGGCTACTTTGGCAAGTCTGTTTACGAGACTGGTAATAATATCATAGCGGAACTGTTTCCACTCCTCTACCTGTGAAGGGTCTTCAACTGACTTTATATCTATTCCGGTCTTTGCCTTGAAATCAGCCACACATTTATCGCAGTAACAGTAGTCATACTGAGGATATTCCCTGTCCATCACGAGGCCATATTTTTCCCACAATCCTCTTGCAAGGATAACATCGGGATACCGGATGTAGTCGAGATGTATGCCGTCAACTTCAGGAACATCAGCAACAGCCCCGTACATTTTTTCAAGATATTGACATACTTCCTCGCGGTTCGGACAGGCAAAATTATAATAGCTGACATATGCAGGCTTATCATATGCCGATTCGCCCAGTCCGTTTACTGCAAACCATTCGGGCTTAATTTCCGGGATGTTGCCAAGGGTCAGGGTCGGGATCCAGGCATGAAATTCCAGTCCGGACTCCCTGGCGATTTTACCGACTCTTTTATAGACCTCAGGATCCTTACCGCCATTATACATAAGACCATCAATGCCTTTTTCTTTCAGGTCTGTAAAGCTGGCTTTCAGTTCGGCATCAGTGGCTTTGCCGGGCCCTCCCATCCATGCGTAACAGGGTATCTTTGGCTCTTTTCTGGAGCTGCATGCAATGATCAGCAATAACAGGGTGAATGCAAAGATCTTTTTCATAACTAGGTTTGATTTTGTTTTAATTGTAATAAAATCAGATTATTAGAGATTGTGGATAAAGTCAGCGCTCTCTTTGAATGTTTCCTGGTTCATTTCCACGAAAATATTTTTAACGCCTCCTGTTTTTGCAGCACCGAAGAATTCTTTCCAGTCGACAATACCTTTCCCTAGCGGCACATTTTTGTTTTCGAGGAACGACCAGTCAGCAAGATGAGCCGAAATAAACCTGCCGGGGTACTTATTGAAATAGTCAGCAGCTTTATATCCGATGTTTATTACAGCTACCTGGAACTGCATCTTTACCAGGTCCGGATCAAATCTTTTCAGCAGTTCGTCATAAATGAGAGCGCCATCGATCTGTTCAAATTCCATATGATGATTGTGAAATCCCATCTGAATACCGGCCTTTTTTGTTTTTGCACCTATTTCATTCAGTTCGTCAGCGGCTTTCATCCAGTCGCTCATTGTTGCACCTTTTGGCAGCCAGAAGCTTGAAAGTATCATTTGCTTCTGTCCTGATTCAGCTGCAAATGCGATGCGTTCATCGAGATTATCCCGTAATTCTCCCATTCCGTAGTGAGTACTTTCGAATTTCAGGCCCGCATCATTTATGATTTTCTTCATTTCTCCCGGTTTTATCTTTGTTAGTGGTCCAAAGCCTGAAGACTCATAACCGGGAGGGGAGCACATCTCAACGCTTTCGTAACCCAGCCCTGCCATCATTTTCAAGGTTCCGGGGAAGTCTTTGATAAGCTGATCCTTGATAGTCCATACCTGGAAACCAAGAGGCATTTTGACCGTCCCTGCAGGCATAGCTGCATTCAGATTCCAAGGGAGATTGGATGCCAGAACGGCTGACCCGATCCCCAAAACGCTTTTATTTACAAATTGTCTTCTGGAGAGAGTTTTCATTTCCGATATAATTAAATTTCAGAATGCCTTATTGATTTGATCCTGAATAAATGTCACATATGGTTTTTTCAATTCCGTTGATTCAGACTTATACTGTATGGAGAAAAATCACCCTTTGGATCAATAAAATACTTTAAACATAATTTCCGGGACTTTTACACATTACCCGGCATCCTGCAACAGCACCGGCAACACATCGGATGATCTGTGTGGAGCCGGTGACGTCAGGCTTGTTTCTTCCTGCCTTTAAATCCTCGTTTACCTGAAGCTTTTGAACTCTCCGTCCTTATAGCAATTTACGCCACTATCGGTTCCGATCCAGATAACTCCGTCTTTGTCTGTTCCAAGGCAGAGAATATTGTTGCTGAGAAGTCCGTTTTCAGTTGTATACGTTGTCCATTCTGATGCATCGAAGTCAAAGACAGATATGCCGCCTTTGGTGCCGAACCACATTTTGCCGTCTTTAGCTTCGGTGATTGCCTGAACGAAATCATCGACCAGTCCTTCTTCTATTGTATAGGCTTCCCAGTTGTCAAGGGTGCTGCCCCCGATGTGAAGTCCCACTCCACCGTCAGTTCCGAACCATTGTTTCATTCCGTCAGCTGAGATGTAAATACTGTAGACGTTATCTGACGGTATTATTATGGGCCCCCAGTATGCATAGCTCGAAGCTCCGGTTATGGCATCAACATCATTACGTTGTACCCTTGTAACTCCGGCTCCGACAGTACCGACATAAAGTGAGTCACCATCAGGGCTGGTTGCCATCGTAGTTATTGGAAAATCCTTGAACATGGGGTCAGGATACAGAACATCATAATCGGGTGTCAGCCATTTATCATTTTTTAAACCCGCAATCCCCTTGTCAGTACCTATCCAGCGCACAGATCCCTTTCCTGCAGCTACACTCAGGACATTATTACTGGAGATGCTGGAGTTTTCAGCCTTATAAACCACGGGTTCCTTACCGCCTTCAGCAGGGATGGCCATAACAATGACACCCTCAGGAGATGCAATCCAGAAGCTGAGTTCTCCATTTCCTGACTCCAGAGCAAATCCCTTGATATTTTCAGGTGCTAATTTGCCTGTTGCATTGTGAAGCTTCCAGTTTACTCCGTCGAAACTTACCAGTCCTTTTTCAGTCAGAAACCATTTTGTATTACCGGCATCAATTTTCAGTGAAGAAAATGTCCTGGCGGGAAGCACTTCCTGATAAAAGCTGCCTGTTTTGCTGGTTGCATTATTCTCCGGCAATGAGATACTCATTGTAAAAACTGCAGCCAGCATAACGGCTGCTGTCAGAGATCGTGATTTTTTGAATAAGTCCATAATATAGTTTTATATGTGTTACAGTGGATAAAAATAAATTTAGGTATAAAATAAACAATAAAATCCTAATAGTTAGCTAAAACTGTCTGTTTTTAACAATCTTTAATAGATATTTAGCATCTATGGTAATGCAAATTACTATTTTTGTCTGTACTTCAATTATTATGCCGCTTAAATAACGGTAATGTAGTTTTGTTGCTTCGGGGAGAGAGAATATATTAAGTCACACATAGTATACTGAAGGTGGAAATATCCGCTTAAATGATAAGATTCAAAAATATTACGGGGCATATTCTGGCATTGATTTTCTCAGTATCAGCATTTTTTCTTTCGATCGGAACATCTCAGGCTCAGGAATTTGATATTCTTTTAAAGGGGGGTCATGTAATTGACCCGGCCAATAATATTAATTCGCTGATGGATGTGGCAATTAAAGACGGCAGAATACTTCGGGTTGCAACGGATATCTCCCCGGAGGGTGCCGTTAAGGTTATAGATGTCAGGGGAATGTTTGTTACTCCCGGCCTAATTGACATGCATGTTCATGCATTTCACGGAACAGAACCCGGATCTTATATAGCAGACGGATGGGACGCACTTCCTCCCGATGGTTTTACCTTCCGTGCAGGTGTAACGACAGTTGTCGACGCAGGGTCGGCCGGCTGGAGGAACTTCAGGAAATTCAAGGAACAAACGATTGACAGGTCGCGAACAAGGATCCTCGCATTTCTGAACATTGTGGGTACTGGCATGTACGGAAGGTTTGAGGAACAGGATGTGAATGATATGAATCCTGTTATGACTGCGTACATGATTAACAGGCTTTTTCCGGACATTCTTGTGGGGGTCAAGTCAGCTCATTACTGGGGTCCTGATTTTACACAGGTTGACAGGGCTGTTGAAGCCGGCAAACTTGCCGATGTACCTGTTATGGTTGATCTTGGCGAACACGATCCTCCTTTATCAATTGAGGAGCTGTTTATGAAACATCTGCGGCCCGGAGATATCTGGACTCATACCTATGCGAATGCTCCCCAGGACAGGGAGGTGCCGGTTGATGAGTATGGAAAAGTCAAGCCTTTCATCTTTGAAGCGCAGAAGAGGGGAATAATATTTGATGTCGGACACGGAGGAGGTGCGTTTCACTGGCGCCAGGCAATACCTTCGGTTCAGCAGGGATTCATAGCGGATGTAATCAGCTCTGACCTGCATATCGGAAGCATGAACAGCGGCATGAAAGATATGGCTAATCTTTTATCAAAGTTCCTGAATCTGGGGTTGCCACTTCAGGATGTAATAAAGAGAGCCACAATGATCCCGGCTAATGTTATTAAAAGACCTGATCTGGGAAATCTCAGCAGGGGAAGCGTGGCGGATGTTGCCGTATTCTCTTTGCGCGAAGGTGATTTTGGTTTTCTGGATGTCAGGGGAACCAAAATGAAGGGAACAAAAAAGCTTGAAGCAGAACTTACAGTTCGTGCAGGAAGGATTGTATGGGATCTGAACGGGATCGGATCACCCATGTGGGACGCAGTTACGACAACAAAAAAGCAGGTAAAATGAAAATCCCTGTCGGCATGAAGATAACTTTATTATCCCTGCTTTTAACTATATGCCAGGGAACGATGATTTATTCACAGATGGCTGACATTTTACTGAAGGGTGGCCACGTGATCGATCCTGCCAATAAAATTGATGCTCCAATGGATCTGGCCATATATAACGGGAAAATACTGAAGGTGGCGCCTGATATTCCCACGGACGGGGCCCGCAGGGTAATAGATGCGAAAGGCATGTATGTTGTGCCCGGGCTGATAGATATCCATACTCACGTTTTTGTTGGTCCCGAGCAGGGTTTTGCAAACGGATTTTCATGTGTTTCACCTGACGACATTACCTTCAAGGCCGGGATAACAACGGTTGTTGACGCAGGCACTTCAGGCTGGAGAAATTTTTCGCTTTTCAAAACACGGGTTATTGACAGGTCACGGACAAGGGTACTGGCTTTTCTCAATATCGCCGGTTCGGGTATGTCGGGATTTCCATCAGAGGAGGACATAAATGATATGGATCCGCGCATGACATCCATTACTATTGAACAGTATCGAAGATATATAGTTGGTGTAAAGATAGGGCATTATACAGGGAGAGACAGGGCTCCCTTCAACAGAGCTCTTGAAGCCGCAGAAATGTCAGAAGTTCCGATAATTGTGGAATGCCATCTTCCGGAATATCCCCTTGATGAAATACTTCAAAAAATGAGGCCGGGAGATATTTACACTCACTCTTTTTGTACGGCTTCGGACAGAACATGCATCCTGGACGATAATGCAGAGATCAGGCCGTGTGTTATTGAAGCAAAGAAGAAAGGTGTCAGATTTGATGTGGGACACGGTGGCGGCATGTTCCATTTCAAAGTGGCCATCCCGGCATTCAGGCAGGGACTTTCACCTGATTCCTTCGGATCGGATCTTCATCGAAACAGTATGAATTCAGGAATGAAAAATATGCTTGACATAATGTCAAAATACCTTAATATAGGCATGGGGTTAAGCGATATCGTCAATAGTGCAACCTGGAATGCAGCCACATCTATCAGGCGTGATGATCTGGGAAATTTAAGTCCAGGCTCGGAAGCCGATGTTGCAGTGCTGAGTATACGCCGAGGAAATTTTGGTTTTATTGATGCCGGGGGGAACAGGCTTGATGGCGACAGGAAGTTTGAAACAGAGCTGACCATACGGGCCGGCAGAATAGTGTTTGACCAGAACGGAATAGCAGCAAGGAGCTGGCTGGAAGATCAGGCAATTAAATCAAATTGATTAATCAGATATGAAAACTGAAAGACGTTCAGCATTAAAAAAAATGGTTACCGCGATTGCAGGGATAGCCGGACTGAGCCTTGCGGCAAAACCCACAGTTGAACCGGCACCTGAAAAGGAAGTGTCAGGAATAGCAAATTCGCAGGATCTGCCTTTGTTTTCAACCTCGACCCGCCTGGGAAATCTTCTTTTTCTTTCGGGAAGGGGAGACAGGCTTGAGGGTGATATAAAGGTACACACCGAAAATGTGATAAATGTGCTGGAAGCTGAGCTCATTAAAGCCGGTTCTTCGCTGGAGAAAGTGTTGAAAGTGACCGTATTTCTGGATAACATAAAAGACTACGACGGAATGAATGAGGCTTACAGGGGACGCTTCGGAAAGAATCCTCCGGCCAGGACAACCGTGGCTGTTCCCAACGGATTACCACCGGCAGATAATCTGATACAAATGGACTGTATTGCATATATTTAGTTTACGATAGTTTAAAATAATATAACCTGTAATTCTGGATTAAAACATGGAACGAAGAGACATTATAAAAAGCCTTACTATACTGCCCTTCGCAGGAAGTTTTCTTCCCCTGGAGTCGGTCTTGTCACCGGCCTCAGGCCCTCTTTCAACTGGCCCCAATATTTACCAGTCGATAGGTGTTGAACCGGTTATTAACTGCGTAGGTACCTTTACCATTATCGGAGGGTCAATAGAGCGGCCTGAAGTTGTTGAAGCTATGCATGCTGCCTCAAATTTCTTTATTCAGTATGATGAACTGGCGTTCGGTATTGGCCGTCGTCTGGCCGAACTCACAAAGGCTGAATGGGGGATGATCTCATCTGGTTGTGCGGCAGGCATGAAACATGTTACAGCGGCCAGTGTGTCGGGAGGTAATCCTGAAAAACTTGTACGCATACCTGATCTTTCAGGTTTTGACAAGACAGAAGTGATTATTCCCCGCAGTTCACGGAATGCCTATGATCATGCAATAAGAAATATAGGGGTTTCCATAATCACCGTTGACACGCTTGAAGACCTGGCAAGAGCAATAAATCCACGGACGGCAATGATCTATGTTATGACCGGAAGGGATACCGAACCTGGAAGGGAATTCGCAATCGATAAGATCGCTGCCCTGGCCAGGCCGAAGAATATACCATTCCTGGTTGATGCAGCCGCAGAGGATCTTACCATACCAAACGTACACCTTCAGGCCGGAGCCACAGTTGTTGCCTACAGCGGGGGGAAAGCAATATGCGGACCTCAGTGTGCCGGACTGCTCCTTGGCCAGAAGGACATTCTTATGTCGGCATGGCAGGCAAGCTCACCGCATCATGGTACGGGCCGTGACAACAAGGTGGGTAAAGAAGAAATGCTGGGTATGCTTGCAGCGGTTGAGGCATGGGTGAACCGTGACCATGATGAAAAATACAGAACATGGCTGACTTATCTTGACAATATTTCCAAAAAAGTATCAGCAATCAAAGGCATTAAAACCACTTTAAGGGAACCGACAAGTCTCAATAACAGAAGCCCTGTGCTTATAATATCATGGAATCCCTCCGACTTTAATATTACAGGCCCGGAGGTTGCCGAGATATTGTCCACTACAAAGCCCAGAATAGCGGTTCACAGCGGAAACAATGAAGAGGAGGGCACCACCTCACTTCGAATCACATCGGGGCAAATGCAGCCGGGTAATGACAAAATTGTGGCTGACCGTATATATGAGCTTTTATCTGAAAAGTATCCAAAACCAAAAGAAATGGCGCCACCGGCAGCTGATATTTCCGGAAGATGGACAGTTGACATAGAATTTTACAGCAGCAAAAGCCGTCATACATTTTTCATTGAACAGAATGGCAACTGGATCCAGGGCTCACACAAGGGTGATTTTTCACTCAGGGAGATGGTTGGTACAATTGAAGGACAGGAGGTAAAGCTAAGCAGTTCAGAGCGAATGATTGCAGATAATGTTCCATTTATCTTCTCCGGCAAATTGTCAGGCGATACTATTGCAGGCGGTATTTACCTGGGCGAGTATATCAGGGCAAGTTTCACGGCACAGCGGAATGACTATAAAGGACCAAGGAGAAAGATCAGGTACCCTGAGGGACAACCCCTGGCGACATGATAAAATAATGTGGGCGATTCTTAAAAGAACAAATCAATTTATGGATTGTTATAGTAATAACAACAGCTGAAACCGGTAGCAAAGGCCGGCGGTTAAATTAAGCAGAAACAGAATTTATAAATAAATAAACCTTACCCATACAAAAATAAATGAAAAGACGCGATTTTATAAAGGTTTCATCAGCAGCGGGCATAGCCGGCCTGGTAGGTCCGGCATATGATGCGATGGCAGCTCCGGGTTCACAACGTGTGACAGGATTTGATTTACACCCGTTCATTAAAGAACATCCTGAAGCAGTTTTTATTAACCTCACATCAGTAGATGACAGGGGGAATAAGCAGGCGATACATGATGCTGCGTATAAGCTTGCATCAGAGATGTTCGTCAAAACCACAAGAGGAAGGGGTTGTTCGAATTCATCCAAAGTAACTTGCAAACCAAACTGGACATGCAGTGGCCGTGTTGATCCGAAAGACCCTCTTCAGCATCTGGGTATAACTACGGATCTTAATTATATTGAAGGCTTTCTTAAGGCTGTAAAGGACAAGGGTCCCCAGGATATATACCTCAGGGAATGCGCATGTACTTCCACATGGGAAAGACATGGATATTATGATATGGCACGCAGAAACAATTTTGACCTTAAAGATCTCAGTTCAAAAGATTTCTGGGATCTGCCGGAGGGAGACATAATTTTTCACAAGGTCAACAACGGAGTAGTTTTTAAGGAAATCGGTTTTATGGCTCCCATGACAGAGCCAGGATCCTTTCTGATAAATATAGCCAAGTTCAAAGCTCACCAGATGGGAATTACTGCTTCTATCAAGAATCTTCAGGGTATTACAGGAAGGAAATTCCATCAGTTCTGCGGAGGCCATTATGATGTTTTCAAAACATATGATCAGAGATATCATCAGTTTTTCCAGCCCGATTATCTTCAGGTGGTGAACGAACTTCAGGAAAAGCATCTTAAAGCAGGGATGCCGCGATGGGCCAGCCGCATGGACAGGCCACCCTATGGCGGAGGACTTTTTATGGAGCAATGGATTCAGAGGATGCTTGATTCATTCAGTGTTACCCCTACTGGAATAAATATAGTTGAAGGAGTATACGGGCGCGATGGTGACGGTTTCGCGGGGGGACCGCATAACGGAAAGGCTAAAGACTACATGAGCAATAATATTATCTTTGGGATAGATCCTTTCAGGGTCGATATTATTAGTCACTGGCTGGCTGGCCACGAACCCGGCAATTTCGGGCTTTTCCACATAGGAATTGAACGCGGCTTTTCTGACGTGCTTGATCCATTTGATATTCCCGTATATCTTTGGGAAAACGGACGGGCCAAAAAAGTCAGTCTTGACACGTTAAAGCGCACACCTCTTGTAACACTTTATCTGAGGAGGAATTATGACGGATTCAATGAAGATCCTTACCATCTCGTTGATGAGCCGTTCGACTACTCCGCCTGGAAAACCGGGAAAGTTGCCTATGGCGAAAAACCTTCGATCAGGGCTCTCGGGGCTGACTCAAAGGATGGTATTGTTATGGAAGTCAACGTTCCTGAGGAAAGTGACGTTTATGTTGATATCAAAAACAAACTTGGGGATGTTGTCTGGCGTCTCAAAGCAGACGGGCTTGAACCGGGTAAGCATGAAGTGGTATGGGACGGATTCTCTGAGCCTGGAATGTATACCATGTATGTGAAAGGAATGGGATGGGATGCTGAAAAACAGATGGTCATATATACCTGAGACAATGAGAATGTAATATAGGTTACTTGATACCCTTAAAGTTTTTGTGCCCTTTGTGGTTTAACGGCTGTCGTTGTCCTCAAAGGGCACAATTGTTTAAAGGCTACGGATTTAGAAGATAAGCTATACCACAGCCTTGTGTACTTTCATGGTTTTATTTGTATTCCCTGGCAGCTATGCCATTGAGGTCCCATACCACCCTGCCGGCTCTCAGGGTGAGTTCAGCTGTCAGTTTCTGCGTTCCTTTGAGTTTCAGACCGCTTATATCAAGAAATCCATAATTTCCCTGGCTCAGGCTGAAAACTGCCACATCGGCTTCACTTCCCACGCTGAGATTACCCAGATCCGGCCTTTTGATGATCAGGGCAGGTTTCCATGTGGATCTGTAAATTACATCATGCAGGGGCAGCCCGAGAGCAAGAAATTTTGACATAAGGTTTGCCATGTCTTTAAAACCGCTGTTCATACTTCCGGTATGAAGATCGGAACTTATGGCATCTGCAATAAAACCCTGCTGAACTGACGGTACAGCCACGTTCCAGCGGAATGAACCACCACCATGGCCGACATCAAATATGATACCTCTTTTCTGAGCTTCAAAGACAAAAGGCTTTACTTTACCATTCTCATCTGTTAAGGCTTCTCGGGTCTTGGGAAAGTATGCATAAGCATGGGTCCAGATATCACCGGGGCGGAGGCGCTTCATGAAGAGTTCCTCAATGGAAAGAGGGGGATCAGCGGAACCAAAATCTATCATTACCGGCATATCGGCAAGAACTCCTGCCCGGACGGTACTATCAGTAGGTCCCCATTCATGACCGCTGTAATGTGCCAGTTTTATGCCAACGATATCCGGGGCATATTCTTTAGCACATTGGGCTGCCCTGCGGGCGTCCATATCGAGTGTGGTCTGTTCAAAAGGACCACCTCTCATACCTTCTCCGACAATGTTTAAAAAGGCAAGAACCCTTGTCTGTGAGTTATCGATGGTCTGCCTCTTGAAATCAGGGAAAGTCCGCCATCCGGCACTTCCCGCATCGACAACCGTTGTCACCCCGGCGCGGAATGAAAACGGATCAGGAGCCACGGAGCTCGGTCCGTTCATGAGGCCCTGGTCCATTTTGGTACCGTAATACACATGGACATGAAGGTCGATAATCCCTGGGGTAACATACATACCTTTGGCATTAATAACCTGCTTTGCTTCAGTTTCGCTGATGTTCTTGGCTACGAGGGCGATCTTGCCGTTGCTGATGCCAACATCCATCAGTTCATTGATGTTGTTTTTAGGATCGATGACATGCCCGCCCTTGATGAGGGTCGAATATGTCTGAGCCTGTATTAAAGCTGATATCAGAGATAATACAATCACTAAATGGAGTTTCCTTAACTTCATAATTTGCATAATTTTGTGTTTAGAAACAGATGATCAGGATGATGCTTTTTTCAGCTCTTCCTGGATCCTTGCAGCGACAATTTTGTCCTGCCCGGGTTTTAACATGAAAACGGTCAGATTGATGCTGGTTTCTCTGCCTCCCATAACCTCGATAGAAGGATTTCCGCTCCTCAGTTTTGCCTGAAGCTCTTCCCGGCTTATTTTAACCTTGTTTATATCCCAGGCTATATTGAGTGAAGGTGTATGATTGGCAACCGGAGGGACAGTTACTGCAGTCGTTACTCCAGCAATTTTTCTGGCTGCACTTTCAATCACACCGACTCTTTTTTCCCAGTCTTTCCATTCCCGGTCATGATCACCGTTAACATATTTCTCAATAGCCGCGTACATGGCGATTATCTCTTCCTTGTTAACTTTCATTCCTCGTCCGATGGTAATTGAACGGGGAGGAGCATTCAGACGGGCAGCGGCAACAAGATCTTTTCTCCCCATCAGAATTCCGGCACTTTGCGGACCGCACAGACCTTTTCCTCCCGATATGCAAACAAGATCGAACCCCATGTCATTGTATTTCCATAGGTTTTCAACCGGGGGCACATCTGCTGCCATGTCGTTCATTGTAGGGATTTTATACTTCTTGCCAAGGGCAACCCATTCCTTGTCCTTGATTTTTCCATTGGGGCCTGCATAATTCAGGAACCACATCATGGCAGTTTTCTCGTTAACAGCCCGTTCAACATCCTCTGCTGTTTCAACCTCGACAAGGGTGATGCCTGTGAGAGTCAGGGCATGAATATATCCCTCATTATGAGCCTTTTGTGTGATCACTTCCGATTTCATGCCGGTAAGATCAGGTAACTGGGCAGCTTTTTTTGGGTCATTACCTGTCAGGACACCGGCTGTTCCCAGTACCAGTGCTGAATAGCAGCCTGCTGTAACGGTTGCAGCTTCAGCATGACACATGGCGGCGATTTTTTCTCCCACTTTATCCTGAACCTCATCGAGCATGACGAACTCATCAGATGCTGCGAGCCATGCTTGTCTGACTTCATCATGCATCAGGGAACCTGTCATTGTTGTGTAAGTACCTGCAGCATTTATGAACGTGCGAAGTCCGAGTTCCTTGAAAAAGTCACGCTTTACGGCACGAGAAGGTGCAGGGGCAGCCAGGGCGGCTCCAAACGGTAATGAACTCCCCATAACTGCACCTGCAACAGGAAGAACGGATAAATTCTTTATTGCTTCTCTGCGTTTCATTTTTTTATAGTTTAATATTAAATATATGCTATGCAATCCATTTCAACAAGCGAATCACCGGGTACTCCTCCTTTGGCAACAGCAACGGTAGTACGTACGGGTGGCTTGTCTCCGAACCGGCCTCTGTAAACCTCATTCATACCCTGATAATCTTCAATTTTGTCAAGATAGACATTGACCTTCAACACTTTATCCATAGAGCTGCCTGCTTTGATAAGCTCATCCTCAAGGGCTTTAATAACAATTTCCGTGTGATTTTTAATATCAAAGGGGGCAACGTGGGCACCTTTACCTGCAATGAAAATCAGGTTTCCATATTTGGTGTGGCCTGAGAACAATGGAGCCTTCTGAAAGCTGGTTATGTTTCCTGCTTCCTTTTCTTCCGAAGCATTAGCTTTTGCATTTGCTGCAAGGCCAAGACCTGTTAAGCCTACAAAAGAGGCAAACATTTTCTTAAGTGCTGATCTTCTTTCTGTTTTCATAGTGAATTAAGTTTATTAAAGTTTAAATTAATTGATTTGATATTTTACGGTATATATATAACAGGTTCTTCATGAGCCTGTATGATTTGTTCAATTTCTTCTTCTTGGAAGTACTACCGGGTTGGCAATGCCATTGAGATCGTAAACGATCCTGCCTGCTCTGATAGTCATTTCGCATTCAAGCTTTTTATCTGTTTCCAGTTTGTATCCCGTGTAATCGAAGAGGCCGAATTTTCCATTTCGCATATTAAGTACAGCGATGTCGGCTTCAGCTCCCACGGAAAGATGACCCAGCTCTTCTCTCTTGATTATCTGTGCAGGTTTCCATGTACTTGCATTGATAACACTTTGAAGGTCCATTCCCATGGCAAGAAACTTTGACATAGTGGTCAGCTGGTCTTTCATGGCACCATTCATGCTTCCGATATGCAGGTCAGTGCTTATTGCATGTGGATAGAGCCCGCTTTTAACAGCCGGTATGGCCTGTGAATAAGCAAAACTGATACCGCCGTATCCAACATCGAGGATAAGACCTCTTTTAACAGCTTCCCATACAAAGGGTTTTACCTCACCTTTGTCGGTGTCAACGATTGATTCCCTGCTTCCGCCAAGCTGTGCATAGCAATGTGTCAGGATATCCCCAGGACGAAGATGATCCAGAAAAAGTTCTTTGAATGAAAGCGGTGGGTTACTTCCGCCGAAATCGATCATAGCAGGCATATCTGCAATTTTCCCTGCTTCCACTGACCTGTCGGTAGGGGTCCAGTCAGGCCCGTTAAAGTGAGCCAGCTTTATTCCGACAATATGATCTGAGTTTTTCTTTGCATACTCACCTGTAATCCTGGCATCCATGTCCTTAAGGTTCTGCTCAAAAGGGCCTCCCCTCATTCCGTCGCCGACGATGTTGAGGAATGCCAGAACTCTTGTCTGGGACCTGTCAATTGTCTGCTTCTTGAAATCAGGGAAAGTACGCCATCCGGCACAGCCTGCATCCACAACGGTTGTTACACCAACCCGGAATGTAAAACCATCAGGACTTACCGAGTTGGGTCCGTTCATGTACTGCTGATCGAGATTCGTACCCTGATAAACATGCACATGTATATCTATCAGACCGGGAGTGACATAAAATCCCCTGGCATCAACAACCTGTATTGCGCCCGCCGGGTTTATATTTTTTGCCACTGCAGCTATTTTCCCGTCTTTGACTGCAATATCCATTACTTCATTTATGTTATTTTTCGGATCAATGACATGACCTCCCTTAATAACAATATTATATGTCTGTGCCTGCATAAGACAGACCAGCGACAGAAACATAATCAGGAATAAAAAAACAGATTTCTTCATAGTTTAATTTTTAATGATATTACTTATTGATTTGATTATTATTTACTTATCAAGCTGCCTGTTCCAACATGGAAATAAGGCCTGATATCTTTCCGACTGTGATTTTAAATAGTCCTGCATTAATTACCGTTTTTAATCAGCGCCTTCTTGCTTTCTGCTGCATTTTCCATTCACGCCCCGGAATTTCGGTGCGGAAACTTTCAATATTACCCTGGTCCTGAATTGTGACATACATTGTCCTGCCGTCTTTTCCTCCGAAAGCGACATTGGTAGGTCTTTTGCCCGTCAGGGGCACTTCTCTTACTAATTTGCCTCCGGGTGAGACGATTGCAATTACGCCTTTTCCAAACCTGGCAACATAAAGGTTACCTTCTATATCGCACCTCATGCCATCCATCCCAAAATCAGGAAATTCAATCAGCAGTCTCTTATTGCCTGTTTCACCGTTTTTTGAGAGGTCGTAGGCCCATATTTTACGTGATGAATTAACATACAGTATCTTTTCGTCGGGGCTCACTTCAATTCCGTTTGTGGTTCCCATAGAGTCAAGGAGAGCTGTTTTGCCGCTTGTATCTATCCGCCACACACGCCCTGTTCCTCCTTTCCAGTCAGGATCACTGGCATAGAGGCGGTTTTTGCTGTCGATGGCAATATCGTTTGGCTGACTCATTACGGGTTCATGAGCAAATACAGAAACCTCTTTTGTTTTCATGTTCACCTTTAAGATATTATGCCCGGTATAATCAGCGATCAGCATATTACCATGGCTGCCAAACCTTATTCCATTCCCGATACTTCCTTCCGGGAGAACAACAAATATCTCAGCGACTCCTTCAGGGGTTACTTTTCCTATTGTTCCCTGGCGCCCGTAATTGACAGCATACAATATGCCATTTTTATCAACTGCCGGTCCTTCAACGCCTATTGTGAAACTGTTAACAGGAGTAACTACGACGGATTTATATAAACCGGATTCCCGTTCCTGGGCGAATAATGTTACGGCAAAGAAGAACATGGGAAGAAGTGCTGCCCGAAATAAAGAATTGTTTTTCATCCACAGTCAAGATTAGGTTTTATAAATCCTGCTCTGATTTATCATCAGCTAAATAATTGAATACGGCACATGAAACCAAAGAAGCTGTGCTGAAAACAAATATAATTATTTTACTTTACCGGCATTGTAACATTTAACATTTTTAACCCTGGCGGGCATCATGGAAATATCGGCCATATTTCAATACCGCAACAACACCTTAGAAGTAAGGCCCTTTTTGGTATATTCGTACATAGTCAATGTCATGGTATTGAGGAAATATGGTAGTTGAATCCGGATTTCCCGGCCACCCACCTCCCACAGCCGTATTCAGTATGAGGTAATGAGGAGTATGAGGAATACCCGAGGCAGTCGAATGAATAAGTTGCCCGTCGATAAACCATTTTATCGAATCAGGTTCCCATTCAAGGGCATATACGTGAAAGTCTTCAGAGTAGTCAACTGGTCCCTTTATCTTTCCGGAGCTGGTCCTTTTATGGCCATCGAATGAATAATAATGAAGTGTTCCGTAAACAACATCAGGCTCATGTCCCAGAAACTCCATAATATCTATCTCACTGTACCATGGGCGTTCTTCCGGTATATAACTTTCTTTACCGGATGCGACTGTTTCATGCATTAACATTTCCATCTGCCAGTTCCTGTTCTGAGGATATAGCCAGTGAGCCGGCCAGAGCCCTTTTCCTGACGGCAGCCTGGCGCGTATCTCAAACCTGCCGTAAACCGGTGCATATTTACCTCTGGTATCCAGGCGACCGCTTGTGTATTCCATATCGCCGTATTTCCTGAGACGGCTTCTAAGGCGCAGCAGGCCGTTTTCCACGTAAACCTCATCGGGAACATAATACTGTAGCTCATTATGTTTACTGTGTTCTCTAAGGAGGACATTCCATTTTGTTGTATCAAGGGATGTTCCGGAAAATTCGTCGTGCCATACCAGCTTCCACCCGTCTTTCGATATGGGAATATCCTGCGGGCTGATTTTTTCTGATTTGTTGTTCAGATGACCAGCACTATTCGAAAGAGGATCCTGCATAATAAAAAACAGGAAACCGCCCAGTACAAAAAAGAACCTTCTCATTTTTGTTGATTTATATTATAATTGAAGTTATTTCCCCATCTTTTCAAGAGCGAAGTCAAGACTGCCGGTGAAAAGAATCATCTGCAACCTGTTGCATTCACG
The DNA here is from genome assembly GCA_964466705.1 of uncultured Rikenellaceae bacterium. Lineage (GTDB taxonomy): Bacteria > Bacteroidota > Bacteroidia > Bacteroidales > VadinHA17 > LD21. The sequence goes on from CAYXSM010000006.1 coordinate 29,532, forward strand.
GATAAAATCCTGAAGACTTTTACTTTTGTACTTTGAAAAATCACCAATTACGGCAAGCCTTACCCTGTAATTTGAGAACTTCTGAAGAATTTCTCCTGCAAGACCGGTATTCAGGTCAAAAAAATCCGGGCTAAGGTTATTCTCTTTTATTATAATACGGTCGCAGCTGTTATTTCCAAGGTCTGCAAGCAAATCCAGTGCATCATGAGGATCATTTATGGTAAACAGTTCATCGGTCAGCTCTGCAACGGTTGACTTGCCGGGTAAAGAATGATATCTAAACATTTATAAACTTACAAAAGGGGGCAATTACTGCTTTTTGAAGATAAGATTAACAAGGAACAGGATGATTATGGCACCAAGGGCACCTGTAAGAATGGCTCCGATCCATCCTGCACCCAGACTGACGCCAATTTTCCCGAGAAGCCAGTAGCCGACAAAGCTTCCCGCAATGCCCACGATTATGTTACCGATGAGACCAAGGCCGCTGCCTCTGTATATCAGACTGCCAAGCCAGCCGGCGACCGCACCAATGATAAGAGTAACTACTATTTCCATTTCTCAGATTTTAGGTTATTACAAAAAAACTGAAGTATAATTTGACATACCAATTTAGGAAATAAATTTGGTATACCTAATCAATAACTGTCTTTTCATTTACCGCGGTCGCCGGATTCCGTTTTCAGAGATCATCCAGCCATTTGTTATCTTGAAATATTGTGATACCGGTCTTAATAATACCTGTAAGATTTTCCGGGGGTCTGTTGAAAAGGCCGATAAAAAGAATATCTTTCCCGGGAACAGTGATATAAAAGGCCCTGAAACCTCCCTGATCTCCGGTGTGATATACAAACCTTACACCAAAATCATTTTTTTCACCCAGCAGCTGTTCATCACCAATAAACCATCCGTAACCGATAAATGGTTTCAGAGGTCCGGCCCAGTTTTCAGGAATAAATAAGGAACGTGATTCGTCAGTCAGATCGCTGCCAAGAAATTTGTTTCCACGGATTGCTTTTTCGTATTCGGCGAGCTCAAGAACGGAACTCCAGACTCCCCCGTTACCTGCTGCGGCAAAAGTGGGAAACTCCCCGTAGTCCGATTCAACATACCTGCCGTTTATAAATTCGTAACCATGCGCCACACCCTCGAGGGGATGGGCCCCGTTTGTAATGGTGCTCGCTATCATACCGGCAGGCTCGAATATGTTTTCCCTTATGAACTCCTGCCATGGCTGATCTGTGGCTTTTTCGATAATCAGGGCGAGACCGTTATAAGCCGGATTTGAATACTCAAATCTTTCGCCGGGTTCAAAGTTCAATCCGTCCGCAAGTTTTACAGGCTCAAAGTTCTCTCTGTCTTTTGCCGTCAGAAAAAATTCAAAATTCTCCGATACATTTCTGTTATCGGGTAAACCGGAAGTATGGGATAAAAGATGATTTATTCTTACTTTACGGGAGATCTCCCTGTTTTTAAAGTCATCAAAATATTTAATGATACTGTCTTCAAGCGACAATAATCCTCTTTCATGTAAGATCAGGATTCCGTTTGAAACAAAGGTTTTTGATACCGAGCCAAGGTTGAACAGTGTTTTTCCGGTGATTTTCTCTCCTGTTTCAAGATCAGCCAGCCCATAGCTCTTAAGAAAAAGTATCTTTTCTCCTTTTTGTACAAGGACTGACCCTCCCGGCTCATTTGCCCGGAACTCATTAGCCAGCATAGAATCAAGTTTGTTCATCATATTTCCTGGATCCTTTGTTGCACAGGAAACGAGCATCAGATGAATGCAAAGAAAAATTGCAGGGTTGGGGCTGATAAAAAAACTGATCACTTTTGTATTTCCCGGTTTTGACTTGTATGAGGGAGATATATTCATTTTAGCTGTTTTTTGGATATATGACCACTCTTAAAGGTAACATAAACAAATATTTATCCGGGCATATCACCAAGGGTTACAACCATCTTCCCTCCTTTGACAACTTCCGAAAAAGGTATGAAAACAGATTCAAATTCATTCCCGTTAACAGAAACGGACTGAATATAAATATTCTCCTGGCTGTTGTTAATTGTCTCAATAATAAATTTTTTTCCGGAATAATACTTATCGCTCAGTTGAATTGTAACCTTATCAAAAAGCGGGCTGCCTATTCCAAATGAGGGGTCGGGATTTGTAAGACCCCTGACGTCAAACAGGCCGATGGCCGACATAACAAACCATGCGCCCAGTTGTCCCTGATCTTCATCCTGTCCGTAACCATAACCATGAATACCCTCAGTGCCGTAAAAATCGTTCAATATGGCCCGTACCCACTTCTGAGTCCTTGATGGTTCGCCTGAGTGGTTAAAGAACCAGGAGGTATGCAGGCATGGCTGGTTACCATGATTATACGGCTTTGTTATTCCGGCAAAGGCATGGATCTCGGTGCCTCCTCCGAAAATATCTTTCTGAGAAATGATAAATGTACTGTCGAGCCTGATGTTGAATTCTTCCCTTCCGATAGACGCAACTATACCTTCAGGATCGTGAGGTACATAGAAGGAGTACTGGAAAGCATTGCCCTCCTGAAAGCCGTCGTGAGGCACCGTTGCGTCAAATTCTTCAAAGAACTCTCCGTTCTCAAGCCGCGGCCACATCATTTTTCTTTCCGGATGAAGTATCTTTTTCCATCCTTCTGATAATTCCATCAGCATCTCATAGTCTTCTTCGAGCCCAAGCGCTTTGGCAAGCTGTGCGACAGCATATGAAGTGAATGAGTATTCAAGTGTATGCGAGCAGGAGAACTTCCAGAGCTCATCGGCACCTTCACCGCTGGCCTTGTAGGGGACATATCCATACCTGACGAATTCACCAACATCCATCTTGCCGGCCCCGAACACCCTGTTTTCTGATGTTATCTCATTTTTAAGAGAAGCCTCATAACCTTTCATAACATCAAAATCTCTTATACCGCACATATAAGCGCTTACAATGGCAAGAGGCACCTGATTCGTTCCCACTCCAGAAACAAATTTGCTGCATGCCAGACCATCTCCAAGCCACCCTGCATCCTTGTAAACCTGAAGGTGTGTTTTTACAAAATCAAGAGTATAATCAGGGTAAGCCAGTGCCCAAAGCTGAAGAAGATTCCATTGTCCACCCCATATGCCATCGGTATTGTAAAAACTGAATTCAGGCTTATTGCCGGGTCCCGTGGGAATTGATCCGTTTGTTCCGTCATGTCTGGGATAAGCACCGTTGACATCACTTGCAAGCCCTCTGCCCAGGAGTGCATGATACAATCCCGTGTAGAATTTAACCTTTGATTCAGCACTGCCTCCTTCCACGCGGATCCTGCCAAGACAGGAGTTCCATTTGTCGCGAGCCAACCTTCTGGCGTTATCGAAACACAGACCGGCAGCTTCCGTTTCAAGGTTCAGCCTTGCATTTTCAACGGAAGTGTATGATAAGCCTGCTTTTATTGTAATGCTCTCCTGTTCACCTGTTGTAAATGTAAGATACAGACCGGCCCCGGCACCCGTAGCTTCGTTTATGCCATTCTCAATTACAGTACCATGAAAAATGCCGTAAGATTCGGGCGATTTATCCATAACTGCAGAGAAAAACATTTTTATGCTTGCACCGGTCTGGTATTTCCTGACATATTCCGGATAGGTTTCAACAAACCCTTCTACTCTTCCATCGGAAGTATATGTTACCCTGGCATCTATTACTTCACCGCTCTCACCCTGCTTGTTTCCGATATCGAACAGTATATTTGACCGGGTCCCGGCAGGAAATGTATAGCGATGAAAACTTACCCTGTCTGTCGATGTCAGTTCGGCCCTTATTCCATAATCTTTCAGGATTACAGAATAATACCCCGGTTGAAGTGTTTCGTCTTTTTTGTCAAAAGCTGACCGGTACCCTGCATTCTCTGAATCAACCGCCCCCGGAATGGTTTTAAGATCACCGGTGGTTGGCATAAAGACAACACCTCCTATCTGGAACTCATGAAAATTGGGAAATCCTTCGATCGAATTGTGCCTGAAGTCATAACCAACAGCTTCCCAGCCGGTTAAGTTGCCCTCATGGCCGTTGGTGGAAGGACCGGGTTTTGCCATTCCAAAAGGACTGGCTCCAGGCGCTACATGAAACCATCTGCAGTGGGCTGTACCTATTAAAGGATCAACATATCGGGCAAGATTTCCGCTCTCAGCGGCTTCCCTGCCGGTTTTACATGAGGACAATGCAAAGATCAGAGCTGTAACCGCAATCAAGAAACATGAGTTTTTTGTCATCATAATTTATTTTTAACGTGAGGCTTGTTCAAATATAGCAGTAAATTGGAGATATTGAAAAAGCAAAGCTACTTTAAGCGAAAATCAGATTACCAAAGCTTAATTCTGACCAGAGAAGCGGAGTAGAAAAGGGGAATCTGAAACACAAGGGCAGGAAGAAAGATGAGAGCAATAAGATATTTCTCATGTGAGCTACAGTCCGACATATTAAAAAACCGGCCTCCTGAAAAGAATGCCGGTGTTCTGATGAATTATGAGAGTGATTTCAGGAAATGATCATTAAGGATTTTTACTTAATCCCTTTTCGGTCATGACCCATAAGCTGCTTTTGTTGTCGCGGAAATACCATTCATCACTATGATATAAGGGGTCAAACAGATCCGTTGCCGATCTGTCGATATTCAAACGGGTACCCTCGGGTATTGTCAAATTTATTTCAACCATGTCGCACGTCCAGCGACTGCCTTCAGGAATGGTAAAATATTCATCAAGCCATAGTGTGTCACCGTTGAAACTGTATTCATAGACAAGAGTTTCAGCCTTGTTTTTGGCATCACTTTTACTACGGCCTGATGATCTCTTTGTAACCTCTAGTCTGGTGAGATCATCCCCTGAATTATGAACATTCAGCGAAGTCCGGATATAAATATCCTTGCTGTCGCCGGAAAAATATATTTCATACTCTTCGTCAGGCAGTGAAAATTTCTTTTGTGCATCAAGGTTACTGATACGTTTGCCTGCCATAATATAAATTTCAGCCGGTTTCTGTATCAGTACTTCAACAGATGTGATCTTTCCTTTTTCCGCGAAGCTTACTCCTTCATTCAGCAATATTACCGAAAGAGCAGCCAGGGATAAAGCCCATAATAGAAATCCGATCAGACTTATCAGACCATCTTTAGCCCTGAACCAGAAGATCATTTTAACTCCCCAGTAAATAAAGGCGATCATAGGAAGTGAAACGGCAATAAAACTTAAGGCAATTATCCATGGTGTTACAGCAGGATTAACAACATGATTAAGGAAATCAGAAAGATAAAAAAGGTTTAATTCATTATCACCAACAAAAAAGCCACCCTGGTATTTTAGAAAAAATATCAGCGCAAAGGTGAGGATTGTCAGAAATCCTGTGAGGATAAGAGCGGTTCCCAGGAAAATCAGGAAAATGCGGAGAATTATGAAAAACAGCTTTCCAAGAGCCTTGAATATCTCGTTTAAGGCACCTCCGGCACCGGTTGTGCCGGTGTGAGCCCTCCCTTCAGAGACCATGGAGCCCCTCAGATTGTCACTTTGCCTGTTGTTACGACTTTTAAAAATAAAAGCTTCCCCGTACATCTCCCTTTTCTGATCTTCATTTCTGGCAGAGGGCACAGCAATCCAAAGGGCCAGGTAAACAAAGAGACCTATGCCAAAGAAAATTGCGAAAAGTATGAACAGAACCCTGATCCATACAGAATCCATATTCAGATAAGCTCCGATACCCCCGCAGACTCCGCCGAGTATTGCATCCTCAGGATTCCTGTAAAGTGATTTTTTTTGTGAGGGAAATCCGGCTGATTCGCTGTTATCAGGATCAATGTCAAAATCTTCCGGACTGCCAAGGATTGCCAGAACCTTTTCAACATCTTCTTCTGTTATAATACCACCGGCAAAAGTCTGTGACCGCAACAATTCAGCAATACGCGATTCAATATCCTCTATCGTTTCAGCACCACCTTCTGCATGCCTGAACCGGTTGTTAAGCACCTGAAGATAATCTCTCAGAATCCGGTATGCATTTTCATCTGTTTGAAAAAGAGAACCGCCAAGATTTATTTTAATCGTTTTATTCATCTTTTTTCAATTTAAATGGTTGATTGTTTACCTTTTCTGATAAGATGCACTGAGTCGATAAGTTCTTCCCAGGAGTTATCAAGTTCTTTCAGATATTCACGCCCTGCGTCAGTAAGCTCATAGTATTTTCTTGGTGGGCCCTGAGGTGATTCTTCCCAGCGATAACTTAGCAGTCCTGAATTCTTTTGACGTGTAAGAAGAGGATAAAGGGTCCCTTCAACAACAATCACTTTCGCCTCTTTAAGCTCCTTTATTATGTCGCTCGCATAACAAGAGTTCCTTGAGATCACCGAAAGTATGCAATATTCAAGGATGCCTTTGCGCATCTGTGCTTTTGTATTTTCAAGATCCATAGCATTCTGATTTTTATAGTTCATTATTTTGTAATATTCATAAGGAACAAGGCTACAGCTTCATGGTTTTCCTTACAGTATCAAATTCTCTTTTAACAGATTCCTTAATGTTATGTATATTGACGGGATCCCCCTTCATTTCGATTTTCTGGGCAGTAGTACGGGCTTCTGGAAGTACTATATAGAGTATGAGATATATCAGGATCCCCAGACCTCCGGCCATTGCAAGTGCAACAAAAATTATCCTGATGATCCATGGCTCGATTCTCCAATAAGCTCCAACCCCCGCACAGACACCCCCGATTATCCTGTGATCTGGATCCCGGTACATACGGTGATATCCGGGTGAGGAGAATTTTTGCCTGGCAGTGGATCCTTCATTGTCCGATATATCTTCAGGGCTTCCCAGAATAGCGGTAACCTCCCTGACGTCTTCAATGGTTATAACCTGCTTATAAGATGTCAGCTTCTGACGAAAAAGTTCTGACATCCTGGTTTCTATATCTGAAAGGATCTCTGAAGAACTCTCCTCTTCGGCAAAATGCATTTCGAGATTCTTCAGGTATCTTTTAAGTTCAGTGTATGCATCTTCATCGATGTTGAACGAATAACCTCCCAGATTGGCACTTACTGTGATTTTCATAGAACTTGAATTTATTTACTACTATATAAAATATATAACATAACGCTACAAAGATATATAAAAATATATATACTATGCAATACATAGTACTAAAAATATTTATACATATAAAAATATTTTGTAATATGCATTGGAACAGTTGATTTCCGGCGAACGCACCAGATCCGCCGGGCTCTTAAGCTTGGTTCTCCCCGGCTTGTTGCGAGTATCCTCGATCCAGAGGTGTAAGAAATTCGGATTGACTCTGGCAGCCCGGTTTTTAGATTGAGTATAGAATATCTATATTTATAAAAACATTTTGCACCATGAAAAGGTATAACTGGGGAGTACTGACTGCCGGGAAGATGTCAGCGAAATTTACCCGTGGTTTGCAATTACTTGACAATGCAGTGCTTTATGCAGTCGGATCGCGAGATACCTCGAGGTCCCGTGATTTTGCAGAAACTTATGGATTCAGACGCTTTTACGGCTCTTACGAGGAACTGGCAGCGGACCCTGATGTAGATATAATATATATAGCATCACCGCATTCACATCATCTGGAACATACAATGCTTTGTCTTTCAAACAGAAAAGCAGTCATCTGTGAAAAAGCTTTTGCTCTTAACGGTCGTGAGGTTGAGACCATGATCTCCGAATCAAAAAAACAGGGGGTCTTTCTGATGGAAGCTTTATGGCCTCCTTTTCAGCCTGTTTATAAAAAAGCAGGACAGGTTTTGCAAAGCGGAAAACTGGGACGAGTAATTCATATGAATGCCAGGTTCTCATTTCAGCCTCCGTATGATCCGGAAGACAGGAAATTCAATGTCAGCCTGGGCGGAGGATCACTTCCCGACATAGGCATTTATCCTGTTATAGATGTGATCACTTTTATGGGCATACCTGATGAAATTACCGCAAAAGCTTCATTTGCATTATCTGGCTCCGAGGATTCAGTTTCGGTTATTTTCAGATACGCCGACGGGAGAACAGCAACACTGTACAGCTCGTTCAGAACTACTGCCGGCATAGGGTCTGATGCTTATTGTGAGAAAGGCAACCTGTATTTGACACGCGGGCGGGATATGTCACAAAGACTTACAGTATCTGTTCATGGCGGCGAGACTGAAGAGCATTCACTGATTCCTGAGGGTATGGGATATCATTATGAAGCCATTGAAGTAATGGCATGTCTTGATAAAGGGAAAACAGAAAGCGATACAGTTCCGTTATCTTTCAGTCTTGGCCTTATACAGACTCTTGACAGAATAAGAGAATCGGCGGGCATCGTTTTTCCGGGAAGAGACTGAAACGGGCCAACGCCAAAAGAAGATTAATAATGAAAAAGGCGAGAATACAGAACCGATGAGGGTATAAGTGTGAATTTCCAGAGCCGGTCATGTCAGATCCTGATACTTATATTGGTGGCGAAAGCTCTTTTTACAGGCGAAAACTGTATCTCAGTATTATTATACCTTTTATAGCGGTGGCATTAATGTGGCTGGTTAAGTCTGTAGAAGTTCTTTTTGATCTGGAATTATCTGAAGCAGGAATATACCCGCTTACCCTTAAAGGATTACCCGGAATAATTCTCTCGCCTTTCATACATGCTGATTTCGATCACTTGTTTAATAATACAATTCCTCTTTTTCTTCTTTCAACTGCTCTTTTCTTTTTTTATTCCGAGATCGCACTGAAGATATTTGTTTTAATATGGCTTTTTACAGGCTCCCTTGTATGGATAGCCGGAAGAGATGCATGGCACATAGGGGCAAGTGGTCTGGTTTATGGGTTGGCAGTATTTCTTTTTTTCAGCGGTATCATCCGGCGCTATTTCCGGTTGGTTGCATTATCACTGCTGATAGTATTTCTTTACGGATCGATGGTATGGGGTATTTTTCCCGGAGTTTACAAGAACGTTTCCTGGGAATCTCATATGCTTGGATTTTTTTCAGGACTGATCCTTGCAGTGTGGTTCAGGAAAGAAGGTCCCCAGGAACCGGTCCATGAATGGATGGATGAGGAAGATGGTGGAGAAGGAAATGTTAAAAATGATTAAAAACCTGATATCAAACAATTTGCATGAAGATGTTCTGTAATTATATTACCATATTTGCCATAGTTTTAAAATAATCATTTTAACGGTATATTTGCTTTGATATTGATACAGCAGGCCTAAGATGAAGAATAAAATTATCAGATTACTGAATATCACCATTTTATGCAGTTTACATTTACTTACCGGTTATTCCCAGGAAACAGATGTAACAGTGCCTGATACAACAAGGAGCAATGCTGTTAAAGTATTTCTTGATTGCAGGAACTGTGACATGAATTATACAAGGCAGGAAATACCTTACATTAATTATGTCAGGGACTACAGGGAGGCACAGATCTATATAAATGTGACTACCCAGTCATCAGGCAGCGGAGGCAACCAGTATACTTACACATTCAGCGGGCAGAAAGAATTTGCAGGAATGAACGACACGATCGTTTATTCAACCAGCCCCGATATGACGAGCACTATCGTCAGGGAAAAACGCACAAACATACTTAAAATGGGCCTGATGAGGTATGTAGCCAAAACGCCGCTGGCCAATGATATTAAAATCAGCCATAATCCTGGTCTTGAAGCCGAGGTAGTTGAAGACAGGTGGAACAACTGGGTATTTGAAATTTCTTCAGAGCCATATTATTCTGCAGAAGAGACCGCGAAAAGGCTTCAGGTCTGGAACTCCATTAATATAACAAAAATCACTCCTGAGCTAAAGCTTGACATAGACCTCGACCAGAGTTCGAATAAGCGAAGGTTTATTGACGAAGAGTATGATACAACATATGTTAAGAGCAGTAATTCGCTTGATGTGTTATTGGTCAAGAGTCTGGGTAATCACTGGTCTGCCGGACTGATGTGGGACAATGGCACTTCATCAGAGGCAAATTACAACTTCTATACTGAAATAATGCCGGCAATTGAATATGACCTTTATCCCTATTCTGAAGCAACTCACAAGCAATTAAGAATACTTTACAGCATCGGTTACCGGTACAACAGATACATAGATTCGACAATATATGACAGAGTTTATGACAACTTCATCAAACACGAGCTTCGTATTGCGTACCGGGTACAGGAAAAATGGGGTTCGATAAATATTTCACTGGCAGAATCGAACATTCTGACTGATCCTTCAAAAAATTCAATATATTTCTGGGGAAATCTCAGGTTAAGGATACTAAGAGGTTTATCGTTATCATTGAACGGCGGGGTTTCATATAATAACTTTCAGCCCAATCTTCGTAAAGGAGAAATTTCTGAGGCCGACAGGCTTCTGCAGCTGAAACAGCTTGCCTCCAGTTACAGGATCAACGGCGGCGCCGGATTGTCTTATACATTCGGATCGATTTACAATAATGTTGTAAATCCGCGGTTTGGTAACTGAGGCAATAACATAATAATTATTCCTGTCAGGATTTTACTTTTATATATTTTTACAAACAGGATGGATTTTTACCCTGTTCAGGCTTCCCGATGCACGAAAGATTCCGATACAGTACGCCTGATGAGCTTTTAAAAAAAGCCAGTGACCTGGGTTTTGAACTGCCATACATCGATGATATATCTCCTCTGTTCCTGCCTCTCACTATAGGTACTTTTACCATTTCCAACAGGCTTGTTGTTCAACCAATGGAAGGATATGATTCAGAACCTGACGGTTCTCCATCGGAACTCACCGAACGACGATATCTCCGTTACGCTGAAGGAGGCAGTGGAATAATATGGTCAGAGGCAGTCTCGGTTTCTGAAGGAGGGAGGTCCAATCCCCGCCAGCTCTGGATTCACAGTAAGAATGCTGATGCTTTTTCACGTCTTGTGGAAAAGACCAGAAAAGCATCGATGAGACACGGAGGGCCATCACTGCAGGTAATTCAGCTGACTCATTCAGGCCGGTACAGCAGACCAGGTGGTGTTCCGGCACCCAGAGTCGCTGCTGCAAATCCTGTTCTTGACAAAGTTCCGCCTTTTGTACTTTCCGACGATGATCTTAAAAGGATACAGGATGATTATGCTGCAGCTTCAGGTTATGCGGCCCGCGCAGGATATGACGCGATAGACATTAAAGCCTGTCATGGCTACCTTATGATTGATCTGCTTTCTGCCCGTACCAGGGAGAACAGCATCTATGGCGGAGAGGATGCATCATCGCGTTTCAGGTTTATGCTGGAAACATGCGAGCGCATCAAAGATGATTTTCCGGGAATAATTCTTACAACGCGTCTTGGTGCTTCTGATCTTTACCAGGGGGGCTTTGGTACCAACATTGATGGTGAAGCTGATTATAATGAGGCAGTTCTTCTTATAGGACTGTTACAAAAGACTGGCATGGGACTTTTCAACATAACCCTTGGTAGCCCCTATTATAATCCTCATGTTACACGTCCTTTCGATACCCCGGTTCCCGGTCAGAAGATACCTGATGAACACCCTTTATTGGGTGTTAGGAGAATGATAGAAGCCACTTCGTATTTTCAGAAGAGATTTCCATCATTACTATTTGCAGGATCAGCTTATTCATACCTGAGGCAGTATGCACCCAATACAGGCTCTGCTGTTATTAAAAACGGTGATGCCTCTCTGATAGGTTTTGGCAGGAACTCGTTTGCATATCCCTCAATGCCCAGTGATCTTATGAAATCCGGGAAAGCTGATCTGTCAAAGGTATGCATTGCGTGCTCGGGATGCACACGCCTCATAAGGAGTTTACGACCCGGAGGATGTGTTATACGCGACAGGGAAATCTATGGAAATGAACTCAGGAAACTAATTGCCAATGAAAAGTGACACTTTCGAGATCAATGGATTCAGGGTAATGTGCCATAGTCTAAACACATTGATTATCGGAAGCGGAGCAGCGTCGCTTAATGCAGCTGTCAGTCTTCATTCCCTGGGAGTGAGCGACTTCATAATTGCTACGGCAAAATGGGGAGCGGGTACTACAAACAATGCAGGATCGGACAAGCAGACCTATTATAAGCTTTCTCTTTGCGGCAGGGAAAAAGACTCGGTAATTGCCATGGCCAGGGACCTTTTCAACGGCCATTGTATGCATGGCGACATTGCGTTATGTGAAGCCCAGGGTTCAGTAAGGGCTTTCATGAACCTTGTCAGTCTGGGTGTGCCATTTCCACAGGACAAATATGGCGCCTGGGCGGGTTATAAAACGGATAATGATCCCCGGGGAAGAGCAACATCGGCAGGTCCTTACACTTCAAAAATCATGTTTGGCGTACTGGCTGCAGAAATAAAAAGAAGGGAAATCAGGGTTCTTGATAATCATCATGTTGTGGCCCTGCTTAAAGATGAAAAAAATGCAGAGATCAAAGGAGCCCTTGCAGTTAACACTAATGAAAAGGATCCCCGTCAGTCCTTGGTGTTGTTCAATGTTACAAACATAATTATGGGTACGGGCGGGCCTGGTGATATTTACAGTGCTTCCGTTTATCCTGTGTCGCAAAACGGCTCAACGGGAATGGCTCTGAAGGCGGGGGCTTCATGCCAGAATCTGACCGAGACCCAGTTCGGTATAGCATCTCTGAAATTCAGATGGAACCTGTCGGGTAGTTTCCAGCAGGTTATTCCCAGATATTATTCAACAGATAAGAAAGGTAATGATGAAAATGAATTTCTGAACAAATTTTTCCCTGATTACAGAAGCCTGGCAAAAGCAATATTCCTTAAGGGATACCAATGGCCGTTTGATGCAGAAAAAATTCATAATTACGGATCATCATTAATAGATCTGCTTGTATACAGGGAAAAAGAAGTAAAAAAACGTAAAGTATTTCTCGATTTTACAAGAAATATTACCTGGGAAGGAATAGAAATATTTGACCCCGGCTATCTTGATCCCCTTGTAAGAAACTATCTGGATAGATCGGGTTCACTGCAAGGCACGCCTGCGGAAAGGCTAAGGGCCATGAATCCTCCTGCTCTGGAGTTGTATCTTGAGCAGAATATAGATCTGACTGTTGAACCTCTCGAAATAGCTGTCTGTGCACAGCATTGCAATGGAGGACTGAAGGGGAACATCTGGTGGGAATCCGATCTGAAGCACCTGTTCCCTGTAGGGGAGGTCAACGGATCACACGGAGTAAGCCGTCCGGGAGGAGCAGCGCTTAACTCAGGGCAGGTGGGAAGCTTCAGGGCGGCACAATATATATCAGCCAGATATGGTGATGCTCCGCCTGAAAAAGAAATATTTCTCAGATCAGTAAACAAGATGTTAAGAAGTGAAACAGATCTTGCTGAGTGCTGGATTAAGGCTGGCAGAAGGAAGGATAATGAAAGCATCTTAACTGAAATAAGGGAAAGGATGTCAGGAAGTGCCGGAATAATACGCGATGCTGATAATATTTCAAAAGCGGCCAGAGAAGCTGCTGTTCTTTGCGAAGGCATTGCCGGAAGACTTGGCGCATCATCTGTTGAGGATCTGAAAGATTGTTACCTTCTGGCCGACCGTTGCCTTACCCATTATGTCTGGCTTGAGGCGATACGGATTTACATGGAAAAAGGGGGCCGGAGCCGGGGATCCTTTATTGTCAATACCGGCGACCTGTTAAGAGATGGAAAAATTGAAGAAGCAGGAAAGCCTGCAAATCTTTGCAGTTACGATCGGCAAACAGAAAAATCAATACTGGAGGTTGCTTACAGCAACGGTAAGGTTATTGCCAGCATGGTTGGCGTAAGAAGGGTACCTGTACAGGATCTGTGGTTTGAAAAGGTATGGAAAAATTACAGGGAAGATAATTATTTTGACTGTTGAACAAATCAGGCAAATTATTACCTTTAACCCTCTGAAAAACCTGACTAAATTCTGAAACATGAATGGAAAACCTGTTGCTGTGATTACAGGCGCCAGCAGAGGTATAGGGAGAGCAGTAGCAGTTGCATTGGCCCGCGAAGGTTATGATATTGCAGCTATTGCCCGGTCGGTTGACAGTGAAGGAATGGAAATCCTTCTTTCTGAAACTGCAAAGTACAGTGCACAGTTTTTCCCGATAGGCATGGACATTTCCTGTTCAGGATGCCATCAAGAAGCAGTTGCAAATATTCTGGAAAGATACGGCCGTATCGATATCCTGGTCAATAATGCAGGAGTAGCACCTCTACAGCGGAATGATATTCTTGAAATGACTGAAGAAAGCTATGACAGGGTAATGAACATCAACCTTAAGGGGCCGGTATTTTTTGCCCAGAAAATTGCCAGGGAAATGATATGGTTGAAGAACCAGATTGAAATATACAGGCCTGCCATAATTTTTATCACCTCTGTATCTGCAGTCAGGTCTTCAACAAACCGGACCGAATATTGTGTTTCCAAATCAGGATTAAGTATGGCGGCAACTGTTTTTGCCGACCGGCTATCGAGGGAGGGAATTCTTGTATGCGAAGTTCGACCGGGAATTATCAGGACAGATATGACCGCCAGGCTACATGACAAATACGACAAGCTGATATCTGAAGGTTTTGTACCACAAAAAAGATGGGGTTTTCCTGATGATATTGGGAAGGCAGTTGCATCAATAGCCCGAGGAGACTGGGATTTTTCAACAGGCATGGTTTTCGAAATCAGTGGAGGGCTGAATATCCACAGACTATAAGTAACTGACTTAAGAAGGGGTAACGTTGTGAGTAACAAAAGTTGAACAAGACCCCTGCATTCACTGTTTAAATATTATTAATTCAAATTTCTATCAATGAAAAAGAGTAGCTTGATTTTATTAATAATCTCAATGATGTATACAGATATGAACGCACAGGAAAAATTTCACGCAGATATAGAAAAAACCACCTTGTCATGGCTTGGTGAAAAAGTACTCGGTCAGCATACCGGAACTGTAAGATTGAAGTCGGGCTGGCTTCAGTGGAATGAGAACAGGATTGTATCGGGTGAATTTTTGGTTGACATGACCTCAATAAAAGATGATGATTCAAATGCAACACTTGAAAAGCATCTCAGGTCTGACGATTTCTTCGGAGTAGAAAATCACCCTGCGTCCAGGCTTGAAATTACTGAAAGTTCATCATTTGAGAATGGTACGGGAACAGTAAAGGGGAAACTGACAATAAAAGGGATTACCAACCCTGTTGAATTTAAGGCAACGATTCAAAAGAGTGAAGAGGGAACAAGATTTTACTCCAATATAATTGTTGACCGCTCAAAGTATAATGTAAGGTATGGCTCCGGGTCGTTTTTCAGTAACCTTGGAGATAAAACAATTTATGATGAGTTCAAAATAAAGGTCAACCTTCTGGTAAAATGATCAGCGCGGTATTGCCATAATTTCGGTGTCTCCCCTGGTGCTGCCGGGATTTAAGATTTCAAAGCTGTAATTTTTATTGTTCAGAAAATCCTCAACAAATTTCCGGCAATCAATGTTGTGAGTTGCAACAAGCAATTTAGGTCTGAACGAACTTATTACTTCGTTCAGATCTTTCAAAACAGCTTTTTCTCCGCCTTCAACATCAATTTTGATAAAATGCGGCGGGGGTATTTCTCCGTTAATAACCATTCTTCCGGCAGAAATCTGTTTTACCGAAATATTTCCTGTTTCTGATACGTGTCCGGTTGCAGAACCCTGCCCGGTGTCGAATAGAACCTCACCATCCGTCTCGCCAACAGCTGCCTCATAAAGGGTTACATTGTCGAACCGGTTGATGTGCATATGTTTCCTGAAAAACATTGCGTTCATAGGTCTTGGCTCGAATGCAATAATCTTTCCTTTACCCTGGCCGATCACGGCAGCAATAGCTGAGATATATCCCACATGGGCACCAATGTCAAACAGAGTGTCTCCTGCCTTATAATTGTCAGTAAAAGCTTTTGTTTTATAGGGTTCATGATCTCCCTTAACGAATCTTATTCCCGTTGTGGCAATCCATTTTCTACCTTTAAGGGGCCCCGACCTGACTGTGATGTAAACACTGCTCAGGAGAACCTTCAGATAATGTTTGATTTTCATACGTCAGGGTTAGTTTAGACCGGGGCAAATGTAACAAAAATAATGTTTGCTCTCCCTCTTATATGCGTGTTGAAAAACCCTGTTAAAGCTTGGAATTCTCAGAAATCATATTAATCTTGTATTGGCTTAAACTTCCGGATATATGAATAATGGAATGGCGATCAACGCAAACAGGCAAAGGCTTGTTTATCAGGGATTTATGATCCCGTTTATACTTGTAACAAGTCTGTTTTTTTTATGGGGGTTCGCTCATGGATGTCTTGATGTCCTGAATAAGCATTTTCAGGAACTGCTTAATATGTCAAAAGCAAGGTCGGCGTTAGTTCAGTTTGTATTTTACGGAGGTTATTTCCTGATGGCGATTCCGGCCGGACTGGTCATGCAGAGATTCGGGTATAAAAAGGGTATAATTTTCGGACTGCTTTTATTTGCTGCCGGAGCCTTCCTGATGCTGCCGGCAACGTTGATACAGACCTTCGGAAGCTTCCTTTTTTGTCTTTTTGTTATTGCCTGTGGATTAACCTGCCTGGAAACAGCAGCAAATCCTTATACAACAGTGCTTGGTCCTCCGGAATACGGGGAGCGCAGAATAAATTTTTCTCAGTCATTTAACGGACTGGGATGGATCGCCGGGCCTCTGGTAGGAGGAATGCTGATTTTTTCCGGTGGGAATAATGAAAACAAATTTGCAACGATAGCACTTCCGTATATGTTGATCGGTACTCTGGTTCTGGTGGTAGCTCTGTTATTCTGGAGGGTTACCTTTCCGGCAGTAAGGGAGGAATCGGATGCAGAAACCGGCGATTTGCCAGAGAAGGGAGGCACACTGAGGGACCTGTTAAAATATCCCCACTTTGTTCTTGCTGTTGTGGCTCAGTTCCTTTATGTTGCTGCCCAGACGGGGATAAACAGTTTTTTTATCAATTATGTAACTGAAGAGATTCCATCAGTAACGAATCAGCAGGCATCCCAGATCCTCGGGATCGGAGGAATGGGGCTGTTCTGGCTAGGGCGATTTTCAGGCAGCACCCTGTTTATGAGGCTGATGCGGCCAAACAGGCTGCTGGCATTATATGCCCTTATGAATGTCATTACCATGAGTGCTGTTGTTGCTGCTCTGGGGTGGACATCAGTAATTGCACTTTTTTCAACATATTTTTTCATGTCGGTTATGTTTCCAACAATTTTTGCCCTTGGAATAAAAGGTCTGGGGCCACTGACCAAGAAAGGTTCATCCGTTCTGGTCATGTCAATTGCCGGAGGAGCACTTATTCCTATAATAATGGGAAGAATAGCAGACGTTTCAACCATGGCTCTGGGATTTATTATACCGCTTACCTGCTTTGCATTTATTTTCTATTACGGACTACGCGGCTACAGGGTAAGAAGAACTGCAGGTCAGGGTTGAAATAAATACCTGATTCATAATATTGTAAGTAGTTATCAGAACGTCATATCATCTTCCACGCGGAAATGAATTTCAGACTTTCCCATACTCCCGTCAGCGGCGAAGCCTTCAACTATAATCGTATAGTCACCTGGTTCGTCGGAGGTAAAAAATTCAAAAGCCGTTTTCCCGTCCTTGGCGGTCCTCAGTTCAGGGTTCCAGTAGAGGGTGTTGCGGAAATCAGGGATCCTTCCTTGTCTGAGAGAGTCTGATGAATAATCCGGATAAAATGGGAGATGACCTGCCTGCAGGCAATTGTATTCCTGCCTGAATACCGGATGATCAAGCTCCACGGCACTCATGTCGCCTTTATGGGATACGAGGTTTATTATGCCTTCAAAAATATTATCATTAAAGAAATATCTTGTATTCACAACCTCAACATACTCAAGATCAGACGATCTGATATTAAGTACTTTTTCCAGGTCATAAACGGGTACACCGTCAAGCAAAACCAGCGGGTCTGTCTCAAAGGGCGTAGTGGGGAGTTTGTTTATCAGCCTGAGCTGTTTCCGGTCATTTCTTGTTACTGTTGACACCCCGGGCATCAATTCTTTTATGACCTCTCTGAAGGAAACAAGTTCTATATAATCAGAGAGTCGTATTACTTTGTCAGGTTCACCGTAAAAATGACGGTTACCGTTCGAATTTACCTGTCGTGGCCTGTCAGGGAGAAACTGAGCGTAAAGTGCTCTTATCTGAGCACTTATTATTGCCTTGTTGAGATCTTTAAGTTTTAAAGTATCGATGTAAAACTGGGACGGAACGTAAAACTCTTTATTTTCGGGAAATGGATCCGTCAGGTCGACAAAATAACCTGGAGAGGTCTGTTGCAAAGGCTGGATGACAATCTCCCTGTTCCCATGCTCCTCTGATACAAAACTGAAATACCCATTATCATCGGTTTTCGTAAAACTGCAGCGGGCGGTCTTTCCTACAAATGAAAGAGAGATCTTTTCATTCTTTACGGGATCCCCGGTTGACCGGTCTTTTATTATGCCAGTAATATGATGACCATTGATTTCCGGCATAAACATTTCTGAGGTATCCGGCCTGCACACAGGAAGGTGCCGGCTAATATCCTTATCCGGGAAAAAGATCAGGTAATCATTCAGTCCCGAGAGACAAAGATCGGTCCGGAATGAACCGGTCAATGAATTCTGCAAAGGCCGGGTCAGCTCATTATAACAGCTTTTTTCAGCAGAAAAGGATTTGACCACGGCAACATGAAGATCGGTCTCATAAGGCTTGCCTTCAATGTTGCAGGCATCAACTTCAACCGTTACCTTTTTCCTGACAGGGAATACCCGGGATGATATTCTCAGGTTATACTTTAATTCTGATTCATGTTTATTATACACCCACCTTTTTGCATAACATCTTCCTGATTCATCTTTGATCATTATCTCGGCAAAACCTTCCGGGAGATTCCTTTTTTGTAATAACACCAATGAATCTTTACGGGCAGAAAGAGAATTGATCAAAAATGTAGATTCAGCATGGGAGTAGAGTAAATTCAATTTCTCGTCCGGAAACTTAAAACCATTACTTTTCATTACACTCAGCTTAATAGTTCCCGGTTGGTTTTCCGAAACGGTGAAAGAAATGCCGTTTTCATTTACAGGAGGAAGCATGAATCGTTCTGGTTCTGCATTGTCAGGACCAGTGACCAGAAAATACCTTAAGGATGCAGATGGTTTAAGAACAAAAAGAGAAGTACCTCTGGAATCAGTTTTCACAGATGCAACAGTGTCATTGGTGTTGGTAATGATAAATCCTTTGATATCAACCGGTTCTCCCCTGTTGTCAATACTTTTCATTCCTATTCTGGTTTCCACGCCTGCAACAAGGCTCCCGGTCTCAGGAAAAAATATCACTGTATCAGGCCGGCCAGACGCATCAGGAATTCTTACAAGGCTTATATTGCTGTACGGATTTACTACCGAGATCTTTTTATATGCGAACATTGTCTGAGAGAAGTTTTTCATATTATTCGTGAAAGAGCGGATGTAATAGCTGCCTGTTCTAAGGGTGTCAGGGATCCTGAATACACCGGAACCGGAAAATCCGTCCATCGCGATCTTAACACGCGCGACCGGGAAATTAAAACTGTCATGCATATCCACATAAACAACTTTGCTCAACAAATCCATGCCACTCACATTCCGGCTGAATAAATAAACCTTAAGGAAAACTTCTTCACCTGCAATATAAAGATCACGGTCGGCAGCAACATAAATCTTTTCCTGGTTGCTTTCGTCCCACGAACAGCATTCCTGCTTGTTCTGGAAATGACCTTCCGTACGGGATGATATTGAAAAAATCAATGCAGCAGAAAGACAAAATTTCAGGATATGATAAGTAATCAGGTTATTTGTGAATAATATACTCATGAATCAAATAATTCTTAATCAAGGTCGACCCAGAAATCGGGTTTTGTCAGGCTGCCGCTAAGAGTACAGTCTGCACACAAATCAGGCACGAAAACCAGTCTTAATAGTTTTCCCTGAACTGTGAATAAAGGTTCAATGAAAGCATAACCGGAAGATGTATACCAACCATATATTTTATCAAATGTTACTCCAGGAGGAGTGACCGACACGTAATCTACCTCTCCCTTTTCAATCCTGCCGCAATCGTACATGTAGCACGGAAGTCCCATATCTGTTATATCCCGGTCTTTCACGTAAATTCTTTTTTGCTTAACTGACGATACCTGAAAATATCCAAGAACAGGTTCTGATGAGTTTCGTAAATTATAAACATTACTGTTAACCGGAAAAGGCTGCTTTTCAAAGATGTCACCTCCTGACTCATTAATCTGTTGCATGTTGCTCCAGAATTCATATTCATCAGCCGAGACCGAGAGTTGTTTTACGACCATGCAGTACTGAATGGTAAAGCGGCTGCTTTGATCGGTTGGTAAGAAAGCGATGGCCTTCTGTCGAAACCCCGAAGGGAAATACGTAATTTTTGAATCTATGAGTATTTTATCTGATTTCCTGTATGCCCAGCATGTGGCTTTCAAATTATTAACGGGAATAATAGTGGAATCATTCAGGTAATCAAATTTTTTTACCTCAGGTACGTGAAATTTCCACCATTCCTCATAAGTCCAGCGGAAATAGGGATTTACACCCTCTTCTCCGGAGTCGATAAAAAATCTGACACCGGCTTGTGTTTCACCACCTGTACCTGTCATATCAGTATCTTTTCTGTAATAGATGCTGTCGATATCCGTAACAGGATGCATAAGGCAGGATTTTGACTGGTATTCATTGCCTTCGCTGGTACGTATGTATAACGTATAAGATTTTCCGGGTTCACCCCTGAATGTCAGGGTGTCGGTACGGTATTCCCCGGCTTTGGTTTCCGTGAGGGGATAAACGCTTCCGTCGTCATCAGTTATTGTCACCATAGCCCCTGTAACTTTTTCAGGATTTTCATCTGCCTTGCTAACGGTGCGGGATAATCTGACATAGCCGGAAAGATTTTCATCGGTAACCAGCGCATCGACCACAAGCAATGACTCAAATTCAGCCAGATCCGGGTAAAAAGGATCAATGCAGGTTACCATTGTTACCGAAGCAAATACAACAATAAAAAAAACATGTAATTGTCTTTTAATATGAACCAGGAAATTTTGCACACCAAAAAAATACCTGTTTTATCAGGGATTGACAAAAATAGTATTAAATGGCATCATGCAGACAATGAATCCGTAATTTTATACTTTTGGATCTATTAAAAAATGTTAAGTAGTTCATAAATCGGAATAATAGTAGTTATTTCGTTACCTGCTTTTTATCAGGATCCGGTAATGACCAGAATTTTAATAATTGTTTTTCTTATAGTTTTTCTTAGCCCTGTATCAGAAGCGCAGGTTGCATCAGTTGCTGTTAATTCAAGAACAATGGAAGAGCTGTGCGAATCCGGAAAGCCTTCACATAAAGATCTTCTTTTAGTCAGAAAACCGGATTACGGGTTTATCAACGGCAAGGATTATTACCCGTATTATTTCCGGTCAAAGCGGCAACCGGTATTATTTGCTGACGAAAAATGTAATGTCACAGTCAACCTTAACGGCAAAATATATGATGACATTGCGGTTCAGTACGATACTTTTACCGACGAAGTTGTTTTTTCAGATACAGAGAACAAATTTGGTCTTGGACAATACATGGTCGCTCTGAACAAGGACAATATAAATTCCTTTATCTTTTATTACGAGGATGATACCCTCATTTTCATTAATTACAATATTTCAACCCATCCGGATTTTAATCTGCCCGGCGGGTTTTATGAAACCGCATATACTGGAGAGATTGAATATATTATCAGGCACAGATCGGTAGTACGCAAGAAAGACGGGATTGATGAATATTTTTATTCTCCGTTACAGTATGTCAAATCAAAAGGGGGTTTTATCAAGTTCCGTACAAACAAACAGTTCATTGCAATTTTTGATGGCCGGCAGAATGAAATGAAGAAAATTGTTGCAAAAAGTGGAATCAATGTGCGCCATGCCGATAAATCCCGGATAATAAGGTTGCTTAAGTTATATGATGCTGTCTGTACCGGTGAAAAATAATCTATGAAAAGACACTCTATCCTTTTGATTCTGTTTATTGCAATGCTGTCAGGAAGATTGTACGGGCAGACAGGTAATCTTACCCTGCAGTTTAAGAATATCCTTTTCAGCGATCTGGTTGATACTCTTGAAAAAAAAATGCCGGTTAGGATCTATTATTCTGATAAATGGGTCGACACTCTTTATGTTGCAATAAATTCAAAGGATAGCTCACTTGATGAGCTGTTGGGGGGCATTCTCAGAAAAAATGGGTTTTCATTCATAATAAGCGAAGACAGAAAAATCATCCTGTCCTTAGGTTATTCCATAAAGACAAATTTCATGGATGAATACAAAGCTCATCTTAAGTCACAATACAGAGCTGATGAAATACCCTTATATACAGGACCATCCCTTATACAGGAAGAGAGCCTTATAAGTGATGAATACAGGCTCCACAGGATTGGCCGGCCTTCGGCAGGAAAAGAAGGCAGTGTTGTACTGTCAGGAATTGTTACCAATTCTGTCGACGGAACCCCTGTAGCAGGAGCTGTGATCTACGCTGGTATCCTAAAGGCCGGTGCAGTTACAAATGATGCGGGTTTTTATTCCCTGACGCTTCCTCCGGGCAAATATCAGATTGATTACAGGATGATTGGCATGCGTCCTGCAAGCCGTAATATTGTTATATATTCAGATGGTTCGCTGGATGTTGAAATGGCAGAAAGCACCAGCAGGCTGGATGAGGTTGTTGTGTCAGCTAACCGTGAGAATAATATAAGAAATATCAGGACGGGGATTGAAAAAATCAATGTAAAGATATTAAAGCAGATACCAATGGGGCTGGGTGAAGCTGACGTTATGAAAAGTTCTCTCATGCTGCCGGGAATACAGACTGTAGGAGAAGCTTCAGCCGGCTTTAATGTTCGCGGCGGAAGCGCTGACCAGAATCTTATTCTCCTCAATAATGCACCGATTATTAATTCATCTCATTTTTTCGGCTTCTTTTCGGCATTCAATTCAGACCTGATATCGGATGTCACATTGTATAAAAGCGGCATGCCTGCAAAATACGGTGGCAGGGTGTCGTCTGTGATGGATATTGCACCGGCGGAAGGTAACTACAATAAAGTTCAGGTAAGCGGAGGCATAAGCCCTGTTACCGGCAGAATTCTTGTTGAAGGGCCTCTTAAAAAGGAAAAAATATCATTCATTGCCGGAGCCCGTTCAACATATTCCGATTGGCTTCTCGGGTTGCTTCATGATGAACGACTTAAAAAAAGTACTGCAGGGTTTTATGATTTTCAGGGACTTGTTACCGCTAATATTAACAATAGAAATTCAATATCAGTTTCCGGTTATTTCAGCGATGACAGTTTTGATTATTTTAAAGAAAATGCCTTTACATACGGTAATATAGCGTCAACATTGAAATGGAAGCACATTTTCAGCCAGCGTCTGTCAGCTCAATATTTTGCCATTGTAAGCAATTACGATTATCAGCTCTATTCAAAAAGTGATTCAATTAAATCAAATACACTATATTACGAGTTGAACCAAAAGATTTTACGTGCGGATTTCTATTATAACCCTGCAGGCAAGCATAAAATTGAATTCGGTACTGAGGCACTTTTCTATTCACTGCTTCCCGGAATCCGTAAGCCGACAGGAGATCAATCCGGAATAGTTGCGAACAGTCTTGAAAGAGAAAGGGCAGCAGAGCCGTCATTGTACTTCAGCGACGAGATCGATATCACACCCGCTTTTTCCCTTTCAGGCGGATTGCGCGGAACTCTTTATACTTCTTACGGGCCACAGTCGGAGTACATTTATTTTGATAACCTGCCCCGCAGGGAAGAAAATATTCTTGACACCGTATATTACAACAGGGCAGAAGTTGTCCGGGCATACCCAGGTCTTGATATAAGGCTTTCCTCAAGGCTGGTAATTTCTCCCGTTTTGTCTCTTAAAATTGGTGTCCAGAGGGTTTCTCAATATATTCATATGGTTTCAAACACCACATCCATGTCACCGACTGATATCTGGAAATTGAGCGACAGGTATATTAAGCCGCAGCGAGGGGATCAGATTTCCGCAGGTATCTATAACAACATCAGGAGAAAAGGAATTGAAACTTCACTGGAAGCATATTACAAAAGACTTAAAAACATTCTGGATTATAAAGGCGGTGCTGTTTTGCTTATGAACGATCATCTTGAAACAGATGTTATCAGTGGCGATGGCAAAGCCTATGGGGTCGAGCTGATGGTAAGAAAGCAGACAGGAATGCTTACAGGCTGGGTGAGCTATACATATTCGAGAGTACTTCTGAAAGTCGATGGGAGGTTTGAAAATGAGAAAATAAATGGAGGTAACTATTTTCCAGCTAGTTATGATAAGCCTCATGATATCAAATTGGTTACAAATTACAGGCTGTCCAGAAGATTTAGCTTTACTTCGAATTTTGTTTACAACACCGGGAGACCCATAACTTTTCCTGTGGCTTTCTATCAGTTTAATAACTCATATAACGTTTATTATTCAAACAGAAATGCATACAGGATTCCGGATTACAGCAGACTTGATTTGTCGGCGACTATTAACGGCAACCTGAAAGCTGAAAAGTTAAATCATTCTTCTCTTACCTTCACTGTTTACAATGTTTTTGGAAGAAGAAATCCATACTCAATATTTTTCAAAAATGAGGACGGCGAAGTCAAGGGCTATCAAATGACTATTTTCGGGCAGCCCATTTTCATGTTGACATATAACTTCAGATTATTTGGAAATGCCGTCGGTGATCTTTAGCTTATTAGAAGTGCTAAAAAGTATATTTCCTGCTAAAGGGCTATCTTTTGAATAATCTTTTAAAGAAAGGCTTTTTTCCTGGCCGGGGTTTATAGTCGTAACGATCACGAATTCTTCCGTCTTTTTCAAAAATTTCCATGATCCTTTCAAACAGACTCTTCTCCCTGAAGTCAGGACAATCGAGTGCATAAGCCAGCTCGGGGGGCAGGCCGGGAAAAGAGTCGATATAACTTTCAGACAGATTCCTGTCTGCCTGTATTCTTTTCAGGGTTAAGGCTATCAGTGGCAAGGCGAGGGTGCTTCCGGAACCATATATACCTGTGTTGAAATGAACAGCAGGAGTCGATGCCCCGACTCTGGTCACCAGCACAAGCCTGGGGGTAAAGGCAGCGAACCAAGCATCTGCATAATTCTGAGATGTTCCTGTTTTGCCTGCAAGTGGAACATTGACACCGTAAACATTTCTGACGGCAGCACCTGTGCCTTCGGCGGCCGCCTTTTGAAGCATGGCGCACATAAGCAGACTGGATCTTTCAGTTATTACACGTTCTGAATCATCTGGCAACCTGTTTTCGTAGATTATCTCTCCTCCTGAGGTCTTTATTGATTGAATGATTACCGGATCGATCTTGAAGCCTCCATTGACAAATGCAGAATATGCAGCAGCTACTTCCCGGATATTTGCTTCTGCCGTACCCATTGCGAGAGATGGCGTATTGTCCAGAGTAAAACTGAATCCCATTCTCCTCCATAATGAATCAATTTTTTCAAAACCCAGATCACGGAAAAGGCTGAAAGCCGGGACATTCATTGATTGTGCAAGAGCACCTGCCAGCGAATATTTACCTCCGTATGAATGATCATAATTCTCAGGGCTCCAGTCATTTAAACCTGAGAGAGTAACAGAGTCATTATTAAGATATTGACAGGGCTCCATGCCTTCTTCAAGAGCAGTGACATAAAGAAATGGCTTGAAGATGGATGCAAGCTGCCTTCTTGCCAGAACCTGATCATATGGCTGAGTCTTGAAATCAATACCTCCAACCCAGGCCCTTACATTGCCTGTAAGCGGATCAAGAGCCATAAATCCGGCGTGCAAAAGAGTAAGAGAAATCCGGAGGCTGTCCTTTACGGTGAGGGTATCGTTATAAGAACCTTTCCAGCCGAATACCTTCTGATACCTGATTTCTTTCTCTCTGGCTGAAAGTTTAAGCCTCTGCAGCTCCTGGTTTGTCAGTTTCTCAATTGATCTCCTGCCGTGAACGGTGTTATACTGATCTCTCAGCCTTTGTTGCATCAGGGGGAGATGATCACGGAAAGAGGCCGCAGCATATTTCTGGAGAGCCAGGTTCAGGGTTGTTGTGATCTTCAATCCGTCTGTTTCAATGTCCCATTGTATGCCCGTCAAATTGTATATATCCTGCAATATTTTTTCTGTTTCATGTCTGACCTGAACAAGGAAATAATCAGCTGGTCCTCCTGCCTCATAATTATTATAATCAATAATCAGAGGCATTTCACAAAGGGAATCTGTTACAGCCGGAGTAAGATAACAATATTTCTCCATCTGTTTCAGGACTATGTTTCTTCTCTTTTTTGCATTTTCGGGATAAAGGCGGGGATTATAAAAAGTATTTGCCTTAAGCATACCGGTAAGAACCGCAGATTCTTCCGGCTTCAGTTCAGCAGCATTTTTATTGAAATATCTTTCGGAAGCGGCTTCGATCCCATATACATTTTCTCCAAAAGAAACTGTATTCAGATACAGGGTCAGAATTTCTTCCTTTCTGAAACTTTTCTCAATTCGACGGGCCAGAATGACTTCTTTTAACTTATTAATAAGGATAGTAACCGGGCCGAAATTCTTTCTGCCAAACATGTTTTTTGCCAGCTGTTGGGTTATTGTGCTTCCTCCGCCGGCACTTCTTTCGTTAAACAGGACTGATTTTATCAAAACCCTGGTTAGGCTCCTTGCATCCAAACCTTTATGTTCCATGAATCTCGCATCCTCAGTGGCGATCACTGCATTGATAAGATGGGATGGTATCTGGTCGTAACTGATATTTGTCCTGTTTTCAGAGTAGAATTTTCCGATGAGCTCACCTTCTTCTGACAGAATTAGTGATGCTGTTGCATTTTTATAATCCTGCAATCCGGCTTTGCTTTGAAGCGGGCCAAAAACGCCCAGGTAAACAGATGCAACCAGAATTACTGACGTTACCAGAACAGCCAATGAAAATATAAGCAATACAGCCCCTGATTTGCTGATCATGGAAAGTCTGTTTGATTTGGTAAGCCTGCCCGAATTCATAATCTGGCAATTTTCTCAGCCTCTTTTCTTATATGTTTAAATTTCCTGGCATTCATCCGGGCCCCATAATTCTCTATGACTCTTCCGGCAAGGAGTGAACCTATCTGACCGCATTTAATGAGACTCATTCCCTGTGAAAAGCCGTAAAGAAATCCTGCCGCATAAAGGTCTCCTGCACCGGTAGTATCATTGCAGTTTACAGGCAGTGCATCGATCTTAATAACTTCACTGTTTTGGCTTACAATTGAACCTTTCGATCCGATTTTAATTACCGATATTTTATCCGGAGCTGATAAGCAGCTGATCGCCTCTTCCGGCCCGTGGCCTGTAAATGCCATGGCTTCAAGCTCGTTGGCAAAAAGTATATCAATATATTTATCCACAATTATCTTATATTCTTTCAAATAGGTTTCCACCACATTAAAGCTGGCCAGGTCAAGAGAAACAAGCATATCATTCTCTTTCGCCAGCCGGCAGGCTTTTTCAACCAGCGGATAATTATTGATAAGGTAACCCTCAAGGTAGAGGATATCGTAATTTTTTAAAAGTTGTGGATTGATATCAGAAGGACCGAGTTCAATTGCAGCCCCGAGGTGTGTGGCAAAAGTGCGTTCAGAATCAGGAGTTATTAGCGCAACAGCCGTTCCGGTTACTGATTTACGCCGGAACAGGTGAGTATGTACCCCGGCGTCTCTCATGTCGTTTTCAAAGAAATCACCATTACTGTCATTGCCAATCGAGCCAATAAATCCGGCATCAGAACCTAACATTGAAAGGCCATGTATGGTATTAGCCGCAGAGCCTCCAGAGGCAAGGATATGCCTGAAACTTTTGGTGACACTCTTAATATTCTCCGATGTTTCCGTATTGACAAGCTGCATACTTCCTTTAGGCAGTTTGAATATTTCAAGAAAGTGATCACCGTCTATCATGGTCATGATATCCACAAGGGCGTTACCCATTCCAATAATCCGTGTCATCCGCAAATTTTTCGTCAAAGATATTGCTTAATTCGCTAAAAGCCCTTAATTTTGCGACGCGAAAAGCGAGCGAAAAATTTAATATTAATTCCTCAGTAGCTCAGTTGGTCAGAGCAACGGACTGTTAATCCGTGGGTCGTAGGTTCGAGCCCTACCTGGGGAGCTGAGCATAAAAAATAAAGTCCTGTAATAGAATATATTGCAGGACTTTGTTAATTTAAATACTGAAGCTGCCAATACGCAGACAAACTCTGCGGAATGCAGGCATTAAGACCGCTGGTGAGATAACAGCAGCTGCCAGACAGTCTGAACAATATTCAATAATACACCTATGAAATAACCAAAAAAAATGAATAACTTAAGAGGATAATATTATTATGCTCCTATGACATCACAGATTCGTGACATACTCTTTTACAAAGGTAAAACCTATTATCTGTCAACCGAGCCTTTGAATCAGTTGCTTGACCTGATGGGCGACGAAAAACCTGTTCTGATGGCACCAAACACTGCATGTTGGAGGGGTTATATCGGCACGTGGCATATAGATGACAACAAATTATATCTGATTGAGTTCAAAGGCTACAATAAAGATCATGAAGAGGTGGGGATGGATTACATTTTTCCTGATCAGAAAAAAGTATTTGCAGGCTGGTACACAGGAGAGATAAAAATTTCACAGGGGGAGATGATTCATTATGAGCATATGGGCTATAAGTCAGTTTACGAGAAGGATCTCTTTCTTGAATTCGATAAGGGAATCCTTGTTGCTGCCAGAGAAGTGGATAATACCAGAATCTGAGATCCGGGAGGTCCTTGATTCATTGTCCCGGAGTAATTTAACCATAGGTCAGGCTTGTGATCATACGAAAAATCTTAAAAGTGGAAAACCATCCGTTGGAGATCACAGGTTACCGGACAAGCAGGGCATCAAAGCAGAATTAGGTGCTGCTCTTTTGTCGCTGGTAAATCTTCCTGGAAAAATTATGGTGATCTTTAAAATAACGCCGCAAAAAAAAAGCAACACAAAACAAAAACCGGAGTCCCAAAGTGTCAATACCATTCCAGTTCGGATCTTTCATAGGATGACAGACCGGTTGCAAAGTATTTGATATTTCCTTCAGGAGTCACCTCGATCTTAAGGGTACTTTTACCCTTGTTCATGAAAAGATATACTATGCCAGGTACAATGAACAATAAAAGAAGAAATATTAAAAGACATCCTTTAGCCTTTTTATCCCGGATCATCAGGCATTTTGTATCACTTCTGGATGTAACTCTCCACCCGTGGTTTACATGCCTGTAGATATCCTTATCAAGGATTGCTTTCCTCTGTTCAATTGTTTTCATATCAAACAATAAAACTATTTAAGCCAAAATTACTAATTTCCCGGTACTAATAAAGCAGGGAGACCATAATGACCAAAAAAACCATCAATATGAATATTACAGGATATTATCAGGGTATGAAATTTTATTCCAGGGTTATTTTCATGACAGCAATCTGTACAGCCGTGGTCTTTACGGGAATATTATGTTCATGCAGGAAAGGCGAAATACCAACGCTGACGACCAATGATATAACAAACATTACAACTACTTCAGCCGTTACAGGCGGCGATATAATCAGTGACGGCGGAGCTGAAATAATATCAAGGGGTGTCTGCTGGAACACTACGGGGAACCCGACTATAGCCAACCAAAAAACATCAGATGGCTCGGGTTCAGGGTCCTTTAAAAGCAATATTATGCTATTAAAGCCAGATACATATTACACAATCAGGGCCTATGCAACAAACAGCGCCGGTACCGGCTATGGTAATGAGCAGTCGTTTGTGACCCGTAAAATCACCATTGGTTCGGTCGATGACATTGATGGCAACACTTACCGCACAATTGACATTGGTACGCAGATTTGGATGGCTGAAAACCTTAAGACCAGCACGCTTAATGATGGCACTTCAATACCCAATATCAGTGACATGGTTGCATGGAACAGCCTTGTATCACCTGGTTATTGCTACTATGACAACAATGCCTCTGCTTATAAAGCTGATTATGGAGCTCTGTACAACTGGTACACGGTTGCAACAGGAAAATTATGCCCGACGGGCTGGCATGTTCCTACCGACAATGAATGGACAATAATGATAAATTATCTTGGAGGAGAATATCTTGCCGGTGATAAGTTAAAAGAAGCCGGCACAGCCCACTGGGTTATGCCCAATCCGGGAGTAAGCAACTTAAGCGGTTTTACAGCGCTTCCTGGCGGAGGCAGGATAGACGGGGTATTCGGATATATCGGAAGAGCCTGTGCATTCTGGTCTTCAACATTCGAAAATGCTGAAAATGCCTTTATCATCGAAATGGATGAGGATATTATTGAAATCATAAGAGGTAGCATAAGCAAGAAACAAGGATTCTCGATCCGCTGTGTTAAGAACTGATATGGCTGCAAACAGAATATTAATCCTTCCAAATAACAGGTCTTAAAGGTGTTGTTATGGCATACAATTCTCAATCCCTTCTGAACTAAAAGTACAGTTAAGCCACTCATCATTGATTTCAGCTCCGTGTTTTCTGTAAAATTCTATTGCGGGCCTGTTCCACTTAAGCACCTGCCATCTCACTCTTTTGCAGCCTTCAGCTCTTGCTACTTCAAATATTCTCAGAAGAAGTGAGGTGCCGATATTTCGTTTTCTGAATTTTTCTTTCACGAAGATATCATCTAAATACAATGACTTGCCAACCCATGTAAAATAAGCAAAGAAATAGACAGCCATACCGGCTATCGCCCCATCTCCTGTTTCCGCCAACAGGCAATGGAAAATTCCTTTTTCTTTTTTCATCTGTTCAACAGAATTCTTTACCGCCTCCCGGGGAGCCTTTTCGAGTGCTGCAAGTTCTTTTATAAGAGATAATACGATTGGAAAATCATCTTCAGTTGCAGCTCTGATTTTAATATTTCGTGTCATAGGTTTCATCCTGAATACAAACTGTGGGCCATAAATAATCATTTGCAGAAAACAATTGAGACATCCAACCTGATATAATTCATTCCGCTGCTTATTTAAGCAGACCACTGTAATTAACTATCCTAATTGTGACTGCTTGTGATTGCGACTGCTTGTCAACAGAAGCTTTTCATGGAATAATAAACAGGAGTTTATCATTTTACAAAAATAATTCCTTCACCGTTTCCAATGCAATAGCCAACATGCGAAGAAGATTTGATCCCGGCGTTTTTCAGTTCATTTATGATTTTTTCTTTCTCATTTTCGGGGATTGTGAACAGTAAACCTCCCGATGTCTGAGCATCACAAAGAATGATACGCTTAATTTGTGAAATATTATTGTCCCATATCACGTACCTGGAGAAATGGTTCAAATTATTCTTTGAACCACCGGGAATAATACCGGCTGCTGCCAGATTTGCTGTTTCCCCGAAAACAGGTACACTGTCAGCAAAAATCTCGGCATTTACTTTGCTGGCAGTTGTTATTTCACTTAAGTGACCGAGCAGACCAAATCCTGTTACATCAGTGCATGCATGGACCGAGAAATTTTCAAGAATCTCCGCTGCTTTTTTATTTAATTCAGACATGGATGCAATTAGTTCTTTGCTGGCTTCCCGGCTTATTAAATCACGTTTTAATGCAGTAGATAAAATGCCGGTTCCTACAGGTTTAGTCAATATGATTGCGTCTCCTTCCCTGGCCCCTGAATTTGCCCATACCCTTTCGGGATGTGCTGTTCCGCTGACTACCATCCCGAATTTTGGCTCCGGGTCATCTATTGTATGTCCGCCAAGTATACAAATACCTGCTTCCCGGGTTTTATCATTTGCTCCGGCAATGATGTCCATAAGGATCTCCACCGGGAGCCTGTTTGACGGGAATCCGACAATGTTCAGAGCGAACAGGGGCTTTGCCCCCATGGCATATATATCGCTCAGGGCATTGGCGGCAGCTATCGCACCAAAATCGTAAGGATTGTCAACAATCGGAGTAAAGAAATCCACTGTCTGAACTATCGCCATTGATTCATTGATCCTGTACACAGCTGCATCGTCTGAGTTACGGGCATCGATCAGTATATTGGGATCATATACAGGAGGGATCGCTCTTATTATTTTTTCGAGTTCCTGAGGCCGTAACTTGCATGCACATCCCAGACCCTTTGTGTATCTGGTAAGCCGGATATTGGAAATATCTGTTTCCGCTTCATTATCAGCAACTGTTTCTTCTGGCCGTAACCGCTTCACAATATCAGTTATTATCCCCGAAGCCTTTATAATTTCTTCATCAGTGGTATATCGCCCGACAGAAAAGCGAATGGTTCCCATTGCATAGTCTTTATCCAGCCCTATAGCGGTTAAGACAGGAGAAACATCAATCGAATCAGTATGACAGGCAGCTCCGGCTGAAGCAGCGATGCCTTTTAATTCCATTTCGTTTAACAGGATATTTGCTTCCTGCCTGTGAAAGCTAATGTTCAAGGTGTTGGGAAGGTGCAGCCGGGGATGACCATTGAGTTTTATATCAGGAATATTCTGCAGAAGACGATCATACAGAAGATCTCTCATATTTTGTAAATGAGCAGTATTTTTTTCCATGTCGCGAAGGGCTATCTCGCATGCCTTTCCTAATCCGACAATTTCAGGTACATTTTCGGTTCCGGCACGCTTATTTTGTTCATGATCAGCCCCGTGAATAAGTTTCTCAAGCACAATGCCATCCCTTATATACAGGGCTCCAACGCCTTTCGGTGCATACAGTTTATGACCTGCAATCGACAACATGTCAACCCCGCATTCCATTGTGTCAACGGGATATTTCCCTGCAGTTTGTGCTGCATCCGTATGAAATGCAATATTATGCCTGCGGGCAATTTCAGCAATTTCAGAAATGGGTTGGACTGTTCCGATTTCATTGTTGGCATGCATTACGGAAATAAGAATGGTATGAGGAGTAATTGCTTCCTCAACCTTGTCCGGATGAACCATTCCAAATTCGTCAACAGGGAGGTATGTAATGCTGAATCCTTTGCTCCCGAGGTACCTGCAGACTTCTGTAACTGAAGGATGTTCAACAGCCGAGGTTATAATGTGTTTGCCTTTCTGTTCATGGGCAAAAGCAAAACCTTTGATGGCATAATTATTCGATTCTGTTCCCCCGCTGGTAAAAATGATCTCATCTGGTTTGCAGTTAATTAAAGCTGCAACCTGTTTCCTGGCATTCTCTAATGCGATTTTTGTCTTCGTCCCGTAACTATGGGAACTGGAAGGATTGCCAAAATACTCGCTTAAATAGGGCTGCATTGACTGCATCACTTCTTTGTCAACAGGTGTAGTGGCATTATAATCAAGATAGATTTTCATCAGGGTTATTTTGATTCGTCAGCTTATCTGAGAAGCTTCAAATTTAACAAAAGTACCACCAGTATTTTACGAACTTTAATTCAGTAGTTAATCCCTGAGACTGATCACCGTGTTATTTTATAAGGTGGAAATTAATCCGAGGGTGATTTAAATTCATTTTACTTCAATTATCTGACCGGATTTCATCAATTTTTCTCTTAATAACTCATATGGCAAATCCTGAACATCAAGTTCTTTCTCAAGGCAAAGATCTGCCGCTATGGCCGCGGACTGTCCTAAAACCATGAATGTCCACTCCAGCCGTATTGCGCCGAAAGCTATATGGCTTGCTGACAAACAGGTCGGAGTCATAATATTGGTGCACTCAGACTTTTTGGGAATCAGGCTTCTGTATGAAATCTGAAATGGCTTCCAGTTGTCTCCTCCAAAAACAAATCCTTCATTGTATGCTTTTCCATCTTTTACTATTCTTCTCACGTGATGCACGTCAGGAGGCCAAAAGGCAATTCCGGCAGGGTCATTGGTAATGATATTTGTATCTTTTCTTGTGTTATATTCAGTTATAACGTAGTCAGAAATCATTCTTCTGGCATCTCTGATGTAAATCATACGAGGCCAGCCTTCATTATTACGGAATTCATCCCTTGAAGTACCCCATTCCTTCCATTTATTTCTTACAGATCCGGGAACAGACGGGTCATGCGAAAGAAAATAAAATAAGCCTTTGGTAAAGTCAAGATGGTATTTGTAAATACTGTCTCTCAGGGAGTAGTTCCCTGCAGGATATTTGTGATTCATTCCATATAAATTATGGGAAAGGTCATGCCAGGCTCCCAGATCAGTTTTGTTATTCGGGATGCTAACATATGGTGAATATAATTCACCTCCTGCCTCAATATATCTCAGATATATCTCATACCAGTCTCGGTTATAATTATCGGGTTCAGTGAATGGAACTCTGTTGGAGGGATCGTTTGTCAGGCAGGCCCTGAAGCAATATGCCTGTATACGATGGTCAGCTTCTCCGTCAGCTCCAAGATCTTCATCCTGAACGGTGTGAATAAGTCCGCTTTCAGGCTGGCCGGGCACCACATAGGGATCAACAGGAACTTCAAAATTTCGGTAATTGTTTATTGTCCTGATTCCGTTTTTTGTTTCTCCGTAAGTACTGTTTGATTCCCTTCCAATAATGGTTGATATACCCGAATAATAAAGCAAATCACCTTCATAGGAACAATCAATAAAAATTTTTGCATGAAAGCATAAATTATTTTCCGTTTTAAAGCTCAGGATTTTACTGTCTTTTTTATCTACAGCTCTGAAATCCTGAATTAACCTGCATTCTCTATAAACAGGTATGTGATGATCACTTAACCATTTTTCAATGACCTGTTCTGCTACATGTGGTTCAAATCTCCACACTGTAGAGTTCTTTCTCACGGAATCAAAATATGTTATTCCGTAACGGGCCGCTGTTTTTTTGTAAAAATCCAAAGCAAGCCCTCCAATGACAGAGTCATTTTTAAAATCGCTGTGGTTATTAATGTCTGACCCGCCCAGTCCCTCTATTGACATTCCTCCAATGCGGTCATCCGGAGAAACGATAACAACATTTCTGCCGGATATTTTCAGCTGAACGGCAGCAATAACCGAAGCACTTGAATTACCATAAATGCATACTTCTGATACGATCCTGTCAGGCTTTATTCTGCAGCTGTCACATATTAGAAAAAAGACAATTGATGCAAGAAACCATACACATATCATTTTGCATATTACAGATAACTTCCGGAAATATAAAGCAAAATTCATTTACCGTCCGTGTCGTGTTTGGGGCTTATTCTTTTTATGTCTTTATGGTAATTTTTCATCATCTTTCCAAAGATCTTTTCCCTTTTTCGTTTTTCTGCGACTGTGATCTTGAACCTTTCCTGCTCTTTCCGTATCTTTTGAAAATTGTCATACGAGTCTTTGTCGATTGTTCCGTTTTTCAATCCTTTTAGTACAGCACATCCGGTTTCATTAATGTGTTTACAGTCAGGAAATTTGCACTCAATAGCGAGATCAGAGATCTCCTGAAAGGCCGTCCGGATACCTTCGGTATTATCAGTTATTCCAAGCTCTCTAATACCCGGCGTATCGATTATTATTCCACCATTTTCCAAAACAAACAACTCCCGGTGATCTGAGATGTGTCTTCCTTTATTGGTGCTTGAACTTATTGGTCCGGTTTTTAAAATATGTTTTTTTAACAGGTTATTGATCAGGGTTGATTTGCCAACACCGGAAGATCCCACGACGCAGTATGTTTTACCCTTTTGAATAAAACTCAGAATCTTATCCAGTCCCATGCCAGTCATGTTACTCAGAAGGATATAATTTACTTTCTTATCTCTTTTTTCAAGTTCTCTTATAGCATCCGGGATTTCTTCCCCAGTTGCCAGATCGGTTTTGCTGATTACCAGAACGGGTTCAATTCCGGCATCATAACAAATAGCAAGATATCTTTCCAGTCTGTTGATGCTGAAATTATTGCTTATTGCCTGGACTATAAAAGCGACATCAATATTTACTGAGATAATTTGTATTTCGCCGGATTTGCCAACGGCCTGTCTTGCCAGTACCGATTTTCTTGGAAGCACCTGATGAATAACAGCCTGATCATAATCATATATTTTGATTACAACCCAATCACCGACAGCGGGAAAGTCAGATCTTGAACTGGCAGAGAATCTCAGATTCCCGGTAATTTCGGCATCATACTCGTTGACACCGTCCGAGACAACATATCTTTCACGATGTTCCTGTGTAACACGGCCTGCAGAAAATTCCGAAGTATTCAGCTTAGTAATGTGATCTGCAAGCTCTTTTGTCAGGCCCAGTTCATAAAGGCTCATGTCGTCTGTTTTATATTTAAGAAATTGTTTATTTAATTCTTCTGTTTCTTTTTTTCAAGCAGCTATTTCAATCATTTAGTTACAGGTAAAGATTATATGTCATACTTTCATTTATATAACCTTACAACCAAAATACATCATATCAGATCCATGACCCTGACTGAATGACAGACAAGCAATTACCTTGATAAAAAGAGGTTATTTTGAATCTTTCCAATTCCACCATTTAAGTTTTTCCGGATCTTGTTCATTACCGGGAGTATTTGCGTAGTAGACAGCACATCGAAAAACATATAAAAGGCATCTGTCCTGGACTTTACCGTTGAACGCATTGGATAAGTCATATAGGTGGTCTGGATTTTGGCCGGACAGGTCAGATACCTTGCGAATACCAATATTCCAGAGATCATATGCTATTGATTTACCCACCCCCGGAATAACAGTAAGGCCTTTAATATTCTTATTGTCAATCATATATGCTCTGGACGGGAAAGTGTTTGTTATTATGGACAAGCCGTTCCCTGAAGCGGTAAACTTACAAATAAATCACTATTGTTATAATCAGTCTGGTGTTGTTTTGCTCTCAGACAATTCTTTTACAGATTTGAGAAAATCCAATAATCCCTCATTCCCGTCAGGGCCGTATTCCGGGATTTGCATCATCAGGATCTTTCATATTGACCACATAACCTTCCGGTGCGCTGCAGGCCTGGATGGGTTTTGCCATATTTCCGAAACCATCTCCGTCCTCATCCCTCCAAAATGTGATTGCATCGCAGTCACCTGTTTTGATTGTCTGATCTACAGCCCTCAGAAGCGACATGTCTCCGGGAATGTCATACGAGATCTCCCAGATCATTACACCTCCCAGACTCTTCTTTGCCAGATTAATCTTTTCAACTATCGTGGTTATGCTGTTATAATATTTCATATCCACCGAATCTCTGTATGCGTTCAGGAGATCTTCCCTTACCAGTTCATTGAATGATATGTAACGGGCCGGAGGGGTGAAATCAAAACCGTAAAACGGAACACCAAGGGTTATCCTATCGGCAGGGATCTTTTTTTCCTCTGTCCAGAATTTTATGGCTTCTTCTGCATAAGAGAAGGGTGAATGGGGCCCTATATCATCAGGCCTCCAAACGCCGGTTTTATCGTAAACCATGACATTTATAAAATCATAAGCTTCCAGGGCCTCCTGACTTACTGATTCATGAACCCTGACTGCACCAAGAGCTGCAGTTATTCCTTTTCCTTTTGCATGAAGCGCATCACGCAGCCCGGTCACAAAAGGATTATAGGTTTCCCGGACATATGGAAGGAGGTTGCCTTCAATATCCACGTCGACACCGTCGAGATTATTGCTTTCAACAAACTGAACAATTCTTCTGATAAACGAGGTCCTGTTTTTGGGCAGTAGCATTGTTTTCCATATCGTTGTGTCGGGTCTCCCTCCTCCGGCAAGTGAAATAAATACTTTCAGGTTAGCTTCATGAGCTTTCTGTACGACAGGTTTTATGTCAACATTTCGTCCGACAATAATATTGCCTTCTTCATCGGGATTGCCAAAAGCAAGATTCAGATAGGTAAGCTTTTCAATTTCAAGTTCGTCTATCCTGTCAAAACTGCCGGATGAAAGATATCCGACAACCTTGAACGTTGTATCAGGAACATAAATATCCTCCCCATAGCGGCTTGTGCTTGTTCTGCACGAAGCGAGCAATGCAATTGATAAAACAGTCAATGGAAGCAGGCGGTACAGAAGTGATTTCATAGTTCTTGTTTTTGATGGTTGAAATAAATATAAACTGTAGTTTTGATTATCGTGACCATAAAGATATGAAGTTAAGAAAAATTATCTTTAAGG
The DNA here is from genome assembly GCA_964466705.1 of uncultured Rikenellaceae bacterium. Lineage (GTDB taxonomy): Bacteria > Bacteroidota > Bacteroidia > Bacteroidales > VadinHA17 > LD21. The sequence continues at coordinate 67,905 of CAYXSM010000006.1, forward strand.
TTTGTGCCTGAAAAGATATTGTTTGATGTTCTTTTTATGGTGTTTAATCCAATATAGGTCAGAATATAAAAACCTGATAACATGATAAACAGACGAGAGTTCATAAAATACAGTGCAGCATTTGGAGGCGCAATATCTTATTTTCCCATGACGGGGAGCATGTACCGCCAGACTGATATGGATCAGCAGTTATACTGGTATAACAAACCCCTGAGAATCCTTCAGACTGTTTTGAGGGAGCCTGATGCAGCAGATTATGATGCCGGATCCGTAGTGGAATATCTTCAGAAGTCGGGATGTAATACGCTGGTTGTGAACGGGGGTGGCATAGTTGACTTTTTCAGGAATCCGCTGCCTGCTGCTAATATCAATCCTTATATGGGGAAGCGCGATATTCTGAGGGAAATTACAACAGAATGTCACAAGGCAGGGATAAAAGTAATAGCCCGGATAGATTTTAGGGGTGTTGAAGAGAAAATATACAGGGAATTCCCGGAATGGTTCAGTCTTGATCATAACAGGATGCCAAAACAGCTTACATATACACGCCCTAATCTTTATGCATCATGTTATACAGGATATTACCGGAATGAACATGCCATTGAGTTTATTAATTATCTCATGAAGAACTACGATCTTGACGGAATATGGCATAACAGTGTGGGTGTTGGCGGAATTTGCTATTGTGACCGCTGTATAAAGTCGTTTCGATCATTTTCCGGAGAAGATATTCCGGATTTAAGTGATGAATCCGACGACAGACTGGATATTTATATGAAATGGAAAGCAGAAATGGCAGATAACCATATGAATATCATGAAGAAAACTGTCAAGTCATTTGGCAATGACAGGGCATATTCCGCAGAAGTCTTCAACATGTTCAATGCAGGAGAGCACATTAATGACGGAATCGATCTGTATAATGCCCGCGAGCATTTCGACTTTCTGATAAGCGTTGCCTTTCTTACTGAAAATTCGGAGATTATCAGATATGATGATATTACATATGCAGCTACCATAGTTAAATTTCTTAAATCGATGGCTCCTGAAAAGGAAGCTGTTATATTATATGGTGGAAACGGAACATCACACAGGTATGTTATGGAACCTGCTTCTGACCTTAAAGTCTGGCTCTGGGAAGCCCTGGCTTCCGGAGGACGTTTCTGGAACTGCAACTTTACGGGAATGCATCCGGCTGCCACTTATGATCGCAGGACAGCCCTGCATCACTCCGATACCTACAGGTTTGTAGCTGAAAATGAGAAAATACTGGCACAACATGCTCCATGGGCCGATATTGGTATCTATTATTCTAAAGCAACACGAATGTCATTCAGGAGCAAAAGTGTTGAAGGTGACATTTTCGGCTCTTTTATCAAAGGGATGGAAACAGTAATGAATGAAAATCATATTCTTTATGACTTTATTGCTGATGATCAGATCTCCGGAGATCGTCTGGCTAAATACAAAGTAGTCCTGCTTCCGGATGTAAGGTGCCTCTCCGATAAAGAAATGACCATTATTAAAAATTATGTCAGGGACGGAGGCAATATTATTGCAACCTACGAGACAAGCCTTTATGACATTACCGGATCGGCAAGAAAGGATTTTGGTCTGGCTGAATTGTTTGGTTGTCATTATACCGGGGAAAAGGTAAATACAAGGAAAGACTGCTACCAATATATTTCAGAAAGAGAACATCCGGTTGTCAGGCCTGACAGCGACGACAGCGAGCTTCTTCTCAATGCAGGTTATACCTTGTTGTGCCGACCGGTTAAGGAGGCAATGACTATCTGCAACTATGTTCCGGTAGTTCATAACCAACCTCCTGAGAAAGCCTGGATCAGCAAGTGGGAAAATGCTTATCCGACAATACTGGAAAACACCTATTACAAAGGGAAAAGTATTTATTTTGCCAATCAGCCGGATCTTCTGAGCTTTGAAATGGGGCACCCTGATATGAGGAACCTGCTCGTGAGGAGCATAAGGTATCTTGCAGGCGCTGGCCTCGTCCTGGAAACAACAGCTCCTGAAAGTGTTCATGCCGGACTAACGAGATCAGTCCGCTCCCCGGGAGATTTTATCTTCTCGCTGGTGAATACAACCTCTGCACCCCTTAGGCCACTCCGCAGCCTGATACCGGTTTTTAACATCAGGGCTGTACTTGATGCGGGAAGAGTATTAAAGAATTATAAAGTCCTAAGGTCAGACGGAAAAACCGGAATTGAGTTTAAAAACGGCAGAATTGAAATCTCCGTTGATAAACTTGAGGATTTCTTTTCTGTACATCTTATCACTGAATAATGATATGCATTGAACGATAATTTTTATTCGTAATTATGATTAATCCTTACCTTTCTCATTAATAATAGAATAAAACATGTCAGTCATCAGCAGGATTTTAAGGGATTCTGACGGTTGCTGTCTATTAAGCTGGATTGTATAATGGATAACAACAACATTTCTGTCAAAGGTGTATTTGATTACCAACAGATTTTTTTGTGATAAATAAACACTTCCGCATATTCCGGATTCTGATTTGAGTTATATTACTGCCTGAAAAAATAATGATAAATTACCGGCAGGCCTAAATGATCAATTGATGTTCAGCAGATTCCTCAAATATATAATACCACCTCTTACTTTCAGGATTTATTTCAGACGCATTTTTTATTCTAATCTGAAAAAAGTGCCTTTAGATAAACCTCTGTTGTTTGCGGGCAATCATCAGAATTCATTTATGGACGGAATACTCGTTGGCTCATACCTCCCGCAGCCTTTACATTTTCTTATGAGAGCCGATATGTTTAAAAGACCCTTCGCCCGTTTTTGTCTCAAAGAGCTCAATGTAGCACCTGTTTACCGGATAGAAGAGGGGTTTGAGAATGTTCATAAGAACAACGATACATTCAGGGAGATAAATGAAGTGCTGAGAAAGAATGGCAACTTCGTTGTCTTTTCCGAAGGGATTTGTGTTCAGGAAAAGAGGCTCCAGAAACTTAGAAAAGGTACAGCGAGAATGGCTTTCGGTGCAGAAGGGGAGCACGGTCTTGATGTTCATATTGTGCCGGTTGGAATTAATTATACATATCCTTCAAAGTTCCGGAAGGAGGTAATGATAAATTTTCATGATCCGTTCAGCATTAAGGAGTTAAAAGAAATATACAGCAATAACCCCGCAAAAGGACTACTTGCATTTAACCAAAAGGTTGAAGCCAGCCTTCGCGAAGAGGTTATAATTATTGAAGATCCCGGACACGACCGGCTGGCTGAGCATCTTCTGTCGATGGGAAGAAACGATATGATACTTCCGTTTTTCAGATGGAGATTTGACACTGACGAGAGAAGACAACTGGAAAAATCTATCAGCGAAAAAATTAATTATGCCGGCAGAAACGAGCCCCAAAAACTGGAGATTATTGCTGAAAAGGTTAAAGATTATTCGGATTTGCTTGAAAAGCACAGGCTTATTGATGAAAATGTTGCAAGAAAGCTTGATTTTGGATTTTTGCGATATTTCTTTGTAATAGCCGGTTTACCTTTCTTTATTGCCGGATATTTGGGCAATGTAATTCCTTTTATAGGCCCAAGAATCATCTGCGATTTACTGATAAAAGATAAAAGGTTTTACAGCTCTGTTTTCATCGCTTCCGGAACAATCCTGTATATTTTCTATTTTCCACTGCTATTGGTTCTGGCAGTGATATTTGCCGGCTGGACTGGTCTGTTAACCGGACTGTTGATGCCTTTTGCCGGATACCTGTCACTATTTTACATGGAGGTTGCAAGAGAGAGATTTTACACTTTTCGCTACTGGTGGAAATCCCTGACTGAGAGGCCGCTGGTCGGGGAAATTAAAAAAAGACGTCAGGAAATTCAGACAGTCACAGGCAGTATATTTGTCCCCTGACAGGCCTGAGGCTCTATGTTCAGAGTAATATAACTATTTATTTCAAAGGATAAAATCTGGATTTGAAGATAGAAAATGCAACGCGTCGGGATTTTAAATAGGGATTTCGGGATGTGTCAATTAACACCATAAAATCCATCAGCCTTGATGCCATCTTGGTCTTAGCCTGACCATTAGGACACATTTAATTGTGATTAATAATACATATTTTATTTTGTAATCGGGAATTCATTATATTTGTTTGAAACGATGGTGTTTTTGCGGGCGGTAAATATTTTGGCTGATCTCTGGAACCTTAACAAATCTACTACAGATGAACAGATTAAGAATGCTTTTATCAGTAATAATAATTGCTGCAGCAGGTTTGGTAATATTATCCTTTATCAGGAAGAAAGGTTCATCCGGGACGCTCACAATCGTATATCCTTTTAATAAAGCTTTATTTCCGCCTGAATTTCCTGCACCGTTCTTTGAATGGAGAAATGAAACAGGCAGCAATTCAAATTCTTCATGGGATATATTACTGGCTGCAGGGAACAATAAATACAGCATAGAAGAAACGACGAACGAAAATAAATGGACTCCCCGGGAGTCTGAATGGGACAGTATAAAAATCCTTTCAGATTACGGAAAGATCTTTTTTACTGTAAAAAGCTCTGACAACCAAAAAGTATCCGCAAAAATAATTTTCAACATAAGCAGGGATAGCGTGGGGGCATCCATTCTTTTCCGCCAGATGCCGATACCTTTTTACATGGCGGAAAAACAGCTTGATTCGATGAATTACATTCTTATAGACCCGGGCAGCAAAGATCCCCCACATGTTGCAATGAAAGGATTTCCCGTTTGCGGTAATTGTCATTCATTCAGTGATGATGGCCGGACCATGGGCCTGGACCTTGACGGAGGACGAAGGGACAAAGGCGGTTATTTCCTGACAGATATAAATGATACAGTGATGTTTGACGCTGACACGTACATGTCGTGGTCAAAGCTTGAAAAAAGAAGCACTTTTGGCATGTTCTCAAAATTATCCCCTGATGGCAGGTATGTTGTAACAACGGTGAAGGACAGGGTTGTCTCATATACTCCGCCGATGAATTCTTATGAAGGCTTTGCCTACTCCCTTCTTTTTTTCCCGGTAAATGGAAACCTGGCAATTTATGACCGCCATACTCACACATTAAAGGAGCTGCCCGGAGCAAATCTTGACGAGTATGTTCAGAGCAATGCATTCTGGACACCTGATGGCAGGAATATTATTTTTACCCGGGCGAAAGCTCTTCCCCGAGACACAGGTATGTATGAGGTGGCGGTTCAGAATCAGGATATTCTTGAAGAATTTGCCCAGAGGGAACGGTCATTCAAATTCGACATCTATTCCATTCCTTTTAATAACGGAGCAGGCGGGACAGCTGTTCCCGTCAAAGGCGCTTCGGAAAACGGCAAAAGCAACTTTTTTCCCGCGGTGTCACCTGACGGTAAATGGCTTGTATTTTGTCAGGCCGATGAGTTTATGCTTTTAATGCCTGACAGCCGCCTTTATATTGTACCGGTTGAGGGAGGTAAAGCCAGAATGCTCGATTGCAACCTTTATTCCCTGAACTCATGGCACGCATGGTCGCCAAACGGGAAATGGATGGTGTTCGTTTCCAAAGGGCTGAGCTTATTTACCGACATGTTTCTCACTCATATTGATGATAAGGGGAATGCCTCAATACCGGTTCTTATGGATAAAGCAAGGGTAGATAACAGGGTTTGCAACTATCCGGAATTTATTAACATCAAGCCCGGGACCAAATTTGTCATGGAGTATAATTATGTTGAGTTGGCACATATCAAAACTGCACTGAGAGAACGTGACATTGATAAGGCTAAACAACTCTTTGATCAGCTCCTTGCCCAGGATCCTTTCTTTTTCAGTGAAGATTATGCAGTCCTCAGTGAGTATCTGTTCAGAATGGGCTTGAAGGAGGAGTCGAGGAAATATGCAGAAATGTCACGCTCTGCAATAAATTCATTCTCGCCGGAAGAAGATTAGGGTTTTATTCCGCTGGTTTGAAAACCAGGTCAGTGATATCTGCCTTTCTGAACATTTTTCCGGCTATCTTTTTAATATCTTTTGCAGTATATGATTTAAGTATGTTTTCAAAATTATCCGGATCATCGCCGTTGATACCGTAACTGTAATACCTTGTCAATGTATTCATCCAGTATGAATTATGTAATTTATTTTCCTCTCTTGTCTTCAGCAGGTTATTAACTGCTTTGCGGAGATTTTCCTCATCAGGACCCCTTTTAATCAAATTATCAATTTCCCGGTAAATTATCGATTTCAATTCTTCGGCACGCGCAGGATCACAATCAAAAGTTATTACTCCCTCACCGGTTTCTGAAGGTATTTTGCGGGCCGAAAGCATAACTCCGACTCCATAGGTTCCGCTCTCATCCTCTCTTACCTTCTCATTATATACAATATCAAGAATTCCCTGAATAACTTCCAGACCAAGGTAATTGCAGGGCTCATAGCTGAAGTCTTTTTCAAAAGCAAGATATACGGTTGCCTTGGGGATGGTAAGCGGGAACTTAATTTCCCTGTATACTTTTCCATCCGGTTGTCCTATTTTTCTGTCTGTCCATGTCTCTTCCCTGCTTCTCACAGGAAGTGAACCGATATATTCCTCGACAAGAGGAATTACCTCTTCCTTTTCTATGTTGCCAACAATAAAGAATATAAACTCGTCTGCACTGTTAAATCTGTCATTATAAATCCTCTCAATATCATCAACGGATATTTTCGCGATATTCTCTTTCGTGTATACCGGAGTCCTTGGGTGATAACCGGTAGTTATAAGAGATATACTGTCACTTTTAATTTTATCAGGGTCTTTCTCCATATTTTCCACGAGTGCTGCAAGGCGTCCTGTTATTGCATTATGCGCTTCGGCATCAAATCGGGGACGGGCGAAGCGGAGATACAGAAGTTGCATCATTGTTTCAAAGTCACCGGGAGTGGATGATCCGGAGATAATTTCTGTGGTTTCGGTAAGTGAAACTGAAACGGCAGCTTTTTTGCCCGCCAGCATCTTCTGAAGAGTAATGTTGTCAAAATCACCTGCCCCGTACATTGTCACCACCCGGGGAAGAATGGCAGCTGCCAGCACGTCTTCGTTACTGACTCTTGATATTCCCCCGAAGCTGAATGCAGTGAGAAGTATGTTATCTTTCTCATGATCAGCTTTTCTGTATACTACTCTTGCATTATTCAGGAGGGTCCATTCAACAGCTCCCAGGTCAGTAACGGGGATTCCTCGTATGATTTTTGATCCTGAAAGCTGTTCATTTATTAATGATTCTTCAACGTTCTGGTCTTCATAAGGATCGAGCGGGGAATTTTCAATTTCATTTATTATTCCGACAGCCTGCTGTTCAGTCAGGTGAATAATATCATCTCCTTCAAGTCCCTGTATGATAATGGTCCGGTTTTCATTTATCATCATCTGGCGTAATCTGGCAGTAGCTTCCTCATGGGTTATCCCGTCAATTATCTGCTTCAGAAATTCATAGTCAAAGTCTATTGAGGTCAATGGCTCTCCTGTAAGGTAATAGTCCTGAATTCCCTGTATAAATGTATCATTGTCGATCTTATCCTTTTGTCTGAAAATATTTTCAAAAGATGATAGTCTTGAGGCTTTTGCACGGTCAAGTTCTTCTTTACCGAATCCATGTCGACGGGCTCTTTCAGCCTCAGCATAAATGGCCTCAAGGGCAATTGCTTCTTCGTTTTTTACTGCATTGGCAGAGATGAGAAAAGCATCATTTGATCTTGAATAGAATCTTCCATAAGATATTGAGCCGCTCACGAATGGAGGATTTCCTTTTTGCAAGAGTTCACTTATCCTTGTGTTAAGCATTGAATTAATCAGTGAAATAACATGCTGGTCGCGTATATAACCAAGGTTCTTATCTTCAGGAAGTACTGCATCATGCAATGTTACAACAGATACCGATGTCTGTGGGGCCTCCCTGTCTGTGGTGAGAACGAAATACGTCTCCTTATGCCAGGGAACCTTTTCCTCAAGCCGGGGCAAAGGTTCGGAAACAGCCGGTATTTTTGAGAATAATTCTGTTATGCTTTTTTCAACCTCATCAATGTCGACATCTCCCACTATGGCTACAGCCTGCAGATCGGTGCGGTACCAGTTGTGATAGAAGCTCCGCAGGGTGTTATATTCAAAATTCCGGATAACATCCGGGTCTCCTATTATGTCTCTTTCTGCATATTTTGAGCCTTTAAGAACAACAGGAATAACATCAAATATCATCCGGCGTGATGCATTGCGGCTCGTGCGCCATTCTTCGGCTATTACTCCCCTCTCACTGTCTGTTTCCTGTTCCGAAAGAGTAATATAATCCGACCAGTCATGTAGTATTAAAAGGCATGTGTCAACAAGCCCGGGTTTATCGACAGGCACGTTGGAAAGATTATACACAGTCTCATCAAATCCTGTATATGCATTGATGTTATAGCCAAAAGCCACTCCGTGCTTTTCAAGGTTGCTGATAATGCTTTTTCCGGGGAAGTGTTCAGTCCCGTTAAATGCCATGTGTTCAAGAAAATGGGCAAGTCCGTCCTGATCATCATTTTCAAGAATTGCACCGGCATTCTGAATTAAATAGAAGCTTGCTCTTTTGTCAGGTTCTTTGTTATGCCTTAAAAAGTATGTAAGACCGTTATCGAGTTTGCCGATCCTTATTTCCGGGTCAACAGGAACCGGCTGATCCCAATTGAACTGAGCTGTACTATATACAGCTGACAGCAAAAAAAAACTCAGGCCGGATATAATTTTCAGCGGCTTCATAATAATTAATTGGATTAAAATGGATTACATGCTTTTTATAAGTAGGGAAGCATATATTGCATTTAGGTCAAAAAACCTGCCTTGAACAGGTAAACTTACTTAAAAGAGCCCATGGAGTTCAGCGTTTATTTTATCAATTACTTCGCTGAGATGGTCTTTATTATTTGGGAAATTATAATGGTCAGCTTCAATTATCAATACTTTCCCGAGTTTGTAAGACTGAATCCATGCTTCATAGCGTTCATTGAGCCTTTTCAGGTAATCGAGTCTTATGGAGCTTTCATATTCTCTCCCCCTTTTCTGGATCTGGCTTACAAGAGTAGGAACAGAGGCCCGCAGATAAAGCAGGAGATCGGGGGGCAGAATAAGTGAGCTCATCATTTTAAAAAGAGTCGAGTAATTGTCAAAGTCGCGGGTTGACATTAATCCCATTGAATGAAGATTCGGTGCAAAAATATATGCATCCTCGTATATTGTACGGTCCTGAATGATTGTTTTACCTGATTTTCTGATTTCAATAATCTGACTGAACCTGGTATTCAGGAAGTAGATCTGCAGGTTAAATGACCAGCGTTGCATATCCTCATAAAAATCATTGAGATATGGATTGTCATCAACGTCCTCATAATGAGGTGTCCATCCGTAATGTCTGGCAAGCAGTCCGGCCAGGGTTGTTTTCCCCGATCCTATGTTACCTGCAATGGCAATATGCATAACGATGTATTGTTTTATTAGATATTTACAAATTTATACAACTCTTCGATATATTCCCTGGAATTTGACAGTCTTGGGACTTTATTCTGCCCTCCCAGCTTATTTTTTGATCTCAGCCAGTTGTTGAAAGTGCCGGCAGGGACAGATCTTACAAGGGGTTTAACAAGATTGATATCTTTGAAACGCTTTGCTTCATAGTCGGAGTTAACAGATTTCAGCACATCATCAAGGATACAGGTAAACTGATCCAGGTCGGAAGGCTCTTTTTCAAACTCAATAATCCATTCATGCGATCCTTTTGAAAACTCACTCATAAATACAGGACCTGCGGTATATTCGGATACAATTGCACCCGTTGCAATGCAGGCTGATTGAAGTGCTTTCTCTGCATTATCTATTATTACCTCTTCGCCAAACGCATTTATGAAATTACTGGTCCGGCCCGAAATTCTGAACTTATGAGGTGCAAGGCTGGTAAAGGTTATTGTGTCTCCGATCATATATCTCCACAAGCCCCCGTTTGTCGATATCACCATTGCATAATTTTTCCCCGTTTCAATCTCTGCAACTGTCAGGGCATTTTGCTGACCGGAGCTGACCTTGTCAGCAGGGATAAATTCATAAAATATGCCATAATCTGTCATTAACAACAGGTCAGGGCTGGACGGGTCGTCCTGAATGCCGAAAAACCCTTCGGAAGCATTATAAGTTTCCATATAATGCATCTTATCGCCAGGGATAAGTTTCTTATAAATCTCCCGGTATGGCGTAAAACTTACACCACCGTGAAAAAATACTTCCAGATTGGGCCATACATCAAGCAGATTTGATTTACCGGTGAATTCCAGAACTTTTTTGATAAGGGTAAGGTACCAGGATGGTACTCCTGAAAAGTTAGTGACATTTTCGCTCACGGATGTTTTCAATATCATCTCAAGTTTATGTTCAAAATCTTCGAGCAGGGCAATCTTCTTTTTGGGGGTTCTGATAAGTTCAACTGCTGCCGGAGCATTTTCTATAAGGATTGCTGAAAGATCGCCATATAGCGACTGGTTGCTGAACTGATTGATCCTGTGGCTGCCACCAAGAGTCAGAGACTTTCCGGTAAATATTTGTGAAGAAGGATTATTAGAGAACCAGATTGCAAGAAGATCTTTTATTGCCCTGTACTGACATTCTTCAAGAGACTCACGGCTGATGGGGATAAATTTGCTTTTGGCAGATGTGGTCCCCGAAGATTTGGCAAACCATTTTATATCTCCGGGCCATAAAAGATTCTGCTCACCATTTCTCAGCCTTTCAATCCAGGGAATTAAATTGTCATATGTCTGGACTGGTACTCTGGACCTGAATTCATCAACATTGTTTATTGAAGAATAATCGTATTTTTTACCCCATTCTGTTTCCGAAGCTCTTGAAAGAAGTTTATCGAGCACTCTCTCCTGGGTCTGACAGGGATTCTTCCGCAATGCTTCTATCTGTTCCAGGCGGTTTGAATTAAGCCAGTTGAGTAAAGGAGCGATGATCGGCATTTTAGTTTTCAGTTGGGGTCTAAATATAATTAAAAATCGGGCAACATCTTTTTGGCGCTCAACTGAAAATCTCTTTCAGGATTTCAAGGGAGTTAATTTTTTTTAATCCGGGAAGGTGGACAGAGTAATATTTGATGATATTATCAAGCACCTCATTCCTCAACGCTCCAGAAATCCTGATATTGCTCATCATATCGTATGATGTATTGAAGAAGACCGCAAAGATATCAGATATCTCCCTGCTGGCATAATTTGAATGAAAAGGGGGAGCCGCAATGAATATCCCATTTTGCATATCGAAGTAAATGTCTTCGGGATCACATCTTTTAGATGGTTCAAATCCCAGAAGGCTGCTGAGTCCAATAAGGAATGCAATATGAAAGTTTACAAATCCTGTTCTGCAACTATCGAGATATTTAACAGAATCTTCAATGAAGTCAAATAATTCGATATGAGGACTTTCTTCCTTTAATACTGAATTAAGGACCTCTCCTAGAAACACAGCTATGCAGCTTTTCTTAATATCGGAATAAATATCTGACGGGGCATATGATGCGGAAAAATCTTTCAGGATGTGCATTGACCTGGATGGTCTGAAATAAAATACCATGTCATGAACAAACATCGGCTGGAAGAGAGCAGCCTGCTTTCCTGCCTTTTTATTCCGTACCCCTTTTGCAAGCAACGAAAGCCGACCATATTCACGGGTATAGACCTGTATAACGATCCCGGTATCACTGTATTTAATGTGATGAAGTATTATTCCTTTAGCTTTGGCAATCATCTTCAACGGGTAATAATTCAAAATTAAATTATTATTTTTACCTGTCAACATTCCCATGAAATGACTGCAACAAGCAATGAGGAGCTTATAAAAAGAATAGCCAGACTTGCAAGACAGAACCAGGAACTTGAGGTAGAGATAAAAAAGCTGGAAAAACTCGCTGAGAAGCTCTCAAAAGAGAATGAAAGGCTAAGGTCTCTTTCAGGATTATCAGAAAAAGAGGCAGCAGTTGAATCTGACAGAAAAGACAAATCTGCCAGATTCAATATGACAACCGTTCTTTATGCAGATATTCAGGGCTTTACGAAAGTCGGTGAGAATGCATATTCAGTATCCCTCATGGATGAGCTTGATGAAATCTTATACGAGTTTGATGCAATAGCAGCGAGGTTTAAGCTTGAGAAAATAAAAACCATAGGTGATACATTCATGGTTGCGGGTGGGATACCTGTGAAAAATATAACAAATCCGGTTGATGTTGTTGTTGCTGCCTTGGAAATGAGATATTTTCTCGAAAAGTATGACAGGAACAAAAGAGGTAATAATAAACAAGTCTGGCATCTAAAGACAGGGATCCATACTGGTCCTGTGACGGCCTCATTTACGGGAAAGAAGAAGATAAACTATGATATAAAAGGAGATACGGTAAATACTGCCAGCAGGTTGGAAGCTGTGTCGGAAAACGGATCCATACTTATTTCTGTAATGACATATGAGCTTGTGAAGGAATTTTTTGATTGTGAATATGCCGGCAAATTACCTGTCAGATATAAAGGCGATCTTCAGATGTACAGAGTGAAGGGACTCAAACCTGAACTTTCTGTAAATGGCGATGGTTTTGTACCTGACGTATCATTCAATATTAAGCGCGGTCTTATCCAGTTCACAGATATTCAGGAAATCATTCTCGACAAGCTGGAAAAGGAACTGCCGGATTATCTGTATTATCACAATGTAAAGCATACTGTTGACGTGGTTACGGAAGTGGAGTTGATAGGCTGGGCTGAAGGATGTTCTGATGAAGAGATCCTGCTTCTTAAAACTGCAGCACTATTCCACGATGCGGGACATACTGTTTCATACGACGACCATGAATATCATAGCACCCTGCTTGCTAAGGAACTGTTGCCGGGATTCGGTTATACTCCAGAACAGATAGAAACTATATGTTCTGTCATAATGGCAACAAAGCTGCCTCCCCGGCCGGCGAACCTTCTGGACGAAATAATCTGTGACTCAGACCTTGACTACCTTGGCAGAAGTGATTTTATTCCTGTATCAAACACCCTCTTTGAGGAGTTAAAAGCCCAGAACAAGATGAGTGAACTCAACGAATGGAACAAGCTTCAGGTTAAGTTCATCTCAGGCCATCAATATTTCACAAAAACAGCCCGCAGTTTGCGCGAGGTCAACAAACAAATTCAGATAGAACGTATTCAGAGTCTTATTAAGGACTAGATGTGTTTGATCGCAGATATTTTTTCAATGAATGATTCACTGCCACTCTCATCGAAGCAAAACATCAGATATAGTCAGCAAAATGAGTCTCATTATTCTTTCGCCTTAAAGAATTTCACTGCTTTATTTTTCATGTGCAGGTAATTCTGACAAAAACAGCCTGAGTTTTTCAAAGGCAATGGCACGGTGCGAAATGGTATTCTTTTCACTGAGTTCCATTTCTGCAAACGTGCGATCACTGCCTTCAGGCAGGAACACCGGATCATAACCAAATCCTTCCCTTCCCCTTTTTTCCCTTGTTATTTTTCCCCTGACAATACCTTCGAAAAGAAATTCATCGCCTTTATGAATAAGTGCAATAACAGTTCTGAAACGGGCTTTTCGGTTTTTTTCCCTGCTGAGAAGATCAAGCAGCTTATCAACATTTGCGTCAAAATCCTTGCTCTCTCCCGCAAACCTTGCAGAATGCACACCCGGCAAACCATATAAAGCCTCTGTTTCCAGCCCTGTATCATCGGCAAAAACAGTTAAATTGGTAGCATTATATATATAACGCGCTTTGGACAGAGCGTTCCCTTCCAGAGTGGGCTCATCTTCTGGAATATCTTCTGTCATATTAATATCATTAAGGCTCAGGAGTGCAAAGCTATCGTTAAGAATGTTTCTTATCTCATTTAATTTATAACTGTTATTGGTAGCAAAAACCAGCTGCATGAAATGAAAAATATCCGGAACACGAAAATACAAAAAATGTAATACCTGAAAGTTTTTACAAAGCCGTACAATGTTTATGAATAATTAAAGTTAATTGATACATTTGGATTAGTATCAGGAAAATAAGTATATTATGCCGGCCTGCGGAATATTTTATCAGAGGCAATCGTTCAGGATTATTTCGGCAACACTGCTTCTCCTGGCCGCGGGACTTTCGGCGGAGGGGTATCAGGATGATCCCGCCGTATCACGAATAATCATTGATTATGATTCTGTAATATGCTTACCGGGGAATGAATATAACAACATTAAAACCGGTAATGAAATAATTCTCGGAGCCAGAAATAACAATATTGGATTTGAGATCCTTCCTGAAGGCAGGGTTTCTTATCAGTTCTTTCTCTCGGGTTTTGACAGGAATTTTACAGACTGGCAAAAATCAGGATTCAAGGAATATACAAACCTGCCGCCGGGGCGTTATGAGCTGAACGTCAGATACAGGACTGACCAGGGAAATACAGGTGAAATTGCATCCCTGAATATAAGAGTTCTTCCTTTATGGTATTTTTCGAAACCTGCCATAATATCATATTTTATTCTTTTTTTCCTGTTAATCTGGGTTTTATATGAAAGCCTCGGACTGCAGTTTGCAAGGAAGCAGTTTCATCTGGAGCAGATAATAAACAAAAGGACAGAAGATCTGATAGTGGAAAAAGAAAAGTCTGAAACATTGCTGGCAAATATTTTTCCAAAGAACACTGCTGACGAACTTATGGCTAAAGGCAAAGCCACTAAGATGAAATATGATTTTGTCACCGTGTTGTTCTCGGATATTCAGGGATTTACACAGATCGCCGAAGAAATGAATCCTGAGGTGTTAATTGATGAACTGGATAAGTTTTTCTTTCATTTCGATTCCGTTGTGGAGAAGTATGGCATTGAAAAGATCAAGACAATCGGGGATGCATACATGTGTGCCGGAGGAATTCCTGAAAAAAACAGAACAAATCCTGTTGAGGTTATTCTGGCGGCGCTTGAGATGCAGGAATATATGACCAGAATGAAAGAATCGTCTCTTCTGCAGGGAATGAAATACTGGGATATAAGGATTGGCATTCATACCGGGACAGTTGTGGCAGGCGTGGTAGGTCAAAAAAAGCTTTCCTATGATATATGGGGCGATACAGTTAATACGGCAAGCCGCATGGAATCATCCGGTGAAGCTGGCAAAATCAACATATCAGGAACAACCTATGAATTTGTGAAGGACTTTTTTATTTGCGACTACAGGGGTAAGATGCCTGTTAAATATAAAGGTGAGCTTGACATGTATTTTGTAAGGGGGATAATGCCCGGCCTCAGCGAAGATAATAATGTTCCCAACGATAAATTTCAGGTCAGGCTTTCACTTCTCAGGGTTGAGGATGTGGAAGACAAGGTTAACAGCATATATGAGGAAAAAACCCCGCCAAACCTGTATTTTCATAATGTCACACATGCACGTAATGTAATGTTGCAGGCAGATCTGCTCTCCCGTGCAGAGAAACTACCGGATGAGGAATATGTTGATCTGAGGCTCGCCTCTGTTTTCCTGTTAACAGGTTACATGACGGATTATGAAAATCCGGCAAAAGAATCATGCAACCTGGCAGAAGAAATATTGCCAAGGTACGGGTTTGAAGAAGAAATTATCAGAACAGTTGTCAGGATTATATCGGACGTATTCATGCAAAAGTATGATACGGCCGTGAGCATGATATTGCATGACGCACTTTACAGTTATCTCGGTCGTGAGGATTATATCGAGCTTACTGATAAATTGTTAAGAGAGAAGAAAGAGCATGGCCGGTTTTCAGATACTCAATCCTGGGTCGAGAGCCAGAAAGAACTTCTGCTAAAACATGATTTTATGACAACTTCCGGAAAACACATGAGAAGCGTGTCGGTTGAAAATCAAATAAATATGCTTAAGGTTTATAATAAATGAACTATTTTGTTAACAGCCGGTCATGCCAGATTTGTTTTAAAAATGTACTTTTACCGGATAATTAAACTTTTGCATCATGGAACAACTCGACTGGAAAAACCTTTCATTCGGATTCATCAAAACGGATTTCAATATAAGGTGCATTTATAAAGATGGGAAGTGGGGAGGCCTTGAAGTATCTTCCTCTGAGTATATAAACATACATATTGCAGCTACCGGACTTCATTACGGTCAGGAAGCTTTTGAGGGGTTGAAGGCTTATATGGGAAAAGATGGAAAGGTGAGACTGTTCAGATGGGAAGAGAATGCAAAGAGGATGATTTTATCCGCTGAAGGGATTAAAATGGAACCCGTACCGACAGAATTATTCAGAAAAGCAGTTTTTGAAGCAGTTAAACTGAACAAACGGTTTGTTCCCCCTTACGGTTCAGGAGCAACCCTTTACATAAGGCCGCTCCTTTACGGAAGCGGAGCCGAAGTAGGTGTTAAGCCTTCTGCCGAATATACTTTTATTGTATTTGTCACACCTGTCGGGCCATATTTCAAGGAGGGTTTTAAGCCTGTTAATATGATGATCTGCAGGGATTATGACAGGGCTGCACCTAAGGGTACGGGCACATTTAAAGTTGGTGGCAACTATGCGGCAAGTCTGAGAGCTGTCCTTGAAGCAAAATCAAAAGGGTATTCAACCGCATTGTTTCTCGATAGCCGTGAAAAGAAATATATTGACGAATGTGGCCCTGCAAACTTTTTTGGCATAAAGGATAACACATATATCACTCCAAAATCTGATTCAATACTGAATTCAATAACAAATATGAGTCTGATTGAAATAGCTGAAAGTATAGGAATGAAAACTGAGCGACGCCCTGTTCCGGTTGAAGAGCTGGACACATTTACCGAAGCCGGAGCTTGCGGAACAGCGGCAGTCATAAGCCCTATAGCAAAAATATTTGATCCTGAAACAAATAAGGTTTATGAATATTCAAAAGATTGCTCGGCAGGCCCGGTATGTGTTAAACTATATAATAAGCTTGTAGCAATTCAATACGGCGATGAGCCTGATGTTTTCGGATGGATGACCGTTGTTGAATAAACTGACCGGAGGTCCGGTCATGGGAAATTTTAAACCGCAGAATTTTGAAAAACAGGGAAACAGGATTTTCAAAAACCAGACTTAGAGGTTCATATCTGACACTGGTTATAAGTGTTTCACTTGTTCTATTTCTTTTGGGCATTCTGGGACTGGTACTCATCAATGCAAAAGAGCTTTCGGATTATTTCCGTGAGAGCCTGTCTTTTTCTGTTATGCTCAATGATGCAGCTAAAGAGGCCGATATTAGAATGTTGCAAAAGGACCTTGATGCAAAGCCATACGTTAAATCAACTGAATATATTTCGAAAGATGAGGCGGCAGCCAGAATGAAAGAAGATCTGGGCGAAGATTTCATCAGCTTTCTTGGTAATAACCCCCTGCCTCCCTCCATTGACGTTTATCTTTATGCCGGTTATACAAGCCCCGACAGTGTTGCAAAAATTGAAAAATACGTTCTGGAATACCCTTTTGTTGATGAAGTATATTACGAGGAATCGCTTCTCGTGGTAATTAATGAGAATGTGAGGAAGATCAGCCTGTTTCTGCTGATTCTCAGCACATTTCTTTTTTTCATAGCTGTCACAATAATAAACAATACTATAAGACTTTCAATATATTCAAAGAGGTTCCTGATCAGGACAATGCAGCTGGTAGGTGCTACGGGGTCTTTTATCAGGAAACCATTTCTGATCAGAAGTGTATATCACGGAGTACTTGCAGCACTTATTGCAATGAGCTTACTGATGTCACTGCTTTATCTGGTTGAAAAGGAATTTTTCAGAATGTTTTCTTTCGAAAGCGTTTACCTTCTGGGTGCGCTGGCTGCAGCTATTATTGTGGCTGGCATCCTGATTAACGTAGTATCAACATTTCTGTCTGTTAACAAATATCTGAGCATTTCAGAGGATAAACTATATTACTGATCAATAATGGCAAAAAAGGATGAACAAAAGGAAAAACTCAATTTTGCGCTTGGGCGTGAAAATTATAAGCTTCTGGCTATAGGTTTTTTAATAATTGTGGCAGGATTCCTTCTTATGCTTGGGGGAAGATCTGATGACCCGAATGAATTTAGCGATAAGATATTCAGTTTTAGAAGAATAACACTTGCCCCTGTCGTTGTGCTGGCAGGATTTATCTTCGAAATATGGGCTATCATGAAAAGGCCTGCCAACACCAATAAAAAGAATTAAGAAATACATATATGAATTTGTTTGAAGCGTTATTCCTTGGAATAATTCAGGGGCTTACTGAGTTTTTACCTGTCAGCAGTTCCGGGCATCTTGAGCTGGGAAAGCATTTGTTTGGCATAGATCCAGAAACGAATTTCTATTTTTCTGTTGCCGTACACGGTGCAACTCTTCTGAGCACATTAATTGTTTTCAGGCATGACATAATCCGGTTGTTTAAAGGATTAAAAACACCGGGTGCCAATGCTGAAAAACTATATTTCTGCAAAATCATCATGTCAATGATTCCGGTGGGAATTGCCGGATTGTTTATGTTTAAGCTTATTTCAATATTCTATAATGGCAATTTGATATTATTAAGTGCTGCTTTTCTGGTTACAGCCTTATTGCTTACTCTTACAGTTTTCATAAAGCCGAAAGAACGCTCTGTTACATTCAGGGATGCTTTTGTTATCGGCCTGGCACAGGCATTGGCAGTCTTACCCGGTATTTCAAGATCGGGAGCAACTATCGCCACCGGAATGATGCTGGGGAACAGGAAAGAAGAACTGCCAAAATTTTCTTTTCTCATGGTCATAATACCAATTGCCGGAGCAAACTTTATTGAATTATTTTCCGGTAATTTCACTACTGAAGGTACATACATTACCGGCATAATCACAGGCTTCCTGGCTGCATTTATTTCCGGGTATCTGGCCTGCAGATGGATGGTAGATCTTGTCAAAAAAGGAAAACTGGTTTGGTTTGCTGTATATGTTACACTTGTTGGATTATTTACTCTTTTGCTAGGTTTACATGTTATCTGACAAAAATTCTTATTTCGGGGAAGGGCAAATCCTTTTATTTGATAAACCTCTCTACTGGACCTCCTTTGATCTGGTAAAAAAGGTAAGAGTAATAATTAAAAACAATCTGAACCTGAGAAATATCAAAGTGGGACATGCCGGAACGCTTGATCCGCTTGCCCGCGGTTTGATGATTTTATGCACGGGCAAAGCGACAAAGAGAATTGCTGATTTCCGAGAAATGGACAAGGAATATACTGCGGTATTTCAGCTTGGAATGACTACACCTTCATTTGATCTTGAAACGGAAACCGATGAAACTTATCCTGCAGATCATATTACGCTTGAGATGCTTGAAAGAACTCTTACGGGCTTTCTTGGCAAACAAAAACAGATACCTCCGGTACACTCGGCCAAAATGATAGAAGGAAGACGCTCCTATGAATATGCACGCAAAGGAATATCTAAAGAACCCGAACCGGTAACAGTATGGTTCAGGGAAATTGAACTCATTTCATTCAGCATGCCGGAGGTAAAAATCAGGCTCCTTTGCAGCAAGGGCACATACATAAGATCATTTGCCAGGGACCTGGGAAAAGCTCTGAACAGCGGGGCATGCCTGACTGCATTGGTACGCAATTCGATAGGGCCTTACAAACTCGAAAATGCATTTTCTCCGGAAAAATTTGAAAAATTTGTCCGGGAAATGAAACAAACTGGAAATTTCTTCGTATAAAGGATTTCATTAAATTGAATAAAGAATTTTTTATGAAACTATCACAATTCAGATACAACCTTCCGCAGGAGCTTATTGCTCTCTATCCTGCAGAAAACAGGGATGACGCAAGATTGTTTGTTGTTGACAGGAAAACAGGTGGTTTTGAGCACAGAGTCTTTAAAGATATCGTTGAATATTTCAATGAACATGATGTTCTTGTTTTTAATAATACAAAAGTATTTCCTGCACGACTTTATGGAAATAAGGAAAAGACAGGAGCTGAGATTGAAGTATTTTTGTTGAGGGAGCTTAACAGGGAACAGCGATTATGGGATGTTCTTGTCGATCCGGCAAGAAAGATCAGAATCGGAAATAAGCTTTATTTTGGTGAAGATGATCTTCTTGTTGCAGAGGTCATTGATAATACAACCTCAAGGGGAAGAACCCTCAGGTTTCTTTTTGATGGTACATATGAAGAATTCAAACAAACTCTGTACAGCCTTGGAGAAACCCCACTTCCCAAATTTATCAACCGACCCGTGGAACCGGAGGACAATGAGCGCTATCAGACAATCTTTGCAAAACATGAAGGAGCCGTTGCTGCGCCCACAGCCGGACTTCATTTCAGCCGGGAGCTGCTGAAGAAACTTGAAATAGTAGGTACGGAATTTGCAGAAATAACCCTGCATGTGGGCCTTGGTAATTTCAGAAGCGTGGATGTTGAGGATCTGACCAAGCACAAAGTTGATTCAGAGAGGATCCGGATTACCGAAGAAGCAGCAGAAATTGTAAATAAGGCGAAAGACAACAAAAACAAAATATGCGCTGTCGGAACAACTGTTGTAAGAACACTTGAGAGTTCTGTCTCAACAACAGGATACCTTAAACCGTTTGACGGATGGACGAACAAATTCATATTCCCGCCATATGAATTTAAGGTTCCCGATATGATGATAAGCAATTTTCACCTTCCCTATTCAACGTTGCTTATGATGGTTGCTGCATTTGCCGGGTATGAACTTTTATTCGATGCCTATAAAACCGCTGTTAAAGAAAAATACAGATTCGGCACTTATGGCGACGCAATGCTTATAATCTGATCAGGGTCAGAAATTTTACTCTTATCTTGATCAGCCTGGATTTCACTAATTACTGGGACGTTTGCTTCATGATCGATTGCGATCTTAAGAGAGATCTGTTTATTCTCCGGTAATATTGACTTAAGTTACAGAACAGTAAGCCACTATAAGATCTTCTATTGTGCAGTATCATCAACAAAAAATGAATACATCGGTTTTTACTATCGATTTGACTTCTTCTCTCTGACTTCTTCCCTTTAAGTACCAGTTTGTTAATAAAAATACGTGTAAGTTAAATTCTTCAGTAAAGCCATTTTTTATAAATGGCGATTTTTGAGGCAGATACTCTCCTGTTAAGGGTTTGTTATCTCACTAAAAGTTTATTGTTTGTTAAAAAACAAATAGTGAAAAAGGCCGTTAATAACTTGTTAATAACGTAACTCTTTAAGTATAGGCGGGATTTCTTACATAAATGCCGATAAAGTTGAAATTCCCGAAGTAATACTGGCCTGAAAATTTGACTGTTAAGGGTATACATATTAAAACAATACTCAGATCAGATAATAAAGGGGAAAGCATGTGGGATCTTCACAGATTCGTGCTGTTCTTTTTTCTGATAGTACCGCTGTTTACACTACCTGACTCAGTCTGTTCCGGACAATGCCCTGCAGCAGCACTGGGATATCAGTACCAGAAGACCCTCGAGATAAATCCTGACAAAGTCCCGGTAGCGCCGATTCAGAATTTTCCGGTTCTGGTTCATCTTTATCCCGGCTCTCCCAATAACTACAGCGGTGAATTGCGAACTCTGGAATATGGAGGCAGATTATACAGCGATCAGGGTTTTGATATCATTTTCACAAATGCAGACTATATCAGGCTTGATCACCAGATTGAAAGTTATGACCCCGTTACAGGCGAATTATATGCCTGGGTCAGGATCCCTTATTTGAATAAAGTTACGGGAAGGATTATAAGGATACTGTATGGTAACAGCCAGTATTCCGACCAATCAACAGAAGCAGTATGGGATCCTAATTATAAGGGTGTCTGGCACCTGAACGGAAATGATTTCAGCGACTTCTCAGGCACCGGGAACCATGGTACAGACAACAATACAGCAGAATTTAATGATGGTATGGTGGCAGGTGCAAGAAGGTTCCTTGGTCAGTCGCCTTCAGAGTCATTTATCCGTCTCCCGACAAATGGATTTAATCCCGCGGAAAAAAGCCAGACAATCAGTTTCTGGGCAAGATATACTTCCACACCTCATCCGACAGGTGTATACAATTTCATATCCTTTCAGAACACTGCTTCTGCCAGTGCAATCCAGGTGGGTATAAGGAACAGAGATGTAATGGCATGGGGGTGGGGAAATTACCAGCTTGTCAATTCTAACATGCTTCCGTCAAATAACCAGTGGCACTATTTTGTTTATACTTTCGACGGAATAAATACACACAAACTCTATATTGACGGAACACCTTACACTAATAGCAGAGCGCCACAGGTTGGCTCTCCTGTCGAGGGAAATATAGGCAGATACAATAACGGGGAATATTTTACGGGTTATATTGATGAGGCCAGGTATTCAACTGTGGTCAAGTCTGAAAATTTTATCAAGACCGAACATGCAAATCTTACGGATCAGACCATTGGCCCAGGACATTTCTTTATGGATGTCAGCGGAGAGTCTGAGTACAATTCCCCTTTAAATTATCCCTTTGAAGTCTGTGAAGGATCAGAAGTGTCGTACAGTATTCCGTTGCAGGCCAGCCATACGTATAAATGGACAATTACCGGAGGAACCCCGGAAAATTATACAGGAAACCCTGTTGTCGTAGTATGGGGAGAGGCCGGAGCAGGTACCATACAACTCAATGACAGCTATGGGTCGTGCGCCGGTGGTGGGAATTCAATGATTTACAATGTTACCATACATCCCCGTATTACAGGTCCCAAAATAGATACAAGAACACCTGACCAAGATGCTGTCTGCGGATCACCTATTGTATCTGCAAACTTTATACCCGGGAGTGGTGGATCAGGATGTACCGATCAGTTTCAATACAGTTTTGACGGAGCCGGAGTCTGGACAGACTACATCCCTGGTGAAAACATTCATACGGCAGGTCATTCCGTGGTGCAAATAAGGGGACGTCGATCAGATTGCTCTTCCGGTTCGGTTTGCCCGGATACAGACTGGGAAGTATTGGCATCATGGGTAATACATCCCTATCCTGTTTTGACCAGTTCTGTTGAAAATTTAACTATTTGCAGCGGATCGGTGTTCAGCTACACACCTCTGAGCAACGTTGAAGACACTGAATTCCGATGGTCACGTGAAGAGGTGGAAGGCATATCAGAAGAAGCCTCAATTGGGGAAGGTGATCCTGATGAGATCCTGACAAACACCACTGACTCGCCGCTGACGGTCAGATATGTTTATTCTCTTGAGGCCAACGGATGCATCAACAGTGAAACATACAATGTTGATGTTATTGTATATCCCGTACCGAAACTTATCAGCACAGCAACACCTGCTGCTATTTGCAGCGGATCGGCATTCAGTTATACACCCCTGAGCAACGTTGAAGACACTGAATTCAGATGGTCACGCGAAGAGGTGGAAGGCATATCAGAGGAAGCCTCAACCGGAGACGGTGATCCTGATGAGATCCTGACAAACACCACTGACTCGCCGCTGACGGTCCGGTATGTTTATACCCTTGAAGCCAACGGATGTGCCAACAGTGAAACATACAATGTTGACGTTAATGTAAATCCCATACCAAAACTTATCAGCACACTTACACCTGATGCTATATGCAGCGGATCGGCGTTCAATTATACACCGCTGAGCAACGTTGAAGACACTGAATTCAGATGGTCACGCGAAGAGGTGGAAGGCA
>CAYXSM010000006.1:91745-92219 GCA_964466705.1 uncultured Rikenellaceae bacterium
TATCAGAGGAAGCTTCAAATGGGGAAGGTGATCCTGATGAGACCCTGACAAACACCACTGACTCGCCGCTGACAGTCCGGTACGTTTATATTCTTGAAGCATATGGGTGTACAAATCCAACACTTTACAATGTGGATGTAACGGTTAATCCCACGGCGGTTATCACGAGCCCTTCCACGGCCATCTGGTGCAACGACACGGAGAACAGTTACGGGATCGGGAGTTCGAGCACACTTGCAGAGTTTTCATGGGAGCGTGCTTCAGTGACGGGCATAAGCAACGCGGCGGGCAGTGGCAGCGGAGCGACTATCACCGAGACGCTGGTCAACACGACCACGGAGCCGGTGGTAGTACACTATACGATCACCCCGTCTGTCAACGGCTGTGACGGAGAGGATTTTGATCTTGCAGTAACGGTCAATCCCACGGCGGTTATCACGAGCCCTTCCACGGCCATCTGGTGCAACGACACGG
>CAYXSM010000006.1:92319-172876 GCA_964466705.1 uncultured Rikenellaceae bacterium
CTGTCAACGGCTGTGACGGAGAGGATTTTGATCTTGCAGTAACGGTCAATCCCACCCCGCAGGTTTTTCCTGTTGTAGCCTCAGGTATCCTTTGCAACAACGAGGAGACTGAAATTACTCTGGCAAGCAATGTTACCTTCAGCGACGGATATATCACATTCAGTTACACAGCCGAAGGCACAGGCGGCGTAACAGGCTTTGCTATCACTAAGCAAACGGACCTTCCTGAGGATTACATAATTGCTGACGAGCTTAATAACCCGAATGATACTCCTCAAACCGTTACCTATACAATTGTTCCGGTGAGCCCGGGCGGATGTAATGATGGACCGGCCAAGGTAGTTACCATTATTATAAATCCCTCTCCACGGCTGGAAATTTCAGCTACAAAAGATACATTATGTAACAACGGAACATCTGTATTACAGATAACCACACCAACTTCATTAAATTCCGGAGAAGTAATTTTTGACTACAGCATTGATGAATCGTCAGGAGGTCTGGAAATGATAAGCGGCTATACCACCCAAAGTGGTGTAACAATACCGGGTTCCGGGCCTGTCATCATAAGCCAGACATTGACAAACCATACAAATGAAGTACAATGGATACGTTTCAGGTTTCATCCGTACGCAAAAAATACAGGTTCAACAGCAGATTGTGATGGCGGCAACCTGTATGATACACTGATCACGATAATTGTGGAACCCACGCCAAACGCAACAGCTTTTTTCAGTAACAACGTGGTCTGCAATAGTTCGCCCTTAACTTATAGCCTTTCAACAACTACAACTGCTATTTATGGTGTCCGGTTTGATGTACGGGTAGTAAATCCCTATCCTGAAGTGACAGGAGTATCCGACAGGACCGGACTTACAGATTTGGATATAATTACAGATGTACCATTCAATTCAGAGAGAGAGCCAAGAATGGTACTTTATATAATCACTCCTTCAACAATAGCAGAAGATGGTTCTAATAAATGTCCCGGGATAAATGATACGATAAGGCTTTGGATCAATCCCACACCGGAAGTGATTCCGGTAAATGTCAAGCCGATCTGCTCAGAAGGATTAACTGATATATCGCTTGTTACTCCGACGAAAATGACCTCGGGCGTAATAAACTTTGATTATTTTGTTACGGTGACCGGGGGAGCAGGCGATATTATTGGAAATACTATGGACGGAAACGATCTTTTGCATGGTGATAAAATTTCAAGGGCTTATCAAAACAATTCGGATACAATTCAGTCGGTCAATTTCTGGATAACAGCTTCCAACGATTTGCTGGGGTGCATCGGAGACACAGTGAGGGCAGAAGTACAAGTTCATGCCCGTCCGCTCCAGGATCTGATAATATCAAAGCCTCTGACATGTGACGGAGGTTCAGATGCAACACTTGCAGCTGTTATTGCGAAAGGAGCTTCACCTGATACTATAGTTTTCAAAGGACCTTCCGGCTATTATCTCAAAGACGTAACAGATGAAACAATATATGAAGTTTCAAATCTGGAGGGAGGTGGATATCAGGTTATAGTTACTGACAACCTTGGCTGTGTTAACAGTATGACAGTATGGCCGGTTGGCGCTTTGCTTGATTCATATCTTTATGTCCGGGAAAAGGCTTCGGGTTATGGTACAACATGCAATGGATCCGATGACGGAGAGATATGGATAAGGCAAAATAATTCTTCAACCGGTATAGCTCCATTTGAATACTGGGTGGTTTACAACGATCAGGACACTGTTATTCACGATTTTCTTTATGAAAAAGGGGTGTTCAACAGATATTACAACCTGGCCCCGGGACATTATACCCTCCATATCAGGGATGCCAATGGATGTTATGACAATAGTTATCCTGTGGTTGAGATAAAAAATCCCGACGATATTAACGTGACTTTTGAGGCCAGGATTTATGACGGTGAATTTAATGTTTCGTGCAAAGGATACAGTGATGGTGAGGTAAAAGTTAAAACCGTTACCGGAGGATCCGGGGGGTATTCGTATCATTGGTACCGCCCACCCTCAGAACCTCCTCTTACAGTTGATACAAACGAAAGTATTCTCGACAGTATATCAGCAGGCAAATATTATCTCAGAATTACAGACATCATGGGTTGTGTTAAAGTTGACAGCATAACGCTTACAGAACCTGATGGCATGACACTGGAAGGTTATGAACTGTCGCACAGTCCTGATAATAATTTCAATATTTCATGCAATGGTGCAGGAGATGGCTTTATAAACCTGTCAATTATCGGAGGATCGGGTAATTACACATATTTATGGGTAGGGCCCGATGATTTTACTTCAACAACACGTGATATTTCAGGGCTTAAAGCCGGGGCTTATAAATGCACTGTAACTGATGTTAACGGATGCATTCTGGTGCCCGAGCCGGAATATACATTGGAAGAACCCGATATTCTTGAGATTACCGCAGTTGCACAACATTCTGATGACGGATTTTATAACATTAACTGTTTTGGCGGTACCGGTGAAATTGATATAACAGTCAGTGGTGGCAGTCCGGATTCATATGTTTATACATGGACAACAAATAATGGCAGCGGCCTTATTGAAGGTCAGGCAGATCAGGATCAGGTAACAGCGGGTAATTATCACCTCATTGTTACTGATGCAAATGGTTGCAAAGCAGAGGCTGAAGTTGAACTTACGCAGCCGGAGGAACTGATACTGGAGCTCATTCCGACACATATAACATGTCAGTCAATGACTTTTGATAACGGTTCAGTAAATCTTGTTCTGTCGGGCGGAATTGAACCATATTCCTATGAATGGTCAAACGGAGCCACACTTCAGGATATTTCCGGTCTTACTGAAGGTACCTACAGTGTAACAGTCACAGATGCCAACGGATGTACCAAAACAGAATCAACATACGTAAGTTTACCTCCCGATCTGGAATTCTCAAGAACCGTTTCTGATTATAATGGTTATAACATCAGTTGCTATGGAAGATCCGACGGTAATATTCAAATTACTCCGACAAGTGGTCAGGAACCTTATATCTATGAGTGGCAGTTGCCGGATGGATCCACGAGTGATTCAAAAGATCTTACAGGCCTTCAGGCAGGGGATTATGCTCTTCTTATCACGGATTCAAATATGTGTACGGTAAGTGATACAATAAGGTTGACTGAGCCACCGGGGAAAATTACCATGAATGTAACAGAACAGAATATTAACTGCTCAGGTGATTATACTGGCTCCATATTAGTCGAGGCGGTAAATAATGCAGGTTCTGTTGATTATTTATGGGCCGATGGCGTAGTAGGCAGTTACAGGAATGGTCTGCCTGCCGGGCCATATAGGATTATAATAACAGATTCAAATAACTGTCAGGCCGATTCCACAATAATACTTACAGAACCCGCACCTCTTGAATTATCGTTTGCAGTTAATCAGCCTTTATGTACCGACATGCCTGACGGATCTATCATGTTAACCGTGACAGGAGGAACCGGATCGGAAGGATATACATACTTATGGTCAGACGGATCATTTACACGGAATATAGCAACAGCAGTTAGCGGGTGGTATAGTGTTATTGTCAGCGATATCAATAACTGTACGGTCAGGGATTCGGTTTTCATCAGTCCGCAGAGAGAAACATGCCTTGTTATTCCAAATGCAATATCTCCTAATGGAGATCTTATAAATGACGAATGGAATATCGGCCTCAAAGAACTGTATCCTCAGATGGAGGTCAAAATTTATAACAGGTGGGGTGAACTGCTGTGGAAGTCGGAAAAAGGATACCCAAGACCATGGGATGGCAGAAGCAAAGGTTCAGTTCTTCCGATAGACTCGTATCACTATACGATTGATTTGCATAACGGTATGAAACCAATAATCGGTCATGTAACCATTGTCAGATAATTCATATTTGAGTGAAGAGACCTGGATTGATATTATTTCTTTTTTTATACTGTGTTGCTCAGCTTGAAGGACAACAGCTGCCTTTATACAGCCAGTATCTTTACAACAAATTCCTTATTAATCCTGGTGTTGCGGGAAGCGATGGCTATACAAGTATTAACATGACTGCACGAGAGCAATGGATTGGTTATTCAGGAGCTCCGAGGACTTTCTCTGTGAGCTGGCAATCCAGGTTACTCAAACAGGGTTACAAAATCAGGCAGGTCAGCCATAACAGGAATGTATACAGGCCCAGGACAGATGGAAAAGTAGGTCATGGCGGATATATCTTCAATGACAGGAACGGACTGGTTAACAGGACTGGATTTCAGCTTTCATATTCCTATCATATGTGGGTAAAGAGTAATACCCAGCTCTCAATGGGTCTTTCATTTACCGGGTACCATTTTAAAATAAATGAGAAAGAGATCAACTTTGAAGATCCTGATGACCCCTGGATGAATAATGAATTACGTCGTGGAATATTTGTGCCTGATGCAGCCTTTGGAGTTTACGTCCTGAATCCTTCCTATACTTTCGGATTTTCAACCGAGCAGCTTTTTGGTGCTGCCGGGAAGATGGGGGATAATGCTTACAGGAATTTCAGGATGGACAGGCATTATTATATGTTCGGCACCTATGTTTTTAACTCAGGGAGTAAAAACGAGCTTCAGCCTTCAGCACTTTTAATGATGTCGGAGCAGTTAAGACCCCAGGCCGACATCGGAATAACATACATTTATGACCAAAGCTTCTGGACAGGTCTGACATACAGGACAAGCGGAGCCCTGATAGGCAATTTTGGATTCAGGTACACAAATATATTCATCGGCTATGCATTTGATTTTACCATGCATGAAATACAGAGAGTTACATATGGAACGCACGAACTTACCCTCGCCGTCAAATTCGGCGACAGTGCAAGAAAATTCAGATGGCTCGACCGTTACTGATCAGGCGGCTTGCGGAGTATATATATCAGAGAACTGGATCCGGATTTGTTGAATATTGACATTAACGAAAATATTGATCCGGTAAGCATTCCCCGTAAAAAAGATATACGTGAACCTCTGTTTCTTTCACTGAGTACGGAAATATAAAAGACATCTAAAGGCAGTTGCTTTACCTCCTTTACATGAAGTCCGACACGTTCCGAAAAAACTTTGAATGAAGCAGGATTAAAGTGCCATAGATGCCGTGGAACATCATAAGCTGCCCAATATTCTTTATAGTAGATTGAGTCATATGAATCACTGTTTGGAAGGGCAACAATCATTATACCCGTCGGCTTTAACAGTCGTTTCAGTTCCTCTGCATGGGTGATAAAATCATGAAAATGTTCCAGGACATGCCAGAGCGTTATGCAATCAAAATGATTATCAGGAAAAGATAATACCTGATCATTCCTTATCATTTTGAGTTTGAATTTTTTTATCCCGAAATCACGGGCTTTTTTATTCGGTTCGATACAGGATACGCTCCAGCCTGCTTCTTTCATAGTCCCTCCGAAATACCCTGTACCGCTTCCAACATCCAAAAGATTTCCTCTTTTAAGTGAGGTTGTATTGCTGACAATCTTTTTTTTCCTCTTCAGCATAAAATTTCTGGACAAATGGTATAATCTATTAAGAATACCTGTAGCACTATCATCGTGTGATATATAATCACCTGAATTATAGTATTTTTCAATTTCTTTTTCAGATGGGTGATCCTGGGTGAAAACAAAACGGCAGTCTTCGCATCTGAATAGTGCAAATTCTTCTCCGCCGGTAAGGAAATCTTTGGTTCTGAGCTGGAGAAGCAAATTTTCTGAGGAGCATAAAGGGCATCGGTATAAATGCTCCATATCAGTCGGCCTTTGCTTTTTTTAAGATTACTGTAACAAAATATCCTGCAAAAAGCAGGATCAAAATAATTGAACTGGCCAGGGAAATTTTATTTCCGGTAAAGTATGATGCAGGCTCAAAAGTAAATTTTACTTCATGTTGTCCTTCAGGAAGCAGCATTGCTCTTAAGACATAATTTGCCCTGAAATGTGGTACTTCATTGCCATCAATATAGCTTTTCCAACCTGCAGGATAATATATTTCTGAAAAAACAGCAATCTTCTGGTCGGTGGCAGAATAGCTGTAGATCAATTCATTAGGCTGATATGATAAAAGCATGATAGTATCATTTTCCTCAACCGGGTATACAGGTTCAGGAACCATAACTGAAAACCTTTTATCAATCAAAGCCTCTTTCAGGGGATCAAAATTTCTAATCTGGTTAAGTTCCTGGTCAGCATTTTCAACAATCACAGGCTTTTCTGCAAACCATGCATTTCCGAATGCGTTCGCGTTTATAACGGGAGCAGCATCAGGATTTACGATAACATACCTGGTATTTAGCATATTAAGAACATTTGTTCTTTTAAGTACATCCTGCAGGTCTGTATATGATACTGCTTTTTCTGCAGCTGACTGGAACATTCTAAGTTCATTGATGATGGTTGAATCGATAAGTTCCTGATACCTTTTCATTTTTGCACCATGATAACCGCCAACAGATTTGTGGAAATAAGATGTCGGAGAATTATCATTAAAAGTTGATATAGTCATATTCAGTACCCGGTATGTGGATTGATCCTGAAGAATAAATTTATCAGCAGGAGTTGGGGTTAATGATTTTTTAATTGAGGCAGGCCTCTCAAATCTGTCAGCATCAAGATATCTTTTGTCAACTGTCCACAGGTCAAAAACGATAAGAATAGTTATCAATGCCAAAGCATGTTCTCTTTTCAGCTTTTTATATAGAAATCCGGCTATGGTACCGGCGGCAAGCAATATCAGCAGAAGAGAACGAAAACTATCACTTTTGAGAAGATTTTTTCTGTCAGCAATCATAGCATCGGTAAGCCATTCGGGCAGCTGTGTTTCGTACTGGCTTAAGAAGGAACCGGCAAGGCCCGGAAAAAGCAGGAAAAGAAGGGACAATCCGCCGGATATTCCCAGTGCAATTTTAATTCCCTTCATTGTGTCTTTCATTGTTGTGCTCCCGTTCAGGATTTCCTTAAGGGCCAGCATTCCGAGCAGGGGAGTGCAGAATTGTGCAATAACCAGTATCATTGTAACAGCCCTGAATTTATTATATCCCGGAAAATAATCAATAAAAAGGTTTGAAAGGGGCATGAAATTTTTACCCCAGGCCAGCATCAGGGAAAGAATGGTTGCGATCAGGAGCCACCATTTCTCGGGTCCTTTTACAATAACAACCCCCAGAATAAAAAGAAATATGATAACAGCTCCCAGGTAATGGGGCCCGTCAGTTCCTGGTTGAGACCCCCAGTAACGTGGCAGTTGCGAAGCAAAAGCAGCTGCATTGTTCTGTCTGAGTACTTTATGGGTTTCTGAGTTATGATCAAATGGTTTGGAAGAACCTCCCTTAAAATCAGGTATAAGCAGGTTAATAGTCTCATCAACACCATAGCTCCAATGAGTTATATAATCTTTATCAAGCCCGGAAGTTTTGATGCTGCTTTGAGCTGTAAGTTCAGACTTCCCCCTGATAGAATATTTCCCATATTCATATACAGTGTAAAGGTTTGCAAAGTTTATCCCTAAAGCCAGGATAAAAGGAATGACAAGGATGGCTGATCTCCGCACAAAATCAAAAATCGTCTTTCGCCGGATTGCATATATTAATTCTGTTACAAAAAATACAAGAAGACATATCATTGCATAATAAGTGATCTGGGGATGACCTGCCAGAATTTCAAGTGACAGGGCCAGTGCTGTAAATAAAGCCCCCCTGAAAGGATTGAATCTGTAAGTATAATATATCCCTCCAACCATAGGTGCCATATATGCAAGGGCAACCGCTTTCGAGTTATGCCCTGCACCAATAATAATGAAGAAATATGATGATAATCCATATGCCAGGGCTCCGGCCATGGCAAGCCATGGGTCAGCTTTAAAGATCAGAAGCAGGATGAAGAAACCTGCCAGTGAGAGAAAAAGAACTGAAGCAGGCATTTTGTACCTTCTCAACATTGTGTCGATATGTTTTACCATATTGCCCGGATACCTGGTTGATATAAGGTAAGCCGGCATTCCGCTGAAAATAGAATTGGTCCATAATGGCTCTTTGCCAAATTCTTCACGATAATCATTAATTTCTTTTGAATTATATGCTGCTACCGAAGAATCGTTGGCCTTAATGATTTTCCCTTCGAGAAGAGGGTAAAAATAGGTGTAAGAGACAACAAGGAACAAAACTATGGCCAGAATATATGGCATCCGGTTCTTTAATTTATTGATCGATGGCATGGGCATAACATTGAATAAAGACAAAAGTACCTAATAAATCCAAATTAAATCCGGCAGTTATAACAATTTAGAAATCGTCAGACAAATGCTTCAATGTATTTATGTTTTGCCTGAACCTGCTTATGTTCATCCATTTTCTGATAAAGCCCTTTACAGCCTGGATTTCGGCAGGTTCGTAGAATTGAAACAGATTCAGGATAAACGGGAAGCTTACAAGGGCACATATTTTTAGAAGTAAACGCGGAAAGAATTGCAGCTCATTAAGGATCAGGCTTAAAAAGGACAGTGATGCTCCGGTGATCAGCATAACGGAAATTTTTCGTATTTCATATGGAATATAAAAAGCTTTCTGAGAGAAGTAATAGCATGCATACCAGAAAGCCGACTGTGATATAATAGTAGCTATGGCAGCTCCTGTCATATCCCACAAGCGAACTAATATCAGGTTAAGAATAAGGCTCAGAATTGTGGCAATTACCACTATTGCACCAATTATTTTCGTCTTTTTTGCAAAATGCAATCCGTAAACCGTTATTTCCCTCATGTTTATGAAAAATACCGACAATGCCAGAACAGGAACCAGGGCCACACCATTCAGATACTCATCTGACATGGTAATCAGGCTTGTTATTTCGTACGAGAAAAGCGAAAATGCAACAATTCCTGTCATAAGCACATATGATGAATAAAGCAGAGCTTTGGAATAAAACCTCATATTGTCAGGAGCATCCATCTTTTTGAACATAAGTGGACCAAGGGCCAGCTTGACAGAATCAACAATGGCAAGCTTAAGTACACTTGTGATCTTAAGAGCAAGAGTATAAATTGCAACAAATTTTAATACTGTCAATGAATTCAGGGTGAACCTGTCAATAACATTAAGCATTACAGCTGCAATATTTGCTAGCATTAGCGGGAATCCGTAAAGATTCATTTCCTTTAAAAGGCTCGGGTCAAAGAATGGCCTGGCATTGCTGACAGTATATCTGGCTGATATAATTATATAAAAACCATTCCCGATCACCTGTGCCAGATATATTCCTTCGAGCCCCGTCTTTCTTACTATAATGAAGTAAAGAGTCAGAAACAGAACAACGCCAAGTTTCACCAGATTTGTTACAGTATATAGAACAGATCTTGACTGCAGCCTCATTAAAGTGCTGATGATATTATTTACAGACTGCAGTGCTGAGGCGAGAATCACAAGGGATATTACTCCGGACCAGTCGCTTTTCCTGAACAGCACTTCAGAAAAAGTGCCTGAAAGTGGTATCAACAGAATACACAGAACAAATGAAATTATTAACTGTGATGTCAGGGTCATAAAAAAGATACCCGGCTGATTTGGCTTATGATCCTTGTCCCAGTACCACCTCATAAGACTCTGAGGAAGACCTGATGCCAATATTGACAACAGTATCAGGCCTGTAATGTCAAGGAGGGCAAGAGTTCCAAATTCATCAACAGAAAAATATTCCGGATCCGTATATAAAGGGATCAATACAAGACCTACAATCTTAACGGCAATATTACCGATTCCATAAACCAGACTATCTTTTAAAGATAACCTTAAGGTTTTTAACATATCCAAACCGTCATAAATAATTAATACTGATCTGAAGTTTCTGTTTCAGAAGCAAATAATAAGCATTATACTAAGATAACATATAAGTGTAATAAATATACCTGCCGCATGGTGCATCTTTTAATTCCCCGGAAGTTATAAAATTGAGGACATCGGAATTTTTCTTCAGTAATTTCCCTCCTGTATTTTTCTATTGTATCTGTGCCTTTTCCGGTTAAGCAGGTGATAGCCTGAATACAACTTCTTAAGGACAGAAGATCTGAAACTTCGGCTGTATGATGCCCATTTTGCAGAATAATCCTTAAACATCTTCTCTGAAGTTTGTTCATATAATCTTTCAAGCTGTATGATATGTACTTTAGTATGATAATAGTACGAAGCCAGGTTGCCGGCCAGATCATAATAAGACCAAAATCCCGTATCATATCGGGAAAGGTGATTAACCAATGTGCTGACAGATTTCCTCCATTGATCCTTCAGGCCGGGGTTGTCATTTATGATCATAAAATCGTATATTCCCCAGATTGCGTATATTTCACCGTTAAGAATGTGTTTTGCAGGTAATTGGGGTGCTTCTTCAAACCAGAGCTCATTATCTGTTTCATATCGGAACCCATATTTCTCCCCAAGATCAGCAGAATAACTGTTCCAAACCCTCTCACATGATGAATAGATTTTTTCATTCTTTGAAATCAGGTAAGCTCTTACAAGAGCTGACAGTACCAGACCCTGATACATTCCCGACACCCAGCCCGGGTTTGGATGAAAATCAGGAAGACCGAAGGGGAAAGGATAAACTGTTGAGTTATCATACTCAATACCGTTCTCCATAATCCAGGCTATATTTGAAACGAAAGTATCCCTGAATGGTTTCACATGGCCTTCTTTGGTCATCAGATTAAAAGTCGCGAGTGCACATTGCGCAACAGCGGCCGGGTGGTAATAAAACTCACTCCTGTCTGCTTCATAAAGATCGTTTTTTGAAATTTTATAGTGTTTCAGAAGTCTCTTTTTGCTGTTCATAACCACACCGGAATCATCAAACTTCATCCAACTGATTCCTGAAATGTCTTTATAAACATTTTCAAACGGATAATAATAGTTGTACTCTGCTAAATGTTTCATAAACTTTCAACAAATATTTCATCAGGGCAGCATATCAGAAAAACGTCAGAGTGGCACTTATTATACTTTATCCCGGATGTTAATTTTCTAACAAGAAATACATAATTTTTTAAAAATGTCTCAAGCAGAGGCTTTGCTTCAAAGAACTCAAACGGATTATGATAAATGGCTATCGACAATACAGGCCTGTTCTTTATTAGCGTTTTTCTCGCGCCTTTGATAAATTCGAGACTATACCCTTCAATATCAGCTTTTATGAAACGAGGTGTAATTTTGTACTCATCAGCAATATCATCAAGTGTTCTCAATTTGACCTCAATCAAATCATACTTCCAGGATTTCCTCAATAAAGACAATCCTGCCGAGCCTGTATCGGAAAATATTGCTGACTTTATGGAATTATCTGACACAAGTCCGGCATGTATAATCTCATATTTATCAGATGAAATATTACAGTCAGCCATATTAGTTTTGTATCTTTCAATGGATTTGCCCGATATTTCAATTGAGTAAATCTTCTTATAATTATAATCCCTCAGGGCAATTGCGGAATCACCAATAAAAGCTCCGGCATCAATAAAGTCATGGTTTCTGATATATTTAACTGCTGAAGAGGGGAGCAGACTAAGGCCATGATAGAAGAAAAATGATGATTCTTCTATAAATCTGCCTTTTAATTTTAGCTTTCTCCTGATGTCAGGCAACCTGTCATTAATATTTCTTCTGGTCTGTTCCGTTTCAACAGGTAATAATCCGCCGGCTATTTCCAGGTGTTTTGAAAGTTTATGCCTATAACGTTCATCCGGATAATTGACCAGTCTTTGGATAATGACATCGACTGTATTTATCGATTCGTTATCAAGGTTATTTTTAAGATCGACAATCCTGCTTTTGATATCTGAACTTAAAATATATTCCTTAAAACTACCTCCAAGGCTGTCGGTAATGTAAATTGAATAAGGTCTTATGACTTTTCTTAATCCTTCAATGATTGCTGTCAGAAAATAATATATATAAGGAAATTTTTCTCTCAGGTAAGGGCCGGGATTCAACATATTCCTATTTATTTAAAACCATCATAATTATCAAACTCTTTAAATAACGTTTCCAGGTCACATAATCATAATATTTACAAATTGTCAGGATTGACATTTTCCGGGAAGAATAACTGAGAGAAAAATCGCGGAGATTCTTTTCCTTCAGTACCGGAAAACCTCTGAAGAAACTGTTGCTTACATTACCACCGTGAACAATCTGAATCCAGTAAGGATTTTTTAAAATGAATCTTGCCTTACGTGCTTTTTTATTGAACCACTCCAGCCACAATTCTTTAATAATAAAAAGACGTAGTTCATCCCATTTTGTGTGGCTTTTTGAATAAACCCCCTCAATACAGTCCTCATTTGATTCAATAAGGCTGATAAACGGGGACATAGGATAAAAATAGTGTGAAAGAGTGCGATCTGCAGTATTATGTGTATACCCTGAAGCAAGAGATATCAGATATTTGTTCCTTTCTCTGAAATTTTCCTGTATTGTTTTGATTGCGTCTCTGTGGAGGCAGTCATCATTATCAATTCTTGTGGTTATTATCCATTTATCAGTTTTGTTTGTTCTTTTCTTTACCTCATTAATATAGGTGGCATTGAAATCATCGATGCCTCTCGAGTAACAAATATCAATAAAGCGGAATAACTTTAAATGCTTAAGAAACTCGCTGAATTCATCAGGTGTGTCAGAATCAAAAAACAACAGCCATGTAAAATTCGTTCCGGTTTGATTAATTACAGATGGCAGGCAATATTTCCTGAACAGCTCTATTCTGTTTCGGGTCCATGCCAACCAGCTTTCATCGTTGAATTTGTCCAAATTTGAAAAATTCCTGAGATTGAACTGAGTGATCAGGTAATGCGAAAAATTCATTTGACAAATCATTAATTTTTGGTATTTGCCGTATAAGCTAAACAATAGATGTTGACGGACATAAATTAAGCAAAGTGTATAATTTATTCATGGGTCAATAATCTAACCTGCAGACTTATATGCTTCCAACAATTTCTTTTTTTCAATATTCCAGTTATAGGCAGCAAGAACAGCTTTTCTGCCCCTCAGCCCTTTCTCTGCAAGAAGATGTCTTTCCGTGTAAAGTTTTGCAAGCAGCCCTGCAAGTTCCTCAGGGGAGTTATTCTTATAAATGAATCCGGTACCGGTTTCGCTGATAATCCTTTTTAAGGGAATGCAGTCTGAAGATATAACGGGTTTGTTCAGATACATGTACTGCGATAGCTTATGAGGAATGGTAGCATCATTATTCTCGTTCCTGAGATGAGGAATAATTGCCGCATCTGCTTCAGTAAGCAGTTTGAGCATTTCATTAAATGATTTTTGTCCATGAAATACAACATTTTGCATTATTCCAAGATTTTGAGTCTGTTTTTCAAGAACAGGTTTATAACTGCCTGATCCGGCTATATCCAGTTTAATTTTAACATCCCGGTCTTTAAGTATTTTTATTGCTTCCAGAACCACCTGAATTCCTCTGTGCCTGTTCAGGCCGCCACCGTAAAAAATAACAAATTCATTATCTTCTCTAGTGCGTTCGAAGACAGGGATTGCATCCGTGTTGACCGAATTTGATACAACGTACAATTTCTTGGCTGAAATACCGAGTGAAGCAACACGATCCCTTGCTTCGTTAACAACTGTGATGACAAGGTCTGCCTCCTTAAGCATTTTTATTTCATACTTCTTCCATTGATTATTTGAAGAGATAATCCTGCCAGGGAATGTCTGTGTATGTGTTGCGTTTTTCAGGAGTCCGGGCCAGTTTTCATGAAGGTCTATAACAAGCTTGATGTTATATTTTTTTTTAAGCTCAACACCTATCTGACTTAATGGGAGATCATGGACATGTATTATATCAAAATTCTCTTTTTTCAACAGACTGGCAACATGTTTCCTCCAGAAATTGAAATAAAAGGGAAACCTGAGGCATCCGACACTGCTTTTATATATAAATGTGCTCAAAACCTTACGATGGATAATTACATTTCCGATATGTTCTTCCGCAGGCTTGTTTTTCCTTGTGGTGCAAGCCAGATGGATTTTATGCCCTTCTTCAGCAAGTGCTGAAATTTCATTCTCAACTCTTACATCAGGAGGATATTCACCATCGAGAAGCATTAATATTTTCATGCAGGTTGAGTTAAATGTACTTTCAACAAACAGGCGATCAAAGTTATCAAAATTAAACTTAAAGGTGGATTTTTAAACAGGATAACCTTTACAAACAACCTGCATGGGCAAAGATTGTAAAACAGAAGGATTTAATTTACTTTTGTTTTTCAGTTAAGTAGACCGTGTTACATAAATTACAAGATTTTCAGCATGAAAGCTGAATATTCTTATCCCAGGTCTTGTTGTAATATTCTGACTGTTAAAAAAATAGATTCTGTTAAGTGAATCCTGAATCATTCAAAAAGGTCCTTATTATCACTTATTACTGGCCACCTTCAGGCGGTTCATCCGTACTTCGCTGGCTGAAGTTCACCAAATATCTGCAGGATTTTGGCTGGCTGCCTACAATATATACTCCTTCAAATCCTGAACCTCAGGCGAAAGACTTGTCCCTGCAATCCGAAGTACCGCATAACGTACATGTTATTAAAAGAAAGATCACTGAGCCATATTTTCTATTCAGGCTCCTCACCGGAAAAAAATCAGATGAAACGCTAACCGTTAGTTTTATCTCAGATAAAGATCCGGGGCCGATACATCGGCTATTGATCTGGGTAAGGGGGAATTTTTTTATTCCTGATGCAAGAAAATGGTGGATTAAACCCTCCGTCCGGTTTTTAATCCGTTTCCTGAAGCAAAATCCGCATGATATAATTATTAGTACCGGTCCTCCTCACAGCATGCATCTGATAGCCCTGGGGGTGAAGAAAAAGCTTGAAGTTCCATGGATATCTGACTTCCGTGATCCATGGACCAATATTGATTTTTATGATGAGCTAAGGCTTTCAGCCAGAGCCGATCGTCAACATCACCTTCTTGAAAGAAAGGTTCTGGATTTTTCTGACGCTGTCATTGCAGTAAGTCCGACAATGGCCAGGGAATTTACAGAAAAAGGATGCAAAAATGTATACACAATTACCAATGGATTTGATGAGCAGGATATGATCAGGCCTGGTGAACAGGCTGATAAATTTATTATCATCCACATTGGATCAATGTCGTCGGGCAGAAACCCTGATTCTCTCTGGAGTGCCTTGAACGAAATGGGAAGGCTTAACGGTCAGTTCAAATCAGATCTTCTAATTAATTTAACCGGGGATGTTGATTTCAGTGTAATAAGATCTATTGAAGAAAACGGACTTTTGTCCAACCTTGTAAGAAACAAACATATACCGCATTCAGAGGTTCTGACATGCCTCATGCAGGCTTCCGTCTTATTGCTCGTGATCAACAATTCATCCAACTCACGGGGAATACTTACCAACAAGTTTTTTGAATATCTTTCAGCCCGAAAGCCAATTATTGCAATCGGGCCCGTAGATGGTGATGTTGCGGCTATTCTCAACCGGGCGGATTCAGGTAAAATATTTGATTACAAAGACAAAAAAGGCTTATCGGAGTATATTATGGACCTTTACGGTCAGTTCAAATCGGGCCGGCTATATTTATCTACCGGTGATATAAGCAGGTTCAGCCGGCAAAATCTCACATCTGCACTGGCCAGATTATTGAATTCTGTTACAACAACATAGAATGAAGTCTCCCGACATAAAAAAAGTTGTCACACAACCTTCAGGCTGTTAAGGATCAGAGCTTTTTAAGTAGAGAGTATATGCTTACCTTTTCTGAGATTATTTCTTTTAACTCTGAAATATTTACCCTTTCCTGCAGCATCGAGTCGCGATATCTTATGGTTACCTGATCATCTTCAAGAGTCTGGTGGTCAACAGTAATACAGTACGGTGTTCCGATCGCATCCTGGCGCCTGTATCTTCTCCCGATAGAATCCTTGTCATCGTACTGGCAGTTAAAATTGAATCTCAGATCATTGACTATTTTCTCAGCTATTTCAGGAAGTCCGTCTTTTCTTATCAGAGGCATTACCGCAAGTTTTACAGGTGCAAGGCATGAAGGCAGTTTCATCACGATCCTGGAGTCGGCGCTTCCGTTTTCTTTTTTTATTTCCTCTTCGGAATAAGCCGCTGATATAATTTGCAGGAACATCCTGTCAAGTCCTATAGATGTTTCAATAACATAAGGGATATAAGACTCGCCCTTTTCCGGGTCGAAATATTGCATTTTCTTACCGCTGTATTGCTGGTGCTGTTTCAGGTCATAATCGGTTCGGGAGTGTATACCTTCAACTTCCTTGAATCCGAAGGGGAATCTGTACTCTATGTCGGTTGCTGCATTGGCGTAATGAGCCAGTTTTGTATGGTCGTGAAAACGGTAGTTTTCGTCGCCCAGTCCAAGAGCCCTGTGCCAGTTCATCCTTACCTTTTTCCAGTAACTGAACCATTCGAGCTCAGAACCCGGCCGGACAAAATATTGCATTTCCATCTGTTCAAATTCCCGCATCCTGAAGATAAATTGGCGGGCAACAATCTCATTCCGGAAAGCTTTGCCTACCTGAGCAATGCCAAATGGAATTTTCATTCTGCCTGTCTTTTGAACATTCAGAAAATTGACAAAAATTCCCTGCGCTGTTTCCGGCCTGAGAAATACTTTACTGGCCCCATCTGAGACCGATCCCATCTCAGTTGCAAACATCAGGTTGAACTGTCTTACATCTGTCCAGTTACGTGAACCTGATACCGGGCAGACTATTTCATTATCAATTATTATCTGTCTGAGTCCGGCCAGGTCGGTAGAGTTCATTGCCTCTACAAACCTCTCATTGATTTCATCAATCTTCGACTGGTTGGCCAGAACACGTGGATTCGTCTCCCTGAATTTTTTTTCATTGAAAGAATCCCCGAATTTCTCCCGGGCTTTTTCCACTTCCCGTGTGATCTTTTCCTCCAGCTTTGAAATATGCTCCTCGATCAATACATCTGCACGATATCTTTTCTTGGAATC
This sequence comes from uncultured Rikenellaceae bacterium, assembly GCA_964466705.1. Classification (GTDB taxonomy): domain Bacteria; phylum Bacteroidota; class Bacteroidia; order Bacteroidales; family VadinHA17; genus LD21. The sequence continues at coordinate 109,380 of CAYXSM010000006.1, forward strand.
TTTATTGTCGATCAGAGGATCATTAAAGGCGTCAACGTGTCCAGATGCCTTCCAGATTGTGGGATGCATGAATATAGCCGAATCAAGACCTGCAATATTATCATTCAGCAGCACCATACTGTCCCACCAGTATTTCCTGATGTTGTTTTTAAGCTCAACGCCGTATTGACCATAGTCGTAAACAGCGCTTAACCCATCATATATTTCACTTGAGGGAAATACATACCCGTACTCTTTACAATGTGCAACGAGCTTTTTGAAAACATCTTCCTGAGCCATATTCAGTGTAACAAGTTTTTAAGGAGAGCAAAAGTAATTTAAAAACTTTTGTTTTACAACGGGGTCACCTGCGCCTGTCCTTATATTTGTATCTTTACATGTTCTTAACATCATTCAATCATCATGAAGAAAAGAACAGACTTTCTGGTTATAGGATCAGGTATTGCAGGTCTTATCTATGCTTTGAAGGCCTCAAAATATGGAAAGGTATCTGTAATAACGAAATCGACACTCGACGAAACCAACACAAAATATGCCCAGGGTGGTATTGCAGCGGTATTCAGCGAGCCGGATAATTTTGAAAAGCATGTTAATGACACCCTGATAGCCGGTGATGGATTTTGTGATGAGGCGGTTGTAAGAATGGTTGTGCAGGAAGCTCCTGCCAGGATAAGGGACCTTATAGATTTAGGTGTGCCTTTTGACAAAAAGAAGGATGGCACGTATGATCTGGCAAGGGAAGGCGGACACTCAGAATACAGAATACTCCATGCAAAAGACAGGACCGGGGAGGTAATTCAACAGACATTAATGGAGAGAGTAAGGAAAGATCCGGGAATTGAGATATACGAAAAACATTTTGCCATAGAATTGCTGACTCAGCATCATCTTGGGATGGAAGTGAAGAAGAACTCTAACGGAATAGTGTGCTATGGGGCATATGTGGCAGATCTTATAAATCAGAAGGTTCTTACTTTTCTTTCCAGGATAACTGTGGTAGCAACCGGAGGCCTTGGGAATGTTTATCACTCAACAACTAATCCCGGGGTAGCTACCGGTGATGGAGTTGCCATGGTCTACCGTGCCAAGGGCAAAATAGAAAACATGGAATTTATTCAGTTTCATCCCACGACGTTATATGATCCCGGGCTCAGGCCCTCATTCCTCATTACGGAAGCCCTCAGAGGTTTTGGGGCAATCCTTAAGAACATGGCCGGTGAGAATTTCATGAGCAGATACGACATTCGCGGATCACTTGCACCCAGAGACATAGTTGCCCGTGCAATTGACAATGAGATGAAAATATGGGGAGATGATCACGTTTGGCTTGATTGTACTCATCTTGATCAGGATAAGCTGAAGGATCACTTCCCGAATGTATACGAGCATTGCCTCTCCCGCGGAATTGATATCACCAGAGAAATGATTCCGGTCGTTCCGGCCGTACATTATTCATGTGGAGGAATAAAAGTGGACATTAACGGACAAAGTAGCATTGCACGGCTTTATGCACTTGGGGAAGCGTCTTCTACAGGTCTTCACGGGGCTAACAGGCTTGCATCAAATTCGCTGATCGAAGCAGTCGTATTTGCTCACAGGGCAGCAACGCATTCAGGTCTCCGGATAAAAGAACTCGGGTTAAACGAAGAAGTGCCTGACTGGGACTACAAGGGAACAACACATCTGGAGGAAATGGTTCTTATAACGCAGAGTCTTAAAGAGGTTCAGCTCATTATGAGCAATTATGTTGGCATTGTCCGGTCAGATCTTCGTCTTGAAAGAGCTCTCGTCAGGCTTGAAATATTGTACAAAGAGACTGAAAACCTCTATAAGAAATCACTTATCTCACAAAAAATCTGTGAATTGAGGAACCTTATAAATGTAGGCTATCTGATAATTAAAATGGCCAGGAACCGAAAGCAAAGCATAGGCCTTCATTATTCGATCAATTATCCTAAAGGATCCAGCCCCGAGTTTTAAATTTACCTCCGATGAATCACCTTGAATCTTCATTTATTGGAAAGAACAGTCTCTGGCGTTATCTTGTAATGATAGCAACCGTCTTCATCATCGCAAATACTATCGGGGCATTACCATTTATTATCGCCATTTCTGTCAAATCAGCCTCTGGTCCTGAAGCCGTGGAGAGACTGCCATCAAATCCGGCTGATCTGACTTATCTGGGAATTGACCAGATAGCCGGCTTTGCAATGATGGTCTTTCCTTTCATAGTTGCCCTTGTGGCATATATGCTTCTTGTCAGGCCTCTGAATTACAAAACATTCAAACTGACTCTGAATGGCACGGGATTTATACGATGGGACCACATTTTAATTTCTGGAATGGTATGGTTGTTATTACTGGCCATTTATTTCATAGTGTTTTTGAAAATTGACCCGGATAATTTTTCAATAAACAACACCTCATCGTCTCTTATTTTTCTGGCAGCTGTTTCAATGCTGCTGATCCCGGTTCAGGCCACTTTTGAAGAGGTTATTTTCAGAGGCTATCTGATGCAGGGATTTACTGTCCTTGCAAAGAACAGATGGATTCCCGTGATGATGACATCCCTTCTGTTCGGGCTTATGCATTCATTTAATCCGGAGGTTGAAGACTTCGGCTTTCTGGAAATGATTCCCCAGTATATCCTTTTCGGACTCATATTTGGCATTGTGACTATTCTCGATGACGGTATTGAAGCTGCAATCGGAGCCCATGCAGTTAACAACATTTTCCTTAGCATCATGGTCACACATAAATCGTCAGTTCTGCAGACACCTGCAATGTATAAGCAGCATGATTATTCTCCCTGGGCCGAATTTGCCGGACTGCTGATTATGGGGGTGATCTTTATAGTGATTTTGAAAATGGTTTTTGGATGGAAGAATTACCTGCTTTTATTCAGTAAAGTAGAGCCGTCGATCCCGCAGATTCAGACCCGGTAAACCGGAGTTTTATCGTCTGATCTGATATCCCCCCACTTATTACGGATTTCCATTATAATCTCCCTGACTTCTTCCGGCTCGACGGTGGTAAGCAGCCGCAGTCGTGTTTCCCTGAAATCAGGCAATCCCTTAAAGTAATTTGAAAGGTGCCTGCGCATTTCGAATATTGCTTTTTTCCCTTCCTTGAATTCAATTGATTTATCAAGGTGGTAAAGTGCAAGATCAGCCTTTTCAGATACTGTGGGCTCAGCAGGAAGCTCACCGGTACCAAGAAAATGCCGGATATGCCTGAATATCCAGGGTCTGCCTACTGATGCTCGGCCTATCATTATTCCATCCACACCATAACGGTCAAACATTTCCCGGGCTTTTACGGGACCATCAATATCGCCATTACCGATAACCGGTATGATCATCCTGGGATTATTCTTTACTTTGCCGATAAGGGTCCAGTCTGCCTCTCCCCTGTACATTTGCGACCGTGTTCTTCCATGTATTGTGATGGCCTTTATGCCTGCATCCTGGAGCTTCTCGGCCACCTCCACTATGTTCTTTGTTTCATCGTCCCATCCTAGTCTGGTCTTAACAGTGACAGGCAGATCAACAGCACGGACTATTGCTTCTGTCATGGCGATCATTTCAGGAACATTTCTCAGCATTCCGGCTCCTGCTCCCCTGTTGGCGATCTTTTTTACAGGACAGCCGAAATTAATGTCTATTAGTTCCGGATTTGACTCCCTGGCAATTATCGCTGCTTCAACCATGGCTGAAGTGTTATGGCCATAGAGCTGGATTCCTATGGGCCGTTCATAATCAAAAATTTCAAGCTTTCTTACGCTTTTGTTGCCTTTTCTTATCAGCCCGTCAGATGAAATGAATTCTGTATATACAAAATCTGCACCCTGCATCTTGCATACTGCCCTGAATGAAGGATCAGTTACATCTTCCATCGGGGCCAGAAACAACGGGAAATCCCTGAATGCTGTATTGCCTATGATCAACCTGATAATGATTTAAGGCCAGATGCTGCTTTGTGCGCCGGATACGGCGGAAGCTTTTTCAAGCTCACCTTTCCGGTAGAAGTAAACGATGCCGTATTTCTCATTTTCTGCCATCCTTGCTTCATCAGGCAGACTGTCATGCGTCTGTTCGATTTCATTCCAGATACCGAGAATTATATCATCAGCTTCTTTTCGCAGCTCGGAATTCTTTTCCGTATAATTGAGCGTCTTTTTTGTGAGAGTCTTATTAAGGTTCCATGCTTCGAGGAAAGTCTGATACCACACTTTTACGACTGCAATAGTTGGATTTGTGATGGGTGCACCCCCCTTCCTGATCCTGTATTCTTCTCCTTCTATAATCCTTTTTCCCCAACTAATAAGTTCATTCTCTGTATTTAGTGAGGGTACTGTAACATCACTTGCTGCCAGTCCGTAGTACGACCTTGTTTCTGACGGCAGATCCCCTCTGAAAATAGCCATGTTCATAACCCGGACAAAATGAGTCAGATACAGGCGAGCCTTTCTGAGAAGCTCATTATAGTCTTTATTCCTGTCGTTTTGAATCGCAGATGACTGACGCTGCAGCATCATATGGTGTTCAAACTGCGGCAGGAATTTCTGCAGGACTACCATGTTCCGGGGTGAATAGGCCATTCTGTTTGGCGGTACTTCTTTTCCTTTTTCAAGTGCAATCCTCATCGCTCTGATACGCGCTGCATCAGTGTTGGGCAATCTTCTATAAGGCATGGCAACAGGTTAGTGTTAATAAAATGTTGATAACATCTCTGCGAATATAAAAATTATTTGTTAATAACCTATACTCTTCGCAAAATAATTACATTGATAATTAAATTGTTCTGAATAAAAATTTTTAATGAGAAATTGTTAATAAGTATATTCAATAATATAACGTCAGGATTCAGAAAATGTTTTGGTAAACAAGGTTTGTTGGCCAGTCAGGTTATCAGGCTGCATGTCATTTATTTTAATTTCTGATTTATCTTGTTATTAAAAAAGGTGATAGTAACTTAGCAGAATTAAAAGTAAAAGATTAAAAATTATAATATGTTTCAGAATGAGGTTTACAAAAGAAGAAGAGCAAGACTTCACCGGATAATGAAAACGGGTCTTGCGATATTTCCTGGAAACAGAGAGGTCCCAATGAATTATCCCGCAAATTATTACCATTTCAGACAGGATAGCGATTTCCTGTATTTTTTCGGTCTTGATCTTCCGGGTTTTACAGGTGTGATGGATTTTGACACCGGGAAAGATATTTTATTCGGAAACGATTTTGATATAGATGATATAATCTGGATGGGACCCCAGCCGGGATTAAAGGAACTTGCTTTCAGATGCGGAGTAACAGATACATTACCTCTTTCCGGACTTGAAGCTGTGATGCAAGAAGCAAGATCAAAAAATAGAGAGATACACTTTTTACCGCCCTACCGGGCTGAAACGAAAATGATGCTCGGGTCTCTTTTTAAGGAAAATCCCTGCCAGATGAAGATTTCAGCTTCCCTTAACCTGATTAAGGCCGTTGTTTCAATGAGATCGATAAAAGAACAGATCGAGCTTGATGAGATTGAGAAAGCTGTTGATACGGCTTACGAAATGCATGTTACTGCCATGAGGATGTGTAAACCCGGTGTCAGGGAACAGGAAATATCCGGGACTATAGAAGGTATAGCCTTTTCCAGGGGAGCTGGCATATCATTTCCGGTAATTCTTAGCATTAACGGGCAGATTCTTCACAACCACCTGCATAACAATATTCTGGTAAAAGGAAAAATGATGGTAACCGATGCCGGGGCAGAGTCAGATCTTCATTATGCTTCTGACATTACCAGAACAACTCCTGTTGGCGGCAAATTCAATGCTAAACAGAAGGACATATATAATATAGTATTGGACGCCAATAAAGAGTCAATTAAAAATGCAGGCCCGGGGTTATCCAATCTTGAGTTACATCTGCGTGCCTGCAGGATCATTGCTGAAGGCCTGAAAGAGCTTGGGCTGATGAAAGGTAGTACCGACGAAGCAGTAGCATCCGGAGCTCATGCCTTGTTTATGCCACATGGTCTCGGGCATATGCTTGGGCTTGATGTGCACGATATGGAAGGGCTTGGTGAAAACAATGTCGGATATAACGAGAATATTAAACGCAGCAGCCAGTTTGGCCTGGCATTCTTAAGGTTTGCATTACCTTTTCAGCCTGGGCATGTTCTTACGATTGAGCCTGGCTGTTATTTTATCCCTGAACTTATTGACAAGTGGAGAGCTGAAAAAAAATTCACGGAGTTTATCAATTACAATAAAATACCGGATTTTATGGACGTTGGAGGGATAAGGATTGAGGACAACATAGCGATAACCGATAGTGGGAACAGGCTTTTGGGTAAACCGATTCCAAAGACTGCAGAGGAAATAGAAGCCGTTGCATCATGAGTCTTGTACAGATTACAGAGATTTCATCTTCATTATAATCCTATAATTTAATACCCTGATAGTCAACTCTGAACAACTGAAGAACTGTTGCAGGCCGAATAAAACTGCATTAATCAGCTTCGAACCTTACTTTACAGCATTAACGTCATACGAAATACAGGATCTTTAATACTGATCCTGGTACAACCTGGAAATAATTTATGATCACTGCGATCAAATATTACTGGTTTTCAATTATTTCCGTAAGAACACACAGTAGATTTATTAAAATCTTTCACCAGCCGTAATGCCGGCATCGCTGTTAAGGAAGTGTTTTTAAGGATCAGGCGATATCGAAGTATTCCTTATAACGTTTATAAAGATTTCCTGCCTGCAGATAGGCTGACTGCGGGCTCATGAAATGGGAAAATTCAAATGTAATTCCCTTGTCATATCCGGCACGTTTTGCTGCTTCAAGTTTAAGCCGCAGCTTATCGAATTTAATGGGAAGAAACTTAATAGGCATGTCCCGATCAAAGGTTTCTGCATTTGTCCAGCATTTCATTCCATATTTATCGGCCAGTTTTTTATTGACTGAAAAGAATGCATCCAGCTCATCATAATCAATATGTCCGTCCTGGAAAGCAACGGCATCAACAACATCATGAATACCTTCGAATATCTCACCCCATTCTTTTTCATGCTCCTGAACCGAAACGGCATTTTCTCTTGTCATCTGACCTGAAGCAGCCATTACTGCCTTCTTGCCGTCTATCCAGGGAGAGATAAAAGTAGGCAAACCGTCTGATACATCTTTGCACTGCCTGCCCATGGCCCTGAATGCACTGACGGCTCCTTTGGTTTTGCGGCTTATTTCTCCGCTGATGTACCAGCCCTGAAAACTATCAAATCTGCTACCGTAATTTTCCCATACTTCATCAATAACATATTTGTTATCCTCAATTTCCCATGACAGGTCACCGGTATCCCAGTATTTCCCGGAATCGTAAAGGCCAAAGTAGAACTTCATGCCATATTGGCCGGCCAGCCTGAGAAACATTTCAAGCAGGTCAACCGAAGGCTTATAGCAGCCTTTGCTTATAAGGTATTCAGACGGATAAGTAATAAATTTTCTGTAACCCGAACGGATCATAATGACAGTATCGATCCCTATCGCCTTCATGTATGTAAACTCTTTGTCCCATTCCTTTTCTCCCCAGTTCTGATGGGGTATGTCATGTGATATCTCGTCAAGAAATGTCCCGGTTATTGGCAGGGCGTTGTTTTTTTGAACAATTAATCTGGATTGGATTTGTTTCTCATTGGTATCGCTACCGGTGGTGCCCGAGCATGAAGCAAGAGGGACCGAGAAGGCGGCCATTCCTGCAAGCGTTGATCTGGTAAGAAAATCCCTTCGTGAATGTTCTGTTTTCATATAGTGTGTTTTTCGGATATAATTATCAAAATTCATGACAGTTGCTATTCGGGCCAGCTGGTTTCAATGCCCTGTCGTTCAATCTCCTTTTGAAACTCCTTAAGCAAATCCTCGTTTTCCCGGACCGCTCCCGGAATTGTTTTCTTTTGTATGGAGAACGCTGCAAGCATTCCGGCTGATTCGCCAATGTTCCACTCAACGGGATGAAGCCTGTAGCATCCGTTGGTTATATGTGTTGTTCCAATATTTTTATTCGCAGGAATAATGTTCTCGACACGTTGAGGCAGCAGAGCACCGAGTGGAATCTGAAACGGAAGCGATTCAAAGTCAATGTAATTATCTCCTGCGGAAGACGGATGAAGATCGATATGATAGTATCCTGTTCCTACGCTGTCAAAAAAAAATGCTGCCTTATTATCTTTTTTCCCGGTGACCATTGATCTGTTTTCCTTGCCAACATGTTCTTCCAGCACCGTGAACATTGCTTTTATTCTGCGTGATTCACGTATATAGGGATATTTTGCGAGTCCGTCCTCTGTTCCCATTATATCACCGCGAAGTCTCAGACCCGGCCACCCATATCCCATATGGGGACGTGGAGCTTCTGTCTGAAGCCAGTATAGTAATGACAGACTTAATTGTCTGGCACTGTTAACATGCTTAGCGAATTCTTCCGGTGTTGTGCCTATGAGGTTTCCTGTCATATAATCATTCTGAGGCCAGTTTACAATTGTTATGTCGCTGGTGTATGCTGAAGGCATGAAGTTATTTTTATTTATTATCCTGCGATAGTTCCAGAGGTTAAATAATGATAAGTCACTGAATCCTTCAGGGTTGAAACCGAGTTCTCTGGGGACAAGATTTGATGGATTTGAGTAATGGAAATCGAGCAATTTCCCAGGCCATGGTGGATTAAGGGATGGTTTGAAGTTACGCCAGAAATCATAATCATGAGGTTTGTCAATAGTACAGTTGCTTCCGGCAATATAATCCATAGCAAAGCACACAGTGAATGACTGGTTATTCTCGGGATTACCTTTTTCAGGTGCATGAAGCTCTCCGGTAACATTCCGCGACTCTGTTCCGGTAATGAATTCGGTTCCTGTCAGCGGCAGAAGATCGCCGAGTTCGGTAGCATCAATGAAATAAGGTGCTGTAAGCACCTTGCATTTTCCGGTCAGAGTACTGACAGCTTTAAGTGCTTTTACCCTGTCGCCAGAAATATCTGCTTCCTCAATTTTATGGTTGATAAGCAGTGTCAGCTGTTTCGAGCTCAGGTAGGGATTCAGCAATTCATAAAGAACTGCCAGTGCAACCCTTGGCTCATGACATAGCCTGGATACTGATCCGTCACCCGGGTTAAGCAGTTTGTTCCCCTTTGCTGCCTCTGTTAAGGGATAATTGAGGAAATAGTAGCGCCGGATCATATTACGGAAATCACGATATAACTTTGTGGCACCATGTGTCTCTATCCATTGGTGTTCATCAGGAGGGACTCCCTGCTGGGTAAGCTGTCCGCCAATCCAGTCAGTTTCCTCTGTCATAATGACTCTCAGGTTATTACGCATAGCAGATAGAGCCGCTGCACAACCTCCGAGTCCTCCCCCTGCAATAACAAGATCTGCCGAAAGTTCATAACCCGCATTCCGGTTTCCGGAACATGCCCGGGTATTGTGTATCAGCTGGCCAAAATTCGGAATTTGAAAGGCTCCAGTAGCTCCGGCACAAATACCTAAGAATCTTTTTCTGTTCATAAACAGGTTATATGTTTAGGTGGGTTATTGAAATTCATGTTTTGCAAATTAATCCAAAAAATCACTCAGGCCAATGTCATTTCAGGTTAATTCAGTTGTTCTGCAAGACTATTTATCAATTCTTCATACTTATCAATATCGGAGTCGTAAAAAATACACACAGGTCCTTTGAAATTAATATCCCATATCAGTCCCTGTCCTTGATACTCTCTGATCATTCTTTGGCGGATATCTTTTGATTTTTTTGCCTTTTCAATATTGTTCCTGGCAAGCTGAAGCATTTTGCATCTGTAATATGTATCATCAGAAGAAGCGGCTCTTTTCAAATGACCTGAGGCAGTTGCCAAAGCCAGCAGCCCTCTGTATTCTTCCGTAATATAATCCAGAGACACCAAAAACTTTCTTATTCTGGATTTTACAATATCATTATCTGCGGAAACCAGGGCAAGGTCAGCATATTTCCGTGCCGAACCAAAGTAGTGTAATGCCTTCACTGAGTAATCCAGATCCTGTGACCTGTATTTTTCAACCGGACTTATGTCTTTCTCAAGCTTCTGAAGTTCAGTAAAGTACTTCAGGTTGGGCTGTGCTTCGGCCACATCCTCATAAGCTGCTTTCATTAGCATTCCGCATCTGCCGTAGAAATGATTGAAATAATCAGATTCAAGATCAGTGACATGAGTATCTGAGTCCCACATCAGCCTGGCAACACAATACAAGTTAAACGCTTTCGTACGGACTCCCATAAAACCCATTGGCAATTCAAACCCGTCAATACCACATTCTTTGAAATATCTGAAATCTTCCTCCAGAATTTTAAAAGGAAGCGGCAGAAAGCCAAAACCAAGGTGTCTTAGGTATTTTTCATGGAAGAGCATCGGCGAACCTGTTTTCTCTGTTATTCTTCTCCAGGAATCAAATTCATTTCTGAAATCATCTTTATAATAATTGCCTTCCCAGCCATTCTTAGCGCTCATCCCCGTGAACGGTTCAGAGAAATCCCTGCCCCAGGTGCATACAGTTACAAACATATCCTCAGGAGGCACTTCATATTCAGGCGCTTCGAGATGAGAGCCATAGGCAAAGTGATTAAAAAGTATATCCGGAAACTCTTTTCTGACCTGTTCAGATAATTTGTTACTTAGTTCAAGGTATCTGTCAGCGACAGTGCTGTCATTACCACACAGATTACAATTGCACCATCCATAGGTATCTGCAGGCCAGACAGTAAAATACTTTATCTGAGAATTTTCCCGGAGAAACTGTTTGATATTATTCAGATAATAGCTTACCACTTCATTATTTCTGGTACAGAACTGACCTGCCTTCTGACGTTTGCCATCTCTCTCAGGCCACCAATCCTCGTGCTTAAGGAAAACAGAATCAGGAAGAAAGAGAAAGTAGCTGTGACCGCTAATACCTGGTATCATGCCTCTTTTGTTAAGCTCTCCCAAATTCTTTCTATACGCATTCCAATGCTCATAGCTATTCTTACCATCAAGTCCGAACTGGAATATGTTGAAACGGTTCTTGCAGAGCCAGTCAATCCTGTCAGCCAGGGTATCAAATGCTTCACGGGCTTCGGCCGAACAAGGAGCGCCAACATCATGCGTCTGGTACTGGTATATCCTGTAACTGAAGTCTGCTTTCTCAACAACATCAAGGCTTTCTGCAATCTTTATCACTTCATCCCTGCTTAATAGGGGTATCACTTCTTCAGAGTCATCCGGATAATACCAACGACATCCGAGCCTCTCAAGAAAATCATAGATGGCGTAAATTGTGCCCCTGTTACCTCCACCTGAAATAATAAGTTTCCTTTCATCACATCTTATAAAATAATCATCTTCTCCAAGGTTCATCATTCTCCTTTCCGGCTCACCGGAATTGCCTACCACGAACCTGAAACAATTACGTGTCGGTTTACTTAGAACAGGTGCTTTCTCGCCTGTTATCCTCAGTATGTATCTGCAAAGTTCTTCTGCCGCGAATTTCTCAGTGACTGTGGGCTTTTTTGGTGTTATTATCTCAATATCTGTGGGATAGGAATAAATGACATTAAAGAAAAAGAATAACATGATGCAAAATCTTTTCATCATTCTTCGGTTTGCCTGGTTTTAATTATAATATCAAAAGATTAATTTCAGGAGTTGCCTATAGAATAAATCATGTCAGAAGGCTTTGTAATACTCCCTGTTGAGCGTGGCAATTCTTGTAATCTTGATTTTTTTTGGGCATTCTGCTTCACAAGCACCAGTATTTGAGCAATTTCCGAATCCCAGCTCGTCCATTTTCTCAATCATGGCCGTGACTCTTTCTTTAGCCTCAACCCTGCCCTGGGGAAGCAGTGCGAACTGCGCAATCCTTGCAGAAACAAACAGCATTGCCGAGGCATTTTTACAGGCAGCGACACAGGCACCGCAGCCTATACAGACAGCTGCGTCAAAAGCATCATCAGCATTTTTCTTCCTGACCGGTATCGAATTAGCATCAGGAGCCGCACCGGCATTTACTGAAATAAATCCCCCTGCGATTTGTATTTTATCAAGTGGGCTTCGGTCGACAATAAGGTCTTTGATAACAGGAAAAGGTTTTGCTCTCCAGGGTTCAATCCATATCGTATCGCCGTCGCTAAAATGCCTCATTGAAAGGAGGCATGTTGTAACTGCAGGGACCGGTCCGTGAGGTTGACCGTTTATATATAAGCCACAGGAGCCGCATATGCCCTCCCTGCAATCATGATCAAATGCCACCGGATCCTTATCCTCCTGAACGAGTTTTTCATTTAAGGCATCAAGCATTTCGAGAAAAGACATATCTGGCGAAACATTTTCCATTCCGTAAGTAACGAACATACCCTTTGCATTTACATCTTCCTGTCGCCATATCTTTAAAGTCAGATTCATATTATTTTGTTTTTAACATTATAAGTTATGCATTGCATGAAGCCTGCCATATGTTTTCCGGTCCACAGTTCAGGAACTGAAATATTACAACTGCCTGGTTTTATTTATAACTACGGACCTTTACCTCGACTTCCTCAAACTTAAGTTCCTCTTTATGAAGAATATGAGGTTTATTCTCTCCCTGATATTCCCATACAGCAACATAAGCATATTCCCCGTCGTTTCTCAAAGCTTCACCTTCAGGTGTCTGGTACTCTTCACGGAAATGGGCACCGCATGATTCTTTTCTTTCAAGTGCATCAGTGACAAGCAGTCTGGCAAGTTCAAAAAAATCGGCTACTCTTCCTGCTTTTTCCAGCTCCGGGTTAAGTTCATCAGCCGTACCTGGTACCTTCAGATCATTCCAGAACTCTTTTTCCAGATCAATGATCAGTCCATAAGCTTTTTTAAGGCCCTGCTCGTTTCTGGTCATACCGCAATAGTCCCACATTATTTTTCCAAGCCTCTTATGAAATGATGTTGCATTCTGGGTTCCTTTTATTGACATCAATCTGTTAAGTCTTTCATTTACTGACTTTTCTGCTTCTTCAAATTCAGACCGGTCGGTCGATATTTTTGGAATATTTATCTCACTGGCGAGGTAGTTGGATATTGTATTTGGTAAGATAAAATAACCGTCACCGGCTATCTGCATAAGAGAGCTGGCTCCCAGACGATTTGCTCCGTGATCAGAGAAGTTCACTTCTCCAATTGCATACAATCCCGGGACAGTTGTCATCAGCTCGTAGTCAACCCAAAGCCCTCCCATTGTATAATGTCCTGCAGGGTATATTCTCATTGGTTCAGTATAAGGATCAGTCCCGGTTATGGTCTGGTACATTTCAAAAAGATTGCCGTATTTACTTTCAATTGCTTTTCTGCCCTGCTTTTTTAAAGCATCTCTGAAGTCCAGATACACAGCAAGCCCTGTTGGCCCAATACCAAAACCTGTGTCGCATCGTTCCTTGGCCGCCCTGGATGCAATGTCCCTCGGTACAAGATTCCCGAAAGCAGGATATCTCCTTTCGAGATAATAATCCCTTTCCTCTTCGGAAATATCGTTGGGAGGCCTGCTGTCACCTTTTTTCATTGGAACCCATATGCGTCCGTCATTCCGGAGCGACTCTGACATAAGAGTCAGTTTCGACTGGAATTCATTAAGCTGGGGAATGGATGTCGGGTGGATCTGGATAAAACTTGGATTTGCAAACAGAGCTCCCTTCTTATGAGCTTTCCATGCAGCTGATGCATTTGATTTAACCGCCAGGGTTGACAGATAGAATATTGTCCCGTAGCCACCCGTGGCAAGGACAACCGCGTGAGCTTCGTGACGTTCAATTTCACCGGTTAAAAGATTCCGGGTTATGATTCCGCGCGCTTTGCCATCAATTACCACCAGATCAAGCATTTCCCGGCGGGGATACATCGTGACACTTCCTTTCCGGATCTGCCTGTTAAGAGATGCATATGCTCCCAAAAGACATTGCTGTCCCGTCTGACCCCTGGCATAGAATGTCCTTGAGACCTGAACCCCGCCAAAAGACCTTGTGCTGAGCGTCCCGCCGTAATCCCGTGCAAAAGGCACTCCCAGAGCTGTGAAATGGTCAATAACCTGGTTGCTTACTTCTGCAGCCCTGTAAACATTTGCTTCACGTGCCCGGTAATCACCTCCTTTTATCATATCTTCAAAAAGGCGGTAAATACTGTCTCCATCGTTCTGATAATTCTTTGCTGCATTAATTCCACCCTGTGACGCAACAGCATGGGCCCGTCGCGGGGAATCATGGTAACAGAATGTCTTTACATTATAACCCAGTTCACCCAGTGTTGATGATGCACCGGCTCCGGCGACACCGGTCCCTACAACAATTATTTCAAGCCTGTTCTTGTTGGCCGGGCTGACCAGTTTTACGGACGATTTATAATTTGTCCACTTCTGGGCAAGAGGACCTTCAGGTATCTTTGAATTTAGTATTGCCATTTGATTGATTTTTCTATCTGAACTGCCAGATGGTTATGGAAATAATGGCAAATCCGACAGGTATTGCCACAGCATAGATGACAGCAATTATATTTATTACTGGGGTCCAAATCCTGTGATTAAGCCCGAGAGTCTGAAATGCCGATTTGAAGGCATGATAAAGGTGCAAACCAAGCAAAGTGAAACAGGTAAGATAAATTATGTTATAAGCAGGTAGTTTGAAGAGACTATGTGCGACACCATAAAAATTTTCGGGGTCTCCCGGGACAAGCCCAAGGCGGATAAAGTAGAAATTGGTAAAATGTAATAACAGAAAAATGAGTATGGATGCCCCGGTCCAAATCATGTACCTCGAAAAAAATGAAGTCTCAGACCTGCTTCTGCTTACATATCCAACAGGGCGTGAAATCCAGTTTCTTATCTGGATATAGATTCCGGAAAAAACATGTAATATAATAGAGAAAATAAGAACTGCTTCAAAAATCTTGACAAGTGGGAAGGTTGCCATAAAATGAGCAGCTTTATTGAATGGTTCCGGATCAGATTTTAGCAGCATAAGATTAATAGTCAGGTGAACCGGCAGAAATAAAATCAGGAATAATCCTGCCAGAGCCATCACAAACTTTTTTGTTACTGATGAGTAGATGACCTTGTTCATTTACAGTTAAGTATTTACTATTTAATGGTTTACAAATAAAGACCCGCTTTATAAAATTATGAACAAATAAGCACAATTGCAATCAATATGATTATTATATTTATTTCTGTTTTTACGGCTATTTCGGCTATTAAGATAGTATGAACAAAAATGAAGTATTATATCTATTATAAGGGCGGCAAAATATTTTACTCTGATACGGGAGCTTCATCCGGTACCCCTCTTGTGCTGCTGCACGGATACCTGGAATCTTCGGAAATATGGTCAGGTTTTACAAAAAGACTGTCATCTGATTTCAGGGTCATTTCAATTGATCTTCCCGGGCATGGTTCTTCTTCCATTTACAGTGAGTGTCACACAATGGAGTTCATGGCAGAAGCAGTGAATGAAGTTCTTGCCGGCCTTGATGTCAGTAAAGCATTTATTACGGGCCATTCTCTCGGTGGATATGTGGTACTTGCTTTTCTAGAGCTTTTTCCTCAAAAATTAAAAGGATATTGTCTTTTCCACTCACACCCGTATGCTGATACCCCTGAAGCGGTACATAAAAGAGAACGGGAGATAGAGATAGTAAGATCAGGAAAGAAATATCTGATGTACCCTGATAACGTATCAATGATGTTTGCCTCTGACAACCTGACAAAATTCCAGGAAGCCCTGAACGTCTCAAAAGAGATTGCCTCGCGGACCTCTGATGAGGGAATAATATCTGTTCTTAAAGGTATGATGGCAAGGCCATCAAGAGTTGGTGTACTGGAAGAAGGGAGTGTTCCCTTCCTCTGGATCCTTGGCAGACATGATAATTATATACCTCATGACTCAGTCTTGTCGCGGACGCAGCTTCCTTCCAGCGCCAGGGTAGTGATCCTTGAGAAATCCGGACATATGGGCTTTGTTGAGGAGGAAAGCCTCTCGGCAATGATAATTTCAGATTTTATGAAAGAATTGAACCGGCATCACTGATTTTTTTTTATGTAATCAATAGCGAATTTAAGAGTCGAATCATTCTTTTCCCAGATAGGATAGAATCCTTTATTATCCAGTATATTTCGTGCAATGTATGCTTTTAGTTCTATGCTGATTCTTTTTCCGGATATCAGCAGTCCGTTCCTGTCTTTTGAGATGCCGTTTGCAGAAGCAAACTCTGTAAACTTTTCAAAAATCCTCTGACCGTCAAGATATTTTTCAATCGAATATGCATCACTGTATTTTTTCAAACTTTCACGGTTATCTTCGGTATATTTAAGTGCAAACCTGTAGATCAGGGGGCGTACAGAAAGAAAATAGGGAGATATTCCGGATGTATCGACCGGAACGAATACATCAGGCATGATTCCTCCGCCTCCGTATACTACTCTGCCTCCGGGAGTGATGAACCGAAGAGAGTCAGCGAACCTTATACTGTCTGATACCCTGAATTCGCCATGTTCAAATCTTGAATTCAAATCATCAAAATATTCATCGAATCCATTATTGTAAGGCTTCTGGATAGACCTTCCTGTTGGTGTATAATAGCGGGCGATGGTCAGCCTCATACCCGACCCGTCGGCAAATGTAACAGGTTCCTGAACGAGGCCTTTGCCAAAAGATCTTCTTCCTATGATAATACCGCGGTCGTTGTCCTGAACAGCTCCGGCAAGAATCTCGCTGGCTGAGGCACTGAATTCGTCAATCAATACCACCAGATTTCCGGTCTCAAATTCTCCTTTGCCCGTGGCTCTTGCTTCATTACGGGGTTGAGAACGCCCTTTGGTGTAGACAATCATCTCACCATCCTTAAGAAACTGATTTGCGATCCGGATAGCTGACTCCATAACCCCACCCGAATTCTGACGGAGATCAAGAATAAGAGATGTCAATCCTTGTTCCTTTAGTTCCCGCAGTGTTTTAATAAACTCTTCAAATGTATTGACGGCAAAATTATTTATCCTGATATAACCAGTGTTTTCATTGACCATGTATCCTACATCAACACTGTAAATAGGGATCTTATCACGTGTAATCTCAAAGGGAAGCAAATCATTATTACCTTTTCTTAATACCTTGATTCTGACCACCGTTCCCCGTGGTCCTTTGAGCATGGCCATAACTCTTTCATCGCTGAGATTTTTTCCTGCCACAAGTGAGTCATTCACATAAATTATTTTATCACCTGCAAGCAAGCCTATCTTTTCAGAAGGACCTCCCGGAATGGTGCTGATAACAAGAATAGTATCGGTAAGTAAATTAAATGATATGCCTATGCCGTCAAAATTACCCTGAAGCGGTTCATTTGCCCTTGCAAGATCCCTGGCCGGAATATAAACAGAATGCGGATCAAGCTTTCTTAATATCGCTGGTATGGCTGCTTCAACAAGGTCACTCCTGCTGACTGAATCAACGTAGTCGGATTCAATGATGTTAATAATGCTGTTAAGCTTGTCATTCCGGGCTTTAATAACCGGTTGCTGAAGACTGTTATTTGTCCGGGGGAGGAAGATTCCGGCCATAATCCCCGCTGAAAAGAAAACTGCAAGCAGGACTGTTAGAAAAATGCTTCTTTTTGAATTATTGTACTTCATAAGTATCGGTTTCTGGGTCAATATATACCAGTTCAATTCCGGCTCTTTTTAAGAGATCGAGACCATCAGTTCTGTGATAACGGTTACAGTAAACAACTCTTCTGATACCTGACTGGATAATAAGTTTGGAACATTCCATGCAAGGTGATGTTGTGACATACAGGGTTGCATTCTCACTGGAATTATTTGACTTTGCCACTTTTGTGATTGCATTTGCTTCTGCGTGGAGAACATACGGTTTGGTAAGATTGTTTTCATCCTCGCATACATTCTCAAAACCTGCCGGTGTGCCGTTATAGCCGTCGGAGATTATCATTTTTCCTTTAACGATAAGAGCCCCGACCTGCCTTCTGATACAATATGAATTCTTTGCCCATATAAGAGCCATTTCAAGATAACGCTTATCAAATGACTTCTGCTTGTTCCCATACGGCCTGATTGAATCGCACCCCATTGTACCTGATTTTCTGCAAACTGCTTTTGTGCGGCAAAGTTAGACATTTTATAATTTTATCAAGCACTTCCACAAGTATGAAATTCTTATTTTTACCTGCAAGTTTACAGAATAACCAATAAGCCTCTCATGTCAACTTTTGCCAGGCAGGTTGTTGATTTTTTGATGAATCTCCAATATACGGGAGAGCTTCCTGATGGGATTTCAATCATGAATCCCTTCCGGGATAACCCGGAAGTAATCAAAATAGTTACTTCATTTTACAGCAAATACTACAACGACTATGATTATCGTCATCTTATACTTGGGATTAACCCCGGACGCCATGGCGCCGGAGTTACAGGCATACCTTTCACCGACACCATAAGGCTGAAAGAAAAGTGCGGATTTGATCTTAAAGATATAAGAACATTTGAAACATCATCGGTATTCATTTATGAAATGATCGACAGATACGGAGGCCCTGAGGATTTTTACAGAGATTTTTTTATCAGTTCGGTAAGCCCTCTCGGCTTCACGTCAAGAAGCAGGAACGGACGTGAAATCAACTACAATTATTACGACAGCAAAGAATTGTCAGATACGCTTACCGGCTTTATCGTCAGGGCCATAAAAACACAAATTAATTTTGGCATAAAAACGGATGTTTGTTTCTGTCTGGGATCGGGTAAAAACTACAGGTTTCTTATGGAACTGAATGACAGATTGAAACTGTTCCGAAGAATTGTACCTCTTGAACATCCCAGGTTCATCATGCAGTACAGGTCAGGACAAAAAGATGATTACATTCAATTATACCTCAATAAGTTTTCTGAACGAGACATCTGAGAAAATGAGAGAGATCAGCAAACAAAATGCAGACGGGGTGCTGTATGGTTTCTCTTTATTTCGTATATCTACGAAATACGTAATTTTAATATCTGACTTTTTCACCCAGACCAGGATAAGAAATATCATGATAAGTTTATAAATTCACCGGCAAAATGGTGGATAACCCTGAAAACTGCCCCGGATGGATTCTCACTTTTTAAAAAGCATCGCAAGCCTGCCCTTACAGGCGCCAAGGTCTGTCCTTATATATCTTGTTTCAATATTTTTTATTCCGGTTGTTTCATGCAACAGGCCTGAAGACCTGAAGGACGCAATGCTAAATGTCAGGCGGAATTATTACTTTATCGATTTTAAAAAATACCCTGAAAATAGCGGCTCTCTTCCCATTGGCATATTCGACTCAGGTACCGGAGGCCTGTCTGTTTTGAATGATATACTTGCTCATGAAGGATTAAAAGAGGAATCTTTTATTTTTCTGGCAGACATGGCTAATATGCCCTATGGCAGTTATGCCCTTGAAAATAATGTGGAACTTTTAATTGAGCATATCTTCAAAGATATTCAGTTTTTGATGGGGAACAAATATTATCAGCATGCCGGATCAAAAAGGTACAGCAAAGATAAAGATCCTGTCAAGGCAGTGGTTATTGCGTGTAATACCGCAACAGCGTATGGCCTTGATACGATAAGAAGTTTTTTTGAAGAGGCGGGACTGGATCTCGGAGTCATTGGTGTGATCGATGCAGGATCGCAGGGGGCATTTGGTAATTTTTCATTTGACGAGAACGGAAGCATAGCTGTGATTGCGACAGATGGCACTGTAAAATCGGGAGCTTATCCTGAATCAATAACTTATGTGAAAAACAGAAATGGTCAACTGGGAATAGTTCAGGTTTTTCAGCAGGCCGGAATCGGGATAGCCGAATCAATTGATGAAAATATTGAGTTCATTGACAGAAATGCAGACACCCCAAGAAATGGTTACAAGGGGCCGTCAGATACCGGCTGCGGTGATATGAAAATCGATCTTGCAATATGGGACCGGTATAATTTCAATATGGCTGACAGCGCAATTCTGTTTGACGGAGATCCGGTAAATCCATATAATCTTCAGATAAATTCAGTTGAGAACTATATTTCATTTCACCTTGTCTCCCTTATGGAGAAAATCAGAAAAACAGAAAACTCCCAGCCTCTTAATTCTGTCGTGCTTGCATGCACTCATTATCCTTTTTTTGAAGAAACATTCAGGCAGACAATTGACAGGTTAAGAGATTACAAAGAAAATGGTGAATACGTATACAGAAAATTGATAGCTGAAGATTTCATAATTGTGAACCCGGCATCTGTGGTTGCTGTTCAGCTGTATGATCATCTGGATTCAGGAGGTCTTCTGAACAGATCAGATAGTCAGGCGGGCAGTGAGTTTTACGTGAGTGTTCCCAATGTGTTAAATAAAAAGAATATTCTCCGTGATGACGGATTATTTACATATGAATATAAATACGGCCGCAGGCAGGGCGACGTACAGGAATATGTTAAATGTGTTCCCTTCAGCCGAACCTATATACCAGAAGAGATACTCAGACGGTTGAGTGAACAGGTTCCCGGTGTGTTTGATCTGATTATCAGGTTTAATCGTGAGAATCCCAAAACAGATTATCTTGACCCGGCAGAAAAGATATGAATAAGACATATATTTACCGAAACTTTCAAGGTGTTATGAAAAAACTGTTGACGTTGCTGTTAGTGTTCTGGCTGTTTCCGGCTATGAATGCCCAGACCTTCTTCAAAGAAAGTCTGAACCGGGAGAAAAGCCATATAATTCTTATGAATCCCACAGCAGGAAATCTCGAAACTGTAAACTTTCTGATTAAAAATAATGTACTCAAAATAAATGAAGCCAATATAAATTTTGTTGGAGTATATCACGCCAGTCAGGTTTACGATTTTTCCAAATCAGCCGTTTACATAAAAGAGAAGGGTCTTGACAGCTACTATCTCCATGAGGTTACAGGAGACCTTTCCGAAGAATCTTTGTTCATGGAGAATTCGTGCACGGATGAATTTGCAAATATCTTCAGGAATTCAGACGGCATAATCTTTTTTGGTGGAGCGGACATACCTCCGACAGTATACGGTGAGGATAACTTATATTCCTCAACCAACGATACTGTTAGACATTATTTCGAAGTAAGCTTTCTGTTTCATCTCATAGGAGGAAGCTGGAACAGTTCATGGAAACCCCTGCTTGAAGAAAATCCCGGATATCTGATTACAGGATTTTGCCTGGGCATGCAGTCATTGAATGTAGCGGCAGGCGGCACATTGTATCAGGATATACCTGCCCAGATTTATAACAGCCATACTCCCGAAGCAATTATAAAGCTGGAGAAAAATAACCTGCACCGTAATTACTGGCAAAATATAAGCACTGATAATTACCTGATGGGCAATAACCTGCATCCTGTCCGGTTCACTGAGCATCCGTTTTTTGGTACTGCCGTTAAAATATCAAAGAAAACCAGGCCTTTGATATACAGCAGTCATCATCAGGGGGTGAAAAGGCTCGGCGAAGGTTTGGACATTACAGCTCTATCTCCTGACGGAAAGGTGATTGAAGCCCTGGCCCACAAGAAGTTCCCTAACGTATTTGCAGTTCAGTTTCATCCTGAAGTGCCGGCTCTTTATGCTGACGGTTCTCCCGTTAAATTCAACCCTGATGATGAGCCACGACCATTGCACAGAATAATGGACAGAAAAAGCCTCAGATTCCACAGGAAATACTGGCTTTATATCTCAGAAATCATTAAAAAAGATTGACCTGAAAAGGGTCGGGGGGATGAAGTTTTAAGAAGATACCTAATATATTAATCCGTATTTTGTTATCTTTCCGGGATCTGTTAATTATTTAAAACACTCACCTTAAATCGTTACTCATGAAAAGATCATTTATCAGTAACCTGACTTTGTTAGTATTTATTACAGTATTGATTATTTCTTCAGGATGCAGGAGAAAATCGTGCGAAAACAAATCCTTCACCTTTGCATTTTTGACCGATATTCATGTTCAGCCTGAACTGAATGCAGCAGAAGGATTAAAAAAGGCAATAGACACCCTTAATAAGATAAAGCCTGATTTTGTGATCACCGGAGGTGATCTGATAATGGATGCACTCGGCCAGACCTATGAAAGAGCCGATTCATTGTACAATTTATATGCGGAGACGATAAAAGAACTTGAGGTACCTGTTTACAACACCATTGGAAACCATGAGCTATATGGTATTTTAAGCAGAAGCGGAGCTGATACCGGGCACCCTGATTACGGAGAACAAATGTTTGAGAACCGTCTTGGTGATTCTTATTACAGTTTTGAACATAAAGGATGGAAATTCATGATCCTTAACTCTGTTGAAGATACCGGCAAAGACAAATACGTTGGTCTGATTGATAAGGATCAGATTGAGTGGATAATATCAGAACTAAAAAAGACCGGTCCTGATACGCCGATAGCTTTAAGCACCCATATACCTTTTATCACAGCTTTCACCCAAAAATATGAAGGATCAACGGTTCCGAATGATTCTGTAAGGGTAATTGCAAACGGAAAGGAAATCCTTGACCTTTTTCAGGGACACGACCTTAGGCTTGTTCTTCAGGGACACCTTCATACAGTTGAGGATATATATATTGATGGAATACATTTCATTACAGGCGGAGCAGTTTCTGCAGCATGGTGGAAAGGCCCCCACAGAGGATTTGAAGAAGGATTTCTTCTGATAAAGGTTAATAATAATGATCTTGAATGGGAGTATGTTGATTATAACTGGATAGTTAATAACTGAATATCCCTTTGCATTAATACATTAACAAGGATAAATATTAATATAAAATGCAGACGTCTTGCTGAACAGAGATGCCATACCTGCAAAAGATCATCTTTCTTTGCGCTCTGTGCTTAATTTCAGGGATATAGGAGGAATTGCCATATCCGGAGGAAAACAGTTCAGGAAAAAACTAATCTTCAGGTCAGCTAACCCCGATAACATAAACAGAGGAGATATTAGCAGGTTGCACGGGCTCGGAATAAGAACCATAATTGATCTGAGGGCCCCTGATGAGTCGAAAAACAAAAGAAAAAAGATCGATGGCATCGAGACAATATCATTACCACTAGATTTTGAGCGAGTTACAAGAGAACGGCTGATACCTTATTTTTACAGGAAGAATTCTCATGAGATTATTGCTGATATTTCCAATTCGATCTATCTTGAAATACTGGATGCCACAGTTCCTTTGTTCAGACAGCTGGTGGAGATCATCCTTTCACCTGAACGGA
This sequence comes from uncultured Rikenellaceae bacterium, assembly GCA_964466705.1. Taxonomy (GTDB): domain Bacteria; phylum Bacteroidota; class Bacteroidia; order Bacteroidales; family VadinHA17; genus LD21. The sequence continues at coordinate 132,717 of CAYXSM010000006.1, forward strand.
TACCTGTACTGATTCACTGCCAGGCAGGGAAAGACCGGACCGGCATAATCTGCTCCCTGATACATATGTCCGCCGGAACCGGAAGGGAAGAGATTATACATGATTTCATGCTTTCCAATGAAGCGTTGATTCCTTATTACAGGAGAAAGCTTATGAAAAGGAAGATTCTGACACTCGGGTTTTTTCCCGCAGACAGAGTGCTTTATGCAATTACTGTAAGACAGAGGAATATTGAATCAGTTATGGACCGTGTGGAGTTTTATTATGGAGGTATTGAAGGATACCTTGATCATTCCGGAATTAACATGGCACAACTTGATAAATTAAAGGAGAGGCTTGTCTCGGTTTGAAAAGGCCTGTAAAGGATCACAGGAACGGATCCGTCATGTTTCATATGAGTAAACAATGAAAACATCAGAAAACAATACAATCCTTAATATTAAGAAGCGAGCTGATAGTTTCAAAAATGCTTTTCACGGCTTCAAAACAATGGTGGGATCAGAACCAAATCTGAAGATACACCTGGCCATTCTTATTATTGTGACAGCAGCCGGACTGGCTCTGAAGATATCCGTTTTTTCATGGATGGCAATTATACTGGTTTCAGGTATGGTTCTGGTATCGGAATGTTTTAATACAGCTTTGGAATATTTGTCAGATGCAGTTATGCCGGAATACAGTCCGGATATTAAAAAAGTAAAAGATATTGCAGCGGCAGGAGTTCTAATCTCCGCTGTTTTATCAGTAATAACAGGATTGCTTGTTTTCGTACCTGAAATTATAAAGTTGTTGCATTTCAGGTGAACAAATGAAGATTATCTTCCCGGGGGTAAATTACTTTTCAGCTTTTTTGTAACTTTAATTACTGATCAACCACATTAGTCATGCTTCTGAAATTGGTTCTGCTGGCTGTTTTTGGCATTTCAATGGCACATCTCGAAGGTGTGGTTGTCGTTTATCTTCGCAAATCACTGGGGATGCTGGATGCGGAATCTAACAGGGATTCACTTGAAAAAATATCTTCAAAATGGTTGAATATTGAAATCTCAAGAGAGGTTGTTACAATAATAATGCTTGTTATTCTGGCCTGGCTTACAGGCGAGTCAATTACGGAAAAAGGAATCTTTTTTCTGTGGACCTTTGCTTTCTGGGATCTGTTCTATTATATCTCGCTTTATATCCTTATCAAATGGCCTCCGACACTGAGAACCATGGATGTTCTTTTTCTGATCCCCAAACCCTGGATAGCCCCGGTTTGGTTCCCTATTGGAGTCTCGTCGATTACCATACTCATAATTATTCTGCTGTACCTGTTAGGGATTTTCTGAAATTTACTTTATTTGTGTTCGTGCTTATCAATAAAAGCAACTATATTTAAAAGGATAATCCGGTCTATAATCAAACATCAATACTGTTTTGACCAGGTTTCTGACTTCAGGGTTAAAGACAATATTCAGGTCACTTAGGTACAGAAATTATCGTCTCTTTTTCGGAGGGCAGAGCATATCACTCATTGGTACCTGGATGCAGCGCATTGCTCTGCCCTGGTTGGTTTATGACATGACAGGCTCAGCTTTTCTTCTCGGTCTTGTCAGCTTTGCAGGTAATATTCCCACTTTTCTCTTAGCACCTTTTGCCGGCGTTATAACAGATCGTTTCAGCAAATACAGAGTGCTTTTATCAACTCAGGTGATTTCCCTTTTTCAGGCTCTTATTCTTGCCGTTCTGACTTTGGCCGGAGTGATACAGATATGGCATATAGTTATTCTGGGCATTATTCTTGGATGCATAAATGCTTTCGACGTTCCGGCAAGACATTCTTTTATAATAGAGATGGTTGAAAGAAAAAAAGATCTTGGCAATGCCATAGCGCTTAATTCCATGATGTTCAACGGGGCAAGGCTCATAGGCCCGTCAGTGGCAGGATTGCTTCTTTTTGTGGCCGGTGAAGGAATTTGCTTTCTGATAAATGCCTTCAGCTTCATTTTTGTCATAACATCTCTGTTGTTAATGAAAATTAAAAAGCAACAACGTCCAAAGAAAGAAGGGTCTTTTCTAAAGGAAATGAAAGCAGGAATCAGCTACGCCATCGGATTTGTGCCCATCAGGCACCTGTTGTTACTGCTGGGGCTGGTTAACCTGCTTGGTGCATCATTTCATGTTCTGATGCCCGTAATGGCAAAAGAAGTTCTTCATGGAGGATCCAATACTTATGGATTTATGATGGGTTTCGCAGGTCTGGGAGCCCTTGTGGGAGCCCTTTTCCTGGCATCCAGAAAGAATGTAATAATGCTAGGGAGGATCATTCCTTCGGCATCAGGACTTTTTGGTGCGGCGTTGATTTTTCTTTCAATTTCCAGATCAGTACCATTATCAATGGGATTGATGATGTTTACGGGACTTGGCCTTATGCTCTACACGGCTTCCAGTAACACAATCCTGCAAACCATAACGGACGATGACAAAAGAGGCCGGGTAATGAGCCTTTATACAATGGCCATTATGGGTACTGCTCCCTTCGGAAGCCTCCTTGCAGGCAGTCTGGCTAAGATCATAGGTACTCCTTTAACAGTGCTGGCAGGTGGTTTGAGCTGTATTACAGGTGCGCTTTATTTTCTGTCCAGGCTTCCTGAACTTAAACAAGCTGCACGTCCGGTCTATATCAAAATGGGACTGATCCCGGAAGTGTTGTCAGGGATCCATACCGCCTCTGAACCATCTGTCGATCAGATAAATATCAAGAATGCAAAAATTGTTGATAATTAGCTGCCAGATGTACACTGTAAAACACGCAACAATTTACTTTATTTGTCGTTTTAACCTTGCATCAGAGAAAATGCTGAAATCACTTTATATTGATTTGCAAATTAATAACAAACATGTAATGAGATATTTTAAAATCTTATGTTTTCTTATTCCGGTAATTTTATTTTTTACTGCCTGTGAAAAAAGTCAGGATGGCGCTATTGATGATCTTTCCGGAAACACTGGAAGCATAATAATAGACCACCGGACGGTAAAGCTCTCTTCAATACCCTCAGAATGGATAGAAGCTGCAAAAAAAAGCCTTCATATAGCTTATGGGCATACCTCGCATGGCAGCCAGTTGACAACAGGTATGACCGGCCTTGTTTCTTTCAAGGGGGAAAACTATGAGTGGAATAAGGGCGGAAAAGGCGGAGCTCTTGATCTTCACGACTATGCCATGCAAGGGGATCTGGGTAATCCTGATCGTACTACATGGGCCTCGAGGACACGAACATATCTGGCTTCAAATCCAGGTGTAAATGTAATAATCTGGGCATGGTGCGGCCAGGTATCAAGTGCATCTTCAAAAGATATTGAAACATACCTTCGACTTATGACCGAGCTTGAAAAAGATTATCCGGATGTAAAATTTGTGTACATGACTGGCCATCTTGATGGAACCGGACTGACCGGTAACCTTCATATAAGGAATGAACAAATACGCAAGTACTGCAGGGAGAATAATAAGATTCTGTACGATTTTGCAGATATTGAATGTTATGATCCGGATGGGGTATACTTTGGTGACAAGATACCCAATGACGCGTGCGGGTATGATACAGATGGTAACGGTTCGCGTGACGGGAACTGGGCAATAGAATGGCAGAACTCACATAAAGAGGGAACAGACTGGTTCAAGTGTAATGCTTCACATACACAACCGTTGAATGCAAATCAGAAAGCTTATGCAGCATGGTGGCTTTGGGCAAGGTTGGCAGGCTGGAATGGCAAACTATAACAGCCTGAACCCTGGCAGGGACATCTTAAGATTATCTGTTACCATGAAAAGAGATTATTAAAGTTTTCAGGATTGCAATCAGGGTCCAGGATGCAGAATTTTTTCCTAAATTACCATAATGAAAACAAGCTGTATACTGGCATTATACGTAAGTAAGTTCAGGAATTAAAGAAAGCGTGAATATTTAATCATTTAAAAAATGAGTTTAATCTTTGAAAATACAACGGCCATCAAAATGTTGGGCTCATTCCTTGGATGCACACCCGAAATTAAGCACTTTTGCCCTAGAGTAACTCTGATGGGATTAGGTCAGGGATGGTGCAAGACAGGGTTTTAATCTCAGAGTTACTTGCTATGAAAATATTGATATGTGAAGATAATCCGTTGGCAATGAAAACTCTTTCGATAATTCTTGAGCGTGAAGGCTTCGAAACTGATATGGCCATTGACGGCAAGATAGCCCTGGGATTACTTCAGAATAATGATTATGATCTTCTGGTTGTTGATATACATCTTCCATATCATAGCGGTCTTGAGCTTGTAAAATATCTCCGGTCAGACCTGGGTAAAGATACACCTGTCATTGTGCTTACGGCTTTCAGCGATCTTCAGATGCAGCATCAGGCTGCAGAGCTGGGAATCAGCAATTATATTGTAAAGCCTTTTGATCCTAAAGATCTGGTATTTAAGATCAAATCAATTTTTAAAAACTGAAATATGGGCAGGCCTTTAATCTATTTTCTTGCAGGAATAATATTATCAGGGCTGCTTAGTTCCGGAGAAGTTTATTCTCAGGAACAAATTGATCCGGAAGCTGAATTTTTAAGGATAAGGGAAATGGCTTTTGAAGGCAATTATTCAGAAGCCACGTTGGCAGCCCGTAAATTGCTGGATGCCTATCCTTCATACGGTGATGCAAGGATTCTTCTTGGAAGAATTCTTGCCTGGCAAAAAGATTTTGATCAGGCAGCAGCGGTTATCGATACCCTTCTTCGGAGTGAACCAGACAATGAAGATGCACTGGCAGCGCGAAGAGACATTTCACTTTGGTCAAAAGAAAATACACCAGTGGCAACCGACATCAGGGCAGGGTATTTCTTTGATACTTTCAGTGAACCTTACGAAAGGTTCTGGCAGGTGTTCAAAGCCGGGGCGGGACATCGTTTTAACTGGGGTCCTGCGGCTGCAGGCATCAACACCGGCAACATTATCATAGGAGATCCGGAGCCGGCAAATGTCACCGAATTACAATTTGAAGCAGAAGCTTACCCTCATCTGTCAAATAAAAACTACGCATACCTGTCATATGCTTACAGTCCGGGTAGCTATTTCCCGAAGCACAGGGCCGCAGTGGAGCTGTGGCAGATCCTGCCTAAGGGATGGGTTGTATCAGCCGGGGCAAATTACTATTATTTCGACAGAAATATATACATAGCCCTTGCATCAGTGGAAAAATATGTTGGAAAATACTGGCTGTCACTCAAGGGATTTCTCTATTTCAAGGATGAAGGCCCAACCACTTCATTATACATGAACGCCCGGAGATACTTTAATGACACAGATTATCTCCAGATTACTCTTGGAACGGGCACTGCTCCCGACGAGCCGTTTGACATCCAGGCTGACCTGATGCGGCTGAGCGCCAACAGTATACGGCTGGCATATAATGTCTCCATAACCAGCCGGCTTATGATGAGGATAGGGGCAGGCTATTCAAGGGAAGAGTATGAGGAAAATATCCTTAGAGACAGGTTTGAAGGAGGTGTAAACCTTACTTATGCTATCAGAATGAAGTAATGTGGATTAGAATTATTCTCATATTATCATTTGCAATCATTTCAGGCTTTATTACTGAAGCAGGAGCAGGTGCTTCTTTACCTGTCTATTTACCTCCGGTTACCAATGAAGTTTCGGGAAAAGACAGTAATGAATCCGCTGATATTTCAGGGGTCATTATGGAAGCTTTTTCGTCTGAGGCAGTGAAAGATTTTCAGGTGCAGCTGGGTGCTTTCAAATCAGAATCGAATGCAAATAAATATCTGTACGAAATGCAGAGTTATTTTGGCAGTAATGTATTGATGATAGAAGAGGGAGGGTATTATAAAATAAGACTGACTGAAGCTTCGGACAGTAAAGGAAGGATCCTTTACTATGACCCGGCTGCAATAATAGGGAATGATGTTGCAGAACAGGAAGAACCCATGGCTGTTTTAACAACATTTCAGACGGAGGAATATTTTCAGGAGGATGATTCACTTGTCTTCTCAGGAGAAATTTCTGATTCGATACAGGCTGGAGATACTGTCTTAACCGGAATTGCAGATACTTTGTATCATTTCGACACCACTTCCGTTATGGCGGTGCATGAATTGCCTGACACAACGGAAATGACTGTATCGGCTGATTCGGAGCAACCTGTCATTGAAAAACCCAGGTTTTTCATACTTAACTTTGAAAGCCCGTGGCTTAAAAGGATCAATTATTTCGGAAAATCCTTTGCTCTTGTTAATGCACTGATAATAACCATTATGATCTCAATTGGAACAATGATCATACTCCTGATGGTTATACTTCTTAACAGGACAAGGATGGAAAAGGAAGAGAAACTGAGGCAGTATCTTTCAGAGCGATATCAGACCCTTATTATTGATTATCTCTTTGGTGATGCAACACCTGAAAAGTTCTTCCCCATAGCTTCTAATACGTATCGCAGACAGGTACTGATTGATCAGATGATAGATGTCAGTGTTAATCTGAAAGGGGATGCAGAACAGAAGCTTATAGCTCTTTACCTGGATCTGGGCCTCGACAATGACTCGATAAAAAGAGCTCATGATCATCGCTGGCATAAAAAAATAAAAGGATTTCGTGAACTTGCATTTATGAATATCAAGGATGCTAATTCAGCTATGATCAAAGCCCTTGATTCAAAAAATGAAATACTCAGAATGGAAGCACAAATTGCCCTTGTACGGCTTAGCGATGATGATCCTTTTGAATTCCTTTCTTCCATGACGAGACCATTCTCCCTCTGGGAACAGATTACTTTGCATGAGCTGATAATTCAACACGACATTACGGTTCCGGCATTTAAGAAATGGCTCACATCCCCTAATCCGACAATTGTAATGTTTGCCCTCAGGATGATCAGGGAATTCAGGCAGACAGAAGCTGAAGAAGAAGTAAGAGAAACGCTGTTCTACCCTTCTCCCGAGGTAAGGCATCTTGCAGTTCAGGTTGCTGGTGATCTTAATATGCGATCCTCCCTTGAGATCATGAAAAGCATGTACAAGAATCAGGATTACAACACCTGCCTCGAAATTATCAAATCAATGGGTAAAATGCCTGATACTGCGTACATGGGATTCCTTAAACTGGTGCTCGACAAAGAAGATGATGTCCAGCTACAGATTGAGGCCACAAAGGCAATGGAGAATATGGGAGAAGAAGGGGTTAAGGCTCTCGTAAAACTCATGAAATCAGAATATAAGAATTATAATATAATTGTGAGACACGTTCTTGACAGAAGGATATTCTAATAGATATGGATAATGTATTTGCACATATTGTTTTCATCCTCACATTGTTACTGTTTGGGTCCTACCTTATTCTCGGGATCTTTTCCGCAATTGCCCTGAGGAAGTACCTGAGAAAAAACAGTTACATTAATTACAATTCCCTTGTGCTTTCACCACTAAGTCCGAAAATCTCGATTATTGCCCCGGCGTTTAATGAAAGCAAAACAATTATTGACAACATCCGGACTCTGTTGTCACTGTATTATAATAACTTCGAGGTGGTAATTGTAAATGATGGATCCACCGACAACACACTCGATCTTATTAAAGAGGCATATGACCTTATAAGAGTTAATTATTATTTTGATTACCGTATTCCCTGCGAAAGAATCAGAGGCGTGTACCGGTCAAAAAATCCTTCCTACAACAGGTTGACGGTGATTGACAAAGTCAACGGAGGAAAGGCTGACTCGCTCAATGCCGGGATAAATATCTGCAAAAGCAGCCTGTTCGTATCGATAGATGCAGATTCAATTATTGAACCTGATTCAATACTAAAACTGGTAAAACCATTTCTTGAGGAAAAGGAAAGAAAAGTAATAGGATCCGGAGGCGTTATACGGATCGTTAATTCATGTGAGGTGGAAAGGGGCCATATCCGTGAGATAAAAGTCCCTTCAAAAATATTGCCCAGATTGCAGGTGCTGGAATACACGCGGGCTTTTCTGCTGGGAAGGATGGCATGGAGCCAGTTGGATGGATTGATGCTGATATCAGGAGCCATGGGTATTTTTGACAGAGAGACAGTTATCAATGCCGGTGGCTATAGTATTAAAACTGTCGGGGAGGATATGGAACTGGTGCTTAGAATGCGCCGCCATATGTCTGAAAAGAAGATAAAATATGAAGTAACATATATCCCAGATCCTTTATGCTGGACCGAAGTTCCTTCAGACCTGAAATCATTGCGTAAGCAAAGAACCCGCTGGACACGGGGCCTGATAGATTCTTTAAGACTGCACAGGAAAATGTTTTTAAATCCCAGTTATAAAAGGCTGGGGATGCTTGGGTATCCATACTGGACCTTCTTTGAATGGATGGCTCCCCTTATTGCATTCACGGGATTCATCTATACAATTTTCCTTATTATCAGGGATTCTCTTAACTGGCCCTTCTACCTACTTCTCTTCATTTTCGTGTATTCTTTTGCTGTCAGCTTGTCTACATGGGCCATACTGTTTGAAGAAATAACCTTTCATAAATACAAGCGAAAAAGAGATGTGTTTAAGCTGATAGGGGTAGCCCTTTTTGAACCATTCTTTTATCCGGTTCATACCTATTTCGCTGTCAGGGGCAACCTGGAAGCACTGAGAGGTAAAAAAGGATGGGGCCAGGCTGAAAGAAACGGATTTGACAAAAAAAAGAAAAGCAGTTTCTCCTGAGGTGGTCAGAACATCAGTCAACAAATCCCTCTATCGGAGATAATCCGTTTTTAACTATTTCCAGAGCTCCTTTGGGCAATGGTTTCACATCTGGAACAATAAGCCATTTCGGCCATGTATATCTTCCAAGGGTTGAGCTTACGATGCCATCGTAATAAACAGAGACAGCTATTCCATCAGATTGAGTTGTGAGAATCTCATAATTATACCCGCCATCATATGATTCAGCACCGTCAATAACCTTCATTTGCGTCGGATCGAAGAAATAAAGCATTGTCCAGGGTATTCTTAACCTGATTTTGTTATCATACCAGGCTACCGCTGCACGCTGACCGGGAGTGAAATTACCGGAATACTCCATTGGCAGGCGTCCGATATCATGAGTTGTAACTGAATATTCATCATTGATCCATTGCATGACTATCCATGGATCACCGTCAGTCATTGTGCTGCGATACCTCTGTACTGTATGGTCAGAAAGATCGAACCTCGGCGTCAGACCATTCATATCGTAAGCCCGGGTAACATGATACAGGGCAGTGTCTTCCGAAAGGACCATTGTTAAAAGGAATTCAGACCTGTTGTTCAGCCTTCTCCCGTTAGGGAGAGTTGACTCACCTATACCCCTCAGATAGGTGTCAAAAGCTATCATTACCGTGTCGCCTGGAGATAGCTGCTCTGTTGTTTCAAGGAAAAGATGGAAGTAACTGTTGTCGTGAGTGGCTTCAATTTTACCGACAGGTCCGGATGGCTTGTCCGTTAAATATGTAACTTTAGCCGGGACATTCGTCTGTTCGAATGTAAGTAATCCGAAATTCTGCTCAGCAGAAGTAAGGTTATGCCACAATTGTCTGGTAGGTATAAGTTCTCCACCTGAATACATGCCATAAGCCTCAAGATACAGGACTATCCATGTAGGCTTAAACCACTCATCCATCCAGGCAAACATGAACCCGCCGGCACAACCGGCATCAATAATATTATGCATCAGCCTGATATTCTTTTCTCCCTGCTGGATCTCACTATATCCTCCATGGTGCATATCTGAATATGATTGATGTGCACTGCCCCAGCTGGATGGAACACCGAATTCTGCAATGACCAGTGGAATATCCGAATAATGGGTTTTCAGGTCGTTGAGATAGCCAAGATAACTGTTAGGGCCATGACTATCACTATATGTCTGGTAAGAGGGTTGTTCGCTTATAAAATTCGGATAATAGGGATAAGCATGATAACTGGCAAAAATTCCTGCGCCATCGTTTTTACCGTTAATCTTTGTGATGTCGAATGAGGCTTTATCCTCATCAGTGAATATTTCTGTCGGGTGAGAGAGAGGATCCAGGGTTGGCCAGCTTGAAATGCTTACAGGGCGCTTTACCTTATAATTATTTGTTTCATAAGTTACTGTCTCATCGAGCATCTGGGCAATAAATACTTCTGACGGAGTTCCGTTTTCGAGGCTGAAGTGATTACCTGTATATGATGTTGTTCCGGGATAAAGATCATTTGTGGACTCAATTTCCCTGGGGCCTATTTCTCTGCCTATTATATATCCGGCAGTCCATCTTGAAATATCTGTCTGGTACCTTCCGTAAGCTTCGCCGTATCGTAAGGCAATATTCCCCTTGCCATGAATGCAATCAATTACTTCCCTTATTCTTTTTGTAAATGCCGGGGTCCGCTTAATCAGGTCATATTCTTCGGGATCGTATCTGTCAGCAACTTCTTCAAGCCATATTCCCTGAAAAAGCAAAAGTGGATTGTCGGGATGTCTTTGATTATATTCGGCAAGCTTCTCATAAAAAACAGGCGGGTGCAGGGTATATACCCTGAGGCTGTTGAACCCGGCATCAGCCATACTTTTTATCCATTGCTCATAAAGATCGCTTGCAACAGCATATGCTATCTCTCCCGGGAAGTAACCGGGAGGTGACGATCCAAGGTTTATGCCTTTAAGCATCAGTGACCTGTAAGTCACTCCCGTGTGTACAGACAGATAGTTCCCTGAAGTCTTAAAAGGCATCTCCTGTTTCAGGGTAAGAATATAATTAATTACCGTATCCCTGGCAATGGTAATATCCGTCAGTCTTACGGGATAGTAATTATCGCAGGTTACTGATGAAATTGCCCGAAATCGGAAAATCCCAGGTTGCGGACCAGCCGTTGAAGGAGGCATCATTACCGGTTCCAGCGCTGTTGAGGCAGAATATGAACTGATGCCGGCAGCTTTAACCAGCCTGCCGGATTTAATGTTTCCTTTGAAAGTGACTGCATAAAAGTAAAAGCCCGGAGGTTCAGGAGTCCCGCTCTGATTACAACCATCCCATATCATCCGGTAGCTTCCGGCATCGACGGAGAAATAATTTATCTCGCTGACCTTTTTTCCCTGGAAGTTATAAATTGTAAGATGAAGATCCCCTGCAGTGCTGAGGATTACAGGTATATTTACTGAATGGGAAAAGGGATTGGGAAAAGGAAAACCAATTTCAAAAAGATCAGTAACATCACTATAGATACCTGAGATTCTTATGGAATATGTTCCATCCAGGCCTGTCACAGCGGCATATTCTGCCGTGCCGGCCTGTAAGGATACGCGGGCATCCGGAACATAACTCCCGGCAGCATCTGTTACCCTGCCGGTTACATAGTAATCACGGGCATTAAGACCGGTCAGGCATAAAACAGTAAATAATATTGAAAAAACGGTTCCTGCTGTTACAAATCTGGATGGTGAAGCCATACTGCGTAAAAAGGATGGAGATAATTTAAAACTGTCCAAATTTAATAAAAAGAAGCATTTATTCTTAATTTTATGAAACCCCGCCTGATAAAAAAATGAGTAATAATTTAAATAGTGGCATCTTACTGAGAAGTATCAATGCAAATGATGATAAGCAGCTGGCGGAGCTTATTCGCGATGTTTTCAGGGAGTTTAAGATCGACCGGCCCGGAACGGTTTATTATGATCCCACTACAGATCATCTTTCAGCTCTGTTCAAAATTCCCGGTTCGTTTTATTGGGTAGCAGAGGAAAGGGCAAAAATCATAGGTGGGTGCGGAATTTTTCCCACACCAGGTTTACCGGAGGGATGTGCCGAGCTGGTAAAATTGTATCTGCTACCGTCATGGAGGGGCAGAGGTATTGGAAAGATGCTGATGGAAAAGTGTTTCAGTTCAGCCCGGGAACTCGGTTATAAACAGCTGTATCTTGAATCTCTGCCTGAGCTTAAGAGAGCTGTGTCGATGTATATAAAAGCAGGATTCAGGCACATTTCATATTCTCTTGGAGATTCGGGTCACTTTGGATGCAGTATCTGGATGATCAAAGATCTTTTCTGATCAGTTTAGGATATGGTGTATCATATCCTTTAACAGAATGCCAGATTATCCTGTTGAATGTATCTTCATCGATACGGTCAACATCCTCAAGGTCCTGTTCCATTGATTTCTCAGCCCAGTACAGCTGGTCGCCGGCCAGGGCATTGAGCGGGGGGTTAAGCTCATCAAGCGGGATATTGTTTATCACTGCCTTATACGGCGAAAAATCAGGCTTTTCAGTAAAGCAATCAAGCATGGGTTCAGCATTCAGATCGAGCTGATTCATCGGAGGCAGGCCAAGTATGTTCTCAATAGTTCTTACCATATTGATCTGGGAGTAATATGTTGATATGACCTCGCCACGCCTGGTATAAGGGCTTATTACAAGGCCGACGGTACGATGCCCGTCAACGTGGTCCAGTCCGGCCTGAGGATCATCTTCAGTCACCAGAATACAGGTTTCTTTCCAGAATTTGCTGCCAGAAATAGCTTCAACAATCTGCCCCAGGGCAAGATCATTGTCAGCAACTGCAGCCCTCGGGGTTGGCAGGCCCGGACGTGTACCGGAGGTGTGATCGTTAGGCAGAAGCATAATAATGAAATTCGGGAAATTATCATTCTTCTCGAACTCCTTCAGTTCTTTCATAAACTCCGAGGCCCTGTATACATCAGGAACAGAATTGGGAAATCCCACGTAAGTCGGACAAAGATAAGGAGTTAGCTGTTCAAGATTTGCCCTGGCCCTGATCCTGATTTTATTTGTTCCGTCAAGATAATCCTGGTATATTTCAGAAAACGCTGCATCGGGAGGGTCGATTTCCGCTTTCACAAATTCCCCGTAGTCGCGGAATGTCAACCCGTGTTTAAGCACATTGTCCCATATGAATCCGGAACTGGCGTATGCAATTGCATCATCACCGTCATATGGGTAGCTGCGTGTAAAACCGCCAAATGATTTCTCCAGATAATCAGTTACGTATGCCTCATCAGTCCACTGATGACCATCAGCGCTTAAAATCCCGCTGCAGTAAAAATTATCCAGCAGAACGAATGTTCTGGCAAGCAAATGGTGATTCGGTGTTACCTCATAACCAAATTGCACCAGGCTTGTATCTCCGTTACCTTCGGGAATATCACCAAAAACCTGGTCATAAGTGCGATTTTCCTTGATTATATAAACCACATGCCTGAAATGGGAGATCTGGTCTGGCAGGGTTGGAACCGGGACCATAATTTTCTTTCTGCCCTTTTCTGATGATTTTCTGTATTTGTCAATCCATGAATTGTTAAGGGTGACAGTTTCCGTCATTTTCTGCAGGTCGCGCTTACCTTCAAGAGGGATAATTGAAACTGTTCCCAGATGGTCATGTGAGTTGTAACCCTCTCTGTCAGTCCTCTGGTTCCGCGATCCTGTTCCTTTTATGTTTGCAACATAAAGAACCGATCCTTCTTTGTTTAATACAACAGCACCCGGGTACCATCCGGCAGGGATATATCCAATAACTTTGTGAGGTTCTCCTGTCCGGATTACACATACGGCATTCTCTGTACCGTTAGCGACATAAAGATATTTACCGTCGGGAGAAATAGTCAGAGCATTGGGAGAACTGCCGAATGGAAGCTTCTCGGTATTGTGTACGGAAATAGTCTCAACCACCCTGTCTGTCTCAGTATTTATTACCGAAACAACATCACTGTTGGCACAGGCAACATAGAGAAGAGTATGATCAGGACTCAGGACCATGCCACAAGGATGCAATCCTACTTCAATGATGCCTGTTTGTACTCTGCTTTCCAGATCGACCACCGAAACAGCACCGTTATCTGCAATTCCGGTTTCAGGATCAACAAGTACATTGCTTCCGGAGGAATTGTAAACAGGTTCTCCTTCCACAGGCTGACGGCCTCCCCAGTTAGTTACATAGGCTTTTATTCCCGAACAGCACAGAACGGTATAGGGAGCAACACCAACGGGAATTTCAGTTATTGATCTGTCCTTAAGGCTTACAATGCCCAGAGAATTATTCCTGCTGAGGGTCACATAAATCTCATTACTCTTTGGGTTTAGGGTAAGTCCTCCGGGAGCTGCCGAACCTCCTGCGGCAGGACCGGGAAGAATAATTGGATCGAGCCATCTTAATACATTGTTTAAATCCATTTCTGCTATGCAGATTCTGTCTCTGGCATCAGTTACATAGACATACCGTCCGTCAGGAGACAGACATATGCCTGTAAAAGAAGCACCACTCTGGGTGAATGGCAGTGATTGCAAAACCATTCTGTCGCTTATCCGTATCAGATCCAGATCTGATTTGTTCTTGACCAGGAGATGTTTTTCATCACGGGTCAATATAAGATCCACGGGCCGGCCCGGCAGATAAACCTGATATCCCGCAGGACGGAGCAACTGATTTGTCGGAACCAGAACAGAACCATCAGGCTGCTCTCCTACTTTTCGGATAGTACTGGTTTCAGAACTTCTTCCGGAACAGCCTGCAAAGATTACAGGAGTGATGGTCATTGTTGTTATGAAAAGATATTTTATCAGGGCTTTCATGATGAAAATATTTAAAACTGACATTTAACCTCTTAAAGTCCAACCAAGTTACGAATAATGATATGATTTCATTGCTGTTTTTATTCTTTTGTCTTGTTTACAAGGCGGACTCTTTCTTTTAATTATAATCATATAGAAAGGATCATTTTTTCTGCGAACGTGCAGATTTCTTACGTTCCGATCCGTTTAAAAAGGGCTTTCAGATAAAAAACAGGCCTGTTTTATGAATCTTTATCCTGCAGTCAAAGCCATTTGTCAAAAACATGATATTTGGATATTTCCGGGGGAAAATGGTTCCAATAAACAGAAAGTCAATCTTATATGTTTCTCAAATGCATGGAACGGCCAAAGTCCCGAAAATATTCGTAAATAAGCCTCTCTTTTTGACGAGCTGACTTTTTAAGACTGTTAAGGTCAGAATCTGATCCGTGATCTTTCATATTGTTTAGACATAGACACTCCTAAAGTGCTTTAAATTACCACCAGATGATGGGTTGCCTATTGACGGCTGTTGTCTGGACGGCTATTTTTACAACATAATCTTTTTGCTCTCAAAACGGCAATTTATGTCTAACCAATAAATACAGATCACAATGCAAATTAAAAAATGGCTTTTTACAATCGTAGTTGTTTTGACGGCTTTATCGGGCTGTTCAAAACCTGAGAGTTTTGATGATGAGTTCATCTCCGGCGAGCTTACTGCAGTTAAATTCAATACATACAGTATTGATGCGAAGTCAGCACTATTGACTGCAGAACAGTTTCCTTCGGCAGAGGAACTTTGCAACTCTATGGAGTATGACCTGTTTGCAGGCCAGACAACCGATATTGGTGATGTTCTGGTCGGAAACGATAATGATTCTCTTTATATCAGGATATTCTCTGATGATGGATTCAGAAGCGTAAGCGAGAATATAAAAATATGGCTGGGGAGCGAAATGCCTTTTGAGGAGAGGCCACCTTCGGGTTCGTTTGACCACAAGTTTACTGTTGCATCCGGCGAGAATTATTTCTACATCAGCTTCTCTCTTGCAGAACTGGAGATTACCTGTGAGGACCAGATTTTTATAGTAATACATGTAGACGCACCGGGCGGAGAGACAGCATATGCAGGAACTGCCGGGACCATGCACCAGAATGGAGCCTGGTGGTATCACATATTATTCAATCTTGAGTGCTGCACTGATGAATGTGATTTAAGTGCATCAGCGGTCGTTACCGATGTCAAATGCTACGGGGCAGCAACAGGTTCGATTAATCTCACTGTATCAGGCGGAACTGAACCGTTCAGTTTCATATGGAGCAATGGTGCAACTACAGAAGATCTGGTTGATGTTCCGGCCGGAACATATGAGGTAACCATTACTGACGCTGATCAATGTGAGTTTACTCTCAGAAATATTGTTGTTGCTGAACCTCCAACCGGGATCTCAGCATCCAGGGTTGTAACAAACATTTCAGCGTACGGGGCACATGACGGTGCTATCGATGTTACTGTTTCGGGAGGCACACCTCCATACGGATTTCTATGGAACGATGATGTTACTACTGAAGACCGCAGCGGACTGGGTCCTGGCGAATACAGTGTCATTATAACTGATGCAAATGGCTGCAATGCTTTTCTCAGTGCAAAGCTTAGCGAAAAACCTGAAGATCCTGAAGGCATTGACGCTTTTGGGCGCAAAACCTATGATCAGATGGTACATTGTTTCCTCAGCCTGGATTTGAACAGCGACGGAACCATGGATTTTGATACCTGGGGCTGGACAAACGGTGCAATGGCTGAAAGCACATCCGAGAGAACATATGAACTTTTCGTTAATGCTGACGGTTGTGACGTGGCTAAAGCAACCATGGTCGGAGTAGTAAGGCTTACCTATATGGCAGGAGAAGTAAATGCTTCATTTGAACTGTTCCCGGGGTATGAAATGAGCGAAACATCATTATATGTCGGCAACGACATTCTTCCGGAAGATGGCGGAGTTTATACCACGGATCCCTCCAAATATACAGAGAGGCATACTGGTTTGGGAGCTGCTGTAACAGATTCGTATTCAATCAGCGGTCTGTCCGGCAGCATATACGTTATTGCCCACGCAACCATTTTACCATAGAAATACGACGAAATGGATATTATTATCTGACAGACACAGATAAGGTTAAGAGGGTGCCCTGAAACGGCACCCTCTCTTTTTCTGAATTAAGGAGTCAGGCTTCATTGAACCTTGTGGAATACCAGCCAGATAACATAATTTTTATTCTGCCAGGATTAAGGTCCATCTTATTATCCGGTAATTCTGCTGCGGCATCTGTAACTTTATGATTAAAAAATGAAAGGTATTCAGGATCATTTTATGAAAACCCTTATAACTTTACTTTTTTAAGACCGGGCTCTGATCAGACATTTCTGATGATTGCTAAGTATTCTCCATAACAATACGGGATTGGAAAGGACTGCTTATTGCCGGCTGGCACTGATCCCCGGACACATGATCATTAGTTTCACTTGTTAACACCTGATTTAACAGAGATCCAAACGAACCAAGACACAAGAAATGACACATTATGATTTTACTATCGGTGGAAATGCCGGAAAGAACAGGGATGTATTTTATATACCCCGGGTTCTCATACTGATGTTTCTCGTGCATTCCGGCTTTTGCTCAATGAATTTTAGTACTTCCGGACAATCATCGGCTTTATTTTACGGTAAGCCTTTGCTGGACAAGGGGGATCTCTCCTCACTTATGGTAGAGGGGATAGACCGGTTTTTAATGCAGGAGACAATACGTGTAAAAAATGCAAGAGCAGATTTATGGCAGTACGATTTTTCAAGCAGTGGTGCATTCAATGCATCGATCTCTTTTCAACGTGACTTTCTTTCTCGCCGCTTGGGTGTGGTTGATGAAAGGCTTGCACCTGAACTGGAGGTTTTGACCGGGAGCCGGCTGCAGAAGTTAAGTGTTGAAACAGAAGCCTGTTTCATCAGTGCTGTTCGATGGAGTGTAATCGATGGATTCTGGGCAGAAGGTTTGCTGATGCAACCAAAAGGAGATGTAACCGCCAGAGCAGTTTTTATCCCGGATGCTGATGTTCTTCCGGAAGTTCTTGCCGGGCTGATGAAAACCGGTATTGCGGGCGAAGATGCAGCACGAAGACTTGCTGAGACAGGATGGGAAATCATTATCCCTGTAATGATAAGCCGGGATGCAGATTTCTCAGGGAGCAAAGTGGCAGAGCGATTTACCAACCAGCCACACAGGGAATGGATCTATCGTCAGGGTTATGAAGTCGGCCGGCATGTTATCGGATACGAATTACAAAAAGTGTTTGCAGCTGTTGACTGGCTGATATCACGTAACAAACAGGAAGGTAAAAATACAAAAATTGGCGTGGCCGGTTACGGTGAAGGAGGATTATTGGCGTTGTTTGCTGCTGCCCTGGACCAACGAATTTCTTCAACACTCGTAAGTGGATATTTCAATGCCCGGGAGCAGTTATGGAGCGAACCCATATATCGTAACGTTTTTGGATTGCTGAAGTATTTTGGTGATGCAGAGCTTGCTGTTATGGCCTGGCCGCGAACGCTTGTTGTTGAATATAGTATTATTCCGGAAGTTTCAGGGCCCCCGGTGATAAAGGAGGGCCGTTCAGGAGGAGCAGCACCCGGTAAGCTGACCACACCCGATTTGGCCTCAGTTCAGAATGAATTTAACCGGGCTAAGGCTTTGGTTCCGGTGGATAAATCGCATCTCACTTTGGTCAGCCCAGTGGGAGAATCTGCTGTTCCCCGTCCATTCTCAAATTATGCTATCATGGAATTTGCAAGGGGCCTTGATATTGACAAGACTGGTAAATTCGCAGGCTTGTTATCACCGTTGTCACCGGGAGAATGGACTGATGTAACAAAAAGGCAGGAAAGGGCTGTGAAAGACATGGAACGGCATATACAACGGATATTAGATTTGTGTGAGCTTACACGGGACAAAGATTTCTGGCAGACACTGAGTGGCGATACTGCTGAACAACGGCCGGTCAAGGATGCCCATCGGGAGCGATTCCGGGAAATTTTAGGCAGTTTACCTGATCCTTCAGTACCTGCTGATCCACATTCACGCCTGATAAGAAAAACTGAGAAGTGGACGGGCTACGAGATAACACTTGATGTGTGGCCAGAAGTATTTGCCTGGGGAATACTCCTTGTTCCCAATGATATCAGGAAGGGAGAAAAACGTCCGGTCATTGTCTGCCAGCATGGACTTGAGGGATTACCAATGCATGTAATCACTACTGATGAAGAGGAGGAGGGATTTCGCCATTATCAGGGTTTTGCTTCACGGCTGGCAGATAAAGGATATGTAGTTTTCGCTCCGCATAATCCATACCGTGGCGGGGATAAATTCAGGCTGCTTCAGCGAAAAGCCAATCCTCTGGGATTATCTTTATTCTCATTTATTACGGGTCAGCACCAGCGTATTGTCGAATGGCTTGGACAACAATCGTTCGTTGATCCTTCACGGATAGGTTTTTACGGCCTTTCCTACGGAGGCAAGACAGCAATGCGTGTCCCCGCACTGGTTGAGGGTTATGCTCTTTCTGTTTGCTCAGCTGATTTCAATGAATGGGTACGGAAAAATGCCAGCACAGACTATCCTTTTACATATATGTTCACCGGGGAATATGAAATGCCTGAATGGGATCTTGGGCATACATTTAACTACGCCGAGATGGCCGGACTGATTGCACCCCGTCCTTTTATGGTTGAGCGAGGCCATTACGACGGTGTGGGTACAGATGAATGGGTGGCTTATGAGTTTGCCAGGGTAAGAAGGCATTATAATATTCTTGGACTGAATAAGTCATGTCGGATAGAGTATTTCAACGGACCTCACATGATTAACGGAATTGGGACATTTGAATTTATCGACGAGCACATGACCGGGAAACAGGATATAGAAAAACAGGGGTATTAGATCAAAATTATGCCTGTATTGGCTAAGTCAGCTTAAACAGATATACAGGATAAGAGTTATTACAGAGAGTATTCCCAGATGCAGTCTCCAGTCTGAAATACCTTCAAATCGTGCAATTTTTCCTGATGTATCGATCGTTGTTCCGGAAAGCATTTCAGGATTGGTTTTTTTCGTGAATGCTGAAACAACGAACAGGATTACCGTGATAAGTATTTCAGCCCAGAGTCCCCTGTATCCGAAGTTAAGTGTAAGCTTATAGTGAAGGAACGGAAATACCTTTTTGCCTGCATCCGGGCCAAGCAGCTGGTCTGCTACAAAGATTGACGCCAATATTATTCCTGCCAGTACTGATGCAGTTGCCCCTTTAAGTGTCACCTTTTTACTGACAACACCGAAAAATATTGCCGGGAATACAGGTATAACAAGATATGCAGATATTGTCTGCAGATATTTATAAAGTCCTTCTTCACTTTTATAAACGAGATAGGCAGCTCCGATTCCCAGTAATGTGACAATCATAATAAAATATCGCCCCAGTGTCACCTGTTTCTTTTCCCTTATGTCAGGCCGGAACTCTACAATAAAGTCACGGACAATGAGCGTGGAAACAGAATTAAGTACTGCAATCAGTGATGTGATGAGGGCGGCCATAAGTGATGCCAGAAGCAGTCCCCTTAAGCCTGCCGGAAGGAATTTTTCCATCATCAGGACAAATGTCTGTTTCGTTTCATCACCCTGTAGCTCTCCGGGATATAATGCAAATGCTATTACACCCGGCAGTGCGAAAATGAAAACAGGAAACAGTTTCAGGAATGTCGCAAACATTGCACCCCATCTGGCATTTTTCAGATCAGGCGCCGACAGAGCACGCTGTACATTCACCTGATCTATACCCCAGTAAAAAATTCCTGCGTAGAAAGCCGTGGCCAGAATTCCCCAGAAAGGGTATACCGGATCATCATATGGCCTGGCAATTGACATCATTTGAGGGACTTTCTCCATCAACCCGTTCCATCCATCTGCCTTATCCAGTCCGATAAACAGCATAACGGCTGAGCCGGCTATCATGATTATTACCTGTATGGCATCAGTATATGCGACAGCCGTAAATCCTCCGATAATGGTGAAAATGGCTACAATAATTCCTATGCACATTACAGTTGTCATTACATTCCAGCCAAGTATACTGTTTAATACGAGCGCACCTGCAAAAAGCGTAAAAGCCAGTTTGGTCATTATGCTGATTATCAGCATTAAACCTGAAAAAAAAGTTCGGGCCCGTCTGTTATATCTCAATTCCAGAAATTCGGGAACCGTGTAAATCTTATTCTTCATATAATAAGGGAACAGGATCGCACAGGCGAAGCCCAGGGTTATGGCTGTAGTCAATTCGACCGAGCCGGCTGACAGGCCGTATCGATATGCATCTCCGGAAAGACCTACAAGATGCTCTGCTCCGATGTTTGTGGCAAAGATTGATGCACCGATGACCGGCCATCTGATTACCCTGCCTCCAAGAAAGAAATTAGTACTGTTCTGACCTGCTTTTTTACGATACGCCATGTAAAGTCCGAAAGTCAGACTTCCCCCAATCACAAAAGACAGAATGATCCAGTCAAGAACAGTAAGCGGCAGAGTCATGCTATATAGATATCTGAGTTATAATTATGTAAATACAGAAGGAAACTGCAGTCGTATTCCTTCCTGAAGTCGCTGAATTATTATAGGAATTATTCATCCCTGGTCAGCTTTTCCGGATTTTTGTTAAAGAGATCAAGAATCTCATCAAGCATTTTAATGCTTTGGATCATCGATCGTACAGTATGGTAGTTGATCTTCCATGAGTTGCCCATATGAGTCCATATTGGCTCACCCTGACGTGAAAGCAATGGAAACCATTCACCCGCAGCTTTGTTTATTACTTTGCTGAATACAAACCGGTGAACATTTTTGTAAGCCTCCCAGTATTTATCATCACCTGACAACAAAACAGCATAAAGAAGTGCAGTAAGTACTTCAGCCTGCTGCCAGAATTCTTTTTCCGTGTCATAAACACCTCCCGAATGAGAACCTTCGACAAAAACACCGCCATATTCCTGATCAATACCGTTATTAACGGTATGATCGAAAATCTTTCTGAACAGGTCCGAATGAATTTTTGGATCACTCTTCAGGATCCTCAGGGCATGGATCATCAACCAGGCAAGTTCAGCATTGTGGCCGTAACATGTATTATCAGTAGCATAAAATTTTTGTCCTCCACCCGCAAACCTGTCGAGGCCCCAGATAATATTGAATTTAATTTGCGGAGCTATGGTCCAGTCCCTGAAGAATTGAGGAATACCTGTTTTGGATACCGGGTGCAATATACGTGTCAGGAGTATGTCAATTATTTCAAGCAATTGTCTCCTGTGGATGTCCAGCCCGCTGCATTCGTAAAGCGTTGTATATGCTTCCATTAAATGCATGTGAACATCAAGCGTTTTTCTGTCTCCTCCCTGCATTCCGGGGCCGCAAATTGTCCAGTCACGATGGAACATCTCCAGGTAACCGCCATATTGTGAATCGTAACAGAAACCATGTATCAGATCAAACAGCTTTGAAGCATGTTCTATCCCCCGTTTATCGCCTGTTGCAAGCGTATATTCACATAGAGAATAAATTGCAAAACTCTGCCCGTACAATATTTTCTTATCGGTCTTCACATTTCCACTGCGATCAGCCATCCAGAAAAACCCGCCATAATCTTCATCCCACATTTTGTTAACAAGAAAATCAAATCCATGCCGGGCCAGTTCTGTGAATCCCTCATCGCCATAACCGGACCTGTAAGCAGAAGAAACCGTATAAAGGCAGCGTGTCTGGGAAATTAATGACTTTTCATCCTCACCGGTGTCTTTGCCATTCTTATCAAAATGAGTAATATACCCGCCATTAATCCCGTCCTTCATTCGGACAGTCCAGAAGGGAAGTAATTCATTAACAAGATGATTCTCTGATTCCTTCCTCAACGCGACCACTTCAGACCTGTTCATAATAAGATGTTTTAACAAGCATAATTACTTCCGAACTTTGTTGAGATTTTGATAAAGAGCTAACAGAAAATCGCGATTATCAGCTGTCAGGTAATGCATTTCACCCCCCATGCGGTTAAATGTTTTACAATATCTGAGGTAGTAATCGGGATTATTCTCCGGAGGCTCGCCGTTCTTTTTCCAGTCCCAGCTTGTTGCAGCCATGTCAACGATTATCATGTAATGATTATCGATATTCTTTTTTTCATTGTTCTTAATATTACGGGCCATGGAAAATGACTTCTCAAAGATCATTGGCGACATAACTGCTGAGCCCACCGACATATATACACCATTGTCAATATTACTAACACTTTCCGTAAATGCAAGAAAATCATTCAGGGCTGTCCTTCCTACTGCAGCTCCGCTGTTAAGCGGATGAGTGTAGATAATATCATGGCCGATCATAGGATGGCCTGTAAAAGGAATTCTGAGTTCGAAGGCACGTGCCTGAGCGGAATATTTTTTCCAGGGGTGGGGAATGACCATAAATCCTTCCTCCAGCCTGTATTCCCTGATAGCTCCTGCAAAGTCCAAAGCAGCTGCCGCAACATGCGGAGATGAATGCATGTTCTTTTCAGCCTCTTTGTATAAATGTGACAGTTCAGGGATCTCAAGACCCTCCTGCGAGATCATTTTTCCGATCGATTCGCCGTAACCAAGTCTTTCATAAGCGCCGGTAATGAGTGCCAGGTTAATAAAAAATCCTGTTTCTTCCCAGATCCCAAACTGGCCAAGCCTGACGTTTTCACGCACATCTTCACCCGATTTTCCCTGAAATGCAAACTCCCAGTCGTGTATAATGCCTGCTCCGTTAGTTGCCAGATGAGTGATCCAGCCCTCCTCCATAAGCGATATAAGGACAGGGGCCATACCGTTCTTAATGGTATGTGCACCAAAGACAAGCATCACAGAAGCACGATTTTGTATTGCTATTTTTATACGGTCAGTCGTTTTTTTAACAAGCTCCAAGCCTTTTTCAGAAAGGTTTAAAGGTTTGAAAGTTACAGGGATATGATCGGTCTCGATAAATATTCTGTTCTTTCTGCCGGTCAGTTTTTTGAAAGCAAGCCGGCTTCTGTCAAATTTAGGAAAAGGCATTATTCTTTTATTGTATATTCAACAGACGTAACAATTGAGCAGACTGGGAATAATCAGGGATAATAATATCAGCACCGGCTTTAATAAGCCGCGTACGTTTGATCTCATTCAGGCCGAAACGCCTCAGCTCATTGCTGGCAATGCCTATTGTGATCCCTTTCCGTTTTTTTGCTTCGCGTATCTCAACAGGTCCGTCTCCGAAAACAACAATCTTTCCGGAGACATCTTCTCCAACATTATCAAGAATACGGTCGAGTACAATTCTTTTTGCCTCTTTTTTCAGGTCTCCCGTTGCACCGAAAATTCTGTCCTCAAAAAGGTGATCGTAACCCAGGACGCGGGCTTCATTCCTGGTGTCTTCTTCATCTGTTCCGCTGACCAGATACAATTTGATGCCTGCATCGAAGAGTTTCTGAAGAAATATGACGGCATTTTTAATCGTCAGATCTTCAATGGAGAGTTCATTCCTTAAGAGTTTTTGCTCTCTTTTTATGACCATTTTTATCAACTCTTCGTTGTATATCCGTTTGTATCCGAATTCATCAAGCATGTCATCTTCGGGCACACATCCAAATTCCCTTATCAGATCCAGCAATCCTCTCATCTGTGCCAGGGTCTGGATACCTGTTGTTTTGTCAATGAACTCACTGACTCTTTCCTGTACATTTATAAAGAATCCTTCATCTGCAGTAAAATATTTTTCACCCAGGATTGCCTTCACCATCATAGGTGCCATAATCTTTTCCCATCCCTGACGAAGAGTGGAGATTGTCCCGTCATGATCAAATATTGCATATGAAATCCGTAATTTACTGTCTGGTTTATTAATGATCTCTATCTCGGTATCTTCGATGTAAGAGGCCTGCCTTTTATCTTCAGCCAGTTCAGGTGAATAAATATAGTCAGGATCCGTTCCTATCGAAAGTATCTCATCTGCTGTGGCTGTACCTGTCTGGAATAATTTCTGAACCGTAACTCCTGCGACGAAATTACCTGTCTGTGCAGAGGTTCCCATATCATACCCTGCAGCGAGAGCTGCTGCTGCTCCTGCAAGATAGCTGTCGCCGGCACCAACGGTATCCACCCGCGACAGGATCATGAGACCGGGTATATATGAGATACCGGAATGATCGATTGTAATTGATCCTCTGTTTCCCCGGGTTATGAAAAGAGGTTTGCGGAACTTCTCAAACAGAATACCGGCAAAATTCTCGGCTGCTGACTGAGAAACAGATTCACCAGGTTTTTTATTCACACCACACAACCGGGCGGCTTCAGTATCATTCATCTTACGGATGGTCCCGTCATAGTAATCGTTAAAGTTCCGGCTGTCTGTGATGAAATTCCTATCAGGGTATCTCCGGACCAATCCCAGCAGCAGCTCTTTAAAATAATCAGTATGGATACCTGCAGGAACCTGCTGGTTTATTATTACAGCATCAACTTCAGGAATTTCAGTTATAAGTCTTGTTATCAGAAGGTCAGCAGATTCTTTTGATAGTTTGTTATAATTTCCGAAGTCGACACGGTTCAGTTCTTTGTCCTCGATGTAAGGCTTTGCATAAGTATGAGTACACCATTCATGATCTTGGATAATCAGATTCCTGGTTTCGATCCCCGCTTTCCCCAGTATGCGTATCATTTCAGTACCGAAAGGATCCGGCCCTATTACACCGAAAGCACGGACATCCTTTACTCCGATTGATACCAGGTTGGCGGCTACATTTCCTGCCCCGCCCGGTGAGTAACGCTGTTCACGCACCGGCCTGGTACGCTCGTTGGTTTCAACAGAGATCTCACTCATCGTCTCATCGATGAACCAGTAGGCATCCAGACAAAAATCACCCAGGACAACGATTTTTACCGAGCTGATGTCATCAAGTATCTTCTTCAGAAGCTCTTTTTTCATAAAAAATTCTTTATCAATCTAAAAGGATATCCGCTTAAGTTACTCATCCTGGTTTCCGAAGAAGTAGTTTTCCAGAGTTCTGCAAAGCGTATGGTAAACCGGTATCATCAGCTCCTGAACGGAAGCAGTGCGAGTACCCGGAAGGTTGATCAGGATGTCACAGTGTGGTTTCATTCTTCCGCCCGATTCACCGGTTAGTCCAATGACAATCATTCCTTTGGCCTTTGCGGTAATGAATGCATCAATGACATTTTGTGAATTACCCGAAGTGCTGATGCCTATTATCACATCTCCCGCTTTTCCATAGCAGACGACCTGCTGTGCATATACCAGATCAAAATCCATATCATTGGCAATAGCTGTTAATAATGCACTGTGTGCCGAAAGAGATATTGCCGGAAGACCCTGCTGGAGATTTTCTGAAAGATATATACCCCTCTCACTCCCCGATCCCAGCAACTTTTCTCTAAAGGATTTGTTTAGCGGCCTTTTCAGCTCAAAGCCCTTCATCAGCTCGCCTGTAATATGATCTGAATCGGAACAGCTTCCTCCGTTTCCGCATATCAACACCTTTCCTCCCTGCTGATAGCAATTCACAAGACATTCGAAAGCCATCCTGATTGAATCTTCAACCGCCAGGAGTTCGGGGAACCTGCCGGTCAGACCACGGATACTGACATGTATATTGTTTTGCATTTTGCATCAATTAAAATTTATCATCATAGACAGCAACACAAAGAGCTGCATAATCCCCTATTGAATCACCGAGTGTTGCAGGTTTGATCTGACAGACTTCGAGAGCGGCAGGAATTGCTTCTTTTTTCAATACTTCCATCAGGATCGGCCTGAACAACATTTCATTGCGCGAATAAATGCTTCCGATAACAATACATTCAGGATTCAGGATATCGATAAGTATTGCCAGGCCCTTACCCAGATAACCAGCCGAGATATTTATAATTTCTTTTGCAACCTCATCCCCGTTCCGTGCAGCCATAGCCACCATTCTGGCATCTATTTCCCCTGTCATTTCAGCTGAAGCACAGAAGCCTGCTGGCTGGTCATTATGCAGTTTCTCCAGAACAATTGACCTTGCAAGCTGGGCTATACCTCCCCCGCTGCAAAATCCCTCGAACGAACCAGCTTTCCCGTATCCTACAGGTCCGGTTTCTGCCAGCCTTATATGCCCGACCTCTCCACCAAGGTCATTTGTGCCGCGATATAATTTCCCATTCAGGATCAGTCCGGCCCCCATGCCGGTACCAAAGGTCAGAAAGACCATATTCGAAGTTCCTTTTCCCGCGCCAAGCAGCCATTCAGCCAGGGCACAGGCATTAGCATCATTTTGCAGCACTGTTTCAACCCCGAATTCTTTGCTGAATGTATCCACTACAGGCACATTATCCCATCCGGGCAGATTAGGTGGTGAATAAATCATCCCCTTTTCTGAATCGAGAGGACCTCCGCAGCTTATTCCAATACGCCGTAACCTGTTAGCGGGATAACGAACCATCAATGCCCTGATATGCTCCCTGAATTCCGACAGGATTGATTTATATCCGCGGGCTGTCACCGTATCAAACACAACTCTCTCTCTGATCTTAATTGAGGCATCACCAATGACCACACTGCATTTAGTACCTCCTATATTCAGACCTGCATAAATGTCGGATTCAGACTGGGCGGTTTTTGTCATAAATGTTCAAATAACTTTAGGCAGCGTTACAATGAATAATGGGGTCTTGTATTACTATCTGAAATCAACAGTTGCTTTTCCTTCGGCTTTTTTAAGAAGAAGCTCTTTGGAATCATCATTGACGGTGACTTTATATTTTCCAAAAAAGGCCGGAACTGAAAAAACTCCGTCATTACCGGCACTCCCTGATTCTTTTGTCCACCACTCCCTGAAAATAAGATCCTGATAGGCTTTCAGGGATTTTGCAGGCGACCAGTCGCGTTTGTAAAGCGATGATACCGGTATCCAGTTTGCTCCTTCCCAGAATCCCCACATAAGTATTCCTTCAACAGCAGGGTGTGCAAAACATATCCTGTAATAATCAACAATCTCCCTTGCATTGAGTTCTTCTTCTTCAGGTGTCATTTCAAGAATCTTTTCCACATGAAATCTTGAACGCTGTCCGGGCATGTTAAACTCGGTAATGCGTATTGGCAGATTGAATATGGCAAGAGAATCTAGTGCTGCCCTTAGCTGGTCGCGGTCAAATGTTTCGGAGTGTAAATGACCCTGAACTCCTATACCTGCAACTGGAACACCCTGTTTCAGCAGTGTCCGGATGTGCTCCATGTAATCAGCAAGTTTATTTCCGGTAAGAATATCATAATCGTTGAGGTAAAGTTTTGCATCAGGATCGCCGTTATGTGCCCATTCTGCCATTAGTCTGGTTATCTCAGGACCCAGCCGGTCTTCGTAATAGTTGCCGTGGATCATCTCGTTATTGAGGTCATACTCTGCGAATCTGCCCTTATAGCGGCGGGTAACAGTTTCGGCCCTTTTCTGCAGGGTATTCCTGAGTTCATCGTCATCCATTTCTTTAATCCATGGCTGTACAAACCTGGGTATACCCCAGAACAAATTGTGTGCCCTGAGAGGAATATTATTTTCTTCAGTCCATTTTAAGATGCCGTCCACAACATCATAATTCACCTCACCTTTTTTTTGCTCCATATTTCCCCATTTAACTGCATTTTCTGTCACGGCTGAGTTAAAATTCTCAAGGAATTTTTCCTTGTATTGACCGAGATCGGTTTCTGTCATCGAACCGCTGGCAAGCCCGTTGGCAACAGCACAACCAAACCAGAATTCATGGCTGATCTGTTCAACCGTAATTTTATCTCCGGGATTTGCCTTTACAATAATTTCTCCTTTCCGGTATTTTGCTATTGATTCATTGTTTTCCTGATCCCGGGGGGGCGTTCCTGTTGAACATGCAAACTGAAGTAAGCATAAGGTTATAAAAGCACCAAACGGCTTCCTGAAAGAATGAATAGGATTTTTCATTTTCTTGATTTTTATGAAATTTTAAAATTATCTCAGGCTGTAAATACGAATTAAAATTAGTTCAGATTTACTCAAAAACCTACATAATTTGATAACTTTATCTGATAAACAAGACTTAATTTGTTAAAAATCCCATCACATGAAAAGGCTTCTGATTCTGGCATTAATTATTTCTGACCAGCTTATTCTTTATTCCCTGAATCCTGACAGTATATGGATAGTGAACAATTATAAAAAGATGGAGCGTATGGTACCCATGAGGGACGGAATAAAGCTGTTTACCTCTGTATATTTTCCGAATGATGATTCTCAGGATCATCCGATATTGATAACACGTACTCCTTACTCCTGTGCGCCATATGGCGAAGGCCGTATGAAGGCTTACTGGGATTCTTATTTAAAAGAGTACCTCAAAGAGGGCTATATCATGGTAACACAGGATGTTCGCGGCAGATGGATGAGTGAAGGGGAATTTATTGATGTCAGGCCATTTATTTCTGACAAGAAAACAAAAAATGATATTGATGAAGCCAGCGACACTTATGATACAATTGAATGGTTATTAAAGAATATTCCACACAATAACGGGAAGATCGGGGTGTTTGGAATATCATATCCCGGTTTCTATTCAACCATGGCTGCCGCCAGCAATCATCCCGCGCTTGTTGCGGTAAGTCCTCAGGCACCTGTCACAAACTGGTTTATCGGTGATGATTTTCATCATAATGGTGCATTCTTTCTGATGGATGCTTTCAATTTCTATACGGCTCTTGGCTCAGGTTTTGGACTGCCGCGTCCACATCCGACAACAGCGCCTCCCCGTACAACAGATATCACGGTACATGACAACTATAAATTCTTTCTTGAAACAGGACCTTTGCCAGAGTTTGCAAAGCTTGCGGGCGACAGTGTCCGTTTCTGGAATGACATCTACGAACATCCCGACTATGATTATTTCTGGCAGGCACGTGATGCTCGCAATGCATTAAAAAACCTTGAACCGGCCATACTGTGGGTAGGGGGCCATTTTGATGCTGAAGACCACTGGGGCCCCTGGAATGCATATAAGGCTGCAGAGGCTTACAATCCAGGGAAAGGGTTTAACAGATTGGTTGTCGGACCATGGTATCATGTTCAATGGGCTCAAAGTGACGGCACAAAACTTGGAAATATTTATTTTGAAAGCAATACATCACTGTGGTTCCAGCAGAATATGGAAATACCCTTTTTCAACTTTTACCTGAAGGGAAAAGGTGACATTTCAAAGATTGCTGAAGCCAACATATTCATTACAGGAGTCAATAAATGGCACCAGTTTGATCAATGGCCGCCTGCCGGAAAGGCAGACAGAGCACTTTTTCTTCACGGAGATGGTATGCTGGATTGGAACAGGCCTTCCAATGATTCAGTTTTTACAGAGTACTTAAGTGATCCTGCCAAACCGGTTCCTTATACTGAAGATGTCCATTTCAACCGTACCCGGGAATATATGACCGATGATCAGAGGTTCGCGGGAAGAAGGCCTGATGTAATTGTCTTTAAAACAGGGATCTTAA
The DNA here is from genome assembly GCA_964466705.1 of uncultured Rikenellaceae bacterium. GTDB lineage: Bacteria > Bacteroidota > Bacteroidia > Bacteroidales > VadinHA17 > LD21. The sequence goes on from CAYXSM010000006.1 coordinate 162,953, forward strand.
CGGAAGATGTTACAGTTACGGGAGTTGTTACAGCTGACCTGTATACTTCAGTTTCAACAACGGATGCCGATTTTGTTGTCAAAATAATTGATGTTTTCCCCGACAGTTTGTCATATAACAAAGTAAATATATATTCAGAAAAGGACCATGTCAGAACATATCCTATGGGAGGCTATGAAATGCTGGTGCATGGCGAGGTTTTCAGAGGAAGATACAGAAACAGTTTTGAGCATCCGGAGCCATTTGTCCCGGGCAGGGTGGAACAAGTCAGATTCGCTGTTGGAGATGTTGCACACACATTCCGTAAAGGACATCGCATCATGATACAGATACAAAGCAGCTGGTTTCCTTTGGTTGACCGCAATCCTCAGACATTCGTTAATATTTATAAAGCCAGGGAAAGCGATTTTCAAAAAGCAGTCATACGCGTTCATTCCTCCAAAAAATATGCAAGCAATATTATACTTCCTGTCATGAAACAGACAGCAAGTGCCGAAAAATGAATTTTGTAACATGCAGATAAACAGGGTATTAATTTTTGATCATATATTGCAGCCCATTTGCAATAAGACCGTTTTCAAGTACCTCTGCTTTATCGAAAACATCTCTGTCAATTTTACTGTCAAACCTGCAGATTTTTTTTAATACATATCTTAATTCATTTTTGCGGGATTTATGAAAAACGACATCTCTTGAAAACATTTTTCCGTTTTCATCAGCAGCCCTGAACCTGCGTGCACAAATCAGTGAGAATAAAATCATGTCATAAGGTTGATCAAATTCTCTTGCAAGCCTGATACTACCTGCGAGACGGTCTTCCGGGCCAAGTTTACGGAAAAGATCACAGCCTACTCTGAATATGGTATCTCCGAGCGCTTTATTCTGAAAGCGGCAGAGCAGGTCGTCAACATGATCTTCCAGCATTCTCAGATTAAACTCTGAAGGATATTTTTTTATAAGGCATGCTGCTGCCTGCATCATTGTCCCCCTTACAAATTCATTAACTCCTTTTACCGCAAGTGCTTCATAAACAAATCTGAATCCCGGATCATATAAGTATCCGACATATGCGGCTGTGGCATGGCCCAGATTGTGTATGAACAGTTTCCGGTCTACCCATGCTTTTATGTTATCCCTGGGTTCCAGACCCCTGATTTCAGGTATGGGATTCTTAAATGCTGCTCTGTCAACAATAAGGGTATTATAGGGTTCAGCAAAAACCTGGAGGATATCCTCTTCGATGTCTTTTTTAAGCATTATTGGTACCATTTTGCCAATACTTGTTTCAATTATGCCTGTGTAGGTCTCAAGAGGGAAGTCGGCGGGCAGAAATTTTTTAAGTCCCTCCCCGAAATAGCGTGAAGCATTTCTCATATTTTCTGCAACAATAATATCGATAGGAGAAGATATCCCGTTCATGTAACGGTGTAACAAACCCCTGGCTGTCATTTTGATTGCGGCATTTAATCCATTCTGACCGACCGACACTGCAAGGATTTCTGCAGAGCTTATTTCATTTATTACTTCAATCTCATTATCTGCCGGGACGCCTCTTACGTTTTTAATGTTTATTATTTCGTTCCTTTCAGACCTGATTACCACATTGTAGTTGCGTCGTTTATTTAGTTCCTTTACAATCTCTTTATTCACATCAATAAACACAACCTCATATCCTCCCCGGCTGAAAAGTTGTCCGATAAAAGAGCGGCCTATTTTCCCGGCTCCAAAAAGAACCAGTTTATTGCGGGAGACTGTCATTTTGATTTTTTATGACAAAAATGCAGAAGTTTGGTTTTATTACTGATAAAGTTATAAAGTATGATTATTTCCTGAATAATCGCGACTAAATAATATTATTATTAAAACGACTTGTTGTAAATTTATTGGGAAGAGTAATATTGATAATCTGAAAATCCTGAATATCTTACAAACTGTATAAACTTCTGTTAAATATTTAAGATTATGAAAAGAATTAACTTATTCTTTTTTATTTGTGGATTATTTGTGCTATGCATGTCTGTTCAGGTTCCCGGGCAGACTGCACCATCAGAGGCGAACTCTGTACTTATGGGTGCCAGCCAGGTGAATATTACTCCTGAAGTGCCGTTGCCCATGAGTGGTTACGAAGCAAGAAAGACACCTTTTACGGGCGTTCATGATGAATTATTTGCTTCCGCTCTATATTTCAGGAGCGATATAACCTCCGTTCTGCTGATTACTGCTGACCTTATCGGATACAACAGGAACTTTGTGGAAGAGACCCGGAGAATGATTTCTGACCGTACAGGTATCCCGGCTGAAAATATTATGATCACGGCTGCCCACAATCATGGCGGACCCGTAACCAGGGCTTATGAAAGAGATGTTCCCGGAGCTGTTGAGGAATATGTAAGGGGGTTGCAGGAGAAATTCATCAGTCTTGCACTGAAGGCTTCTGAAAAGCCCGTCCTCTTCAGGATGGGCACAGGTAAAGGATTTTGTGATATGAATATCAACCGCCGTGCGGATTTTGCTGACGGAAGCGTCTGGCTTGGAAGGGCCCCGGGCAAGCCCTGCGATCATGAAGTTCAGGTGGCCAGATTTGAGGATCTTAACGGTAAGCTTTTGGCTGTTTATGTCAACTGGCCATGCCACGCTACTACAACAGGCCAGGATAATTATCAGATAACAGCTGACTGGCCGGGAGGAGTTTCACGATATATTAAGAAACAAAACGGAGAAGAGACAGTGGTTGTTGTGACTGCAGGGGCATCTGGTGATATTAATCCAATTTATGGCCCCGGAAAAGATTTCAGGGAAATAGAAGCCGTCGGATACCATTCTGGCAGAGCAGCCTGGGAAGCACTTTTGAAAACAGAAACCCAACCGGTCAGATATCTGAATGCCGTGACTTCATCTTTGACTTTTCCGGGCAAGCAGGTTTGTAAGGATCACTTTCCTCAAAAGTCTTATGAGCCCGGACCTGAAGTGACGTTATATCTGTCAGCTTTCAGGATAGGCCATATGATATTAACCGGTATATCAGGGGAGCTGATGAATGAAATAGGCACATCTATAAAGACCAGGTCTCCCTTTGCGACGACATCAGTGATTACACACTGCAACGGTTCAAGCGGATATATATGCACTGATAAATCTTTTCCCGAGGGTGGTTATGAAGTTAAGGTTACAAGACTGATGCCGGGTGCTGAAAAACCTTTGACAGATGAAATAATAAGGATGATCAACTCATTATGAAAGGCGAAACAAAGTATGGGATTGTAAGTATAAGTAACTACCGGATATGACTTCAAGGGAAAGGATGTTAAAAGCGATCAACAATGAAGTGCCTGACAGGCTGCCTGTTACGACCCATCATCTTATGCCGTCATTTCTTAAAAATTTCATGAATGGAATTGATGATCAGCAGTTCTTTGACAGTTTCGGCCTTGACCCTATGAAATGGACAGTAGCATCTGATTTCAATCCCGGTAAAGGTGAATTTTTCGATCCGCTTCACATGGAACCCGGCTTCCTTGAAGCACGCAGGGTTTGTACCGATAACTGGAGATTTGATGTCGAAGCTCTTCCGGGCCATGAATACAACACAACACGATTTACAATCATTACCCCTGAGAAAAGACTGTCAATGATCCTGCAATCGAATGAACACACAACATGGGTGGCAGAACATCTCATAAAGGATAAAAATGATATTGATATAATTGCGAAGAATATGACTTACCCGTTATGTGCGGTGAAAGAGATAAACCGCATCGCTGAAGGGTACGGTTCCCGGGGTCTTTTAAGAGGTCATATCACGTGCTTTGAAGGTTTCGGTCAGCCTGGCTGCTGGCAGGATTTTGCATGCCTTTACGGGATAGAGAACCTTATTTACAGGACATACGATGATCCTGAATGGGTTCATACCTTTCTTCGCACGCTGATGGAAAGAAAAAAATATTTTGTCCGGTCTCTGAAGGGAGCATTGTACGATATCCTTGAGCTGGGAGGAGGTGATGCTTCCACAACGGTTATAAGCCCGGCGATTTTTGAAGAATTTGTAGCTCCCTACGATTCTGAACTGATCCGGGAAGCACATAAGGTGAACCAGCGTATTGTATATCACACGTGTGGTGGTATGATGCCCATACTTGAGACTATTGCAGCAATGGAGCCCGATGCCATGGAAACCTTCACACCACCGGATATGGGCGGGGATGTAAGACTCGGCGAGGCAAAAAGGAGGATCGGCAGTAAAGTATGCATGATAGGAGGATTTGACCAGTTTCATTTCTTTACCGGATGCACTCCGGCTCAGACAAGAGCTGAAGTAAGAAGATGTTTTGATGAAGCAGGAGGCAATGGCGGGTATATTCTTTCAGCGTCAGATCATTTTTTTGAAGCTGAACCCGGGTTGATAGAAGCCTATGCTGACGAAGCTTCAAAATGCAGATATAATTAATGACGGGTGAACAGGAAGCAATATCTGATCTTTATAAGCCTGATCTCGACTCTCGGAGGATTTCTGTTCGGATATGATACAGCGGTAATATCAGGTACCGTAACTTTTGTGAGAGAGCAATTCAGCCTTTCTCCAATGAATGAAGGGTGGTTTGTAGGATCTGCCCTCCTGGGCTGTATGATCGGAGTGGCTTTCACTGGCGTTACCGCTGATCTCTACGGAAGAAAGAAAACCCTGATTCTCTCCTCTCTGCTTCTTATAGTATCGGCAGTTGGATGTACAGTGGCAGAAACCATGACAGCTCTTATTATCTTCAGGCTGACGGGTGGATTAGGAGTGGGGATAGCATCAATGATGTCACCTCTCTATATTTCGGAAATATCACCTCCCGCCAACAGAGGTAAAATGGTTTCACTTTACCAGTTTGCAATAACCATTGGCATTTTAACGGCTTATTTTGCAAATGCCTCCCTTCTGGGGATAAGTAATTCAACCGTATTCGATTCTGATTCATTTTTTGGCTTCATAATAAACAGGGAAGTCTGGCGAAGCATGTTTGGCTCTGAAACAATTCCCGCTGTGGTTTTCTTCGCCCTGTTGCTCTTAGTCCCTGAAAGCCCCAGATGGCTGATGGCAAAAAGCAGAAATAAAGATGCACTGGAAGTTCTCAGGACACTGTATGAGAATGATATTGCCGAAAAAGAAATTGGAGAAATACGTGGGGCGCTGAGTAAAGAAAGATCAAAGATAAGCATTATAACCCGCCCCGGCATCAGGTATGCTTTGATAATAGGAATTATCCTTGCTCTCCTGTCTCAGTTCACGGGGATCAACGCTATAATATACTATGGCCCGAAAATTTTTGAAACAGCCGGCCTCAGTCAGAGCCACTCCCTCAACGGGCAGGTAGTAATAGGAATTGTCAATGTTCTGTTCACTATTGTAGCCATCTGGAAAATAGATGATCTTGGCAGAAGGAAGCTGCTTATCACGGGCTGCACGGGAATGATGATCACACACATAATTATTGGACTGCTCTTTAAGACCGGTGTCAATAATCCGCTTTTATACCTGATCTTCATGATGATCTTTATCGCTTTCTTTGCTTTTTCTTACGGTCCCGTTATCTGGACATTGCTTTCGGAGATATACCCTACCAGCATACGCGGAAGAGCTATGTCGGTAGCCACACTTGCCATCTGGCTCGGCACATACTTAATAGGTCAGCTTGTACCCTGGCTGTTTGAAGCAATAAAAGCCGAAGGCACTTTCTGGTTATTTGCTGTCATGTGCATACCCGCCATCATGATAGTATGGAAGCTTGTTCCCGAAACAAAAGGAAGAACCCTCGAGGAGATTGAACAATACTGGCTGAATATAAAATAATTACCAGAAAAAATATCTTATGAATTCAAAAACAAGGCTCCTGAAAGCTTTCAGGAGGGAAGAGGGGAACCCCGACCGGGTCCCCTTACAATTTGATCTGTGCAGACAGCTGACAGATGCTTTTGGTAAAAAACTCGGAATGGAACCCGATTATTCATTGTCATATTATGAGGATCTGACCTACAGGATATCAGCTAACGATATACGAACAAGACTGGGCAGTGATGTTGTGGTGGTTGGTGGTACTGTAGCAAAAGGCTTCGTGCCAGAACCTGTAAAAGGAAATGTCACGAAAAATGAATTCGGCATGTATATGAAACCAACACCCCTTTATGTCGAAGTTGTTAAATGCCCGCTTGAAGAAGCCCGGACAACCGAAGACATCGAAAGATATTCTTTCCCTGATCCATATGCACCGGGACGATTTGATAAGGCCAGAAGGGATATTGATAAATTTGGCAGAAATTATTTTGTGATCGGTGATGTGGAAATAACACTTTTTGAGATGGCCTGGCATCTGACCGGGATGGAAAAGTACATGCTAGCCATGCTATGCGATGAGCCATGGCTGGATTTGCTGAATGACAGGGTGGAAGAATGGAGTACGGGACTTGCTCTCCAGCTTGTTAGGGCAGGCGTTGATGCCATCTGGCTCGGAGAAGACCTTGGAAGCCAGACCTCAACCCTGATCTCTCCCGTGGATTGGCGTAAGAGATTCAAACCGCGTCATAAGAGGATGATCGATAAACTCAGGAGTGAAAATCCCGGTCTCATTATAATCATGCACTCCGACGGTGCAGTCGCTCCCCTGCTCGATGATTTCATTGAGATGGGAGTGGATGTGTATAATCCGGTACAACCTAATGTGCCGGGATCTGATCCCCAGGAACTTAAAGACCGGTACGGAGACAGAATATGCTTCTTCGGAGGATTAGACCAGCAGGAATTACTGCCATCGGGTGATATCATCAGAATAAGGACGGAAATAAAGGAGAGAATTGGAATTCTGGGCAAAAACAAGGGTTATCTGCTGGCACCCGCCCATATTCTGCAGGCAGATGTTGCACCCGGAACTATCCTTGAAATGATACAGGCAACACGAGAGTACGGCACTTATTGACACCCGACATCAGCTATTCATATTTCAGCCATGCTGTTGCCTTGCAATCTGTATCGGCAGTAAATCTTATCCATCGAGCCTGGAAACCTTCCGGGAAATCATATTTGTAAGTCTTTCCGGGGGCAATTGTCACTTCTTTGAATAATAACCACGGACCATGCCCAATCGGTTCCACTTCCACAGTAAAAGTAACATCTTTACCTGAGCTGTGTGATATTTCCAGGTTCTTCCTGTCGTAAAAGCCAATAAGATAAGGATCGGAGGGAACTCCTGCAGTAATTGAAGATTCTTTCCACGGGCCACCTTCTCCGACAGGCTTTCCTGCTTTCCAAAGGTCATCGATAACTCCTGCCCACACAGCTGCTTTGCCGTCGGATGAGACAATGACGTGCGGGTTACCGGGTGCAGACAGGGGATCAATACCGGTCATGATCAGCATTCCCCTGTAGGAAGCATAATCATAGATACGGAAATTGTGTGAGGAAACAGGGCGGATTTTGGCAAATCCGTCTGCATTGTTCGCCGGCAGTTCATAGAAAGTACCCGCACAGTTGAAGAGGTCGCGTTCTGTCACAACTTCGCGGCAAAGGCGCAGTAACGAGCATTCAGTAAGGTTTTTATATGATGGATCGGACAAAGGCAGTCTCCACCGCCGGCCAAGGTCATCAGTAATTAGTACGGAGGCATCGTCAAAGGTTACAACCTGTTCAGGTATAGCAAATTTTTCACGGATGAATTCAGATGTTTTTGTATCCTCTTTTCTGACGAGGTCCATTTTTGCATCAAGTTCGTAATAACCTGTTTCAGTAAACCCATTGCGGTTAAGACTTCCGGCAAGGACACCCAGGGCACGCCGATCATTTCCAAGACCATAAAGCAGTCCTCCTGTTGAAAGAGAATCGTTAACCAGTGATAATCCCTTAAAGACCAGGTCGGAAGCAGTGGAACGACCATCGTTCCCTGTGTAGAAGAAATGAACGGTACCCGTCGTCTCTTTATCTGTTCTTACCCTGATCCATTCCCCGGGACTATCCGTTCGAAATTCAAGGTATGCAGATTCTCCATGGTTCAATCTTAAGGAACGGAATGGCTTCCATTTGTCATTCCCATGTTCGTCGACTTCAAATGAAAAGCTGACAGGTTTATTTCCTGCATTATTTACCCAGCAGATCCTTTTAGGCCATCCGGCAAACAGGAATGGTTCGGAGTATTCTCCGGCAGCTATGGGTTCATTTAGCCAGAGCGCTCCTTCAGCAGTGGAGGGGCCAAGTCTTCCGGTATGTCCAATGGGTGTAAACCATAAATTGGAGTTGGATTGTCCTGGGCCCTCAATGTCTCCTTTTTCTTTCCTCTTATTCAGAAACTCCTTTTGGGCAGAATCGTCACAACCAAAAACGAGTTTGTCATTCCAGCGGGTAAAGTCACCAATTACTTTGAGATAGGCTGACAGAGGACGGATGCCGTAACTGTTCCCGGAAGAAAACATTCCGGGGAAATGCCAGAACATACCATGCATGGTCATGAGGTATTCAGGATTGCCAGGAATACCTGTGTCCCGGATTCTCGGCCATTCAGTGTTCCAGCCGTGTGCTCCGTCATATGCATGACTGGCTTTTGGCAGGCGGAAAAAACTCCACTTATCATTATCCCGCACACCCAGAATCAGAGATTTATGGTCCCAACCGACAGACCATATGGGATCAGTATCAGGATTATTGTTGCCATAAATTCCTCCCGGGCCGGTAACTTCGGTAAACTGGTTACGACGTATTGTTTTCCATTCCCTGCCATCCCATTCCGATAATGATCCGGCTTCAATATCAAACTCTTTCAGGGCCTTTTCTCCTGTCTCACCGTTGTTTGAATATACTGCCACGCCCTGACCTGAATAGAATCCTTTGCCATGGTCACCTTCCAGAAGTGCGGAAGGGTAATTCATTGATGTTTCATCCTCATTCCGGTTTTTGACATTGCTGTCCTCATACAACATATTCACATCCAGCGTCCTTACATCCACCTCATATAAACCCTCTTCCATTGTGCCATAATATATATACTGTTCAGGATAAAAAAGATGCCGCGCATTCCCGGTGTGCCGTCCGGGCATTTTATCATACGGAATGGTTCTTACATTACGCATGTTATCAATTACATATGGACCAATGAAAAGTTGATCGCTCTCTTTGTGTATCATTCTGTTGGCGGGCGTTCCCCCTATGCTTTCATCCCTTGCAACCAGCTGAAGGTCCGGAGCTATCTCATATAGTTTATCCGTTGACCCGTAAGGAAGGTGCGGTCCGTACGTAACTACCCACAAACGACCTGCCCAGGGAACAACTGCACCGGTACCGCACTCGCTTTCATTATTATAATAAGCCAGATGGGGATAAATGCCACTGAAGGATTTATAGTCAGCCATTTTGTTCCTGCCGGAACAGTTTATTAATAATACGGTGATGACTGAAATGGTAACAGGCCTTAATATATTCATGGTGTTATTAAATGATCCCGGATAAGAAAATTTCGGAACATATGTCCGGTTTGAAAAAATATGAAAAAATTTCCATTCAGATTATATTATTTTATGAATTATGTACAGCAAAGATTACCTTTCTGTTAAATTCGACGCCATGTTCATAGAATTAACAGTTCGGCAGATACTTTTAACCAGTCTGATCAGATAACTTTGTTTATACTAAATAAATAAGCACCATGATGAAACATTTTAACTCAAACAAACTGAGCAACATCCTGATTTCTCCGTGTTTATTAATCCTAATTCTGTTTACGGCGTGTCAGAATAACGCTGATGAAATACGCGAATACGGATGGTTCGATTTTGTGATTCCCGACTCAGACACAACAGACAGTTCCGTTGACATGTCGTTCCTTAATGAAGATATTGCCGGCGGATCAGGATTTGTTACTGTTAAAGACGGCCATTTTGTTGATGGCAACGGAAACAGGATCCGCT